>CAVPRW010000018.1:0-241895 GCA_963707985.1 uncultured Nitrospinota bacterium | reverse complement strand
CGGCAGACCGCAGATCCGTGCATAGTTGCGTTTCAGCAGATCAATGCGGTTCATACGCAGCCCGTTCTTCAGCCGGGGTCAGCAGTCCCGGGAAGGTCACCTCGACCACGTACCCGGCGGCCTTATAGCGCAACCATTCCTGCGTCGAGGCCTCCACCGTGAGTTCGGTCAGCTCGGCCGGTGGACAGTCCAGGAGCTGGGCCCAAGCTGACTCGAACAATCGTGCGCCCCGTAGGCCACAGAGGTAACCCAGCAGCAGGGCGAAGGCGGTGACAACCGGGGTGATCTGCGGGTGCACCCGTCGCTTGGTCTGCTTACCCTGAAGATACCCGGCTTGCGCCCACGATGAGGCCAGCCGCTGGGCCGTGGCAATCAGGGTGGATGGCCGAAAGCGGGATGGATAGAGTTCTTGCAGGTGCGCGGCAACTGCCCCTGGTGTGACTGTGTCGCCTAGTGGGATGATAATTACGAATGGTGTCGTGGCGCGGAGCAGGGGATCGCGCGCACATGCCACCAAGAAGGCCAGCATGGGCTGACTTGCAGTCTCCGCGGGCCAGACATCGCGAAGGAGTCGAAAAAGGGTACAGCCGGGATCGAGGGCGTAGAGTTCGATGAGGCGCTGTGCTGTGCGTTGGCGGGTGGCACGTGTCGGCTTACCGAGGACGTTGTCGTCGACGATCGCGTCCAAGTATTTCGATGCCGGGGCATCGGCACTCACATGCGCCAGGAGCAGCATGAGCTCACGGAGCATGATCGTGCGACTCGTATGCACGCTCGTCGCACCGTTGCGGAACCCCATCAGGTTGGAAGCGGCCATAGTTGCCACAGCTTATCCTGGGCGTTTCATACGGTCAATGGCCGGAGCTATTCGAGGGCGTTTTCCGCCCCCATCAGCGCTCTTTTCGGTCTCCTCCAGCTCTTACGAGTCAACGAAATCAGCCGAGGCCAGGTCTCAGAATTCGTTGCAACGACTCAGTTCCACTTCGAAGCTCTTGCGCAAGTCTGCAAAGATAGGTTCCTTTGTAATGGAAATTAAGGAGATGAGCAACAAAAATCAGACATACGCGGCGAGGTAAGCGGCATATTCCAGGAATTGCCGATACTTAGATCATATTATCTAGCAGGAAGCCCAGGGTGAGGTCATTGACGCCCCTGAGCCGTTTCACAACATGTTGGACAACATACGATATTTGGAGAGTTAATACTTGTTCATTTTCAATTGAAATGGTAAAATTTAATATGGAGTCCGCAAAGTGGGATGGGCCATTTTGACCCCGTTACGTGCGTGAACGGCTTGTCATGAACCGATCGACGATGATACGCCCGGCACCGTGCCTGGGGAGCGCCCTTCGGCCACTGGCTGTGGCATCATCGAGTTCCCTCGCTGATGAAGATGGGCAAATGGGAGACGATGTGTTTTTGGAGCCGCGTCCGAAGTTGAAAAAATAATGAGTTTAGGAGAGAGGAGGGATGGGCGTCTATAAGCGAGGGGACATCTACTGGATTTCTTACTCCTCTCAAGGGAAACAATATCGTGAGAGCACTGGAATGGACAATAAGCACTTTGCGAGAGACCTCCTAGGCAAACGGCAGGTGGAGATCCGGGAGCAGCGCCTGTTTGATGTGAAGAAGGAGGGCAAGGTTAGCTTTGAAGAACTAGCACAAGGCTTCCTGCGGTTCTATCAAGAGCGAGGCCGACGGTCCTTGAATCGGGCTGAAACGAGCGTCAAGCATCTGAGCACCTATTTCGGCGACAAGCGGATTGCCGAGATTACACCCGAGGCAATCGAGACTTATGTCAGGACTCGGCTACAACAACACTCCAGACTTGGGAGGCCGACCCGTCCTGCAACCGTGAACCGGGAGCTTGCAGCCCTCAGTAAAATGTTCAACCTCGCGATCCGCCACAAGAAAGCGGATAGAAACCCGATGGCAGCGGTCGAACGGCTGCAAGAGCACAATATACGGGATCGGGTGCTGTCGTCGGAGGAGTTTCAACGGCTACTCGATGCATTACCCTCATCTCTCCATCTTGTGGTTACCTTAGCGTATTATACGGGGATGCGCCGTGGTGAGATTCTCAATCTGCGCTGGAACCAAGTAGATTTGAGCAAGGGGTTGATCCGGTTGGAGGGAGTAGACACGAAAACGCAGCGAGGTCGCCTCGTCCCGCTAAATGCGACGTTGACGCCGCTCTTAAAAGATGTTATGCAATCACCGGTACGGTGTGCCACCGGCCATGTTTTTCATCGTAACGGGGAGCCCATTAAAAGTATCCGCGGCGCATTCGACAGGGCATGCCAGGAAGCGGGCCTCACCGACTTTCACTTTCATGATTTGCGGCATACAGCCGTGACCAATATGCGCCGGGCCGGGATAGACGCCCTCACAGCCATGAAGATTACGGGGCATAAAACGATGGCGGTGTTCCAACGATACAATTCTTTCGATGAGGACGATTTGAGGCGAGCGGCAGCACAACAGCATCAGTTTATCACAAATCTAGCACAGCGATCGTTATCACATGAGCTAGGCTCTCATAAGTGATTGTTATAATTACTGCCGGGGTGGCGGAATGGGTAGACGCACAGGACTTAAAATCCTGCGGTGGGCGACTGCCGTGTCGGTTCGAGTCCGACCCTCGGCATTAGTAAAATCAAGGAATTACATAGCTCTTTGATTCTTGCCATAACTGTTCGATTTTGCCAACTGTAACCGTTTTTGTAACCATTTCGTTGGTCACATAGGCAGCATGGCGTCTCGCTGCCTCGCGAAGATCGCTGTCACTAACGATGTAATAGCGATCGAAGACCGAGCGAGTTTTGTGACCAGAAATTTGTTGAGCGACTCGCTCAGGGATACCAGCTCGTACCATGTTTCTGACGGCGGTTCGCCGGAAATCGTGGAAAAGCCTTCCTTCTAGCCCCACCGCTCGGCATGCTGCATCCCACGCTGCCCGGAAGTCCTTGATAGGGACTCCATGCCGATGGAAGACCCAGGTGCAGTGAGGGTAGTGCAGATCATGCTCCTGCTTCAGTGTTGTCACCACCTCCAACAACTCACCATCTAGGTAGATAAGGCGTCCATCCCGCTTCTTGGTGGTTCCTGGGTCTAGGCGAACAACGCGCGCCTGTAGATCGATGCACTCCCACATGAGCCGCAGCATCTCCTGTTTCCGCCATCCGGTATGGTAGGCGAACGTTACCACTGGTCTCAGTTTAGGCGGCAAGGCCGCCCGCAACGCGATAAATTCATCGTGCTCGAAGAAGCCTTTCCTCACGTTGTGCTCTTGGAGCATGGGAATATAGGGCTGCTGGGGCACCTTGGGCGGGGTCTGTTGGAGGGCCAGGTTGAACATGCGCTTCAAGGCCGCCAACTCACGATTGATTTCAGCATTGGATACCGCTTCATGCTGACGTTCGCTGATGTAGGTCCGTACTTTATCGGTGGCAATGTCGACGGCACGCATGCCCCCGAAGAACCGTTGGAGGTGCCGGACGCTACGTTCGGCCTTATCCAGTGAGCGCTTGCCATGAATGCGATAATCGTTCAGAAAATCTTGCGCCAGCG
Source organism: uncultured Nitrospinota bacterium (assembly GCA_963707985.1). GTDB lineage: Bacteria > Tectomicrobia > Entotheonellia > J063 > CAVPRW01 > CAVPRW01. The sequence goes on along the minus strand of CAVPRW010000018.1, from coordinate 238,325 downwards.
CTTCGAATCGCACCCGTTCGGGCCGCAGACCCAAGAAGCGTCCCTCTGAAATCTACTCTAGGCGCTGCCTCAAGAGGCGCTTAGCATCCGTCTCCCTGATTGACTTTGTCGATTCATAGTAAGGTTTGCCGCCACGGTAATACTTGATCCAGTAGACATTCCCACGCTTATAGATGTGCCCATCCTTCGCCATAGTGATTCCCCCCTAGGATTGAAGCGCCCGCGCGTGTCCGCTAATCTGCGGCAGCAGTGGCTTTTATACATGATGTCACCGATTTGTCACCAGGTTTAGGCGCAGAGAGTCGCGTTCTACTCGTCGAAGCTCGAAGAGACCAAACTTCTCCACCCCCTTATCTTCGCCTATACACGCCACCAGACGTGCTGCGTCACAGCCTTTGCTGGCGTTAATGGTATACCCATGAAGTGCCAACCGGGCATTGAACCACGTCCACGGCAGCTCGGTGACGCCCTTGTACCACAGCACCACGGTCTGTCCCTCCGGCAGCAGCGCTTTGAGTTGATCGATGAGATTGTCTTCGCTCGATGGTACCGCCAGTCGCTCCTCTGTCTTTAACTTCAAGTTGCAGTGCCGGTAGGTGAGATAGCGTACCCGTACGAGGTCGTCGTTGCCCGGTCGACTAGTCGTGGCCTTCCAGTGATGATTGCAGTCCCATTGTGCAAGCGTGGGAGATTGTAATCGGCGCACGGCATCCCCTCCTATCGTTATTAATCCTAAATATAGGATAATATATGATTCATAGCGATCGAACAAGAGTTGAAAAGGCTCGTAATACAGAGAAAACCGCAGATACACAGAGGTTACGCAGCGCTTCTCAGCCGCTCCAGAGCTGGGAGCGCATGAGAGCGTCCCTTGGAACTGAGCTGCCGCTTGAGTTTGTAGATGCTCAGTTGCCGATCATGCCGTTCCCGCTCCAACACACAAAATGCGACCCGACAGCAGGCGATATGATGGAGTTGAGCCCTTTTCGAGCGCGCTTGACAGCCCGTCAGGCCCAGTTGATCCTTGTAGACCCGGATCACTTCCTCGATCTGTGCGCGGAAGCGATACACCCGGCGCACCTCGGCGGCCGGCAACCTCAGTCGATTGCGGGCATAGCTGCGTAACTCTAAGGCCAATTCGTACTTCGAGGGGCCACCTTTCCGCCACAGCCGCACGCCCTGCGGGATTCGAAGCGTCCCATTCGTCCAGACCAGGAGGATCAGGGAGAAGCCGAATACGGGGTTCCGCTCCTGACTGGAGAACACCCACGCGAGGCCCTCGGTGAGCTCGCAGGGGGCGGCTCGGGTCTCGAATGGAAGCAGAGGGCGTAATCGCCCCTACAGGGCACCAGGTTTTCGAGCTTTTCGATCGTGTCGCGATACGCGGGCCCAAATTCGGTTGTCCAGTTCTCGGAAGAGTTCCAGAACTGCGCGGAGGTCCCGCTCGATCAACGCCTGCACGAGGAGCCCGAGGAAGTACAGGGTGAAGAGCGCCTCGATCCGCCCCTCGTGTTTGAGGAACACCGGAGCGATCTCGTGGACGGTCTTCACCTGCTCGAAGCGCTTCTCGATCGTCGGTTGCCCCTTTCTGGGCCTCGAGGACCCGGGCCGGGGTCAGGGTCCGGTCGTTGGTCAACAGCGGGTACATCCCGTCGCCCTTGCGGTCGTAGGTGAGCGCCGCTTCGTTGAGCGTCCACGCTACATCCCAGCGCCGCCGGGTGAGCTTAAGGACACGTGGCTCGGGCCCGATCTGCACTTGGGCCTTCCCGCCATCTACAACTTCAAGCAGGACACAGAGGAGCGTTACGACATGACGTTCAACGGAGCGCCCCCGGGCACCGCCGGCGTTCTTAAAAGCTTTAGTGAAAATAAAGAGCTATGCGCCAGTGACAGGTTCGAGGCTGACATGATATCCGAGCCGCTCCATCCGCCGGGTGAGCCGATCGGCAGGTGGGTGCGCTGACATGCATCGAAGTCATGGGCCCCCAACTCCCGATACGGTTCGTGGCGGGAGCGCCTGTCGCAGGCACTGACCACCATCGAGTGGGCCACTGCCATGATGGCCCGCTGCTTGCTATGCCGGGCGGCCAGCCGCTGATCTACGGTCGAGCGGTAGGTCCCTTGGGTGCGGGCCGCCGCATGAGCTCACGGCGTCAGTCCCGTGCGCAGGATAGGGGTACCGGTGCGGATCTTCCCCGAGCGTTGTGGACCGGCGCTCTCATCGTGGCCAGGGGCCACCCCACTCCAGGCCGCCAGGCGGGCGGCCGTGCCAACGCGCGTCATGTCGATGCCCCACGCCGCCACGAGCCGCTCTCCTTCCCGTTGATTCCCCCCGGGAATCGTGTCCAGGAGCGTGATGGCGCGGGCCGACACCCCCAGGCTGTCGGTGGCGACCGCCGCCAGCTTGATCTTGGCCCGCTCCAAGACCCCGTGCACCCGAGTGCCCTCCCGACGGCGTTCCGGGACCAGGCGGGTGCGGTCGCGCGTCAGCTCCCGCCAGTCGCGCGGCTCAAGCGCGGGGAGGACGCTCGCCTGCCGCAAGCCAGGGCGCCTGAGCTTCGCCCACCACCGCGCGTCGGCCTTCTCCGTCGTGCGCCCCGGCACCTGCTTCACGGGGGCGGCGTTGACCAGGAATCCCGTCACAGCGCCCGCCAAGATGTGATCGAGCGGTTTCCACTACGCCCCGGTGCTTTCCATCGCCCCATGCGTGACGCCCGCCGCGGCCAACCAGTCGGACGAAGCCAGCCGGTCGGCAGTCCTCGTCCCACAGGCCTTGCGCTCCATGAGCCCGTCCCCCTGCTGGCCGGTGGGATCAGGAGTCACCCGACAGGCCAGCACCGTCTTCGGCTGCACATCCACGCCCGCACAGGGGGTGCAGCTCACGTCCAGGGCCTACCTCCCGTGGCAGAGGGGCTGGCAGGATACCCCCTGGTCGAGACTCGACCGTGCGTGCTCTCCTCCCGGTCGGCAGGTGGCCACAATCCTTGGTGCCGACAGGGCTCCGGGTCCAACGGCGCATCAGGCTCACGGCACCAGCGTTTGAATGACCTCGTCGCCAGCCCAGCTCGAGCGATTCTACCGCCCCTACTCGAGGCTGGCGAGCCCCACACCATTGTCATCCCGCTTGGTGCCCGAGCGCGGGCATGACAACTGCTCAGAGAACTGCTCAGAGAACTTGGTCGGGTCAGCCAACGGTTGCTTGATCGGTCACAATTGCTGCAGCAAGTCGCTGGAGCTCTCGCCGCTGCCTGCGTTCATCCCGATGCGGGGCGCGTAGTTGAGGCCGATGAGTCGCTGATTAGCGGTGAAAGGGGGAAACCATTGGCCGATGTGTGCTATGAGGCGCTGATGCAGGTAGTGGGCTAGGCTGAAGGGTATTCTTGACTTGGCCACCTGTCACACTTTGTATGACCGGCAGCGCGATAAGGTTAAGCGCTGGTCTAATGGTGTGGTTGTTTGCCGTTCCCCTTCGATTATCGTCATGGAAGATATCTTCTGGTCCCAAGCGGTATCGTGTTGATCTATACAACTATGTGTCATCGGACAGAATCACGCGGTGAGTTTGGCGCGCACCTGCTCTACAAGTGTGGGTAGGATCTCCCCGAATGGCCCCTGCAGAGAACAGTCGGCGAGCGGGCTAAGAGGCGTATCGTAGAGGTTCACCTCGATCAGGGCACCGCCACGCTGCTTCACCAGCTGCGGAAAGGAGGCGGCCGGATAGACCAGCGCCGACGTCCCGGCCACGAGTATGCAGTCGGCCTGGCGCGTCTCGCGAAAACACACGTCCAGCACCTCCGGCGGGATAGGCTCCCCGAAGTGAACCGTGTCAGATTTAATGATGCCGCCGCAGGTCGGACAGCGGGGAGGTAAGTCGTCGAACGCCATGGTGATCGCCTCTTTGGCGAAACGCTGGCTGCAACCAATGCAGCGCAACAATTGGGCGTTGCCATGAATCTCCGCCAGTTTTTGATGGCCAGCAGCGCGATGGAGGTTGTCGATATTCTGGGTGATCAGATAATGCAAGATGCCGATTCGTTCCAGTTCGACCATGGCGCTGTGCCCGGCGTTGGGTTGCGCCTTCGCCACAGCCTGGACGACTTCGTTCGGAGCCTTCAGGCGCTCCTCCCAATAGCCCTTCGGGTCCGCCAAGAAACGCTGGTAGACGTCCATCGGCGGTTCGCCATGCTTGGTCCACAAGCCTCCTGGCCCACGGAAAGGTGGGATGCCGCTTTCTACCGATACCCCAGCGCCAGTCATGGCGATGACGTAGCGAGATGAGATGAGCAAGTCGACAGCTTGGTCGAGCGCCCACACGTGACCATTCCCACGCTTTGGCATCGACAGCATCCTTCACAGGCACAAGGCAGCAACCACAGATACCCAGGGGGCTTTCATGTTCAACCGTACCTATCCGTGGTTGCAACCTCGATGCTCATCTTACTTGGCATATTCGACGGCACGTGTCTCGCGCAATACGATGACCTTGATGTGTCCTGGGTAGGTGCATTCGCGCTCGATCTTCTTGGCGATGTCTTGCGCTAGGAAAATCGCCTCAGAATCTTGCACCTTGTCCGGCGTCACGATGACGCGGATCTCACGCCCTGCCTGAATCGCAAAGGTCTTTTCCACTCCCTCGAACGACTCGGCAATTTCCTCCATTTTCGCTAACCGCTGCACATAGGTTTGCAACATTTCGCGTCGAGCCCCGGGCCGCGCCGCTGACAGTGCGTCGGCCGCTTGTACGAGCACGGCTTCGACCGAACGCGCCTCAACATCGTCGTGGTGGGCTTCGATGGCGTTGATCACCGCCTCGGGTTCGTTATATTTCTTCAACAAATCGACCCCGATCGAAATATGCGTGCCCTCCAATTGGTGATCTAGCGCCTTCCCGATGTCATGCAGCAGGCCGGCACGCTTGGCGATGCGTTGATCGACCCCCAGCTCAGCAGCCATGATGCCGCACAGAATCGCCGCCTCGACCGAATGCCGCAGGACATTCTGCGTGTAGCTGGTACGATAGCGCAGGCGACCAAGGATGCGCAGCAAGTCGGGATGCATGTCGGTGATGCCCACTTCATAGGCGGCATCGACGCCTGCCTGGTAGGTGATCTCGTCGATCTCTTTCTTGACCTTCTCCACCATCTCTTCGATCCGTGCGGGGTGGATACGGCCGTCGGCGATGAGACGCTCCAGCGTGAGCCGCGCGATCTCACGGCGGATCGGGTCAAAGGCCGAGACCAGGACGGTTTCAGGCGTGTCATCGATGATCAGGTCAACCCCCGTCGCCACTTCCAGGGCGCGAATATTCCGCCCTTCCCGACCAATAATACGCCCTTTCATTTCATCGTTGGGCAAATCAACTACCGACACCGTCGATTCCGCCACGTGATCCGCCGCATAACGCTCGATGGCCAGGACAATGATCTCTGCCGCCTTCTTGCGAGCACTCTGTCGGCTTTCCTCTATGATGCGACGGGCCTCCTCAGCCGCGTCGTGCTTCACGTCCCCAAGTAAACGTTGTCGAAGTTCGTCTTTTGCCTCCGGCTTGGTCAAACCGGAGATGTGCTCTAATTTCCTCAGCTCCTCATCCAGCATGTGCTGCGTGCGTAATTCCATCCCGGCGATGTGTTCTTCCCGCTCAATGATGCGCCGTTCCGTGCGACTGAGTTCCCGTTCGCGCCGATCGAGCATTTCCGTGCGCCGATCCAGACTATTTTCACGCTGACCGATGCGCTGCTCGAATTTCTGTAACTCCTTCCGACGCTCCTCGGTTTCCTGTTCAAACTCTGCTTTGGTGCGAAACCAATGCTCTTTAGCCTCCAGCAACGCCTCTTTGCGCTTACTCTCGGCATCCTTCATGGCCTCATCTCGGAGGCGTTGCGCTTCTTCTTGGATCGTCCGTCGGTGGCGCTCAACACCTACTTTCCGCAGCAGATAGCCGACCAGGAGGCCCCCGCCTCCCATTCCTAACGCTCCAGTCGCCATGAGAATAAAGGTTGCGTCCAAGGTTGCTCACCCCTCTCCCCTTTCCCCAGCCACATGAGAGAACCGGGCCCCTTCCGCTGCATCGCCCTGCGGGCAAGAAGTGCCCCAAATGACGCGCTGCTCGGTGACAATCGCCTTTAGCAACATGTCATGAGGTTCGAACGGTAGCCGCGGAATGACCTGGAAATCGAATGCCAGACCTATCGTCGAGGTGCCCTGTGGCAGTCGACTGAGTAACCGATCATAGAACCCCGCGCCAAACCCGAGGCGTCCCCCCCGCAGATCGAAGGCCACGCCAGGGATAAGCGCCAGGTCGAGGGTGTCCGGCGCCACGGCGCGTGTGCACTGTGGTTGGGGCTCAAGGATGCCACGATACCCTGGCGCCACATCGCATCTGAGATCTTCGATGACATAAAGCGCCATATCCTGTCGATCACCCAGTACCATGGGCAAGACCAACTGCTTTCCCGACGCCATGGCCTGCTGCATTAAACCATCGGTCAACACCTCATGATCAAAGGCCATGTAACCCAGCACCACTCGGGCGTGCTGATAACAGGATAGGCCGACCACACGCTCCCAGACACGGCGACTGTCTGCCAGCCGTTCCACCTCTGACAATCCTCGTCGCACCGTGCGGATCCACTGCCGAATGTTCCGCTTCCGGTCACGGATCAACGTTGTGTCGTTACCTTCCCGACCCATTTTGCCCATCGGTTGCTGCACTCCGCTTCAGTCAGCTCTTCTGGCCATACTGAGGTGCCAAACGTTGGCCTAGAAGTTATCAAAACCCTGTTAAAAGGTCAATATAAAAGCCGCTATCATTCTTGCGAGGAGGTCGAATCGACTTAAGAGAGATTGAGACTGGGGCGCGCATGACGCCGAGGTGGCATACTGGTCACCAGAGGCAGAGATGGGCGATGTCAAGTGTCATGGTGGAGGTCCGTCACGGTACCGAGAGGCAACCATGAGACGCGCCACGATGCCCACACCAGGCTAATGGCTCAACACCTCAAGTGTCTCGGTCTTGACTACGCCTACTCTCGTGCCATACTGATAATATAGGACGAGTGTGAGGAATCGATCACCTCGGGGCCCTTGGCTATATTCCGGTGCCAAGGATTTGTCAGGTGCCCGTCTCAGCCAGGACGATCAAGGAGATGACTAACATGTTTATACGTTCCCCCATATTCCTTCGTATGCAGCAAGCTGGTCAGCAGTTTACCGGCAATGGCGTGGGGCGTGTCTGGTGGGTGCTGATGGCACCGGGCGTTGCCCTGACCCTGGTAGCCCTGGCAATTCTGCTGTGGCCAGAGCTGCTGGCTTACATGGTGGCCAGCGTCCTACTCTTTGCCGGAGTCACGCTGATGTTGTGGAGCTGGCGGCTGCGACAAGCCGAGCAACGGCTCCATCAAGATGTCACAACGATTGACCGCCAGACCTGGTAAGCAGAATGCTCATGTTGGCAGCTGGCGCACGGATAGCACGCTCATCACTGCCTCTAGCGCCGACGGGGCATTGATCGGTGCCTCGAGGTGGACCCAGCGCGCGGCTGCACGCGTGCGGTGCAGCCAGCCGGCAACGATGCGTAGCTCATCCACCTCCATTTCGCTGGCGCGTGATGTGGCCTCTGGTGCCCCATGGCAGCGTGTGAGAAAGGCGTCTACTGCCTGCCAATCGTCTGCCTTCTCCCCGCCCACAAGTCGACCGGCAAAAAGGCCATGGCGTATGTAAAACAGCTCATACGAATGGGGCTTCGCCCGAGTGAAAATCACCACGAAATTCCGCAACGCTACTGGCAGAAGGGCCAGTGGCCGACCGATAGTGGCCTCGTCCAGGGCGGCCAACAACATGTGCAAATGCCCAGCCCGCTCAAAGAACATGCCATCCGCAGCTTGCTGACGTTCTACCCTGAGGCGCTGCAAGATCTCCGCATGACCGCGCGCCAGCAGAGACAAGAGTGCCTCCACATGCTGGCGATAGGTGGCAGCGATGTGCGGTCCGACGCATGGCGCGGCGCATTTTTTCAGATGATAGGCTTCACACGGCGTCGGAAACAACCCGGGGAGAATCGCCGCCTCGCAAGTGCGTAATGGGAAGAGGCGCTGCAAAGCCGCTTGTACTGTGGCAGCAATGTCGAGGCGTGGGAATGGCCCGAGGTACTGACTGCCATCGGGGATCAATTCACGTGTGACCACTAAACGTGGGAACGGTTCGTCGAGGGTCAGCCTGACGAATGGCAGCGCCACATACGCGATTGATAGCCGATTAAAGGGAGGTGTCTCCTGTTTGATCAGACGTGACTCTAGAAGCAATGCCTCCAGCTCTGATCCGGTTTCGCACAGCGTCACCGCACGGGCGCGGCCGATCATGCGGCGCAGCCTGGGTGGCTGGCGGCGGCGCTGGTGAAAGTAGGAAGCGACGCGACGACGCAGATTCAAGGCTTTTCCGACATACAGCACAGCGCCCCGAGCATTGCGAAAGAGGTAGACCCCTGGTTGCTCGGGGAGCTCGGAGAGATTCGGCCGCCAGGTGAGTTTCATGACCTTCAGTCCATCCTTCAGCCGTCTCTTCGGGCGGAAGATGACAAAGCTCCCCCGAGGAGCGATTGCCTGTTGTGGGGGGTATCTCTATATTCTATAATGGTGCAAATGATGCCTGTGGTACATGTCCGACGCTGAAGCAAACGAGTGACTGTTCAATATCCATGGAAGGCCTAACTACTGTCAAGGACTCCGTCGATTCGCTTGTGATCACACGGTGTGCTGTCAGGTGAGAGCCGCGGGTATGCCAATTCTCCACCAACGGGTGAATGGTCAGGTCGTCTGGATTCGCAATCCTTTCACCGGAATCCATACGTACTTCAACAACATCCATAAGAAGGTTTTTGCTTTTCGCGGACAAAGACCGATGTTCAGTGCGCCGCGTCCCAAGCCACCCGAGCCCCAGAGCCCGTTGAGCCCCGACCTCATTATGCAGATGGTGCAGGAGGAGGCGCGCTGCCTTTTCTGCCCGGGTCGTGAGCACCAGACAACTACAGAACTCTTCCGTGTCACCTATGGGGAGATTTTCGATGGCGGCGACATCCCCGCCAGGGTGGCTTCTGACGACTGGGCGATTCGGGTCTTCCGGAACCTCATTCCGCGTATCCCGGAAGAATGCACCGGCGGCCGGAATGAATCGTACGTCATTGTCGAAGATGCCCGGCATTTTATGGTGGACGCCCGCTCTCCACGTGATCTCCAATGGTCTGGTGGGTTACCTGTAACGCAATTTGTGGCGTTACTCAAGGCCAATGTCCGGATCGTGCAGCTGGCCTATATGAATGAGACCGTGGGTTCAGTGCTCATTCGCAAGAATCAGGGGCCTGAGTCAGGGGCCTCACAGCCGCATCTCCATAATCAGGTCATCGCCTCACATGCACTATTTCCCGACATCGAGGCGGAAATGCAGGTCACCGCTCGGGAACCACAGATCTGGGGGGAGTGTGTCGACTTCTTTCGTGCTGAGGGCTGGGTGATCCATGAGAATGGTGCCCTGGTCACCTGCTGGAATCCATTTGGCAAATTTCCCCGCTGCTTCGACGTCATCGACCTGGCCCATTGGGGGCCGCTGACGGCGATGCCGGAGGATGTGATCGAACGGTTTGCACGTGCGCTGCATCAAGTGCTGGTGATGTTCGGCCCATCCGCTCTGGACTACGAGATCCACCAGGGTGAGGACATCCCCCTCCACGTCCACGTGAACTCGCGTCAGTTTACCTATTCGAACATCGGTGGCACGCTGAACCTCCCCAATGATCTGGCGGAGAAGGTGCAAGCCCTGCGCCAAGGGTTTCAGGGCTAGCACTCTAGCGACCATCACGACGACGAGGCAACCATGACTGGCTGGGTCTGGATCACACCCTTTGTCGGCGCCCTAATCGGCTGGCTGACGAATTATCTCGCCATCAAAATGCTTTTTCGCCCCCGTCAACCGAAGTTTGTCCTTGGGCTCCTTTTGCAGGGGGTAATTCCACGGCGTCAGCGCGATCTGGCCCTTAAAATCGGTGAGGTGGTCGAAGCGGAGCTTCTGAAATCCGAGGATATCCTCAACGCCCTCGATACCGAGGAGTTACGTGGCCACCTGACTGCCGTGATCGAGACACGACTCGATCGTTTTCTGCGCGAAAAAGTCTTTCGCGGCGAGTTTCTCTACGAGAGAGTCTTATCCCGCGACGTCGTGCAACGGGTGAAGCGCGGGCTGATTATCGAGTTGGTCAACCTCTTCCCGCTGGAGGTGGAGGCCGCCATCAAACAGCTCGTCGAGAAGGTGAATATTCGCAAGATCGTCGCCGATCGGGTCGAGCAATTCGACTTCGACCGCTTGGAGCGGATCGTCTACCGGGTAGCCCGAACGGAGCTCTTTTGGGTCGAGATCTCCGGAGGGATCCTGGGGTTCCTCATCGGCGTGTTGCAAGTGCTCTTTATGTGGGTGATGCAAGACTAGGAGGGGAGGCCGGAGTGGCCGTTCGGGCGGTGATCTTCGATATGGATGGCGTGATTGTGGATAGCGAGCCATATAGCATGCAAGCCCTGATCGACATTCTGCGCCAACACGGAGTCGAGCCCACGGCGGAGGAATTGCAACGCTCATATGGACGGCGAGTGCGAGATGACTTTATGGATTACTTTTCCAGGCATGGGGTGACGGCCGACGTCAAGCTGGCGATCGCGCACAAACATGCCCGCTACTATCATCTTGCCGCCGGGCATTTGCAACCATTGCCTGGGGTGATCGACCTCCTCAAGCGCCTACACGACCATGGCTACCACCTGGCCTTGGCCTCCTCCGGCGACCGCGTGAAAGTTGCGTTTGGGATGCAGGCCTTGGCGCTGATGGACACCTTCGAAGCGGTCGTCACCGGGGATGATGTCTCGCACAGCAAACCCGATCCTGAGATTTATCTGGTCGCTGCCCAGAACCTAGGGGTCCTCCCCGCTGAATGCATTGCTATCGAGGATGCCCCTGCAGGGGTTGAAGCTGCCAAGAGCGCTGGCATGCGCTGCATCGCTGTAACGAACTCGGTGGCACGCGACCAGTTATATCAGGCTGATCTGATCGTTGATTCGTTGACCGAAGATCTTTCGCCAATTTTACCGGCCTAACTCCCCAAGTGATTGATTTTTTCCTTTCAAAGGGGTCGAGGTCGTTCAGAGGTGCCCTGTTCACCTTGGGTGATGGGGTCACTTTATGGTGGGCCATTCGGCCTAGCTGTCATGTATGAAGTTGACAATCGTTGAGCGAATCACAGCGATTGACCCATCCATGAAAACCGGGTATGCTCGTGCCCCGCATAGCGCAGGTTGGGCATTACCCCTCCCCGTACCGGAGGGTGTTCCTGTTCTCGGAGGATACGTGCGTGGCCGACCAACCTATCAATCCCGGTGCTGTCGAGTGGTCAGGGGAGAACCCTGGTATGTACCTCAAACTTGAAGAATCAGGGCCATTCACCTGCCTGGTCAGCTTCGTTGACTATAATCCCGAACACTCTGCCACCGGCAAGCACTACATGGCGTCACTGTTCATCCCTGGCCAACGTGCTGAAGTCGTGGTCAATGGTGTCCGCGGGGTTGGCAAACCGATCCCACGCGACATGTATGGGACCAAAAGCACCACGGCATTTCTGGCCTTTTCCGAAACCTGGGTACGGTCCGCATGAAAGCCAAGGCCTTACATCCTTGGCAGGTGAATACGCATGAGGCCATCGCCATCCAAAAACGCCTCAGGGCTCAGGTCATCACCGAGAACACGCTGGGCGAGCTACGCTATATCGCTGGTGCCGACATCGCGACCTCGAAGGACTCGCCCAGGGCATACGCCGGGGTGGTCGTTCTCAGCTATCCGGCGCTCGAGGTGGTGGAGGAACGCGGCCTCGCGGATGAGGTGACTTTTCCCTACATTCCTGGTCTCCTGGCGTTTCGCGAAGGACCTCTGCTCATGAAGGTTTTCGAACTGTTGACCACTGAGCCCGACGTGCTCGTTTTCGATGGCCAGGGCATAGCGCACCCCCGCGGCCTGGGTATCGCCACGCACCTGGGGCTGATGTTCGAAAAGCCCAGCATCGGCTGCGCCAAATCGTTGCTGTTTGGCCGCTATCAAGAGCCCGACCCCGACAAAGGTGCCTGGGCGGACTTGCGTGACCCACAGGGCCAGATCATTGGGGCAGTCCTGCGTACAAAATCGAAGACCACGCCGATCTTCGTGTCGATTGGCCATCGACTGGACCTTACCGCCGCGATCCGCATTCTCATGGCCTGTACACGCGGGGTACGCATTCCTGAACCAACGCGGCTGGCGCATAATCTCGTTACTCAGCTCCACCGCGGCGGCGGTCGGTAACAGCCGTCATGCCATGCCTTGGAAAGAGTCGTTATGCTTTGGAGCGTTATCCCGATGCGACGGCGAGTGGTCCAGTTCGCACCGACCCCCAGAACCGTCACCTGTGTTCTGGGACTATTCGCTGTGCTTCTGACTCTGGAGGGTTGCTTCTTCTTTCGCTCGAAACCGGACCCCAAAGCCCAAGAGATCACCAGTCGCCTGAGTCCAGGTTTGACCACCGAGGAAGTCATTGAACTTGTTGGGCCGCCCCAACGTCGCGGGCAGAATTTATTCGATAAGAAAAAGGAATACTGGATTTACGAATTTGTGAAAGAGCAGAAGGGTAAAAAACGCTCTGGCAACGCCAGCCGTAACGGCCAGGAACGGGTGTTAGACTCAGAGGTGCAATTGCTCTTTGATCGCGGCAGGTTGGTGAACTGGAACATCGTTCCCATCAAGCATTGAAAGGAGGGATCATATGGCACAAGCTCCCATGCCGGAATGGATTCAGCAACTCCAACAGCGCGACCCCACATTTGCCGAAACGGTGTTGACCCAACGCGAGCACGTCCTCAAAGAGGGGGCGATCCCAGCCAAATACAAAATCCTGATGACCATGATCGTCGATGCCATCACGGCCCATCCCGACGGCTGCGCCAACATCGCCAACCGTGCCCGTGCGGCAGGAGCAACTGAGGCCGAGATCAACGAGGCAGTCCAGGTCGCCTATCTCTTCGGTGGGACGCCGGCGCTGGTAACGGCAGTCAATGCCTTCCGCGCCTCTGCGTAGGCTGGCTCTCGGGGCCTGCCTCTGAGGTCTGAGCGCTGGCTGTGCAGCCGGCATCCCCTCGCCGCTCGCGCAACAGGTGTCCTGGAATCTCAGCATCATCGACATTCGTCGGCACCCTGAGGCCTATGGGGGGGCCCTCGTGGTGGCCACGCTTTCAGCTCGGCGTGTGGGGAGGGATTGGAATCTAGCGGTGCCTGCCTATATTCCGGGCCAGCTTGACTGGGAGCGCTATGCCCCCTACACAGGCTGATCAGCCCCACGGTTGTGCGGGAGAATGCCGCCAGGCTTTGCAAGACGAGGCATGGGGACGCAACCGTGCATGGGCGGATCATGAAACGGCAGGGCTCACACGCTATCGGTTTGGTTTGTATCGCGGTTGTCTTGGGCGGCTGTGTAGCATTTCCTGCCTACGCAATGGCTGAAGTTCCGCTGTTGACCAACCCTGTACAAGGAGTTGAGCATAAAAGTATGAACCTCGGCAGCTTGACCTTAGAGAGCGGACAGGTCCTGGCGGATGTGACCATCGCTTATGAGACTTATGGACGCCTGGCGCCGGATGGTCGCAATGCCATTCTCATCACTCACGGCTATACCAGCAATCACCACGCCGCTGGGCGCTATGGCCCGGCTGATAGCAAGGTCGGGTGGTGGGATCGTCTTATCGGACCCGGCAAAGCCATCGATACGGAGCGCTTCATGGTGATCTCCTCCAACGTGCTCGGTTCGTGCTATGGGACGACCGGGCCTGGGAGCGTCAACCCCGCGACAAACAAGCCCTACGGTCCCGGGTTTCCCGATATCACCATGCGGGATATTGTCATGGCACAGCGCGAGTTTCTGCTCCGTCTAGGGGTCACCCACCTGGTGGCAGTGGCAGGCCCGTCGTTAGGGGGCCGACAAGCCTTCCAGTGGGCCGTGACCTACCCCGATTTCATGAATGGCATCGTCGCCGTGGCCTCGTCTCCCAAAGGGCTGGGGAAGGATGACGCCGTGCACCACCTCCTTCAGCGGCTATCGACGGATCCCAACTGGAACGGCGGCTGGTATTACGAGGGTGGAGGAATCACCCCTACGCTCACGGCGATCCGCATGGAAACGCTCAAGCGCTATGGTATCGAAGCCGTCATCGGCGCCGGTCACCCCAATCCTGAGCAACGCGAAGCCCGCATTCGGCGGCAAGCTGAGGCCTGGGCCCGCGAGTTCGATGCCCACTCTCTCGTGGTCTTGCGCAAAGCTTCTGTACGTTTCGATGCACAGCGCGACTTCAGTGCCATCCGGGCCAAAGTCCTCTATGTCATTTCACGCACCGATCAGTTATTCACACCATCCATGGGAGCACGTGTCATGGCCCGGCTGCAGGCGGCCGGCGTTGAGGCCTCCTACATCGAGCTCGACAGCAATTTTGGACACCTCGCCAGCGGCCGTGAGGCGGATCAGTGGGCGCCAGCCTTGCAAGCCTTCCTAGAACGCCTGACGACCCGTTAAATTGGTAGGTCCAGCATTCACACATCCCCACGCATTGCTCTATTCGTCAATTATGCTTGACATCTAGACGCTCATTCCCTACTGTAGCACTGGGAGGTGAGGTGATGACGCAGCGTCAGAGCGCGTTACCGGTCGAAAATCGCATCCGCGGCCGACGTCAAGCTGCTGGCCTTAGCCAACAGGAATTAGCACGGCGCTGTGGATTGACACGCCAGGCAATCAACGCCATCGAAGCCGGACATTATGTGCCCAGTACACTGGTTGCACTACGGCTGTCCATGACGTTGGGGTGTCGGGTGGAAGAGCTGTTCCGTCTGACTGAGGAACGCATTCGTGTCGAGGCTGAGTGGCTCGGCGAAGCCTCCACCAAAGACATCGGCCGCACACGTATACAGCTTGCACGTGTCGGTGATCGCCTGCTGGCGCGTCCACTGGCCGGCGCCGCAGCGTTTTCGGCCGCCGATGGCGTGACCATGCCTGTTGAGCGCGTAGCCAGGGCACGCAGAGGCGCTAAACCAGGGGTGACAATCGATCTCTGGGTCGATGCCGAGCTTCCGGAGCGAACCGTGGTGGTCTTGGGCTGTGATCCCGGCCTCGCCTTGCTGGGTGCCCACCTGTCACGCCGTTACCCTGGTTTTCGGCTCATCTGGGTGCAAAGCAGCAGTCTCACTGCACTACGACTGCTGGGGCGCGGAGAGGCTCATGCCGCCGGCACACATCTCTGGGACCAAGAGGCTGGGGAATACAATGTGCCCTTTGTCCGACGCGAGTTGTCCGGCCGCCGCCTGGTCATCGTCACGCTTTCAGAGTGGCAGGCAGGACTCATCGTCGCTCGCGGCAATCCGAAAGGCATTGCGGATGCCGGGGATCTCTCACGTGCGGACATCACCATCGTCAATCGTGAGCCTGGAGCTGGCAGCCGGACTTTACTTGACCTCTGGCTCCAGGGTGTGGGAGTATCCGCACGACAGGTCAATGGGTTCAGACACGAAGTCTCAAGTCATCTGGAAGTAGCTGAAGCTGTAGCGCATGGCCTGGCTGATACGGGGCCAGGGATTATGGCGGTGGCACAAGCGTTAGGGCTCGATTTTCTGCCCATGCAGGAAGAACGCTACGACCTGGTCATTCCGTTGGAGTTCTTGAATGCCTCTGCTGTGCAGGCCGTCCTCGATATCATTGTCAGCCGCCCGTTCCAGGAGGAGTTGGAAAGCCTCGGAGGCTATAATAGCGCACGTGCCGGCACGGTGGTGGCTGAATTGGCCTCGTAACCGGAGCAGTTGGATGGAGCAGGTCCTTCATGAAGGGTCACTGAAAAAAGTGGAATCTCGCAGGCGAGCACGGACGCGGCGAGATGCAGTGGGCCGGTTCTGCGCTGTGCCGGCGGCACTGCTCATCATGTTTATCGTCATCCCTCTGGTGGCGCTCATCTGGCGTGCCGTGACCGACCCAGCTTTCTGGCCTAGCATGACGAAACCAGTGGTGTGTGAAGCCCTGAGGGTAACCCTGCTCACCAGTACTGTGACGCTGCTGGTGTCGGTGGCCGCTGGTACCCCTCTGGCGTATATCCTGGCCCGTCGACATTTCCCGGGCAAGTGGCTCATCGAAACGATCACCGATTTGCCGCTGGTGCTGCCCCCGGTGACGGCGGGCGTGGCGCTCCTGATGGCCTTCGGACGCCGCGGTGTGTTGGGGCCCCACCTGGGAATCCTGGGGATTGAATTGCCCTTTAGCATGGCAGCCGTGATCTTGGCCCAAGTCTTTATCGCGGCCCCCTTCTACATCCGTGGCGCAAAGCTTGGTTTCGCTGCGATCGAGCCAGAAATTGAGGAAGCTGCCGCCATCGATGGGGCCTCGACGCTCGCGGGCTTTTGGTTCGTAACCCTGCCCCTGGCGCTCCCCGGCATGAGCAGCGGTCTCGTGTTGTGCCTGGCTCGGGCGGTGTCTGAGTTCGGTGCCACTTTGATGTTTGCCGGCAACTTCGCTGGTCGCACGCAAACCATGTCCCTAGCGATCATGGCTGCGCTGGAGAGCGATCTTTCGGCGGCCTTGGCGCTGGCCGTGCTGTTAGTGCTGATGGCGGCCGCAGTTCTGGTGATATCGCGCCTGTTAGCACAGCGCTGGCTCGAGCACTAGTCGATGCCAGATTATCGCCTGTCAGGGCGAGGTTCTCCCACGCCTGTACGATGATCCCGCATGATAGTTCGCCCCGCTGTTCGTCCTTCCACCGGAGCAGCCAGTAAAAAAGGTTGCTTTCTTGCGCCACTCATGGCACATCGTTCTGAGGATCAGGTCTCTTTCGGAACAACATGGCAGTGACGGACGGTTGTCAACTCAGACACCTTCAGATAAGAGGAGGAACCTATAATGCGTGAGGTCGCGATTGTCAGCCCTGTACGGACGGCTGTGGGGAATTTTGGGGGTGGGTTGAAAGACATCCCTGCCGCGGAATTGGGGGCCACGGTCATCAAGGCGGTGCTGGAGCGAACCAGCCTGGACCCCGACAAAATCGATGAGGTCATCCTTGGACACGGCTATCCGAGCGGCGAAGAACCAGCCATCGGGCGACTCTGCGCGCTGAAGGCAGGGTTACCCATTGAAGTCCCGGGGTATCAATTGGATCGCCGCTGCTCGTCAGGCCTGCAGTCGATTCTCAATGCGTGTATGATGGTGCAGACGGGCAATGCCGATGTGGTCCTGGCCGGTGGGGTGGAGAGCATGAGTCGGGTGGAGTTTTATACTACGGACATGCGGGGCGGCAGCCGTTTGGGATCGGTCACCCTGCATGACCGTCTGACGCGGGCCCGCGCCACGGCTTCTCCCGAAGAGCGGTTCGGCGTCATTTCGGGCATGATCGAGACGGCGGAGAATTTAGCCGAACGCCATCATATCCCGCGCGAAGAGCAGGATGCCTATGCCCTACGTAGCCACCAGCGTGCGGTAGCGGCGGTGGAGAGCGGCAAGTTTGCGGAGGAGATCGTGCCCGTCCTGGTGCCCCAGCGTCGGGGTGAGCCTATCCAGTTCCAGACCGACGAAGGGCCACGCAAAGACACCTCCCTGGAGGTGCTTGGCGCGGCTACGCCCGATCACGTCTGGGGGTACCGTCACAGCGGGCAATGCCAGTGCGCAAAACGATGCGGCCTCGGTGTGTTTGGTCGTGGCCGGCGATCAGCTAGACGCGCTGGGCCTCAAGCCCATGGCCTTCCTGCGCGGCTGGGCTGTGGCCGGCGTGCACCCGGCGTATATGGGCATTGGGCCGGTGCCCGCCGTCGAGAAGGCTTTCGCACGCTCAGGGTTGACCTGGGATGACATCGACCTCATCGAGCTGAATGAGGCCTTTGCCGCGCAGGTGCTAGCCGTGCTCAAGGAATGGAAGCTGGACAATTGGGACAACCTGAACGTCAACGGCTCGGGCATTTCCCTCGGCCATCCCATTGCAGCGACGGGGGCACGCATTCTGACCACCTTGCTGCATGAAATGCAGCGGCGTGACGTGCGCTACGGACTGGAGACCATGTGTGTGGGCGGTGGTCAGGGGGTGGCCGCGATTTTCGAACGCCGGTAGGAGCAGCTGGAGGTGCGGTTCGGACTGCAAGGCGAGCCTCACCTCCGCTGCGGCAATCTTGGATCCAAGCGCTTTAGCTGGGCAGCAAGACCCTGTCAACCACGTGAATCACCCCATTCGACTGATTCACGTTGGCCACAGTGACACGCGATCGGCCACCTTTGGCGTCTGTCAGGACGATCTCGTTGCCTTGTTTCGTGGCGGTTAGGGTATCGCCGCTGACGGTCTTGAATGTGGCTTTGCCTTGACCTGCCGTGATCATCTCCTCGATAGCTTTGGCACTCAACTTACCTGCTACGACATGATACGTCAGAACCTTGGCCAACGCCGCCTTGTTCTCAGGCTTAAGAAGCGTGTCAACTGCGCCAGCGGGCAGCATGGTGAACGCGTCATTGGTCGGTGCAAACACCGTAAACGGGCCGGAGCCTTTCAGGGTCTCCACCAAACCGGCGGCTTTGACGGCAGCCACCAGCGTGGTGTGGTCCTGTGAGTTGACGGCATTGTCGATGATATCCTTGGTCGGATACATCGGCGCACCACCGACCATCACAGTTTGTTGCGCGAGCACGGATGATACGGTGATGGTCAGCGAGGCTCCAAGGAGTAGCAAAGCCAATAGTCTTTTCACGTTCCTTCTCCTCTCCATGAGTGAGTTGTCGATTGAGATGCGTTCTTCACCTATGAGAGGATACGTTGCCGCACACAGTATCGGATTGCCTATGTACAAAAATGGGTGTTTTCCCCCTGATCCGCCCCCTTACCCTCGGCAAATCGCTCCATTCTAGCAACGCTGATCATGCTGCTACCTACCAAATTCAATCTCGCCGCCCGTTGAGCCCTTGGGTCGGTTATCTATGCCTAGGTAAGGAAGGCGAAGGTCGCGACTAGCAGGCGAGGTGCAAGGGGACCCACTCGGGTGGGCTTGGGCCATTTCAGTACCATAAGTCCTACATGGCTCACCAGCGCTTATTTCGGCGATGTGCTTCGTGGCGTGAAGGTATCGGTGCCTGTGTGAATCCCGTTCCAGACCGGTGCACCGGCGGCAGTCAGCAACCAAAGCGTCTGAAACCCCCCGCTTTGGTTATTAAACTGACCCGACCAGGAGGTCACGGAGTTGCAGCCCAACCATACCACCGAAAACGTGATCGCGCCGCCGTTTTCTGCCCCGTAATACCAGCCTGTCATAGGTTGCGGTTGTCCAGCACTGCACCCGACACTCGTCACATACGTTCCAGAAAGCAAGCCGTTGGACCCAATATTTGCAATAGTCAGAACTGATCCTCGCTCGTTGATCCAGGAAGTGCCCGCGGTCAGCTGGCTCTGTGCCTGCGCTGATGGGAGAGGTGAGCAGGCCATCATGAGGGCTATGACCGCCCCCACTAGTTTCGACTGATGCAGCATGAGTCTATCCTTCCATCTCGATTGACCGGAGCTTGGCTTTTCTCAACTCGATCCGATCCCCTCTCGCATGATATCGATGTTGGGGGAAAATATTGCCACGGCCAGACGCCCAGGCGTATTATCGCACGAACACCGTCTTGATGTTAACGAACTCCTTGATGCCGTAGGCGGCGAGTTCGCGCCCATAGCCACTCTCTTTGATACCGCCAAATGGCAAACGTGGATCGGATTTCACAAAAGCATTCACGAAACAACAGCCGGCCTCCAATGCGTGCGCGGCGATATGCTCACCTTTGGCTACATCGCGGGTGAAGACTGCCGCGCCCAGGCCAAACACCGAATCGTTGGCGACACGGATGGCTTCTTGCTCGTCCGGGACAGCGATAATCGCTGCCACAGGTCCAAACAGCTCATCGTCATAGGCGGGCATGCCCTTGGTGACCTGCGTGAGCACGGTAGGAGGATAGTAGGCGCCTTCGCCCTCAGGAATCACCCCACCCAGCAGGCATACCGCGCCCTTGGACAGGCTCGCCTGCACCTGATGGTGCAAGTCATCACGCAGGTCGTGGCGTGCCAGTGGTCCCACCTGTGTCTGCTCATCGAGAGGGTCACCGACTTTTGCCCGGCGCATCTGTGCGACAAAGGCGTCCTCAAACTGTGGGCGTATGGACTCAACAACCACAAAGCGTTTTGCCGCGATGCAGCTCTGCCCAGCGTTGATCAGCCGGCTGGCGACACACGTGCTGACAGTTGCCTCGAGATCGGCATCGGCCAGGACGACATATGCATCGCTGCCGCCTAGCTCTAACACGCTCTTCTTAATCATCTCTCCAGCTTTGCGGGCCACGGCTTTGCCCGCCGGCGTGCTACCCGTCAGGGTCACCGCCGGTCACCAGCGGATGTTCGATCACCGCGTCGACTTGTCTACTGCCGATCAGCAGTGTGCGGAAGGCATGGTCGGGAAAGCCCGCCCGCCGGAAGACATCTTCAATGGCCAAGGCACAGCCCGGCACATTCGAGGCGTGCTTTAACACCCCCGTATTCCCCGCCATCAGCGCCGGAGCGGCAAAGCGAAAAACCTGCCAGAACGGAAAATTCCAGGGCATGACGGCCAGCACGACCCCAGAAGGCTGAAACGTCACAAAACTCTTGCTGGCGTCGGTTGGGATGATCTCTGGCTGCAAGAAGGCTTCGGCCTGCTCCGCGTAGTACTCGCAGACCCAGGCGCACTTCTCCGCTTCAGCCCGCCCATCCCGGATGGGCTTGCCCATTTCCTGCGCCATGAGCACCGCGTACGTGTTGGCCTGCTCGCGTAGAATCTGGGCGGCGCGCTGCATCACGCGCGCGCGTTCGGGAAACGTGGTCTGCTTCCACTCCAGAAAGGTCGTGTGGGCGTGGGTAATGGCCTGGCCCACCTCAGCTGGAGTCATCTCGTCGTATGTCTTGATGGTCTCACCCGTGGCGGGATTCACAGCATACAGTGCCATTGTATGTCCTTCTCAGCTGAAGAGCATGGTTTAAAGATCGTCAGAGGCTGTGAAGTCCCTCACGATCCCCGACTGCAGACTCGCGCGCATGGATCGCCGGTATTTGTGGGGCTACTGTAGCATAACACCCAAGAAAAAGCCGTTATTCTTCACCAAGGGCCATTCGAAATAGCCGTTCGGCGAAGTGTGGTTCCCTCGCGCATCAACATTCATCTGCTAATGCTTCAACCCTATGCATCCGCACCGAACTCTACAGATCTCTCTGCGGGTAAGGAGTCCCTGTGGCGCGGTTAGACGGTCGGCTTGATGTTGGCGTTGAGCCGGAACACGTGCGTCGGGTCATAGGTGTTTTTCAAGGCCACCAAGCGCGCGTAGGTCGCGGCCCCGTAGGCGGCCTGCACACGGTCTACCCCGACGTCGGACGCATAGTTGACGTAGATATTTCCCGAGGCGAACGGCTGCAGCGCCTGCCAGAGACCACGGACCCAAGGGATGGCGGTGGTGTCCTGCACCGGATCGCCCCACATGCCCACCATGAGGAAGTTGTAGGGGGCCTCGCGGGAGGTGTAGGCGGTGGCTTCCCGGTCCAGACGCACGAGGGAGTCCAGTGCGTCCGGCGCGGGGCTGCTGACCTCGCGATACAGCCTGAGAAACGCCTTGGCCTGCGCCAGTGGATAGATCACCATGCCGGCGAGCATCGTCTCCAATAGAACGCCCTGGCTGTTGGCGAGCACGCAATGTGTTGTGACCTTGTTGCTGCGTGAGCACGGGCGAGCATCTGTGGCCCGATCGTCGGTTACAGGTTCATGCGTGACTGTCGCGTCTCTGACTTCCGTACCGCATGTAGAAAGCTAGCTCGCAGTACGCCCCTCTGCCTTTGGCATTGGTTATGCTCGGTCTACTTGGAGTATACTGCTCGGTAATGTCTCTAGTGTTGTATCTGTGGGCCAATGATCGGACAGGCTTTCCCTATGAGTCAGACATCTCCGCTCCCTATGGACTGGACCGAACAGCGGGCCCTTTGGGGGGTCTCGGTTTATGTGTGGCAGATCAATCTTGCCTCACTCCTGGCCGTCCTCTTTGTTGCATTCGTCGGTTTCTATTTTTCGTCACCCTTCTTGCCGTTGCTGGTGCGTGAACTAGGGGTAACCGACCCCCGAGCCGTAGCCATCTGGTCGGGAGTGCTGATCGGTCTGGGCCCGGCGAGTGCTGCCATCGCTTCGCCCCTGTGGGGCCGGCTGGCCGATCGGATCGGGGGGCGTCTACTACTCGTCCGCACAGTCTTTGGCTTTGCTCTGATCAATCTGTTGTGCGCCCTGTCGACCAGCGTGTGGCAGCTTGGTCTACTGCGGTTGTTGATGGGAACATTGGGAGGGTTTACCGCTGTCGCACTCGCCCTCGCCAGCCTGTCGGCGCCCCCGGAGTACCTCACCCGTGCCATTGCGATGACGCAGTCGACGCAGATTCTAGGCCTGATGGTTGGACCTGCCTTGGGGGGACTCCTCGCCGATCACTTCGGCATTCGCGCAGCCTTCGTCGGTTCCAGTGTTCTAGCTGTTCTTGCCGGGCTTAACATGCTTCTGGTGTATCATGAGCCGCGGTCGTCCGCACCGCAGCGGCTGACGCGCCCGAAGGCCAGTATGCGGACTCTGCTCCAGACCCCCGGGTTTGTCGTGATCCTGATCGTGCTTTTTGTCGGCTCCTTCACAGATCGCAGCTATCAGCCGCTCATCCCTTTGTTTGTGGCGTTCCTTCTACGTGACGATGGCGCCGTGGCATCGTTCACCGGTTTCATCGTAGCCGGTGGAGCGCTGGCTGCGGCACTCTCGGCGAACACCGCGAGTCGTTTGGTGCCGCACTTCACCCATGCGCAGGTACTCTGGGTGGCCCTGGTGGCATGTATCGGCGGCTCCGCTCTGATGGCGTTCAGTCATACCGCATGGCAACTTGGATTGCTTCGAGTTGTGGTCGGACTCTTTGCCGGTAGCATTCTCACGCTTGCCTATAGCTTGGGGGGGACTGTCGTGCCAATTGAGCAGCGCTCGAGTGCCTTTGGTGCGCTGAATAGTGGGGCAATGGTTGGATCGGCCATGGGCCCCATCATGGCTGGCATGCTGGCAGCGGTCAGCTTGCCCGGTGCCTTCCTCTTTAATACCGGCATCTTCTTTTTCGGTTTGCTGGCAGTGTGGCGTGGGCTGGGCGTGCGCCGCGAGTCTTCTTGAGGGGTGTTTGGCAACGATCCCTATGGTCGCACCCTTGGCTCTGTGATGGAAGGTCAAGGGTGCAGTCCAATGGTGGGAAGATAGGCGAGACAACAGCCGCGCAATCGGGCATCAGGAGAGACGTATGGCACGACTGATCGAGAAGCCAACGGTCATTGCGGCCGTGGGGACCAAGCCGAAACGTATCGAAGAGTTCGTCGGGCAGGTGAACACACACACGGACCAGGTCAGCATCGCGCGCATGCACAGTTCGCCCGGATGGGAGGAGCCGGGGCAAACGCCGGCGTTCGACGAGTTTACGCTCGTGCTTGCGGGTATGCTCCGCGTCGAAACGCCAACAGGCATCCTGGAGGTGCGGGCGGGTCAGGCCGTGCACGCGCCGGCAGGGGAATGGGTGCGTTATAGTACCCCGGCCCCGGAGGGGGCTGAATATGTGTCGGTGTGCGTGCCGGCGTTTTCGCCACACACTGTGCATCGTGACGCCTAATCAAGGCACAGGGGAGAGGCTCTGTCCATCAGGAGAAAGCGACGATGACCACACCCATCGCAGGTCCCACCCCAGGCACCGAGATCAACGCCCTGATGACCGGCGCGGAGTATCTCGAAAGTCTGCGCGATGCACGCGAAGTCTACATTTATGGCGAACGCGTGCACGATGTGACGACGCATCCAGCCTTTCGCAACGCGGCCCGCTCCATCATGCGCCTGTATGATACGTTACATGATCCGGCGCAACGTGACCTGCTCACCACCATCGACGATTACGGCATCCGTACGCACAGATTTTTCGCGCCCAGCCAATCGTCACATGAGCTGCTGGCAGCACGGGATGCCATCGCCGCCTGGGCGCGGCTGAGTTACGGCTTCATGGGGCGCACACCGGAGTATAAGGCCGCGTTTATGGCCAGCCTTGGCGCTAACCCAGAGTTCTATGCGCCATTTGGCGACAATGCGCTGAACTTGGTACAAGAAATTCGCCTCGCGTGCGCTCTTCCTGAATCACGTCCTGGTCAATCCACCCGTTGACCGCAAGAAGCCGATTCACGAGGTGGCCGACGTCTTTGTCCACGTCGTCAAGGAGCAGGACGACGGTATCATCGTCAGCGGTGCCAAGATGCTGGCGACCGGCTCGGCGATCACCCACGCCACGTTCGTGGCGCAGAACAGCACTGTCAATCTCGAGAAAGACAAGGCCGAAGCCTTCGCCCTGGTCTTCATTGCGGACATGGATACGAAAGGCGCCAAACTCCTCTGCCGCACCTCCTACGAGGATAAGGCCATGAGCCCATTCGACCATCCCTTGTCGAGCCGCTTCGACGAAAACGATGCCGTGTTGCTCCTCGATAATGCCTTCATCCCCTGGGAGAACGTCCTCATCTACCGCGATGTCGAGAAGGCTAACGCCTTTTACCGCGCCTCTGGCTTCTTCAGCCGCTACAACCTGCAATCCGGCACACGACTCGGCGTCAAGCTCGATTTCATGTCAGGCCTGTTCGCCAAGGGCATCGCCGCCAATGGTACAGACGACTTCCGTGGCGTGCAGGTGGCACTCGGCGAGATGATCGGCTGGCGCAACCTGATCTGGGCGCTCACCACCACGCTCTGCATGGACACCCAGCCGGGGCCGGGCACCTCCGTCATCCCGAAAACCGAAAACGCCGCGACCCTGCGTCTGTTCTCACACGAATGTTGGGCGGAGATCCATCGCCTGTTCGAAACCTATCTCGGCGGCAGCCCACTGGTGGCGCCGTCGAGTTACAAGGACATGCTCAACGACGACTTGCGCCCGCTGATCGACAAGTATTACCGGGGCTCGGACAGCACCGCCGAGCAGCGCATTAAACTCTTCAAACTGATCTGGGACGCCATCGGCACGGAGTTCGGGGCGCGGCACGAACTGTACGAGCGCAACTACTCCGGCAACAACGAACAGATTCGCCTCGATGTGCTGAATTTCGCGCGGGTCAAAGGGCACCTCGACGGTTTCAAGGAGCTCGCTGACCAGTGCATGGGCGAGTACGACCTGCAGGGTTGGACCACACCGCCGTGGACATGGGAGCCGAAAGAGAGATAACCTCAAGGCCGGGGCATCAGCAGAAGAAACCGCACTCCACCCATGGATAGCCCACATCTAGCCGCACCACTCCCGTGCGTCTGCGCAGGGGACGGTGAGGCTCACTCTAAGCGCTCATCTTTGCTTGACTTCCTCCCTCCAGCCACGTTTCGAACACATACTTCTGAGCGACGAAGCCGACCCCACTAATACTGGACATCCCGTACGAGTCGCCGTTATAGGATGTATGAGAGGTCTCCCCGGATCGACGACGATCGACGCGGTGCTCTTCCTTCGGACGGTTCGGCTACAGCGTCTTAGTGGGGTCAAACATTTCCGACGGTGCCTGAAACCCCGCGGCGATTTTCCGCTTGACAGGTGAATTCTTCAAAGGTATGATTTCATCCGGTTTGAGATCATCCCCATCAAATGGACCATAAGGGGAATCCGATGGACCACATGGCTATGGAGCTGACGGAAAAGCAGGCACGGGTGTTGGCGTGTATCACGCAGTTGATTCGCGACTGGGGATATCCGCCGACGTTCCAGGAGCTGGCTCAGGAGTTGCACCTGACCGAAAAAAATGCGCGTGATTATGTCCTCATTCTGGAGCGCAAGGGGTATCTGCGCCGGCAGCCGAATGTCGCCCGTGGGATCACCCTAGTGCGGCAGCCCACAACCGAACCTTTGTTGGAAATCCCCCTGATCGGTCGGGTAATGGCCGGTAAGCCCGTCGAAGTCTTCGAACATCACGAACCGATTTTGGTACCGCCCATGTTATTGCGTGCAGGTACGCACTTCGTCATGGAAGTGCGGGGTGATTCCATGATCGATGATGGCATTCGGGAGGGGGATCTCGTCATTGTGCAGCAACAACTTGTCCCCAACAATGGCGACACGGTGGTGGCTGTTGTGCACGGCGAGGCAACGATTAAGCGCTTTTACCGACGTGGCCCGATCGTGGAATTGCGGCCTGCCAATGCGCAGATGACCCCAATACAAGTGGACGTGGCGGCGGTCGAGGTCAAGGGCGTTGTGGCTGGATTAATCCGGAAATATTAAGCGCAGGGAAGGAGATCACAGCATGTCGAAACGATCCTTTGTCGTACGACGAGACTATGGCCATTCTCAGGGGCAGATTCTCCTAGGGCGGGCGCTCTTCTGCGTTGGATGCGAGATCATCTTCACCGGTAGCCCGCGCTGTCCCAGATGCACGAGCGGCGAAACGGTGTGGCCGTTGTCCCAGTGGTTCCATTCCGTTCGAGCTTTGACGGTGGCGCACCCGACATCGCTATCGTCGCTCGAGGCCACGCCACCGACGCGCCAGCAGCAAAAGCGGCCGGCTGCATGAAAGGGGGTGAGCAAGGGGTCGTGTAAGCCTACGACGTCTGCGGTGCTGATCGCTGTAACACGTCACCGACCAATCATCGGCAAAGGAGGAATTGCACATGGCAGTCAAACCGATCCCTGAGGGTTTTCATAGCGTGACACCTTATCTGATGGTTCAAGACGTGCCGAAGTTACTTGATTTCCTGAAGCAAGCGTTCACCGCACAAGAGATTATGCGGATGCCAGCACCGGATGGGACCATTGCCCATGCCGAGGTGAGGGTTGGGGACTCGCCCATTATGATGGGCGAGGCTCATGGCGATTTCAAGCCTATGCCTGGCTCTATTTACCTGTATGTCAATGACACGGATGCCACCTACCAGCGGGCGCTTCAAGCAGGTGCGAAGTCATTGATGGAGCCGGCGAACCAGTTTTATGGAGACCGCAGCGCAAGCGTGGTCGATCCCGTCGGCAATCATTGGTGGATCGCCACCCATATCGAAGATCTGCAGCCTGAAGAGCTGGCAAGGCGTGCCGAAGCCTACATGAAGCAGCAACAGCAAAGTTGCACCCGCTAACATTGTGCGATGAGGCTCCAAGGCTCGGCTGCCATGTATTAGTAGCCGGGCCTCTTGATTTGAGCAGCGACACAGCCTGATTTCGACACTCTGGAGAGGTGCTATCCCTCTTCCCGCAGAGATTGGCCGCGGCGCCAGACGCCTCTGCCTCATCCCTGTGCTGAGGGAAAGTTCGGCTGGCGCTTCTCGCGTAAGGCTTGCAGCCCTTCCCGAACGTCAGGGCCGAAGAAGCCGAGCATCTCAGTGGCTAACGAGTAATCGAAGGCCGGGCCCATCATGCGCAACCACTGGTTGAGTGCCCGTTTTGTCCAACGGATGGCCGATTGTGGGCCGGTGGCCAGTTTGTGTGCAAATTCCATGGCGGTGGGCATCAATTGCTCGTGAGGCACGACCATACTTATCAACCCGATACGCTCGGCCTCTTTCGCGTCAAGAAAGTCGGCCGTCAACAAATAGCGCTTGGCGCGGGCCATACCACACAAGAGCGGCCAGATGATGACAGAGTGATCACCAGCTCCCACTCCCAGACGGATATGGCCATCCGTAAAGCGCGCTTCCTCTGAAGCGATTGAGATGTCCGCCATCAGTGCCACTGCCAGACCGGCGCCTACAGCGATGCCGTTGATGGCTGAGATCACCGGCTTTTCCAGGTTTATGATGTTGTAGACGATGTCGCCGGCCTCCTTCATCGTATTCGCGATCGCCGGTGCATCCCCAAGAAAATCCTCGATCAGGTCCAGATCTCCCCCAGCAGAAAAGGCCTTTCCCGCCCCTGTAATGATCGCCACCCGCACCTCAGGATCCGCACCAATATCCAGCCAAATGTGCCCGAGCTCGTAGTGTAATCGGCCATTGGTGGCGTTATAGACCTCGGGTCGGTTCATCGTGATGCGTGCGATGCCTTCTTGCTTATCGACGATAAGATGCCTATAAACACCGTAATCAACCATCGAAGTCCCCTCACGTCGCTGGCGCAAACCTTTCCTCGATGTATCCATCTCCCGTCCTCGGGTCAGTAGACTTGAACCTCATGCCTGATGTTATAGCATAGGGACTTGAGGCTCACGGCTTTTTCTCTTGCCGACATGTCCGCCCCTGCAGTAAGATCGCGCCATTGATGCCATACCAATGGTCTGGGACAACTCATAATGCTGGGCGCCATAGGCCCCGTGCATGGTATCGGTCCCCCACCCAGCCCTCCCTCTTGACGGATGAGGGGTTGGGAAGGGTGGAACTACAGTGCGCGGCCTTTCAGGTAGTATATTGGCAGCAGTTCTTCGATCGCAGGCTGGTAATGAAGGTCTCGGTGTGCGGCTGCAAGGCGTTATACACTCATGGCCGTGGACAGATGACCATGGAGGGCGTCTGAAGCACGTGAGAAGGTGGGAGGATGGCTATGCGAGCCCCGTTGCGAGTGGTTCATTATCTGAACCAGTTCTTTGCGGGAATTGGCGGAGAGGATGCAGCCAACATCCCTCCCCGTGTGCAGCAAGGTCCGGTCGGCTCTGGGCGTCCCCTCCAACAGATCCTTAATGACGAGGGCTCCGTGGTGGCCACGCTCATCTGCGGCGACAACTTTCTCAACGATGCACGTGATGACGCCATCACGGCGATCGTCGGGATGCTGCAAGACCTCAAGCCAGATGTGGTAATCGCTGGGCCGGCCTTCGAGTCCGGGCGCTACGGATTGGCCTGTGCCGAGGTTTGCAAAGCTGCACAGGGGATCGGCATCCCGGCGTTGACAGGGATGCATCCGGAGAACCCTGGAGTCGAGAGTGGTAGACCAGATATCTTGATCGTTCCCACCGGTGCCAGTCCAGTGGGGATGCAGGCTGCTCTCAGGGAGATGGCCCGCCTGGGCATCAAACTGGGTCGCAGAGAATCCCTTGGGCCCGCTGAAGTCGAGGGGTTTCTGCCCCGCGGCGTGCGCTTGATATATACCCGTGCGACTCCAGGATACCGACGTGCGCTCGATATGCTCAAAGCCAAATTGGCGGGACAGCCGTTCACCACCGAGGTGCCGATTCTGGTCCCCGAACGCGTCTCGCCCGCTTTGCCCATCGCTGATCTCGCGACGGCGACGATCGCCCTCGTCACCACCGGCGGCCTGGTCCGCAAAGGAAATCCCGATAAGCAAGTCTCCGCCAACGCAACGCGCTACTTCCGCCATGATGTCTCAGAGCTTGAAAGTTTGAGCGGGAAAGACTGGGAGGCTTATCACGCTGGCTATTTCAATCATATTGTCAACAAGAATCCCAATTATATCCTGCCTCTGAGCTTCATGCGCGACATAGAGGCTAAGGGTGAGATCGGTGGCATATATCCCTATATATACGCCCTGCCGGGGGTGAGCACTCCAGTGGCACAGGCGCGGCGCATGGGGGCAGACGTAGCCCGCGAGCTCCAGGAAGCCCGGGTTGCCGGCTGTCTTCTGGTCGCCACTTGAGGCACTTGCAATCGTTGCGGTGCAACGATGACCAAAGAGATTGAGCGCGTCGGCATTCCCACGGCCCAGATTTCAGCGATCTATGAGTTCGCCATGACAACCGGGGCCAATCGCGTGGTACGAGGCAGTCGAATCGAGCATGTCTGCGGGGACCCAGACCTTGGTCCTGAGAAAGATTATCTGTACGGACTGCGCATCGTCCGCACAGCCTTGAAGGCGTTGCAGACACCCGTTGATAGGCCGACGCTGTTCGATCCGGTGGAGTTGCCCGACGGCTAAGCGTCTCCCTGGCCGCAGCCCTCTCCAAGCTTGGGAGGGGGTGAAGGGTGCCTCATTGCTGGTGTCTACCCTCAACCTGGTGACCATGCTCTCTATGGGTGAGGGAGTCACGTGGAGATTCGAATGCGTCTTGAAATGGGGACATTCCCGGTACACGATGTCGTTTTTGGATCTCATACGCGGTGGCAGGATGGGCGTCTGGAGATCGATCGCGACGCCATTCTCGACGTGATCCTGCACGACCCGCGTATCGCTACAGCTGAGCTGGAGATCGCGAAGCCTGGGGAATCAGTCCGCATCTGGCCCGTACGCGATGTCATCGAGCCACGTATCAAAGTCGAAGGACCGGGCGTCGTGTACCCTGGGATCTGCGGTCGGCCGATTACGACTGTTGGCCAGGGGCGGACCCATCGTCTTGCAGGGATAGGGGTCACCGAAGTCTCCGGGGTCAATTGGCATGAGGCCGGTGGGGACTATGTCGAAATCTTCCTGGATATGAGCGGGCCATGGGCTGAGTTGATCCCGATGAGCTCGCTGATCAATGTGTGTGTCGTCGTGGAACCTGACCCTGCTCTAGGAAACGAGGCCCAAAATCTCGCCGTCCATAACGCGGCTCTCACCGTGTCCGATCGGCTAGCAGCCGCCGTACGAGACTTGCCGCCTCCAGAGTCTGAGGTATTCGAGTTAGGCTCGGTTGATCATACCCTGCCCAAGGTGATGTACATCCAATGCATCCACTCACCACAGGCGATGTCCGGGTCATTGCATACCTTCTGCACCACCACGTATGGCCTGACGCAACTGACACCCCCCTGGCTATTTCATCCCAATGAAATCCTCGATGGTGCGATGACCGGTCCCTATCGCACCGCTCTGGCGATGTCATGGACCGTCGCCAATAACCCGGTGCTCCTGGACCTGTATCGACGGCATGGGGTGGACTGGAATTTCCTTGGGGTCATTGCGTTGCGCACGGAATGGACGACGCAACACGAGAAGCAGTTGATGGCCAATCAGACGGCCAAGCTTGCCCAGATGTTGGGGGCACAGGGTGCGATTGTCACCTGGGATGCCGGGGGCAACGAGTTTATCGAGGTTATCCGCACCATCCAGGCATGCGAGCAACTGGGCATCAAAACCGTATTTTTGACCAGCGAGGATGACGCCACCGGCGGAGCCCCAACGATGCTTGAACCACTGCGGGAGGCAGATGCCATCGTCAGCACCAGTTTTTTTAAAACGCGCACGCTCGAGGTCCCCGAACTACCCGCTGTCCAACGCGTCATCGGCCACCAGACGAAGCTGATCGGTCCGCTACGCGATCAGCCAGTGCCAACCGTTGGCCCTTTGCCGCCACCGCCACGATACGACGATCATTACGGCTTCAATCGCCTGAGTTGTGCGGAATTTTGAGGTCGGCACTGCCCGCTGAGGGCTGAGCTAGCCCCTCTGCACAGCCTTCAGCACGCGGCCCTTTTCGAAGGAGCATACAGATGCCCCAGGCGATCGTTGAGCCGGTCATACGCGGGGTACGCTTTTTCCTTGCGCATACGCCGGGTTTGGTGCGCTATGGCTCCAAACCAGCGCGCGAGCTTGGCAAGGATCCAGGGCTTGATGGCCACGATTTCTGCACACCTACGCCCGTACGCAGCGGCCGCGGCGTATCCTCCTAACCAGGCGTTCCTGGGGAGTATCTTTCCCGACGACCTTCGTAGCTATGGCCAACCTTGGTTCAAGGTGACCGATGGGGCGCGCCGCTGGGGGCCACATGGCGAGATCATGCCAGAGGAGGAGTTTTACGGGATCGTGAAGATGTGTGACGTCTTCGATCTGGTGTGGCTCGACGAGCAATTCACTGCGACCGTTAAAGATCTGCTGGCCACGCATCCCCTCATCACTGTCGCGGACCTCGGCCGGCTGGGTGATGGCATATCACTGGCTAGCATCGAATCCAAGCTGCGGACCGATCGACAGATCCAGCCTCTGTATCTTCGCGACGGGAGATTGATTGGCTGCATCCACGCAGCTCATGATGAAGATGGTTCTTTGACCGCCGACATCCTGTTGGAAAATCTGGTTTGCAAGGCCAGCGCTACGATGGCTTTCCGGACCCTGTTAAGTCAGACGGGCACCGATTCACAGACCATCGAGTATGTTCTGAACAGCGGCGAGGAAGCGGTCGGCGATCGCTACCAACGAGGCGGTGGTAACCTGGCCAAAGCGGTAGCAGAGATGTGTGGTTGCAGAATGGCAACCGGCGTTGACGTCAAAGGCTTCTGCTGTGGCCCGGTTCACGCGCTGGCCTTGGCCGGGGGCCTGATCAGCTCCCGGATGTTTCGGCAGGTTGCGGTCATCGCCGGCTGCTCGCTCGCCAAGCTGGGCATGAAATTTCAGGGGCACCTCCAGCACGATCAGCCGATTCTGGAAGATGTGCTGGCGGGCGTAGCGATTCTTGTCGGCGAAAACGATGGACACTCACCCGTCATGCGTGTCGATGCGATTGGGCGCCATACCGTTGGCGCTGGATCGTCGCAGCAGGCGATATTCGAGCACCTCGTTGCGAAGCCCTTACAGCAGCTTGGATTGCGATTTCGGGACGTCGACAAGTATGCCACAGAGCTGCACAATCCCGAGGTGACTGAACCCGCCGGCAGCGGCAATGTGCCACTGCTGAACTATCGTGTCATCGCCGGTCTAGCCGCGCTCCGGAAGGAAATTCTCCCGGCGGAGGTCGCAGCGTTCGTGAGCGCCCATGGTATGCCGGGTTTTTCGCCCACTCAAGGTCATATTGCCTCAGCCATTCCGTTTTTGGGCCATGCACTTGACCGCATGACATCTGGTACCATGAGACGCGTCATGTTCCTCGCCAAGGGCAGTCTGTTCCTGGGGCGTATGACGCAGATGGCCGATGGCCTGTCCTTCATTCTAGAATCGCAAGGGTCCTAAGCATCATTCGCTGCTTGCAAGTATTCAGGCTGTTTGGCTCATGGGATCTCACATAGCCAGCTAACCTCCCGAATAAGGTCAACCCAGCTGGCGGGCACCAAGATTCCGCTCGCTTTGCCGAGCCTAGATGAGGCCACGCCGGGACGGACCCTTTCCCCCAGACCCTCCCCGACAGATCAAGCCATGTTATACCACTCCAGAGCTAACAAGGGATTAGGACGCGAACAGCTGGCCACGCGCCGCCTCATCCACGAAGCGAGCAGCGTCTTCGGGCAATAGGAGACCCGCATCCTGCAACTCGCGCACGGCCTCTTTGACCCTCTGTACATAGGCCTCTTGATTAGCGTACCGTTCCTCCAGCGACAGGCGGGGGTCGCCGTTTGCCAGGCGCTCTGCCTTTGTCCTGGCAAAGGGCACATAGGAGCCCTCGCGATCGCACAGCTCGCCCTCGGGATACGGGGCCTTGTAGAAATTCCATCCCGTATGGGTGGCCAGTGGCACGGCGATCCCAGGTAGACGAATGCCGGCAACCTCGTTCCCATCCCCATCCACTTGTGACACGAGTGCGGTATAGGCGCTGCTGGGAGCCGACTCTGGACGCACCCAGTCCGTCAGCACTTCAACACGATCGGTAAAGCCCGGCGCTTGCATCTCAGGGATGGCTGGAAACTGTATGTCCTTTGGTGCTACGAGTGTTCTTGCGACAAGCGTTGGCACGCGACTGGGTGGCGGCTCTACACCTTCGGTGACCCAGCGATCGAGTGCAACCAAGAGGGCCCGGAGCGCTGGCGTTGGGTCGTGGGGATTACGGGGATGCACGCCAGTCCCTCGTGCTGCTCGCATACCCGCAGCGGCCGCCGTGCTGCGTCCCAGCGACCATATAATGGCGGACCGAAGGGGGAATGACGATATCCTGCTGCCCCAGCGGATCGGTGTGCAACAGCGACGCGCCCTTTTGCCAGTATTCTGTCGAGGTATTGACCTCGATGACCAGCGGATCGAAGCCATCGCCACGCCATAAGCCTCCGGTCTGGCCGGTCACCGGGTCGGTGAGCGTCGCATGGGCAAATGGAAAGTGGTTTTCGGGGAACCAATGATCCTCATGCTGGGTGCGGGTGCGATACGGCTGGCCGAATTCGTAGTTGGCGAAGACCTTGCCAATGCCGGCGACGTGGCTCAGGTAGCCGTCGATAACTCTGCGTCCCGCTTCATCTTGATTGAAGCCGAGAGCGACGTGATCACGGAGATACCGACCGCTCTGCGACTGGCCGAACGCCAGCACCGCTCTGCACCCCGGCTCACCGCCGTCGAGCGCTACGGGGTTCGCATTGCCAGCGCGGTCTCGGGCCTCGTAACGCAAGAAAGAGATGAGATCGCGCGTTGCCGCAAAGCCAATTCCCAGCACTTTGGGATCCTTCGCCGGGTACCAGAAATCATAAATCAAGCCGGGCTGGAACGCGGTGCCCTCCGGTAGGAGCTTGATGCTCCGGGCATTCGCAGTAGGCCCACTGGGATGGCGGAATCTCGGTGCGTGGGTCCCCTTCTCTGGTGCGTACGGTGAGACGCGCCTGGCCCTGATCCAGAGTCTCGGCCTCATAACTCAGGGGAGCGGTCAGCCGTGTGGTGGGAACCCGCGTGCCGAACACAAACTCATCCCGAATGGTTTTCACGATCGGCGTGCCATTCTGCGTTGCGACTGGGACGCGCATACTCAGGCCGTGATTGGCACGTGGGGCATCTGGGTCCCACCCGCTCCATACCAGGGTATAGCCGGCGCGGAAGGTAAAACCGGTGCCAGCATCCGTTGCCGTGACAGGATCGTTGTAGGACGTCGGAGAGGTCTCGGGTGTCACATGGAACACTGGCAGGAGATTCTTGCGCCCCCGGTTCACCACCTCGTACAGGATCTTCCGGTTGCCTCTGTCGACATCCGCCGGTCGCAGGATATCGAACTCCGCCTCGTACTCGACGAGGCCGCGTCCATTGCGAGGCGCCTTGTCAAGGTTGACGATGACGGTATTTAGCGGATGGGCTGGGTCCAACTCTCCGTATGCCGTTCCCGTGATGCGAAGGTATCCCCCCGCCGGTCCGAATTCCAGCCCATCAGCAAATGGCTCCATGCGGTCAATCTTCAAGTTGATGAGCATAATGCACCCCTTTCCGGTTTAGACGTAAATATTCTGTCATATCCTGCCAGCTGTGTCAGAATCCCCATGGCCGCCCCGATATCACCGACGCCTTTCCGACCCGGGGTCTGGCACTCAGTGCTGATGGCCACTTCCCAACCGTGTATGGTCGAATTGTTGGTGATGCTGGCGCAGGAGATCCTTGCCGTAATCGTTACCATTTGGCGTGCGCACCACGGTGTGGATGTGATTGCGCGATGGCTGCTCAGTGCGCAGCGCAATGCCGCGTTGATGGTCGAATTCGATGAGGATGACCGGGCTGTGGACCCGGTAATAAAACACGCTGTCTTCGTCGATGCCCCCCATCCAGGCAAAGTAGGTATCGCTCAGATGCCGTTCCACCTCCGCCATTCGGACCTCAGCATGGCCAGGCCTGATGTTGCCGACGTAGGTCTGGATCACCTCAAGCAGCAGGGCCTGCTGCGGGCTCGACAGCGCGTCATAGCGGATACCGGCGTATTGCATCTCGAAATTGTCACGGAACGCCGCCGTGAAGATCTCGCGGGGCAGATCTTTAGACAGCGTGGCCTTCACCCGCTGCTCCGCTGTCAGGGCTCGCATGAGCGCCAGGCCATGCGCTTCTTCTGCTTGAAATACGCGCGTTCCAGCATATTTACCCGATTCAGCATGGACAGGTTCCGACCCCATGAAGGTAGGGGTCATGACGATTTGGTCTCCGCGAATAAAATAATTAATAACCAGGTGATGCCCGTCAAGCTGCCAGCCCCACGGCTCGCCCGCCGAAGGAGTCCCCATGATGGTGAACCAGTAGAGACTCTCCCCAAATCCGTCGCGCTTGCCGGTCAGCTCTGCCACCGTCTCGTTGAGCCGCATGATATCCTGGGCGGTCGCAAACCCTTTCGAGCTCAGCGCTGCCCTGAGCAGTGCCAGAGCCCTGTCACGTTGGGTAGAATGCATCTCGGCTATGGAAACTCCCTGGCGCGGGTAGCTGGGGATGTTACTCCACTTGCGCCACTCGTCGCTATCTATGGGAAACAGTATCTTTGCCTGTTGCTCCGGGTTCAGCACAGCGAGAAAGGCCGCGGCGGCGTCCGTGATCGGGGTCGTCGGGATGCCCGTCTGCTGTATCGAGAACAGCCCCGGCACGGCTGTCCCATCCGTGGTGATGCCTTTGAACGGCTCGGTGAGGGCCTTTTCCGCTGCTTCCATATAGCCGGGAGCCGGAACAATGGGGCTTGGCGTGAACGGGGCTTGAGCGAACAGTGTGTGGATGCCACCAGACATGGCTAACCCGCCCCCGGCAAGAGCTAGCCGCAAGATGTGCCGGCGTGACATACCGCTTTCAGCACGCATGTTGACACCCTCCTCGACCGTACGAGACTCGATGCCGCAAGATTAGCTCCGGACGATTCCTCAGTTGGGCAACCATGCCGCCGCTCTGATTTCACCAAACTCCCGACTGATCTTAGTCCAGGAGTCCCCGGCGTCATCGCTGACGTAGACCTCTCCAAACAGGCTGAACGCCAGAATACGGTTCGCCTCAGCCGGGTGCGTCGCCAGGCCCCAGATGGTTGAGTTGGCCGGCGTGGGGAATTTCAGCATGTCCCACGTCTCTCCCGCGTCGGTGGAGCGCAGCACATGGCCTTGCTCGCCGGTCGTGGTTTCGCCACAGCCAGCGTAAAGCACCCCAGGATCATCGGCCTTGACGGCGATGCCCCGCGCATAGGGCAGAGGCCATTTCGCTTTGATACCGAGAGGCTGCCACTTCTCGCCCATGTCGACGCTGACG
This sequence comes from uncultured Nitrospinota bacterium, assembly GCA_963707985.1. Classification (GTDB taxonomy): domain Bacteria; phylum Tectomicrobia; class Entotheonellia; order J063; family CAVPRW01; genus CAVPRW01. Next base: position 201,466 of record CAVPRW010000018.1, on the reverse strand, counting down.
AACAACTCACGGGCCGTGCTGGTGAACACACGTGTGAGCTGCGTTGGCGCGACCGCCATGGCGTGGATGTCCGGATCGTACAACCCGGTCTCGACATGTGTCCAGGTCTCTCCGCCATCCCGACTGCGGAACACGCCATCGATTTCAACCCCGGCCCATACGGTGCGGTGGTCGCCAGGATCGACCATGACGCTGGTCACGAAGGGCGTGCCGATGGAACATTCCTTGGCGATGTCCACCGACAATTTGTCCCAGTGCTGTCCGCCATCGCGCGAGCGGTAGACGCCGGCAGGCCTTGTCCCCGCAAAGAGAATATGGGGGTCGACGGGGTCGACCGCCAGCGACCAGATGGTCGGCACATTTCCCTCCGAGCCGAGCCTCTGCCACTTTGCGCCGCCATCATGGCTGACGAACAGACCCGTATCCCCGCCGGCAAAAATCGTCTGCGCCTCCGTCGGATGCACGGCCAACGCCTGGATGCGGCTATTCAGCGGAAAAGGAGCAGCGATGGCGCACCCATGACTTCCCCGCATCCGGACTGCTCCATACACCCCAACCCGCCGTTCCGAGACAAATACTGTAGCCCGTGGTCATGATGTGCCTCCCTTCAAGTCGGTTGAGTATCATGCCATCAGTGAGGGCGATTGTACCCCGCTTGTGCTCCCACCACAAGCCACAAACGTCAGGACGCAATTTTTCTCTTCCGGCGCTGCATGTGCAATGCTACAGTAGCGCTGTCAAGCGGGAGCGTCGGCCACCACCGTCGTCCTGCTGGCATACCCTTGTCGGCTGTCGTGCCTGCAAGGGGCTGTGAGCTGTCGGAGTCGTATCCTGGCTTGCGAATTGTGTTCGGCGCATCAGATCGTCAAGAGCAACATCAGCCGAAAAGGCATAATGATCATACACGGGAGCCATCATGGTGAAAGTCGGCGCGATCTTTCCGCAAACTGAAATCAGCACCGATCTTGGGGCGATTCACGCCTTCGTGCAGGCTGTTGAAGAGGTCGGATACGACAATATTTTCATTGCCGATCATGTCCTGGGGGCAGATCCGGAGTTTCATCAACATCCAAGCCTGGGCCGTTACTCGTACAAGAGCGTCGTGCATGAACCCTTGACGCTGATGGCCTATCTGGCGGCCATCACCAGCAGAATCACGTTGTCCACCGGAATTTTGATTTTGCCACAACGGCAGACTGCCCTCGTCGCCAAGCAGGCCGCTGAAATCGATGTGCTCAGCGCCGGCCGCATGCGACTCGGCATCGGCGTCGGTTGGAATGAGGTGGAGTATGAAGCCCTAGGCCAGGATTTTCACAACAGAGGCCGTCGGTGCGAGGAACAGATCGCTGTCATGCGCGCGTTGTGGACTGAGGAGGTGGTGGACTTTCACGGTCGCTGGCATACCATCTCGCATGCTGGCTTGAATCCCTTGCCTGTGCAGCGTCCTATCCCTATCTGGCTGGGGGTCGGCGGTCGGCAAAGCCCTCGTCCACCGGACGCGGTCCTGCGTCGGGTGGGACGTCTAGCCGACGGCTGGTGCCCGAATATTCCCCTGAACGAGGACGGCCAGGCGATCGTGGCTCAGGTGCATCAATATGCGAAAGAGGCCGGGCGTGATCCGCTAGAGCTGCCTCTGGAGGGCCGCGTGCGGGTCGGGGGCAGGCCCCCCGAGGACTGGATCAAGCAGGTAAAGGCCTGGCAGAGTGTGGGGGCTACCCAGTTCATCGCCGAGGCCAGAGAAGGTGGACTGAAGTTTCCGGATGAACACATCGCTGCCATGCGGCAGTTCAAAGAGGTGATCGCCCAGATAGGATGAATGGCGATGGACGAGTACCTGAAGACCAATCAACAGACCTGGGACACCTGGACCCAGTATCACCTCGCCTCGAAATTTTACGATATCGAGGGCTTCAAGGCGGGCGGCGGAACCCTCGACCCGATCGTGCTCGCCGGGCCGGGTGACGTAACGGGCAAGTCGCTGCTGCACCTGCAATGCCACTTTGGGCTGGATACGCTGAAATGGGCCCGTCGCGGAGCCAGCGTGACGGGCATCAATTTCTCCGAGGAGGGCATCAAAGCCGCGCGTGCCTTAGCTGCCGAGGTGGGGATTCCCGCCAGGTTCATTCAGTGCAACCTGTACGACCTGCCGCAGCACCTCACGGGCCAGTTCGATGTCGTCTTCACCTCTCACGGCGTGCTGGGCTGGCTGCCGGACCTCGACCGCTGGGCGCAAGTGATCGCCCATTTCCTCAAGCCAGGCGGCATCTTTTATATCGTCGAGGTCCACCCTATCGCGCTGCTGTTCGACGAAAATCGGACAGATGCCGAGCTTCGCCTCCTCTACCCCTATTTCCAGGGGGCTGAGCCCCTACGCATCGAGGAAAACGGCTGCTATGCCGTGCCCGATGCCCCCATCCGCAGCGTTACGTATGTTTGGGTTCATCCGATCGCAGAGATCATCGGCTCACTCCTGCGTGCCGGGCTGCGAATCACCGCCTTTGAAGAATACCCCTTCCTGGCGTGGGCCGTGTTCCCCTGGATGGAGCGTGGGCCGGAGCGCTATTGGCAATTACCCGACGGGAAGAAGAGCATCCCGTTGATGTTTTCGCTCAAGGCCACGAAGGACGACCACACGCCGTCCTAGTCGACACACACGAAGTCGGAGGCCGAACTGCGGCCGTCCTCAGTGCATGCGCATGCCTCACCCAGTTGCAGCGACTCCTAGCGCTGGAAGACGAGGGGCTCGTCCCGGTCCCCGCGACCCTGGCGAAACATCTCCGGCGCATTAGGCAGCTCGTAATAGATCTCCAGACGATTGCCATCCGGATCATGGAAGTAGATACTCTTTTGGCTCACATGATCGATGGCTCGCACCACTTCGACCCCTTGATCTTCGAGCGCGAAATAGGCGTCTTTGAGAGCCTTTTCGCTATCGACCATGAAGGCGATATGATGGACACCGACCCGATTGGGCGTGACCGGCACAGCGGTCTCGGGATTCTCGATGGGGGATAAATCCAGCGTATGGCCGTGCTCACCCAAGCTCATAAACACCCCACCATGCTCGGGGTCTTGCTCCACCACTTCAAACCCTAATACCTTGGTATAAAATGCCTTCGAGCGTTCGATATCCGCCACCCTCAGAAGTACATGGCCGATGCGGCTCAGTTGAATCACGACGTCCTCCTTTCCCGTATAGCCACTTCCTCCCCTTCCGGGAGAAGGGGCTCTGCAACCACCCTGCATCGAGAAAGCTGGCCACTCGGGAGCTCTCTCGTCCCCAACAACTTCGCATCTAGATGATCTCGAAGTGTGCCTCGGTCGGCGTACAGGCCAGACCATTGATGGGCACGATATCCTGCGGACAGGCAGAGAAGGCGATGACGCAATCCATCTCCGCACGTAGCACGAGGTAATCGCCCGCCTTGCAGACTGGGGGCTCGAACGAGACACGACCGTCGGCTTGCACCGGAATATTCATGAACAGATTCCATGGGCTGGGCGTCTTCGGCGGTGTCAACCCAAGCGCTGCCATACCTGCCGCCAAATTATCCGTACAATTATCGTGATAGGTGGTACAGCCTAACAGTTCATAGCGGTAGCGATCACAGGCGGCGATCAGCGTATCATGAATGCCCGGTGAAGTGTCTTCGATGATGGTCAGGATCGGTCGTCGGTGGTTGGTCACCATGCTATCGCCGACTCTGGCCATGATCCGACTCAACGAAGCCCGCGAATGTTCCATCGACAGGCATTCCGTCAGGTCAGCGCGATTGAAGGCCCAGGTGTCGATCACCTGTTGACCGTGGGTATTGATGATCTTGACCCGCTGGCCTTTAGCCAGAACAGCAGCCTTACCTTTTCGGGCCGGGATGGTAAGCAAAGAAGACGCACTCATCGACGGCACTCCCTCACTGCCTGCGAAGAGACCCCGCGAAATATCATCAGGCGAGTCCGCGCCGCTGTATGACCCGAGTCCATCCAGCAACGGCATGGACAGGGTCTGTGGTACTTTCCGACACTGGCACTCATGCAGCCTATTCCAGCCTGTAGAGTCGCATTCGCGTACGTAATTGCGTGCGGCTTAGTCCCAGCAGCTTAGCCGCCTGCGATTTGTTCTGATGGCTTTGATCCAATGCCTGTTGGATAAGCGTCTTCTCCACTTCTGCCAGGACAATCCCCCCGGACGGCAACCGGAAGGCATCGCCACTGAGGGCAGGAGGTCTCGGATGGTCGCGCAGGGAAGGCAGATCCTGTGCCGTCACGACCGTTCCCTGAGAGAGAATGACCGCGCGCTCGAGGACGTTCTCCAACTCTCGGACGTTGCCCGGCCAAGAGTAGCGCTCGAGCAATCCCATGGCCTCCTTGGAGATGCCCAGCACCTCCTTGCGCAACTTCTGGCTAAAGCGATTGAGGAAAAACATGGTCAGCCGGCTGAGGTCTTCCAGACGCTCTCGCAGCGGTGGCAAGGCGATCGGGTAGACATTGAGGCGGTAGAACAGGTCACTGCGGAATCGCCCCTCGGTAATCAGCCGCTCCAGATCTTGATTGGTTGCTGCAACGATGCGGGCGTCGGTCGTGATGGTCTCCGTCCCCCCCAAGCGTTCGAACTGCAAATCTTGCAACACTTGAAGGAGCTTGGCCTGAAGGACCGGGCTCATATCGCCGATCTCGTTCAGAAAGAGCGTGCCTCCGCTAGCCAGCTCAAAGCGCCCGGGCTTGCGTTGCGTGGCGCCGGTGAAAGCGCCGCGCTCATAGCCGAAGAGCTCTGCCTCCAGCAAAGTCTCCGGTATGGCTGCGCAATTGACGGCGATATACGGTCCCTTGGCCCGCGGCCCTTGAAAGTGGAGGACTCGCGCGATCAGATCCTTGCCGGTGCCGCTCTCCCCCGTGAGCAGGACGTTGGACGTCGTATTCAGCACCCGCTGCACCAGGCGATAGACCTCCTGCATCCTGGGGCTTTCGCCGACGAGCGTATCGAATTGTACCTCTTCCGCCATGGCCTCGCGCAGGTAGCGATTTTCCTCCGAGAGCCGCTCCCGTGCTGCCCGCAACTCCTGGATCAAACGCGCATTCTCGAGCGCCAGCGCCAGTTGATTGGCGAATGCTTCTAACAGTCGTACGTCTTCGATCGTGAATACCCCCTGGAGCTTATTGATGGCTTCCAGGACGCCGATGGTCCGGTCTTTCGTCCGCAGTGGAGCACAGATGATGGAGCGCGTCTTCGTACCAGTATGGTCATCGACCTTACTATAGAAGCGTGGATCCTGGTCGACGTTCAGCACGATCTGCGATCGGCCTTCATGAATGACCCAGCCGGCGATGCCCTGCTTCGCGGGAAAGCGGAACTCGAGTAGGTGCTGCTCATGGCCGACGCGGCTATCGTCGGCGACTTTGAAGACCAATTCGTCGCGCTCCTCATCGAGCAAGATAATGGAGGCGCTTTGGATGTCGAGTAGCGTTACTACGCGCTCGGTGGCGAGCTGTAGCAAGTTGTCGAGATCGTGGACAGAGGCGAGCGCCTGGCCGATCTCATACAACGCCTGTAATTCGCGGACGTGACGCTCCAACGGTGGATTCACCGACGAGTTATGCGGCCCCTGCGAGCTATTTTGAGATTCCATGACAGGCCTCCCGGTTGAATGGCCCACAGTCTACCCATCACTCTGCGCGCTGTCAAATGTGAAGCGTCTGACCTGGCACTGTTCCTACCTCAATCCGCATCTATCGACGGTCCAGCCCCACTGACCACAGCGCAAGGGCTTAAGCCCCCCAGGCCATAATTCCTCGCATCCACTCCGCGCAACAGACCAAGCCCGGCCGTGAGGAGATGATTTCACGTCACTGGTTGAAACTCGACAGCTTGGTCAGCGCTGAACAGCATGCTGGAAAGACTCTGAATATGGGTGGGAATAGGATGGCTTGGAAATGTATTTCCCGCCAATGCACAGTCCTACACAGTAGCTCAATGGCCCTCGCCCATGAGCTGGCGCAAATATTTATTGTGATGTCAACTAGTTGGGTGGATGTTCTAGCATCGGCATAGCTCTTGCCTAAAGCTTCGTGCACAGTCAGGCGACACACAGCGACAACGATGTGCAGGGCAGAATACCTGGAATTGAACTGAGGGAGAGGTCTGTTTTGCACAGGCAAACCGTCATCGCTGTGGAGCGCATCAAGAAGCAGCTGCCTCATGTTGTGTGAGGGACAACGTCGGAGGTGCCCATGGTCTGGGAATGCCGGGAACCTCAATCTCAGGACATTCCCATGTGAGCTGGAACACTTGGAAAGGAGCTGAGCCATGAAGCGGTACATTTTGGTGTTACTGGCGCTGCTGCTGCTGACGGTCCCTCTAGTGGTGGGGGCGGATGACCAGGGGTGGATGGCTCCCGAGTGGGACCCCACTCCGCCTGCTCGACCGACCATCGACCTCGGGCAGTTGATGCAGTTGCTGGTGACGAAAGGGGTGATCAGCGATCAAGAATTTGTCCAGCTGACGCAGCCCCAGTCATCGTCATCGGCCCATCCAGCGCAAGCCAAGCGTCGGACGTGGGATGAAGTCTATCACAATCCGGTCCTGAGCAGCCGCTAACCCTGCGAGGGGGCCGACTTTACCGGGGACCGATCCAGGTTCTCGGCAAGGTCACCTGGCACAGGTGAAAGGCGCCTATTACCACAAAAACTGGGCTGCATTGCGGCCGAGCGGGGCCAACGTTGAGCACGCGCGTATAGATTCCTGCCATGATTCTATGCGACGATCGAAGTACCTCATAGTGCCAACCCCATAGCGTCGGCTCAGCCCTCTGGCATTGAAGGGAGGAGCATAACACATGGCCAATCTCCATGAACTCTCAGATCCCATTCCTCAGAACATGATCGAGAGTCTTCGGGCCGTGCTGACCAACATGCAAGGGAATATTCTGGGGGGGCATGGACGAGATCGATCGGTAATGATTTGCTTGCAATTTAAGGCAGAGGGTCAGGAAGAAGCTAGGCAGGAAATAGTAAAAAAAGTGAAGAAATGGATACACAACCTCGCTCCTCGTGTGACTTCTGCACAGAGGCAACTCGACGATGCTACGGACTATACGCAATACGACATTCCCGGGAGTCTGTTCATCAGTTTCTTTCTGTCCGCTACAGGCTATGAGTATCTTGGCTGTGACCTTCCAGGAGATAGCCAAGCATTCCGGGAGGGGATGAAGGAGCGAGGCAAGGTATTGCACGATCCACCAATGAATACCTGGGAAAAAGGGTACCAGCAGCGGATCGACGCTATGGTCTTGCTCGCTGATGATGACGAGAACCTCCTACTCCAAGAAGCACGTCAGATCCTAGAGGCCATTAAACCGATCGCCGACGTCTGTGCGGTCGAGCATGGTCGAGCCCTGCGGAACAAGCACGACGAACATATCGAGCATTTCGGATATGTAGACGGCCGCAGCCAACCACTGTTCTTTTCAGAAGGCGTCAAGCGAGAGCAGGGGGAAAATGACGGTACATCAGTCTGGAATCCTGATGCGGGACCGAACCTGGTCGTTGTCCAAGAGCGTAACCGTGGAGGGGCTGAGGCTGGTTACGGCAGCTACCTAGTGTTCCGCAAACTTGAGCAAAATGTTCGAGCCTTCAAGGAAAAAGAAAAGGCACTTGCCGAGGCCCTAAGATTAACTGGAGAGGACAAGGAAAGGGCTGGTGCACTGGCAATCGGACGTTTCGAGGACGGCACGCCGGTGGTTCTTCACAAGACTGAAGGCTTACACGCCCCCATACCCAACAACTTCACCTATAGCGATGATCCTGCCTATAGCGATGATCCTGATGGACTGAAGTGTCCCTTCCACGCGCATATTCGGAAAATAAATCCACGCGGAGAACTCGACAAGAAATTGAAGATGCCCCCCAACTTCCCCGAGCGTGAGCGCATGCGCCGTGTCGCCCGCCGCGGCATTCCCTATGGTAAACGTGAGAAAGAACCGAAGGATGATCCGAGCATCGACGAACTACCAGCGGCAGGAGTAGGCTTACTCTTCATGTGTTATCAAAGAGATATTGCCCACCAGTTTGAATACCTCCAAGCCCAGTTGGCCAATAATCGAGACCACTTGAAAGATCAGACGGGGATTGATCCAATTATTGGACAAGCTCAGGATAGCACAGAGGCGCTACAGCAATGGCCAGCGCAGTGGGGTGCCTCTCGCGGACAATACGGACCCGAGCCCTTCAGCTTCTATGGGTTTGTGACCTTGATGGGTGGAGAGTATTTCTTCGCACCCAGCATCAACTTCCTCAGAACCATCTGAAGAGCATAATAGGTTGACGGAGGGTCTGCCTATTTTGGCTCGAGAGCTTTGACTATTTTTCCCCTCAGTACATCACGCAATTTTAATATACTATCATCACCTTGGACTTTCTGATTATTAGCTTCTCTAACGGAGGCCTGCCTTATTGCATCCTCAAGCGCCATACCAATTGCACTATTTAAGACTAGATTCTCTGGAATCCTGCCCTGGATTCTCATACTCTTTTTCTATTACTTCATATAAAACGTCATAAAGCTCCTCCTGCGCAACATCCTTTATCAGATTCCGCCGGAATGGTCGTGGATCTAGAGCCCCGACCACATCGTCGATGTTCCGCTGGACGGTTGGAGCGATGCTCGGATCAATACCGAAGGAATTGAAATATTGGGACGGCGCAACCTGGACGTCCTTGAGTAGCGTTAACAACAATGATGGTGTACCTAGCGGTATAGCCACAGTGTCATCCTCCCTATGGCGGTTATAGGATCGTACAATGGTGGGTGTCGGTCATGCTAACTATGCCGCCCATACACCCATGATAAAGCAATAGCATATAAGGGTACAGTCGCTATAGCAAGCATTTTGATACCTCATAGACCTGACTCCTACAGTGCGCTGGCACACCGATTAACTTCCTGCCTTGTGTTGGGTGCGGAAAGTTACCAGTCGCAGCTTGGCTGAGCAATGAGTGTTTGGTGGTTTACTAGGAACGGACACTTCGACAAGAGTGTAAGTAGGCCAAGGAGGTGAATCCAATGCCGCAGAGAACATCAAACGTATACGGCAGAATTCAAGCATGAGGCAGTCCGCCTCGTGACGGTTCATGGCTACGGTGTTGCCGAAGCCGCACGGAATTTGGGGATCAACGCCACGATGCTCGGGCGCTGGAAACGCGAACAAGAGACCCGAGAGGACAGGGCCTTCCCTGGGAAGGGTCGTTTGTTGCCCGAACACGAAGAGCTCCACCGTCTGCGGGAGGAAAACAAGCGTCTCCGGCTGGAGCGGGAGATTTTAAAAAAAGCGGCAGCCTTCTTTGCCAACGAGTTGAGCTGAGGTATGCCTTTATGGCTCAGCACCAGGCGCAATGGCCGGTATCCGTCATGGGTGAGGTAAATGCAGGTCAGTCGCAGCGGATTTTATGCGTATGTGCAGCGCCAAACTTCGACTGATGGAGGGGCTGAAGAGGTCGGCCCTCTTGACTCGGGTGCAGGCTATCGCCGTGGAGACACGGCACACCTATGGGAGCCGCCGCATGGCGAAGCAACTCCAGGCCGATGGTATTGCCGTGGGCCGCTATAAAGCGCGGCGGTTGATGCGGCAGGCCAAGGTCACGGTCCAGCGTCGCAAGCAGCGTCATCCTGTCACGACCGATAGTCGGCATGGCTATCCGGTGGCCCCCAATCTCGTGGCACGCCAATTCGCGGTGGAGAAGCCCAATCAGGTGTGGGTCGGAGATATGGACCTATATGTCGGACAGCCGAGGGGTGGTTGTACCTTGGCGTGCTGCTGGATTTGTATTCCCGCAAAGTCGTGGGCTGGGCGATGAGTCAGCACGTGGATGCCGCCCTCGTGCAGGCAGCCTTAGAGATGGCGTTGGGGCGTCGCCAGCCCGCCGCCGGGATGATCCATCATTCGGATCGCGGGAGTCAATATGCGTGTGGAACCTATCAAGCCTTGCTGGCGGCGTCCGGCATGCGCTGTAGTATGAGTCGCAAGGGCGATTGCCTGGACAATGCCGTGGCCGAGCGGTTCTTTGGCAGTCTCAAGGGTGAGCGCACGTCGCTCCGTCACTATGCCACCCGCCAGGAGGCGTGGGATGATGTGATTGACTACATCGAGATGTTCTACAACAGCAATCGGTTACATTCGTATTTGGGGTATGTCAGTCCGAATGATTTCGAACGGTTGGCCAGAGTAGCTTAACTCAGTGTCCGTTTTTACTTGACCATCACAAAGGCACTCAAGTACCTGCTGGTAATCCTCGAGCAGTCGGGTGATGGTAGGCGCGTCGAATCGCGCTGTTTGATAGATGCATACCCCCTCCAGTCCTTGTGGGGTTTCACGGATTGACACGGCCAGCTCACAGGTGCTGGCCTCCACGGGTTGTGTCTCCAGCACTTCGATGGCTAAGGCTGGCAGTACCAGCGTGTGCTGACGAGCATTCTGCAGAGCGAACATCACTTGAAAGAGTGACTGACGATCACACTGACGTTCGTGTACTAACGCGCGTGCGAGATACTCGAAGGGCATGTCCTGATGGGCATAGGCGTCTAGCGTTGTGGTGCGCACACGCTGGAGCACCTGGCGCAAGGAGGGATTCCCGCCAAGCGTTGTGCGCAGGATGGCCAGATTGGCAAACAGGCCAATCAGCCCCTCGGTGTCCTGGTGCTGCCGGTTGGCCACGAGAGTACCCACACGGATGTCTTCCTGCCCTGTGTAGCTAAATAACAGTGTCTTTAGGGCAGCAACCAAGGTCATAAATACAGTGGCGCTTTCTTGCTGACTCAGACGGGTGAGGGCAACCGTGAGCTCTTTTGGGATCTGGAAGGGTTGGCGGGCTGTATGTAAGCTCAATGCTGCCGTGCGTGGGCGGTTCGTAGGCAGGTTGAGTACGGGTAAGGGGGCATGCAATTGCTGCATCCAATAGGCGAGCTGGGCTTTCCCTGGCTCGCTGTGCAACCACTGGCGCTGCCAGTGGGCATAATGCGCATACTGCATGGGTAACTCTGGCAGCGGCGACGGCTGGCCCCGGCTAAAGGCCTCATAGAGCACCGCTAATTCATGGAGGAGCACACCCCACGACCAGCCATCACTGATGATGTGATGCATGGTCAGGAGGAGGATATGCGCCTCCTCTCCGAGTCGTAGCAGACGCGCCTGGAGTAGGGGGCCCTTTTCCAGGTCGAACGGGTATAGCACTTCTGCTCGGATCAGTTGGCGCGCTGCGGCTTCCCTAGCGGCCTCGGGCAGGGCGCGGAGGTCGTCCATTTCGAGGGGTAGGTGCAAGGTTGGAGCGATCACCTGTACCGGTTTTTCTGCGACGGTCGTAAAAGTGGTGCGCAGCGTTTCGTGGCGTTGGATTATAGCGTTGAAGCTTTGCTCCAAAGCGGTCACGTTGAGGGACCCCGTCAGTCGCGCCGCATACGGCATGTTTGAGAAGGGGGCACCAGGTAGCAGCTGGTCGAGCGCCCAGAGATGTTCCTGGATCATGGTGAGTGGTACCAGCCCCTCCCGTGTCACGGCATGCAGGGGAAGGGCGGGCGTACTCTGCCCTGCCTGGCGGACCTCTTCAACACGTCGTGCTAGGCTTGCCACCGTCGGCGCATCAAACAGTGCCCGCAGTGACACATCCCCCTGGAACACTTGACGAAGGCGCGATATCACCCGCATGGCTAATAGGGAGTGACCTCCTAGGGCGAAGAAATTGTCGTGTATGCCGACGGCTTCAACCCCAAGTACATGCGCCCAGATACCTGCCAAGAGATCTTCTGTGGGGGTGCGAGGGGCAACAAAGTCCTCGCCTAGCTGCGGCCGTATCGGGTCAGGCGCTGGAAGCGCCTGGCGGTCTATTTTACCATTCGGTGTCAGAGGCAAGGTGTCGAGCACTACAAAAGCTGCCGGCACCATGTAGTGGGGCAGTGTTGTTTCGAGGAAACTACGCAGCTCGCGGCTATCAGGGATAAACCCGTCGTGTGGGACGCAGTACACCACTAGGCGTTTATCACCGGGAGGGTCCTCCCGTGCCAGGACGACAGCCTGCCGATATGGCTGGATGGTTTTCCAATATTGCCTCGATCTCCCCCAGTTCGATCCGGTAGCCACGGATCTTGACTTGGTGGTCAATGCGCCCAAGGAACTCCAAGTTGCCGTCCGGCAGGTAACGGGCCATGTCCCCAGTCTTGTAGAGCCGCGTGCCCGGCTGCTTGCTGAATGGATGGGGAACGAAGTTCTCGGCGGTCAGCTCAGGCCGATTGAGGTAACCCCGCGCGAGACTGGCACCGCCGATGTACAACTCACTCTGCACGCCAACGGGCACAGGTTGCAGGTGCTGATCCAACAGATAGATCTGCACGTTGGCTAAAGGACGGCCGAGGGGGAGCGTCGACCTCCCAGGCAGGTGTCGGTCTTCATCCACCCGATAGGTTAGGACTCCCACGGTCGCTTCCGTTGGGCCGTAGTGATTGAGGATGGTGCAGTCGGGAGCCAGCTTTCGCAGACTTTCTACCCAGTCTGAATGGGAAGCTTCACCGCCCAGGATCAGTAGTCGACGCGGTAATACTCGCTCTGGGTGCGGAGAGGTTTGCAGAGCTGCGAGGTGAGAGGGAACGATCTTGAGACAATCGATGGAATGGCGTCTCAAGTAATCAGCTAGGGCGTAGGGGTCAACCACTTGTTCCTGGGAGAGTATATGGAGGCACCCACCGGTACACAAGGAGACATAGACCGTGGTATTGCCCAAATCTGCAGCAAGAGTGGAGACCGTTGCGAAGCTGACGGAGTTCGGCAGTCCCGGATGCTTCAAGACACCATGCAGATAGTTGCAGAGTTGCCGGTGCCCGACAGCAACTCCCTTGGGTATCCCCGTGGATCCCGAGGTATAAATGACATAGATCAGATTGTCGGGGCTCGCCTTATTGATGGGATTTGTTCTGCTTTCCTGGGCAATGAATTTCCAGTCTGTGTCCAGGCACACAACGTGCGTCTGATGCACGACGAGCCCTGCGATCAACCGCTGTTGAGATAGCAACACTGGTATCTGCGCATCCCTCAGGATGAAAGTTAGGCGCTCCTGAGGATAAGCCGGGTCGAGGGGAACATAGGCTCCTCCCGCTTTGATGATGCCAAGGAGTCCCACCACCATCTCTAAGGAGCGCTCAACATAGAGGCCCACCAGTACCTCTGGTCCAACTCCTAAGGCTTGCAGGTGGTGCGCCAACTGATTGGCTCGGATATTGAGCTCTTGGTATGTCAATGTCTGATCTTCAAACACCACAGCCACAGCATCCGGCGTGTGTGTCACCTGGGCCTCAAACCACTGCGGGATACAGGTGTCCTGGGGATACGCCGAAGAGGTGTCATTCCACTCCACCAGCTGTTGATGGCGCTCTGCCGCAGTTAACACCGGCAGGTCGGCGAGTCGCCGTGCCGGATTAGCAATCATACCTTCCAGCAGTGTCCGCAGATGTCCGAGCATCTGAGCAATACTGGCGGTATCGAAGCGATGGCGCTGGTAACCAATCCGTAACCCCAATTCCGGCCCCGGTAGCGCCACCACGGTAAGCGGATAGTGCGTGCTTGAAACAAAACGCCCATGGCGGATTTCCAGGATAGCGCTCCCTTCCTGTACAGAGGTACGCGCCGGATTGTTCTGAAAGACCAGGAGACTCTCAAACAGGGGCAGCCCTGGCGGCACGTCACTCCATCCTTGTACCTGCACGAGGGGAGTATGCATATATTGGCGCGTCTCCACTTGTTGGCTTTGGAGTTCCTGTAACCAGGGGAGAAGCAATGCCTCTGGACTGATCCGCACCCGGACTGGGAGGGTATTGATACAGAGCCCGATCATAGACTCGATCCCTCCCAAGTCCGTTGGCCGACTGGCAACGGTGGCCCCGAACACCACGTCTTGCTGGCCACTGTAGCGGCTCAGGAGCATAGCCCATGCGCCCTGCATGAGCGTGTTCAGGCTCAGATGGTGTTGTTGTGCCAGCGCCTGCAGCGCAGCCGTTGCATCTACTGACAGTCGTATCTGCTGCTCGGCGTAGCTGGCTCCCTCGCCGGAGGAGCTGTTTTGATCTTGCCTAACATTCAGAGCCGTCGGTGCGCTAAAGCCCTTGAGCGTCTGCCGCCAGAATTGCTCAGCCTGAGATAAATCCTGCTGCTGCAGCCAGGCGATGTAGTCCTGATATGGGCGGCTCACGTCCAGGTGCAGCTCCTGACCCAGGCGGAAAGCCTCATAAAACCCCAAGACTTCTCGCAGCAATAGGGGCAGAGACCACCCATCCAACAGCAAGTGATGTAGGGACCAGACACATTGATAGGTGTTCTCGGTCAATTGGATTAGGGCTAGACGCATCAATGGGGCTGTGGAAATCTCAAAGCCTTGCCCCCGATCTCCTCCCAGGAAAGCCTCAAGCTGCCATTCCTGCTCGACCATGGACAGGCTCCGCCAGTCGTGCTGCCTCCAGGGGAGTTCTACCTGCCGATACACGACCTGAAACGGCTCATTCTGGGCCTCCCAATAGAAAGCAGTACGCAAGACAGCGTGCCGATCCACGACGCGCTGCCAGGCTCGCTTGAAGGCCGAAACGTTCAGATCGCCATGCAAGGTGCAGCTCCACTGCGCACTATACATTCCTGGCTCCAAGGCGTACAACGTGTGAAAGAGTATGCCCTGTTGCATAGGCGAGAGGGGATAGACCGCCTCAATGCTCTCTGCACTCCCCTCAGGCCACTCTTGTGCGAAGAACCCACGCTGACCTGGCGTAGCGGTGACTAGACTGGTACTCGGACTAGGTTCCGCCTGGATGGCTGGGAGCGAACCTGCGACCGCCGCCAATTCGGCAACCGTCTGGTACTGAAATAGGTCTTTAGGGATGAGCCGAAGCCCTGCACGGTTTCCCTTGGCAACGACCTGAATGCCCACGATCGAATCACCACCGAGCTCGAAGAAGTTGTCGTACACGCCAACTCGTTCCAGCCCCAGTACAGCAGCCCAGATGCTGGCAAGCGTGCGTTCCACTGGCGTGCGTGGAGCGACAAATGTCGCTGGGATTAGCGATGGCGTCGTATCAGGTATGGGTAGTGCCTGCCGATTGAGCTTGCCATTGAGAGTCCGGGGGAACGCCTCAAGTACCACAAAGGTAGAGGGTACCATGTAGGCAGGCAGCTTCTGCTGCAAGAAGATGCGCAAGGTTCGTGGGGTAGGAGCTGGTTTCTGGTTGACAACGAGATAGGCCGCTAGGCGCTTGTCGCTGGGACGCGTGTCCTCCCGGGCTAAGACCACTGTGTCCTGCACTGCTGGGTGTTGCCTCAACGCCAATTCGATTTCCTCTAACTCAATACGGTGGCCGTGAATCTTCACTTGCTGATCGCGACGACCTAAAAACTCTAAATTGCCATCCGGCAGATAGCGGGCCCAATCGCCGGTTTTGTAGAGGCGTGTATCTGGGACATTGCTGAAGGGATGGGGCATAAAGTGCTCAGCGGTGAGTTCGGGATGGTTGATATACCCCCGTGCGAGCCCAGCTCCGCCAATGAGGAGTTCACCGGGAATCCCTATGGGGATGGGTTGCATACTAGCATCGACGAGGTACACTTCATAGCCACGGACCTTGGTACCAATTGGTGTCCGGCGGTCTGACTCTATTGCCGAGCAGAAGGGAAATAGCGTGGCACAGACAGTCGTTTCGGTGGGGCCATACCCGTTTACAATTTGCATCTGCTCGGAAAGGTCGCGAAAACGTTGCAACATACCTTGTGGGATGGGCTCAACTCCTACAAGGAGGCGATTGAGCACCATTTGATCATGCTGCTCAAGGTCTTTAGCGATGTCGGGCAATAGCGTAGGGGGGAGATAAGCACTGCTGACGCGATGGTCCACCACGTAATGCGCAAAGCGCTCGGCATCAGTCAGGATTTCCGGCGGTACAATGTGCAGTGTGCCTCCAAAGCATAGCATCGAGAAGCATTCCCATACTGAGACATCGAAGCCTAATGGGCAGACCGCCGTGCCAATACATCCCTCCCCACCGGGAGCGATGTACTCAAAACCGTGCAAGAAGGCCAGCACTTGGCGATGTTCGACCATCACCCCTTTAGGTGCCCCAGTCGATCCCGAGGTATACATCACATACGCTAGGCTCGTGGGCGTTACCCCATTAACGGGATTTGCTGTGCTCCGTTGTGCAATCCGCCCCCAATCCATATCCAAGCAGACGATCTGTACTCCCAGGGCAGACAGCGCGGCCATGCACTGCTGCTGTGATACTAGCATGACCACTTGGGCGTCCACCATCATGGTAGCAAGGCGCTCGATGGGGTAATTCGGATCTAAGGGCACATAGGCCCCTCCAGCCTTGAGAATCCCCAGCAACCCTATCACCATCTCCAGCGAGCGCTCCATACAGAGGCCAACGCCTACCTCCGGCCCCACCCCCAAAGTTCGTAGGTGATGGGCCAGCTGGTTGGCCCGCTGATTCAGCACCCGATAAGTCAACTGCCACCCATCGCAGACCACAGCTATAGCCTCAGGAGTCCGCTCCGCCTGCGCCTCAAACAGCGTATGGAGACAGGTATCCTGCAGGTAATCCATAAGAGTGGTGTTCCACATTGCCATGAGCTGCTGTCTTTCGGCCGAGGTTAGCAGCGGTAAATCGGCGAGGCGCTGTTCCGGGTTGGCAATAATGCGCTCCAGTAGGATTTGGAAATGGCCTAACATGCGGGTGATCGTGGTCTGGTCAAAAAGGTCGGTGTTATATTCAGCCGTTGCCAGCAGTCCCTGATCGGTGTCCCGGACGACCATAGCCAGGTCAAACTTGGCCGTGCCAGGGTCGATAGTGACTCGGTGCACAGTCAGTCCTCGAAGCGCCTCAACCCTTTGCTGAGGCGCTTCGAGGGCGACTACCACCTGGACGAGCGGATTGCGGCTCAAGTCGCGTACCGGTTGCAGGGCCTCCACCAATTTCTCAAAAGGCAGGTCCTGATGTTCGTACGCCCCTAACGTGACCTCACGAACCCGCCTGACCAGCTCGCAAAAACGCGGATTGCCACCGAGATCTGTGCGCAGAACCAGGGTGTTGACAAAGAATCCCAGCAGGCCCTCGGTCTCGACACGTATGCGACCCGCAACAGGCGTGCCCACAACCAGGTCGTTTTGCCCAGTGTAGTGGTAAAGCAACGTCTGGAAAGCCGCGACCAGCGTCATGAACAGCGTGGCCTCTTCCCGCTGGCTCAGGGCCTTGAGAGCGGCGGTCAGGGATACAGGCAGTGCAAGGGATTGCCGCCCTCCCTGGAAGGTTTGGATGAGTGGCCGTGGCCGGTCAGTGGGTAACTCCAGATGAGGGAAATTATCGCCCAAGCGTTGTTTCCAGTAAGCGAGCTCAGCCTCCAATACTTCACCCTGCAGCCACTGGGCTTGCCAGACCGCAAAATCGGCGTACTGGAGGGGAAGGGCAGGAAGCGATAGGGGTTGCCCGGCGCAGATGGCGGTATAGAGAGTTGCCAATTCGCGCCAGAAGACCTCAGCGGACCAACCGTCGAAGATGATGTGGTGCAGCGTCAATAGCAGCACGTGATCTTCATCGCTCAGGCGCAGCAAGGTGACGCGCATCAAAGGCCCGTGAACCAGGTCAAACGGACGCCGTGCTTCCTCTGTCGCCAGGCGCTGGACTGCCGCCTCGCGTTCGCCTGCTGGGTGGGTCTGAAGGTCCAGCGCAGACCAAGGCAATACCTGGTTTGACGCGATCACCTGCACGGGTTGTCCATCCACCGATGCAAAAGTGGTGCGGAGGATTTCGTGGCGCCGCACCATCTCACCCAGGCTTTGTTCTAGGGCCGCCACATTAAGGTCGCCGCCCAAGCGCCAGGCGAGGGGCAGGTTATAGACCGCACGACTGGGCTCCAATTGCTCAAGGAACCACAGGCGCCGTTGGGCAGAGGACAGGGGACACACTCTGTCTCTAGCCACCGTCTTCAGGGGCGGAACCACTGCGGGCGATGGAGCCTGAGGTGCTGTCTCGATCTTCCTGGCCATCTCTGCCACCGTCGGCATCTCAAAAAAGCTGCGGAAGGATAACTCAACATGCCAGATTCCACGCACGCGGGAGATGAGTTGCATAGCCAGCAGCGAATCTCCCCCCAACAGGAAGAAGTCGTCATTAACCCCCACCCTTGTGAGACCGAACACCTCGGCCCAAAGCCTTGACAGCACCTCTTCCATTGGCGTATTGGGGACCGTGTATCCCACGCGTCTCATAATCGGTTCCGGGCCGGAGACCGTTAGGCCAAGCTTCTCAGCCAAACCAAGGCGCTGCAGCTTGCCAGTCGGGGTGCTCGGGAGTTCTGCCACAATGTGTACCTGGCGTGGGACCTTCGAGTCAGTCAGTCGCCTGGCGGCGAACAGTCGTATGTCTTGTGCCGTAGCCACAGCATGCTGGTGCAGCACAACAGCCGCAGCGATATCTTCGTCCAGTCGGGTGTGGGGCGCTGCAAAGACAACTGCTTGGGCTACTGCAGGGTGATCCATGAGGATGGCTTCGACTTCCTGCGGCGCGATTTTTTCCCCACCCCGATTAATGAGGTCCTTAAGGCGTCCGGTGATAAACAGATAGCCGTCACCGTCGAGATACCCTTGGTCACCCGATCGGAACCAGCCATGGGCGAAAGCATGTTGGTTGGCCGTGGGATCGTTCAAGTAACCGTGCATGACGGTCGCCCCTCGCACCACGATTTCGCCGGTGTGCCCTAGGGGCAGCAGGGTGCCATGTTCGTCCATAATGGCCACTTCCGGACCCACTGCAATCCCTACCGAGCCGATCTTCCACTGCTGTCGTGGTGGTGGATTACAAGTGACATGACCGGAGGCCTCTGTCATTCCGTACGTCTCGATCACCTGTGTCTTGAACACCCTGGCTAGCTCCGCATGCACTGGCAGCGGCAGCACCGCAGAGGCTGAGCGGATGAATCGTAGGGAGCACCGTGTAATGAGATTGTTGTGCGGAGCCGCCTGGGCCAGGATCGCTTGATGGATGGCAGGTACTGCGGTGTACCAGCTTGGACGAAACTCGTCCAGCCAGGTAAAGAAGGTGTGGACATCAAAGCCAGGGGCACACACAATACTGGCGCCGGCTACCAGGGAGACCATGAACGTCGTGAGGAGTGCGTGCGTATGAAACAGAGGTAGCACGTTCAGGCATCGGTCCCGCTCGACCAGGGCCAATGCAATACGCATGTTATGTGCTGCGGTACAGATATTAGCATGAGTCAACGGCACAATTTTCGATCGTGATGTCGTTCCTCCGGTAGCGATGAGGAGTGCGACATCATCGGGGGTGGCAAACCTATGCAGCGTATGACGTCGCTGCTCTCTGCCTGCCACCGTGAAGATTCCTGCCTCGGCCTCACGCGTGGGGGAGACCTCGATAACAGGCACACCATGGGCGTGTGCGACGGTGCGAGCAGGCGAGTCCATCTCTACCTGGATCACCAATGCTTGCGGTCGTAACTCAGTCAAATAGAAGTCAAACTCGTCGGCGCTATAGTCCGGATTAAGGGGGGCGCAAGTCGTCCCAGCCGCTACGGCAAGAAAGGCGACAGCCATCTCTGGACCATTGGGTAATACGAGAGCAACCCGGTCGTTGCGACCGAGTCCGAGAGAATGCAACATCTCAACAATATCGTCCACCTGCCTGTGTAAACGCCAGTATGTCAGCGGCATACGTCCTGGGGCAAGGATCGCCGGCGCATCCGGGATGCGCGTCGCTTGATTATGCAGCAAATGTGAGATACACAAGTGCTGAGGGGCGTTTAGGGTGTGGGGCACAGGTTCGACATGAGACATGGCGCTTTCCTCACAGTGCACATCGCTTTCTCCCTAGCTCACCTTACTCACAGCGACATGTGGAGGGATGCAACTTGCCGCTAATTCAGACTAAAGCCTTGAGGAGTGTTTGTGCCTCTTGTAAGTCCTGAGTCTCAAATCCTTCGGTGAACCAGGCATAAACCTCTGCCAATAGCTGGTAGGCTTCTGTGCGTTTGCTCTGTTGCTGCCACAGGCGACTCAAACTCATTGCGGTCCGGAGCTGAAGAGATTTCACCTGTTGAGAGCAGGCAACCGCAAGGCCATGGCGAAAGCAGTTTTCTACCTCAGCTAGCACTGGGCCTGGCTGAGGGGGCGCGAACACCCTGTTGCTCCTTGTGTAACGCTGCAGCAACAGCTCGCCTTTAAGGCGATACACCTCTACTTCTAGATAGCGCTCGCCACTTTCGTGTATGACATGCAGTGCTTCAGTCAGCAGCTGCAAGCCCTCCTCAACTCGTTCGTCTTGCAAACACGCCTTAGCAAGCCTCACAAAAATGTGGGTTTGCGCCAGCTCTTTACCCATCGCCCGCGAGGCAGTCTGTGCCTGTCGGAGCTGGTCCATACCTTCATCTACCAATCCCTGCTCGATCAGCGCCCCACCACGCATGAATAGGCCCCCGACCGACCACTGCGCAAATCCATGCATGTCTGAGAGTTGTATCGTTTCTTCTGCCAGTTCTTGCGCGAGCCGTGCCTCCCGACGGGCTAGACGGAGCACTGCAGCGTAATGTAACGCTACGACGAGACTATAGGTATGGGACGACTTATGGGCGAGGCTAAGCGCCTCACAACTCCTGTTCAAAGCTTGATCTGGATACCCAAGCAACCACAAGGTCCAGGCCAGATAAGAGAGGCAAGTCACGCTGGGGTTTACCCTGTCACTAACATGTCGCACGTGACCTTGCTGAACATCAAACAAGGCAATCCCCTGCTCGAAATGCACGCGGGCTGCGACGAGCTCCCCATGGAAAAACAAAGTTGCCCCCAGCCTCCGGTGCCCCTCTTGGAGGAGTATTGGATTCTGCACGGACTGCGCGAGAGTAAAGCACTGCTCTGCCAGCTCACGCGCCTTCTGGATCCTCGCTCGGTTGAGATACAATCGTGACAGACTCACTAGCGCCGAGAATTGTTGCTGCTGATCTCCTACTTGCTGCGATAACTCGTAAGCCCGGGTGTAGACGCCTTCCATTTCCGGTGCCGTTTCGCCTTTGATCATCCGGAGCGGCGACCCGAGGGCAAGCTGCAGTGCCAGTTCCTGCCGCGTACGCTCTGGCGTTTCCGGAAGAGCCTTGAGCGACTCCAGCCCTTTCGTGAAATGACTGATTGCCTCGACATTGGCCGAGCGTTCGATAGCTAGCTGGCCCGCCCTCTGCCAGTAGGGCAGCGCCTGCACTGGCAGCCCTGCCTCGGTATAGTGATAGGCAAGCAACTCGGGCTGGGTCTCGGCGATCTCGGAAAAGCGCTGCTCCAATATGGGCACGATCTGTTGATGATACTGTTGCCGTTTGCTTTTGAGCAACGACTGGTAGGCGGCCTCTTGGATGAGAGCGTGCTTGAAGACATACGTCAAGTGCGGTGGCACACCTCGACGGTAGAGCAGTTCGGCGTCTATAAGCTGTCTCAGGGCATCTTGTAAGCTCTCTTCGCCCCATGGAGAGACAGCTCGCAGGAGCTCATACGAGAAAGTCCGCCCCAGGGTTGCTCCCAGTTGGGCGACCTCCTTGGCATTGGGCAACCGATCTAGCCTGGCCATTAGGGAGTCATGGAGCGTTGTTGGGATGGCCAGTGAAGGCAGTGATCCCCGCAGCTCGTAGTGGTCTGCCTGTTCCCGGAGCAGGGCAGACTCGAGCACCATCTTGGTTAACTCTTCCACAAACAGCGGGACGCCATCAGTCTTGGCCACGACCTGTTGGCGCACTTCCGCTGGCAAGCGTTTCCCCCCCGTCAGCCGCTCGATCATCTGTCCGACCTGCGTTGGAGGCAGACGGCCCAGGCTGAGTGAAGTCACATGCGCCCCGAAGCGCCATGGTGGGTGAAATTCTGGGCGACCCGTGAGCAGGATCAAGATGCGAGGCATCGGTTCCTGGTCGATGAAGAGCGTCAGGAGTTCCAAGGTCGAGGGGTCAATCCAGTGCAAGTCCTCGACAATGAATAGCACCGGCTGCTGTGCAGCCCGGGCCCGCAACAACGCCAATATCACTTCCAAGGTTTTTTGCTTCTGCCGCTGTGGCGTGAGCTGCGGTGGGGAATATCGGTCAGAGAGGGGAAGAGACAGCAAGGAGGCCAGCAATGGCACTACTTCTGGCAGTGACATGCCATGTCGCGCCAGGGCCGCCTCCAGTTTGCCTAGCGTTACATCAGGTGCCTCGTCTCGCTGCCACTGCAACAGACGGCGACCTAGGTCGATCACTGGGTATAAGGCGCTGTGCTGAGCATGGGGCAAACAGCGACACTCCAGCCGAGTAAATGGCTCATCCGCCAGGCCCTCTTGCACGGCTCGCAGCAGGCGCGACTTGCCAATCCCCGCCTCCCCGCCCAGCACGACGACTTGCCCGAGCCCTCGCTTTGCGTCCCCCCAACGTTGTAACAGCAGGGCCACCTCCTGCTCTCGACCTACGAGCGGAGTCAGCCCACTGGCACCGACCGTGTCAAGGCGGCTCTGAACCCCACTCTCCCCCAAGACGCGGTACACGGGCATTGGTGCAGAGAAGCCTTTGAGTATCTGATCCCCCAGTCCCTCACATACAAACCACCCGCGGACCAGCCGGGCCGTGGTGGCGCTGATCAACACCGTGTCGGGTAGGGCGAGCCCCTGCAGACGGGCAGCCAGGTTCGGGGCCTCACCCAAGGCCAGACGTTCATGCCTGGCACCGTCCCCAATGTCTCCCACGACCACCAGGCCCGTATGAATCCCTACACGCACGGCGAGGCTGACCTCTTGCACCTTTTGCAAGCGTCGTTGCAGCGGGCCGAGAGCCTCGACGATGCCCAACCCGGTATGCACGGCGCGCTGCGCATCGTCTTCGTGGGCCTGAGGATACCCAAAATAGACCAGCAACCCATCGCCCAGATATTGGGCGATGTACCCGTCAAAGCGCGCAATGACCTCCGCACAGACGGCATGATAGGCCCGCACCACCTCGCGCAGCTCTTCGAGGTCCAAATGTATTGCGAGAGGGGTCGAATCAACAAGGTCACAAAACAACACTGTCAGATGGCGGCGCTCGGCTTCGAGCTCTCCCTGCGCTGCCGAGGGGGCTCCCCCCACCTTTACCTGTGCTGGTTGTGGGTTCCTCTGTGGCATCGATGGCAGGGGCCCCGTGACTGGGGGTAACTGCATGAGCAGAGTTCCACAAGCAGAGCAGAAGCGCGCGTGTGGGTTTTCTGCATGGTCACAGGCAGGACAAACCCGGACCAGACGAGCCCCGCACTCCCCACAGAGACTCTTCATCCCACTATTCTCCTGCCGACACTGCGGACATGCTATAAATCCTTCTTGTGGAGTCGTATACAGTAGAGGGATAGGCGCACTGAATAGAGGGTGTGCTGCTTCTCCAGACGGTAGGGTAGGAGTAGATGCCCCCCTTGCCTGGACCTGAGGGTAGCCCTCCATGGAGAATGACAGCCTCGACTCACCCCGTGCTTCCTGCTGGAAGCGCCTCGACACGCTCTTCCACAGGAGCCACGAAGCGATAGCCGCGGTTACGTACGGTTTTGATACACCACTGGTCTTTGCCATTGTCGCCTATGGCCCGTCGGGCCAGGACGACACTGCGAACCAACGCTGCCTTTCCGACGGTTTGCTCGGGCCATAAGCGATCGATGAGCTCCTCGCTCGAAACCACGCGGTTACGGTGCGCGATAAGATACAAGAGCATATCAAACACTTGGGGTTCTATCTCCAAGGGCTTTCCCGCACAGCGCAGTTCGTTGAGACGAGTGTCGAGCTGCCACTCGCTGAAGATGTAGATCGTCCCCATTGTGCCCCTCATCGCAGCGCCCCTTCTTCCCCGTTGAGCTTCCTCGCGGCAATCAGGACAAGGCGTGCGGCAAGATAGGTGAACATGCAGTATCGAAGAAATATAGGGGCTGCGGGTCGGCCAGCGTTCCGAGACGAACGGCAGCATAAGGCAAATTGGTCTCGAATTTTTCCACTAAAATCTTCGTTAGGTCCCAGATTTTACCGGCAAGGCAATACACTGTCATGGGATCTTTGGGATGGATGAGACAAAGCCATACGTCTTGATCGCGCCGGTGGGCAAGCCCTGCCTCACACTGGAACTCCGCCCGATCCTGTACATCGGTGCCGATGGTGCGGGCGCTCTCCCGAGAAGACTGGTCCAGCGCGGCCTGAAAGCTAATGGGGAAAGGGAGAGAGACGCGGATGAGATCCCCATCATTTCGGTCATAGCCTACCCAATGGGGATGACGCAGGGTGACTGACCACATCTCCTGCAGAATATTCCTCGACCTGGGTAGCTCTCCCCTACGGCTCACAGACACGGGATCAGATGTGATAAAGTTCGACAGGTGCTCAACGGGATTTGTCCTCGACGGCTCAGCCATGCCCAGTCCCTCCCATCTTGGAGAGACCCCTGGTACCAGGGCGTCGGGGGGCCACACCTCTGTCCCGGCATGGGGTAACACCCGTAGGCGGTTGCCCCACGGGTCGTTGAGGAAATTGTCATATAATAGTTCTACATTTCTCCGACTGTCAATAACTTTACTAGATTCTGAGCTGCCTCATTCATGACGGCTCACATCCCATAATTGCTAATACGGAGGTCCATGCTGACTGCGACTGAAAAGTAGCCTTATTATCCCTTTAGCGGAAGACTCTCAAGGGCAAGCCTCGTAGTTGGAGCATCCGCAGCCTCCACAGCCCTCTCAGTATTATCAACTCCGAAGCGTCCGGCCCAGTAGTACTGTCTCCGGTGATCAAAGCACACCAGCGTTGTGAACCATGCACAGAACTGTTGACACATAAAATCAGGATGTAGGGAGAGGCGATCCCCTCAGCTCATTGCCTGCCGCTGCGTAGTTTTATACACTGAGTCGATCGCTCTCGGCAATCGGCTGTCGCACCTATTCGACTATACGCCAGTGAGCCAGGATCGTCTGGCGCTGCCGGCATAACCCTAGCCCGAGGTGGGAGCGACCTCACTCGAGGAAATCCGCCGCAAAATGCTATACTCACGACTGCGGGAAAGCCCGGTGCCTGTCGCCTACGGCCGCCATCAGCCAGAGGAAAGGACGATCAATCATGCCAGTCGACCTGACCAGGACGTACATTGACCATCGAGCTGACACATATCAGAACATGCTGCAGAATCTCCAGGGCAATATTCTTAAAGGACATGGGCGGAATTTTAGTGTGCACATCTTTCTTCAGTTCAAGGCTGAAGCACGGATGGTTAGAGACTGGGTGCGAGACTTTTCGGCCAATTATGTCACCTCGGCGCACCGACAGCTGAAGGAAGCTGATGAGTTCCGCACCCATGGCGTCCCCGGCGGCCTGTTTGGCAGCTTTTTTCTCTCGGCGAGGGGCTATGAAGCCTTGGGCTATTCCAGGAAGGACATCCTTAATCGCTTCCTCGAACAGCCTGCGATCCTTGGTGAGCATGTGGTCGTGAATATCAAATTTGTCGATGGCATGGCAGCAGCTCAACATGAGCTCAACGATCCCGACCCTATGACGTGGGAAGCCGTCTATCAAAACGGACAGATCGAGGCGATGATTCTACTCGCCGATGACGACGAGGATTTCCTCTTGCGCCAGACGAGGCGGCTGATCGATGCTGCCGAGGTAATCGCCACTGTCCTGACGGTCGAACGGGGCCGGGTGATGCGAAACCATCGAGGAGAGCGCATCGAACACTTTGGCTACGTGGATGGTCGCAGCCAACCGCTCTTTCTCACACACGATCTCGACTCGGAACGCAGGGAGGGCAGCGTCCAGCGGTGGGATCCGAGTGCCCCCCTGGACCTCATCCTAGTTGCGGATCCCTATGTTGCATCGGAAGAAGACTGTTTCGGCAGCTACCTAGTGTTTAGGAAGCTCGAACAAAATGTACGCGGCTTTCACGAGCGCGAAGAGCAACTGGCTCACTGGCTTGGTTTGAAAGGCAGTGCCGTGCACAAGGCAGGAGCGTTGCTCATGGGACGCTTCAGGGATGGCACCCCCCTGACCTCCTTTGGTGTCGATGGTCTGCACGAGGGCGTGCCGAACAACTTCACCTACGCTGAGGACACCGATGGCACCAAATGTCCATTCAGTGCGCATATTCGCAAGGTAAACCCACGTGGAGATAGCACCCGAGCCCAGGGAGTGCCCCTGGGCTCGGGCTGGAGTCCATTACTCCAGGACCAGGAGCGGCGGCGGCGGATCGTTCGCCGCGGGGTCCCCTATGGTGAGCGCACGCTGGAACCGGAGAGCAACCCGCGCCGAGAGCAAATGCCAACGCGAGGTGTCGGGCTACTATTCATGTGCTTTCAGAGCAGCCTGGCCAATCAATTCGGTTTTCTCCAGAAAATGTGGGTCAACTCTCCGGATTTCGTCAGCATGAACACCGGCATTGACCCGGTTGTCGGCCAACAGGGCCATGGCTCATGTGCCGTCGCACAGCGCTGGCCGCTGAAGTGGGGGAAACCGGAGATGACGCCTTTTGATTTTAGGGGATTCGTCACGATGAAGGGAGGCGAGTTTTTGTTCGCTCCGAGTCTCCAGTTCCTGAAGAGGTTGTAGTGGTTCCAAATCCCTAAGCCCACCCGCCCACCTTTGGCCTACTTGTAAGGCTGTTGTGTGTCACTAATCCTGGCTTGTGGCATCTTCAGCGGGTAGGCTCTCAGACGTGTGGTCACAGCTCGTTGTCCCAATTCTCCTATTTCCTCGACCTCCCAGGCCCCCACAGGCCCGCGCTTGATGATCCAGATGTCGGCCAATTCTTCGAGAAATCGCGGATCCGCTGCCATTGGGGTCTCCGGTGTGAGCATGAGACGCGTGACTTGCTGGTCTCCACGCGAAACGATCACCTCGAAGGGACTCGCCGGATTATCGTGAGGGCCAGCAGCAACCCACTGAGATTCGATGGGGAGCTGAGGTTTGACCTTATTGGCCACATGGATGGCTTTGATCAACCCCACGCGCACAAGCGGCATCACCGGTTGATGCTGTGGCCACCAGGACCCATACCAGTATTCGGCGAGGTAGCTGGTGAGAAAATCGGCGCGCCTGTCTGCCCACTCGGGGGGGAGTCCCTCCGCTCTCAGGAAGGCACGCAAGGCGTCGTTGAGAATGTCGAGATAATCTCGGTTCGACTCGAGATCATCGAGAAAACGCTGGCGCATATCGAATGCACCGTCTCTGTGCTGATGATTGACGACCCAGTCCACTGCCCGATGCACAGGCCCCTTTGAGAGATGAGCAGACATCCCGGCGCAACCCATCACGACCTCCCTTCATAACCAACGACGACCGACAATCGTCTGTAGCGCTCTGGACTATTCGCCCAGAGCAAGAGTCACAGGTGTTTACTCTCTGGCATCGTCCCACTGCACTTCATAGAGCTGGACACGCTCCTGGAAACCCCTGAGGGCCACACGGCCGCGGTTGACAACAACAAAGCGCTGGCCTGCAACCAGTTGGCGCACGATGTTCGAAATCAGAATCTGGCCTGGCTGGGCACGCGTGCAAATCCGAAAGGCAGCATGGACAGACATCCCGAAAATTCGCCCCTCGGTTGTAATCGGCTCACCAGCGTTAATGCCCACTCGCACGCGAATGGGGATCCTGGGGTGTTCGGCGTTGTACTGGGCAAAGGCCCGCTGGATTGCGATTGCACACTCCACTGCATGAGTGGCCAGACGGAAGGAGGCCTCGATGCCATCGCCTGTGTGCGCGACCTCTGTACCCTCATAGGTGCGTAGGCAATCGCGGATCAGCGCATTGTGGATACGCAGCACTTCATAGGCTTGCACATCGCCCAGTCGGTCGATGATAGCGGTCGAGCCCTCCATGTCGGTAATGAGGACGGTCAGGAGTGGGTGCCCCGCCATGCCACTCGCCTCGTGCATCGGTGTTGGCCTGGGCATAAGCCCCTGCTGAGGTGAGACCTGTGAGCTCAGTCCCTGTTCGCGAGCATAAGCGGCAGCACCTTCCCGTCCCTTCACGCCAATGCGTGTGCTCATGGTGCTCACATGGCGAGCGACTGTGCGTGGGCTCAACATCAACGCCGTGGCGATCTCCTGCAGCGTGCGCCCTTGTGCCGTTTGCAGGAGCACTTCGACCTCCATCGGACTCAACGTCTTTGGCGAGGCGACGGCGCGACGTTGTGGTAACGATGGGCTCGCCTGACGCGGTTTGACCAGCTGCGCGGCGCGTAGCATGAACGGTTCCATACCCAGCTCTGTAAAGACACCTCTTGCCTGTTCGACTAACCCTATGGCGCGCTGGCGGTCCCCCCTGCGGCGGCGCGAGACCAGCAGTCGTGCATAGTCCAGATACGCACGTCCGAGTTCAGGCCTTGCACGCGCCCGACTCGCCAGCTCGATGGCTTCGCGAAAGTGCGCCTCTGCCGCCCCCCACTCACGGTGCAGCGTGGCAGCGACACCGAGGATGCGTGGGATGAGGAACATCCATCCACTCGAAAACACCACTCCGCGCGCCGCCGCCTGCGACAGGACTTGCTGCGCGGACTCAACGAGCTGCGGGGCTCGAATGCCGTCGCCCAGTTCTACTAAGGCACAGAGCGGGGCCAGCGAATAGGTATCGGACCTCACGACGCGCAGCAGTTCGGCAGCAAACGGCTCGATGTCAGGCTCGACAGTCCCCGAATACAGCCGGACAAGCCGGCGAAAGGCCTGGGCAAAGGCATGGAAGGCTGGACCGGCTTCGTGAAAGGGATGTTCTGGATGCACCAGCAGGTCGAGCGCATCCTCAGCCTCGGCCCAGGCGCCGCGCAGGGCCCGCGCGCAGGCGAGAGCGAAGAGGGCACGTACGCCGCCCCAAAAATAGCCAGAGCGGTAGACCATCAGCACCGTCTCCTGCGCCTGTTTTTCGGTGGCTTCGAACTGCCCTCTCACGACGGCAATCGACGCCAAATGCGATGAGGCCACGGAGAGATCGCCCCAGTCATGAGTCGTGCGCGTCAGGGCGCAGGCCTCCTGCGCCACTTGCTCGGCTTCATCCAATTGCCCCAGCACGATGAGCGGCAACGGCATGCGTTGCAATGGCCACCCTTGCAGCCAGAGATCATCGGTCCGACGGGCATAGGCAAAAGCGCTCCGGTAACTTTCCAGCGCTGCCTTGATCTGCCCATCATTCAACTGGGCCAGGGCCAGGGCGGAACTCGCTCGGGCGCTAAGATGGTGATCTCCCAGACGTTGACCGATCTCCAACGCCCGGCGAGCCATCCCTTCAGCTTTATCGCCCTGGCGCGCGTTTCGGTAGACCTGGGCCATGATGGCGAAGATCTGTCCACGAAGCGCCGGTTCGCCTTCTCCCAGAGCGGCCAGGATGTCTTCCAGCGGCTGTAAATTCGGCAAGGTGCCGAGCGGGACAGACGCGAGCGTATATTGGATCTCAGCTTTTTCCATCAATACGCGTGCTAAGCCGCGCGCATCGTCGGCCTGCCTATAGGCTTCGGCTGCCTGTTCATAATGGGCCAGACAGGGGCCCACATCTTGGTCCCGGTGGCGGGCGCGCCCGGCCCAATAGTGCAACTCTGCTCGGTCGCGGACTGAGAGGCGACCGGAGGACTCGACGGCCGCTAGTGCAGCTTCATAATAGGAGGCGGCGTCTGCCCAGGCGAAGATTCTGAAAGCTTGGTCACCAGCTCGTCGAGCATACGTCACCACCGTGTCCGCATTGGCCGCCTGGCCCGCTCTGACAAGGTGATGGGCGATGTCCAGCAGATGCGTATCCAGACCGTCAGCATACAGGCGCTGTAAGGTCTCGACGATTTGCAGGTGGATGCGCTGGCGCCGTGCCACACTTGGATCAGCGTAGAAGACATGTCTGATCAGCGGGTGAGTGAATTGGAAGAGGAGTCCGTCGCTTAGGAGTATGCGCTGGTGCATTCCTTCCTCCAAGAGCTCCAGCACCTCCTCTTCACTCTTGCCACTCAACGCACAGAGGACCTGCAACGAAAAACTCTCGCCCAGGAACGAGGCGAGTTTGAGGATCGTACGGCAGCCTTTACTAAGCCTATGAGTGCGGAGGATGAGGGCACCCATCACATCCTCGGGGAGTTGGAGGTCTGCTGGCGAGGTGGTGGTGACCAGATACCCGCCCCGTCGCTGAAGCGCGTCCTGCTTGACCAGATGGTGCAGGACCTCCTGGATGAACAAGGGATTTCCTCGCGTGGCTGCGCTGACCGTAGCGGTCAACTGCTGGGACGGGCGCACCAAGCCCAGACCCCCGATGAGCTGGCGGACCTCCGACTCGTCGAGACCTGGAAGCGCCAGGGTCTGGCAGAGCTGCTCGCGCTCGAAGCGCGCAATCAGGCGGGCCACGCGGGTCTCCGGCTCTACCTGCCGGTAGGTGGCGATGATGAGGAGCGGTACTGGTTCCCGACTAGCCATATCGGCGACGGTGAATACCAGGTGACCGAACAGATCGAGGGAAGACTGATCGGCCCAGTGCAAATCATCAACGATGAAAAAGATTGCACAGTGCCGTGCCAGTTTGATCGTGGCGCGTGACACCCCGAGAAACATCTCCAGTGTATCTTGGTCGGCCTCCGTCGCGGTGAGCGGATGAACGCCGCGGGCAGGAGTCACGTCTTGGGGAACGAGCCGGTGGATAACCTCCAGGTCCGAGCCGAGGGCTCGAGCCACATCCTGCGGTACTTGCTCAATCAGCGTGCGCCAGGCCCCGACAAAGGGCAAGTATGGGAGCGCCAAGTCTTCATAGCAACGGCCGAGACCAACCAGCATGCCACGACGCCGAGCCTCCGCTTGCACTTCCAGCAGCAGTCGGGTTTTGCCGATACCTGCCTCGCCGGGCATGAGTATCAGTCGCGGCTGGCCGCCTATCGCTTCTGTAAGGCCGCGGATCAACCAATCGAGCTCTTGGCGGCGGCCGACAAAGGGAGGGGAGACACGCACCAGGCTGGCCAGGCTGGTGCCAAGGTCTACCTCGGATTGGCTGTCCATTGCCGCTTCTCTCTTCCCCGCAGAGGGGTTCGAGCCACGATACCAGTGGACCCTCTCCACCCCGGAATACCTCCATGTCGCAGTGATGCCCGGCCCCAGGGCCAAAGGCTGTAGCTCTCACATGGTAATGCCCAGGATTCGCACATGTCAATTTTTTGTCTGGACCACAGGGCCACGGTGAACGACGGGAAGACCGTTGCGAGGACGAGGAGCGAGCTGGATGGACTCGACGACGGAGGTACGCTTGCGGGCTGCGCAGAGCTAACCATTGTGATCAGTGCTGGACAGCGCTCATAACGTCCGAAAATTCATCTGATTTCTGTCTCATCAAACACGGCAAGCGCGGCGCATTGCTGAAATCTGCGCATTCCTTGCCGGGTACATGATGATCTGCTCCCAAGTCACATCCCCGCTGAAGCAGAGTATGGCTGTTGTGGGCCTCAGTTGGTATGGCCCTTGCTCAGAAAGCCAGGCCGGACGTGGGTGCGACACGAGTGGAGAAGGAGGTGCATGTGGACAGAGGAGCGGTTTGCATACCCATTGACTTAGCAGAGACTCGTATCAACCACAGAGCGGTGAAGTACCGGAACATGCTGGAGAACTTACAAGGCAATATTCTCAAGGGGCATGGACGAGATCATACCGTCCATCTGTGCGTGGGATTCACCGCTGAGCCGCAGGCCGTCGCCACCTGGATGCGGAATTTCGCGAAGGACTATGTCACATCGGCGCGACAGCAACTTGCTGATAGCAGCGTGCACAAGCGGCAAACGACCCACAGTCGCTTATTCGGTAACCTGTTTCTGACGGCCGCCGGGTATGAGCACCTGCTGGGTTTGACGACAGCCGAGCTTGAGCGTCGCTTCAGCGAAGGCGATGAAACACCCGTGACCTTCCGAGCCGGCATGGAGGCCGCGGGTGGTGAATTACATGACCTCCCGCCCTCAACCTGGGATGTGGGCTATCAAGGGCGGCGCATTCACGCCATGATCTTGCTGGCGGATGACGATCCACAACACCTACAGATGGCGACGGCAAGGATCCTCGATAGCCTCCAGGGGGTTGCCGATCTGCTGACCGAAGAGTATGGTGCGGTCCTGAGAAACGCTGCCGGTAAAGCCATTGAACACTTCGGTTACGCCGACGGACGAAGTCAACCCCTGTTTTTCAAACAAGACCTTGATACAGAGGCGCGTAAGGCCGGCATCACGACATGGGAATGGGACCCCGCAGCCCCATTGGATCTGGTGCTGGTACCGGACCCGAACGTCGATGAGGAGGACTGTTTCGGCAGTTACCTGGTGTTTCGGAAGCTGGAACAGAACGTCAAAGGGTTCCGGACGGCCGAACAGGCACTGGCACGTGCCCTCGAGTTACCGGAGTTGGATCAAGAGAGGGCCGGAGCGATGGTGGTTGGACGTTTTCGAGACGGCACGCCTGTCACGCTCTCCCAGCAAGACGGGATGGACTTGGCGCGGGCCAATAACTTCACCTATGCTGACGATGCGCAGGGGCTGCAGTGCCCGTTTCATGCCCACATCCGGAAGGTGAACCCAAGGGGTGACACAGTCACGGGGCGAAATGCTTCCACTGATGCCGAGCGCCGACATCGCATCGTGCGACGGGGAATGACATACGGAAGGCGTCGCCACGATCTACGGGATGCTCCGCAGTATGGCGTGGGTTTGCTGTTCATGTGCTTCCAGCACAGCATCGCCAACCAATTTGCCTGGATGCAGAAAATGTGGGCGGGAAACCCGTGTTTTGCCAAAGATGCAACCGGACGCGATCCAATCATCGGGCAACGAACGTCCGGTGCACGTGCTAAAGCATTCCAGTGGCCAGTGGAATGGGGAAAACCAGAGACAAAGCCCCTCGATTTTGGAAACTATGTCACCCTGAAAGGGGGCGAATTCTTTTTTGCCCCGAGTATTCCCTTTCTGACCGCTTGTCGTGCCCGGCGTTCCACCCGTTAGCGTTGCCTGGTCGGCATAGCCGACATCGACCATGACGTGCTGCACGCCTCAGGTATGTATACTGACGCGACCTGACCCGATTGCGAGGCGCCCCGTGTCGGTTCCGCCTGACCGGGCAATCCCCCTCGTCCTTGCCTTACCTATCCTATTATCCTAAGCGACGTTCTTTCACCGTCTGGGTCCATGAGTACGGGACATCGGGAGGCCCAACGACCGTGGTGGTCTCGATGATCCCCCCTGGGGTCTTGTTTCCCTTGAACTCGACAACAGCAATGAGACTGGTATCCGGCCTGTAAGTCGGACAGGGAGGCGTTACCCGAATCAGGGTGACCTTCCCCTGCGCTTCATTCACGCCGATCCCCACGGCAACCCGCGTCCCAGTGCTGAGCCAGTAACCATCGATACACAATCCCCGCACATCCGCTTCCTCGAAGGCTCTGGCGTACCCTTGCCGCATGATCGGCTCAATGGGCTGCGATTCCGGCCACCAAACGTCTGGAGCATAGGGGTCGATAGGAAACCAGTGTTTACGAAGGTGTGCTTCGTGGGGAGAATTGGGCTGAACGATGCCAAAATGACACAGAAGTGCCACATAATCCGGCCAGGTACTGGTATCGTTAAGGGCGGCAAGGAACGCACTGCGACTCGCGGGGCTTTGCGATATTTCATCCATTTTCTGGAAGAAATCCCCCTTGCGCATGAACGCCGGTGTTTCGCCCATATCATCCTCCTTTTTCTCCCAATTGGTAATAACCTTGCGTCACGCTGGCACGAGGATGGCGTATTGCAAGCTCTTCAGTTGAGGCCCAAACGCCTCCCCCTACGTATGCTCATTTCCCCATTGCACTTCATATAAACGGACCGGAGTCAGAAGGCCTTTGAGACTCACTCGGCCACGATCGACGAAGACGAAGCCTTTCCCAGCGGCGAGCTGGCGAATGACGTCGGAGGCGAGGATCTGCTCAGGCCTGGCCCGCGTGCAGATGCGGAAGGCTGTGTGGACGGCCGTACCAAACAGTTGACCTTCCATGGAAATGGGTTCGCCTGCGTTAAGACCAATTCGTACGCGGATGGGGTGCTCAGGGTGTTCTCGACTATACTGTGCAAAAGCCTGCTGGATGGCCACAGCGCATGCGACGGCACTGGAGGAAGAAAGGAAAGACGCTTCGAAGCCATCGTCAGTATGGGTGATCTCTGTGCCGTCGTGACGAGACAGACACGCGCGGATCAGGGCATTGTGGACGCGGAGGATCTCAAGGCTCTTCTCATCACCCAAGCGCTGCAGAAGAGCCGTGGAACCCTCCACGTCAGTCACGAGGATGATGCGGAAAGCCTGCCCCGTGCCTGTCCTCATGGAATGATCATCGAGATTTTGCGAGGAGGCAGTATACACCTGGCGGGCCGGAGCTCTGCGGCGCTGAAGCCTCTCGGCAAGCAGGGCTGCGTCGCGGGCAAAGGGACCCATGCCGAGTTCGTGAAAGATGAGGTCAGCCTGGCTGACGAGAGCCACGGCCCGCGACCGATCACCTTTGTGTCTGCGAGCGACCAGCATATAGGCGTAATCCAGGTATGTCCGTCCCAGCTCAGGCCGCGCGTTCACATTGAGCGCAATGTCTATGGCCGTCTTGAAATGCTGTTCTGCGCGCTCCCACCAGGAGTTCGTGGTTGCAGCTACGCCGAGGATGCGTGGGATCAGAAACACCCAGCCACGGGAGAAGACGACATCCCGTTCGGCGACCGATCGCAACACGCCATAGAGTGGTTCGGCCACTAGGGGGGCCATGTCGATCGCGGCTAATTCCACGAGAGCGCAGTAGGCGGGCAGCAGTGTGGCGTCGAACCGCTCTTGTGTGACCATGCTTGCGACAGTGGCCGTGTAGGAGGTCGGGCGAGCCTCGGGGTCGCTCTGATACACCTGCACCAGATGACGCAAGACCGTCGCGATCGCCTTGTAAGATCGCCCTGGTTTTTCAAAGACGCATCCGGGTTCCACAAGCTTGTCGAGCGCGCTCTCAGCCTCTGCATATGCTCCCCGAAGAGCGTGCGCACAGGCCAGCGCTTGCAGGGCCATCGCACCGCCGAAAGGAAAACGAGACCGAGTCACAATCCCCATCGCTTCATGACCATGGCGTTCCACGGTCCGAAAATCCCCTCTGGCAAGGGCCGTGCATGCCACGGCGCCGAGGGTGAGCGAGTAGTGTCGCCAATTGTTCGTTTGCAACGCTGATTCGTACGCCTCTTGAGCGATCGTTTCTGCCTCATCGAACCGCCCCAATAGAATGAGTGCTGTGGGGATGCGGTGCAGGAGCCACCCATCAAACCAACGATCGTTGACCCGCTGGGCATAGACTCGGGCCTGCCGATAGTGTTCCAGCGCTTCCTCCACGTATAGCTCTTGATTGCGTGAGATTCCCAACTCAAAACTGGCCAGCGCGCAGAGGTGGTCATGCTTGAGGTCTCGCCCGATCTCTAGCGCACGCTGGGCCATCTCTGCCGCCTTATCGGGCTGTCTGGCCACCCAATAGACCTCAGACATGCCGATCAAGATGCTGCAGCGCAGCTCAGGCTCGCTTTTGCCCAACATGTCGAGGGTCTGCTCGAGCGGCTGAAGGTCTCCCAACATGCCATAGGCAACGGCGGAATTATAGCTCCGCGCCTGGACCATGAGGGCTTGCGCCAATCCAGGCATGTCACCGATCTCGCGATAGCCTGCGATGGCTTTTTCGTAGTGGTCACGGCAGGGGCCCACGTCCCCATCCCAGAGGCAGGCAAGCGCCGCCAGGCAATGCAGATCTGCCCGATTCTGAATCGTCAAGAAGCTGTTTGTCTGCGCAACCTTTAGCACCACCTCGTAATAACGCGTTGCTTCACTCCAGGCGAACACCGAGAAGGCCTGATTGCCCGCCTGGCGGGCATATTTTGTCACAGTCGTCACATCGGCGGCAGGCAAGGCTCTCACCAAATGATGAGCGATCTCCAACACGTGCGCCTCAAGGCTATCACCGTGGATACGCTCCAGGGTGGTAGCGATCTGTTGATGGATACGCTGTCGTCGTGGCGCGCTGGGCTCGTGATAAAACACATGCCGGATCAACGGATGGGCGAACTGAAACGTTTGTCCTTCGCTTCGCAGCAAGTGCTGGCGCATCCCTTCTTCCAGCAGGCTCAGCAAGGCGTCCTCACCCATACCGCTTACCGCGCCCAGCACATCGAGACTGAAACGATCGCCCAAAAAAGCCGCCAACGTGAGGACGCTTCGACAGCCGTCACCGAGCCTCTCGACGCGGCCGACGATAGCGCTTGTGACCTGGGTAGGAAGCGGGAGATCAGCAGGCATCGCGCTCGTGATCAGGTACCCACCCCGTTCCTCGATCGCCTCCTGCTGTATGAGGTGATGGCATACCTCTTGGACAAATAAGGGGTTGCCCTGGGTTGTCTCATTGACCGTGGCGATCAGCTGATGAGATGGGCGTAGCAGGCCGAGTCCCTGCACCAACTCGCGGATCTCGAGCTCATTGAGACCAGGGAGGGTGAAGGTTCGACAGATCTGCTCTCGTCGCAGCCGGGCAAGCAGATGAGCGACATGAGCCTCCGCTTCCACCGGCCTATATGAGCCGACGATGAGAAGTGGGACTGCCTCTCGCACCGCTGTATCTGCCAGCGTGAAGACCAGATGACCGAAGAGGTCTATAGAGGAGCGATCTGCCCAATGGAGATCATCGACGACGATGATTGTTGGGCAGCGTTGGGCCAGTGTCGTGACTGTACGAGTCACCGCGACAAACAGCCGCAACTTATCTCGCTCGCTCTGTGTTGAGGTAGACGGATTCATGACGTGGGCTGACGCCTGGTGTCTATGCAGAAACCAGTTGATCACTTCTGCATCATCGCCGAGGGTACGTTCCAGGTCGTGAGGAAAACGGTCTAACAGGCCGTGCAACACTTCAATACACGACAGGTAGGGCAGCGTCAGGTCCTCATAGCCACGGCCATAGCCCACTTGCAGGCCACGGCGCAAGGCATTTGCCCGCAGCTCCTGAAGCAGCCGCGTCTTGCCGATGCCCGCCTCGCCCGGAAGCAACACAAGCCGTGTCTGGCCAGCAAGCACCTCCTCCAAGATGCTTTCCAACCAACTCAGCTCTTCTCTGACGGCCGACGAACGGGGGAGTAGTCCTTGCGAGGTGTGGTAGGCGCTTGATGCGATTCGCCGAAGGCAGCACATCCATGGTCCGTCCCTCCTTGGTGGGAGAGACCCCTGGTGCCGGGGCATCGAGGGGTTTCACCGTGATCCCGGCCTAGGGTAACCCCTATGTAGTGGTCCTCATGTAAGCCTTTTTTACAGATTATCACATGATACTTCTCTGTTTCATCTACTGTCAATATTTTGACCCTATATTTTGCTGCCTGATGCATCGGTATCTATCCAGCCATGCTGATTGATGTACTGGGTTTGCCGTTTGCCCAGCATAGGAAAATGTCCTATGATTTTATGCAACGATCAGTGGGTATCCATTATCAAGTAGCACATTCAGACCTGATCAGAAGTCATCTGGAAGATATCACAGAGAAAGGCATAGATATCTCCCTGCTCAGCGATGAGCTTGGCGATGGGTTTCCCGAGGCCGTGGCCGGCCTGGGTGTCAACCCGCAGCAAAATCGGCTGTTGCCCGGCGTCTGCCGCTTGCAAGGTGGCAGCAAATTTCAAGGCATGCGATGGGACCACGCGGTCATCGGTATCGCCGGTGGTGATCAATAGCGGAGGATACATCACCCCGCGTTGCACATTGTGCAATGGCGAATACGCGTAGAGAACACGGAAATGCTCCGGGTTCGTTTCAGGGTTACCATATTCCGGCACCCAAAAACGCCCGGAGGTAAATCGGTGATAGCGTAGCATGTCAGTCACGGGCACGCCGCAGACCACGGCACCATACAGGTCTGGGCGCTGCAACATGCAGGCGGCAGCCAGCAACCCGCCGTTGCTGCGCCCCATGATGGCGAGCATATCTGCACTGGTGTAATGCTCCCGGATGAGCCACTCGGCTGCCGCGATGAAATCGTCGAACACCCGTTGCTTGTTCGACAACATCCCGGCCTGGTGCCAGGCTTCGCCGTACTCATTGCCGCCACGCAGATTGGCGACTGCAAAGATTCCCCCCTGTTCGAGCCATAACAGCGTTGACGCGGCGAAAAAGGGTGTGAGGTTCACCGCAAACCCGCCATAGCCATAGAGCAGTGTGGGATGATCGCCGGTGCGGATCAGACCTTTGCGATGCAGGAGAAACATCGGCACACGCGTCCCATCTGTCGACGGATAGAAAATCTGTCGCGTCTCGAATTGAGAGGCATCGAAGGTCAAGGCTGGTTGGTGAAAAGGGGTGAGCTCGCCGGTCATGAAATCGTAACGCAGGACCGTCGTCGGCTGTAAAAACGATTGCATGCCTATAAACATCTCGGGCATCGTCGCTCTTGCCGGATATACCCACGATCGAGCCTGGCATCGGCAAGGTGAGGGAGCCCACGTGTATGCCCGCTCGGGTATAGAGCGTCAATTGGTGCTGCGCATCATGCAGCGAGACAACGACGAGGTGGTCGTTGATGAGTCGGGCGAAATCGATGACGTTCGCCTGTGATGGGACGATTTCCTGCCAGTGCTTCGGGGCAGGATGGTCGACATCGATGGCGATGATGCGCCCATGTGGGGCATGCAGGTTGGTCAAAAAGTAAAAGACCTGTCCAGCATTGCCCAAAAACCCATAATGCGCATCTGCCGCATCCAGGAGGGGAATGAATGGTTCGTCGCTGTCGACGGCACGATAGTAGATGCGATTTTGCGGAATGGCACCGTGCCAGACATACAGCACAAGATACAGTGCCATCGTCGGTGATAAAGGGGTTAAACTGCAGTTCGGGGCGATCCGGTCGTTCGTATACCAGTCGATCATCGGCTTGCGGTGTGCCGAGTGTGTGCCAGTACAAGCGATTCACCGGTTGGTCGGCGGGGGCTGGTCCACCTCCGGGTGTAGCATAGCCACTGTAAAAAAA
Source organism: uncultured Nitrospinota bacterium (assembly GCA_963707985.1). GTDB lineage: Bacteria > Tectomicrobia > Entotheonellia > J063 > CAVPRW01 > CAVPRW01. The sequence continues at coordinate 162,410 of CAVPRW010000018.1, read as the reverse complement.
TCCGGCATGGTCATGTGTCCAGGCCAGGTGAGTGAATTTGCACCACCGCAGGACCTCGGGATAATCTTCTGCGGCATCGATCTGACGCACCCGCATCTCTTGCCAGTCGCTGCCGTGACGCGAGAGCCCGTAGGCCATCAGCGCTCCATCGCGACTATAGGACTGATTGACCAGGGCGACTGTGCCGTCGTCGCTGAGATGATTCGGATTGAGACATCTCGACTGGTTCGCCGTCGAGCCCCTGTTGCATATAGAGGACGTCCTGATTCTGCAGCCCGTCGTTGATGGAAAAGAAGTATTGGCTCCCGGCTTTGATCGGCACGGAGAGGCGAGGATAATCCCATAATTCGGTTAAACGCGTTTTGATGGACTCTCGTCCGGGAATCTCATCCAGAAAGGCTCGCGTCAGGCGCTGTTGCGCCGCGACCCAGGCGCGAGTTTCGGGCGATGTAGCGTCCTCAAGCCAGCGGTAGGGATCGGCGACAGGCGTGCCGTGATAGTCTTCCACAACGTCGTCCATACGGGCGATCGGATAGTTCAGACGTTGCTGGCGCGGGGTCGGCATCGCAGGTGGTTTCCTCTGTCGGTGAGCCTACGCCATGGTCTGGGCGCCGATACAACGGCTTCTATGGAGCGGAGAGATCAACATGATCGATGGTATCGTCGGTGTCATCATCTGGACCGAAGATCTGGATCGGCTCTTGACATTCTATCGGGATACACTAGAGCTTACGCCTCACTCGATCCGGCCGCACTTCATCGCGTTTCGTTGGGGCGACATGCGGCTGAGCCTCGGCAAGCACGCCAGGGTCAGTGGTCCCGCGCGGGATCCCTATCGTATCATGATCAACCTGGGAGTCGATGACATCCATCGCATACACGCCGCCCTCTGCGCCAAGGGCGTGACGTTTCTCAAACCCCCAACGCAGGAAGAGTGGGGTGGTTGGGTCGCCACCTTCTTCGATCCCGATGGCAACATCTTGCAGCTGCTGCAGCAGCCGTCGGGTTAGTTCCCTGCCCTCATGCGTCTCCCGCTCGAGCGGCAAAAGGACTAGGATAAGCATCGGCTTGATCACTCGATCGGCACTGCGATGCATATGGCACTCACCGTATAGACGTTTCCTGCTGAATGATGTTCCCAAGCCAGCTCAGCACGGCTGGAATCATCGTTCCCAGGACCCGACGGTTCAGTACCAACCCCCAGTGTGAGGCAGACTCGGCGCTGAAATGGTCGGGCTTCAGCCCGAGATCACGGTAGCGCTCAGCTGGCCAGGCTTGATCGTCCGTACCGGTGACGAGCAGCAGGGGACAGGAAAGTGACGTAATGACGATGCCAGCGGTGCGTTCATCCTTTAAACACCATTTATGTGCTGGTCTCTCACACCGGTGGCCGTTTCTCGAACAGGCGCACATGCTGCTGGAAGGTGTAGGCCGCCCGCAGCACCGTTGATTCGTCGAAGGGCTTACCTGCCAGTTGTAGGCCAATCGGCAACCCATTGGCGTTAAACCCGCACGGCACCGAAATCGCCGGCATTCCCGTCAGATTGTACGGACCGGTGAAACTTGGGACTCGCGCCGTCGTCATGACATCGACGCTCTTGAATTCCGGAGGCGGATTGGACATGGTCGGCGAGGCGATGAGGTCTACTTGCTGCAGCACATTGGCGAAGTCACGCTTGATCACGTTGCGCACGCGCTGCGCCTGCACATATTCCCCCGCACTGAACAGAGCCCCCGTGCGGAACCGGGCGCGCACCATGTCGCCAAACTCTTCGGGCTTGCTGCGCAGATTGCGCGCATGATAGGCAAATGCTTCGCTGAGCATAATCACCGGCTGGGCCGCTCCCGCATATTGCAGGCCGGGAATTTTCACCTCCACCACACGAGCTCCCAGTTCTTGCAGCGTCTTCAAGGCGGTTTCGACCACGCTCAAGGTTTCGCGGTTGATGCTCGGATTGTCGGCGAAGAAATAATGCCGTGGAACGCCGATCGTCATACCCTTCACATTCTCGATAAGCGACGCGGCATAATCCGGCACCGGCGCCCGGCTCGAGGTGGCATCTTTAGGATCGTAGCCAGCGATGGCCTGCAGCATGATGGCGGTGTCTTCGACCGTCCAGGTCATCGGCCCACAATGGTCCAGCGTCCAACTCAACGGTACCACACCATACCGACTGACCCGTCCGTAGGTCGGTTTGAGGCCGACGATGCTGCAGTAGGAGGCCGGGCCCCGGATCGAGCCGCCGGTGCAGGAGCCCAGTGAGCCCATGCAGAGCCCTGCCGCGACAGCCGTGCCGGAGCCGCTGCTCGAGCCGCCGGGGATGTGGTCGAGATTCCAGGGATTGCGTGCGAGGGGAAAACCACACGTCGGGTCGGGACCACCGAGCGCGAACTCATGCATCGCCAACTTTCCGAGTAAAATACTCCCCGCGGCTGCGAGACGGGCGGTCGTGGTCGCATCCTCACTGGGGACACGAGTGGCCATGACCCTGGAGCTGGCGGTGGTGCGGATACCCTGGGTATCGTAGAGATCCTTCAAGGCAATCGGAATGCCATGCAGCGGCCCGCGATAATCTCCTCGCAAGATCTCGGCTTCGGCGTGCCGCGCCTCCGCCAGAGCGCGCTCGGGGAGGACGGTAATGTAGGCCTTCAGCGTGGTGTCGAGTTGCGCGATGCGGTTCAGAAATGCGCGCGTCAACTCGACTGGGGACACTTGCCCGCTCTGTATCAGGCGTCCAGCCTCACGGATGGTCAAATAACAGAGTTCTGTTTGCGTCTGTGTCATAGCGGCACCTTAGCTCTGGGGGTCCCAATTCGGCGAATACATCACGGCTGGGTCTTCTGCATCCAGCTCAACCTCGAAGAGCACACTGACTTGCTTGGCGTAATAATCAAACATCGGCTTGAGTGCGGTCAGTTCTTCCTGTTTCAGTGCAAGACCAGCTCGCGCCGCGAGGGCATGGAGATGGTCAATCGAAATGCCTTCGGACTCTGCCATGAACGATCCCTCCTGTCTGTACTCCCTCTCCCACCAGAAAAGGGCTAGGGTGAGAGGGCTTTACGCCTGCGCTTATCCCCCACTTTAACCCTTTCCTGAGGAGAGAGGGACCATAAGCGCTACTGCGCCGTCCACCCGCCATCGATCACCAACTCACTGCCCGTAACCCATCGCGCTTCGTCTGAGGCCAGATACAGAACCCCGTAGGCCACATCCTCAGGCTCTCCATAGCAGCCTAGAGGCACCCGTGACAGCATCAATCGATAGCGCTCAGGGTCAGCGCGCGCGGCTTCGGTCATGGGCGTCACGATCGGCCCCGGATGAACCGAATTAGCCCGGATCCCTTCCTTCGCATACTGGATGGCCGTGGCCTTGGTGAGCAAGCGCACGGCACCCTTGGACGCCTGATATTGCGGACTACTATGGTCAGTACCCACCAGACCGAGTTGTGAGGAAATATTGATGATCGAGCCGCCGCCTCCCTGCCGCATCGCCGGAATGGCGACTTTGGTGCCCAGGAAGACACCCTTGGCGTTGACGTCCATGACTCGATCCCACTCTTCAACGGCCGTATCCTCGACCCGGCCGCGTCCGCTGATCCCGGCGTTATTGACCAGGACATCGAGCTTGCCGAAGCGCTGGACCGTAGCCTCGACCGCCTTTTGCCAATCCGCCTCGCGGGTGACGTCGAGGCGCACAAACAGGGCTTCGCCGCCCGTGGCATTGATCTCCGCCTCTAATTTGCGGCCCTCGTCTTCTAACACATCGCCGATGGTTACCATGGCGCCTTCTTTGGCAAACAGACGGGCCTCGACGGCACCCATGCCGCGTGCCCCACCGCTGATCAGGGCAATCTTCCCCTGGAGTCGCATAGGATCCTCCTACATGCCTTATGCTAGCATAGCGCTACGCCTCTCCTGTGCAATGGGCACCTGGATCGTCAGCCGCCCCTCATCCGGCAGCATGTCCCCCTGCCATCCCGACGCGACCACGGTATAACCTCGCCGCATCAGAAAGCCATTGCCGGCATGGGCGACTGTGCTTGGTGTATTGCTATGTGGCGCATCGTTGAAGAACTGCAGGGCGCGGATGGTGCCGCGGTTATTGACGTCGTAGAGCAGACGCCGGTTGCCGCACCCGAGCTCGAGAGGTTTCAGGATGTAGATGTCGGTCGAATACTCCACGAGTCCGGCGGCATTGCGAGGCGCATGATCGAGGTCCACGATGGTGCGATTGGCAGGATCGTTAGGATCGATGGCGAAGCGGACATGTCCTGCGAGGTGCTCATACGGGCCCACCTCGCCGAAAGCCACGCCGTCAGCAAAAGGTTCGCGTCTGTCAATGCGTATCCGAACCTCAGTGTTCATGATTCTTCGTCTCCACGGGGCTTCATGACGAGATGTGACCTGCACGGCATCGGTGATACGATGGGGCAACAACGCACGTGATTTTCTGATTGTACTCGGGGACGGCAGTCCTAGGCAAGCAAGCATTGCTCGCCGATTGGGCACCAGCGTTTTGGACGGTCACCCCAAGGCGCACCTTCTGACCTAGCACATTCCTGTGTCAGCTCCTATAATGACCTGTGAGAATCCCTCCACTTTGTATGGCAAGGATCTAGGGGTAGCCAAATAAAAAGGGCCTGCATGTGCAATGTCATAGAGCTAGCGGCATCCTATTGCATCCCACGTCGCTCCCCGGTCCATTCGGCATCGGTGATCTCGGTGCCGGGGCGTATCAATTCGTGCGTTTTTTGAAGGACAGCTGCCAGCATGTGTGGCAGCTGTTGCCACTCGGTCCCACCGGGTACGGCAATTCCCCGTACCAGGCCTATTCGGCCTTTGCGGGCAATCACTTGCTGCTGAGCATCGAGACATTGCAGGCAGAGGGTTTGCTATCTGCGAGCGATCTCGCTCATGTGCCGCCATTTCCGCCGCATCGAGTCGAGTATGACGCGGTCGGCGAGCTCAAACAGGGCCTACTGTGGAAAGCCTTCGAGACGTTTCAGCGCACCGCCGCTCTGTCTCAACGCAACGACCTGGCTGCCTTCAGCCAACGTCAGGCGGAGTGGCTCGATGATTATACGCTGTTCATGGCGCTCAAAGAGGCCCACGGTGGCGTGTCGTGGACCGAGTGGGAACACGCCGTCGTGGGACGCGAACCGGATGCGATGACGGCTTGGCGTAAAAGGCTCGCACCCCATGTCCAATTCCACACCTTCCTGCAGTACCAGTTCTCCCGCCAATGGCGGGACCTGAAGACCGCATGCCACCAACATGATATCCAGCTCTTCGGCGACGTGCCCATTTTCGTCGCGCACGATAGCGCCGATGTGTGGGCACATCCCGAGCTGTTCTATCTGGATGCTTCCGGCAACCCATCGGTGGTGGCAGGGGTGCCGCCAGACTACTTCAGCCAGACGGGGCAGCGCTGGGGGAATCCGCTCTATCGCTGGGATGTGATGAGGACCTCAGGGTATGCTTGGTGGATTCAGCGCCTGCGGACCACGCGTGAAATGGTGGATCTCATCCGCTTGGATCACTTTCGGGGTTTTGAAGCCTACTGGGAGGTGCCAGCGGCTGAAGACACAGCGATCAAGGGTCGTTGGGTCAAAGGTCCAGGCGCGGCCTTCTTTGAGACACGTGCACGAGGCGTTGGGCGAGTTGCCGATGGTGGCCGAAGATTTGGGACTGATCACGCCTGAGGTGCGTGCCCTGCGAAAACGCTTCCGGTTGCCAGGCATGCGCGTGCTGCAATTCGGCTTCGGCGGCGACCCCCGCACGAACGAGCATTGTCCTTACAACCATACCCGTGATTGCGTGGTCTACACTGGCACCCACGATAACAATACGAGCCTTGGCTGGTTAGATGAGGTCGAACAATTGGCCAGTGGCGATGGCCTCGAACCGATGCAGGCCGAACGCACCGCAGCGCTCAAGTATATGGCCTCCGATGGGCATGAAGTGCATTGGGATATGATCCGCCTGGCCTTCGCCTCAGTAGGAAACCTCGCCATCGTCCCACTACAAGATGTGTTGGGCCTGGGGGAGGAGGCGCGCATGAATTACCCCGGTAGGCCAGAGGGGAATTGGCAGTGGCGCTATGCCCCTGACCTGCTCACCGCGGAGTTAGCCGTCCGCCTGCGCGAGCTGACCGAGATTTACGGGCGCGTGCCCCTGGAGAACAAATAAGCTTCTCGACCCGCTCTCAATATTGCCCGGGTCACACCGACCTCTCCAATGCCGCGATGGCCTCCATCATGTCTTGAAACTGAGGGTTCGCTTTGACCAATGGTTTAGCACTGGGCGAAGTACCGATGCCGTAAATGGGCTCTTTCAGCACGAGGCTTACGTGCGACACCCTCGCTGCTTCGGGGATGCGATAAAACACGAACTTGCCGGGAGCTGAGACCTTTTGCAGGGCTTCGATGCCCGTAATATCCGCGGTCGCATCACTCTCGGAATGCGCCGCAAAGACTCGCCTCGAAAACGGCGCTTTCGGGTTGAATCCATTAATGAGTGCGTCCGTTTCCTCGATCAGTTTGGACAATTCCCGGGCGCCGTCCAGGTCTATGCGGGCATAGCGGTAGGGATCGTCGCCGATCAGAGGCTTGGCATTGTCGAAGAAATCGACGAGATCGGCCACCGGTGTGCGTAGTAGTCGTTCCTTCAGCTCACCGAGCAGATTGCCAGCCAGCTCACCGACAACGCCGCCAAGACCACCCGCAAGGTCGAGTGCTGCGGAGAATAAATACACAGTACCATTCATTTTGGGGTGCTTCGCGGCAGTGTAAAAGCTCAGTGCTCCACCAGTGGACAAACCGCCGATAGAGATCTGTTCGGCTTTCGGCGCGGCAATATCCACCGCGAAGTTGACGTTCGCCTTCCATTCGTCCAGTATCGTACCTTCCATCCCCTTCGGTTCCTTAAGGCCATGCCCTTGGAGGAGAGGCAAGTAGACGTTATACCCGAGATTTCGAAAGAAATAGTCCCCAATGGCTGTCATGAGATATGGTGAGTCGCTGAGGCCGTGCACGAGCACGATGGCTTTGGCTGTGGGGCCTGCATGTTCCATGATTCTCGGATGGCAACCCTCACGCACCGCCTCGGCTGAAAAGTAAGGGAATCGCTTATAATATTCGAGCCACTCATGGTCGCGTCCTTTGGATGCTGATGAGTTCATGAGTCGTTCTCCTTTGGATCGATTGGCATTCCGCCTAAACCCGACGATGTGCTCTGTATACGAAACAGCAAGTTTGATGATTTGCGAAGTCTTTGCGTCAGCATCTGCGTTTGTATGAATGATCGTCAAACACAGCCGCTCAATATCAGCCATCGAGCAGCTCGAACGGAGCAAGCACCTTCTTCGTGTCTTCCTCCGATAGTTTGTGTGCGAGGCAAATCCTCTTCGCCTGTCGCCGTATCCCGGCGAGGTCGCCGACCTGGCCGGGATGCCTATCGATGACCCGTTGATATTGCGCGGCAGCGGAGTCGACATCGCGCTGCAATAGATAGACCTCACCCAACGTGCAGCCGGCATAGAAATCGTCCCCGTCGCTCGCGTGTTTGACCAGTGGAAAGACGTTGGTGGCCAACGTTGCGGCTTCCACCGAATCGCCGAGGAAGAGTGATTTCGATGCGGCGTTGATATCCGTGTAATAGCTGGTCGGATCACTTTGGAAAGCGGTGCGGTAGAGTTCGCGCGCCTTGCGAAGATGCAGCGTCTTCCGCGACTCCTGGTAACGGCCATCCCACGCGGCGCCAAGTATGCCCAGTGTTTCGGGATCCTGGTGACCGGCGGCTTTGAGCTCCGACAGTACGTCGATGGCTTCCTGGTATCTCTCGAGGCGTCGTAGCGCCAGCCCTTCCAGCTGTTTGGCGCGAATGGACTTGGGGAAGTGCGCCTGGGCGTGCTTCAGCACCTCGCGAGCGTCGTCGTATTTCCCCAGGCTGATAAGCCCCTGCGCCGCTGTCAGTACTGGGGTGGGTGAGGCTATGACACCGGGTTCCGCGGAAGTTCCGATCGATACAAGCCGGGCTGGGTTTTCTGCCTCGACTGCGCCCTTGATGGCAATCAGTATTTGTGTCGCATCCTGGTCAACCTGCTGGGCCATCGCGACCGCCTCAGGCGTGAGGGTTATGCCCCTCATCCCACACATGAGTTTGAGCAGGTTGACGCCCCGTGCTCCCTCCGGACTCTCCTCGAAGTCGATGTACAAATCTGCTTGAGCGAATCGGGGCAGCGGCTCAGCATCGAGCTTGGCAAACACGTAGTTGAAGGTTTTATGCCGATCCTTGAGGGTTCTCATGGCATTGCGTTCGTTGGTGCACCAGGCGGAATCCTTTGTACGGCTCGACCACAGGATCACCCCCGACGAGCTTGCCTCCAGCGCTTCTGCCAAAGAGGTTTCCAGGTTGGTGCCAGGAACAAGATCGTACTGGTCCAAAAATGCATCCCAGCCTGCGAGCTTCAGAGCATCGTATAAAGCCATTGCCCACCCGCGGTCAGATGAACGGTAGCTGATAAATGCATCGTAGGAGTTCGCTCGCCGTTCGGGAGGTGGTGGGGCGTAGCTCAGCCATCGTTGCATATATTCCATCGCTTGCATCGGCCGATCAGTTGCCATCTTGTCCCTCCTGTAAGTTCGCTCCGCGTCACAGCCAATCGGAAAGTTGAGCGCGGGTTGCCCCTAGCGCTATCCGACCCAAAGCCAGCCGGCGCAGCCCGCTCGCGACGGGTGCGCGTTCATGGCCAGCATACGAGTGAGGTCATCAAACAATCCAAGGTTTCTTTAGAGTTGCCGTCGATTTCTGTGCCAAGTCAGCTGCGTCAGGATGCGAAAGGGACTTGCCCTGGGGCAACATTTCCCCAGCCAAAACGTGCAACAGGTCGACCTCAATCTGGTGGCGACGCGCATCGAGATGACGCAGCATCATATAGACTTCGTGTCCCCGCTTTGCCTCGGCTATCTGCTGTGCGTCCATGGTTGGGGTTACCAGAGCCTTGGCATCGAGAAACAGTTCTGACCTCTGTTCCCTCAGGGAACCACCACATTGGTGTCGAGCGAAAATTCGTGTCTTCGGCGGCGATAGAGGCATTCGGCATGCACGCCCTCTGGCAGCCGCCCTGTTGTCTCGATGACGTGCTTCGCATAGCCTGCCAGATCGGCAAACGCATCGTGCATGTTGTACACGCGGTGTTGTGTCGCTGGCCCATCTCGTCTCAACACACGCGCCAACTCTTCGGCAAGCGTGGCCCGCAGAATCACGTACTCCACGCGCTCGACAGCGTTCCACTCGCGTAACAACGTGGGCAGGAACCACGGGCCAACCACCCCGTCGAGAAAAACCTCGTAGCCGCCTTCCACAAAGGCTGCCGCAGCGCGCCCACTCGCGCGCATGATCGTGGTGTTTTGTGTATGAGCCTCATCCGTGGTAGGGTCGAGCGGATGCGCTGGGAAGTGATAAAACGTATCCGTGATGAGGTGAAGGCCTGCGGGTTCCGCATGCGCGAGTGCTTTGGCCAGTGTAGTCTTGCCGGTTCCAAGACACCCCGAAATGATCATGATGGAAGCCATGGTCAGTCCTTGCTGTGATGGTAATGCACACCGATCAGCCGGGTCGCCCCAGAATCATATGCCGCTCCCTCGAAGGTCCCATAGATCTGGACCATCCAAGAACCAGTCGCTGGCAGATTGCTCCATGGGAACCCTCCCAAAGACAGAATCATCATGTGGCCGAACGGCCCGAATGCGCGGCGCTTCAAGCCGAGTTCAAAGCGCTCCGGAGAGGAACTGATCGAGTCTCCTTCGCAGCGACCGTGGGTTGGAAGGGCTGAGAGTGTATCGATGTACGCGTGCCTTGGCGAGATGGGGAAAGGTCTCAGGATCATCCTGACTGATTAGCATCACATTCTGGCCGAGTGTGTGGGCAATGCCGAGTTCCAATGTCACGTTTGGGTTGAGTCCCGTTAGGTCCACAAGGATGTGGGTAGCGCAGCAGAGATTGTTCCATATTGAACCGATGATGTCCGGCTCTAGCACATGGTCTCCTCGCACGTAGGTCGTAGGCACTATCGATTCCACACAGGCTTGACTCGCAATTTCCATGGTCTGGCTGGCCCAGTCAGGTCTGAAAGGTGTCACATGAAAGAGGAGTCGATGGGTGTTGTCAGGATAACTTCCAGGCCAGGTAGGGAAAATGATCTCCGTTTGCGATTCCCCGGCGTAACCCAACACGCTTTCGGTCAGTCGTCGAAGCTTAACAGCATTCTGGTCGATGGATTCGTCCACTGTGCTGAGGGCTGCTGCGAGCGTAGGGTTCCGTTCGCCGTCCATCCGCTGCCGCAGATATGCCCGAGCTGCCGGCAGCGCATTTCCGCGTTGACGACGTTGGATGCCGTACACTGTACCCTCCAGAGCATCGAGTACCAGCTGCACATCTCCGAGGGCATCCTGGAGACGAACAGGAGTGATATCGACATCAAAGGGTATCTCCTGGTTCTCAGCAGCGATGATGACTACTGGGCATCCGATTGTCAGCGCCATGCCTAGCTCGTAGGCTGTAGCAGCTACTGCACTTGCGGTGGAGAGAGGCACGGGCTTACCGACGTCGACAAGCGAGCATGCCGTGAAGTCAAAAACTGCAATCTGGCTGGACCGTAACGCGTCCCAACGCGCGGAGGCATAGTTGATTGCCACCTGTGGACTCTGAAGGCTGAGGCCGGTGCGTTCGCAGGCACTGGCGACCAAATTTAGGCCTCGCGGATGGCCGGAGTAGAAGACGCTGCTTGCATCGTGAGCTCGGGAAGTTGACGGCCAAATCGGCCAGGCAAGAGTCAAGTGGTTCCGCAGCAGGTGTGTCCGCACTTCGAAGGCGAGCGGGCGCAGAACATCGTGCTCGTAACGATGGCACCACTGATCGTCGTCGCCGTGTTGCCGGAGGAGGATTTCAGCCTGATCCAGGCGCTTGTACAGGTCCAGCGCGGCTGTTTTCGTTTCGTCTGCTCCATATATCCGGAAGTAGTCCTGGTGTAACGCGACTTTCAAAGCCGAAAAGCGTTTCCAAATCGCTTCCGCGCGCGATTGGGCCGGCAGGTCCTGTCCAGTTGCGCCAATTATTGGAATAAGGCGGGGGGAAAGCTCGCGGATTCTCCCCAAGTTGTCGATCATGACTTGTAAGTCGGGGCTGTGGCCGCGGGCGATTTGCTCAATGTCTTTGATCGCTTCCTCAAACACGAACTGCTGTGTTGGCGCAATTAAGCCCGCCTCGACCTTTCTTCGATAATCCTCGCGGAGGCCAGCCGGGAGATCAGCAATCTGCTGATCGATGAGAGTGCCTTCCCAAACCAAATCCAGTCCCTTCTGGGCACTGTCAAGAGCTTCCTCGGCCGATGCGACAAGCGCCGGCATGAAGCTACGCGCCAGTTCCAGGGCTGACGCTAAACGATCGCGTGCCTGCATAGCCAGGGACAAGTCCCTTCCTTGGGACAGCCGAAACAGCGCCCGTCCGTAAGCATAGTCCAGCTTCATCCTCTCGATAGGCTCTTCAAGGCCCTCCAGTAGCCCATCAGCGTTCCCGAATGCACGAGCCGTAGGAGCGAGTTTCAAAAGCTCCTGCCCGACGGCTGCATCGGCATATGCAAGCCCAGCGAATCTCCAGGTCCGCGCACGTTCCAGTCGGTCAGCGCCAAGCTCGTCAACTTCGCGCGCGAGCGCTTCTAACTCCCGTGCGACCATGGTTACTTCTTCGATAAAGGCCGGAGCTTTTCCCTGGGGCCAACGCTGCAACGCTGCATCTTGCCGCGCGAGTAGAGCGTTACGCCGTGCAAGTTGTGACTGGTTCATGATGACACCTCCACAGGAATGGTATTAACAATGGCGAGTGCTGACTACGGAAACTCTTAAACGCAAGTCCTCGGAAAGACCGCAATCATCGCCACTTGTGCCGCATGTGGGTTATGGTGCCGAATCGTTAGCGGTGAGCCGCGCCCGATAGCTGGAGTGACGGAGGAGCGGAAGCTATCGGGGATCGGCTCCACTGCTTGGTTAGGGGCTGCCGCTATCATTTAGCCTCGCAGCCGTCCTTTCGTTGTCAAGTGCAATGCAGTGACTGCTCACTGACTGGGAATGTTGAGAGATTCACCAGCAATGATTGCGTTAGGATTAGTAATTTGAGGATTGACAGACAGTAAAGCCGCCAACGATACCCCAAAGCGAGCGGCAATCGCTGAAAGGGTATCTCCAGACTTGATAACGTATGCACTTGGAATGCTGCTCACTCCGCCAGTCCTGCCCGCCCCGCCAGTGTCCACAGATGGCGCTAGGCCAGAAAAAACGGGAAACCAATGCGGCGTGTCATTCGCTACGTTCCTAGTATATGAGGAGCGAAAACTAGCCTTACCCGCGTTGTATATTCCTGCAGCCGACTCGTAGTCACCTGCTTCGATACGTGGCAACATCTTGTTCAGTTTGAAAAATGCCGCTTTAGCTCGTAGAGACTTGTAAGGATCAAACATGAGATCTGGATTGTTGAGGAAATCAATGCCCGTTTCATTGCTCACGGCTCTGTAATTGTAATCCCAAGTCACCTGAGCCAACCCTCTGCCTGGATACCCCGTCCGCGAAGCTGAATCATCGGTATTTTCAGCCCTAGGATTCCAGCTAGACTCACGGCTTATAGATGCACAGGCGTAGGCATAAACAATTGGACTGAATATTCCTTCGTCTTGAAATGCCTGCGCGAGCATTGGCACATAAGGCCTTGCAGGCCTCTTCCAATTATTCGAACCAATCACGGGAATTGCATCCAGGTTGATCGCTCTAGTATCCATCTGACGTGAACCTCCTCGAATCTCGAAAGAGCTCGTTGAGAGTTTGCCCTCGATAAGCTGGCGCGAAGCACCGGCTTATCGCAAAAACTCAGCCGCGGGGACCGCACTACCCCCACACTTTGACTGAGCCGCGGAGCTGCACAGCACCGCTGATCTCCCGGCCACTGCAGTGCGTGGTTAAGCCGCCCAATCTTTAAGATTACGTTTTCATCATCCTCTATAGGCATAAGTTAGCTGCTTACCCGGAAAGCTCCAATCTTCTTGAGTTCGCTCCCAATGTTCTTGGGGAAAAGCGACAACAACACGTTTAGCAGTCCTTCCCACCCTGTTGCCACACCCATGGAATCGCTGAACCCCCATGTCGGATCATCCTCCTTAGCGTTCTCTGCGTACCTGAAGATGCACTCAAAAAATTCGTGAACGCTGTTAATCGCACCGATTCTCTTGGACGCGTCTAAATAGCACTTCACGGATCGGTCTAATTCGATCTTGACTCCGCCTCCCGGTGAGTACTGAGCGTTCGCAAGAATAAGGTCCGATTCTCCGCTGTAGCGCCAGCCGCATTGCGCCTCAACCTTCTTGCGAATTTCGTTGAAGCGGCGCGGACTGAACATCCACCCCGCCTGACCGACTTTATCCTGCGAGGTAAAGTCTTCGTCCCGCAGATCCTGTGCCCCGTATCCGGCGCAGAAGAAATCGATGTGGTTCCCGGAACGGATGTGAAAATAGTAAAGGCCGGGAATGATTTCTTCCTTAGCGAGCTTTGATTCCGGGCGCGCGAACAGCAGGCCCACCATACGCACCGACGAAGGTTTGACCACTGGGCCGCGCAAGTTTGGGAAGTAGCAATATGCCCAAGCTATCTCCTCGAAGCGCTGTCTGACAATGTCGTGCATCTGGTCGTAGGACAACACACCATACATCTGGATGACCCTCCTCTAAACGACGAAGTCTAATACGACGCTCGCTTCGTTCGGGGCCTGGTTCGGCGGTGGGGGTGGCACTGCCACAGAGCGGAGACTGAGTCACCGCGTACCGAACCCACGCCGTCTCCCCCTTCGCTGCAACCCTTCGTTAGAGGGTCTTCTCAGAGCAGTCTATGTAACACCCAGATACCCGGCTCGACATATAACCCCTCGGAGCCATTATCAATTGTCACCGGAACCAGGCCACCGTCTACGATGTAGCTTCCCACCCCGGGGAATGCCATGCCCGTCCACTCCCCCCATTGCCGTAGAGAACCCCTCACTTCCATCGACCGAATGCATGGATGCAAGATTGCACCGCCGGCCCGCACGTGAACGCGCAGCCACGGGTCGAATGGGTAACCCTCGGCATTCTGCCACCGACCGTACTCTCCTATGGCGATGAGCGGGTAGCGACTCTTTATCGAGGGCCTGACAGGAGCGATCAAATGCGTCAACCCTCGCTCCCGACCGATCTGCCTCATCGCCGCGAGCACGCGGGCACTCAGGCCCCTGCTCCGGTACTGATCAGAGACCACGATATACAAAGCGCTGAAAACCGTTGGCCTCTTTCCGTCCGCGTAATCCTGGAAGCCCTTCTCCAGGGCCCAGTCGAGCCCTTCGTCAGGGAGTAATGACCACTCGCCATCGAAGTCCACCGGGATGCTGTGCCCCCGCGCCACTGCAGTGCCGCTAGCCTTCTCCACAAGGCAGAACTGGTAATCCGGAAATATCTGGACAAGGTGGGACCAGTACCGGGCAACGGCCTTATCTTGGTCGAGAAAGCCAGGGATGCTGGTCGTGTGAACCGTGACGCTCAGTTCACGGAACTGGGTGGCTGCTCGTGCTGTGACAATCGTGTATTCAGGCGTATCCAAAACCATACCTCATCCCTGTCCTCTCACGAACGCTGCCGGTGAGCGGAGCAACTGTCTTGGTTGTCAAGGGTGCCTGGTATATTTTTCTAGCCCTGGACCTCCTGGGCGTGCCAGGGCGTCCGATGCTTCAGCATCACGTTCAGTATGGTCAAAAACTTATGCATACAGGCTGTCAGGGCCACTTTTTTGACCTTCCCCGCCGCGAGGAGCCGTTCGTAAAAAGCTTTGATCCGCGGGTTGTAGCGCGTGGCCACAAGTGTGCCCATGTACAACACGGTACGCACATGCGCGCGGCCGCCCCAGATCGTCCGCCGACCCCGCAAGGTCCCACTGTCGCAATTGAGCGGCGCCACACCAACCAACGCCGCGATCTGCTGGCGATTGAGCGTCCCCAACTCGGGCAGTTCCAGCACCAAGGTCCGGGCACACACCGGCCCAATGCCTGGAGCACTCTGCAACAAGTCATCGTTTTCCCGCCACAGCGGGCTGGCTCGGAGGAGCGTCTCGATGTCATCGTCCAGTGTGCCGAGGCGCTCGTTGAGCCAGGTGATATGCGCCTTGATGTCCGTCTGGAGGCGCTCGCTCGTCCCCGCAAGGCGGTTCTGCTCCGCGGTCCGCATGACAATAAGTTGCTGGCGCCGCCCCAGCAGGGCGCGCCGCTCCTGCGTCTGGGCGTCCGGCAGCGGCCGGGGCGTCGGGCGAATCACGTCGGCAAAATGCGCCAGCGCACGGGCATCCAACGCGTCCGTCTTGGCCAACTGCCCAGTAGCACGCGCAAAATCACGCGCCTGCCGGGGGTTGACGACAACAACAGGGAGGCCCGCCGTGGCCAACGCCACTGTGGCGACCCGCTCCAGGCCGCCGGTGGCTTCCAACACAATCAGGGTGGGGTGGAGCACCTGCAACCGTTCCACGAGCGTCACGGCACCCCCGGCATCATTGGGGACGGCCCAGCGCTCCCCAGAGGGGCGCACCGCAATATCCAATTGGGCTTTTGCGACATCAATACCGACAAAACATGGTACGTCACTCATAGGAACTCCTGTCTGCCCAACCTTGCAGATACGGGCTCACTGGCACCAGACAACTGTACGGGCTTGAGGAGTCCAGGACGTGACGACCCACGCTCCGCTCCGGTCTCTGTGGACCAAGGCTCAATCGGTCTATCACGTCCAGGATACGGGCGACGGGGATACTCCCACATCACCTCTAGTAAAGATACAAGGCTGTAGGGCGTCGGCTGCAGGCGTTTGTTGGGCGGTCGCTCTCTGGCGCGCGCCCATGCTAGGCACTTCGTTCAAGGCTTGTCTCTATCCCACGTACGCAGTTCATTGAGTTCCTCGGACTCGGTGGCTGGGCATGTGCGCCTCGGTCCCAAGAAGGCGCTAATCGCAGGGAGATGAGGCTCATAGACTCGCGTGGTCTTTCGACGTGATGGTCCCGGTGCGACAGATTGGGCAACGCACAGCAACGCTACTCCCTTCGAAGCCGGCGATCGGGGAGACCTCGGCGCCGCAGACATCGCAGGGCACGACCCTCGCCGGTCTCGAGGCGCCACACGCCGCGCAAGTGAAGGGACGGCCATGGCGCGGCATGAAGATCGCCTCGCAATCTGAGCAACCCGGCAGCGGGCCATTGATCTCTGTCACGTCGTCCTCGTTCGACGCGGCCCGCGCGGCGCGGACCTTCTCGAGGTTCCGCCGTGCGGTCGCAAGCGCCGCGTCGATGCCGAGCGCACGTTCGAGCTCCTCGGCGGCGCGCGCGAGCAGGCTGAGGTTCATGTAGACGACCGCGAGCGTATCGTGAGGTGCGGCATCCGAGTCTGTGCCACGGCAGGCGAGCAGCAGATGGCTCCGCGCGGCCCACTGCTCATTCGCATCGTCGAGCAGGTCGCCAAGGTGCCAGTGCGCGACCCAGTCGTGAGGGCGCTCGTCGAGCAGCCGTGTCGCTGCCTGGGCGGCGCCGACGCGATCGCCGCAGCGCTTGAGGATCTCGATGTGCTCGTGCTCGAAAGGCAGTCGTTCCCTCGACTCGTGCACGTGCTCCAGCGCCTGTTGTGCCGCTTCGAGAGCAGCCTGAACATCCCCGCGATCGCGCAGGAGCACGACGAGCCGCCGCCACGCTCCGCTGACAAAGGGATGACGGTCGAGGATCTCCCGCAGCGGAGCCTCGTCGCCCGCGCGCGCAAGCCGTTCAGCGACCCACGCACGCTCGGCGTCGTCGAGCCCAGGACCGTCGTAGGTGAGTGATCGGTCCAGAAAGCGCTCGAGGCCGTCGGTGTCACGAACCTCGTGCACTTCGTCGAACTCTGGTGTCATCATCCCCTCGACGACTATCGCGAGCTCGTCCGGTCTGGGCGGCAGCCTGATTGGCGCTGGCGTTGACTCGACCGCGCCGCCGGCAAGCCCAGTAGGGGGAACGATGCCGACCAGCCGCATTCGGGAACGCGCCATGAGGGCGCACTGCATCTCGTCGAAGGCCCAGCTCGCGAGCTTCGCCACTATCGCGGACGTGATGAAGGCCGGCGACAGCACTGCAACGAACACCCGGCAGCTCACCAGCCGTGACACGAACTCCTCGACCGAGCGATCAGCTGTCTCGTCACGCAGCTGGTCGAAGACGACGTCCCAGCCATGCTTCGTCAAGCGCTGCGCGAGCTGTGCCACCCATGCGTTCTCTGTCTTACTTCCCCACTTGTACGAGAGGAACAGCCGTGGCGGGTACTGTGAGTCCAGATCGGCCGAGGCCGCGCGGCGGTGCATCGCGTCGTCGAGCAAGGCAAGGCGTAGCCCAATGTTGCCGCTCTCCGCGAGTACCTCCGCGTTCGGCCGCCTCGAACCGTCGGCCCGGTATAGATTCTCTCGGCCGGTTGTGCGTGGTGGTTCAGCCATTGTTCTCCTCCTTCGCCGCCTAACTACTATTAGACTGCCGAATACACCCGGCAAACATTGCAGTATGCTGCAGCATATTACGGAACCCAAAAAACCCACCAATCCCTTAAAATATGCTGCATTTTTTTATACTTGCACCATACGATCAAGCCAAGTACGGTTCCCATTAGGCTGCGAAATCGTGCAGCCTATCGTCCTAACACAACAATGCAGCCCACCGATCTCAGAGACAACCGTAGAGGCCGTCAGTGCTTCAGCCTGCAGCGGAAGGTGGTGTCATAACAGGGATCATCCTGTACGATACCAGTGACCAGTCATGCCCTAGTTCCATCCTCTGAGCACCCCTGCCCGATCCTTTCCCATCAAGGAAGTATGGAAGCTGCTGTGCTGCCGGCGGCTCAGGCGCCGATGCAGCAGCGGTGCGTGGACAGTTCCCGTCACAATGCACTGAGGCAGCTAGCCCCGGACGCTGAGTTGCCCGGGCGCGACGCATGGCCGGGACCCGGGATCATACGGTGAACGAGAAGGTCACCGTGTAGTCGTTGTTCGCCGTGCCGTTGGCCTTGCGCTCCGTGAACCGCAGCGTCTTAGTGACGGGCCAGAGCGAGTTGAGATCGTCCAGATCGTTGGTGGTCAGCGTCAGCTGCTTCACGTCGTCGAACAGGTCGTCGAAGTTGAGCGCGGGCTTTCCAGGGATGAGGCGGCTGGTCTCGATCGTGCCCGTCATGTTGCTGATCATGTTGGTGACGTAGCCCGAGTACGCGAGGTTCGTGTTGTTGATCCGAGCTGCGAGCAGTTCGGTTCTCACCACGCCGCGGATGGTGTCGGGGCTCGAACCATCGTTCTCCATGCAGGCGACGAGGAAAATCACATCCTGCGGACTCGCGATCGGGCTGCCCTGCCCGCTGAGGTTCCAGAATGCCGGGCGGTTCTGCGCGGTGAGCGCCGATGCGTTGTGCGTCTCGCCGGGTCCGACACCCGACCATGGGCCGACCTTGACGACGTTGATGCTGGGCAGTGTCACCCCGACGACGCCGAGGTTGATGGAATTGGTCATGTCGAACGAGGCGATGATCAGGTACGGCTCGTCGCCTCTCAACACCTCCTTGCTGGCGGCGTGACACTGGATCTTCTCGACGGTGCCGAGGATGTTCTGCGGGACGGGGTCCTTCTCTTGTGCCTCCCGGGCGAGGCACAGATCCAGCTCTGCCTTGGTCGACGCGATATCGGCGTCGATCTGAGCCAGCATGTCGACGGCCAGCTCGTAGCCGGCGTTGTGGGGCATGGTCGCGATTAGCTCAGCCTGCTGACGCCGACGGGCGCGCAACGCAGTGAGCTCGGTCTGAATGGCTGTGCATGACATGTTTAGTTCCTCCTCTGTTGAAGACAGGTTAATGTTCATGTTGCCCAAGGGGCCATCATTAAAAAGGCCGAACGCCGATTAGACTGCCGAATACAGCCGGTAGACATTGCAGCATTCTGCAGCCTATCAGGGAACCCAAAGAACCCACCAACCTCCCAAAATAGGCTGTATGCTTTTATCCTTGCGCTAAAAGATCAAGCCGGTCCCCATTACGCTGCAAAATCGAGCAACCTAACGTCCTACCACGGCTATTCAGCCCATTGATCTCAGAGACGACTGAGGAGGCCGTGAGTGGTGCAGCCCGCAGGTGAAGGTACTGTCACGGCGTGGAGCATTCTGTCGGATACCAGTGACCTGTCGCACTGTAGTTCCGGCCTCCGACTCCCCCCTGCCCGATCTTTTCCATTGAAGGGGGTAGAGCACCTGCTGCTGCCGGCGGCTCACGGGACACCGGCAGCAGCAGGTGCTCAGACACCTCCCAACACAACCCAGCGGCGGCGGCTACCCCCGCACTCTTGGCCTGACTGCCCGTCCCCTCGGCTGACTGTTCGCCTTGGCGCCAGCCGGTCGAGAGATTCGAGGGGTTGCGGTCGGGCCCTGCACAGGAGCCGCGGCTGGCAGGAACAGCTGCAGCCCGATCTGGACAAGCATCCCGGAGTCCTGGGCAGCCTTGTCCTCGATCCGGACCGTCCACGTCCCGCTACACATCTTTCCGGAGTAGGCAGCGAGCGCAGGAGTGTTCGACGGATCGTACAGCATTTCGAGGTTATCCCGGCTGCCACCAGCCCGGTTGTGCAACACGACCTTCGGCAACCCACTGCTGGCCGGGGGGATGATGGTAATGAGCAGATCCCCGATGTACGTATGCTCAAGCCGGACGTACACAGCGGCCTTGTCGACCGGCGTGGTCTCGGTGGCGTCGACCGTGCCCTCAACGCTACCGAGGTCAGGGATGGGCACGTTCAATACCTTGTTGACGATCACCACCTGGGAGACCGCGCCTTTGGCCAGCTTCACCGCCGTCTCGGCGTTCAGCCGGCCGCCCCCGTAAAACTTGCTGTGCCCGCTAGCGTCGTACTCCCCGCCCTGTGGATCGATGCGGTCGCAGGCTCGGCGCAGAATATCCTTTGCTTCGTTCCATCGCAGGGCGCTGTTAGCGGACAGGACTAGGGCCGAGACTCCTGCCGCCCCTGGACAGGCGCTTGAAGTGCCACCGAAATCGTTGGTGAAGTTTCCAGCCAGGTCGCCGAAGCGCATGTCGCCCGAGTTATAGCCGAAGTTCCCGACCCGGTCGGTGGTCCATATCCCAGGGGTCAGTGCCTCCGGGTGATTGAACGGGGCATGTCCGAAGTCGCTGCTTGGAAAGGCACAGCAAATGGCCTTCCCGAAATCGCTGTAGACACTCCGCTTCGACTGGTCGTTGCACGCAGCCACGGCGACGACCTTGTCGTAGCTGGCATACCCATCGTTATCCACCGACTCGTTGCCATTCCCGGCGGCAAACAGGACCACGCACCCCTTACCGCCGCGGCCATTGGTGACGACATAGTCGATGGCGTCTCTGGTGCTCGCCGGTAGGGCCACAAAGCGTGTGTGCCGAGGATCGTTGAGATTCCACCATTGACCATCCGCCGGTCCCCAGCTGCATGAGATTACATCGGCCCCATTGTCCGCGGCCCAGCGGAACGCCTCGGCTTCTTGGATCGACCCGAGGCCTGACGCCAGACGGATCGGCATCAGCCTGGCCAGCGGAGCCACCCCGGACGCGCCCTCGACGCCGTTGGCGCAAGCGACCCCGGCACAGGCGGTACCGTGGTTGTCACCGTCTTGGCTCGGCACGGTGTCTTTCGGCCGAGGGTCACTCGTCCGTAGGGTGGCATCTCGCGGTGCGACGACCTTTCCGGCCCCGCCGAACTCGGGGTGGTCGATGTCCATCCCGTCGTCGATGACCGCGATCGTTACCCCGGCGCCACGCGTGATGGCGTGGGCGGCTTCGACGTTGACGTGCGCATTGACCGCTACGTTATTCACTGTGGTTGCCTTCAGGTGCCATTGCTGCGGGAAAACCTGCTTCCGCCGCCGCTCCTGGATTAATTCCGGATGGCAGTACACCACGTCGGCACGGTTCAACAATTCAAGGGCGATATCGAAAACCCGTTGGCCGGTGCCCTCGGGGGCCGCGGCGAAGTAGGCATTGGTGGCGAAGTCGAGCCGCTGCTTGACCGTCAATCCGGCGCCACGGATAATCGCCTCGCAGTCGTCGGCGTCCAGATCTTCCCGAAATCGGATGTAGATGTTCTCCGTGTACAGGACTGGCTCGTCAGTATCCGGGTGGACGAGCACGGACCCGGCGAACTGCACGTCCGGAGCTCCTCGAAGGGCTTGCTTCCGATCGTCTAAAGACCGAGCGGTGGCTGGCACCCGATACACTTCAACCCCGGCATCAGGGAAGGTCGCCACAAGAGTGCCGTCGACCACCTCGGCGGTAGTCGGTCGAGCCACTGGGCCGACGCCTCGGACCGGCCGGCGGCTTCGGGTACGGACAGCGATCAGTTCGGAGCTTTCGATCAGTTCGAATCCTGGTTCGTCCTTTGTGCCAAAGTTGACGTAAGGCATCCTAAGTCTCCTAGCCAAGGGTAACCTCTCAGCATTTATGCACTCATTCACTGGCAAGATCCGACGTTGCCCAGCCCTCCAGCGCCATCTTATAGGCTGCCATAGAGGAGGCGATCGAGGAGACTGCCCCCAGGAGTTCATGGGCATGCTGCATCGTGTTCAACCGTCTCTATGCGCAAGAACGATGCCTGGGTGCCCGACGTCCCGCCTTCATGGCTCATGGCGCGAGATGTCCCTACGACGAAGTCTGGTGAGATAATAAAGATGTGCGGATGTGTACACAGCTCACGGCTGAAGCGGTCGCGATAAGGTGGCGTGAGGGCTCACAACAGCCACCTGGACCGCGAGCTGTTCAGCATTGAGCACGATGTGCGAATTTATGCAGAGGATAAACGTCCAGGGTGGCGCCGGATGCGGGATCTGTCACCCTGGCGGCACGATGCACTAATCGCACCGGTTAGGACGGGCGCAGCCAAGTCTCCGATAAGGCCAAGCCGGCTGTGCTGCTCATGCGATCGCCACGCGGCTCGGGAAAGGGTCGCCCGCTGGCTATGCGGCCGTTCAGCGTGAGTTGCACTCGTCGGGCAGGCACGAAGACGCTGGTCCACCCCAGTGGCCGTTCGGGAACGCTGCCAACTGGGACGCTGATCACAAAGGCTTCGCCGAAATCGTACCAGGTGAGGGCAATGTCCTCATCCGGTGTCTCGACGATTTCCGTCCAGAAGGCGCGTGTATCACCTGATCTGGAGAACACAGCGTCGATGACCGGAAGTGTTTGATCGGAGAACTCGCCAGCGCTGAGAACTTCCTGTTGAAGCCAGCGCGCGAGGGCGATGTTGTCCGAATAGATGCGGCTCTCATCCTCGGTCACATCGCTGCGCAGGAACAGCACGTGGCCAGGACCAGCGGGCGAGAGGAGGATACGCCAGTGGCTGGCACGCGTGGTCATCGGACCATTCTCTTCAGTATGCAGACGCATGTACTGGTTCTCCCCCGTCAAGCGCACCTGGTTGGGGTCGGTATGGGCCGCCATGCGGCACCTCCTCTCATGGGTTCCAGGCCTATTGATGCCTAGCAGCAGCTTTTGAAGGTGCGTCTCTCCCAATGGCGCAGGATCCGGCTCCCAGCCCCAAGGCCGCGGACCCCAGTCGCGCATGAACACCTCGCCGCGCTTCACGGTCAACACCGGCACGACGGCCTGCGTGACGCGTAAACTGGCGCCCAGCACGTCGTATACCACCCAGTCCCCGTCGTGAATCTGCAGCACCGAAACGTCCGCCTGCCGTCCCACCCCCAGGCTTCCTAGCCGATCCGCCGCCCCGATGGCTTTGGCCGGGTTGGCCGTACACATGGTGATGACTTGCTCCAGGGTGAACCCCAGCCCCAGAAACCGCGTCATCATTTCTGTCATGCTATGGACTGTATTGAGACGTCCAGGCACCGTCAGATCGGTACTGATACAGTGTGGCAAAAGCCCTTGATCGATACAGCGACGTCCGACGTCAAAGCT
Organism: uncultured Nitrospinota bacterium; assembly: GCA_963707985.1. Classification (GTDB taxonomy): domain Bacteria; phylum Tectomicrobia; class Entotheonellia; order J063; family CAVPRW01; genus CAVPRW01. Next base: position 139,358 of record CAVPRW010000018.1, on the reverse strand, counting down.
GAAGTTGCTTCGCCCATGCGCGGTATCAAGCCACACCCCCCGCGCTGCGGCCTCCCGGGCTTCAGGCACCAGCCGACCATTGGCATCCAGCACGCCCCCAGGATTGGCGGTAAAGTAATGGGTGAGAATGTCGCCGTCGTCCAGGAGCGGTAATAAGGAGCGGATCACATTCGGATCGTAGCGCTTCTCCGTATCGCCGATGTGTACCATCAGCTTAATACCGCTCTCGCGGGCGGCGCGCTTGGCCAGCCGGGGCATCTCCATGCCGAGGATCTCCAGCGCGGGTGACACCATACGGGCCTTGATACCGCAGATCAGCCCCTTATATTGGTCGGCCACGCGTAAGGTGCCTTCGAGGTCGATGCTGCCTTCAGCGATGATATCCGGACTGGTCGCCAGCCCCGTCTGGCAGATGTGCAAAAAGGGGATAATCTCGGTGTGGCACTCAGGGATGATATGGCGTGGGAAGCCGCGGAATGTAGCGCAGCCAGAGCTGCCTGCGTCCACGATCGTAGTCACCCCGGCGTACACCCCTCCGAGGTCGGGATGCACCCCGTTGCCATTAAACCCTTCGAAGACGTGGGCATGGAGGTCGATCAAGCCGGGCGTGACCAGCGAGCCCGCGACCTCCAGCACGCGAGTCGCCTCCTCGCGAGCGATCGTCGACGCGATGCTCGCAATCCTGCCATCTTGGACCGCAATATCGTATACGCCGTGGAGGCTCATCGAGGGGTCCACCACGGTACCACCTTTGAGGACGAGATCATACATAAGTCATCTCCAATGAGTAGCAGAGTGCCGGGATGGGCATCCTCCTGCCTCCGCTTCTCGACGTTTTGACTCCGAAATTGGCCCCTCCGAGGGACAGTATCGCAGGTGTGATGCAGGGGTGCGAGCATAGGAATATCGGCTGGATTTGTCAAGACAACTCATGCTGATGCGTGGGCCGTCGCGGCCGAAGGGGGAAGCAGACATGAGGGGATGGACCAGGGGCACTTATGCCCCCGGTCTGCGACGCCTGTGCCTGGCTATCCCACGATCGCTTTCAGTCCCATCTTGGCGAGGGCTTCATCTTCCTCCGCCGCGAGGCCGCTTACCCCAATCCCACCAAGCACGCTCTGATCGGCCGGGTTGATGATCACCACACCGCCCTGTAAGGCGAGCAGGTTGGGATCCCCGAATTCGGTCACGGACCGTCCCTGGCCCTTTAAGCGCTCCGCATACGCGACGGTGTCGCTGCGCGTCCGAGCCGCCGTGTAGGCCTTCTTCCTGGCAATGATCGGTGGCTGCGGTGCGCACTTGTCCATGCGGGCATAGCTGACTAATTCGCCCTGATCGTCAACAATAGCGATGGCGAGCGGACGATTCGGCGCCTTGCCGGCTTCTTGAAGCATGAGCGCCATGGCTCGTTGCGCGTCATCCAAGCTCAGGACAGCTTTCTGATATGGCATCGTACCCCTCCTCTGGTCTGCGCATTCGGCTCAAGCATACCTGTTTCATGCAGATGCGTGGGCGCGAGTGTAATCGGGCTGGCCGGCGGCGTCAACGCTAATCTTGGGGATGGGGGTGGGTGACTGTGGGCCTGACGGTCCCGTCTCCGGTGCGGTCGTCAGGAAGCCTTGGTCCTGTCCTGCCGAGCCTCATACGTCAATCAAGTACCGTGCCTGGCAGCCGATTTACATAACAGGCTCTCGATCAAAAGGCTCCTAGTGGCGCAATCATACAGGTACGTAAAAGCTTGTCTAATACTGCTCGACTATCAAGGCTCTTGACCGTGGTCAGGCAATGCTCTGCGCAGTGCCAGTCCCTCCAGAATCGGGACGGGGTATAAGAATGGAACATTTGGAAGAGGAAAGGCCATGCTTTCAGAATTCGTTTCAGGACTTGTGAAGAAGAGTGTCCTCTCCGCTCTCAGGAGAATGGTGGAGAGCACGGCCGTCCAGGATCTCCGTGAGGAGACTATGCGGCCGCCCAAGCGAGGTCATGCGCATCTCTCCTCCAGGGACCTGCACGCCTTGATCCCACCGTATGCAGGGCTCATGAAGAATAACCTGCACGGTCGGATCAGCCATCGCGATGATGCCATTTTCATCACCGCGCGGTTTCGCAGTGGCTCGACGCTGCTCTGGAATTTATTCCGTCACGTCGATGGGATGACCGCGTACTATGAGCCGTTCAACGAGCGGCGCTGGTTTGATCCATCCTCACGGGGCGACCGCATCGATACAACGCATAGACATGTTGATGACTATTGGCGAGAGTACGAAGGACTCGAGGAACTTGGCCAATTCTATCGACTGGAGTGGATCAGTAAAGACTTGCTGATGGATGGTGAAATGTGGGATCCTCAGATGAAGCAGTATGTTGAGCGGCTTATCGAAAAGGCACGCGCCAGGCCAGTCTTGCAGTTCAACCGCATCGATTTCCGTCTCCCCTGGTTCCGACACCACTTTCCTCACGCCTCAATCGTTCATCTGTATCGGCATCCGAGGGAGCAGTGGTGCTCGACCCTTATGGATGTGGCGTGTTACCCAAAGGATGCGTCACATGGCCGGCTTTTCTCCCCACGACAAATTTTATTTGCGGGGATGGGCCCATGATCTCAAATATCACTTCCCATTCCTCGACGAATCGAGGATGACTCATGCCTACCAAATGTTTTATTTGGTGTGGAAGCTCTCCTATCTATTTGGCGTGAAGTATTCGGATTACTCCCTCTCCTATGAATCTCTCCTGGATGAGCCAGAAAAGCAATTAGCAGACTTATTCTCGCGCTTGAACATAGAAAATTATGACCTCGGAGCCCTGAGATCATTGATCGCTGAACCGTCCAGGGAAAAGTGGAAAACCTATGCCGATGAGGATTGGTTTAGAGCCCAGGAAACGTGGTGTGAAACGATCATGGCGGAATTTTTTGGAAACCAGATATCATAACTACTGATGCAGAGCTGAGGTGAGCGAGGTAATCAAGCCAAATACCTCGCCCGCCTCAGACCCTCTCCTGCTTGACCCATCCGAAACCCCCTTCCCCTGAGACCCCAAGGGTTCGGTGACGACCGCGACATCCGTTTTATAGCCGTGCTCGAGGAGGTATTTGGTCCTCAGGCCGCCTTGTAGCTCAGCCAGGACATAGGCGATGACAACGTCGCCGGCGAGTTTGGATCCCTAAGTCCCCAATCGCCCCAGCCGCATGAATCATCATGGCGAGGCCGTTTTTCATGTTGCGGCTGCCCGCATGCCGCGTACTTCCGCCGCTTTCCCGCTTGCCGCTCATCTGTCAAAAGGTGTATAAAGCTCCCAGCTTCGCATGTCTCACCACAGAGATAACGGCCGTGTCATGTGCAGTTGTACCCTGTGAAAATGTCGATGTCCAGAGCAAATACGTGCTCCAGGGAAACTCATGCAACAGATCAAAGTGCATCTTGTCAAACCGCGCAAACAGAGGACCGTCATCTACGAAGGCGCGATCTTGCTAGAAGAGCCGGGGCACATGCTGGTACACGCGCGCTGGGAACGCCGGGCGATGGACCTGGGCTACGTGGTCTTCGCCCCTGGAGACCATTTCTTCGAGCACTACTATAGTGCACGTTGGTATAACATCTTCGAAGTGCGGAGTGCCGAGGGTGTTCTCAAGGGATGGTACTGCAATATCACCCGCCCCGCCTGCTTTGAAGGCGACGTGGTCACCTCCGAGGACCTGGAACTGGATTTATTTGTGGCACCAGATCGCCAACAGTTGCTGAGGCTCGACCTCGATGAATTTGCTGCCCTGGAGCTGGATGTACGCGAGCCCGAAGCGTATGAGGCCGCCATGCAGGCGCTACATGAGCTGGAGGAGATGGCGCGCAGAGGGGCGCCACCCTTTGACAGAGCTTGACGGAGACTCAATACTGCTCCAGTTCTATTGCGGTTTTATGAGGTCTGGCGCATAGCCAACTGTTGTAACTCCTCATACAGCGCCCGTGGAATGGTAATCCCTTGCGTCGGCGTGCGCTGCCGTGCGGCATAGCGCCGATCCGACGGTAAGCGCGTCCCCTCTTGCGCCAGGACCTTGGTAAACAGGCGTTCAGCATGCGCGAGCTGTCCCTTCCGGTCACCATGCCCAAGACAGCGTGCCGGATCAAGGGCGATGATCAACTCACCTCCGACAGGAGGCCCGCCATCGTTGTTATCCAGCGCTGAGGCCTCAAAGCTGAACACCTCGCCGATCAGCGCGCCCGCGAGTAATTCAATCATCAGCGCGATCGCCGCTCCCTTGTAGCCACCAAATGGCAGTTGGGCACCGGCCAGCGCTGCGGCTGGATCGGTGGTGGAATGTCCCGCAGCATCAATGGCCCAGCCCGCCGGAATGGGGCGGCCATCGCGGAGATGGAGCTGGATTTCGCCGCGTGCACTGGCGCTCGACGCCTGATCGAAGACCAAGGGCGGATGCCCAGGCCGCGGCCAGGCGAACGCCATCGGGTTCGTACCGTAGAGCGGCTTGCTTCCTCCCGCCGGCGCCACATAGCTCATGGCGGCGGTGCAGGCGAGCGCCACCAGGCCTTGCGCTGCGAGCGCCTCGACCTCTGGCCATAAGGCGGCAAAATGATAGATTCGTGTCACCGCCAGGGCGGCGATGCCGTGACGGCGTGCCTTCTCTGCCAGTGGCGTAGAACCGATCTGCAGCGCCAATGGCGCAAAACCATTCTGACCATCCACCTGCACGACTGCCGGCGCCAGTTCGTGCACCTGGGGTACCGCGTCGGGGGTCACCTTGCCGCTCTGCACCGACCTAACATAACCCGGCAGACGGAACAAGCCATGAGACCTACAGTCATCCCGTTCCGCCGCCGTAATGGTGTCAGCAATGGCTCGCGCATGGGGGTCCGAGACACCCTGGGCACATAACACCTGCAACACTAGGGCGTGCACCTGCTCAAGGGTCAGTCGGGTCAGGTCAGGCATACGGCTCAATGCTCCCATGTCAGCGCAGCATCAGGGATCAGTCGTACATAGACCGATTCAGGATCATCGACCAACCCAAAGATGTTGATGAATTCCGCATCATCGGCGGCCCCGAAATACTTCTTTCCCAGCGCCTCATAGACCCTGGCACGCCAAGTGGCCTCGCGCACCTCTTCGGCAAGGCCACGTATGGAGACACCCTGGTAGTGACCCCGCGTTCCACCATCGATGACCCAGCCAACGCGGGGGCTGCGCTGCATGGCTTTCCACTTGGCGCTGGTGGTGCCGATGCCGATGTAGTAGGCGCCGTCGATCGCCACAAACCACACCGGCACCACACGCGGATAGCCCTGGCGATCGACAAAGGCCAGCCGCAGTAGGTCTGATTGCTCGACCATGGTTTGCAATGTCGGTGACAACTCTGGCATCATCGTGTGGGCCTCCGTATGACTTCAGCTCCCGCTCCCACCCCGGCGTCGTCAGGCCTGTTGGGCGACGCGCCTTCGTGTCGACGGACACATTCCATGCATGGTGTGTCAGTACTGCAGACCTGAGCTCGTGTCAAGCCAAAAGCACGCGATGGCACCTCTCAAGGGGTTCTTGTTAAAGGCTGCATGCGCCGGTGTACTCATGCCATGAGTGCCGTTTTCGATCTGGTGCGGAAGTGGTATTGAAGCGGACACTACCGCGGCCAGATAGATGCGTGGTTTACTGCTGGCGCTCTGAACGGTCTATCGGAGGTACATTATAGGGCAGCGGAATTTCCGGGTGTTTGGCCCCGATGAAACGGCCTCGAACCGTCTCACCCCCCTCTTTGAGACGACCGAGCGCACCTGGGTGGCCGACACGCTGCCTGAGGATGACCACCTGTCCCCCGACGGGCGGGTGATGGAGATCCTCAGCGAGCATACCTGCCAGGGTTGGCTGGAAGGCTATCTACTGACCGGCCGCCACGGGTTGTTGAACACCTACGAGGCTTTCGTACACGTGGTCGATTCCATGTTCAACCAACACGCCAAGTGGCTCAAGGTGACTGACAGCGAGATTCCCTGGCGGCGGCCGATTGCCTCGCTGAACTATCTGCTAAGCTCGCATGTCTGGCGCCAGGACCATAACGGCTTTTCCCATCAGGACCCAGGTTTCATCGATCATGTGGTGAACAAGAAGGCTGACGTGATCCGGGTGTACTTTCCTCCCGATGCCAACACTTTGCTCTCCGTCACCGATCATTGTCTGCGTAGCCGTAATTACGTGAACGTGATCGTCGCCGGCAAGCAACCGGCCTTGCAGTACCTGGATATGGACGCCGCCATCAAGCACTGCACTGCCGGCATCGGCATCTGGGAGTGGGCGAGCAATGACAGAGGCATGGAACCCGATGTGGTGATGGCCTGCTGCGGCGACATTCCCACCCTGGAGACCCTGGCGGCGGTCGATCTCTTGCGCCGACATATCCCGGAGCTCAAAATTCGTGTGGTCAACGTGGTGGATTTGATGGTGCTCCAGCCGGTGGAAGAGCATCCTCATGGCCTGTCGGAGCGTGACTTCGACGCTCTATTCACCACCGATAAACCGATCATTTTCGCCTATCACGGCTATCCCTGGCTGATCCACCGCCTTACCTACCGCCGGACGAATCCACCAAAATCTCCACGTCCGCGGCTATAAAGAGGAGGAGTCACCACCACGACCGCCGTTCGACATGGTGGTGCGGAACGGATCTGGACCGTTTCCATGTGGTCGAAGGACGTCATCGATGCGTGCCCACGCTGGGCTACCTTGCGGCCTATGCTATGCAGGCCGTACGCGACAAGCTGATCGAGCACAAAGAGTACATCCATGGCCTCTCGTATGAGTACATCGTGGCAAGCCTCGGCACTGCGGTCCGGGGGCGTCTGATTATCGCACATCTAGGCAATGGCGCCAGCCTAGCGGCAGTATACAACGGTCAGCCACTCGATACCAGCATGGGTTTTACGCCGACCGGCGGCATCATGATGGGTACTCGCAGCGGCGATCTCGATCCTGGGGTGATCATTCACTTCATGCATGACAAGGGCTATGACGCGAGCCAGCTTGACGCGTTGGTGAACCAGCAGGCGGGACTGCTCGGGGTATCTGGTTTGAGCCCCGCCATGAAGACGCTGCTGGAGCAGCGGCGGCGCGAGCCACACGCGGCCCAGGCCGTGGAGCTCTTTTGCTACCAGCTCCGCAAGTACATCGGTGCGCTGACTGCGGTGCTTGGCGGCCTCGATACCCTGGTCTTCACCGGTGGCATCGGCGAGCGCCGACCCAGTACGCTGGGAAGTTTGCCAGGGACTGGCGTATCTGGGCATCGCCCTCGACCCCCAGCAGAATGCGGTGCATGCTGAGGTGATCTCCATGCCGCAGAGCGCCTGCACGGTGCGGGTGGTTCCCACCAACGAGGATCTGACGATCGCTCGTCACACGCGTACGCTCCTCTTCCCGGCGGCTGAGCCTGGCCAGCCAGGAACGAGCGCATACCGCTGCTCTCGGTGAAGAGGCTCATACGTGCGTTATTGGCGGAGTGTATTTCGGTGTCTAGGCCGACGTATCCTCAGCATAATGGACTTGCAGTCAGGGTTGCGACCATGGCACCATACCCGGCAGCTGGCATTACCAAGCACACTTCTACGCTGCATCATAGGGAGACTAGAGGATGGCGACTACAACAGAGCATGAGCGCTTGCAGGAGGTGCGGGAAATACATGTACCATGGCGCAAATGGGGCCCATACTTGAGCGAGCGGCAGTGGGGCACCGTGCGGGAGGATTACAGCGACAACGGCGACGCCTGGAACTATTTCACCCATGATCAGGCCCGCTCCCGCGCCTATCGCTGGGGTGAGGATGGGCTGGCAGGAATCTGTGACGACCATCAGGTGTTATGCTTTGCGCTGGCGCTCTGGAACGGCAAGGATCCGATCCTCAAGGAGCGGCTGTTCGGGTTGACTAATAGCGAAGGCAATCATGGCGAAGATGTAAAGGAGTACTACTTCTACCTCGACAGCACGCCGACCCACTCCTACATGAAGTATCTGTACAAGTACCCCCAGGCGGCCTATCCCTATAGCAACCTGGTCGAAACCAATCGCCGGCGCTCACGGCAGGAGATGGAATATGAGCTCCTCGACACGGGTATCTTCAACGACAACCGCTACTTCGACGTCGTGGTCGAGTATGCCAAGGCGGCGCCGGAAGATTTGTTGATTCGCATCAGCGTCCACAATCGTGGGCCTGAAGCTGCGCTCATGCATCTGCTCCCAACTCTCTGGTTCCGCAACACCTGGTCGTGGCCTGACGGCGGCTCCAAGCCAATCCTTCAAGCCGTCGAGGGCACGAGGCACCGTGTGATCCACGTGCACCACACCGACCCGCTGTTCCAGGAGTCCTTAGACGACTACGACCTCTTCTGCGAGGGCACGGTCCCAGTGCTGTTCACCGAGAACGAGACCAACACAGCCAGGCTCTTCGGCACCCCGAACCCGAGCCCCTACGTGAAGGATGGCATCGACAACGCCATCGTCCACGGGCAGCAGGATGCGGTGAATCCTGCGCATCAGGGCACTAAAGCCTCGCCCCACTACCAGCTCAGCGTCGAGGCGGGGGGTACGCAGGTCGTCCGGCTGCGCCTGAGGCGCACGGCGCTGGGGCCGCTGGCCGATCCTTTCGAGACGTTCGACGCGGTGTTCCAGGCGCGCCTGCAGGAGGCGGATGCATTTTATCGGGACGTGACGCCCCCCTCGGCGTCGGCGGATGCGGCCAACGTCATGCGCCAGGCCCTCGGCGGCATGCTATGGAGCAAACAATATTATTACTTCAATGCCGACACCTGGCTAGAGGATCATGGCGCTCATCCCCTCCACCCGGCCAGCCGTACCTCCCGCAACAGCGACTGGTTCCACATGGTCAATGACGATATCATCTCCATGCCCGACAAGTGGGAGTACCCCTGGTATGCTGCCTGGGATCTGGCGTTTCACACCATCGCCTTGGCGGCCGTTGACCCCGACTTCGCCAAGCAGCAGCTTGACCTCGTGCTCACTGGGCTCTACCTCCATCCCAACGGTCAGATCCCAGCCTACGAGTGGAATTTTAGCGATGTGAACCCGCCGGTCCATGCCTGGGCCACGCTGTTCCTCACGCGCAATGAAGAGGCCTTGCGCGGCGAGGTCGACCTGGCATTCCTGAAGTCGGCTTTCCATAAGCTCCTCCTCAACTTCACCTGGTGGGTCAACCGTAAGGACCGCTTCGACAGGAACGTGTTCGAGGGCGGCTTCCTCGGTCTCGATAACATCGGCGTCTTCGATCGCAGCGCCCCGCTGCCCACCGGTGGCTATCTGGAGCAAGCCGACGGCACCGCCTGGATGGCTCTCTTCTGCCAAAACATGGGCGAGCTGGCGGTAGAGCTCGCCACCCACGACCCGACGCTACGAGTCCCTGGTCGCGAAGTTCCTCGACCATTTTCTGTGGATTGCGGCCGGCATGAATCGCAGTGGCGAGGACGGCATGTGGGATGAGGAGGACGGCTTTTACTACGATATTCTGCGGCTTCCTGACGGCAGCGCCACGCGGCTCAAGGTGCGCTCCCTGGTGGGCCTTCTGCCGCTATGCGCCACTTCGGTGGTGGAGCCGTGGCAGCGGGAAAGCGTCCCGAGTGTGACCACGCTGTTTCGCGAGCGCCTGCGCCAGATGCCGGAGTTGCTGCGCTTTATCCATCCCACCGGCCCAGGCCATCTTGGCGTGGGCGAGCGAGGGATATTCGCTCTGATGACCCAGGAGCGACTGCGCCGAGTGCTCTCGAAGATGCTCGACGAGGGTGAGTTTCTCAGCCCCTACGGCATTCGTTCGCTCTCCAAATTCCACGAACGGCATCCTTACGTGTTCCACGTCGGGGGGCAGGAATACCGCGTCGAGTACTTACCAGCGGAATCGGATAGCGGCATGTTCGGCGGCAACTCCAACTGGCGGGGGCCGATCTGGTTTCCGGTGAATGCCCTGATCATCCGAGCGCTCTTGAGCTTCTACCTGTACTATGGGGACAACTTCACGATCGAGTGTCCCACTGGCTCCGGCCGCCTGATGAACCTTTTCGAGGTCGCCAAGGAAATTGCGGATCGCCTCACGCGTATTTTCCTGCGGAACGAGCGTGGCCAGCGTCCCGTCTACGGCGGGACCGAGAAGTTCCAGTCCGACCCGCACTGGCGCGACCATCTCCTGTTCTATGAGTACTTTCACGGCGACAACGGCGCCGGGCTCGGGGCCAACCATCAGACGGGCTGGACGGGACTGGTGGGCACGGTCATCCAACTATTCGGGGCACTGGACGGCGAGCATATGCTTGAGGTCGGCAAAATAGCCGCTTTCGGTCAGAGTCCAGCGAAGGTGTGAGCTAGGCGATGGGTTTGGAGGCGTCAGGCACCATGGTGAAGACCCCTTAACTCACTCTTGTAGCAGATTAACGCCCGCGTCCGGCTCGATGAACGCTTGCCCAACGCGTGCTGACCTAGGCTCGGAACGTTACAGGAGGCATGGCGCTCGTGCCGCATGGCACTCTGACCAGGCCATCTCCGTGGAGGAAGCCATGCCTGACGGACAGCTTCGCTTCACAAGCCAGAAACTCAAGACGCCGCGCGCCGCCGCCCTCGCCGGCATCCTCTTTGCGGTGCTGTTCAGCACCAGCGTTGTGCTCATCCGGTTGTCCATCCCTGCCAATCCGGAAGATGGCGGCGTATGGCTAAAAGAGAGGGCAGGAATCGTCAGGCTGGCGCTGAGTCTGCTGCCGTTCGCAGGCATCGCCTTCTTATGGTTCATGGGCGTAGTACGTGACCACCTCGGGCGGTTAGAGGACCAGTTCTTCTCGACCGTGTTCTTTGGCAGCGGGCTGCTGTTCCTGGCCATGATGTTTGCCTCGGCAGCGCTCGCCGGCGGGACCCTGGCCGCCTACGCCTTCGAATCTAGAAGACTCATGGACAGCGGCGTCTATACGTTCGCTCGGACGGTGATGTACCACATCACCAACGTCTACGGCATCAAGATGGCCGGGGTGTTCATGATCTCGTTGGGGACGACATGGGTCCGGACGCGGGTCATGCCGCGCTGGCTGACGTTGTTCACCTATGCGCTAGCGCTGGGGCTGCTGCTGAGCATCAGTTCGAGCCTGTGGGTGATACTGATCTTTCCTGGGTGGGTGTGTGTGGTCAGCGTCTACATCCTGATTGTGAATCTGCGCAGCCCATCCACAAGTCCTTAGGGCAGCGCAGACTCCGCAATGACTCCTAACGGCGGACACTGAGTCTCTCTTCCAACGCCAAGATCACGGCGCCGCCGACTGCCGGTGGCGGCACGAGTCTTCACGCCGTGTCGGCGAATTTCAGAGACCCGGAGAGGAGAAGGGCATGACGCAGTGGCTAAGCGTGCTGTGCTTCCTGTGCTGTCTGACGAGCTCGGCGTTCGGACAGCCGGTTCAAGGTACTCTCGAAAAAATCAAATTCGCCAAAACCATCACCATGGGGTATCGCGAGGCCTCCCGGCCATTCTCCTACGTCGGTGATGAGAAAAAACCTGTGGGCTATACCATCGACCTGTGTACGCGCGTGGCCGCGAGCATCCAGGAACAGTTGGGCCTGACCGATCTGCACATCACGTGGACGCCGGTGACCCCAGAGAACCGCCTGACCATGGTCGCGAACGGCACGATCGACCTCGAGTGCGGTACCACCACGAACACACTTTCCCGACAGGCACAGGTGGATTTCAGTCAGATGATTTTTGTGGACGGCGGCAGCTTGCTCGTCCGCACCGCCTCCCATATCAACGGCCTCTCAGACCTCGCTGGCAAGCGCGTGGCGGTGATCCCCGGCACCACGACCGAGCACGTGCTGGCCGAGGCCATCCAGAAGATGAACATGGCGGTTGAGCTGGTTGGGGTGAGAGAGCACCCCGACGGCATCGCCGCTCTGGAGAACGGCAGCGTCGACGCCTATGCCTCGGACCGGGTGGTCCTCATCGGCTTGGCGCTGACGTCCATGGACCCGACCAAGCTCGCGCTGGCCGAGGAGTATTTGTCCTACGAACCGTATGGCTTGATGCTTCGCCGGGGAGATGTCGATTTTCGCCTGGCGGTCAATCGCGTGTTGTCACAGCTCTATCGCTCCGGGCAAATCTATCCGATCTACGAACGCTGGTTCGGTGCCGTTGACCGCGCCAGTCCTTTGCTCCAAACGATGTATCGCCTAAATGGCCTACCAGAGTAACTGCGGTGGATGGGAAGAGGCTCGCAAGAAGCCTGGAGCAAGTGACCTACCTATCCAGTATTTCCGGGGGGAGCGTGGCGGCGACCTTTCCCCCATTGGTCGGACCCATCACCTTCCACCAGGCCGGGTATCCCGTCGACGCGGTGTTGCGACTCACCGTGCACGAGGTGAACGGCATCCGCAATCGCTACGGCGGTGATCTGCGCGCGCGGAACCCATTGAAGGGACCATTGCTGAGTTTCCCTGGCCTGGACATGGACCGCTGGAAGGGGAAGGGTCGAGCCTGCACCCTTGCGGTCCACTAGAACCGTGGCGCAACGAGCACTGGCAGCCGAGTGTGTGAAAGCTGACCGTGGCGCACGGCGCCTTACTGGCCGGATTGATCACCAATCGCATCTTCTACCTTGCGGCCGCACTGCCTGACTTCAAGATCGAGATCGCCGTCCTCATCAGCTTGCTGCTGTGTGCAGTGCTCGGCCCACTCCTGGTGTTCGCACCTCAGCTGGCTCAGGCGAAGCGCACGGGCACTCGCGAGGATGGCACGCTGGCCCAGCGCTACGTGCGCGAGTTCGATGCCAAGTGGCTGCGCGGCGGCGCGCCGGTCGAGGAGTCGTTGGTGGGGAGCGCTGACCTCCAGTCCCTCGCCGATCTGGGCAATAGTTTCGAGGTGGTGCGGACCATGCGCCTCGCGCCTGTCACGAAGGAGGCTATCCTCCAGCTCGCCGCCCACCATGATGCCGCTGGAAGAACTGCTGAAACGGCTGCTCGGCATCTTGTTCTAGGGAATCTCCCAGAGCGCATGCACCCTAACCTAACCCTACGTCTCTGTAGTCTGATCGAGTTCCCATGTTTTTTTTCCCTCCTTGCACGATTGTCGCGAGATTCCAACAAATTGCGCACGTTTGTCACAGACGGTGAGGGAATGCATGACGTTTAGTTCGTCCTGGTGCACGCGTGGTCATTCGGCGCGGAGAGTGGCACAGAATCGTCTTCGTCGGCCAGGCGGCGAATGCAACCAAGTCAAGAGGAGACACACATGTTCATGTGCCCCTACAGATCCTGCAGCCGGCTCTTCATGCCAGCGCTGGCCGCGCTCATGCTCGTGATGAGCAGCGGTGCACAGGCCTACGTGACCCGAGGGAGCAACCCGCACAAACGTCAATACCGCCAACGTCAACCGCAACGTGAATGTCAATACCGCTAACGTCAACATCAATCGTCACGTCAACGTCAGTGGCGGATGTTGCTATAACCACGTGGGCGTGGGCGGTGCTGTGGCCGCGGGGGTAGTGGTAGGTGTAACTGCTGCCGTGGTCAGCTCGGCCATCGCGGCATCGGCGCTGCCCCCGTCTTGCTCCACTGTCATCGTCAATGGACTCGCCTACCAGAGCTGCGGTGGTGCCTGGTACCAGCCGCAATATGCGGGTTCCCAGGTAACCTATATCGTCGTCAATCCACCCAGGTGATCGACACGATCGACAACGTGTACACCAGGTGCAGCTGAGACACGACCCCGGCCGCGCCCCCGCCGGAGCGGCCCGCAGACAGGCGGAGCGCGGTGTAGCGCGGTCCGAACAGGCAGCGCAGGATGGGATAGGGTAGGGCCATCATTCGGTGTGGTACGGCTCCCGCTGTCTCGGCCGCTTCGACCCCCATGGCCAGCCCCTCCGCGCCGCATGAGGGGCTTGGGTACGCACCTGAGCGGTCATTTTACGGGGTCAAACAATTGCGACCAGACCACGTCTCAGCAATACATGCTGTTTTTGATCTTGACAGTGCCCAGCCGTTGTGGCAGTGTCCGCCTCAACCAGCCGATCATCCGGTGGATGCGGGGTTGAGAGGTCAACACACGTAACGAGGGAGGGCCTCAGTTGCAGATGGTAGGCGGGAAACCAGCGAGAACCGCTACGGCGCGCCTGTGCATTGCCACGCTGGCCTTGATGCTTGGACTGGTGGGGGCACTCTCCGGAGCGCGCGCCGATGAGGCAGACGCCAGGAAGCTGCTCAAGGCCATGTCCGATTACATGGCGGCGCAGAAGGCCATAGCGTTCCAATACGATACCATCCTCGAGATCGTCACCAAAGACAAGCAGAAGCTCGGGCTCGCGAGTTCGGGAACGATCACGCTCAATCGGCCCGACAAGATCCGCTATACGCGCACCGGTGGGTTTGCGGATATCGTGGTTATTTTTGATGGGAAAACACTGACGCTGCTCGGCAAGACGGTGAACCTCTATGGCCAGGTCGAAGTGCCCGGCACGATCGATCATTTGATCGACGAGTTGCGGAATAAATACAAGAAACCCATGCCTGGCGCAGACGTAGTGTCATCGAATATCTACGACAAAGCCATGGCCAACGTGGTCAACGTCAAGGACCTTGGTAGCGGCGTGATCGGCGGGGTCGAATGCGATCACCTCGCCTTTCGAACAAAAGAAGTCGACTGGCAGATCTGGATTGCGCAGGGGAGCCGTCCCTATCCGTGCCGCTATGTCATCACCAGCACGAAGGTTGCGCAGGCACCGGAATACAGCCTCACGATCAGGGATTGGAAAACCGGCGACGAGGTTGGGTCCGAGGATTTCAGCTTCAAAAATGCAACGAGCGCTAAAAAGATGGATCTGAAAGATCTCCCCAACATGGATGAATTGCCGCAGATCTTTGCGGTAGGAGGTAGAAAATGACTGTATCGAAGCGAGTCAGGATCGTCTTGATGGCCGGGATCATCGGCCTGTGTGCCCTCGAACTGGGAGAGCGGCTCTCGATCCCCGGCGTACACGGCATTTTCTCGTCGGCCGAGGCTGTCGTGGGGCGACCACTCACGCCGGTGAGCGTTGCAGGGGTGGCGCGGCGCACCGCCAGGCGCTGTGCGGTTGGCGTCTATCACTGTTAGGAATCGCCTGGGCAGGGAAGGGTCGCCCCGCTTCCTTGGCGACGGATCGACTCCGGTTCCGAGGGCAGCCGAAGGCACGAATTCATCCGGAACGACGTCCGGCTGATCCACGCGCGAATCTGCTTCTTCTCCCCGGCCGTCGGCACCACCCCCGCGATGTCCGTGAAAATCGTCGGAGGCGGATCGCCATATGCCGTGGCCACGCTCGACGCCGACCGCAACTCCCTGCATGGCTCGAAGACCTACGACCTGCATTTGCCTCCGAATGTGCCGGTACAGCCCTTCTGGTCGCTCATTCACTACGACACACAGACCCGGTCGGTCTTACAGCAATCGCTCGGTGGGCCTCTACTTCGGACCGAAGGGCCCGCGGGCGTGGACTTCACGCAGGCACTTCGAGTACGGCTGGATGTTCCGGGAAATTTCCGAGAATCGCTCGGACTCACTGGCCCGAAAGGCGCGCCCAACGTCGTGGTCGTACTCCTCGACGACATCGGGTTCGGCCACCTGGGAAGCTTCGGCGGGCCGATGGCCTTCAACCACATCCACGCGGGCTGGGCCATTACCGGCGACACACCCTTCCAGTGGACCATGCAGGTGGGGTCGCACTTCGGTGGCACCCGCAACGCCATGGTCGTGCACTGGGGCAAGGGGATCAAGGCCAAGAGCGAGGTCCGGTCCCAGTTCCACCACGTCATCGACATCGCTCCGACGGTGCGGGCGGCCAGCCGTGCTGCCCCCACAACAGACCCGCGCCGTCAGGGCCTGCAAGGTGGCCGCGCCGGTTGCTTGACGCTGCCCTCTGCCGCGGCTATACTGCCTGCCCGTGCGTACTATTTCGGTCAACACAGTCATGTACAACCTGGGACGGTTCAGGTCTGTACAGATAGTGCGGGAGGGAGACGAGCTATGGCACTCGTTCTGGCGGAGTTGAAGCCGGCTGTTGGCAGTCGCGAGGAGCTGACGCCCATCTTCGACCGGATCGCCGCGGTGGTCCGCCGGGACGGCGGCGAGGTGATCGAGATCCAAGTCGGCGCAGAGCTGACACCGGTCTATTTGGTCGCCGAGCATGCCGAGCCGGCCGGGCTGTCGGCGGCACTGTCGGCCAGCGGGGAGGCAGTGAGCGACGTGGCCGAGGTGCGGCTGGTCGGGGCGACGCTCGATCAGGTCAAGGCATCTCGCGGCGCGGCCGACTACCTGGTCGAATGGGAGCTGCCCGCAATGCTGACGATGGACACCTACCTGGCCCGTAAGCGAGAGAAGTCGCCGCTGTACGCCAAGGTGCCGGAGGTCCGCTTCCTGCGCACTTACGTCCGCGAGGACATGGCTAAGTGCCTCTGCCTCTATGACGCCCCCGACGAGGACGCCGTCTGCCGCGCTCGTGCCGCCGTCGAGACGCCCTTCGACCGGGTGACGCGCCTGGCTGGGGTGCCCGATGTCGTCCGCTGAGTTGCGGCTGGCGCCGGCCGCGCGCGAGCAGGTCTATGCCTTCTTCGAGCCGCGTGCGCAGGCGGTCGATGCTGGCCAAGTCGGCGTGCAGGAGGGCATCGACTTCCTGCACCGCAGGCACTTCGGTGCCTGGGAGGGGTGGGCCGATCCAGCGGCTAGCCCCAACGATGACCTGGTGCAGGTGGCCGAGACGATCGCGACCGTCGCCTGGTCGGATATGAGTAGTGCCTTCTCGCTCTGGTGTCATCGCATGGTACTCGACTACCTGGCTTGTGCGGTGCCTGGCAGCTGGGCGCGGCGTGAGCTTCTGCCACAGCTACTGCGGGCCGAACGGCTCGGCTCGACGGGGCTGGCCAGCGCCGTGGCCCATCACGTGATCGGCACGCCGCTGCCGATCAGCGCCCGCCGCGACGGCAATCAGCTGCGGCTAAGCGGACGCGTCTTCTGGGCCTCGAACTTGTTTGCATCCGGCTTCGTGTTGATCACCGCCGTGGCTGGGCCGGACGGTGCCCGCCCGCTGATCGTCGCGCTGCCTGGAGATGCGCCCGGACTGATGGTCGAGCCGAACCCGGCCCTACTGGCCTTACAGGCGACGGGTAGCTCGTCGCTTACCCTGGTTGACGTGCCGCTGGAGGCCGAGGCCATCGTCACCGACGACTTCAGCGGCTTCATCGGGCGCATCCGCTCGACCTTCCTGCTGCTGCAGAGCAGCTTCTGCTGGGGCCTGGCCGGGCGCGCCCTGAGTCAGGTGCGCGGTGGGCTGCGCGGCGTCAACGAGGTCTTTGTGTCCGACCTGGCCGAGCTGGCCGACGAGGCGACGCGGCTGGCCGGAGCCATCCGAAGTGGTGCGCGCGACCGGCGTCGGCCTCTGCCGGTGCCAGTCGCGCTTCAGATCCGGCTCGACTGCGCCCGACTGGCGACCGCCGCGGTCGCGCTGGAGGCCAAAACGATGGGCGGGCGCGGCTATGTCTTCACCAGTCCGACCGCACGGCGCCTGCGCGAGGCCGCCTTCCTGCCGATTCAGGCCCCAACTGAAGGACAGTTGCGGTGGGAGATAGCACGATTTAATTAGTTGTAGCGACTTGATGATGAGTCTATCTCAATAGACGGCCGTGTACCTGCGCCGTGCGGATAAATGCTGTGGGCGCAGTTGGCATTCCCTCAGCGACAAAACGGCGTCACTCAGAGGGCGATGAAAGTGTCACGACGACTCTCTGAGCCAGGTTGACTGTTTCGAAACAGGCTGAGCAAACGCATCTCACTTGCTCAAGCTACCTCCCCTTACCGTTTCCCACTCTTGCTCCGTTCGACCGTAGCAGCGAGCACGCCAGGGAGGAACCCCCACGCTCAGGCGATGAGACCACTGATGCGTGAGGGGGATCCAGGCGTACATGCGATGTTGATGGCCATGCAGGCTATGCAGCCCATAGGTTCGTCTCCTCGGCGTGACCCGGTCATCGATGTCGGTGGGGACAGGGTGGGCTCACGTTAGGGCTGTTCTTCATCGAGGGCGTCCGGTTTCTGAATCCCTTTGCCCCCACGTTTGATCTGACGCTGCTCGGTCTTCCTCTCCCGCCTGAGGAGCGAGGATCCCGCAAAAACTGAGAGGTGGCTCTCTTCCGGCTGCCTATAGCAACATGATGAGCTGGGCAGGGACGGCCAATGGGGCGTCAACAGTACCGGATCAAGAGTGGCAGGGGTCGTGTATCTCCTCCCGTAGCATGTGGCCAAATGGACCGCGGAGCAAAGGCAAATCAGTATGCGCCGCGAGTGAGAGAACGTACGGCGTCCTTACTGGGACCGGGATCACTGGTATGTCAACTATCTGGGCCACCCCTACTTCGGGGCGATCTCTTATATTCGAGCCCGCGATCGGAGGTTAGGAGCCCTCGGCGGCTTCTGATATGAGGACCGAGCGATATGCGACTTTACGGTCGATTATGCCGATCAGGCCGAGCGTGATCACAAGGCGTTCGTGAAAGCGTTCAGAAAGGGACGCGTCAAAGCGCTCGTTGCATCCTAGACCGTTTGTGCCACCTGCCGGCGTGTAGCAGGCGCCGTAGCTGAAGCTTAGGATCAAGGGCCCGACCGGCAAGCCCCATCGCAGAGCATAACGGGAAACGTCGGCAGGTCCAGGCTGGTGTCGCGGCCCACCTCCTCGTCAGAGGGCGAGCAGTCAAAGGGGACACCTTGATGTCAGCAGTTCTTGGGCGATACTTCGCGATGCTAGCACTGACGGTGATGGCAGTTTCTTCGGCGCTGGCCCAGCACGAGGGCCCGGAGCGCCACGTTGCGACGCTGGTTCTTCCCCCCTTTGTGTTGGAACAAGCGGGCGTACTGACCGGATTCAGCATCGAGCTTTGGAACGCCATTGACGCCAGGCTTCAGGGAAGGACGAGCTTTCAGATGGCATCTGATGTCACTGCGCTGCTTGAGGCCGTACGGTCCAAAAAGGCTGATGTCGCCGTCTCAGGCCTCTTTTATACGTCGGAACGTGATAAGGAATTCGAATTCTCCTATCCCATATTGAATGCAGGTTTGCAAGTGATGGTGCGCGATACAGGCGAGCGCGCCGAGCCCAACCCGTTGTGGGACTTGCTCCGTCTGCTGTTTTCAAAAACGATTCTTGTCTGGCTCGGCATTGCCCTGCTTTTCATCCTGAGCCCGGCTCATGTGGTCTGGCTGCTCGAACGGCGGCACCAGGGTGGCATCATTCCAAGCGCAAACTACTTCCCGGGTATCTTGCACGGACTGTATTGGGCGGCCAGCACACTGGCGACGCAGGCCGAGCAGATGCCGCGCCAATGGCTCGCACGCATAGTCGCAATACTCTGGATGTTCACCGGTGTCGTATTCGTGGCGTTTTATACCGCCCAGCTCACGGCCACGTTGACCGTTCAGCAATTTCGCGGCGCCATCAACGGGCCTGACGATCTGCCAGGGAAGCGGGTGGCCACGATCACGAGCAGCACCGCCGCCAATTATCTTCGGGAGCACAGGGCGCAGGTACTAGAGGTCCCGCTGACCGACGAAATGTATCAGGCCCTGCTGGACAAAAAGGTGGACGCGGTGCTCTTCGGAGCGGCATCCCTCCGTTCCTATGCGGCGCATGAGGGGAAGGGATGGGTGAAGATGGTCGGGCCTGAATTTAACAGGCAGGATGTCGGCATCGTTTTTCCGCTGGACAGTCCCCTGCGGAAGCGGGTTAACGGCGCGCTGCTCGCTCTTCGTGAGGACGGCACCTATCAACAACTCTATGACAAGTGGTTCGGCTCCAAATAGACAGAGCCGCTTGGTGGTGGAAGCCACCAAGGAGCCACGGCGCCGCTATGAACCCTCAGCAGCGACACAAGATGGTCCATCAAGGGGTAACTTAACCCATCCGGCCCCTCATTCTAGCCGCTATCGCCACGCGTTGGTGCGGCTCCTGTGAGATCCGGCGCCTGTAGGCGCGGCAGAAACCGGGCGGCATAGAGGTTGCCCTGATGGGGAAAGTCGAAGGACGCGCACGTATGACAGAGGCCGGCGCAGGTAGTGGAGTGGTCGGAGTGATCCAAGATCTGATTGAGTGGGCTGCCTTCGGTATCGAGGTGCTGGCCGTTGCGCGCGCAAGGAGAGGGTCGCATGTGGTGCGGCATTGAGGCATGGGGGCTATGAACGGATTGAGGGGCGGTGGGCGCGGGTAGCCTGCGCCGCCTGGATGCGGACCAGTTCTATTAGTTTCTCACCACCTCGGAACGGGCGAAAAAGCGCTCGCGGGAAAGCTAGGGTTATGGTATCGTTGGGTGCTTTCGCTGGCGTCGCGCATGGTTCGGTGGTGTCCGGCCGTGGGGAATGGACGTCCCACAGGGGAGTGAAGAAAAGCGATGGCAACAAAGCAGCTCAGCCGCATGCGCCTTTCGTGGTGCCCATTGGGGGGCACCTTGCGACTCTTGCTCCTCTAGGGGGTCGGTTTGCCCAGAGGTTAAATCGGCAGTACACAGGAGAGGCCCAGCGCACCGCCGGTGACGGTCACCGGCATTGAGGTCAATCCCAGGTCTATTCCTATAGAGTGAGAGAAGCCATGCGAGGAGAACCGTGATGATTAACCCCAAACTCATCAAGGTATTCCAGGTCGCGCCAGGAGCGAAGGTGCGACTGAAACAACGCAACCCCGGTTGGGCTCAAACGGAGGAGTTGAAGGAACTGGGTAAGGACGTCATCAAAGGGCGCGCTGAAACCGTCCTGGCCGAAAACCTCAAGCACCTCGCTGAAGCCCAAGAGCTCCTCCACAAGTGGGTGGCGAGGGCGGCGGTGGCCGATCTTTTGACGTCCACGATCAGCTCGATGCACCTCACGTATCCGGAAGTGACGCCAGAAAAACGCCAGGCTCTTGAGGTAGCCGGGAGGCAACTCGAAGAGGAATAACGCACACTGTCGCGTGGTCTGGGATCTCTCCACCTCGCCATCAGCCTATGTGGCAGGCGCACAGGTGGTAGCGAGATGGTGCAGATACCCGGTGACGGCGCCGACCGCTAGTGGTGAACCGACGCAGCCCATCCATAAGCCCACAGGACGGTCTAGAATACCATCTCAGGACCCTGCATCATCTCCAATGGTGGGGTGTTCACCCTCTTGGCACCAGAGAGGCCTGTGTCATTTGCCCCGGATCGTCCGACCAGCCTGCATGTTCCACGCGTCCAGCACTATGATCCGCTCGTCTGGGCTGCCGCGGGTCATGCGCACGCCTGTACCAGAGTGTGGCATGAGAGACCATCGTCTGACGTGTAGCACACCCCCTTGCACATAGGCTCAGGAGGATCTGATGCGGTATGTTGTGCTCCTCGCCCCGGTCCTGTTCACGATCATGTTTGCCAGCGATGTGCACGTGGCGATGGCTACTGAGCATGTCATGAGGCGACCGACAGGACAGAAGTCCAGGATAGAGCGAGTAGGGCAGCAGATGAGGTCGGCGCGGGCTCGATCTCCGGTGCCTCGGGCCGGTGACCACAATGCCTTGGGGCAGCTTACTTACCACCCTGGAGATGTGCCACCCGCGGGGCCAGTCGACGCTGATGCACCGCTCGGCACCGGCATAGACCCGTCAAGCTGGCGCCCACTTGAAGGAGCTGGACCATTTTCCAGCCTCCTCGATCCGCCTGCAGGTACGAGCGGGGTCGGGACGGAAGATACTCTGACCGAAGACCCTTTGCTGATGGAGGATGAGCCTGGCGTCGTAAAGGATGAAAGTGCCGCACCCAGTGCGGTGGTACGTGATTGGCGAGGACTCAGAAGAGATACGGCATTTTTCCTAGGGTATCAGGTGATAGGTGCGGGGATCTGGTTTCTGACTCCGGAGAGTGTATCACACTGGAGTTCCGAGCAACGTAAAACCAGCCTGCAGCAATGGTGGGAAAACGTGCGACATCCTCACTGGGACTCGGATGTCTGGTATGTCAACTATCTGGGCCACCCTTATTTCGGGGCGATCGGCTATATTCGCGCCCGCGAGCGAGGGTTCGGGGCCTTTGGCGGCTTTTGGTATGCGGCATTGATCTCTAGCCTCTATGAATTTGGCATTGAAGCGATGTTCGAGCAGCCGTCATACCAGGATTTGATCGTCACTCCCGTGGGTGGATTGCTTGTCGGCGCCTTGCTCTTCGAACCCATCCGGGAGTACATCCTGCGGAAACCAGAGCTGCGCTGGTATGACCATATCCCCCTCGCCCTGACTGATCCTTTGGGGGTGTCCAACAGCATCTTTGAACGATTATTGGGGATACAGACCGATATCCGGGTACAGTTGCGTCTCCCCACCCCAGCCTCGTACATGCACTTCGACGAGCCAACCGCTAGGTTCCTCAACCGGCCGCTGGAACAGCACCATCAGTCCCCTGGCATTGGCATCGAATTCGTCTTTGGGGGGAGGAAACAGGCGGGTCGATCTCCCTGGTAACCACATGACCTGGCGACGGACATTGCCCGATTTGTAGGGGGGCCTAGCGGGCAACCAGTCGCTTTCCTGCGCCAATTCTGATGGCTTCCTTCGCCTGCGCTCTCGGTGTGGCACTGCTAGTGTTGTCCTCTGGCGCTGGGACGGTCAGTCGTGTATGATTGGCACTGCCGTAATTGGCGGCATGCTCGTGTCTGAGGCGGTGAGCGACAACTCGCCGGAGAGGAGAAGTGGCATGGACCTGAACTATTCCCCAGAAGAAGAAGCCTTTCGCGACGGGGTGCGGGCGTGGCTGCGAGAGAACCTGCCCGATGACCTGAGCGAAAAGGTGGTGAATTATCAGGAACTCAGCAAGGATAACCTGCTGCGCTGGCACCAGATTTTGGCCAAAAAGGGCTGGGTGGCCCCAGACTGGCCGATTGAGTGGGGTGGCACCGATTGGACGGTGGTGCAGCGCTACATCTTCGAGGAAGAGTGCGGCGCTGCTGGTTGTCCTCCCCTGATGTCGTTTGGCCTGCGGATGTGTGCACCGGTGTTGCTGCGCTTCGGAACGTCGGAACAGAAGCAGCGCTTCCTACCGCGCATCTACCATGGCGAGGATTTCTGGTGCCAGGGATACTCAGAGCCGGGCTCAGGGTCGGACCTTGCCTCCCTCCAAACTCGGGCCGTGCGTGATGGCGACGATTACGTCGTGACGGGGCAGAAGATCTGGACGACCCTGGCCCACTACGCCGACTGGATCTTCTGTCTGGTGCGCACTGATCCCAACCGGCCGAAGCGCCAGGAAGGCATTTCGTTTCTGCTCATCGACATGCGCTCACCGGGGATCTCTGTGCGTCCGATCACGCTCATGGACGGTGGCCATGAGGTCAACGCCGTGTTCTTCGATGATGTACGAGTCCCCCTGGAAAACCGGGTCCATGAAGAGAATGACGGCTGGACGGTGGCCAAGTTCCTGCTAGGCTATGAGCGCATGGGCACGGGCCGCATTGGCGCCTCGAAACGCGAGCTGGCGCGGCTGAAGGAGCTGGCGGCGAAAACGACCAAGGATGGCAAGTCCCTGCTCGACGATCCGCGGTTCCACGACCGAATCACGCGTGTAGAGGTCGAGCTGATGGCGCTGGAGATCACCAACCTGCGCTATCTCGACCAGCTTCGCGGCGGTCGAGCCCCCGGTGCCGAGGTCTCGTTGCTCAAGATCAAGGGGACCGAGATTCAGCAAGCTCTCTCGGAGCTGATGATGCAGACCGCCGGTCCTTTGGCACAGCTCTTCCGCCCGGTGGATCCGGAAGCCGACTTCGACGCCTTTACCGCATCACTGGCACCGCGCTACTTGAATATGCGCAAGACCACCATCTACGCGGGGTCCAATGAGATCCAGCGCAACATCATCGCTAAGGCAACCCTGGGTCTCTAACGGTTCGATCAGCGCGGAGGACACGCGATGAACTTCGACTATAGCGAAGAGCAACAGCTCCTCGCCGACACCCTCAAGCGCTTCTTGGCCACCC
The DNA here is from genome assembly GCA_963707985.1 of uncultured Nitrospinota bacterium. Classification (GTDB taxonomy): domain Bacteria; phylum Tectomicrobia; class Entotheonellia; order J063; family CAVPRW01; genus CAVPRW01. The sequence continues at coordinate 115,353 of CAVPRW010000018.1, read as the reverse complement.
ACTACACCTTTGACGCCCGCAACAAGATTATGGCCTCCACGGCCGGCTACAGCGAGGACATGTGGGCGGCTTTAGCGGACATGGGTCTGCTCGGGGTGCCGTTCGACACGGCATATGGTGGCTTCGGCGGCAATGCGGTCGACCTGATGGTCGTGATGGAGGCCATCGGCGAAGGGCTGGTCGTCGAACCGTACCTCGCCACCGTGGGTCTGGGCGGTCAGTTCGTGGCCCGCGGTGGGACGGAAACACAGCGGCAACGCATCCTGCCGGCGCTTGTCCAGGGGCAGGCCAAGCTTGCCTTTGCTCAGACGGAGCGGGGAGCCCGCTATGATCTGCAGCATGTCGCCACGCGGGCGCGCCGGGCTGGGGACGGTTGGGTGCTCGATGGTGAGAAGTGCGCCGTAATCCATGGCGGCTGCGCCGATCTGCTCGTGGTCTCGGCGCGCACGGCAGGCCATCCCACCGACGCCCGTGGGATCAGCCTCTTTCTGGTCGAGCGCGACCTGCCCGGAGTCACAGTGCAAGAATACCGCACGATCGACAATCTTCACGCCGTTGACATCAAGCTCTCCAGCGTGCCTATTCCTGCCGAGGCACTCATCGGTTCCGAGGGCGATGGCCTCACCCTGATCGACGAGGTCGTCGACTATGCCACCGCCCTCCTCTGTGCCGAAGCCGTTGGCGCCATCAGGTATGCCAACGAGGCGACGCTGGCGTATCTGAAATCGCGACGCCAATTCGGGGTGCCCATCGGCAGCTTCCAGGCGCTGCAGCATCGCATGGTCGATATGTTCATCAGTTACGAGCAAGGGCGGTCGATGGCTTGCCTCGCCTGCGTGAAGGTAGACACCGCCGATGCTGCTGAGCGACAACGAGCCGTTTCGGCGGCGAAGATCCAGATCGCCGAAGCCTGCCGGCACGTCAGCCAGGAAGCCGTGCAACTCCATGGCGGCATGGGCATGACCGAGGAGCTGAAAATCAGCCACACATTCCGACGGCTGACGATGATCGCCCAGGCTTTCGGGGATGTCGATCATCATCTGGAACGTTTTGCCGCCTGTGGCTGACGTGGCTCCCCCTGACAAGTTGCCAGTGCGTCCTGCGATGGCGCCCGATGTGCCGGACGTCCTCTGATGATCCAACTGCCTGAGCAGATAACCGAGGAAAGGGGGCTGCCTCATGATGAGTGATCTATCAACGATCCTGGAGTCAACCGAGCCACAATTACTTGCCACCAACCTTGGCTCCACCGAGGGGCCGCTTTGGCACCCGGCTGGATTCTTGACACTTGTGGATATGCAAGTCAGCCGCCTGCTGCGTTGGGATGCCACCGGCGGCGTGCAGGTCATCCGCGAACAGACCGGGGAAGGGAATGGCTGCACCCTGGACCGCCAGGGACGTTTGGTTATGTGCGAGGGGGGCAATCGGCGGATCACACGCATGGACCCCGATGGAAGCCTTACGACCCTGGCAGATCGCTGGCAGGGCAAGCGCCTCAATAGGCCGAATGATGTGGTTTGCCGCTCCGACGGCAGCCTTTTCTTCACGGACCCTGAGCTGCGTGTACCCCCTGCAGAGCGCGAGGTCGGCGTCTCGGGCGTGTATTGCATCAGTCCGCAGGGCGACCTGGCCCTCGCTACCGACGAGTGCGAATACCCCAATGGATTGGCCTTCTCACCCGACGAACGGATACTCTATGTGGCCATCAGCCGTCTCGATGAACGGTGTCTCGCCGAGGCGAGCAATGGCGAGATGTGTCGTCACCGCCGCATTCGCGCCTTCGACGTGGACGCGCAGGGCCGACTGTCGAATAATCGTGTGTTCATCGACATGTCGTCGGCCGAGCCTGGGGTCCCGGATGGGATGAAGGTCACGCGGGACGGGCACGTGTTCTGCACCGGCTCTGGGGGCATCTGGGTGATCGACCCGCAGGGCCAGCGTGTCGGCGTGATTCGCGTGCCGGAGGTGCCGCGCAACTTGGCGTTTGGCGGTCCAGACGCGCGTACGCTGTATATTACGGCCGGGAAATCTCTCTATAGCCTCCCGACGAAGGTGGTTGGTATCAAAGCGTTTTAGGTGCCGCGGCCAAATGCTCTTCGGTGCCAAGAGGGAGTTCCTGGGGTAGCGGGCAAAATCGTGTTCATGCGGAGCTCTACATGATCACCATTCTTGCCCGCTACCCATTCCAGAGAGAGGCGCTGGGCTCTCTTGAGCGTCATAGGTGTTGCTGAGGTCAGCGTACGAAGGTGATGTTCTGCAGTCTATAAGGGAAGCAAGCCCAAAGCAGCGATTTCTGCCGGGAACAGGGTTTAGACGTCGAGTAAAGTGCCTTGAAACCTGCCATTATGAGTGAGCGGAAGAGGCATTTCATCCCATGTACGTCCCTCGATCTCTCTCCCTGTTCGCTTTTTATTGACCCCACCCCACTGCTTGAAGAAGAACGGCACCCCTGCTGCGCAACATTGGTTGCGGATGTCGATGACCCAAAAGGCCTCAATGGGACGCGCTCCGGGGCCTGATTCTCCACCGACAATGACCCAATGAATATTCTCAAGGTTAAGCGAGGGAAGTGGCCCAAGAAGCGGTTCTAGAGAAAGAAATTTGATATTGGCTGGTGTCTGTCGCAGGTGATCAATGCGGTAGGAGTAGTCTTCGTTCTCGACACTTACACCCATCCAGACGTGTTGTGGCCACGGAAGTTTGCAAGCAAACTCGATCAGGCGCTCAGAACGCTTGGTGAGAACCTGGAACTGATGCCACGACGCACGCTGCATGACGTTGAAGACACGCTCAATGAAAGCAAAGGGAACGTCCTCAAGGAAGAGGTCGCTCAGCGAGATGGAGATGCACGAGGGCACGCCCTGGTCGGCAGCAGAGCTCTGGCGGCCCATGATACCTTTCATGATGTCGTAGCCTCTGAAATTTTTCGTGGCAAATATCAGGTGATGACTCGTCCGTGTGCCATACGCATTCTTAAAGCAAAATGGCAGCACGTATTTTGCCCCCAGCTCTGTCAGGGCATTCGCGATCTCCTCGACGATTGCCAGCTCTCCCGCTGAGGGGCTGAGCCTCGCGAAGCGAGCCCGGAGGCTGGCCGCACGCTTCTCTGTGAAGAGGGCATTCATGTGCTCCTCGACAGCGAGGTTTGAAAGTCCCATGCGAATGCGGTTATAGTTGAAGAAGATAATCGCATCGCAGCCCCAATCCTTCAAGACAGAGTTGATAAGCTGTAATGTTAATCCTTTATAACCCCAAGGGTCAACAAAGAAGAGAGTTGGTACTAAACGCATTGGAGAGAAAATTGCAACGATTTCTTTCCCAACCTCAGAGTTTCTAACTGTAGGTGGATACTTGAGCGTTTCAATACCTGGTATAGTATGAATCGCATGTTGCAGGGAATATGAGTTATCTTCGTTTTTGTCGTTGAATATGGTCACAAGCATTTCACGCATATCCGGGTCTTGAATCGCTTTCTCGAGAAGCAGTAAGGGGGTGGACTTTGTCCCATCCTTATAACGGCCTGGACCTGCAAATAGGTCTATGTAAGCTAAGCGATTCCTTTAGTATGCAGTGTGATTCTGGCCATGTTGTTGCAGATCACAGAAACCGACTGGTCAGCTATAGGGCGGGTTACTGATGTCATCGCGTCATCCTTTCTTCTCCTCAGACGCACAACTTCGGATGACATGGGTGAGGTGCGCACGGCGTCTTTCAGCTACACGTCATTCCTGCGTTGCGCTCCGTTGCGGGAGCGCTTCCACATACTGCTCGATGATGGCGACGGCCACTTGCGATGCGGTGACTGGCTGTGATGTCGTCTGCGCAGCAGTTTCAGCTAACTGCTCTAATTTTTCCCATGTCGAACGGTCGAGGGCAATCGGTCGACGTACACGGGGGGAGCCTGACCCAAGCGCTGGATTAATGTGGGACACCGCTGCTGCTATCTGCTCCAATCCTAGAGGCCCATCTGGTCTTGCGACCACTAATGGGACTAATGCGCTTGGCATGTAACGCCTGTCGGATTTCTTCTTCCGAAAGCATTGGCTACTCCTCCACATATTCGGTGATTCCGTAATATTTGCCGTCGATGACCACCCCTATCTCGCCTTGATTCGCCTGACGCCCCATACGGCTGAGCGTGCGATACAGTCCCGATAGGGCGTTGGTCGTCAGGTCTGCCTCAGCTATATAAGAAAAAACAATGACGCGTTCCTCTTGAAGCAACTTTCCGCGACGTTCGTCGTCACGCCACACTCCCCGGCCGCGTGGATAGGCGGTTGCACCACGGAACAATCTTCCCAGTGTCGTCAGGACCTCATCTACCCAGTACTCTTGATCGATCGGATGCCCGTCCCGGTCTCTGCTCGGAACGAATATCACAATCAATGAGGCCCCCACCGGTAATTGGGATCGGAACACATCCTGTGGATTCACCGATGGGTCGTTCATATCTATACCCCAATGCCATCAGGAACAATTCGCCCCAGACTGCAGATGGAGATACCACGACCAGATCTTGACGCCGACTGAGAGTCTCTCACCAGCACATAGCTGGATCGCGGCCTCAGGTGCGTGGATGCACAACTGTGCGTGTACTCCATGTTTCTCGTATGTTCTCACTTCAATGGGTGGCACCGCCGATACCTGCCGGGACGCCACGCGCCCGATATTTCTCGGTGATGAAGCTTGGCCCATCCACGAGGCAGCCTCGTGCATCACCTCGCAATCTCGGCGCATCACGCATGCGAGTTCACAATCTTCCGAGCCAACTCGGCGTGACACAACACTTTTGTCCTTATCCCCAACCTCGGCAATCTAGCGTCACCATCTTGGTCGCCGTATTGGCGACCAACTGCCGACGTTGCAGGTCTTCAGGCTGCTGTGCTGCCAAACTCAAATTGTGACGATCGGACATAACAGTAATAAGTTCCCCGATCGTGCAGACGCCCGAGTCCAAGTTGCTACTCCCGGTGGAATAACTGTAGGACGTTACGGCAGAGCTAGTTCTTTTTAACCTCCCCGTCGACATGTCGTCGGCCGAGCAGGGGGTCCTTTGGGTAGCGGGAAAAATCGCGTGGGAATATATGCAAAGCGAGAAGTATGGGTGTGGTCGTGACGGATGAGGCAAAACCTACTCCGATGCAGGGCTGTCGAGTGGCACCATGGCGGCCTCCGCTTGAGGCAGCCAGAAGGTCATGGCCATGGCGCGGTAGAGTGCGATGGCAGCCGATAGTTCGGCGTGAGCCTGCTGTCGCTGGCCGATGTTGGCATGCAGGGTACCTAGACCGAGCAGACAATGGGCCACGAGTGGGCGCATCCCCAGCTCTTCTGCCAGGTCTAGGGCTTCGCGGTAGTGGGCTTCGGCTCGCTCGCTGTGCAGCGGTTGGTGCCGCGCTGTAATGTCGCCGATGAGTCGCAGCGCATAAGCCTGGTGGCCACGTTCCTGATGCTCGCGGGCCTGCGTCAGCGCGCACTCGGCGAGGACTTGCGCCTCCTCCAGATGGCTGGCCAATAGCTGCGCCTCGCCCAAATAGAGACGACAGAACACCTGGAAGTTGACTCGTTCCAAGGCCATCGCCTGCTTCAGCCCCTGCTCGATCAGAGGTACGGCGTCATCGATGCGCCCGCCGAGTGTGTATGCTGCGCCCAGGGTCGGAGCTACCCTGGGGAGATAGTTCGGCAGATCGGCGTCCCGACAAATGTCGACCGCGCGTTCGAGCACGGAAAGGGCACTGGGCAGGTCCCCCTGGCGCAGAGCCAGCAGACCAATCCCCTGGCCACCGTGCCATCGGGCCATTCCTCCCTGCCGCGGGTCTGAAGAAAGCGCTCCTGGTGGGCCAGTGCCGTGCACTTCACTTCCACCATCTCATCGGCACACTCGAGGGCCGCAGCCACCACCGCGGCCGTGCACTCAACCCCGGCCACACTCGCGGCTTCGAGCAGCGTCTGGGCTTCGGAGCCGAGGTGCGCGAGTTGGAGCTCGATCAGTGCCCGGAGGTTTGCTGGGACCATGGCGGTGATGGTCTCTACCCCTGCCCGCACCTCCCACCTGTCTGGCCCCTCAATCACCACCTGCTGGCGCACAAGTTCGTCGACGACAGAGATCAGGAATAGGGGATTCCCATTGGTGCGCCGATGCAGCACACGCGCCAGATCTGCCGCCAGTCGGGGGTCCTCGAACCGCTGGCCAAGGTAGGCTGCAACGTCGGCCTCGGACAGATAGTCCAGCGCCAGCTCCACACACTGGCCGTGTTGGTGGAGCTCCGTGAGGATAGGACGCAATGGATGGCCCTGGACAAAGGCCTCCGCGGGTCGATAGGTCCCGAGAATCAAGAGGCGAGTGGGATCGGGACGCCGGGCAATATATGCGAGCCACTCCAGCGTCGCACGATCGCTCCAGTGAAGATCTTCCAACACGAGCAGCAGTGGCCGCTCAGTCGTGAAGGCCTCCAGGCCTTCGGTCAGCTCGCGCAGCATCCGCCTCTGTGCGGTACTGCCTACTGCACGCTGGAGCGCCTCCCACTCGGCGGGGGGCAGCAGAGCAGGCATCTGCACCAACCAGCTGGGGGCATGCTGCCGCAGCACCGACACGAGACGTGTTCCATGCGGTCCCCGGCACAGGCGTCCCAGCGCCTCCAGCACGGGCAGATAAGGCTCCCCGGCGCCATAGGACTCCACACACTGTCCGTGTCCTACCAAGAGGTCCTCCCCGGCGGCCACCTGGGCCACAAGGGTGTCGACCAGGGCGGTCTTGCCGATGCCTGGCTCCCCGGTGATGATCCCCACCTGGCGCGTGCCCTGGAGCGCCGTGGTGAACCACTGGTGCACTTGAGCCAATTCGCTCTCACGCCCGACAAAGAGCGTAGAACCGACGCGGGCGACAGGTAAAGGTAGGCGCAACATCCCCGCGGTCTGGTGTCTCTCAGGAGACGGCTCCGCCACCGCAAGCGGGGCATTGAACCGATACCCCCGACGGTGCACCGTCTCGATAAACTGGGGGGTCCGCGCCTGATCGCCCAGGACCCGACGCAGCTGCCGAATTGCCACAGTCAAGGCGGATTCACTCACTGCCGTCTTGGGCCAGACCGTCATGAGCAGTGCGTCTTTGGTGACGAGCTGGCCAGCCTGGTTCACCAAGCAGCGGAGCACCGCCAAACGCAGTTCCTTCTTGGTCGACATGAGAAGGGAAGGAGGAGGTACGCAATGAACACACCAGAAATTTCACGGCGAGAGCTATTGAGGCAAGGCGGTGCAGCGGTCATCGGTCTGGCGCTGCTCCCGTCCCCCTTGGTGGCGCAGGCGTTCCCGCACCGGGTGGGGGAGGAAGTCATACCCTTTCTCGATCAGCCACAACCGCCCAGCCCAGAGTTAAACCTGCTCAACTGGGCTGAGGTAGACTCGTGGATCACTCCGAATCAGAAGTTTTTCCGCGTGCTGCACTACAACAAACCCCTCGGCCCCGCGATCAACGCACAGACTTGGCAGCTAGAGATCACTGGACTGGTCAAGCGGCCACTGACCTTCACATTGAGTCAGCTCAAGGCCAGACCCCGGCAACAGGTCATCTTCACGCTGGAATGCTCAGGCAATCGGCCTCAACTGTCTCACGGCGTGATTGGTAACGCCCAATGGGTGGGCACGCCGCTGGCCCCCATTCTGCAAGAGGCGGGGGTGTTGGATCAGGGCATTGAGGTGGTTTTTTTCGGCAGCGATGAAGGTGAGGAGGAGGTGCGCGATCTCAAGGTTAAACAGAACTTCGCCCGCAGCATGGCTCTCGCCGATGCCATGAACCCCAACAACCTGCTGTGTTATGAGATGAACGGAGCCCCGTTGCCGCAACCGAATGGCTTCCCGCTACGGCTGATTGTTCCTGCTCATAAGTGAGGATCACACCGCGTGCCGCCATTAACTCTTCGACATCTCGATAGCTCAGGCAAAACCGGAAATATAGCCAGACACAGTGACTGATGATCTCTGCCGGAAACCGATGACGCTTATACAGGTTAGTTGGTGGTGGGGTAGTCATGTGGTGAGTATGGCACACGGGGCAGAAGCTGGGCAAGGGGGAAGCTAAATTTGACAATGCCACGTGGAAAAGGCCGCTTGCATTTCCTATACTTCAAGGTCCTCACGCATCGTGCCTCTGGCTCCAGGAGGGGGAAAGGGATATACTACGACTTCGTCTAGCAACTTTCCTTTGTCGTGGCAATCCATCAGCTCAGGAGCTTCTAGCCCCAAATTTTTGAGGTGGAACGATATTCCCCCTCTCGCAGCCGCGCTGACTGTCCCCAGGCATCCGTCCTGTCCGTACCGGCGCCGTGGGTCTGGCGCGCTGGCGAGTGTCGCGCCACAGCGTGCGGTGCCAGTGGCAGGGCGGCGAGCGGGGAAAAAGGCCGTGTGAATTTCCGTTACGTCAACCGATCGCTTCAGCACAGGAGACAGCCAATGGCCGAGACACCCACTTTCGGACGCTATGCCGAGATTCCCTATGATCAGATGACGCCGGAGCAGCAGGAGGGCTACCGCTCGCTGATCGAGACGCGCGGCCGACTGCCCGGCCCGAACAAGAATCTATGTGCACAACCCCAAGCTGGCGAAGGTGATGGGGCCGCTCGGGGCGCATTTCCGCACCGGCTACTCGCTCAGCGAGCGCGAGCGCGAGATCGCCGTCTGCATCATCAACAGCAAATGGCATTCGGCCTACCCGACCAATGCGCACGAACGGGCTGGCAAGGCGGCCGGGCTGCCGAACGACAAGGTCGAGGCGATACTCTCGGGCCTGCCGACCTCGTTCTCCGACACACGCGAGCAGGTCGTCTACGAGATGGCGACGTGCCTCGCCAATGCACGCTGGGTGGCGAAGGGGCTCTATGACCGCGCAGTCGAAGCCCTCGGCCATGTCGGCATCACCGACGTGATCACCCTGATGGGCTTTTACACCAGCGTCTCGATGACGCTCGCCTTCTACGACGTGCCGGCCGGCGCGCCTGGCATGGAGCGTTAAGCACCCGCCACAACCGTCATGGCGCGCTTGGCGTTCGCCGTCCCCGGTCGATATGTTGCAGGGGCAGTTCACCGCGAAGCAGTAGAGCAAGCCGGCGCCGCCGGTCTTTACCAGCGTCGGGTCGCGGCATCCAGCCGAGGGGTGCGACGCAATCCACGACCGCGAAGGCTCGTCATCACGCAGGCCCATGCGGTCGTGGTGCCCCACCATCGCGCTACCGTGGGTGGAGTGAAACAAAGGAACGTAAACCGCCATACGCTCAGACAATGGCAGAAATATTCAAAGAAAACCCCCAGAACAGGGGTTTAACGATAAGAAAAGTGGTAGAAATGTCCGTGAATTTTATCAAAGAAAAGCCTCAGTAGAAACGCTCCGTGTGACGATCACTTCCTCTTATCTCTTTGATACTGCTACATATTGATAATATCTGTGGCGGTTTGTGTACCGTTGTTTAATCGCACCCAGGGTTGACTGGTCAGGAGAAGCATCCCACGTCTGTATGGACGGCGGCAAGGATTTGAGTCAAAATCTCACGGATATCTTGTACAAGGCTAGGGCATAGCTCTTGTGATGCTTCAGAGCTCGACCCCGTCCCTAGAGGGTGCAGATTTCCTATAGGTGTTCGATATCCTGTTCAACAATACCACCGACATCCAGCCCGAAGTGCACTCCACGGATACGCACGGGACCAACGAGGTGAATTTTGCCCTCCCCTAGGTATTCGGGTATCAGTCCGCACCGCGTTACCGGGATATCTACGATAAGGTCAGCACAGCCCTCGACGGATGCAAGCATCCAAGCCAGTACCATGAGGGCTGAATGCTCAAGCCCGTGCGCAAACTCAATCCCCGGCTCGTCAGCGAAGGGGGGAGAATATTCAGCTACGATAACGCCACTATCTTCTCCAACTGACTGGCTCATAAAGAAGGCATAGACGATCATCGGGGAGCTGGGTGCCTCAAACACGTGTCTCTGGTGGCCTGGCAACATATCAACCTCCATGGACGCGATGAGTTCAAAGGACTGGCCTTTTCCTTGAGGGAAATGCCCCCGTTGGCCCGTTCGGAACGCTTTCCATAACGGTTCCATTCATCCTCACACCCCTACCGTTGTGGCTGCCGACCCCACGTCTCTGTGCCGGTGCCAGGCGAGCAATGATCATCTTTGGGCGTAGGAGCATAGGACTTACGTCCAATAGTGCTTTTTTTGACCAAGCCTTATCTTCTCTAAGCGATGAGCCAAGACTGCCAGACCTCCCTGGAATCGTCATCGTCAACAGGTGAGGAGAACCCAGGTGATCGTGCGTGCCACCTCCACACCGCTCCTGGGAAGTCGAGGACATTCACACGGCCTTTTCCCCCGACCGCAGCGCCCCCTGCGTGCCGCCCTGCCGCTGGCCCCGCACGGACAGGACGGGTGCACAGCCATCGTGGCTGCGAGCGGAGGAGCCACGTGAAAAGTGGCTTTAAAGTTGTCTCTAGGATGCTCATTTAAGGAGACGCTAATGACCAAGCAGTTCAATGGGACGATCAGCCTCGACATTCGGAATTCTGTCCCTGATTGGGAACCATACGCAGAACCAAAAGCCCCAAAAGGTTCACCGAACGTTCTTTACATCGTGATTGACGATACCGGCTTCGGTGCTTGGGAAATGTTTGGTGGCAAGATCAAGATGCCCAATCTGAGCCGTATTGCTCACAAGGGTTTGGTATATACAAACTTCCATACCACAGCCTTATGTTCTCCCACCCGTTCCTCCCTATTAAACGGACGCAATGCGACCAGTAACGGGATGTCTTGCATTGAAGAAGCCACCTCTGGTTTCCCGGGATCTAATGGTCGCATCCCCTTTGAAAACGCCCTCATTCCAGCCGTATTAGGCGAACGAGGGTATACCACCTTTGCTCTTGGTAAGTGGCATTTGCTGCCGGAAGAAGAAGCAAATATGGCGGCGAGCAAGCGTAATTGGCCACTCGGGCGTGGGTTTGAACGCTATTACGGATTTCTCGGGGGAGAAACGGATCAATGGTATCCGGATCTCGTCTATGATAATCATCTGATTGAGCCTCCCTACGCACCAGATTTGGATGACACGGAGAACGGCTATCATCTATCGGAAGACTTGGTGGATAAGGCCATTTCGTTTATCCAAGATACGACGGCGATCGCCCCTGAAAAACCTTGGATGATGTATTTCTCTCCTGGCGCAAATCATGCTCCCCATCAAATCTGGCCACAGAAGATAATTGATTACGGGTACAACACAACATTGGACTACAATCCCAGGTCTCTTAGATCCTTTGAGCATTCTAGCGTCTTTAAAGATGGCTATGAGAAGTACCGCGACGAGGTTCTCGCCAAGATGAAACGGTTGGGAATCTTCGATGGTGACTTTGAACCATCTGAGTATGATTGACCCCATTGTCAAGACCACAGAAGGCTAAAAATAAGGTGGCCGGCTCACAGGATCTTCCGGCTGTTTCAAATGGGCCTGCGCGGGCGTTCGATAGGCCAAGCTTTGATGAGGGCGGTCATGGTTATAGAAGTGGAAGTAGCGTGTGAGCCCCTCGTCAAGCGCTGGGACGGTGGTAGAGTCTTGCAGGTCAATGTCTTCATACGTGACGGACCTCCATAGGCGTTCACTAAAGATATGGTCGAATGCACGGCCCCGGCCATCCATCCTGATGGCAATCCCCGCCCGCGCCAAGCGGCCGGTCAAGGCGAGGCTCGTGAACTGGACCCCTTGATCGGTATTGAAAATCATGGGCGCTCCTTGCCCCAGCGCCCTCTCGAGAGCCACCAGGCAAAAAGTGGGCTCCAGCGTATTGGACAGCTGCCAGGCGAGGACATACCGGCTCTACCAGTCGATGATCGCGACCAAATACATGAACCCCTGGGCCATACGGACATACGTGATGTCCGCACTCCAGACCTGGTTGGGGCGGCTCAGGACCACCGCGTTCAGCAGATACGGGTAGAGCGTATGCTCTTTGGCTGCAGTGCTGGGGCGTGGCTTGGGGTAGATGGCCTGTAACCCCATCGTCTGCATCAGGCGCTGGACCCGCGTATGGTTGACCTGCAGGCCAAGTCGTCGCACATGGGCGGTCATTCGCGGCTAGCCGTGAACAGGCGTCTTGGTGTATGGCTCGTCGATGAGCCGCATCAGCCGCAAGTTCTCCTCGGATTCTGTAGCGGGCGCAACATAGAACGTCGAACGGTTGAACCCGAGCAGGTCACATGGACGGCGAATGCTGATGTGGGGAATGTCCACGTCGATCATCAGACGTTTGGCCTCAGCTGAATCGGGCAACTTTTTTTTCAACCACTCCAGTTCCATCTTGAGGCGCCCAATTGGCTCATAGTGCTCCACCTCCTGTGCCCGCTGCTCTCGGTGCTGGCGGGCCTCGTGACGGTTGAAGAGCGTGTCCCCCACAGCCAGCAGTTGGCGCTTCCACTCACTGCTCTGCGTGGGATGCACGCCGTGCTCACTGGCTAGTTCGTTGATCGTCTTGAGCCCCTTCGCGGCTTCCAGAGCCAGTTGAAACTTCAACTGGGCACTGTATCAGGTGCGTTTCGTTGACATCGCGTTGACCCTCCACTGGCTGGGTTCATCATACCCTTTTTCCACCTTAACCAGTGGTCCGGTTTCTGGGGGCAATTATACTTGGGGGGAACCCTCGAAGTGGCCGGTCTGCGAACAGGTATCGCGATCCTCCTGTGCGTGTTGGCCACGATCGTTCGACAGGGGTCTCCTCGCACAGCCCCATAGGGAGTCACTCAGCCGCGCAAAAGAGGGGGAGAGAGAGAAGGGGTGCCGTCGGAGCCGATTGGCATCCTACCGCGTAGCGGTTTCGTTCAACGGCCCATGCTCAGCGGCGGGGGCCGCCCCACCTCCGACTGCTGACTTGACCACCGAGCTGCAAAACACCGCTGTTTGAGGTGCACCCCATTGTCAAGACCATTTGAGACGAGCATGAAGAGAGTCGGCTAGAGGCACGAACCGAACTATACGGTCACTGGTGTCTGGTACCCGAACGCCTGATGAGGGCGCAGCCGATTGTACAAGTGAAAGAACGGCTCGAATCCCTGGAGCGCCGCTCTCGGCCTCCCATCATCCTTCAAAGACACCTCCGCGTCTTTCACCGTGCGCCAGAGACGCTCCACAAAGACATGGTCGAGCGCTCGTCCACGGCCATCCATGCTGATGTTGATCCCTGCCGTCTCGCACCTCCCCGTGAAGTCGACACTGGTGAACGGTGCCCCGTGCTCACGGTGAAAACGCTCCGGCCGCGCGACCCCCAGAGCCTGGTCCAATGCCGCCAGACAACAGCCGCCATCCCTGGTGATCGAGACGGCCCATGACCGCACATACCGACGCACCCAAGCGATGACGGCGACCAGATAGACCAACCCACCAGGCCGCCGGCTAGAGGTCATCGCCGTACTCCAGCCGTGATGCACCCGCGTGATCGGCACCCCCCGCCGCCAACGGATACACCCGATGCGCCGGATGAGGGGCACGCAGTCGGGGCGTGGGATCGATGGTCTCCAAGCCCATGGTGCGCAGCAGCCGCGCCACCCGTTGAGGATGCACGGCGTCGCCTTGCGGCCGCAGCCACACGGTCATCCGGCGTCCCCCAGAGACGGGCGTCCGGGTGTCCTGTGCCTCCCACAAGCGCATGCCATGCAGATGCTCAGCCGTCTCTCCTTCGGAGCTCTAGGAGTCACGCGACCGCGATCACCCCACCAAGTCACATGGCCGGGCGATACTGAGGGGTGGCGGCTCGGGCTCGATCAACTCCCGTTTGGCCTCAGGAGACAAGACCAGCGTTTTTTTTCCGCCACTCCCACTCCCCCTTGAGTGGCCCGATTGGTTGGTAGAGCTGGGCTGGCAGGGCATCCTGGTCGTGCTCACGCGTGGCGCGACGCGCGGAGAAAAGCTGCGGTACCGCCTGTTGGCGTTGATGTTGCCCGTGCGTGATCTGCGTGGGATGCACCCCGTCGATACGGGCTCACTCATGGACCGTTTTGTGCCCCTTGATGGCGTCCAACGCGACCCGAGCGTTGAACGCCGCGCTGGACCGTTGCCGCTGTGTCGACATCTCCCCTCTCCTCAGCTCCTCACTCTCCCACTGACACAGCATGCTAGCTTCCTCACCTGTCCAGTTTTCGGGGTACATTATAAGCCGGGGACAAGGTAAGCAGCGATTCGCTGACGTTGTAGCTCATGCCGTTCGCATCTAGGAACGACTGGACCATCCGTCCATTCACCGCGAAGTTCACGTTTTGAGGAATATCCCCAATGACGGCGAGCAACGCGATCCAGCCAAGCTTGCTCGCTACCACACCGATCACGTGGCCGGACTCGTCAAGCACGGGTCCTCCACTATTCCCGACTTGGACGGGGGCCGTGATCTGGATCAGCCGGGCATTGTTCCGGGGTCCGACTAGCGCAGCGACATTCCCTGTGGTCACAGGGGCGCGAGAAGAAAGAAGTCTGGCCAGCGGAAAACCAACGACGACTGCCTGATCACCCGGGCGAATCGATCGTCCGCCACGGAACGTCGCGGCCGTCACTGATGACTGGGCGTATTTGAGCAGCGCAAGGTCGTTCGATGCGTCTGGCGCGACCAAGCGTACCCGCGCACCGCTAACGTGGACCTTCGAACAGCCCTCCACTACATGGTTGCTGGTAATGACGTATCCTTCTGGATTCACCACGAAGCCCGACCCCATCGTGATTGCTCCTATTGTTTGCCGACCCTGCTGGCCTCTCCCGAGGGCCTCCGACGACGTCCGTTCCCCCGCTGTGGCTGCTTTCTTGGGAGCCCATTGTCGAACCTTCTCTTGTGCGGTTAGCACTTGAGAACGACCCCTGTAACGTTCGAGCAAGGTCATCATTTCCAAGGCGTTGTTGCGATCGTTTCCCGCATGAAGATTGGCGGCCGCAAGGCTGTACTAGAAATACGCTTGCTCATAGTCCCGTGGTACGCCAAGGCCCGCTCCATACAGAAGAGCAAAGCTGTATTGTGCTCTGACATGCTCGCTTCGCACCAAGGGTGATGAGACCTGGCGGGGTGGGAGCGCTGTCGGCGAGCGCAAGAGCCGACGGACGCGGTACCCGTTGAACAGGCCCAGCCCGTCATAGAGCCATCGCCTACTCCACCTCTTCCACCCGAAGCCCCGGAGTGCCCGGGCACGCATCAGGTGCCGTCGCACCTTCTTCTCCACCCAGTCTCGCACGTACGAGCAGCACTGGCTCGAATGCCCGACGGCAACGTACGGCACCCAGCCGCGTAGGATCGGGTTGATGAGGTCCACCACCCGGTCCACGGGTTGGGACTGGAAGCGCCGGAAGATGTCCTTGAGCTTCCGCAGCACCGCCGTACGTTTTGTGAGCTTCGGCGTGTCGTGCGGCCGCCATGCCCCTTTGAGACGGCGAACACGGCGGAAGTCATAGCCCAAGAACCCGAAGCGCTCCCCCTGTGCCAGGTCGACGACGCGGCTCTTCTCTGCGTTGAGCTCGACGTGGAGCTTGGCGAACTCTTCCCGCAGCCGGTGGTCCACTGCCTTGAGGAGCCAGTCATGTGGCGGATCGGCCTCCACCAAGCACACGAGTCGAGTCGCGCGGGGGACTCGCACCCCCACGCGCTCACAGATCCGGACGTGACCCTCTCGGCTCATCCGGCTCGTATCGTGCCGCCCCCGCATGCCAGAGGCGCCAGGGTGCGAACAGTCCCGGCTGCCGCCGGGATACACGCCGCCCCCAGTGCTGTGCCCGCCGCCGCTGTCGCCGCACGCGTTGGTCTTGTGCCATCGCCCACCTGGCCAGTGGCCGGTCGAGGGGCTGGAGGGTCCGGTACAGGGCCGACTGGTAGGAGCGCGTGGAGTAGGTGAACCAGCCTTGGATGATGAGATTGCACATCCGCGCCAGATCGTCGCGCTGTTGGTCCAGCCGACACCGCCGTTGCCACCGTCGAATCGCCTGGCGGATCGCCTTCGCCGCGGCGTTACTCACACCAGGGCTGAAGTGGATGCCGTCCTTCCCCCCCCGATGCTTCGACCGCCGGGGCCGACACGTGTAGCCCAGGAAGTCACCGTGCGCTTCGGGGTAGGTTCCGCGTCGGGCATCGTCCTTGCCGGAGCCGATCTTCGGCTTCTGGGGATGCCGTTCCAACCCACAGTCGGCAACGCGGCGCGCCAGGGCTACCCGGAACTCCTGGGCCTGAGCCGCGCGCGCCATGGCAGATCACCTCCTCCGCAACACGCTCGACGGGGGCCTGAGGAGAGTGCCTCTGCCGCCACACATCGAAGGCCTCGTGCAAGCAGAGCGTTGCCCACAAGGGCGAGACGCCGCCGCCCTGCGGGGTGCCCTGCTCGGGGTACGTGAGGGTGTCCCCGTCCAGCCCGCCCGCCTGCCGTCATGTCCCGATGAGACGCCGTAGGCGCCCGTCCTTGACCCGTTTCCGCATGACGTCGCGTCACAGGCCATGGTCCAGATTGTCGAAGCCTCCACGCACCTCGGCCTCCACGCTCCAGTCGCTGGTCACGTCCAGGCCCTGCTCCCGCAACGCCTGCCGCGCCTGGTGCGGGCTGTGGCCTTCCCGCCAGCCGGGGGCGCCGTCCTGAACGTCCTGCGCAGAGCCCGCGCCCCCCAGCCTCGTCACCGCCCGCTGGACGATGTTGTCCTCGCCCACCGGCATCCCGAGCCGTCGTTGGCTGCCCTCCGCCTTGTCGAGCCACGTCCGCTTCACCGGCGGCGCCGTCTAGCGCCCCCTCCGCCGGCGCGCGTACCGGTCGGTGAGGTGCACCTCCAGGGGTTCCGCCTATGCCGCCGCGGGCACCCCATCGACTCCCGGCGTTGCCTGCCCTCCCGGGGGTCCCGTGGGCCGCAGTTCCCCACCGTCCCGGCCGGCCGGGGTAGCCCGCAGCCCCTCGGGACGACGCGCCGCGACGACTGCCACGACGCCGTCTCGGCGTCCTGCGGTGGTCCCTCGTGCCCGAGTGACCCCTCTGCTGCCATGCCCCGCTCTCAGACCCCGGTGGTGTCCTCTACACTCGCCCTCGCGCACCCAGGACTGCTGCCTTCCGGCGCATGCAAGCCGTCGGCGTTCCCCTCCATCCCGCGGAGGGTGATCCGGTGGTCCACCACTCTACCACTGTCGGGGCGCCCTCACGCGGCCTGTCACCTCACGCCCCCTCGCCCCACGCCGCCATGACTGGTTGAGCACGTCGGGGGCGCTTCTGACCGGCTGGCGAGGCGTGCGTCAGGTGGGACTTGCGCCACTGCTCTCACCCACGGGGTCACCACAGCGAGTTTCACGGGATTTCCCCACTCCCCTCGCTGCGGGCTTCTCTTGGCGCGACCAGGCCCGGGCTAGGTGGTGGGAACGGGCGTGCGAGAAAGCCGGGTCAGCATCTCCTCTCTACTTGGGGCGAAGAGGATGTGCCCCTGGTGATCCACTTCGATGTCTCCGATGACCACAGAGCCGCGGGAGGTACGGCAGTAGATCGGCACAAACCAGTGGTGCGACGCAGGGTCATAGGATGCTTGCCCCGGATAGGTCATATGACCGATGTTATCGAGCAGAAACTCTCGGACACGGGCTATGGGCTCCATACGCGTACTCCTCGATACCCGGCCGTCGCCCACGCGGCCAGGAAATCTTCGCGTGGCACACGACGGTCCGGCCCATCGGCGGGATCATGAAACGTTAGAACATCTCGTTGCAGTGCCAAAGGCACCACAAAATGCCACTGAAACATCGGCGTGGTCCCATATAAACTCGCTACATCGATCATGGCGACGAAGGGGACTTGCTGCATCAGAGTTTCGATGGCTGCAGGACGGCCAAAGACGGGAAATATCTCCCCCTGTCAGCCTATGGCGTGGGCGCCAACGACCAGATCCTGGACAGTACACCCAAGCTCGGTTGTCCCACAGTACTGAGCAATCGTTGCTTCGTCTTGTGCGACACCGAGCATAGCACCAAGCATCCGCAAGCATGTTGCTCCACATGTCTGTTCACTGGTCTGAAAGAAATGGGGAACCCTCATGGCTCATGCATTCTTTCGCTTGGTTTGGACACTCCTTCATGCTGCACAATGTATCATTAATTGAGCAGTTGAGGAAAACCACCTAACGCCGGGCTTGAACTGCGGCTGGAAGCGGGAGCGCAGCAGACGCTGTAAGCCGTCAGCTCCAGGCCTTTGTTCGGTGGGGTCTGAGTGTCTGGCATTAGGCTCCGTCCTCCAGACAGGCCATCTGGGGAAGTGCCGTGGTGAGGGCCTGACGCCTACCACCGCCCGGCCGCGCCTGCTTCTATTTCCATTGGATGCCCGCAATGGAGAAACCACCATCCACGGCCAGGATCTGCCCCGTGATAAAGTCACTGTGGGGTAAGCAGAGAAACACAACGGTCTACGCAATATCTTCGGCTTGGCTATTACACTTCGCCTGACGCCTCGTGCACCACGCGAGGCTCTTTCATCTTGAGACGTGGCTTTGGCCCACGCCGCACAAGCCGCTTGGTATATTTGCCTTGCACCTGGGAGAGATAGTCGGCATAGGTTTGCCCTCTTTCCTCGCAGGCGTGTTCTATGTGGCGACGAATCTCACGCAGTTCTTGGAGAGGATCCTGTCCCATTAGGCGACCTCCATGAGTTCTTCGGGGGTACAGATGATTGGGGTCCGTATGCCAAACTCCGCATTGATCTCTTCAACGATCATACGTACGCGGCCACTGACGATGTGGGTACAATTCCACGACACGAGATAATCGAGCCCATGCCAGGCCGCGAGCGCCGAGTGATAGGCGTCTGCCTGCGCCTTGTCTGGCAGAGGAATGGCAGCAAAGTATGCCGCTGCAAGGGCATGGACTTCTGGGACAACCTCGACGACAGGAAAAGCGGCGACACTCTGCTGACGTCGTTGCGCGGCGTCAGGGTCCCCGTGCGCAATTTCCTCTAAAACTACCGGGGAAACAAAGGCGTCGCATTGTGGTAAGACACGCTCCCACCATTCATGAGTCATCTGCTGGTGCGCCGCGACGATCAGATCACGACTTGGTCGAGCTATCCGATAGCTAATGACGCTTGTTTCAATGTATACCGTTGGTTTCACACTAATGCCTCTGAAAGTGAGGCCGAATCGCGGCGCTGACCCGCGAGCACGGCGGGGCAAGGTGCTGGACGCAGTCGGCGCCGCGATTCGGCGCGCCGCAGTCGCGCGGAACGCTGGACCTGAGCCGCGCGTAACAGCCGCAGAGAGGGACGAGCGAAGGCTATTGCGCGTCGGCTTCACTGTGATGTTTGGCTGGGTAGGCCCCGTAGAGCCGCGGGTGAGATACCGCCCACCCCTCGACGCCAACGCCATGCAGATGCGCCCTGCGGTACATGTCACCCTCCTGCACTGCTCTCAGACACCTCCCCTATTTGATGACTTCGTCCGCCAAGACGAGGAGGTGCGGGGGTATCGTGATCCCCAGGGCCTGGGCCGTCTTCAGGTTGATGATCAGCTCGAACTTGGTGGACTGCTCCACGGGGAGGTCGGCTGGTTTGGCACCCTTCAAAATCTTGTCCACATAGGTGGCTGCACGCCGATGCCTCTCAGGCAGGCTCGTCCCATAGGACATCACGCCCCCAGCCTCCACATACATTTTCCAGTCATACATCGCAGGCAGCCGACTCTTGGTGGCGAGGTCGGCCACCCGTCCGAGCAGATCATCCATCAGCAGCGGGCCCGACAGCACCATGAGCGCGTCCGCACCCTCTTGGGTCATCGCTGCGAAGGCCGTGTCCAACTCCTCAGCATGGCGCAGCTCCACGACGTGCAGGTGCAACCGCAGCGCCTGGGCTGCCACGGTCAGGGTGTTCAGCACAGACTTGGCGGGTGGATTGTCCGGATTCACCAACACGGCAATGCGCGCGCTGTGGGGCATCGTCTCCTTGAGGATCTCCAACCGCTTGCTGGGGAGTTCCGCCATCAGGTTGCTCAAGCCCGTGATGTTCCCGCCCGGCTGCGCCAGGCTAGTGACAAACCCTTGCCCAACCGGATCAGAGGTACCCGTCATCACGATCGGGATCGTGTGCGTGGCGTCCTGGGCAGCACGGGTTGCTGCGGTTCCCACTGCCACAATCACCGCCACCTGGAGCTGGACCAACTCGGCTGCCAGGTCGGAGAGTCGCTCAATTCTCCCCGCCGCCCCACGGTACGCAATGACGAGGTTCTGGCCCTCGACATAGCCAAACTCGCGCAGCCCCTGCCGGAAGGCGTCTACAGGGGGGTCGTGATCAGGGCGGGGCAAGCCAGGACTGAGTCACCCAATCCGGTGCACTTTCCCCACTGGCTGGGCGGCAGTGACCAGCGGCGCTGCGAGGATAGTGAGAATGAGGGTGACCATGACCCCGACAGTGCTGCACCACATGATCGTCTCCTCGAGTCGGCCTCCTGCCGACCGTCGCCTTTCCATGGAAGCCGAACGCTAGGCGTCAGCTGCTGCCGGAAGCGGGAGCGAGCAGACGGAGGCTGTAGGCAGTCAGCTGCACGCCCTTGTTCGGCGGCCTCTCCCGCCTCCCTTACACCGTCCAATCCTCTATGCGTAAACCTGGTACCCTGCGAAAGTCACTTGCATTCCGTGTCACCAAGACCATCTCGTGCGATAAGGCAATGGCTGCAATCCGCAGGTCCATGGTCCCGACGCGCACTCGCTGGGCGACCAGCCGCTCAAAGGCCACTGCCGCGGCCGCATCGAACGGTATGACCAGAGCCTCGGTGAAGTCTCGCAGCACCTGAGCGAGCATTCCGCATCCCCGGACCACCTCCTCGGCGCGACGTGCCTGACTGATGTAGGTATGACAGCCCAGAACTTGTTCATGGAAACTGATGATCGAGCAGGCGAGTTCGGTGGGCGGATGTTGAGCAACGCGCATCCGCAGCGTCCCATACTCCACCCCCGCTTGCCGTTGCAAAATGCTGATGTGGTCAGTGTCGAGAAGGTATTTCACGCCTGCACGTCCGCCTCTGCAGGCGGTCGGTCTGCTGCGCGGATGGCACGGCCCAACGCCAGCACTTCCTCAAAGGCCGGTTCATCCTTGAACGAACCAGTAATGCGTGCCACCCAGTTTGTTGCCACCGGGAGATGGGCGAGGCGCTGTTGTAATTCGCTGACGGCCTGCTCAACAGCGGTTAAGCGCTGTTCGATAGATGTTTCCGTTGGCATCATGTCTCCTTATACACCATATCCATACATCCGAAGGCGTTCTATACCCCCGATATGGCTGTAACGTGACTCCTACTCTTTTAGGATACGCAGTTCCGTCCTGACGGGCAACTTGAGATGCCGAACGCTTGATTCAATACCTTCGCCAAAAAAGAGGATAAAGCAGGGCAGCGAACCAGTGTACAGCAATGAGGCAGGGCGACTGAGCCTCGTGTAGAATATGGATTCCCCAACCCAACGCTGCACAAGGAGCAACCGCCCATGCCCGATATTATGGTCCTTTTCGCGTGTTTAAGCCAGTGCCTGGATGGCACGACCATGCGTCAACTCGCCCGGGTGAGTGAGGCCATGCTCTCGATGAGCGGCCGCGTGACGATGAGAGGGATTGCGCGGTGGGCTGGCCCAGGAGGGAGCTATCGGACGATCCAACGTTTGTTCGCGACCGGCTTGAGCTGGAGCAAGATTCAATGGGGGCTGATTCGACACCATCTCTTAGATCAAGACGACGTGATCGTGCTGGGAGGCGATGACGTGGTGGTGACGAAATCGGGCAAGAAGACGCATGGATTGGACCGGTTTTTTTCCGCCCTGTATGGCAAATCAGTTCCAGGACTCTGTTTTCTGAGTGTATCCCTGCTGAGTGTCAAACGTCGAACCTCCTACCCAGTACTGATGGAACAACATGGTCCAGAACACCGCCAAGCTCCTGCCGCAGTGGGCAAAAAACCGTCCGCTGGAAAACGGGGACGCCCGAACGGGCGGAAAAACCAGCATCGACGCGAGGTGACGTTGAGCCCCTATCGCTGTTTTGTCCAAGAGAGCATCCGTCGGTTACTGACGTTGATCGGCGAACACGTCAAGGTGCACTATTTGGTCTTTGATGGGGCCTTTGGCGATAACGATGCCGTGCAAATGGTCCGACAACTTGGATGACATTTGATTTCCAAACTGCGCTATAATGCGGCTCTGTATTTTCCCGATGCTGGGACGTATTCAGGCCGTGGCAAGCGTAAGAAGTATGGTAAAAAACTCGATGGTCGAAATATCCCTCATGAGTATTTACAAGAATCGTTTGTTGAAGAACAGATCCAGACACAGATCTACCACATGCAATGATGGCATAAGAAGTTTTCTGATTTGTTCAATATTGTGGTCATTGTCAAAACGAATCTCAAAACTCAAGCGGTTGCACATGTGATCTTATTCAGTAGTGACGTGACGCTTGCCTATGCGCCATTGATTGAGAATGATCGTCTCCGTTTCCAACTGGAGTTCAACTTTCGAGATGCCAAACAATATTGGGGCTTGGAAGATTTCATGACGGTCAACGAGAGGCCTGTTTACAACAGCGCAAATCTCTCCATGTTCATGGTCAATTTATCTCACGCCTTGATGTGTCCCATGCGAACACATTGGCCTGAGTGCAGCGTGAATGACCTGAAGGCTTGGTTCCGGAGCCGGAAGTATGTGGTAGAAACCTTAACATTGCTTCCGGAAATGCCAGCGCCGAGTTTTATTGATCTAGCAATTACCCAAATGGCTGAACTTGGGCGCGTAAACCATGCAGTCAACGCCGCCTAATTGGCGAAGGTATTGTTGATTAGATGGAATTTTTCCACCTAACCTTCCCCGTGATATGCGCGGGAAAATCCATCTAATCTCCCCTACGAGCAGTATAGACCGCCAATTTTCCACATAATACCACGAATCTTGCCTTGAGACCTCAAGCGTTTAGATGGAATGGCCGAGGGAGAAACACGGACGCTTATGTGCCATGACCCATCAGGTATAGATCGGCTGTGTATTCCGCCTCACCGGACTCGTGGCCACAAGGAGCCAGGACGGTTGCTGGAGACTTCACGCGTGTGAGGCGTCAACGCTGGAACACTGCCCAAGAACTGTCTCGACCGTGGGCGCGAGACCATCCGGCTTGCGCACAACTCGCACGGAGGAATCCTCGGTCACCTGGATTCAACGGTCTATCCGCTTCCAGCACACGCGTCCTCCCCACGATATGGGCAGGGCGGCCATCGAAGCGTTGCTGGCACACCTGGCCGCCGCTCAACAGGTGGCGTCAACCCAACATCAAGCGCTCCGCGTCTTGGGAGGTCTCTATGGCAACGTGCGCAACACGCCACTCGACTTCCCCATCGATGCGGTGTGTGCCAAAAAGCCCACTCGCGTGCCCACAGCCTTGACCACGGAGGCGACCACCACCCGGTCGGTCGGGAACATTCCCTGGTTTTTAGGACACAAAGACTGGCCTCCATGTGAGGAGTGAGAGGGAAACAGCACCCGAACACTGTTGACCTGAGGAGGACCGGACGATGGCCACTGCGGCGCTTCTTTCGCTCGACGAGTGCCGCGACACCCAGCGGTGTGCAGAGATTCGGCAGCGCATGCACGACCACTTGGACCACTGGCTGGATACACTGGAGGCGCGCGTGAAGGACCCCAAACCGACCCTGGAACAGCTGACCCAGGCCGTCTTTGTCCTGCGGCAGGAGTTGACTCAAGCCGTTGCGGAGGATTTGGTCGCGCAGGTGCATCGACCGGTGATGGTGCAGCGCACGGCGGCGTGCCCTCAGGGCGGGCAGATGTGGTCGGCCGGTGGTCCCCAGGACCGTCCGGTGGAGACGCTGCTGGACGCCGTCCGCCGCCGGCGCCCCGACTTTTACTGTGAGCGCTGTCAGTTGGGGCGTGTACCCCTGGATGCCACGCTGGAGCTGGCGGATCGACGCCAGCCACCCGACGTCTAGAAAGCCGTCGTCAAGTTGACCAAGGAGATCCCGTATGAGACGGCGTGTGAGCTGTTCCAGAAATTGGCAGGACTACCACTGAGCGCGCACACGGGCCACGCGGTGACCCATGAAGTGGCTGAGGGGTTGACGGTCTTGGATGTCGCTCCGAGCCGGGAGGAGATCGTCGCCGTCGCGGCGGGCCACACCTGGCGGCCGATCCTGGTCCTGGCCATTGATGGCGCCGAGGTGCCCACCCGCCCGGAGACGGCGCAGGGCCGGCGCCACGGACGGAAGAAGCGCCGGACCACGCGCGCCCGCTGGATCGGAGCGTAGCGAGAGGCCAAAGGCGTCCGGTTGTCCCTGGTCGCGGACGAGGGGATCGAACACGTCCTGAGCTGGCCTCACGTGCACATGGACGAGGAACTGGCCGCCGCCCTCCAGCACGTCACATCGGCCGGCTTGATGCCTGAGGAGCAGGTACGCCTGTGTGTGATTACCGATGGAGCGCCCTAGATTTGGACACAGGTCCGCGCCCTGTGTCCGTCGGCGGTGGAGATCCTGGATTACTACCGTTGTTGTGAGCATCTCTATAAGGTCGCGGGGCGGCAGTATCGGGACCATCCCGAACGCCCATACGAATGGTGTGAGGCGGCCGTGGCACGGGTGTGCTGGGATGAAGGGCCTGGAGTGATCTGGGGCCTGCAGCGGATGAAACCCGCAGATGCCCAGGCTGCAGACGAGATTGACCAGCTGATCGGATATCTGCAGTGTCATCAGGAGCGGCTGGATAACCGCGTTGCCCGCAAGGCGGGCTATCCGATCGGGAGTGGTGGGATTGAATCGGCCAACACGTGCATTGGCCACGTGTGCCTCAAGCGCGCAGGCGCCTGGTGGGACTGTGACCAACCCCAACGAGATGCTGGCCTGACGCTGCGCAACATACCACGGCACCTTTGAGCGAGTGCTTGATCGCCACCGATAACGACTCCAGCAACGATTAGACAGAAAGCCTCCTAAAAAATATGGGCTTCCTCATCTGTCAGTGGTGGGCATTCTCTTATGAGACACCCCTCCACTCGCAAACGATACCTAGGCATACTTCTGAGACGACAATTGACGTGCATCATACCCGAGTGCTTAACACTTTTCAAGCGAGTTCAGTACTGTTACGTACCGAAAAGTTGCTACTGGAGTGAATAGCACATATTAGGGAGCGGCACCTTCACGGCATCTATCTCGGGCTGCCGTTGACAATCCGAGCCTCACATCGACTGACTAGGTCACACACAGCGGCAGAGTTACCTTACACATCTGAATCAGGGGTTAGTTCGGGAGACGTGTAATTTCCGGCCACAGGGAGGTCAATCCAGAATAGTAGACCTTCTCGGACGGAAGACCTGTTCAGCTTCATGTATGTAAAAACAGCCTATTGCATTACCGATTGGCAGAACCTTTTTCGGACACCTGCCTCTACACGTATCGAGCTGCGTGGCGAGTGAAAGCCAACTTGGGCCACTATGCAAACGGGTATTTTCCCTACGTGTAAATCTTCAGCAGTGTTCTCGTATGTTGTGACGGGAGTGACATACCGCTGCGCGGTGTGAGGGCAGACCTTTGATGTTCGGAGCAGCTTTGCCTCTGGGTGTTTTGCCGCGTTTAGCGATCTGCTCACGGTGCCAGTGGGGACATTGGACCGCGATGAAGGTCATGAACCACTCCCTGCTTTGAGGCGGTGGCAACTTCAGGCACAGTGCGACCTCAGGCACTATCGATCTGCACGGTTGAAATACTATCCGATGCTCGTGCGCATGCGGATACCACTCGGTCGGTCGAGGCGCTGCTGGCTGCCGCGTTCGTGCCCAGCGACCGAAGTCAATTGGCAGGAGGCGAAAAAGCATTGACCTGCCGAGGGATCGCGCTATGATGGGGGCATCACCATCGCGCGCACAATGCATCATCCCAGAGACCGATCCGTTTCTCGTCGACCTGGAGGCGACCATGGCCTGGACGGAGCGCTTTGATTACATGCCCATTGTAGACCGCAAGGTGCTGAAGCTACCCGACAACGCTCGCGTCGCCGTGTGGGTCATCGTCAATATCGAGGAATGGGACATCCATCATCCCATGGCGCGCACCATCTTACCACCACCCGGCGGAGGCACCAATCCACCCCCTGACGTCCCGAACTATAGCTGGTACGACTATGGCTTGCGAGTCGGCGTCTGGCGTCTTAAGGAGCTCCTGGACCGGTACGGCATCAAAGCGACGGTGTCGCTCAACGGCTCGGTCTGCACATCCTATCCGCGTCTTGTCGATGCGATGCTGAACTCTGGTTGGGAACTTATGGGTCACAGCTACATCCAGCGTCCGATGACATTGGAGCAGGACCAGGCAGGCATGATTCGGCAGACCATGGCAGCGATACGCGAGAGGAGTGGGCGACCGCCGCGAGGTTGGATGGGTCCGGGGCTCACGGAAACCTGGGAGACCCCCGACCTCTTGGCAGAGGCGGGGATCGAATATGTCTGCGATTGGGTCAACGATGATCTCCCGTATGAGATGCGGGTGAAGAGCGGTCGCTTGGTAACGCTGCCCTACACGGTGGAACTGAACGATATTCCTATCTTTCTGCTGCAACATCATCCAGCCGAAGAGCTGTTCCGACGCACAAGGGATCAGTTCGATACCTTATATGCTGAGGGTGAGACACGCCCACGCTGCATGGCCATTGCGGTACATCCCTACATCACCGGGGTGCCGCACCGCATCAAGTATTTCGACCAGGTCTGTCACTACCTCACCGAACACTCTGGTGTGCTATTCTGGACAGGTGAGGAGATCCTGGATTGGTATCTGAGTCAAGCCGGACAGTAAGCTGGAAAGTGGAGTGGTGAGGGCTCACATGAAACGCATCCTGGTGACTGGTGGCAGCGGCTTTTTGGGGCGATATGTCACAGAGGCCCTCAAGGATCGTTATACCGTGCTGGGGACATACCACAGCCAGAATCAAGTGCGTGACACGTGTGAGCTGATCCGACTCGATCTGACCGACGTGGAAACGGTGCATGAGGCGTTTACGACATTTCATCCTGACGTGGTCGTCCACACCGCCGCACTGAGTGATGTCGATGCCTGTGAACGGCACCCCGATGCCGCGCATGGCGTCAATGTTCAGGGGACGGAAGCCGTCGCACGGGCGGCGGTGGCGGTCGGTGCCAGGTTAATCTCCATCTCGACCGACCAGGTGTACGACGGGGTCAAAGGGTATTACGACGATGCGGATGTTCCGCAGCCATTAATGGTGTATGGGCGGTCGAAGCTGGAGGGGGAGCGCAGGGCAACAGCCATCTGTCCACAGACAGTGATCTTGCGCTTAGCGCTGATGTATGGTTGGGGCAGCTCTACCCGGTTGAACTTTGTGGACTGGCTAGTACAACGATTGCGCCAGGGACAAGAGGTGCCCTTGTTTACTGATCAGTACCGAACCCCCCTCTACGTCGTTCAGGCATCAGATGCTATTAGGCGGCTGATCGACACACCGGAGGTCCATGGGACGTTCAATCTCGGTGGTGGGGAACGCATCAATCGGTATGCTTTTGGCCTGACGCTTTGCGAGATGTTTGATCTGCCCCATGCGTTGCTCAAACCCATCGAGATGGGCTCTACCGTGGGGCGAGCCGCGCGACCACGGGATTGTTCGATGAATAGTGCGAGGCTTAGTGGCCTGTTGCAGATGACACCCCTGACGGTGGAGGAAGGCCTGCGGGCGATGCGGTCGCAGCATAATGGATGACCGTTTAGGCTTCATGAGTAAGCCGCTAACCGCCAACAGCACGCCGACGCCGAGCAACGCCAATCACGACAGCGGCAACTTCAGTAATGCCAGAGCCATGATTTGCGGGAATCAGTCCTTAGAGCCACACCGTGAGACCTTGCCTGAACCGATCGAGAGTGAGTAGGCGGATACGTCCGCCTTCCTGCACCGCAGCCCTGGTCTCCGCGGTGTTATAGCCCCAGTCAGCCAGGAAGAGCCCGACATCTGCCAGATCGGCGTGGGTGGTGACGTGTTGGAGCGTCTCAAGCCGGTCTTCGACGAACCACAGAAGCGGTCGCCGCCCATAGACCTCTGTATCATGAGCGATGAGGCCGCGGAGGTTGTCACATTTGTGGGTGCCGGCTTCCTTTCCCTGAATATCCGCCAGGTGCACGCTCCAGTGGTCGAGGATCTGGCGGGCGAATTCCCCTTCCTTCGTGGTGACGAGCACGGTGCGCTCGGGTTCTGCGACCAGGCGGCGCACCTCTTCTAACGAGCAATACGGTACATTGCGTTCCAGCCAGTCGCGGGGGTCGGCGGCGATCCACTCGCTCCTGACCGCGTCGAGCGTGTGGGCCAGCAGGCTCACCAGCGCGGTGCCCTGTAGTGGTCCTTCGTTCACCAGTGCATCACGGACCTTCTCCCAACCATGGAGAACAGCGGGGATGGGGCGTCCCTTGACAATGGCCCGCAGCATGATCGGCATCTCCCAACCGGTCATGATCACCGGCCGGAGTGCACGAAACGCTGGGAAGAGATCGTCACCGGGCGTGGCGTCGGTGGGCCAGACCTTCATATAGGTCCGGCGGGTGGTTTCAAAGTACTCACGCATCCCGTCGCAGAGGACCCCGTCGAAGTCGAGCGCGAGGATGTTGGGAATGGCCATAGGGATGTGTACCTCCGTCAGGATGCGTGCGCCTTGGCGAAGACATCGACCCATTGCCGATACCGTCGGGCGATTTCGGCAACCGCTGCTTCCCGAGAGCTCTTCTGCTCGCGCCAGGCAATCAGTGGATCCCAAAAAGTCGTCCGTCCGACCGCAAAGCCGATAAATCCCGGCACGCCAGCGGCTGTGGTGAGCCAGGTATGGACCTGTGCCTCGTCCTCACCCCGTCCGAGGACAATGCAGCCCACGTCGCCGCGCCCATCTCGACGGGCGGTCTCGGCCACATGCACACAATCCTGACGGCGATCCAGTCCCTCGATCTTCCAGATGTCTGGCTCAACCCCCGCCTCTTGAAGCTCCCGGATAGCGCGCACCATCAAGGCGGGACGCCGCTCGAGATCATAGCTCTTGCGGTCTCCACCGACCTCTTGCAGTTGCTCTGGCGTCGCCGGTACGAGCAACTCAAACATATACTTGCGATTGGCGTGGTGCAGATACTCGGACAGTTGCCGCAACCGCCGGGTCTGGCGCGCGTTCATGTCCTTGTCAGCCTCTGTATTGTAGCGCACCAGGACCTTGCAGAAGGTCACGTTGCAGGTCTCGATGTGCTGAGCAAAGTCATCACCATATTCGAAGTCGAACTCGTCCTGCCCACTTTTTTCCGCAGGGGCAGCAGTCACATAGCCGTGTTTGGAGGCATCCTGCAAAATGGCGGCCCCGAACTGCTCGTCCACCAATATGCCGGCTCGCTCTTTCGCAACTCCGGCCGCCACAGCGGCCTTGAAGCCGTCGTAGATCACCTGCTTGGCGGCGGCGATCTGCGCCGTCTGCTCGGGGCTCAAGATACCCTTCCAGCCGAACATCCCGGTCTGGAACGATCCACGATGGTCAAAAGGCAGGATATATAACGGTTTATTATATCCGAGTGCCATGATATCACCTCCCGATGTGTGTGCTAGCGGTGGATGATGACGTGGGTTGCACACTGCTGCGCTGGCTCTGTCATTGTGGACTTTCTTTCTCAAGAGCCCGGTCCGACGCTCGACGGTCGGGCTGTTTCGGTGTCAGATGCCTGATGCCATTGATGCCGGCGACGATGACCTCTGTCGCCAGCCCGATAAACAACCCATGCTCGACGATTCCGGTCCGCGCGTCCAGCTTGGCTGCCAACTCCGCCGGTCGCAGGATAGGACCGAACGCGCAATCGAGAATCAAGTTCCCCTGATCGGTCCTGAACGGCGTGCCGTCGTGCTGCTGTCGCACGGTGACGCGAGCCCCCAGAGAGGTGAGGAAACGTTTCTGGGATTGCCCCACAAACGGCACGACCTCGACGGGCAGTGGCCAGTGGGTGCCAAGAACCGGCGACAGCTTACTCTCATCGATGATGATAATCTCCCGAAGGCTGGCCTGCGCGACGATTTTCTCGTGTAACAACGCTCCCCCGCCCCCCTTGATCAGGTTCAGCTCGGGATCCACCTCGTCAGCGCCGTCGATGGTGAGGTCCACCACCCCCGGTGGATCCAGAGTGATGGGGATGCCCAGCGCGCGGGCCTCCGCCTCGATCGCGCTTGAGCATGGAACGCCGACGATATCGCGCAGTCGGCCCTCACGCAAGAGCTGGCCGATGCGCCGAACCGCCAGCAACGCCGTGCTCCCGGCGCCCAGCCCCACTACCATGCCCGATTCCACACACTCCACGGCACGGTCAGCGGCCTGCTCCTTCTCCCGCGTCTGCTCGGCGTCCTCCGACACCTCCTCCCACCTGTTCACAGTGCGCCTCCCCTCCGCGTCCCCATCCCTGGTGCAGACCACTGGCCAAGGCCTTGCTTGTCGGCACTCGGTGGGGTATTCCACGATACGGCCATCAACTGATAATATACCTGCACGACACGTTGACGCCCACTTCGCCTCAATCGACCGACCTAATTGCTGCGCATGCGCCCGAGTCCGATAGGGGATGAAGCTGTGTTCACAATTTGAGAGTACTCCCACTGCGCTCGAAGTGCCAGCCAATTCTCGGGTAATTAGGGCTTATGGCGTGACTTCGGTTGGGTGTTATGGGACTTTCGTGCTAGGATAGGCTTGCTGTATTGAACGAAATAATCCTCCTTGCCTAATCAAGAAGTTTGTGTAAAGTGGCCGTATGGCGATTGGATCGAAGACGAAAGGAGTGCAGTACATGAGTCGTGCGGAACGCGTGGGAGAATTGTTGCTGGCACGGGGATGGAAAATCGGTGTGGCGGAATCGACGGCAGGCGGGTTGATCTCAGCTGCCCTGCTCGCCGTGCCCGGGTCATCACGGTATTACGAGCGCGGTGTGATCGCCTACAGTCGAGCGGCAAAATTGGACACACTAGGGATGCCGCCGGACCTCTACACCGAGCGCGGGTCGACCCATCAGGCCGCGGTACACGCTATGGCGGAGGGCGTGCGACGCATCAGCGGCACGCAGGTGGGAGTGGCCGAAAGTGGTGTGGCTGGTCCAGGCGTTGGCCGGTCGGGGTTGCCCATCGGCACGGTGTGGGCTTCGGTGGTCACCCCTGAGCGTGCCATCGAGCGCGAGTTGCATCTGCCGGGCGATCGGGAGCAGATCATGTCTGGCATCGTCGATGCCGTGTTGGGCATGCTGGAAGAGGCATTGACACCGGCTGGGCGCTAACATTGGGGTGCTGCACGAGGACTCCCCCTACTCGCCTCCAAACAGGCGGCCAATTGTTGCGCCAGGCTGTTGAGATGCGGTGAAATAAACATGGTATAATGGTTGCCTGGAATCTCGTCGACCTCAATCCCTCCCGTTACCAGTCTACCCCACCCCAGTCCTGGATCCGAGCCTGCGGTGGCGTGTTGCTTCTGGGCCCGGATGATCGTGAGCTTGCCGGTATCTAGCCGAGGGGCGTAGGACCGCGCCGTCTGGATATTGGTGCGCTTGAGATGCCTTAACTGTTGCACCTGCGGGTTCCAGATGCCTAGTAGTGCGTATTCCCGCAGGATGCAGGGTGTCAATTTAGGTAGTGATGACACCGTGCTAGGACAGGGTTTCGATGCCCTGATCACTACTGTACTTGACACCTTCAAACAAAGATGTCCCCGCTGACACACCCGCCCACGCCTAGATCTTCATGAGTGGGGTATGTTCATGCGATCTAATCGCCAGCTGGGCGTCGCGCAGCTCATTGAGCCAGGGGATGAGCTCAAGCCCAGGGGACAGGCGGCTTCGGAACGGTAGGGTATTGATGAACAGGCCCACCAGCTCATCTGAGTCGGCTGCTAGTGACATTGCGCAAAACTGGTGCCACTGCGGATGGGTGCCAAGGGGATACGCTTCCGCATCCCCTTGGGGTCACATGAGCTCGTGGTGGTGGGCGTTCAGGAAATTGAGGGAGAAGCTGATTGTCAACGTCGCCTGCGCTGTTATCCTTGCCCAGATAAAAAGGGGTGCAACACGGCATACGTCTCGTCCGGCATCTCTTCGGGAAGATGATGGCCACATGGCAGCGACTGGCCACATACATCGGTGGCATACTCACGCCAGACTCCAAGGACATCCTGGGTGCGTCCGACATACCCGGTGGCGCTCCACAGCAGGAACAGCGGGCAGGTGACCTTGTTGGCGAAATCGGCCTCATCATGTATCAGGTCGATGCTCGCTCCGGCGCGATAATCCTCGCACATGGCGTGTATGGCCGCTGGCTCGCAGGCGCAACGCACATACTCCGCCACGGCCTCGGGGGGAAAGGCCTTGGCTGCATCCTTGGAGCGCTCGAAGCGCGAGCGAATGAAGTAGTCGGCCCCTGCACCGATGATGCGCTCAGGGAAATCGTAGGGTTGGATGAGGAAGAACCAGTGATACGTATTCGTCGCCATCTCTTTGTTGACGATCTTGAACATTTTGTGAGTCGGGATAATGTCCAGCAACGCCATCCGCCGCACGCGTTGCGGATGATCCTTGGCCAGTCGATGAGACACCCGCGCACCCCGATCGTGGCCCACCAGCAGGAATGACTCGTAGCCGAGCTGTTGCATGACCTCGACCATATCCTGCGCCATGGCGCGCTTGGCATAGTTCAGATGTTGCGGATCGCCGTGCGGCTTGCCGCTGTCGCCATAGCCGCGTAGATCCGCGGCCACGACGGTGAAATCCTGCGCCAGGCGTGGCGCGATCTTATGCCACATGATGTGCGATTGCGGGTAGCCGTGCAGCAATAACAGGGGTGGCCCGTCGCCCCTCCTGACCAGGTTGATGGTGGTGCCGCTGGTGGTGATCTGTCGCTGCTCGAAGCTTTCGAACATATGCGTCTCCTTTCCCATGCTGGTCGTGCTGATCCCCCTCAGGTGAAATTCCCTCTCCCTCCGGGAGAGGGTTAGGGTGAGGGCGGCAGGGCGTGATCGAGCGCTTGAGCTTCCCTCACCCCGGCCCTCTCCCATTGGGAGAGGGAGCATATGGCTCCCCACCGACGTTGTCCTGCTCTTCTCCTGGCGCCTCAGCTAGGAGAGGGTGAGGGCAAGCGCCGCGTGACAAATGCACCCGGAAGTGTATATCATCGACGGCATCGACTTGCGAGAAGATTTCACCGGCAGAGGAGAGCAACCATGCACGAGACACGCCAGCTGGCCGAATTTGTCGCCACCACCCACTTTGCCAACCTGCCGTCGAGCTTGATTGCGGACTTCAAGATCATCGTGCTCGACACCCTGGCCGCAGGCATGATTGGAACCGCCCAACCATGGGCCAAGATGGTAGTCGAGTTAGTCCATGAGCTGGGGGGCAAACCGGACGCCTCGGTCATCAACCAGTCCTGGCGTGTCGACATCTCCCGCGCCGCCCTGGCCAATGGGGCGTTGATCGGTGCCTTCGAATGCGAGCCGCTTACCGGGTCGCACGCCAGTGGCACCGTCCTGCCGGCAGCGCTGGCCGTCTGCGAACGTGAGCATCTCGACGGCAGCGCCTTCATCACCGCCCTGGCCGTGGGATTTGAAGTCTCCGCCCGCATCGCCCGCACGGCGGTGGGTCTGGAAACGACCCGCGGCTTTCACAATCCCGGCACTCAGGGACCCTTCGGCGCCGCTGCAGCGGTGGGGAAGCTCTATGGCTTCGACGCCGAGGTCCTGACCAATGCCCTGGGGATCGCCGGCTCGGGCAGTGCCGGACTGCTGGAGTTCGCCTGGAGCGGTGCCGATACCAAGCGTCTGCACCTGGGCCGAGCCAGTCAACTCGGACTTGAAAGTGCGCTCCTGGCCCGGCAAGGCTTCCGTGGCCCGGCCACCGTGCTGGAGGGTCGCTATGGCTATTACAACGCCTTTTCGCTGCCAACGAAGCTGGACCGGCTGCTGGACGGGCTCGGAACCACCTGGGCCATCCAGCCCCTGTCGCTTAAATCCTACCCCGCGCATGTGACGCAGCAGGCCGTGGTACAGGCCATCCAGGAGTTGAAGCAGCAACACGCCATCGATCCCCAGGCTATCACCCGCGTCGTCATCCGTGGCGACCAACACATCATGGATGAGCGCCATGCCGTGCGCGACCCCGACACCATCATGGGCGGCCAGTACAGCCTGCCCTTCACCGCCGCCGTTGCCCTGACGCGCGATCTGTCCAATCCGCTCCTCTATAACGATGCAGCGGTGCAGGACCCCATGGTGCGCGATCTAGCGCAGCGTATCGAGTTGATCCCAGTCGAGGCCGATGCGCATGCGGGGCCTGGCGTGTACCCTGCGGAAGTGTCTCTGGAATGTCAGGGCCGCACATATACCCTGCCGACCAGGCCCCACAAGGGCTCACCGCGGAATCCATTTACCTGGGAAGAGATTTGCCAGAAGTTTCGACGCTTCACGGCACCGATCATCAGCACCAAACAGGCCGACGGAATCATCGAAGCAGTAGGACATCTAGGGCAGATCAAAGACATGGCGGAGATATCGCAGTTGGCAGCGGCAGCACATTAACCAGCCTGTGTGCGCCGACAAATTCGTTTTGGATCATCGACGATGAGCGAGAGGCTCGGGCATGACTATGGGCGGTTGGGCAGGATCGTCGCCTGGCCGCCGAAACCGTATCTCCCGCATACCCCTGCCAGCGATAGTGCAAGACCTTGGCTTTTGGGCAGGAGCTGATATTGACGCAATTGCCCCGATTGCCTCCCACTCCCATACGTCCCGCGAAAAACGACCAGAGGGGTAAACCCCTCTGGACTCCCCCCCAGAGACCAGAGGGACAGAGTCCAGAGGGTCAGAGGTCAACGACATGGGCGCACCACCACCCGAAATCCGAGGTAGAGGTTCCGGAGGTCCGGGTAGTCCCTGACGCGATAGGCACACCGCACGAACCCGTGGGGAAAGTTGAACGCCCCGCCCCGCAACACCCGGTAAACGTTGTCAGGGGCCTTCACATCTTCACGCCCATCATCTGCAGTGTATGGATCTGTGAAGCGAGGTTTTTCGATATCCTCTCCCCACAGACTGCGCGTCCACTCCCAGATATTCCCCGCCATGTCCAGACAGTCGTATGGCGAGGCTCCAGCCAAAAACACGCCCACTGGCGTGGTATCATCTAACCCCAGCTCATAGCTATTGCACTTGAGCATATCGAAGGCATCGCCCCAGGGATAGGCTCGCTGATCCTGATCGCCTCGGCCGGCTTTTTCCCATTCCGCCTCGCTAGGCAAAGCAATTGCTTTCCCTGTCACCTCGCTCAGCCATTGACAGTATGCATACGCCTCGTGCCAACTGACGTGTACCACAGGATGGTGTAGCTTATCTTTCGGCGGCTTCCCATCCACCCAGTCAGCAGGCGCTTTTGCCCCCGTAGCCCAGAGATACTGGGCATTGGCGATTGGCGTGGTAGCTCCCCACTAAACCGTGGTGCAGTGAGGTTGTAAAAGAAATGGGGGTCCTGACATATTTCTCTTGGCCATGTGTCCACGCACAGCCAGGAGGATCGTCATGGACCCCACGACGGTATGCTGCCCGAATGTGGCATGTCCCGCCCGCGGCCAAGCAGGCGAGGGCCATATTCGTCTCCACGCGCGCAAGGACACACGGAGGCTCTGCACGGCGTGCCACCAGACGTGTACCGCCACGACAGGCACCGCGTTGTACCGCCTGCGGACCTCGGCAGAGCCGGTCAGCCTCGTGGTCACGCTTCTGGCGCACGGCTGTGCGCTGCCAGCGATCGTCGTCGCCTGTGGGTTCGATGAGCGGACCGTGGCGGCGTGGGGGGCGCGCGCTGGCCGACAGGGCCAGGCGGTCCAGGAACATCGGGTGGAGCGCCCACGAGACCTGGGCCAGGTGCCAGCCGATGCGATCCGCGTCAAGACGCCGGGCGGCATCGTGTGGATGGCGCTGGCGATGCTGGTCAAGACACGGCTGTGGCTGGCCGGCGAGGGCAGTGCGCCTCGTGATAGGCCGCTGATTCGCCGGCTCCTCGAGCGCGTGCGCCGCGGTGCTGCGCCCGCTCCGCTCTTGCGGTGCACCGATGGCGTGTCCGCCGACGTCCGGGCGAGGCGTGAGACCTGTCGCGATCCGGTACGCACAGGCGCGCCCGGGCGCCCTCGGCTGCGCCCCTGGCGCCATCTCGACATCGCGCCGGTCGTCAAGCGCGACGTGCAGCGGCGCGTGGTCGACATCGAGCGCCCTATCGTGGATGGCACGCCCACGCGTGTCGAGACGCTCAGGCGTCGCTCGCACGGGCACGGGGTGAGCCACACCGCAGACATCGAGCGGCTCCAGGCGACGTTCCGGGAGCGCTTGGCGTCGCTGACACGCCGCGGGAGCGCGCTGGCGCGTCGTCCGCTGACGCGGCCGCACGGGATGGATCTGATCGGCCGTGTCGACCACTGCTGTACGTACCCTGCCAGTCTGCGCCGCACGGCATCGGCGGCTGGTATGACGTGTCTCCAGAGGACGCCTAGCATGGCTGCCGGGATCACGGATCATGGCTGGACCGTCCAGGAGCTGCTGTCGTTTCACGTACCACCACCCCGCTGGACGCCTTCCACGCCGCGGGGGCGCCCCTCGCGGGCACGGAAACGCCTGATAGCACGCTGGTGCTCATGACCACGGTTTAGTGTGGAGCTACCCACCGGATAGCGGCCAATCAAATAGGCGGGTAGGTATACTGCATGCTGGGGCCGTTCATTGATATACGCATCCGCGTCGTGTGTCTGATTACTCCCCATCAGAAACGGCCCCCCCGGAATCTCGACAAACCCCAGTAACGGCTCAGCGGGCAAATACCAGGCATCAGCCCGAAAACGCGGGTCGCCGATCACCGCCAGCGCTTCCCCCGCCTGGGCACGATCGGTTGGTGGCAAAGCGCAACGCTGCAATGTGCAGCTTAGTACTACCGTGGTAAGTAAATGCTTAAGCCACCAATAGCGCAGGCAAGGCGCCACGCTGTTTGTCGTGAGACTATTTGGCGAGCCGTTAATGCCACCGGCACCAGCGGGACCAGGCCAGGAGTTGGGGGACGGTCTGCTGGGCGGCGAGGACCACGTACCATAGCAGCCGCCGAATCGCCGGCACGCTCAGTGGGGGGCAAAGCCCCTCTGGGCCTTGACGGCTGCCAAGCGGCTCCGCTCCTGACCCGGCGGCGGGGTTTTTTGAACGCCTCCACGGCCATGGGGCCCGCCGGCAAGAGGACCAAGTGGGCATAAGCCCACAGTGCGAGGGTGATAGGCCGAGACCAGCCCGTCCAACTCCGCACCTCGTAGTCGTCCAGGCCCACCTCTCCCTTGGCCGCTTCAACGTTGCTCTCGATGGTCCACCGTGTCCCCGCGACCTGCACCACTGCGGCCAAGGTCGTGTCTTGCGGAGCAAAGACCATAGAGGCTGTCAGCTCCGTGGGGACGCTGAGACGTCGCCGGACCCGCAGCCACCGGCGCCAGCCCAGCTCTTGCGGCTCGGCCAGCGGCAGCCAGCGCCAATCATACCCGCGAGGGCCTTTGGCGCCATCTCTCGCACTGAGGCGGGTCCAGCCCTCTGGGGGCAGCGCCGCCACGAGGGTCTTCACCGACTGCTGCCGCCAGCCCAGCCACGCCTATTCTTGGCCCGACACCGCCAGCACCTAGGCCTGCGGCTGGGCCTCCGGCCACACCCACAGGTGCCGGTCAGCCCCCTACACGCGGTCACCGGTGACCCACTTCGCGGGGACGCCGGCCGCGAAGGCGCGGGCCAGCATCTGGCAGGCCAGTTGCGGCTTGGTGGCCAAAGGCCGGTCCGCCGGGATCCCTGCCTGCCGGCAGCGCTCACGATCATTGGCCCACGCCTTGGGCACAGACATCTTTCGGTCGACCAGGGCGTGGCCCAGCTGACCAGCATCGCCCAGCAACACGCCCCTCTGGCAGTGCTCCACCGTGCCCACGGTGCCGGTATCCTGGTGGGCGACCCCCGCCGAGTGGCACCCTTTTTTCACCAATCCGGTTTCGTCGAGGACCAGCACCCCGTTAGGGTCGCCCGGATGGTGGATGACCTCGGGGCACAGTTCATCGCGGCGGGCATCCGCGTCCCCGTCAGCCCGACCCAGCACATACTGGAAACCATCTGGGGTGGGCTCACCGCAGATGTCGGCTAACTGCCAGCTGTGTTTTCGCTCAGCCGGACTCATCCACCCGTCCAGGTCGATCATCGCCCGCTGGCGGGACTCGGCGCGAGCGAACGATGGGCCCAACCGCGGTTCGATGTCGGTCAGATAGGTGGCCCCCCCTGGATGGCGTTGACCTCCTGCTCCGTCGGTGCGGTCGTTGCTTCGTTGGGTGGGGTCATGGATCCTGCCTCTCCCACAGCTTACTATCACTGGAACCATGACATGATAGCGACTATGCTTTCTACTTACCACTGTAGTACTAACCGCTGGCTAGTCACCAATACCTCCCCCTGTCAGATGTGTGCGGGGGGTGGAGCGCCGGGTCATAGTCTGACGGACGAGTTGCGTGGGTCGTCACTCTAGACGATTTGTGAAGAAGAGGAATTTTTTTTAAATGATTAAAAATGGCAAACATGCCACGTTCCGTGCCATCAGCTCGCAAACAGTGGTATGGGCCCAGGTTTAGTACAAACAGGAGGGGTGAGGCATGATGTCCGAAGCAAACCAGAGCTCGAATTTGTGTGCACGAATACGGTGTGGTTTAAACCAGAACGACCAGCTATGGTACATCACCTTTGGCGGAGGTCGTTGACAGTTCGCTTGCAACAGGAAATTCATCCAGCAGCTCCACGCTCGCCAGTCCCCTTAGGGAGCAGAAAGTTTTGCCGGTAGAGTGCGTTCATGGCCTCGCTGGGCTTCTCGCCCCCATAGGACACAGGCGCGACATCGTTCTCCTGGTACTTGAGCGCCAGGAAGAGCCCGACCGCAAAGGCGCCCGAACCTGCGCCAATCTCGATGAGGTTGACGGGCCTCACCCCATCCCACAATCCGACGATGTCGTGAGCCGCTCGCGCTCGGCGATGGGGAAACTAGGGGAGCATCTTGTCCAGGGGCTCATCGTACGCCGCCGAGAAACAGTTGTCCGCAGAGCGGCTGTAGGAGGCCTGATTGAGGGCGTTCCAAGTCGCGACGTCGATGCCGTCGCCCCAGCCCGTGGTGAGCTGACTTCATTCTGCATCGGCGTAAAGGGAAAAAAGACGAGCTCTTGTCTGACCTCTCCAGCCGTCCATCCACGTTAGCCCTGTCCCCCGAAAAAACGCTGCGGGTTCTCGACCAACATGGTCTGGATCTGCGCTTCGCTGACGCCGATACTGCGCAGCTTGGGCAGGACGTCCTTGAAGAGATGTGTATAGCTCCACTTGGCGAGCCCCTGCTGGCTCTCAGGGGTACGGAACATCGAGCGGCCCAGAAAACTACCCACGTAGTCGTTCGACAGAACGATCTGCCTGGCATAGCCGATGGACAACAATCCCGCCAGCGCTGCGATCCGCAATCGGTCCGGAAACAGCGTCTCCAAGCCAAAACGGTCAAAGCCGATAAAAGCGCCCCGATCCAGCAGACCAAGATGATATTCCAAATTGGCAGTGCCGCAGGAGTGTCCGACAATAACCCGCCCGAAATTCACCCCCTCGGACGCCAGAATATTGAGCTGCTCATTGCCCATGGTGGCCGACTCGGTATGCGTTAGGATTGGCGCTCCCGTGGCGCGGTGGGCGCGTCCCGCCGCCCGCAAGCATTTCTCCTCATGCCGGGTGATCTCATGCAGGCCGGTCGCGCACTTGATAAGCCCGGCGCGAATACCGGAGGACCCTATCCCATGGGTTAATTCACGCGTAAAAATCTCGGCAATTTCATCCACCGAGCGTTGTCGGAAATACACCGGGATGCCCAGCCGATTGGTGTAGAGGCCGGTGGCGCAGATGATATTCATTTCGGTCGCCTCGGCGACCTCAGCCGCCAGCTCGGGATTACGGCCGAGCTCAATGGGACAGGGATCGACAAAGGTCGAGACCCCCAAAGCTTTCAGCTCGCGCAGGCGCTCGATCAACACGCTGGTGACCCGCATGCGATCGAAGCGCGCTAGTGGGTCGAATACCCATCCCGGCCACCCAATGACCAGGTGTTCATGCATGAGTGTGACGCCGAGTCGCTCGACGGGAATGGAACCGAGAACGGTTTGAACCTGCTCCATGGAGGGATTCTCCTTCCAGGATGTGGCGCGTGAGGCGGACGAGCGCAGGGGGTGAACGGTGCGGAGTCCTTGTGAGCATCGCTCGGACGATCGTCGCCACAGGGATAAGCCGGATGTGTATGCGACCAATTATATCATAGCTTGGAGGACGGTGCGCTATGTCCACCATCATGTGCGCATTCGCACAAACGGTCAAGAGGCTCATACGACAGGATTCATAGCCGATGCCAGCAACTGACGCGCCTCGCACGAGCCATTTGGCACATGTGGCGCGCCGTGACCCTGCCATGCCCTGTATGAGATTGAGGCAACAAATCCAATACTTGCTAGCAATGAACCGCCGAGACACCGTTGTTGGCATACAGCGCAGGCGTGGCTGACAGCTGGGATCGACGATGACACTCGGTCTCAAGGATGGTGTAAAATGGTGGATGGGCAAGAACGTTGGTGGGCTACACCCCCATGGCAGCTTTGAGGAGAGGACACGACTGTGAGCTATCGTGTTGAACAGCTGGAGAATCAGCGTGACCGTCGGTTCCATCGATTACCTCGCCTGCGCGTGCATAATGAACAGACAGCGCTGCAGTTTGTCGAGGACGTCGGCTTCTGCTTGGTGTTTACCAACCGCACCCAGCAGCTTCCGTGTCTCTGGGTGGCGGTCTGTGGCCGACGTGATCCGATTTTTCCCCAGCATTCGCATCATGACCCAGAGTTGATGCTCACCTGGAATCTCAAAGACGTTCTGCCCGCCGGGCGCCATGTCTATTATGGGAAGCTGATCCTCGGGAAACCCAGCATGGTAGCGCTGAGACATTTTCCTGATTTTTATGCTCTCCGTGGCCCGCCACATGATGAGCATTATCTCGACGACTACGAGGCCGGCCAACTGTCGCGTGCCGCCAAACAGATCATGGATGTGCTGGTCGCCGACCATCCTCAGGCCACTAAGGAGCTGAAGCGCCGCACGCGCCTTGACTCCTCCAGAAGCCGGCCGATCTTCGATCAGGCCATCGCCGAACTGCAGCGCAAGCTCTACATTACAATGATCGAGGCCCGCTACGAGCCAGCCTTTACCTATATTTGGGATTTGCTCGATACCTGGCTACCCGAGCCGGTGGCGCGTGGGCGGGAGGTTCTACGCCACGAAGGGGTGTATCGGCTCATCAAGCAGTACCTCTCAGTGGTATCGTATGCTTCGCTGGCACAGATTGAACGTGTGGTCGGTGTCCCGCGTGTAGAGGTCGAAGAAGCGGCAACCCGCCTGCAGGATGAGGGCGTGATCGACATCAGTGCCCCCATTGACGGGTTGCCGGGTAGGTGGTTGGTGTGGAAAGCATAGCTCACGCTGGCTCAATCCACTTGCCTTGAGCTTTAATCAGCTCGATGAGCTTTTGATCAGCGAGATCGAACGCGATGTTGCGCTCGACGCACTCCTTGCCGACATAGAGGTTGATCTTCCCTGGTCCCGCTCCGACGTAACCGAAATCGGCATCGGCCATCTCTCCAGGGCCATTCACGATGCAGCCCATGATGGCGATTTTCACCCCGGTCAGATGGCTGGTCTGGGACTTGATGCGCTGCGTCGTTGTCTCCAGATCGAATTGCGTGCGGCCACACGATGGGCAGGAGATGAACTCTGTCTTGGAAATGCGTCGTCGCGCCCCTTGCAGGATGTTGTAGCTCAGCCGCAGGGCATCGGTCGACGGTAAGTCGCTTACCACCTCGATCACATCCCCGAAACCGTCACACAAGAGCGAGCCCAGCGTGAGCGAGGCAGGAAGCAGCGTGTCCTCCCGGTGATACCGAACGGTTTTCAGCGTCAACGGGGTTTCTAATCCTGCAGCAGCCAGCTGCGCTGCCAGGAGGCGATAGGCCGGGATGGTTGGCGCCCCATCGATGGCCATCAGATAGCTATCGAACGCATGAGCCTGGCAGAGATGAGCAAGGGCCATGGCAGTGTTGGCAAGATCTTCGAGCTCTCTTCCCTCACCCGGACGCTCTCCCGGTGGGAGAGCGTGAGCGCTCCTCCCCTCTATGTCCCATTGAATGACACCACCGGCTGTCTTCGCCGCCTCGATCAGCTCACCTAAGTCGCTTGGCCCACACGGACGCATCCGCAGGCGGAGCGGGCTTCACGTTCAACTTCGCGACATGGGGCAAGAGGCGAGTCAGCCCTGGAAGTGCCGACGACACATCGACCGCCAGCGGCACTGTCAAGCCACGGGCACGCAGTCCCTGCGCGACGACGACACAGGCCTCGATATCGGGCTCGGTCTCGACCCGCAGCTGGATGATCTCGCACGGGGGCAGGTCTTTGCGCGACGGCCGTACGAGCGCCTCGATCTCACACATG
This sequence comes from uncultured Nitrospinota bacterium, assembly GCA_963707985.1. Classification (GTDB taxonomy): domain Bacteria; phylum Tectomicrobia; class Entotheonellia; order J063; family CAVPRW01; genus CAVPRW01. The sequence continues at coordinate 72,722 of CAVPRW010000018.1, read as the reverse complement.
AGGTCCGCGGTCTCTGCCAGCGGGGTACGCGGCGCCAGCTCGACGCGCACCGGATAGGACCCACCCAACCGCAGCCCACCGACGTCCAGCAGGCGTGCTGGTCGCCGGCCATATTCGTAGGGGTTCCGCGCTTCAGAGATGGCGATACCATTCGACGGACACTCACTCGATCGCAGCTCGATACCCTCCGGTGGGGGGGCTGGGCGGTGTTGGAGTCGATCGTTATAGGGTTTGATCAAGGCGTAGCAGACAGGCACTTCGGCCACCGGGTCTTCGGTGAGGGACACCCGCACGGTATCGCCGATACCGTCATCCAGCAACGCCCCGGTGCCAATTGCCGATTTGATGCGTCCATCCTCGCCATCCCCCGCCTCCGTCACCCCCAGATGGAACGGGTAGTCCATGCCCAGCTCATCCATACGTGCGGCCAGCAACCGATAGGCCTGAATCATCACCTGGGGATTGGACGCCTTCATGGATAAGACGATGGCGCGGAAGCCATAGGTCTCGCAGATCCGCACGAACTCCAACGCCGACTCGACCATACCCAGCGGGGTGTCGCCATAGCGATTCATGATGCGGTCGGATAGCGATCCGTGATTGGTGCCGATGCGCATCGCGACACCGTTGTGCTTGCACTTCAGCACCAGCGGTTTGAACGCCTTTTCCAGACGCTCCAATTCCGCCTCGTACTCGTTATCGCTATACTCTTTGATCTGGAATAACTTGCGATCGGCGTAGTTGCCGGGATTGATGCGCACCTTCTCGACATAGTCGGCAGCGATCATGGCGGCGTTGGGGGTAAAATGAATGTCAGCGACAAGGGGGACCTTGACCCCTTGCCGGCTCAGCGCCGCTTTAATCTCCCGCAAATTCTCAGCGTCGCGGATCGACGGGGCGGTGACCCGGACGATTTCACAGTTGGCCTCGACGAGCCGGATGATTTGCTTGACGGTCGCCTCAGTATCACACGTGTCCGTTGTCGTCATCGACTGGACGCGGATGGGGTAGGTCCCACCCATCGCCACATCTCCCACAGACACCACACGCGTCTGGCGACGCTGGTAATGAAATGGATCGGCACAATACGGCAGCGTTGAGATCATAGACCCTCATCCCTTATCAGTGCGATATCGATCTGCCCCGTTCTCGTCACGCCTGCAGATGATCAACAGGGGGAGATTGTACCATGGGGGCGCCAGTCGGTAAAGCCGCGCCCGTGCTGCCGCCCCTCCAGGATAGGACTGCAGTGGGATAGACTTCAAGGTGTAAACCTGGTACGCTGGGGGCCATCCGCGCTGCCCTTGGCCCAGGCCCAACTAACGATATGAAGGAGACAGATGTATGCCACCCGCCTTGCCACAGTATCTCTGGATGAACGGTCAACTGGTACCGTATCAGGACGCCACCATCCACGTCTCGACGGCCGCGGCGTTCTACGCCACCAACGTGTTTGAGGGCATCCGCATCTATTGGAACGATGATAAGCAAGAAGCCTATGCCTTCAGGCTTCAGGAACATTTCATGCGCTGGTTCGAGTCGATGAAAATGATGCGCTTCTCGGTGCCGTATGCTCCCGCCGATCTGGAGGAAGCGCTGCGCGAGGTCATTAAGGGCAACAATTTCAAGGAAGATGCCCATGGCTACCTCGTGGCCTACGTCGACGCCGAAGGTCTCACCTCGACCGAACCTGTGGGAGTGTATCTCATCTTCCGCCGTCGTGGCCGCCTCACCGATGATGGCAAGGGCATGCACTGCTGCATTAGCTCGTGGGTACGCACCTCCGACAACGCCATTCCTATCCGCCTGAAATGTGGCGCCAATTATCAGAATGGTCGCCTGGCGAGCTTGCAGGCGACGGTGGATGGGTACGACGGACCGATCTTCCTGAACTCCCAGGGTCATGTAGCCGAGGGCTCAGGCGCGTCGTTCTTCATGGTGCGTAAAGGCGAGGTGATTACGCCGCCCACGACAGCTGACATCCTGGAAAGCATCACCCGTGTCACGCTGATGCAACTCTTCAAAGAAGAAATGGGCTTGACGGTGAAGGAGCAGGATATCGATCGCACGCAGGTCTATGTGGCCGATGAAGCGTTTTTCTGCGGCAGCGGTTACGAGGTCACCCCCATCCTCAGCGTGGATCGTTTTCCCGTCGGCAATGGACAACCCGGTCCCATCACCCAGGAGATTTTGCAGCACTATCTGCGTGTGGTCCGCGGCAGCACCGACAAACACGCTGAATGGCGGACGCCGATCTATCAAAAGGTGTTAGCAACAGCATAGTCGGCACCTGCGATGCTTTTGTCTTGCAGAGGACATCGAAAGTCAATGCGGCCTGCAGAACACTGTCTTGGCAGCATGTGGTAATTCACAGACGGTCTGGGCATAGCGTTGCGAGGCCTGAAGTATGCTGTCCCTATCGTTATGGCATCGATGGGGTCCACAGTCCATAGCCGGTCATGGTGTGGTCTCACACGTCTGTGCAACCTCCGTAAACCAGCGGCACCCCTCCCTTTGGGCCAAGTGTGAAGGTTTGCGGTACAGCTATGGCGGGGAGATCGTCGGCCAATTCGAAGTGATGCCGCGCCAAAACGCTTCCGAGCACGATCTTCAGCTCATAAACCGCAAAGGCCGCCCCTAAGCAACGCCACGCCCCGCCTCGAAGCGGTAGATACTCGAACGGGGTATACGACTGTTCGAGGAAGCGTTCCGGGCAAAAGCGTAACAGGTCGGAATAGCGTTCAGGATTGCAATGGGCACGGGGGATGGCAGCCGCGACGGCAACGCCGGCCGGCAAGGTATAGCCACGCAGCCCTGGGGGCTGACGCAATTGGCGGGCGATGGCCGGCACCACCGGATAAAGCCGTAAAGCCTCGCTGCACACCGTACTCAGGTGTGGCAGATACGCTAGATCGTCGGCATGGGGTAGTCGGTGCAGCGTGCGTGAGCGTCAGATCCTGGATCAACCGACCATATGTCTGCGGGCGTGCACCATGGAACGGTGGCATGAGCACGGCGCGTCTGCGTTTATGGGCTGTGCCATCTAACAGCAGCACCGATCGAGGCTGAGCTGTATGCCAAGTACCAGGCCTGCGCTCAAGACGCCAAGCTGGTCCCATCATCCTTCTATCAGGCCGCACGCTAGCGCGGTGCAAAGGTGCCATTCCTCGGCAGCCTCCTGTTTGAAGAGATGAGCTGCTGTGGCTACGACCCGCAGCGTCGCCAGTTCGCTTGCCCAGTTAAGATCAACCAGACCATCGGCTTCGGTGTGGCGCCGCTGCCAGGCAGCCGAGAGCACGTGCTGCATGGCAGCGCAGATACCGCCGGTGTGCTGGTACCGGTCGGTCATGACAGCGTGCACCTGGCCGATGCCATCGGAAACCAGAATCCGAATCCGCCCTGATCAATAAGCCTCTAACGGGGGAGCCTCCTGTAGACTCCCTATCCTACTACGGTTTCCAGTCGAATTTGCTACAGCAATCCTTAGCAGATAGGTGAGCCCACGACTTTCGGGGACTCACTGTAAGTCATTCAAGTGGGAACCGCTATAATGCGCCGTTGGAGGTGAGAGAGAGAAGTGAAATGATACCGACGGCGCCGCCCTTCCCGGATAATCGTCAGCGTCACTCCGTGAAACCGTTTCAGCAGACACGCAGTCATGGGGCAGGTCGTGGCCCGGCGGCAGCCATTGCGGGTAGCCACAGTCACGCCGAATACCTCCCAAGCAGCAGAGGTGCTCCTCACATGCGCTCAAACGTCAAATTGAGTGGTGCTGCAAGGGCCACGGTTAGCTGTGGAGCTATCTGATCGTTGACACATCCTCAGAACCCCGGTACACTCGCGCCGATGAATGTTTAAACTAGGCTGCACATCTGACGCGGATGGCAGCGATGTCAAGGAACGTACAGTCATGGTGTAGGAGACGCTTGAGGTCACCAGCCGAGCAGAACAGGTCGTCGCCAATGCGGTGGTGGAGTCCCCGTCTCTCCGGTGCTGTCCATGCCCACCCGTTGTCGACCCTCGCCCATGCCGAGATTTCAGGTCGCAGCGCAACGCCTGGCCGCGCATGTGGTCCGTGTCCTGTTGACTGAGCAGGTTGCAAAATAGCGAGAGCATGGGATGGAATTTCGTCCGCTGAGTAGCCTTCGGGTGCCAGCTATTGGGCTCGGAACTGCCAGAACGTTTGATGTCAGCGCCGAACGCGACATCGCTGTGCGGCGACAGATCATCGAGCACTGCATCGCCGCGCAGGTGACGTTTATCGACACATCGCCGATGTATGGCCAGAGCGAACGGGTGATCGGCCTGACCACCGCGGGTTGTCGGGAGCGTTTTCAGCTTGCCACCAAAGTTTGGTGCCACGGTCGTTCCCAGGGTGAAGCGCAGATCGACAACTCCTTCAGGCTGCTCAAGACGGAGTACATCGAGGTCCTGCAGATCCATAATCTGGTCGATTGGCGCACACATCTGGGGACGCTTGAGCGGCTACGCGATCGGGGGCGCATCGGGCTCATCGGGATTACCCATTACTCGACCAGCGCTTATCCGTCCATGCTGGACATCATGCGTAGCGGGCGCATCCACACCATCCAGATTCCCTACAATGTAGGGGAACGTTCCTGCGAGGACCGTATTCTCCCATTGGCGGCGGACCTGGGGATTGGCGTCATCGTCATGGAGCCTCTCGACAAGGGACGCTATGTCAAAGGTCTGAGGCGACAACCAGATCTCTCGCCCCTGGCAGCCTTCGGCATCCGCACCTGGGGTCAGGCGCTCCTGGCTTGGGTTCTGGGCGATGGGCGTGTGAGCGTTGCCATTCCGGCGACATCCCGTCCAGAACGGGTTGAGGAGAATGCCCTGGCTGGCGCAATCGGCGTGCTGCCGCATGCGTTGCGCGAATACATCCGGAAGGAGACCGAGCGCTGCCTTTAACGCAGCATCCTCTCGCTAGGAGATAGACAAGGCAGGGTCAGCTTTCGGAGGCTGTCCCCTCTTCCTCTTGGAGGAGGCGAGGGTGAAGATAGCCTGGCATAATTGAGGGGTTAGGCTTCCCTGACCCGCTCCCAGAGGGAGAGGGAAAGAGGATGGGGCAGGGACACCAACTGTTGCTGAGACGATCAAGCCGAGAAGGAGTGGCGATCCATGACTGCATGCCAGCTTATCAACCCCGTGATCAATCGCTGGTGCCGGGAAGCACAGGAACATCATGACGACTTCTGGGCTCGTGCCGCCGCCACGCTGCACTGGTTCCGCACTTGGGATCGCGTCTTCGAATGGGACTTTCCGACCTTTCGCTGGTTTGTCGGTGGACAGACCAATCTGGCATACAATTGCCTCGATTATCATGTGCAGCGGGGATGGGGTGGCCATACGGCGCTAATTTATGTCAACGAGCGGGGCGAATCTCAACTCTTCACCTATGCTCAACTGACGCGCGAAGTCGAGCGCGTCGCGGCTGCCCTGCGGGCCATGGGTATACAGAAAGGTGATCGCCTGACGATTTACATGCCCACCTGCCCTGAAGCCATCATCCTGATGCTGGCGACCGTGCGCATCGGCGCCATTCATTCGGTGGTCTTCGCAGGGTTTGGGGCCGGGGCGCTGGCCGATCGGATTCAGGCCAGCGGCTCGCGTTTGGTGTTCACCGCCGACATCACGTACCGCAAAGGCAGGGATGTCCCCCTCAAGGGTATCGTCGATGACGCCGTGAAGATCGGAGGACAATGTGTCGAGCATGTCATCGTGCTGTCGCGGGCGGATGGTGGAGCACCGCTAGAAGAGGGTCGCGACCTGTCCTGGAACGCCTTCGTGGCGCGGGGCATAGGGCAGAGCGGGGCGCATATCCCGATGGAGGCCAACGAGCCGGCCTATATTTTGGCCACCTCCGGCACCACCGCTACACCCAAGTTAGCCGTGCATACCCACGGCGCCTACCAGGTCTATATTCACAGCATGGGGCGTTGGGTGTTCGATCTCAAGCCCACCGACATCTGGTGGTCGACGTCAGACATTGGCTGGGTGGTCGGTCACAGCTACATCGTCTATGCACCGCTGCTGGCGGGCTGCACGACCATCGCCTACGAAGGAGCACTGGACCACCCAGGGCCGGAAACGTTCTGGAAGATTATCGAGGATTTTCGCGTCAACGGGGTGTTCACCTCGCCGACGGCCGTGCGGCTGCTGATGCGTTATGGCGATGAGCCAACCCGCAAACATGACCATTCGTCTCTTGATGCCATTTTCTGCGCAGGAGAGGTGCTCAATGCGCCGGCCTGGGAATGGCTACAAGCACACGTTTTGGACAACAAGGTGCCGGTCATCGACCACATGTGGCAGACAGAGACCGGCGGACCCGTGTTTGGCAATCCTTATGGCCTGGCGATGCTTCCCATCAAGCCAGGCTCAGGGGGCATTCCGTTGGCCGGGATCGAGGCCGCTGTCGTCACCCCAGAGGGCACACCCTGCGCCACCGGCGAAAAGGGGATCATGGTGATCAAGCGTCCCTTTCCTGGACTGATTCAGACGCTCTGGGGCGATCCTGAACGCTATGCCCGCGACTATTGGCAGCGTATTCCGGGAGTCTACTACACCGGGGACTCGGCGCACATCGATGAGGATGGCTTTGTCTGGTTTGCCGGGCGCGCCGATGAGGTGATCAAAATCGCGGCCCACCGGGTGGGGACGATCGAGGTGGAAACCGCCTTCCTCAAGCATCCAGCCGTGGCCGAAGCGGGCGTGACCGGGCGACCGGATGCGTTGCGCGGCGAAGTGATCTCGGCCTTCGTCGTCCTCCGACAGGGTCATCAACCGTCGGATGAGCTCAAGCACGCCTTGCTCGACACGGTACGCCAGGATTTAGGCCCACTGGCGGTCATCGGGGAGATGCATTTTGTCAGTATGCTCCCCAAAACACGGAGCGGTAAGATCATGCGTCGAGTGTTCAAGGCTGTGATCCTCGATCACGACCCGGGCGATATCAGCACCATCGAAGATGAAGGCTCGGTGCAGGAGGCGCGCCAGGCCTGGCGCCAGATGCGGGAGGAGATCCACCATGAGGAGCGGGCCGGCGCCCGAGAGTAGCGAAGTCGCCACCATATCTGATAACAAACAACGGTTGCGCGAAGAGATCTGGCATGCGCTGACGGTCAACAAGGTGGCACGCTTTCCGGGAGCGCAGGGACGGATTCCGAATTTCATCGGCGCGGAGGCGGCAGCGCGACATCTGGCCACGCTGCCCGCCTGGCAACAGGCATGGGCCCTGAAGTGTAATCCCGATGCACCCCAACGCTCCGTGCGTTATGCGGCCTTACAGGCTGGAAAGATACTGTATATGGCCGTGCCGCGTTTGCGCGAGCTGACACCCTTCATTGCCCTCGACCCCGTTCTGCTTGGCTCCACCGGGCTCTGGCGTGCGAGCAGCATTCAAGGGGCTTTTGCCGTCGGTAAACCGGTGACGCTGGCGGAGATGCGCCACATCGATCTGATCATCGCCGGGTCGGTGGCAGTCAGTCGTGATGGGGCACGGCTGGGCAAGGGAGGTGGATACTCCGACCTGGAATATGCCCTGTGCCGGCAAGCCGGCCTGGTCGACGAGGAGACACCGATCGTCACCACCGTGCACTCCATGCAGGTGGTCCCCGATAGTGCTATCGAGATGACCGCCCACGATATCTCGCTGAACTGGTTTGCCACGACTGAGGGCGTCGTCCAGACCATGAGTCGATATCCACGCCCGCAGGGGATTCTATGGGGTGAGCTGGGCAAGAAATTGGATGAAATCCCGGTGTTGCAGCAGCTCGCACCGCAGCGCTAGCCACGCAGTACGAAGAACCAAACGCCATTGTCCATGCCCCATAGCCAGCGTCACCACCATTTCAGACCACTCCGGGCCTTGCATTTCACCGACTTGAGCATCCTCCGCAACCGAGATTTCTTATGGCTATGGGCAGCCGGGGGGCTAAGCCATGCGAGTCGCTGGATGGAAACGGGCGTCTTGGGCTGGCTCATCCTCGACCTCACCGACTCCCCCTGGCACGTGGCGCTGGTAGGAGTGGCGCGCTCCGCACCGTTGCTGGCATTCGGGCTGTTCGCTGGGCTCATCGCTGATCGCACCAATCGCCGGTTGGTGATGCTGTGCACCCAGACCATCAGTGCGCTGATGACCGGCATCCTGCTGGCCTTACTGCTGTTGAATGCCATCCAGCCCTGGCAGGTCTTGCTCGTCGCCTTCATTCTCGGCTGTAGTACGATTCTGGACATGCCCTCTCGACGCTCGCTGATCTACGACCTGGTGGGACCACAGCAGGTGGTCAGTGCCATGTCGCTGGAAACGATCAATAATACGGTGGGGAAGTTTCTGGGTCCACTGGTCGGCGGATTGATGATCGAGATGACTGGCTTTGCCGGGGTGTATAGCCTGCTGATGGCTGTGTATCTAGTGGCGTTGTGCTTCATTCTACAAGTGAAGATCAACCTGCCCGGCCAACCGGGACCTACCCAGCCTATCTGGCAGAGTCTGGTGACCGGGCTGCGGTACTCCTTGCACAATCGGGTCGTGCTGGGTGTCCTCTGTATCACGGTCATTATGAATGCCCTGGCGTTCAGTTATGTGCAGATCCTGCCGGTCATAGCAAGAGACCACCTGCGGGTTGGGCCTGGTCTCATGGGCTTGCTGGCCTCATCCGACGGCATGGGCACCTTGATCGGCGCCCTACTCCTCGCGGCCGTGGGCAAACTTCCTGCTCATGGACGCATCTTCGCCCTGGGGGCGCTCATCGAGTTAGTCAGCCTTCTGGGGTTTGCCGCCTCCCCCTGGTACGTCTTGTCGTGTGTCCTCCTGTTCGTAGCGGGGCTGGGCAATGCGGGGTTCAGCACCATGCAAAGCACCATCATTTTGCTTGCAGCCGCGCCGGGGATGCGCGGACGGGCCGTCGGCGTGCTGGGGTTATGTATTGGCTCCACGCCTCTAGGCCTACTGGAGTTGGGCGCGCTGTCCGCCGCGGTCGGGGCGCCAGCTGCCATCGGCATCAACGCTGCCATCGGACTGGCGCTGTGGCTGCCGGTCGTAGCGTTCACACCATTGCTCTCAAGACCTCAGGAACCGGGGCCTGAGACGTTTTCTCCTGTGAAAGAGGAGGGTTTGCAGAGACAGGGATAGGATGCTTGATCGGCTTGACTGGGCAGTATCGTAGTGATCACCGTGGGAAGGGTTAATGGCCTGTATTGAACATTGGTTAGAGGAGAACCATCCATGGAACATCGCGTACCGACGAAAGACGAGGTCTTCGCATATCTGCAGGCAGATCGCAACTGGGGGCGTTGGGGCAAAGACGATCAAATGGGTGCCGTCAATCTCGTGACGCCCGAGAAGCGACTGGCGGCGACTCGACTGGTGCGAAAGGGCCGCGCCGTCTCGCTCAGCCGTGTGTTCCCCAAAACTCCCGCACCCAACAATCCCACGCCGGCGCAGCACTTTATGAAACGGAATGCCCGCGGGGAAACCGGCGGCAGCGCCACCGACTACTATGGTGTCTCCTATCATGGCCAGGCCTCCACGCATCTCGATGCATTGTGCCATGTGTGGGATAGCAACGGCATGTGGAACGGCCGTAATCCTGACGAGGTGATCACCTTCGATGGGGCGCAGTGGGGATCGGTCGAGCACTGGAAAGAGGGCATCATCACCCGTGGCGTGCTCCTGGACGTGCCCAAATTTCGTGGAGAGCCCTTTGTCACCATGGACAAGCCGATCCACGGTTGGGAACTAGAAGACATCGCCAAGGCTGAGGGCGTCATCATGGAGCCTGGCGATGCCCTGATTGTTTATGGCGGTCGCGACCACTGGGATCAAGTCAACCCCATTTGGGGGAGTGATCCACGCGGTCGTCCCGGCTTGCACGCCTCCTGCCTGAAATTCATTCGTCAGTCAGACTGCTGTTTACTGGTGTGGGATATGATGGACTTCATGCCCAACGGCTATGACATTCCATGGTCGGTGCACGGTGCTATTTTCGCCTATGGCATTGGGTTGCTGGACAATGCCTTATTGCAGCCCCTGGCAGAGGTCTGCGCCGGGGAGGGGAGATACGAATTCATGCTCATCGTTGCCCCCTTACGCGTCGTTGGCGGCACCGGCTCGCCGGTGAACCCGATTGCCATGTTTTAATGATTGGGGGCGCCCCTGATACTCTCACCCAAACCCTCCCGGGCAGAGGCGCCAGGGTATGGAGAAACCATCCGTGATGTTCCTTCTCCCTCTTCCTAGGCTGGGAGAGGGCACGGGTGAGGGGCCGAAGGACGAGCAAGCGCGACGGGAACCAAATAGCTGCTGTCCTCATGCTGTCGACTCTTGTGCGAAGGCCTACGCACGAGGGGATCATGTCTACTCGACCGAGGCAAGAACCTTTGCAATTACGGGCCATATACACAGGTATTAGGCGAGTGACCTGGCGCCGATTTCCCACCATGCCCATTGCTGACCTCATTCGGGCTGGTCCTCTCCAAGGTAACGGCTCTGGCCCCTATCGGCTCCCTCCGGCCATCCCTACGATGTGTACTTGTGATATCAACAAAATGTTGATATATTTGGCTATCCATGGACAGTTATGCGGCGAATGGAGCTTCAAGGGGGGTGAGCGAGAACCGGGTGAAGGGAGCGGACAAGGTGGCGCTGGAGATCAGCAGGGGAGGAGACGGCATCGTGGGCGCCGAGCCATGGGTTGAGCAGGGGGACGCCCGCGGAGCTCGATGGGGAGGTCGTAATCAAGACGAGCCAGCACGTGCGCACCGGCTTGTAGATGAGGCCAGACACTCAGCAGCAGGGATCTCTGACGATCTAGCCGCGGTCTTAGCAGCGTGTGAAGAACGTGGGCCATCCTGCTGTCAGTGTGCCTCACGCTCCCGCAGGGCACAGGCCCAAGCTCCTCGATCAGGTCCGAGAAGCCATCCGGATGCGACACTACAGTGTGCGGACGGAGGAGGCTTATGTCTGCTAGATCAAGTGGTCTATCCTGTTCCACGGAAAGCGTCATCCCCTGGAGATGGGCGAGGACGAGATCACACGCTTTCTCTCGGCTTTGGCCGTGCACGAGCATGTGAGTGTTTCGACGCAGAATCAGGCGCTGTGTGCACTGGTTTTCCTGTACCGTCATGTCCGTGGCCGGAGCCTCGGCTGGTTGGACGACATCCCCCGCGCCAAGCGTCCACAACGTCTCCCCGTCGTGTTGACTAAACCAGAGGTCAAAGCATTGCTCGGTGCGCTCGAGGGCGTGCATTGGATCATGGCGAGCCTCTTATATGGTGCCGGCCTGCGCCTGCTGGAATGCCTGCGTCTCAGAGTGCAGGATATTGACTTCGTCAGCCACCAGATTTTACTCCGTGCAGGCAAGGGCAACAAGGATCGGAGAACGATGCTGCCAGCAGCTGTGCACGATTTGCTGACGGCACACCTAGAACACGTGCGCCAACGGCACCAGCACGATTTGGCGCACAGCTTCGGTAGGGTCTTTGTGCCAAACGCGCTGGAGCGGAAGTATCCACACGGCAACAGCGAATGGGGCTGTCAGTGGGTCTTTCCATCCTCACAGATCAGCCTGGACCCGCGATCTGGTGAGCGCCGGGGACATGATCTGCATGAATCGCTGCTCCAACGAGCTATCAAAGAGGCCGCGCGTCCCATAGGCCTGACCAAGCCGGCCAGCTGTCACACACTCCGCCATTCGTTCGCCACAATCTCCTAGAAGATCGTTACGACATCCGCACCATTCAGGAACTCCTCGGGCATCAGGATGTCAAGACGACGATGATCTACACCCACGTGCTGACCCGGGGCGGGCAAGGGGTCTACAGTCCCATGGACCGTCTCTAAGCCAACGAGGCTGAATGACAGTGTTAGGACCTCGGCTGTTATGATTTCGGTACTCAGATAAATCCCACGGGCACCATGCCGTGCTGTTTGGCGAATAATAGAGCAAAGAAATGGTCAGCCGTGACGCCGTCGGACAACTGGTCATGTACAAAGATCAACAGCTTTTGCAGCAATGCGCGCCCCTATTGCCGACAGGCATCCCCCATGGTGTGGATGAGACCCCTCGTTCGATCCGGTCCAGCCGGCAGACACGTCAGGTGCCACAGCGAAGAGGCTACGAAGACCACACACCCATGGTTCCCAACGGCTTCGGTACTCCGCATGCGGTACGCGTGGAAGCCCAGCTGTCCCTTACCGTCCTGATCACACGTGTCAATGGTACAATCACACATGACAAATTCTGCTGCACGCGCTGGGGGGTGCTTCCACTCTCCTGGTGGCGCCGGCCTCAGCGGCTGCGGCGCTGAGGCATTCCTCAAGGTATCCTCCTGCGTAGGAGATGTCCGACACACAGGAGGAACCCATGAAGAACCCTGGGCATATACGCCGGACGGTGAGCGCACGGAGCGATGGCGACCGGCGCTGGGATGCGGCCTACCAGTGCCTTCTGCCATGGGCGATGGAACACGACACGGATACATAGCCTATAGTATCATACTCGCAGGAGGAGTCCCAGGCAAGTGGCCCTGTAGGCAGGGTAAGCGCATGTAGGTTACCCCCGTTACAACTTGGACGAGATCGTCTCGATCCCATCCGGCTCGTTTGCGTCGAGCTTTGATGCCCCGTGTGTGATGGGGCTCGCGTCGCAACAGGTTGACGGCCATATGGCGGAGCACGGCGAAGGTCTGCGCACCCTTGTCTTGGCGGATCCGGCAGGCATCCTCCTGAAACGAGCCCTCCAGGACCCCATGCAAGGAGTTCTCGACACCCCCGTGCTGCCGCACGGCTTCGGCAAACCGCACGGCTTCGGCTGGCAGCGACGTCAGAAAATCCCGTGTCTCGAGCTGGACCTGGTCCCCGATGTCTCGACGCGATTCCACCATCCCCACACGGTGCAGATTGGCCCAAGCCCCCTTGGCGTCTAGCCAGTCAATCTCCGCGGTGATCCCATACCGACGTATGTCAATACGACCATGATCCCCATCGACGGTTTCATGGTACGCGGCGCGATGCCCGCACCCGGAGTGTCCCGAGCATCGTTCCGCCACCAGGTCACTGCCGCAGCGCGTGTCGGGTGATGATCCTGGAGCGCCAAGCCATCATCCGCCCCTTGCGCCGTCATGGTCGTAGCGATGTCTGTCTGACACCCCAGGGCCTCACTGGTGACCACCGCCCCTGTGACGTCAAGCCGGTGGAGGCGCTGGGGCATGGCGGTCATGTCATTCGACTGCTCGTCGACTGTGAGCTGCCCCAACACCAAGCGGTTGGCACGCGCCCAGGCACTCACCATAGGGATCGCCGCCGTGGCGGTGGCCTGAGCAAACGCATGGCGGAGCGTTTTGCCGTCGATGGCGATCATCTCGCCTCCCGAGGCCTCGCTGCGGGCGTGCGTCCACGCGCTGAAGCACGGGGTCAGCTCCTCGGGGTCCAACCGCGAGAAGACCCGTCGGAAGGTGGCATGCCCCGGGATGCCATGTGGCAAGTCCAGCAGGTCGGCAAACCACGCCGCTTGGGCCTGAGCGTATGCTTCGATGTCTTCCCACCCCTCGGCCCCGCCAAGCACGGCGCACACCGCCATAACGAGCCTGTCCAGCAGGAGCTGCTGGCGATTGGGAGCATCCGGACAGCGGGGATCGGTCCAGGTGGCAAAATAGTCGTGACACGATGAAGGCCCACGCATACCCATGAGGCCTTCTCCAACAGTCACAAGGGCTTCGGGTTGGTAGGCTCCTTGCCCACTGGAGTGGAAAAACCACTCACCTTTCAAATGCGCTTGCCCTGGCTTGGAGCTGGCCACACTTGCCTGGATCGATGTGACCCACAACAGCGCGTATACACTCAGTGTGGAACAGACCTCCCCAGCGCTGCAGAGTGCCACTGAGGAGACCCGCATCGATACCTATCTGGCTCATATTACCCGTGTGGTCACCACACAATCCTTGCAGGCGCTCACGTACCTGGCGGTCGATGGCTACTTCAGCAAAAAGCAATTCGTCGATGGCATCTGCGCGTTGGACTTGCATGTGATCGGCAAGCTCCGCCGGGACGCCCACCTCCGTCACCTCTACCGCGGGCCACGCCGGGACGGCCCCGGACGGCCCAAAACCTATGATGGGAAAGTCGATATCAGCAATCTGGCGCGTTTTGAGCAGGTCGAGGCGGATGAGACCGATATCGCCCTCTACTCTCAGCTGGTCAATCATCCACCATTACAGCACAATCTTTACTTGGTGGTGGTGCGTCACCTGCCCACTGGACGCCATGCACTGCTCTTCAGCACAGATGTTGCGCTGTCCGCCAAGACGATCGACCGGTATGACAAAGCGCGTTTCCAGATCGAATGTCTGTTCCGCGACGCCAAACAATTCACCGGCCTCAGCGATTGTCAGGCGCGTTCTGCCGGCAAGTTGCGCTGGGATTTTCATGCGAGTCTGAGTGCTGTGACTCACGGTTCGCTCATTTTTGTGAGGGGTTTCCGAAATTGTGGGAGGGTCTCGGGCGCACAGGAGGTGCCCCATGGCCGAGGCCCTGAGCATGGTCAGTGCACGCGTGGAGGATATGCCTGTCCTGTTGGCCCACCTCCACCGCATGGGGGGCCAGCCCCTGTTGGACGAGCATGTTCCGACGCATGGCCACTGGGTGGGCTTGAGCCTGGGGTGGGTGAGCGTGGGGTGGGTGACGCATCTCCTCTCCGAAGGTGACCATCGCCTGAACCACGTGACCCCCTGGGCCACACCGCGGCTCCACACGTTGCAGGCGTGCACCGGGCAGGCGGTGGACCCGTTGGACGTCAGCGACGACCGCTTGGCCACGGTGCTGGAGGTCTTGAGTGAGGAGACGCCTTGGCGGGCCTGCGAGGGGGCCCTCAATCAACACACGCGGCGCGTGTCTGATCTGCCGCCGGCCTGCGTACGCTTGGATCGTACCACCGCCAACGGCCACTGGAGCGTGACGGAAGACGGGTTGTGTCAGTGTGGCCATCGCAAAGACCATCGCCCCGACCTGCCCCAGGTCAAGATCATGGTGTCGGCGCTGGAGCCCCTGGGCCTGCCGGTGGCGACCGACATCGTGCCAGGGCAACGGGCCGATGCCCCCTGGTACAGCCCCGCCATCGCCCGCGTCCGGGAGGGGCTGGGACGGCGTGGGCTGCTGTATGTGGGCGACGGTCAGATGGGCGCCGTGGAGACGCGGGCGTCTATCCACGCCGGAGGCGATGATGACTTGTGCCCCTTGTCGGAGCGCCACCTGCCGCCCGCGGTCTTGGCCGACTCTTGGGCGCCGGTGTGGGCGGAGGAACAGGCCTGGACCGTGATGCACCGCGCCCAGCCCGGGGGCCAAGCCAAGCTGATCGCGGAGGGCTTTGAGCGGCGGGAATCCGTGACCGCCGCGATGGTCGGGCAGCGGTACAACTGGCAGGAACGGCGCTGGGTCATGCGGTCGTGCCAGTTGGCCCAAGCGGCGGCGCGGGAGCGGCACGGCCGGCTGGCCAAGGCCCAGGCGGAAATCACGGCGCTGCAGACGCGCGGACGGGGCCGGCGCCGCTGGACCGAGCCGAGTGCTCGGCGGGAAGCGGTCGAGGCCATTCTGGCCCATGAGCGGGTGTCCGGCCTGCTGGCGGTCCGGTATCGCGCACCATGGTGGGAGCACCCCGGACGCCGCGACGGCGGCCGGGACGCCACCGTGCGGCTGGAGTGGGACGTCAAGGTCACCGTCAGGGTCGACCAGGCCGCCGTCGCAGCCGTCGTGCGCCAACTGGGCTGGCGGGTCGATGTCACCACCCACCCTCCGGCACAGCTCTCCCTGCCAGAGGCCGTCCTGGCATACCGCCACGAGTCCTGGGTCGAGCGAGCGATGGGCCGCCTGAACGGCCGGCCCCTGTCGCTGACCCCGATGTCTCTGGAGCGGGAGGACCATGCGACCGGGTTGATCCGGCTGTGGTCCCTCGGCTGGCGGGTGCTGACGCGGCTGGAGTTTGAGGTCCGCCGGCACTTGGCTGCGGCCCAGACCACGCTGGCTGGGTTGTCTGTCGGCAATCCCCAGCGGGCCACCATGCACCCGACCGCAGCACGTCTCCTGGAGGCATTTCACGGCCTGACGCTGACCATCATCCGCGCAGGCCGTCGCTGCAGACGTCATCTCACGCCCCTCGCGCACGTGCAACAGCGCATCCTCGAGCGCCTCGATTTCCCTGTCACCATCTCTACGAAGCTTTGTCCCAATGCTCACAAACCGCCTTAAAAATGAGCGAACCGTGAGATCAGAAACACGCCACCTCTCAGTACGGTCTTTCGAGCTGAGCGCGCTCGCCCGGCTATACGGCAGCTCTCAAACACGGGCTGGGGAGCTACTGCCCTCCGTGTTGTTTGACCTGTCGTTGCGCCACCTTGTTCCCCCCCCACATGGACGCCTACCAAGGTCACACCAGCCGTTGTCGTGGGCGTCGTCGACCAAGGGGCTTGTATGATGATTAGCTGCGACCGTTGGGAATCGTACTGGTCTAGGAGTTTCTTGGTTCCCTTCTGACCGGGTGCGAGTGTGCATCCGTCTCGCATGGTTTGTTCTGTCGATCGACAGTGGACGAGGTTGCCTATGAACCAGATGTATGTGTGAGGCTAAAATAGGTTATAAAAGGTAAAATTGTTGCATTGTCAACATTGATAGAATATCCTCGAAGGGTTAAATTTCTCTTGACAGGCGATTGCCGATTGGTATACTGGTCTGACCAGTTGGCAAGTACCTGGTGAAACCTCAGGATGCAGGCTTATGTTAGAAGTCAAGGTGATCAAGAAGACACGCCTCTATGAGGAAGTGGTCGGACAACTTCACCAGTTGATCGACGATGGGAAGTTGAAGGCGGGGGATCGACTGCCCTCGGAGCGAGAGTTAGCCGAGACGTTTCGTGTCAGCCGCTCGTCGGTGCGTGAAGCGATTAAGACGCTCGAGAATGAGCGGATGGTCATTTCACGACCTGGGAGTGGGACCTTTATCACAGCTGTGAACGTGGAGGCGATCATTCCCCCGTTGGCCTCGTTGCTCTCGCAAGGCAAGGATGCGTTGATCGATCTGT
The DNA here is from genome assembly GCA_963707985.1 of uncultured Nitrospinota bacterium. GTDB lineage: Bacteria > Tectomicrobia > Entotheonellia > J063 > CAVPRW01 > CAVPRW01. Next base: position 55,629 of record CAVPRW010000018.1, on the reverse strand, counting down.
TTGAAATGCGTTGCCTGGTCGAACCGAGTATCGCGGCCCTGGCTGCCGAACGCGCCACACCAGCCGATATCCTGCGCCTGAAGGAGATCTACACCCAGCAAGAGCAGCAGATCAACCGGGATACCTCTGCGGTGGATAGCGATGCCGCGTTTCATTTGACCATTGGCCGCGCCACCCACAATGCGGCATTGCAGCGTCTGGTGGCGTCGATCGTCGAGATTCTCAAACCCATACGGGAGAAATCCCTACAGACCCCGGGTCGTGCCCACAAATCTTTGGCGTCCCACCGAGAGATCCTCGTTGCCATCGAGCGGCATGACCCGGAATTGGCTCGTCAGGCGATGCAGCGGCACATTCAGGCGGTGGAGCAGAACGTACTCGCCCCCACCCCACAGCCACGCCGGCAGCGCCTGCCAATCGGCGAGCCGGGACCCACCTCACGCGGCCTGGATGTCGAAGCTGGACAGCATCCATCGCCTGAACCTTCGAGCTCGACGCAGCGCCGCTCGTCGACTCGGAGGCGTCATGCATCAGCGCCCCTAGAGTCAGTTATCGTGCCACGTCGGGAGGATGGAGGACAACAATGAGTTCGGTGACGGTTGAAGTCGTGTATCGAGGTATTTTCCAAAAGAATTTAGGCCAGCGCATTGGTCGCGGCATCGTGTTGGCCGCGCGCAAAGAAGGCAAAGTCGGCATCTCCTTCGGACGCTATGGCGATTCTCCGGAACGCAATGGCATCCCTGCGAAGCAATTCGCCATCGTCGCCGACGATGAGCTCGAATTGCAGACCAGCATGGCAAGGTACGAGCCCACGGTCGTCGACATCACGATCGCGGTGGATGATACCCTGTGCAAAGGTGTGGAATCCTGGGCCTGGTATGGCACGCAGCCGATCAATAAATTGCTGCATGAGAACGGCTTGCTGCTCGTCACCTCCATCCACTCTCCCGACACCTTGCTGCAATGGATCCATCAGCAGCCTTACGAGTATGACATGGCCATTGTCAAGGGACCAGCCAGCTTCTCCGGTCTCTGGGTCTACAAAGAAGATCATACGGAGGTACGGGTGCTGGGGACACTGGCGCGCATCGCCCCCCACCTTTTCGGTATAAAGTCGCTGGAACAGGCCATCATGCAGGAGTGGAACGACAGCTTGAAAGTCACGTCGGCGCAAAAGGCCTTCGATCGCGCCGTCCCCCGCCATGTGACCCCAGCTGAGGGAAATACGGCGCCAGTCGAGGACTTCGAAAAGCCAAAGTACTGGGAAATGCAGGACGCCATCGTAGTCAAGGGGATCGCTGTGGGCAAGGGTTTCCGAGGCGAGGAAGGCGGGTACCAGCCGGAACGCAATCAATACTTCAAGAAATACACCACGCGGTCGATGCGGCCGGTCGTCGACTTCGATAAGTGCGTGAAGTGCACCCTGTGCTGGCTGCAGTGTCCCGATTCCTGTTTCGATGTCACACCCGAACACCTGTATGATGCCAATATGGAGGCTTGCTGCGGCTGTGGCGTATGTGAGGCCGTATGCCCAGTGGCCAACTGTATCACCATGGTCAATGAAACCGCCTTTGCTGATAACAGCAGTCAGTACGAGATGTGGAAACAGGACACGCCGGGTTACCAAGGGTGGCTGCAGGAGAAGATTGCCGAGGCGAAAACGGTCGAACATCGTGCCCATGGCTTCCATCATCGAGGCCAGTACGATGAGGAAATCGCAGCGCTGCAAAAGGAGGAGGACGCCTAGCATGAGGGCTGACACATTAGTTATTCCGCAGGAAACCGAGGCGCTGATCAGCGGCTGCGAGGCGATTGCACAGGCCTGCAAGCTCGCTGATGTCGACGTCATCACCGGCTATCCCATTCGGCCGTACGATACCGTCATGCAGGCGATCGCCAAGCTCATTTCGAACGGCGAATTCGATGCCGAATACATCATCGCTGAGAGCGAGCACTCGCAATTCGAGATCGTCAAACATGCCTCCGCGGTGGGTGCGCGCGTGTTTGTCGGGTCGAGCGGCGTGGGTTGGTTCTACGCCATGGAAGCGTTGGCGGTGACGGCCGGGTTACGCATGCCGGTGGTGGCCATTGTCGGCAATCGGGCGCTTGACGATCCAGGCGCCTTCGGGGTGGAGCACAACGACGCGCTAGCGGTGCGCGACCTCGGCTGGATGTTGACCTGGGTGGATACCGCTCAAGAGGCCCTCGATACGGCCTTGATGGCCTGGCGACTGGCAGAGGATCGTCGGGTGTTACTACCCATCGCCATCGGCATGGACGGGGCCTATCTGACGCACTCGCAGGTCCTGGTGAAAGTCCCCAGTCAGGGCATGGTGGAGCAATTCCTGCCGCCCTATGACCGGGCCGAGCTGCAGTTGCACCCTGATAATCCGATCACCATCGCCCCGCAGGTGAACGAAGACTGGCTCATCGAGATCCGGAAGCAGAGCGATGAGGCGATGAAACGGGCCAAATCGATCATCCCCGACGTCTATGCGGACTTTCACCGCACTTTCGGTCGGGGAGAGTCGCCGTGGTTTGAAGAGTACATGATGGAAGACGCCGAGATCGCCTTGCTGGGCCAGGGGACGATCGCCATGCCATTGAAAGTCGCCGTGCGCCAGTTGCGGGCCCAGGGACACAAGGTAGGGGTGGTACGGTTGAAGTGGCTACGACCGTTCCCGACGGAAGAGTTGCGCGCCACCCTCTCGAAGGTGAAGGCGGTGGGGGTTATCGATCGCGATTACTCGTTCGGCTCCCCCTTCCACGCAGGTGTGCTTGCCACGGAGATACGATCGGCGTTATACTCATTAGATAAACGACCCTACGTGGTGAGCTTCATCGCCGGCCTTGGGGGACGTGAAGTGACGGCAGAAAACGTGGTCGAGATAAGCGATATGACGACGAAAGTGGCCGCGTCCGGAAAAGCTGATACAGAGACCCATTGGATAGGGGTCAGGGGGTAAAGACGATGTCATTTGTCGAAGTTCTGCCGCAGATACTGGAGCCTTTCAAGGGCGTTAAGGGCGTTGCCCTGGAGGAATATTTCACTTCTGGTCATCGAACCTGCCAGGGCTGCGAGTCGGCACTGGTGATGAAGCTGATGATCAAAGCCGCCGGCGACCGCACAATCGTGCTCGGCAGCACCGGCTGCATGTATGTGGCCAACACCACGTATTACACGACGCCGTGGGTGGTGCCCTGGATGCACACGCAATTGGGCTCCTCAGGCTCTGCAGCGCTCGGCACCGCGGCTGCCCTGAAAGCCCTGATGCGCAAGGGCAAGATGAAGTCCGAGCCGATCAACGTCATCGCCTTCTGTGGCGACGGTGGTGGCGCGGATATGGGGTTAGCGGCCATTTCTGCCACGCTGACCCATCGCGATTATAACTGCCTGATCCTGATGTACGACAATGAGTCGTATGCCAATACGGATATTCAGCTTTCAGGGAGCACGCCATACGGGGCCTATACCACCTTCAGCCCAGCGGGCAAAGTCAAGCGCATCATGCACAAACGTTGGAAAAAGAACACGGCAGGTATGCTTGCCGCAGGGCATCCGGAGTGTCGGTATGTGGCGACTGTGTGTCCAACGTACGCCGTGGATATGATGAATAAGGTCCGCAAGGCCTTGACCATTGGCGGCCCAACCTTCATCCATTCGCTTGATCCCTGCCCGAAGGGTTGGGACTATGACCCGATGTATTCCCATGAGTTGGGTGAGATGGCGGTCAAGTGTGGGATTTTCCCCTTGTATGAGGTCGAAGACGGGAAGCTTTCCTACTACGGTCAGACCAAGTACCTGGTGGAAGGCCGGACCAAACGGCTCCCCGTGCGGGAATATTTGAACCGACAGGGTCGCTTCGCCCACTTTTTAGATGAGGACATCGAGTATTTCCAGGCGAAGACCGACGAGATGTGGGAAAAGTGGCTGTTGCCTGGTGTCCTGCCATTCACCAAGGAATAGTCAACAGTACAGCAACGCCTCCGGACGTGCCGGTGCGCCCCTACCGCAGGGGCGCCCCGGCGTGGGGGCCGATGCAAGTGCTCCCATCGATGTCTCCGGTCACTGTCTTTATTCCGGCTCTGTCTAGGCTTACGCCGTTACCATTCCTGTGAACTCCTCCTGTATGACCCGTCCTGTGAGGTGTTCTGCGCTACACGCTGATTCTAGAACGTGAGTGGTTTCTAGAGCGCGGCCGATAATGTCACGGCACCCCTGTATCACGAGTTTCCAGCGCGTCTGGGTCTCCGGTCGAGCCAGGCGTTGCCGAATGCTCAGGGGCAAATGCGGTCGTGCAGTTCGTTGTCTGGGCGATCCAGAGCATTCCATCTTGCACTGACTACGTCGATTCACCTTTGTCCACACCAGCCGAGCGCACTACGCGTGTCGGGCCCGAGCGGGAGGAAAGCTATCATGGCCGAGAGAGAGAATCAAACCACGAAGGATGAGGCCACTGGGGAGCGGATTTCCGGGGGGCATCTAGTCGCCAAGGCTCTGAAAAACGAAGGGGTGGACACTATTTTCACGCTATGTGGTGGTCACATCATTGACATCTATGATGGATGTCTTGACGAGGGGATCAAGATCGTCGATGTACGTCACGAGCAGGTCGCGACGCATGCCGCCGACGGGTATGCTCGGGTCACTGGTACGGCAGGGTGTGCAGTGGTCACTGCAGGGCCCGGCACGACCGATGCCATTACTGGTATCGCCAATGCCTTCCGGGCCGAAAGCCCGATGCTCCTCATCGGTGGTCAGGGCGCCTTGAGCCAGCACAAAATGGGTTCCCTCCAGGACCTGCCGCATGTCGACATCCTGCGCCCTATCACCAAATTTTCGGCCAGCGTTCCCACCACCGACCGCATCCCCGACCTGATCAGTATGGCCTTCCGCGAGTGCTACCATGGGGCTCCGGGGCCATCCTATCTGGAAATACCACGCGATATCCTGGATACCACGGTAGATATCAGCAACGTGCGTATCCCCCAATCCGGCCGCTATCGGGCTTCCATCAAGAGCATCGGTGATCCGGCGGACATCGAAAAGCTCGCCGATATCCTCGTGCAGGCGAAGAAGCCCTGCGTGTTGTTGGGGACACAAGTCTGGACCTGCCGTGGGCACCGAGGCGGCCATCAACTTCGTCAAGAGCCTCAACATTCCTGCATTCATGAACGGGGCTGGCCGCGGCACATTGCCGCCCCACGATCCACACCACTTTCAACAGACCCGCCGCTATGCCTTCGATAAAGCCGATGTCATCGTCATCGTCGGGACGCCGTTCGATTTTCGCATGGGCTATGGTAGACGGCTCCGGGCCGATGCCACCGTGGTGCAAATCGATATGGATTACCGAACTGTCGGCAAAAATCGGGATGTCTCGCTGGGTATGGTTGGTGACGTCGGAGCGATCTTGGGGGCGGTGACACAGGCGGTAACCGGACACGTCAATCGGGGCGTCAACGAGCGCAAGCCGTGGATGGAGGCATTACGAGCGGAAGAAGATCGCTTGCAGAGTGACCGTATGCACACGGCTCAAATCCGATGCGCAACCGATTCATCCCCTACGCCTCTGCTACGAAATCAACGAGTTTCTACGCGAGGATTCAGTCTACATCGGCGACGGCGGCGATATCGTGACCTTCTCTGGCGGCGTGGTCCAGCCCAAATCCCCTGGCCATTGGATGGACCCGGGCCCCCTTGGCACGCTGGGTGTCGGCATACCATTCGCCATGGCCTGCAAGCTGGCCCGGCCGCAAAAGGAGGTGGTGTGCCTGTTTGGTGATGGCGCGTTCACGCTGACTGGCTGGGACTTCGAGACCATGGTCCGCTTCGACTTGCCGTTTGTTGGCATCGTCGGCAATAACTCGGCCTGGAACCAGATCCGCTTCGGCCAGCTCGCCAAGTATGGCCGTGAACGTGGTGAGGTCGGCAACAAGCTGGGTGACGTGGCCTTCGACCAATTTGCCACCATGCTGGGAGGTTACGGCGAAGAAGTACGCCATCCCAACGCTATCCAACCTGCCTTGCAGCGCGCCCGTGCCTCTGGTAAGCCATCATTGATCAACGTCTGGATCGACCCCGAGGCCTACGCCCCAGGGACGATGAATCAGACGATGTACCGCTAGGTGATTTCACGCCTGTTCCGATCGGCAGAGGGCCGGAGGAAAGGCAGTGCGAGCCCTCGATCGTGTTCTGCTGCCCTCACCCGCTGGCAGGGTGAGAGGGCACCTGGGAAGCAGACGACTTTATCACGACAAATACGCTACTGTTATTGAAGAGGCGAGCTATGGAAAAGGCATTAACAGGGGTTCGGGTGCTAGATATGACTCATGTACAGTCGGGGCCGTCCTGCACACAACTGATGGCCTGGCTCGGCGCCGATGTCATCAAAATTGAGCCACCGGGGCGTGGCGATATTACGCGCACTCAACTGCGCGACCTTCCGAATCTCGACAGCCTGTATTTTACCATGCTGAACTGCAACAAACGCAGCGTGACGCTCAATCTGAAATCTCCACAAGGCAAAAAGATCTTCCACAAACTGATCGAGATTTCGGATGTGTTGGTAGAAAACTTTGCCCCCGGGGCCCTGGATCGGTTGGGATTTTCCTGGGATACCGTCAGGGCCATCAATCCCCACCTGATCTATGCCTCAATCAAGGGATTCGGCCCAGGGCCTTTCGTCCATTTTAAAGCCTATGAAACCATTGCCCAGGCCATGGGCGGATCGATGAGCACCACGGGGTATGAGGGCGGCCCTCCCACCAGCACGGGTGCACAGATCGGTGATTCAGGGACTGGGGTTCACCTCCTGGCGGCCATCCTGGCGGCGCTCTACCAGCGAGTTACCACCGGCAGAGGACAACACGTCGAGGTGGCCATGCAAGACGCCGTGCTGAATCTCTGCCGCGTCAAAGTACGTGATCAACAGCGGCTGCAGCACGGCCCTCTGCCCGAATATCCGACGCAAATCTTTGGCGATGCCGTGCCGCGGACGGGCAATGCCTCCGGCGGTGGGCAGCCAGGAGGAGCCCTCAGGTGTAAGCCTGGCGGCCCCAATGATTACATTTACGTCATTATCCAGCCGCAGGTATGGCCGGCGCTAGCGGCGTTGATTGGACGCAGCGACTTGATCGACGATCAGGAATACGCCACGCCTGAAGCGCGTCTCGACAAGCTTGGGGAAGTATTTAGCTTGATTGAGGAGTGGACACTGCAATACACCAAATTGCAGGCCATGGAGTTGCTCAACGACATCGATGTGCCCTGCGGGCCGATCTTGGATATCAAAGAGATGATCGAGGACAAGGCTCTCGCGGAACGCGGCATGATCATCGATGTGAGGCACCCACGGCGTGGCCGGTTCAAAACCGTCGGTTGCCCACTAGTGCTCTCCGACTCTCCGGTCGAGGTGCAGCCTCCGCCGCTGTTGGGGGAACATACGGAGGAGATCCTCACGGGAATGCTGGGCTATGATCGATCCACGCTGGAACGGCTACACACGGAAGGAGTAGTGTAACAGGAGGAGTCTCACACCGGCACCGCCGCTCCCCGACGTCTGTCCAGTGCTGTAGCATAAAGGTCGGCATATGCCTGGGCAGATTTCGCCCAGGAAAAGTTGCCCTGCATGCCGCGCTGCATGAGACGCCCCCAGGCGGCACGGTCCTGATAGAGCGTCAGGGCGCGCTGCAGGGTGGACAGCAGGATATCGGCGTCGTAGGGCACGAATTTGAAGCCGTTGCCACGGTCCGATGCCGGCTCGTAGGCCTCGATGGTATCATCCAACCCTCCGCTTGCATGCACCACCGGCACGGTGCCATAGCGTAAGCTATACATCTGATTCAAGCCACAGGGCTCGAAGCGCGATGGCATGAGAAAGATATCGCTGCCGGCCTCGATCTTATGCGCCAGGACGTTATCAAATCCGATGGTCACGCCGACCTTGCCGGCATAGCGCTCCCGGAGCCGGCGCAACAATTCCTCGTAACGGGCCTCCCCGGTCCCCAGCACCACAAGCCCAAGGTCGAGCGCCAGCATGCGATGAATGGTGCTCTCGATGAGGTCAAAACCCTTCTGATCGACTAGTCGAGAGATGATGCCGACAACAGGGCTGTTCATCCATTGAGAGGAGAGTCCGAACGTTTCCAGCAGGTCACGTTTGCAGATCTGCTTGCCGGAGGGATTGGCGGTGCTGTACCGCGCCGCGATCAAGCGATCTTTGGCGGGATTCCACGCATTGTCATCGATGCCGTTTAAAATCCCATAGACATCCTGATCCCGATAGCGCAAGATACCCTCCAGGCCACAGCCAAACTCCGCCGTCTGGATCTCCTGGCTATAGCGGTGACTAACCGTGTTGATGACGTCCGCATAGACAATACCTGCTTTCAAGTAGTTCACTTGGCCATAGAATTCTATGCCATCGGGCGAATACGTGTGGGGCGGAAGTTGCAGGAACTCCATTACTTCCGGCGGGAACAGCCCCTGATAGGCGATATTGTGGATGGTCAATAGGCTACTGGTCGACGCCCAGGAAGGATCGTTCTGTAAGACGGTGTTCAGGTATGCCGGAATCAACCCAGCTTGCCAATCGTGACAGTGCATGATGTCCGGCTGGAGCTTAAGGGACTGGCATGCCTCCAGAGCGGCTCTCGCAAAAAAGGCAAAGCGCTGGGCGTTATCAGGATAGTCACCCTGAGGTGTCGTATAAAGGGCGTTGCGTTGGAAATACCCTGGATGTTCAATAAAATATACCGGGATTCGGGAGGTGAGCTTTGCGCTCCAGACCGCTCCTACTTCGGTCTGGGAGCCCATAGGCACGACGAGGCGGTCCCACACTTTTTCCAGCGAGCGCACGGCGCGCTCGATCGTCGGATAGCGGGGCATGATCACACTCACCTGGTGCCCCAACCGAGCCAGCGCGATTGGCAGTGCACCAGCGACATCGGCCAACCCACCGGTCTTCGCGAACGGTACCACCTCGGATGCAACAATCACCACTTTCAGCGCGTCGGGCATAATTCGCCTCCTTGTCTTTGGAGGCTACTCTAGCAGCCACTGACACCCCTGTCAAGGCGCTGTACTCCTGCCACTAGGCCTACAGGACAGGGTCATCAAGCCTGCTCAGCAGTCACCAACCGTTATCCTTGAAGTCGGCTGACAAGTTGATCGATCTCCGCCCTGAACTGTCCATCGTTCTCGATGAGCCGTTTGATCTGCTTGTGGCCGTGGAGGACGGTGGTGTGATCTTTGCCACCGAATTGTTTGCCGATGTCGGGGAAGGAGTTCTTGGTCAGTTCCCTTGAGAGATACATCGCCACCTGCCGTGCCATGGCCACCTCTTTGCTGCGTTTACTTGAGGTCAACAAATGTAATGGTACCTTAAAGTGGGCTGAGACCAGTTCCTGGATACGCTCGACGGTGATTGCCGGTTCGTCGCGATCCAGCATATCCCGAAGCACCGCATGAGCCATTTCCTCGGTGATGGTGCGCTGACGCATGATCGAACTTTGAAGCACAAGGCGGTTGAGCGCACCTTCAAGCTTTCGGACGTCAGCCTTGATGTGGTTGGCGATCATGTAGCTCACATCATCCGCAAGATCGACATCGAGCAGCGCAGCTTTCTTCCTCAGAATGGCGATCCGGGTCTCGAGGTCTGGCGGCTGCAGGTCAGCGATCATCCCCCACTCGAAACGTGAACGCAAACGATCCTCGAGGGTAGCCATCTCTCGCGGCGAACGATCGCTACTCAACACAATCTGCCGTTGACTGTTGTAGAGATCGTTGAAGGTATGGAAGAATTCTTCCTGGGTGCGCTCCTTGCCAGCGATGAACTGGATGTCATCGATCATCAAGATATTGTAAGTGCGATACGTATTGCGGAACTCGACGACATCGTGTGCCTGAATAGCATTGACCAAGTCATTCAAAAAATTTTCCGACGACACGTAGGCGACGCGCAGATTCGGCCTGGTCTCATGAAGATAGTGCCCGATCGAATGCAGCAGGTGGGTTTTGCCGAGTCCTACGCCCCCGTACAGAAAAAGTGGGTTATAAGCCTCTGCCGGCCGCTGGGCGACGGCGAGACAGGCCGCATGGGCCAAGCGATTACCAGGTCCGACCACAAATGTGTCGAAGGTGAGCCGTTGATTAAACGGTGATTCCTCAACGACTAGGGGCTCTGGAGCCGTTGGCCGTGTAGGTTCTGAGGCAACGTTGATGGGGGCTTCACTCGCCTCAGCATTGCCGGATTCGCGTCCACCAACCTCAAACTGGATCGTAATCTCTGGGCCGACCAGTTCCCGTGCCGTCTGCACCATGAGCGGCAGGTAATGCTCACTGAGCCATTCCCGACTAAACCGGTTGGGTACCTGGATGCGCAGGTTTTTCCCCTGGGTCCCAAGGTACTTGAGGGGCTCAAACCAGGTGGAGAATTTCGCCGTGCCAATGTGTTCCTCGATACCCGACAAGAACTTATGCCAGAGTTCTTCATCCACAGTGTGGTCATCCTCACGAATATCGGTTGATGCCGAGGCATAACGCTTGTATCGTTTCGGGGTGCTGAAAATCCAATTGACAAGGCGTCATAGCTGTGATAGGAGAGTAGGAGCACTGCAGGTTCGCACGCGCATCATGTCGTCGGCATTCTCACATACCGCTTCCCGGAAGTCAAGAAAGTGAGGGACGTTGCGGAGATGCCAACGGTCTCCCGTTTCTCACACGAGCATACCCACTAGGCATGCGCTATAATATCGCCACGGCGACATCGCTATCCACCTCCGCAGCATTTGCGAAACTTGCTCAGCGTTGCGGTGGTCCAGGCCAGCAGCTGAGATGTACCCGGCTTTGTCACCACGGGGCCCGTTGCCAAGCGATGAGGAGGTGAGCGCACGTGTTCGCAGGCGAGTTCCGGTGTAAACTGGACGACAAGGGGCGCTTTTTCATCCCTGCCTCTATTCGGGAGCTGCTCGATAAAGGTAAGCCGGACCAGACCAAGAGCGTGATGTTCGTGCGGGGTCAGACCGAGTGCCTGTGGCTTTATGCGCTGCCAGATTGGGAAAACAAACTGGTGCGGGCTCGAGAAACCCTGGATGATGACCAGAGCCGTTTGTTTATGCATTTCATCGTCTCTGAAACCATGGGCTCGGAAATCGATCGCTCCGGTCGCATCTGTGTGCCCCGCCGCTTGCGGGAGCTATCAGGCATCGAAGAGGAAATCGTCGCCATCGGCATGTACGATCGCCTAGAGCTCTGGAGCCTGGAAGAGTGGAATAGCTACCTGGCCCGCATGGAAGAAAAATACGAGACTTCACTCAACAAAATTCTCAATGTGTTGTAGAGCGCCCCACATCGACTAGACGTCAGCCCTCAAGGCGAGGCTGAGTGATAAGTACCGCGAGCTGAAATTGTCCGAACCGCAGTTCTTACCACTTCGCACGGCCCGGCAGGTGCTTTGTGCTTTCGGGAGATTTGGCCATGCTCAGAGGTCGATTACGGGAAGGGGTGACCTTCGATGATGTCCTGCTGATTCCGGCAAAATCCGAGGTGCTTCCCTCTCATGTGGACGTTGGCACGTTCCTCACCCCTCACATCCGCATGAGCATTCCGCTCATCAGCGCCGCAATGGATACCGTCACTGAGGCCAGACTGGCAATCGCCCTGGCGCAGGAGGGGGGGGTTGGCATCGTGCATCGCAATATGCCTATCAACCATCAGGTCGCTGAGGTCGATAAGGTCAAGCGTTCGGAGAGCGGCATGATCGTCGATCCCATCACAATGGGACCGGATCAATCGGTGCGCGAAGCCTTGGACATCATGGAAAAATATCGTATTTCCGGCATCCCCATCACCAAAAATGGCCGCCTGGTAGGTATCCTCACCAACCGCGACTTGCGGTTTGAGACTGACCTGCAGAAGAAGGTTTCCGAGTTGATGACCAAAGAAAACCTGGTGACGGTACCGGAAGGCACCACTCTGGATGCGGCCAAGGAAGTGTTGCACCGCCATCGCATCGAGAAACTGCCGGTTGTCGATGAGCTGGGCCGGTTGAAAGGGTTGATCACCATCAAGGACATTGAGAAACGTCGCAAATACCCGCAGGCCTGTAAAGATCAACTGGGCCGCCTGGTCGTTGGGGCAGCCGTAGGTGTCAGTGTCGATACCGACAAACGGGTAAAGCATCTGGTGCAGGCGGGGCTCGACGTGCTGGTTGTGGATACTGCCCATGGCCACTCCTTGTCAGTGCTCAAAACCGTCGAGAAGATCAAGAAAGACTACCCGAGCTTGGCACTGATCGGCGGCAACGTTGCTACAGCGGAGGCCACCCTCGACCTCATCAATGCGGGCTGTGATGCAGTCAAAGTGGGGATTGGGCCCTCATCCATTTGTACCACTCGGGTGGTCGCCGGCATTGGCGTGCCTCAGTTGACGGCGGTGGCCGATTGCGCCGAAGTCGCCGACAAGTATACCATTCCCATCATCGCCGATGGGGGTATTCGGTACTCGGGGGACATCACCAAGGCGCTGGCCGCTGGAGCGCGTTCGGTGATGATTGGCAGCATCTTCGCTGGCACTGACGAGAGTCCCGGCGAGAAGGTGCTGTATCAAGGCCGAACCTATAAGGCCTACCGCGGCATGGGATCATTGGGTGCCATGCAAGAAGGTAGCAGCGATCGTTACTTCCAGAACAACAGTGAAGGTCCCAGCAAGCTCGTTCCAGAGGGCGTCGAAGGCCTGATGCCGTTCAAAGGCTCGTTGTCATCCCTCGTACATCAGTTGGTCGGCGGGTTGCGGGCCGGCATGGGCTATTGCGGTTCTGCCAATATCGAGGAATTACGGACCGAGTCCCGCTTCATTAAGATCTCCGCCGCAGCGTTGCGTGAAAGTCATGTACACGATGTCATCGTGACCAAAGAAGCACCCAACTACCAGATGGAAGATTGAAGATTAAAGGAGCTAGCGGGCAGTGAACCCGGAACGCCCACGCGAGGTTGTGGTCATCCTTGATTTTGGCTCGCAATATACTCAGCTCATCGCGCGGCGCATCCGACAATGCCATGTCTACTGCGAGATCCACCCGTATAACCTGCCACTGCCGGCGCTGCGTCTCCTTGCCCCTCGGGGCATTATCCTTTCCGGAGGACCGGCTAGCGTATACGAGGCGGAAGCCTCCGGTGGTTGAGCGCTGAGCTCTTCCAGATAGACGCCCCGATTCTCGGCATCTGCTATGGTATGCAACTGATGGCCCATCAGCTCGGCGGTCGGGTGGCCCCGGCGGCCGAGCGCGAGTATGGCCATGCCGAGCTCTTGGTCGATACAGGGTGCCCGTTTTTCAGGGGTTTGTCGGCCAGTCACATCCCGGTGTGGATGAGTCATGGTGACCGCATCCAACAGTTGCCGCCAGGGTTCAAGAGCATCGCTCGTACCGATAATGCGCCGATTGCCGCCATGCAGGATGCCGCAGGCCGATTGTATGGCATTCAATTCCATCCGGAAGTCAGCCATACGCCGCAAGGCCTGCAGCTCCTCCAGAATTTTCTTTATCGCGTCTGTGGCTGCTCCCCTCGCTGGACCATGCAATCGTTCGTCGAGCCTGCGGTGGCAGCCATTAGCGAAAACGTCGGTGCAGAGCGTGTGCTCTGCGCTCTTAGCGGCGGGGTCGATTCGAGTGTGACCGCTCTGCTGGTCCGCCGTGCGATCGGCGAGCGGCTAACCTGCATCTTCGTCGACAACGGCCTCTTGCGCGCCGATGAGGCTGCAGAAGTGGAGCAACGTCTAGGGCCGATCTTTGGCGACAGCTTCGTGAGCATTGATGCCCGAGGCCGCTTCTTGCGTCAATTGAAGGGGGTGACCGATCCCGAAGACAAACGCAAGCGCATCGGACGTGAGTTCATCGCCATCTTCGAGGAGGAAGCCCGCCAGCGGGGCACATTCACCTGGTTAGCTCAGGGCACCTTGTATCCCGATGTTATCGAGAGTGTGTCGCGCCACGGGCCGTCGGTCACCATCAAGAGCCATCACAACGTCGGGGGTTTACCCGAGGTCATGCGGCTGAAGCTGGTCGAACCGTTACGCGAGCTGTTTAAGGACGAAGTGCGCGAGCTGGCGGTCGAATTAGGGTTGCCCGAAGACCTCACCTGGCGCCAGCCATTTCCCGGTCCGGGTCTGGCCATTCGGACCTTGGGTGAGGTCACCGAAGAGCGCCTAGACCTCTTGCGCCGCGCTGACGCGATCACCCGTGAAGAGATTCGCACGGCGGGCTTGGAACGCGAAACCTGGCAGGCATTTGCCGTACTGTTGCCGCTCAAGTCAGTCGGAGTGATGGGCGATGGGCGCACCTTCGAACATGTCGCTGCCATTCGGGCCGTCATCAGCACCGACGGCATGACAGCCGAATGGGCTCGGCTCCCCTACGACGTTCTCGCCAAGATCTCGAGCCGCATCACCAACGAGGTACGCGGCATTAATCGGGTCGTCTACGATATCAGCTCGAAACCGCCTAGCACAATTGAGTGGGAATAACTGGGGGCAGCAGAAGCTTGATCCCTTTGCCCATGGCGTATAAGTATGGAATGGAAGTCAACTATTTCAATTGAAATTAATTCTGTGGTAGGATGCGTTTGCAGCATGCCGATGGGTTTTTGGTGCTCTTGCCCATTGGAGGAGGGCTAGGCGTGAGGGACGGTCCTTGGTCGTGTGATAATCATCCAGGTCATGGTGTCAGATGCAAGGGAGCGAAGATTGGCCATGGGCACACATGAGGATTTTGTACACTTGCACTTGCATACGGAGTATTCCTTGCTCGACGGTGCCAATCGGATAGCAGAGCTATTCACGACTGCCAAAGCGTACGGCATGTCAGCGATTGGCCTCACCGATCATGGCAATATGTTTGGCGCGCTGGAATTCTATCGCCAGGGGCGCGCCACCGGTATCAACCCGATCCTGGGATGCGAGCTCTATGTTGCTCCCGGTAGTCGGTTCGACCGCAGCTCCACCCAGGGCATCAGTGACGCGTCCTACCATCTTACCGTCATCGCGAAAAATTATCAGGGGTATCGTAACCTAATCAAACTTGTCAGTGCTGGGTATCTCGAAGGTTTTTATTATCGCCCACGCGTCGATAAGGAGCTATTGGCGAAGTATCACGAGGGGTTGATCATCCTGAGTGGCTGTCTGTCCGGTGAAGTCTTGAGCTCCCTGGCCAACGGCCAGGAAGAGCGGGCGCGTGAAGCCGCACGCTGGTATAAGGAGCAGTTTAGCGACGACTACTTCCTCGAAATCCAACGCCATGACCTCGATGGTGAGCCCGCCTTCAACGAGGCGCTCATACGGCTTGGCCGCGACCTCAGCATCCCTCTGGTGGCGACCAATGATTGTCATTACCTCAAAGCCGAGGATGCCGCGGCGCACGACGTTTTGCTCTGCATTCAGACCGGTAAATCGCTCAGCGATCCAAAACGCTTTGCGTTTTCCACCCCAGACTTTTATGTCAAATCTCCACACGAAATGGCAGAGCGCTTCGGCGATATCGCCGGTGCTGTGGAGCAAACGCTGGCGATTGCCGAGCGCTGCCATCTGGAAATCCCGCTTGGGGAAACCCATCTTCCCCGATATCAAGTGCCTGACGGCTATACCCTTGATAGCTACTTAGAAGCCACCGTGTTTGAGCGCTTGCATCAGCGCCTGAAATTAGCCGAGCGTCGCGGGCGGCGCCTGACGTCGGAGCAGATGCGATTCCTATGAGGAACGTGCCACGCACGAGCTCAAAGTCATCAACCAGATGGGCTACCCAGGATATTTTCTAATCGTCTGGGACTTCATCGACTACGCCAAACGCCAGGGCATCCCTGTTGGCCCGGGTCGTGGGTCCGCCGCCGGCAGTCTGGTGGCGTATGCGCTCGGCATCACTGAACTTGACCCTCTGGAGTACAACCTCCTGTTCGAACGCTTCCTCAATCCGGAGAGGGTCAGCCTGCCGGACATCGATATCGACTTCTGCCAAGAACGGCGAGATGAAGTCATCGACTATGTGACGCATAAATACGGCAAGGAGAACGTGGCGCAAATCATCACGTTCGGGACGATGATGGCCAAAGCCGTGCTGCGTGACGTCGGGCGAACACTGGACATTCCCTATGGGGAGGTCGATCGCATTGCCAAACTAGTGCCCAATCGCCTCAATATCACTCTGGCGGACGCCCTCAAGGAAGAGTCCAAGTTGCGCGACATCGAGCAGCAAGGAGGGCAGATGACGCGGCTCATGAGCACCGCACAGGCGCTCGAAGGGCTGGTCCGTCACGCCTCTACGCATGCGGCTGGAGTGGTGATTTCCCCTGAACCGCTCGTCGAGTTCGTGCCGCTCTACAAGGGCAACAAAGGCGAAGTCGTGACCCAGTATCCGATGGGGGACATCGAGGAACTGGGTCTGCTGAAAATGGATTTTCTAGGATTGCGCACGCTCACTGTGCTGCACAACACCCTGCGGTTCATCGTAGACTCGCACCAGACCGAGATCACCCTGGAGGATATCCCCCTTGATGATACCAGGACCTATCAGCTGTTGAGCGAGGCCCGTACATTCGGGGTTTTTCAACTTGAAAGCCAGGGTCTGCGCGATATTTTACGCAAGCTCAAACCGACCGTATTTGAGGATGTGATAGCTCTGGTGGCGTTGTATCGACCCGGCCCACTCGGCAGCGGGATGATCGATGACTTCATCCAGCGTAAACATGGTAAGGCGCAGGTGGAATATCTGCTGCCCGAGCTCGAGCCGATTCTGCAGGAGACGTATGGCATTATCGTCTATCAGGAACAGGTGATGCAGATCGCCAGCACCATCGCCGGCTTCTCCTTAGGGCTCGCCGATCTGTTGCGGCGCGCCATGGGCAAGAAAAAGCCCGAGGTCATGGCAGAGCAGCGCGAAATCTTTTTGAAGGGTGCGCTGGAACATGGCTTCGACCCAAAGAAAGCCGAGGCGCTGTTCGAGCTCATGGCCTACTTTGCGGGATATGGCTTCAACAAATCCCACAGCGCCGCCTACGCCCTTATTGCCTATTGGACGGCGTATCTCAAAACGCATTATTCACGGGAGTATATGGCGGCCCTGCTCACCAGCGAAGTGCAAAACACCGACAAGGTCATCCGCTATATCAATGAGTCACGCGATATGGCAATTAGCATTCTGTCACCGGATGTCAATGACAGCTACCGTGATTTCCGTGTGGTGGGGGAGGCCATTCGTTTTGGCTTGGCCGCTGTAAAAAATGTTGGCGATAATGCCATTGAAGCCGTCATTGCAGCACGCGAGGAAGGGGGACGGTTCAGCTCGCTGTTCGATTTTTGCCAGCGCGTGAATCTGAAAGTCGTCAATCGACGTGTCATCGAAAGTCTGATCAAATGCGGGGCGTTTGACGCCATCGGTGAGACCCGAGCGCAGATGATGGCAGTTCTGGATGATTATCTCGAATCTGGCCAGAAACGCCAGCGTGATCGCGAAGATGGCCAGATCAGCATGTTCGATGATGTCGAAGCGTCCATGCAGCCCGCATACCGTCCCCGTATACCTTCGGTACCAGAATGGGAGGAGAGCCAGTTGTTGGCCTATGAAAAGGAGGTCATCGGCTTCTATATCACAGGCCATCCCCTGTCTCGCTACGAACGCCAGCTCCGATTGTACGCCATCGCCAACACCCAGAGCCTCAGAGAATTCCAAGATGGCGAAAAAGTCAGTCTCGGCGGCATGATCTTCAAGACACGCCTGCAGACCACGCGTAAAGGCGATCGTATGGCGTTCGTGACGCTGGAGGATGTGCAGGGACAGGTTGAGGCAATTGTCTTCCCGGAAGTGTACAAAGAGTTTGGGGCGGTACTTGAGACCGATCAACCGGTGTTGGTGCGAGGAGTGGTCGATTGGGGAGATGATAACCCCAAGATCATTGCCGACCGCATTGTACCCCTGGCAGAAGCGGCGGAGCGGCTCTCACCGCAAGTACACATTAGCCTGCCGACGCTAGGCTTGAATCGCGACACACTTGGCCAGCTGAAATCCATCCTGCAGAGAGCGCCGGGGGGAAGCCCGGTCTATCTACATCTCCTGTTCCCGGAAGAACGAGAGGTCATTCTGCTCTCGGAGGAGCGTCTGCAAGTCGCCCCCTCGGAAGCGCTGGTCCAGCATATCGAGACGTTATTTGGGCAGGAAGTCGTACATTTCGAATAGATAGCAAACGCGAATCAGGTCGGTAGGCCCCCTGCTCCCCCTTCCGATAGAAGAGGGGGCAAGGGGATGTAGGCCTAGGCCTGGTGCACCGTTACACCTGCGCCGTTGGTTGACACGGGCCGCATCTCGAATTGCTGGAACAGGCGATTCTTGCGCTCTCGCCAGCCTTCCTGGTATTCCAGCTCATCCTCATGCAGCGTGGCCGGCTGTTTGATGCCGTGCGCGATGCGGAATTTCACCGCCTGCTCGGAGGCTTGCTGCCGGACATAGTCCCATGGAGTGCCTAGGGCAAATTGGTCGGAGATGGCCCCAATACGCCCGGTGTGGATGTTGCAGCTCAGTGTCACACAGGAGAGGATAGGACCAGACCAATAGGAAGTCTGCCAATTGAGGGGCACCGGCAGAATATGCAGGGCATGGCTGCCGCGGCAATCACCCGGGACCATCGGAGCAGCGGCCCACGGAGAGGTCAGTTCGCCTGGAGCGGGCCAATCGCCCTGGGCAAACGCCAACATCACCGGGTCGTCTTTGCCACCGTAGACGAACCCCCGTTTGGTCGGGATATTGTGCAGACGTTCCGCCGACACGATGTACCCCAACTGTCCTTTATCGCCATTCTCCTCGCGGGCATAGATCCGCCCCACCACATAGCGCGAGCTGCGCGTCAAACCTTCTATGTCAAACAGATCCTCTGGCGCCCGCAAGGAGATCACACGCTCGCCGGCATTGCCCAGGTCCGTCATTTTGGTTTCCATACCTTTGGCATCGTTCGGATGGATGCCGGCTTCAATAGCCTGAGCCTTGGAGTCGAGATCGATGATTTCGAAAATGAAGCCGCGCTTCATACGCGATGAGGCAATGACCAGCCCCGTGTTGAAGCGTGGGAGGAGGTAAGCACCGGTGGCGTAATAATTATAGGCAAATGGTTCGGTTTTGTCGGCGTAGGATACCACGACGGTCTGTGATGGGTTCTCGGTACGCACGGGGAGCGGTAGGGTGATGGTCGCAGGGCCGGCACCACGCAGATTTCCGGTAAACGAATCGGCGATAAGATCCTGCCCAGGGCCGTATAGACCAAGCTCCGTGGCTTTTTCCGTGCCCAGCATGAAGGCATCCCATAAAAGTTCGTCAAGCGCCTCGTTCGGTATCTTCTCCGAATGGATCCCCGTAATCGCGATGTCGTCACCGGTATGGGTGACGATGAAGCTGCTGAACATCGGCTCCCCGTTATAGCGATTGTGATCCAGAATGAACTTGGTGAGGACGGCCTTCACTTCCTCGGCCGATACGACATGGCCGCCTACACCGCCGATGTCGGCCTTGGTCGCCTTCATGAAACGCTGCACGAGCTCCGGCTTGGGGGCAAAAATATACGATTTATAGGAGAAGATATTCGGGGTGTTGGTCAGCGGGATATGCTCAAGTGTGGTTGGGGGAAAGCCATCGAGGTTATCGCGGCTCTGATGATACTCGTCAAGAGCAACCAACTTGGTTTTTTCGTATGTCGGACGTTCCGCAATGGCCATGCTCCTATCTCCTTTCCTACGATGTCGCGGCCGCCTGCAAGGCGCTACCGGCAGCACATAGCTCATGGATATCGACCAGCACTGTTACCTCAGCTCTTGTATTGCCACATCATATTTGATACAATATTCGGAGTCAAGCAAATTTTCCCGTGACCTGAAATTTTTTTCATCAATGGCCCCCCGCATTCACATCTTGTAACTCGTTTGTCTCTTGGGGGCATGAAGGGGTAGTGGGCAGGCGTCGGGGAAGGATGTCGCTATGCTCGATCGGGACTTGGATAGCTATCAAGAGATGAAAGAGATGGTCCGTTGCGTCCAGCTCCACTTCCGGCATCAGAAGCAACAACGTGAGATTGCCGAGCAACTGGGGATCTCGCCCAGTAAAGTCTCGCGACTCCTGAAACGCGCCTATCAGGAGGGGATCGTGCGCGTGCACATTACCTTGCCACCGATGCCCCGCCTCGCGACAGCGCTCATGGAGCAGTTTGGGCTGCGCGATGCCGTCGTCATTCCCAGCGGTCAAGCGTCAGACATCAAAGAAGAGCTAGGCATTGCCACGGCGCGATATTTTGAGAAAATCGCTGGCGATGGCGTGAAGGTTGGTCTCTCCTGCGGTTATACGCTATATTATATGATCAAACACCTACGCGAGGGGTTAATCAAAGACCTGAAGATCTACCCGCTGTCGGCCGAAAGCACCCTGCACTTGGTGGACCTTTTTCCCAATACACTGGTGGGCATGATGGCCGCCAAATATCGCCCTGACGTGACCGCTTATGCCCTGCATGCTCAGCTGATCGGACCACTTGAAGAGATCGACCGCGAGCGTCAGCTGTTGCTCGATCGACCAGAGATTCGCCAGATCTACCAGGAAGCCCACGAGGTTGATGTGGCGCTGGTCGGGATTGGCGCCGTCGGTCCAGAAACGCCAGGATTTTGCAGCATCGCCGAGCATTATGGGGTGTCCCCGCAGAAATTGACGGCCATGAAGGTGGTCGGCGAGATTAATTACCAGCCATTCGATGGGCACGGACATTTGGTGCGCCAGGACGAGCTGGAGGGACTCACCAAACGAGTGGTCGCAGTGGCGGCTGAACATCTGCGGGACATGACACGGCAGCATGGCAAATTGGTCATCGGCGTTGCTGGGGGTCGCTATAAGCTCGAGGCGATCCGCGGTGCTCTCCTCGGGCGGTTATGCAATGTGCTCATCACCGACGAAGAGGTCGCTCAAGCTCTGGTTCATGAGTCTCGTCCCTCAGACCTCCACACTAAGGGCCAGCATAGCTAACAACATCCTCGACCACCGGGAGACACGCCCCCAAAAGATGTGGCTCTGTTCATGAGTCTGCGAGAGAACTTCGCATAAGGGTATGGACGATGTCTATCACATGGGCAGTAGTACTCATTAGAGGAAGACGGGCACGAGAAAGGATACGGCCATGCAGTGCAGACAGGGTACGAGAAGGTCTACTTCCATCAGCAGTATGCTGGGTATTGCCTTTGCCCTAAGCTTAAGCGTCTGTGGTCGGCTCTGGGGGGCTGTCCCTTGGTTAGAACCGCCCAGCAATGTGGTGGCGGAGGTGAGTCCGGAGCTGTCGAAGTATGAACTCCAGCGCATTGGCATTATCGGTTTCATCAACAATAGTGGAACGCCGGATGCTGGAATACGTTTGGCCTCATTCTTTTATACAGAACTCGACTCCCATCGGCGCTACGAGGTCACGCCGCCGTTGCTGTTGGATGAGGAGACCGAGTTAGCCTTCACGCGCACAGCGCAAGCTGCCCCGGAAGAAGAGCGCTCTGGGCGCTTGCGACAGTTCGTGCGCGATTGGCTTGGTCGGATTTGGCCAGCGAGTCCTGAAGAGCCGGTGGGCACGGTGCACGTGCCACCAGAGCCTGGGGTGCCAAATACGGCTCAACGACCTCTCGATGCCGTGCTCACCGGTGTTATCACGCGCTATGACAATCGCCAGGGGTCCGCCTTAGCGGTCGACCAGCCCGCCTCCGTGGCGTATGAGGCCTACCTGATCAGTGCGCGGGATGGTGAGATCTTGTGGCGAGCCCGCTTTGACGAAACGCAGAAACCATTGTTCGACAACCTGTTGTTGGCTGGACGTTTTTTCAAGGGAGGTGGAGTCTGGCAAACTAACGATACCTTGGCCCGGATTGGTCTCGAGCGCGTCGTCAAAACGTTTCCGGGCATCGCGGTCAATCCATGGCCGTGAGAGCGCTTGACAACCCCGCACGGCTTATAGTATTGTGAGACCTATGGTGAGGCTCGTGCAGCCGAATGTACTGCCATTGTTTGCGCAACGATTAGGCGCATCGGCGTGATGGTATCTGGGCTACTGAGCCGTGAGGGGAGTCGGGTTAGAGGACTGCTGGGACAACCTCCGGGCTGAATAAGGGACGGGATTCTGTTGAGCGCGAATTCTTCTGTATTGTCGTTACGGAGCGTTGGGATCAGAAGGAGTGTCCTGGTGATTGAAAATCGCCTGCTCGAGATCCTAATTTATCTTATTGTGGGAATTGTGTTCCTTGTCTTAGGGCTCGTGTCGGCGGACGTCAATTACCAGGTGTTATTCTTCATCCTGACCGCCTTCTTCATCTTCGCTATTTTCCGACCATCGAGCGACTCATAAATTTGATTTACTTGGGAAATAGTGTCAGGATTGAGCCCTTCCACAGATCGCCCTCCTCACACACCTTTAGAAACACCATGGCGGTGTAGCTCAGCTGGCTAGAGCAGCGGAATCATAATCCGCGTGTCCGGGGTTCGAAGCCCTGCACCGCCATTCCTCAACCAACATGATCTCCCTGGATGCGGGGGCTATGGACCCCTTTCTGCAACGGGTGCAACAGATTATCCAGGACTATCGGATGCTCGAGCCCGGCCATACCGTGCTGGTTGCAGTGTCCGGCGGTGCCGATTCGATGGCCCTGTTACATACCCTTTGGCGGCTCCGGGAGCCGCTAGCCCTGCAGCTCTGTGTGGCCCATTTGAACCACCAGATGCGCCCAAATGCCGCGGACGACGCCACCTTCGTAGAGACGGTGTCACGCCATCTTGGCATCCGCTACATTTGCGACACACGGGACGTACCTACCTACCGACGTCAACACAAGGTCTCCCCTGAGGACGCCGCACGCCGGTTACGGTATGCCTTTCTGCGAGCCACGGCGGCCCAGCTAGGGGCAAATCGCATCGCCATCGGGCACACCGCGGACGATCAAGCCGAGACAGTGCTTCTACACCTGTTGCGCGGCTCTGGGTTGCGAGGACTCTGCGGTATTCCCCCCGTGCGTGGGGTCATCGTCCGGCCGCTGATTCATGTGTCACGCACCGATATCCTGGATTATCTGCACACGCATCGGTTGCTGTTTCGCGACGATCCGTCAAACGCGCAGCGCCAGTATTCCCGTAATCGTCTTCGACTGGACATACTTCCAGCACTGCGGCAACACTTTAACCCGCGTCTGTCGCACACCATCAGCCGAACCACACAACTGTTGGCGGAAGACGAAGCCGCTCTGCAAGGCATGGCCCACCAGCACTTTCTCGCAGCCTGTCTGGCAGCGACCTCGGGGGCCATCTCCTTACAGATCACGGTGCTCACCTCCCTGCCGTTAGCGCTCCAACGGCGTGTCCTGCGGCAGTCGCTGACCGAGGTAATGGGTGATCTTCATGGCATCACCGCCACCCATATCGCGTCCATCGTCGCCCTGATGCGGTCCGGAGCAGGCCACCAACGCCTGACGCTACCCCGGGGAGTGGTAGTGGAACGTCGATATGATGTGGTCCTCATCCACCGGCAGACGTCAACGGCACTGGTGCACGTGGATGTGCTCATGCCCATTCCCGGCGTGTGTCGGGTGGAGGCGCTGGGCGTGACCATCACGAGCGAGCACGTCCCGCGTCACGCCGTGGCTGGTGCGTTTCCGAGCGGGGACGTCACCTGGTTAGATGCCGACAGCGTTGGGCAGGATGTGCGTGTGCGTACACGGCGATCGGGGGATCGTCTACACCCGCTGGGCAGCGTCTATGCCAAGAAGCTCAAGGCCTTCCTGATTGATGCGAAGGTTCCGCAAGTGGTGCGCGACCGCCTGCCACTCGTGGTGACGAATAGGGGTATTGCGTGGGTGGCCGGTATACGCCCGGCGGAGTGGGCGAAGGTGACACCTGCGACGCGAGCGATTCTTCGCTTGCAATTATTTCGGCATGTTCCAGAGAAAGCTGTGGACGCCGCTGGTGAGCCTAGATAGCACAACAGTTTGCAGTTGTTTTCCGACGGAGCTTATGTTAGCATAAATCGGGCCAAGTTAGCGCACTGAAAGCCCCTGCGGACTTTAAACCGTGAGCAAAAGAGATCGTCCCAGCCCGAACGGTGCGCAGCATGCCTACCAGGGGAAGTGAATGTTAGGGACCGACACTAGATCGCTTTGTCTCGATGATAGCGAGCTCACGGCCGGTTCTAGGGAGGATCACGGTGAGCCAGTTTTATAAGAATTTGGCACTCTGGCTGGTCATAGGATTGATCATGATCGCCCTCTTCAATGTGTTTAGCCGGCCTCAGCGACCCACGCGTGAAATTAGCTTCAGTGAATTTCTTGACCAGGTGGCTGAAGGGCAAGTGCAAGAGGTAACTATTCAGGGAGATGACATTCGGGGAGCGTATCGCAGCGGGACCAGCTTCCGAACGTTCGCTCCCAAAGACCCGGAATTAATTCCAACTTTGCGTAAACAGGGCGTCCGGATTCAAGCTGAGCCCCCCGAAAAGACCTCCTGGTATGTAAATTTGTTCATCTCCTGGTTTCCGATGCTGCTCTTGTTAGGGGTGTGGATCTTTTTTATGCGCCAGATGCAGAGTGGTGGGAGCAAAGCGCTCTCCTTTGGCAAGAGCCGCGCCAAACTCATGTCCGATAAGGGTCGCAAGGTAACCTTCAAAGATGTGGCGGGAGTTGAGGAGGCCAAAGATGAGGTCGTTGAACTCATCGATTTCTTGAAAGATCCGCAGAAATTTCAGCATCTCGGCGGCAAAATCCCCAAGGGGGTGCTCCTAGTAGGGCCGCCTGGGACGGGCAAAACCTTGCTGGCCCGGGCAATTGCCGGTGAAGCCAACGTGCCCTTTTTCAGCATCAGCGGCTCTGACTTCGTAGAAATGTTCGTTGGGGTCGGTGCCTCGCGAGTGCGTGATCTCTTTGATCAGGGGAAAAAACATGCCCCCTGCATTATTTTTATCGACGAAATCGACGCTGTCGGGCGCCATCGTGGCGCTGGGCTTGGGGGCGGGCATGACGAGCGGGAACAGACACTCAACCAACTGCTGGTGGAAATGGATGGGTTCGAATCCAACGATGGGGTGATCCTCATCGCTGCCACCAATCGACCTGATGTGCTCGATCCCGCCCTGTTGCGTCCCGGTCGCTTCGACCGTCAGATCGTCGTGCCCCGCCCGGATGTGCGCGGACGTGAAGAAATCCTCCACGTGCACTCCCGGAATATTCCGATGGCCAAGGATGTGGATTTGGCCGTCGTGGCGCGTGGGACGCCTGGCTTCTCGGGCGCGGATCTGTCCAATCTGGTCAACGAAGCGGCATTGCGCGCGGCCCGGCTGGATAAGAAAATCGTCGATATGGGTGATTTCGAGCAAGCCAAAGACAAAGTCATCATGGGGGCCGAGCGGCGTAGCATGATCATCAGCGATGAGGAGAAGAAGATTACGGCGTTCCATGAGGCCGGTCACACCCTCGTTGCCAAGCTCTTACCGGGGAGTGATCCAGTGCATAAAGTGACCATTATCCCACGTGGGCTGGCGCTTGGTCTTACGCAACAATTACCCATCGATGACCGGCACACCTACCCGAAAGAATATCTGCTGAATAATCTTTCCATCATGATGGGCGGACGCGCTGCCGAAGAAATCGTCTTCAAGCAGATCACCACGGGAGCCGGCAACGATATCGAACGTGCCACCGAGCTGGCACGCAAGATGGTGTGTGAGTGGGGGATGAGTGAACGCATGGGTCCCCTGGCCTTCGGCAAGAAGGAAGAGCAAATCTTTCTGGGGCGAGAGATCGCGCAACACCGCGATTACAGTGAGCTGACTGCCCAGGCCATCGATTCCGAGGTCAATCGTCTGGTGATGGAGAATTATCAGCGCTCCAAGGACCTGTTACAGCGGCACATCGATAAGCTCTACCTGTTGGCCGAGGGGTTATTGGAGCGCGAGGTCCTGGATGGTCCGGAGATTGAGGCCATCGTCAATAATGGCCATAACGGTGGTACATCGGACCACACGGTTGCCCTCACCACAGAGGATCGAACTCGTGACTGCTGAAAGCCGTCTCTTCGGCACCGATGGGGTACGCGGCTTGGCGAATCATTACCCTGTGACCCCAGAAATGGCATTTGCTCTGGGGCGCGCCGGCGCTGAATATTTACAGACTACCCGCCAGAGTCGAGGGACGATCATTGTTGGACGTGATACACGACTTTCGGGAGACATGCTGGAGGCGGCCATCTGCGCCGGCATTTGTGCGGCCGGTGTCGATGCCGCTCGGGTAGGTGTGTTGCCGACACCGGCGATCGCATACCTGACACGGGCCTGGGGAGCCCTTGGCGGAGTCGTGCTCTCTGCCTCGCATAATCCCTTCGCCGACAACGGCATTAAGTTCTTCTCCGCAGATGGTTTCAAACTCCCCGATGCGCAGGAGGACTCTCTCGAGCAGATGGTCCGCCAGGGAGCCACACGTCCAGCCCCAACTGGGCGTGACATCGGGTGCATCCGCATGGCAGCAGAGGGGCTCACCGAATATCTGACCTTCGCCGGTACAGACACTTGGCCCCGGCGTCTCACTGGCCGGATTGCGGGTGGTGCTTGATTGTGCCAATGGGTCTGTGACGTCTGTAGCCCCGCAGCTCTTCGAACAACTCGGTGCGCAGGTCGTGGTACATGCCGCTGAGCCCGATGGCATGAATATCAACCATCAATGTGGGGCGCTCTTCCCGGAGCAGGCTCAGGATCTTGTCCGACGCACGGGTGCAGACGTGGGCTTCTGCTTCGATGGCGATGCCGATCGGATGATTGCGATCGATGAAACGGGAACTGTACGCGATGGGGACTACACGTTAGGAATCTGTACTTACGACCTCGTCCAGCGCGGTGCATTAGGAAGGCGCTGTATCGTGGGTACGGTCATGAGCAATTTCGGTCTCGAAGAGATGCTCCAGCGGCTGGGGATTGTCTTGCTCCGCGCTCCGGTGGGGGATAAATATGTGCTCGAGGAGATGCTCCGGGCCGGCGCCATACTCGGCGGCGAACAGTCGGGCCATATCGTTTTTCTTGCGCATGCTACCACAGGTGACGGCTTGGTCACCGCTCTGCAGCTGCTGCGCATCATGCAGACCAGTGGGCAACCGCTCTCACGCCTCTCCGCCGTGTTGACCAAATATCCACAGGTGTTGCTGAATGTCCGCGTTCGCGAGCGTATTGATCCACTCGCGCTTCCTGAGGTCAAACAAGCGCACGCTCATGCCCAAGAGTTGCTCAATGGTACCGGCCGCATCCTGGTGCGTCTCTCAGGAACCGAGCTATTGGCGCGTGTCATGGTGGAGGGACGTGATCCCCAAGCCATTCAAACCGCGGCCGAAAACATTGCCCACGAGATCGAGCGCGCCATCGGCGCGACCACCGTGATTCCAACCGAATTCTAGATGTAAACGTTCAGCCGTCAGAACAATCAAATCGGCATTGATGCGAGGCATGTCGCTTGTCAGCTGGAGCATGCATTGCTCCTAAGCCGCCACTTAAAAAGGGACCTGTGCTGTGCGGGTGACGACAGCAGCCGAAATGCGTGAGCTCGATCGTCTGGCCGTTGAGACCTTTGGCATCCCCGGCATCGTCTTGATGGAAAATGCCGGTGGCCAGGTAGTGCGTCTTCTGTGGCAGGAGTATCCAGACCTCCAGGCACGCCGAGTGGCGATTCTGTGTGGGCGGGGGAACAATGGCGGCGACGGCTTCGTGATCGCGCGCTACCTCCACACCAGCGGGGTGTCTGTCGGTGTGTTCGTCATGGGAGAGACTGGAGGCATCCACGGCGATGCCGGAGCGCATCTCGATATGTTGCAGCGTGTCGGGGTTACACCCGAGACCGTGCCGACTCCCGAGTCGGCTCTGACGGTTGGGGCGCGGCTGGCGGATTACGATCTCCTGATCGACGCACTGCTGGGCACCGGTCTCAAGGCTGAGGTGAGTGGGGCGTTGCAGCAAATTATCGCCGCCATGAATGCCTCCGGCAAAACCATTGTCGCGGTGGATATCCCTTCGGGTCTGAGCGCCGACGTGGGGACACTCCTGGGCGAACATGTGCGGGCTGACCTCACCATCACCATGGCGCTTCCCAAGCGAGGCCTCTTGCTGTATCCCGCTGCCGAGCACGTGGGTCGGCTGGTGGTGGTTGACATCGGTTTTCCGACCATGGTGCGCGAGCACCCGCCGTGCGTTGCCATGTGCTCGAGGCCGAGGCCGTCGCGGCTCAACTGCACAGGCGTGCAGCCGATACCCACAAGGGTACCTACGGCCATGTTTTGACTGTCGCCGGCAGCCCCGGAAAGACAGGAGCTGGTGCGCTGGCAAGCCTTGCCGCCCTGCGCACCGGCGCTGGATTGGTCAGCTTTGCGGTGCCGCAGACGCTGAACGCTGCCATGGAGACGAAGCTCACCGAGGTGATGACGATTCCACTTCCTGAAGCTGAGCCGGGTGTACTGGGGGTGGAGGCGGTGGAACGTCTCATGGAATGGCTGCAGGGCAAATCCGCACTGATCCTTGGCCCTGGTCATGGGCACGCATCCGGAAACGGTGCGCTGTGTACAAGAGGTCCTGCGCCAGGTGCGTATCCCCACGGTGCTCGATGCTGATGGTCTCAATGCGTTTGCGACCGATCCCGACAGCATCGGCGACATTCAGGCACCGCTGGTGCTAACCCCGCATCCGGGTGAGCTCGGCACGCTTGCGTCGTACCACCACGGCTATGATCCAAGCCGATCGTTTAGCGGTGGCGCAAGAGACCGCCCGGGCCTACAAGGCTGTCGTCGTGCTGAAAGGAGCACATACAGTGATCGCCGAGCCTGAGGGAACGCTGTATATAAATGTGACGGGCAATCCAGGTATGGCCACAGCTGGCAGCGGTGACGTGCTCTCCGGGATGATTGGTACGCTGCTGGGACAAGGCTATCCACCGAGTATGGCGGCGCGAATCGCCGTCTACACTCACGGTCTGGCAGGTGATTTGGCAGCCACGGAGCTGGGGGAACGATCGTTGATGGCTGGCGATCTGGTTGAGGCCCTGCCGCGAGCGTTTCAGCACCTCGCGCATCAGCCAAGAGAGTAGCTCCGACGAGTTGGGAACACTACTGGCTCAAGGGCCGACCGAAAACTCCTGGCAGGCTGAAGGTGGCCTAGACATGCAGATACAAATGGTATCGTCGAATAGCATTGACACGGAAATGCTGGGGAACGCCATTGGACGTCTCCTTGAGACGGGTGATATCGTCTGCCTCTATGGTGAGCTCGGAAGCGGTAAAACGGTGCTAACGAGGGGGATGGCCAGAGGACTTGGCGTCACGCCTGAGCATGCGGTCCGTAGCCCTTCTTTTGTGCTGATGCATTGCTACCGGGGCCGTGTACCCGTCTACCATGCTGATCTCTATCGTCTCGAAGGACCATCGGACATTGACGAAATCGGCCTGCGCGAATTTCTCGGAGGGGACGGGGTGGCTATCATCGAGTGGGCTGGTAAGCTTGATGCCTCGTTGCCGGTGGAACGGCTGGAGATCGCCATTACCCATCAGACGGAAGAGACGCGTCTGATCACGATCACCCCCTGGGGAGAGCGCTATCACCTGCTCCTCCGGCAGTGGCAGAGTCAGTCAACGGCGCGAAGTGAGACGCGCGCCCAGGAGGGGGACGATGGAGAGATGGCGTCGGCATGACGCGCCTGGTTATATCGATTGCTCTCGTATTGGCTATTCTGAGCGCGGCCGCATGGTGGTTCTATCTGGCAGGTACGCCATGGCAGGCTGCCCTGAGCAGCGCCATCGTGACGCCAGAGCACGGAATCAGAATGGAGAAATTTGCGCTGCGGGATACTGAGCGCTACCAAACACGTTGGGAAATTCTGGCCGACGTCGCGCAAGTCGATCCTCAGGTGCAACACCACGACTCTCGAGGGGGTGCACCTTACCCTCATTTCGGCTAAGCATGGCACGGTGCAGGTAACTGCACGTCGTGGCGTCATTCAGAATGAATCGAAAAATATGCAGGTCTGCGGCGATGTGCGGCTGGTCATGGGTGACGAGTTTGCGCTGACGACAGAATGTCTGCAATGGATTGCCGTGGAACAGTCACTGGCGGCTGACACACCGGTGAGCGTCGAGATGGGCAGCCTCCACGTTGAGGGGCAGGGGTTCCGAGGGTGGATTGCTGACGAACGGTTCGAAGTCCGTGAGCAGGTGCTTGCCCGCTGGAGTGAACCATGACGCACCGACGTCATTGGTGGTGGGTGTTCGGCCCTGCGCTCCTCGCTGGCATTGCCTTCGTGAATCTGGCAGATGCAGCCGATGCGACCCCTGAGCAGGCGACCCAGAACGACATGGTACAAGTGACCGCCGATCGTATGGTGTCGGATTCACGGAGCGATCAGGTGGTGTTTACCGGCAATGTCGAAGCGCGTCGCAGTGGTCTCTATGTCAAGGCAGACCGACTTGAGGTCAAGCAAGATCGAACAACCAAGAAGATGGCACAGATGGTCGCCATTGGCAATGTGTTCATTCAGCGAGGCGAGCAATCGGCGACAGCCGAACGGGCGACATTCTTTGAAACCGAACAGAAGGCCGTGCTTACCGGGAATCCTCATGCGGTGGAGGGTAGTACCGAGGTTTGGGGCGACGAAATGGTGTTCCTCCTGGGTGAGGGCAACATGATCGTTACCGGCGGTACGCAACGTGTTCGCGTGCAACTCATCCCCTCCAGCGAAGGGCCAAAACTACCGACGCCGAAGCCGAAGGGACGGGGAGGATAGGTGAGAGGGTTGGCTGCGCATGGATTGGTCAAAAGCTATCGTCGACGTCGTGTGGTGGATGATGTATGCTTGACCATCGAAGGGGGCGAGGTCGTTGGCCTTCTGGGACCAAACGGCGCAGGGAAGACGACCACATTCTATCTCCTGGTGGGATTAATCCATCCCGATTCGGGCGTGGTCACACTCGATGGGGTAGACATTACTGACGTTCCCCTGTATCGGCGGGCGCGATCAGGCATCGGCTATCTACCGCAGGAACCCTCGGTATTCCGAGGCTTAACCGTCGAGGAGAACATTCTGGCGGTTCTCGAACTCCAGTCTCTTTCTCGACGTGAACGACAGGAGAAGGTGGACGAACTCCTCGACGAGTTTGGGCTTGGCCGTCATCGCCAACGGCTGACTCCCTCGCTGTCAGGGGGGGAGCGGCGGCGGGTCGAAATCGCGCGTGCCTTAGCAGCGTCTCCGACATTCTTACTGCTCGACGAACCCTTCGCGGGAATCGATCCGATCATGATCGAGGAGTTGCAACAACTAGTCTGTCGTCTCAAGGAGCGGGGTCTGGGGGTGTTAATCACCGACCATCGCGTGCGTGAAACTCTGGAGATCACTGATCGAGCGTATATTATCCATCAGGGTCGCATTCTCGACAGCGGAACGCCGCGTCAATTAGCCGAGAATGAACGCGTCATTGCGGCGTATTTCGGTGAACGATTCGCTTTGGATATCGGGCAACCATGGGTCTCGAAACCAAACTCTCGCTAAAACAAACGCAAAAACTTGTCATGACGCAAGCGTTGCAGCAAGCGATCAAGCTGCTGCCCATGGCTCGCCTCGAACTCGTCCAGGCCATTCGGCAGGAGCTCACGGAAAACCCCATGTTGGAAGAGGTAGCGCTTGCCGAGGATGGTGAGACGCCGGCTGAGGAGGAGGACACTCCAAGTCCCGACGAAGCAGCCGACACCGTGGCGGATGGTAAAGAACTGTATGAAATCAATTGGCAAGAATATTTTCCCGAGGATTGGGAATGGAAAGGTTTACCCTCCGAAGAGTATGAGGAGCGATTCTCCTACGAAAATACCGCCCGTACCCCCACGACGCTGAGCGAGCATTTGTTAGCGCAACTGATGATGACTACCACGGATGAGATGGAGCGGCGTATCGGGGCATTCCTCATCGGGAACATCGATGATGAGGGCTATTTGCGCTGCGAGTTGGATGAGGCCGTCACCGCCAGCGAGGCCGACCATGCCACGGTGACGCGCGTCCTGTCCATCATCCAGACCTTCGATCCTACAGGAATCGGTGCCCGCGATTTGCGCGAGTGCTTGTTGATCCAGGTCCGCTTCCTGGGTCTCGAAGGTTCATTACTTGAGACACTCATCTCGGAATATTTGCCGAAGCTGCAGGAGCGTGGCGCACAATATCTGATGAGTGTGACTAGAGAGTTGACCAAAGCCCTGAACCTCTCCAACGAAGAAGTCACCATGGCGCTACATATCCTCAAGACCCTCGATCCCAGTCCTGGACAGCAATTTACCAGCGAACCAGCAGAGGATATTGTGCCGGATGTAGTCATCATGAAGGTAGGAGATGATTACCAGGTGGTCCTCAACGACGAAGGCATTCCACGATTGCGTATCAGTGCCACCTACAGGCGCATGCTCCGCGAGGGCAAGCTGGAAGAGCCTGATGCTAAGCATTACCTGGACGAGAAACTGCGCTCCGCCGTCTGGCTGATCCGCAGCATCGAACAACGTCGTCAGACGCTGTACAAAGTGGCGACCAGCTTGGTGAAATTTCAACGTGAGTTTCTCGATCATGGCCTGGCCCACTTGAAGCCGCTAGTGCTCAAGGACGTGGCCGAAGACATCGGCATGCATGAATCGACGGTGAGCCGCGTCACGACCAACAAATACATGTACACGGAGCAGGGCATCTTCGAGTTGAAGTATTTCTTCCACAGCGGTATCGAATTGTATGGCGGCGACACCATGTCGTCACTCACCGTGAAGGACCGCATCAAGAAGTTGGTGGCGGCAGAGGATCCGGGAAAACCCCTCACCGATCAGCAACTCGTCGAGGTGTTGGCTGCGGAAAATGTCAAGATCGCCCGCCGCACCGTGACCAAGTACCGGCGCGAGCTGAAGCTCCCGCCGGCCAATCGCCGTAAGCGCATCAGCGATGTCCCAGTCTAAAGGCGGCGAGCTATTGCCTTCCATCCCGGCCCATCGCTCTCGACGGAGAGGGATGGGGAGAGAGGGCGCAAGAGTCCGTCGGTGTGAGCGCATCGGTGTCGTGGAGAGATAAGGTGGCCCTGGCTCGACGTGACGAGGAATAATCATCATGAGGGATACGCAAATCGTCATCGTCACTGGCCTTTCGGGCTCTGGCAAGAGCGTTGCGATCAAGTGCTTTGAGGACCTGGGCTTTTACTGCATCGATAACCTGCCCACGGTGTTGCTCCCCACCTTCGCTGAGCTATGTGCGCATGCCGGGGACATTCGGCGCATCGCACTCGGCATCGATATTCGAGATCGAGATTTCCCGATCTCGTTTCCAGCCCAAATCAGTGCGCTTCGGCAGGCAGGTTTCGCCTGCGAAATTCTGTTCCTGGAGGCGCGCGATGAAGTGCTCGCCCGGAGGTACAGCGAAACTCGTCGGAAACACCCGCTGGCAGAACAGGTGCCTGTGCCTGAAGCCATCACGCTCGAACGCCACGCACTCGGCGGGTTACGAGCCACCGCGGACCGCATCATTGACACCTCGGATTACAACGTCCACCAGTTGCGCGCGGCCCTAGCCTCGTGGTACACAGCAGTGAATCCTTCGCGGCGTATGACCATCTCGGTCCTGTCATTCGGCTATAAATATGGCCTCCCCTTCAATGCGGATCTGGTATTCGATGTCCGCTTCCTGCCCAATCCGCACTTTGTGGAACATCTGCGGGCTGGCAGTGGCAACGATCAATCCGTCGCGGATTACGTGCTGGCCTCGCAGGCGACACAGGATTTTCTGAAACGCTGTTTCGAGTTTATCGACTTTCTTCTGCCGCACTATGAACGCGAAGGCAAGGCCTATCTCACCATCGCCCTCGGCTGCACAGGTGGCCGTCATCGCTCGGTAGCCCTGGGAAACTTGCTCCATCAACACCTACAAGGGCGAGGGTACCAGCTCACGCTGACCCACCGCGACCTCGAAAAGTCCTAAGGACGGGCGCTTTCCCGTTTTTATATTCGACGCTTGCAGTATGATCCATTGACCGGTACTATAGATGGCCACGTCACCGTTTGCGGCCAGCATGCGTCAGACAGGCCGATGGCTGCACAGTTTGGAACTCATGATCAGGGAATAGCTCGGGAGAATCAGGATGGTGGCAAAACGGTTCCTCTTCACCTCGGAATCAGTGACGGAAGGACATCCAGACAAGATCGCAGATCAAATATCCGACAGCGTGCTCGACGCCATTTTCGCGCAGGACCCCTATGGGCGCGTAGCTTGCGAATCGCTCGTCACGACCGGCTTGGTCCTGGTCGCCGGTGAGATCACCACCACAGCCTCCATCGATTTTCAGACGGTCATCCGGGATGTGGTGCGGGGTGTGGGCTACACCAACGCCGAATTTGGCTTTGACGCCACGACCTGCTCGGTGTTGACAGCCGTGCATGAGCAATCGCCGGATATCGACCAGGGCGTGTCGGAGGGCAAGGGCTTGCACGCCGAGCAAGGTGCGGGGGATCAGGGCCTGATGTTTGGGTATGCTTGCGATGAGACCCCCGAATTAATGCCCATGCCCATCCTCCTCGCGCATCGGATCGTGAAGCGCCTGGCGGAGGTACGCAAGAATGGCACGCTGCCGTTTCTGCGCCCGGACGGCAAATCGCAGGTGACCGTGGAATACGTCGATCAGCGGCCCACACGTGTCGACACTGTCGTCGTCGCCGCCCAGCATGACCCGCGCACGTCGCTGCCACACATCAGCGAGGCGGTACTTGAGCAGGTGATCAAACCGGTTATCCCGCCGGAAATGCTCGAACACAAAAAGGTGACTTATCACATCAACCCGACGGGTCGGTTCGTCATCGGTGGGCCGATGGGTGATTGCGGTCTGACGGGGCGGAAGATCGTCGTGGATACCTATGGCGGCATGGCCGGACATGGTGGCGGCTGCTTCTCGGGCAAGGATCCGACCAAAGTGGATCGGTCGGCTTCCTACATGGCCCGTTATGTCGCGAAGAATGTCGTCGCCGCCGGTGTGGCGCAGCGTTGTCTGGTGCAGTTGGCCTATGTTATTGGTGTAGCCGACCCAGTCTCCGTCATGGTCGATACTTCCGGCACGGGGCGCGCCGATGAGGAGCGCCTGGTGCATGTGATACGGGAGCTGTTCCCCCTCAAACCGGCGGGCATCATTGCCCATCTCGATTTGCGGCGACCGATCTTCAGGCATACGGCAGCCTACGGACATTTTGGGCGCAATGAGCCGGAGTTCACCTGGGAACGCACCGATAAAGCCGAGGAATTGCGCCGGGCTATGGGCCTGTGATGAGTCCTGGCTGGGAAAGGGAGTGATTATGGACTACGACGTACGTGATCTTGGCCTGGCCCCGAAGGGCAAGGCCCGAGTGGAGTGGGCGGCGCAGAGTATGCCGGTGCTGAACCTGGTATATCAACGCTTTGCCGCCGAGCGTCCGCTCGCGGGGCTGCGCCTTGCTGCCTGCCTCCACGTCACCACGGAGACCGGTAATCTCATGCGCGTGCTGAAGGCAGGTGGGGCGGACATTGCCCTGGCTGCCTCTAATCCCCTCAGCACGCAAGACGAGGTGGCGGCCTGGCTGGTGGCCGATGAACAGATCCCGGTATTTGCCATCCGTGGCGAGGATAAAGACACCTACTACCGCCATCTGCAAGCGGTCCTAAGCCATCGTCCACATCTCACCATGGACGATGGCGCGGACCTGGTCTCGACCTTGCACACCATCGGTGGCGAGCAGGCCTCTGATGTCTTCGGGGGTACCGAGGAGACCACCACGGGGGTCATCCGGCTGCGTAGCATGGCCAACCGCGGTGTCCTCAAATATCCCATCATCGCCGTCAACGACGCCAAGACCAAGCACCTCTTCGACAATCGTTACGGCACTGGCCAGAGCACGATCGATGGCATTATCCGGTCCACGAACCGCCTGCTAGCAGGATCGACCTTTGTCGTTTGCGGATACGGCTGGTGTGGTCGCGGGGTGGCCATGCGGGCCCACGGTATGGGGGCCAATGTCATCGTCACTGAGATCGATCCCATCCGGGCGCTTGAAGCCATCATGGATGGTTACCGGGTGCTGTCAATGGCAGAGGCCGCCAAGGTGGGGGAGTTCTTCGTCACCTTGACCGGTAATACCGACGTCATCCGCGAAGAGCACTTCCACCTGATGAAAGACGGAGCCATTCTCGCCAATTCCGGACATTTTAACGTCGAGCTCGAACTTGACGCCCTCGAAAAGATCAGTATCAAGAAGTCTGTGGTGCGGGAAGGCATCGAAGAGTATACGCTGCCGTCAGGGGTGCGCATCAATGTCTTGAGCGAAGGTCGACTGATTAACCTCGCCGCTGCCGAGGGGCATCCCTCTAGTGTCATGGATATGAGCTTCGCGAACCAGGCGCTGGCGGCTGAGCATCTCGTCAAGCAGCGGCATAACCTCAGGGCCGGAGTGTTCCCGGTGCCGGATGAGATCGACCGGCGCATCGCGGAGCTCAAATTAGAGGCCCTGGGTATCGCTGTCGATACGCTTACCGAGAAACAGCAGGAGTACCTGGCGTCATGGGAGTCTGGTACCTAAGTACGACCCATCATTCTCGCCTGGCCTACCCAACCCTCTCTCATCGCGGGGGAGGGTTGGATCGAGGGATTAGGTGGCCGCTTGTGGCGCTGATTCTAGTCACAGCGATGATGTGGCCAGTCATCACGTACGCTGCCACACAGAGCAGTCGGGCCCCCAGAACCAAACCCCCATCCGGTGCCAAGGGAACCCAGAGTGGCGGAGCGGCGCTCTCTACCGGGGCCCTCGGGACGGTCCGTGACATCCGGCATTGGAGCAATCCCAACTACACGCGTGTAGTGATCGACGTCGACGGCGAGGTGCAGTATCGTTTTGGCCGTTTGAGCAATCCGGATCGCTTGTACGTCGACCTGTTGGGTGCGCAGATGGACCCCCAACTGCAGGGTCGCTCCCTGGACGTTTCCGATCGCTACGTGAAAGGGGTGCGGGGGGCGCAGAATCAGGCTGGCGTGGTGCGGGTCGTGCTTGATTTGAAGACGCTCCGGGACTTCCACATCTTCACCATCGCTGATCCTTATCGGTTGGTCATCGATATCAATGGGACTGGCAATGGACCGGCCGTGCAGTCCCCCCCGCCTCCGCCATCACCGCGTCAACAGGCGGCAGCACCCGGACAAAACCGCGTTCGTACCGACCCTCCAGCAGCGCTGAAGAGCCCAGCGGCAACGCGCGACCAGCGCTGGCATGTCGTCATCGACGCCGGTCACGGCGGCAAAGACCCCGGAGCCATTGGCCCTTCAGGACTTATGGAGAAGGACGTGGTCCTGGACATTGCGAGACGACTGCGGGAGCTCATGCAACAAGAGCTGCAATGGCGTGTGACGCTGACGCGCGACACCGATATCTTCATTCCCCTGGAGGAACGCACGGCGATTGCCAACGCCAAAGGGGCCGACCTCTTCGTCTCCATCCATGCTAACTCCGCCGAGCGACCGGATGCCCAGGGTATCGAGACCTATTTTCTCGACCTCGCCAGCGATGAGCAGTCAATACGGGTTGCAGCGCGTGAGAACGCGACGACAGTCAGCAAGGTCAGTGATCTGCAGCGCATCTTGCGGGACTTGCAGATGACCTCGAAGCGTAATGAATCGAGCCTGCTCGCAGGGTCCGTGCAACAGGCACTAGTACAAGCGCCCAACGGTGGCAAGAACGGCCGCGACCTTGGGGTGAAACATGCCCCCTTTCTGGTGTTAATGGGGGCGGAGATGCCCTCCATACTGGTCGAGACGGGATTTATCAGCAATCCGGGGGAAGAGCGCAAGCTTGCCGACCCGAAGCAGCGGGCACAAGCCGCCCGGGCCATTTGCGAGGGTATCAAAGAATATCTCGCCACTGCCAATGGCAGTGGCGCCCGTCAAGTACAGCGCTGAGGGCCACAGATGAAACCCGTCATCGCCATTGTTGGCCGTCCCAATGTTGGGAAATCCACACTCTTCAATCGGCTCGTGGGGACGCGGCAGGCCATCGTGGACCCGACTCCAGGGGTCACTCGTGATCGCTTATATGCCGATACCGAATGGCGCGGGCAGACCTTCACGCTCGTTGATACTGGTGGGTTCGAGCCCATGCTGGAGGAAGAAATCCCGCGAAAGGTCCGCGAGCAAGCTGAGCAGGCTATCGAGGAAGCCGACCTTATCATCTTCGTGGTCGATGGCAGGGCTGGTCTGGTGTCGACAGACATCGACGTCGTAGCCATGCTACGCCGTAGCCAGAAACCGTTGCTCCTGGTGGTGAATAAACTCGATCACCGCGACCATGAACCTTACGCCGCCGAATTTTATACGTTGGGTATCGAACCCTTGCTTCCGATATCGGCCGAACATGGGCGCGGTGTGGGAGAGCTCCTCGATGCCATTGTCGAGCGTCTACCCGGCTTGACCGCAGGTGAGGCTCCTGAGCAGGCTATTCGTGTCGCCGTGGTGGGCCGACCGAACGTTGGAAAATCGACCTTGATCAATACCCTGTTGGGGACACCACGGCTCATTGTCAGCCCGGTTCCCGGTACGACGCGCGATGCGGTGGACACCTTGGTGACCTGGGGCACGCAGACTTTTGTGCTGATTGATACCGCGGGTATGCGCCGCAAGGCACGTATCGAGGCCCGCCTGGAATGGCGCAGCGTGGCCCAGAGCCTGCAGAGCATTCGGCGCTGTCAGGTGGCCCTGCTGGTGCTCGATGCAGCGGAAGGGCTCACTGATCAAGACGCCCGACTGGCCAACTATATTTATCGTATGGGAAGGGCATCGCTGATTCTGGTCAATAAAGCCGACTTGGTAGGGGGAAGCGGGCCCCAATCCTCGTTCACGCAGCGCGAAACCGCGATTCGGCAGCGCCTGGGCTCGCTGGGGTACAGCCCGGTCTTGTTCGTGTCGGCACTTACTGGCCAGCGCTTGGAGCGCATCTTCCCGACGATTCAAAGCATTGCCCAAGCCTACCAGAAGCGCCTGCTCACCTCGGCCGTCAACGACTGCCTCCAGCAAGCGTGGTCACGTCGGCCGCCGCACGATCGGCGTGGACGTGAGCTGAAGCTGTTCTATGCTACCCAGATTGCGGTTGAACCGCCAACGATCATTGCCTTCGTGAACTACCCCGAAAGCCTCACTCCAGCGTTTATACGCTATTTGGAACATCAACTGCGGGACAAGTTCGGATTCGAGGGGGCTCCACTCAAACTTCTGTTTCAACCCCGTCACCGTTCTTGAGGCTTCTGGTGGTGAGTGCGGCACCGCCTCTCCAACCCGCGTCATCTGCCCTTTGGCGGCTCGGGTACCGTGATGACCTCGCTTGACAAAAATCAGCAGAGGTGATATGTTTGACACCCGTAACTGTTGATGCGCACTCATTTTTCAAGGGATGGAACTGGTCTTTGAGGTCTTGCCACACCGCTGACTTCGGGGGACGCTTCTAAGGAGGTGGTTATGAAAAGTAAGGATTTCGAACGGACCCACGTGCGAAACGTTGGCCTGTTGTCCCACAATGGAGGCGGCAAGACCTCGCTCACGGAAGCGATTCTGTTCGATACCGGCGAGATTTCCCGGCTTGGTACGGTAAACGATGGCACGACAACGATGGACTACGATGCTGATGAGATGAAGCGCCACATCAGCATCAATGCTGCGCTCGGATTTTGCGAGTGGCGGCGGCATCGAGTCACGCTCATCGATACCCCGGGCGCGGCCAACTTTATTGCCGATACCCACAGCGCACTTCGGGTCATCGATGGTGCCGTTCTGCTGGTGAGCGCCGAATCTGGCGTCAAAGCGCAGACGGAGCATGTCTGGCAATGGGTAGCGCAATTCGGCCTGCCGTGCATCGTATTCATGAACGAAATGGATCATGAACGCGCAAATTTCTCCCAGGCGCTCAGCATCAGCCAGAAGGCCTTTGACAATAAGCTCGTCCCCGTACAAGTGCCACTGGGTGAGGGGGGGCAATTACAGGGCGTGATCGATTTAATTCGCATGCGCGCCCTGGTCTATCGTAATGACCTCAGCGGTAGCGTGGAAGAGACCGATATCCCCGATGCCCACCAAGAGCTGGCGCAGCTGTATCAAAGCCAACTCATCGAGCGCGTCGCCGAGAGTAATGACGAGCTCCTAGAGAAGTATCTGGAACAGGGTGAGCTCTCCTCAGAGGAGCTCAGCACTGCCTTGCGCGCCGCTACCCTGCGGGGGGATTTAGCCCCATTGGCGGTAGGATCGGCGCTGCGCAATATCGGCATCCAGCCGTTGCTGGATCTGGTGGTGGATTTCCTCCCTTCACCGCTAGAGCGGCCGCCCGTCGAGGGGACGCGCCCTCGATCCACGGATGTCGTGGTGCGCCAGCCCTCGGAGAAAGAGCCGCTGGCGGCGCTGGTGTTTAAGACCATCGCCGATCCATATGCCGGCAAGCTTAACCTGTTTCGGGTGTTTTCCGGGCAGCTGAGCTCGGATTCAACCGTCTATAACTCGACACGGGATGAGCGTGAGCGTATCGGCCAGGTCTTCATGTTGCAGGGCAAGACCCAAACCCCAGTGGGGCAGGCCGCGGTTGGGGATATCGTGGCCGTGGCCAAGCTCAGGAGCACGGCCACCGGCGATACGCTGTGCGATGAGAAGGACCCTATCGTTCTTCCCGCGATCGAATTCCCCAAGCCATCGATCTCATTTGCCGTCGAACCGAAGTCCAAGGCTGACGAGGAGAAGGTAAGCCAAGGGCTGGCTAGGTTAATCGAGGAAGATCCGACGTTGCATGTCGGGCGCGACCCCCAGACCCGAGAAATGTTGGTGTCGGGCTTGGGCGAGCAACACCTTGAGGTGATGGTGGACCGGCTGCGCCGCAAGTTCGGTTGCGACGTGGAAATGAAGACACCTCGGGTGCCCTATAAGGAGACCATTCGCTCCTCGACGAAGGTCCAAGGGCGCTTTAAACGCCAATCTGGCGGGCGCGGGCAGTATGGTGATTGTTGGTTGGAAATCGAGCCCTTGCCCCGCAGTGGAGGCTTTGAATTCGTCGACAAGATCGTGGGGGGCGCAATCCCGCGCAATTACATTCCATCGGTGGAAAAAGGCGTGCAGGAGGCGATGGAACGTGGTCCATTGGCTGGATATCCCGCGGTGGATATGAGGGTCACGGTGTACGATGGTTCGTTTCACCCAGTCGACTCATCGGATATGGCCTTCAAGATCGCGGGGTCCATGGGCTTCAAGAAGGGGGTGATACAGGCTGATCCCGTGCTCCTCGAACCCATCATGACGATGGAAATCACCGTGCCCGAGGATACCATGGGCGATGTGATCGGGGATTTGAACTCGCGGCGCGGACGTGTCTTGGGGATGGATGGCGTGGGTAACACCAAAGTGATTCGGGCTCAAGTGCCGATGTCGGAGGTGCTGCGCTACGCATCCAATCTACGGTCGATGACTGGGGGCCGTGGCAATTTTACGATGGAGTTCTCGCACTACGAAGAGGTTCCCCCTCATCTTGCTGAACGCATCATCGCCGAGGCAGCCCGTGAGAAGGAGGAGAAAGAATAACGTAGGGGCGTTTGCGGGCGCCATAGAGTCGTGGGGGTGGAGGATGGCGTTCGGGATGGGCGAGCAAGCGCTGAGAGGAGGACCGAAGAGGGGGGAGGATCGATGATTAAGGCGGATATCATCGATTTGGTGCACGAAAAAATTGGCTTCTCGCGACATGAGTCGGCTGAGGTGGTCGAAGCTGCCTTGGATGTGCTCAAGGAAGCCTTGCAAAAAGGGGAGCGGGTGCAGATCGTCGGCTTTGGGAGCTTCCTGGTGCGTCCCAAGAAGGAGCGGGTGGGGCGGAATCCCAAAACCGGTGAAGAGATCACCATTGCACCTCGGAAAGTCATGACG
Organism: uncultured Nitrospinota bacterium; assembly: GCA_963707985.1. Taxonomy (GTDB): domain Bacteria; phylum Tectomicrobia; class Entotheonellia; order J063; family CAVPRW01; genus CAVPRW01. The sequence continues at coordinate 13,624 of CAVPRW010000018.1, read as the reverse complement.
TTCAAGCCCAGCAAGATCCTCCGGGACATGGTGAATGACGGGGGGGGTGCATAAGGGTGCGAGGAGGAGGTCATACTCCTGCTTGCGGTATACCGCGAACTGGAGTATGATCATGTCCCAGGCCGCGTGGATGCGTCAGGGTGTTCCGGACGTTGCAGGTAGCCCTGCGGGCGAATGTATATGGACAGCCGATTTCCGGACAAGCTCTTTTATCGTATTGGGGATGTATCGGAAATCACCGGGATCAAACCACATATTCTACGCTACTGGGAAGCCGAATTCAGTGTCTTACATCCCCGCAAGAATGACGCGGGCCAGCGGGTCTACGAACGGCGTGATGTCGAATTGATTATTGAGATCAAGAAATTGCTCTATGAGCAACGGTATACGATCTCTGGGGCGAAGAAATTCCTGGAGCGGCGGCATAAACAAGCACCGAAGAAGTCGTTTCCGGTCAAAGCGCCCGGTGATATGTCTGCCGCGCTGAAGATGTGCCGTCAAGAATTACGGGGCCTTCTGGCCCTGTTGAACCGGCATGGGGGTAAGACAAAACTGAGGATGGAATAGCAAATCTTGAAGGCTTACCATTCGGTCCTCAGCGGTTTTTTTATAGGGCGGGGCGTAGCGCAGCCTGGTAGCGCACCTGAATGGGGTTCAGGTGGTCGGAGGTTCAAATCCTCTCGCCCCGACTATGACCATGGAACGAGCTGATCAGCACTGGGGATTGAGGCGGGAACTCCCTCCCGTCGGTTTTCAAACCTCTCTCATGAGTCGGGGCGTAGCGCAGTCTGGTTGAGCGCGCCTGCTTCGGGAGCAGGAGGTCGGAGGTTCAAATCCTCTCGCCCCGACCACCACCACAGGACTGAGTGATGGAGACTGAGGACCGAGTGAGAAAGGCCCTTCACTCGGTCCTGGTTTCTCGGTTCTGTCGTTCTTCTGTGGTCTGCCTCTTCCACGACTCGCCGACGCCACCTCACCATTCCACCTATACGAGTCTTCTGGCTTTTGATCCCATGCGCTCTCGGGATGCTAAGCTGCTCGACAGGGCGCTCCCCGCCTTCCACACCAGCGAAGGCCGTCGTTGGCACCCATCATGTTGTACGTCCGGGTGAAACCCTCGTCGCGATCGGGCGTCTATACGGAGTCCCGTGGCAGACCTTAGCTCAGGTGAACCGGCTCGTCGATCCGCACCGCATCGAGGTCGGGCAGTCGATCTGGATCCCTTCGCCACCAGGAACGGGGGGTAGCGGCGCCACAACGCTTGCCGTGCCCAGCCGATTCGTTCCCGACCGCCGTTTGCAATGGCCAAGCGAAGGGCTGATCAGCTCAGGTTTTGGCATGCGAGGCGGGCGTTTTCACGGTGGCATCGACATCTCGGGCGAACGCGGCGCACCAATTGTCGCGGTGGATGAGGGCGTGGTCCTGTTTAGTGGACGCGGCCCCAACGGCTATGGGAACGTGGTGATGGTCGACCACGGCAGTGGCCTCACCACCGTCTACGCTCATAACGAACGCAATGTCGTACGGCAGGGAGAGCGCGTACGGCGGGGACAAACTGTAGCGTTGATGGGCGATACCGGCCGGGCCACCGGCACTCACGTGCACTTCGAGGTTCATCAGCATGGTCGGCTCATGGACCCCCTACGCTGGCTGCCATGAGGGGATCCAACAACTTTGCAGAGTTGTCATGAAAGGGCATCTATGAGTATGGCGATTGTAGAAGAGCTGGCGCAGAAGATTCGTGACATCCCTGATTTTCCACAAAAAGGCATCATCTTTAAGGACATCACGCCCCTCCTCAACGACCCACGCACGTTTAGAATTGCCATCGATGCCATGGCCCATCAGTACGTGGGGCGCCATATCGACCTCGTCGTCGGCATTGAAGCACGCGGCTTTATCATTGCCTCGGCCCTCGCCTATATCCTCAATACTGGCCTAATCCCGCTACGTAAACCGGGGAAATTGCCGTTTCTCACCCATCGCCTGAGCTATGATTTAGAATATGGCAGTGCTGAGTTGGAGATTCATCGCGACGCCATCAAACCAGGCCAGCGAGTCATCATCGTCGATGACCTCCTGGCCACCGGCGGCACGATGCGCGCCTCGGTCGACCTGGTGAACACACTGGGTGCAGAAATCGTCGGGGTCTCCTTCCTAGTCGAGCTCGCCTTTCTCGGTGGGCGTAATCGCTTGCAAGGATGCGATGTGACAGCGTTGATCACCTATTGAGCGACACACCGATGCGGAGACTGTCCTCCTTGAATACGCCCCCATCCAGCCCTCTCCCTTGAGAGGCATAGGCACCAGGAGAGGCATAGGCACCAGAGTAAGTGCCCACACAGTTTTCCCTCTCCCTCCGGGAGAGGGTTAGGGTGAGGGCGGCAGGGTATCATTGAGCGATTGGGCTTTACTCACCCCGGCCCTCTCCCACTGGGAGAGGGGGTAAATGGCGCATCACTGTTTGCTTTCGGACTTATCCCGGCGCCCATACCCTCGAGGAGAGAGAGGGTATGGGAGGGTCGTCGCCCCGACTCAAAAGGGCTTGTTGAGGGCGAGAAAGGCGGCAATGGCTCCCAGCGCGATGGTGATCCACCATAATGGCTTGGCCAGCGCGGGGGCACGCCCGATCACGGCAACGAGGACGCCCAACACGAGCCAGATGATAATCTTCGCAATGACCCACCCTGGCCATGGCCAGAAGATCCCTAGACGTGCCAGCATCCCAAATCCGCCCACTAACGCCAGCACCATGCCAATTCCATGCGTGATGGCCACCGGCTTACGCCACACCTGGTCACGAGTTGTCGCTTGGATTTGCTGTAGGATGAGCCCGCCCAATGCCACCAAAATCATGAATACGCCAAGTAAGTGAAGGTTTTTATAGATGAGCAATGGCACCATTCCAATCCCCCTCAGGTCAGCATTTTTTTTGTTGCACTCGGCGACGAACTGACGTAATGTAGAAAGTACACAAGAAAGGAGGTGATCCAGTGATAAAAATTCCTGGGACATGTGAGGTGATTGTAACGTAGGCGGGATCACAGGACCGCTACACCGTGGGCTGGGAATCACGTCTGCGGAATCCCAGCAATCACCGAGCCCCGAAGTGCCCGACCTTGTCCTCCGGGCAGCTGGTAACGTAACAGCACTTCGGGGCTTTTTTCTGCCTTCATCCTACACCCTCCACCCACCGAAATGTCCTCTGACCCCTTGCATACCCGAGCACGGTAGCGGTTATTCGCACCGCAGCGCACCTCTTCTACCGCTGCATAAGTATGCGGTGTCATGCGTCTCCACTCATGTTTGCCCGTGATCCCTACGATCGCTGCAGGTCCCAAGTGCATAGGCATAATATCGTTAGCCCGAGTGTATAGACAGCGACGTATCTTGTCAACGCCTCCCCCGCCTCAGCGTGCGGCATTGCCATACGCTACAGTGCATGAAAATTTGCTGATGAAGAGCCTAGACATGCTCCTAACCAATACCGTATAGTGCTCGACGCCCTGGCCTACCTTCGATGGCCATAGTGCGGTGGCTCGCTGATAAGCGTATGAACCCCTTAGAGCCCAGCAGGACGGTCCATAAGCGAAAAACTCTGGCGTGGTGCAGAAGGGAATCGGGGCATTGTTACCGCAGAGGGATCCTATTCAGGTTCATAGGGGGAAGCCTTGCCGGTGAAAGGAGAGACGTCACGTGAAAGTGCTGCTAGGAGTGGGGTGTGTGGCGCTGATATTGGTGGGATGTGCAAGCGGCGGAGGGGAGTTCCAATGGCGCTATCACGAAGACTACAGCCTGAGCGAGAGAAATCGCCAGGCATTGATGAATCTGAATATAGGCATGTCCCCGGACGAAGTGCGGGCGGTCATGGGGGAACCCCAGATGGTCGAGGAATACCCTGACGAAACCGTCTGGTATTATCGCACGGGCACCACAGGGCTGGTGAGCAGCGGGGGTGGTATGTCAGGCCTCCCGAATAGACCAGGAACGGGTGAAGATATCGACTTCACCCCGCTGGTATTCGACGACCGGCACCGGCTGACGGCCTGGGGAAAAGATGTGGTGCTCCCGGATTAGCTCTTCCGGGATCAGCCAGCAACTCCCTACACGCAAACCATGCCAGCATAGTAGCACAAAAGGTAAGCTGATCATCCTTAGCCTCTCTCTTGCTGCCGAGTCGCATATCCTCTCCGAATCTCAACCTCAGCTAGCGCGGTAGATTAGGGACTAAAGGTGAGCGGGGCTTGTGTGATACTCCCGAGGATGGTCCCTGTCCCCGGTGACCGAGACCAGCAGCAGAGCAAAGACGCCGCCCACGGTTCTACGTATAAGGAGTTCCCTTTCAGATGTGTTATTTGCCCACACTGCAGACTACCGCGATTGAGCGCGCCTGGGGACAAGCCCGCGGGAGCAATGTCGGACCGCTTTCTCCTAGGGAGGGAAAAAAGGGCGCGGACCCTGGGAAATCTTTGCCTCAGCTGCGGCCGGAAATGTAAAAAATATCAAAAATTATCATATTAAATTAATAGTTATATAATGGCATTTATTTTGCTCATCATATAGCTCTCGAGTGCACTCTTTGGCTAGACAATCTGAACCCCGCTTGAGCAAAACGCGACCGGCTCAAGAACAGTCTGTGATACACCATCACTAATGCGAGGACTCCTTCCCGAAAAGGCAAACTCACCGTGAGGTGATGGCGCAAAGCCACGGGTCAGACCACCGGTCTGACAGCCGGGCTACCGAAGGAAGGGGCGTAGGAACGCACCCATCGGGCATCAGGGGTCCTCTGCCATAGGAGACCCAGCATGACCCGATGGACCCGTCTGTCCGCCTTTACCCCTGCCGTCAGAAGACGGCCTCTTTCCTCCCTGGCTTCTCTCGCTTCATTCAGTGTTGGCCTGTGGGCATTTGGCTTGTTCTATGTGTTGCTTTCCTCAATGGCCTCTGCAGCTCCTGTGACACTAGCCTGGGATCCTGTAAGCGACTCGGATCTTGCTGGCTATAAGTTGTATTACGGCAACGCCAGTGGGCAGTACAGCTTCAGCGTGAATGTCAGTGATACGACCACGACTTCACTATCGGGTCTTGATCAGAATAGAATTTATTACATCGCTGTAACGGCCTATGATACATCTGGGAATGAGAGCGGCTTCTCGAATGAAGTGTCATATGATCTATCGAAGATCGATACGGATGGGGACGGCCTGAATGATTGGGATGAGATCTCTGTTTATAAGACCGATCCTAACCTAGCGGATACGGATGGGGACGGTCTCAGCGATGGCAAGGAGGTGACGCGTTACGGGACTGATCCAAGACAGGCAGATACGGATGGCGACGGCGTGAAAGATGGTGCCGAGGTGCAGCAAGGCACCAATCCCAAGGATGCGTCGTCGTTTCTGCCGCAGAATCTCCCGGAGATTCCACGCTGGCAGATGAAAGTGGTGTCGGTGGATAGCGAGGAGTTGACCGGGGCAGATGGACGTGCACAAAATGCGATCGACGGGAACAACAAGACCATCTGGCAGACCCAATGGTCTGGTGCCTCTCCACAGCCTCCGCATGAGATCGTACATTTCGTTAGGTAACAATTATACGGTCGGAGGTTTCACCTACCTGCCGCGCCAGGATGGAAGCCTGGACGGCACCGTCGCGAAGTACAGTTTCTACGTCAGCGCCGATGGCGTCAATTGGGGCAATCCTGTGATCGAGTGGCACGTTTGGCAAGAATGCCAACAAGAAGAAGGTGCTCTTCGCTGGCCATGCTGGCAAGTTCGTACGACTAGTGGCCAAATCAGAAGTCAATGGCAAGCCCTGGACCAGTGCCGCTGAAATACGGGTCTTGGGAACACCCGTTGCCGCCCCGGCTCTGGTGGAGATTCCCCAGTCACAGATGAGCGTCGTGTTCGTGGATAGCGAGGAGGATACTGTGGAGGATGGGCGAGCTGAGAATGCGATCGACGGCGATCCCAATACCCTCTGGCATACCGAGTGGTATGCCTCTGCGCCAGAGCATCCGCACAAGCTCGACATCGCCCTGGGTGGTACGTATGAGGTCTGGGGATTGAGCTATCTGCCCAGGCAGGATGGGTGTCCGAACGGGACTATTCTGAGGTATACGATCTATGTCAGTATGGATGGCGTCAAGTGGGGAAATGCGGTGGCCACTGGGACGTGGACAAAGGATACCACCGAGAAGGAATTGACGTTTCTAGGCAAGACAGGCCAGTTTGTGCGCTTTGTTGCCCAAGCGGAAGTCAACGGCAACCCGTGGACCAGCGCTGCAGAAATCAATATCCTCGGGGTTCCCAAATAGGTTTCCAACTCCTTGAGTGTGACATCATCGCCACATTCGAGGAGCATTGGCGACCTTCCGGTGAGGGGTTCTTCTCCAGGCTCCTCACCGGTACCTCATCAAGCATCAGCTCTGAAACCATTCGCGGATCATCGAAAAATCTTGAGCACCGTCCTCAGAATGAGCGCAACATCGAACAGCAGTGACGACCGTCGCACGTACTCATGGGCTAGCCGCAGTTTCTCGGGGAGGACACGCGCCACATACTCCTCTTCCGGGTTCGGCGCACGGCCGAGTATCTCCGCTTCATCCCGATATTTCAGCGACGCCAGGTCGGTGATCCCAGGTAAAACCCGCAGGATCTCCTCATAGTCATCACGGAACATTTCGACATACTTCCGAACCTCTGGGCGGGGTCCAACTAGACTCATCTCGCCCTTGAGAACATTGAGAAGCTGGGGAAACTCGTCGATTTTGGTCTTGCGCAAGACCCACCCGACCCTGGTGATACGAGGATCCGCGCCAAAAGTTATCGGGCCGCCTCGCTGCGGAGCTTCCTGCACCATGGTACGCAATTTGAGAATAAAAAAGGGGTGGAATCCCCGCCCCATGCGCTCTTGTCGAAACAGAACCGGCCCCGGCGACTCGAGCTTGATCAGGAAGCTCACCGCGAGCAGCAACGGGGCGAGCAGCACAAGCCCCAGACACGCGACAACGAGGTCAAAGGCACGCTTGACCACCGCCGATAGGACTTCCGAAGCGACTACTATTTCTCTTGAACATGTCGGCCAACCTGCGTATATTCTCCGCTTTCCTCAATTCCCCCTAAGTCTCCACAACTGACATTCTCTCCTCTGCCTAGAGGCGATCGTCGGAATTGAAGAGCTGACGATATTGTTGACGACTGTTGATGATGGGTGACCTGATGAATGCTGAAAGATCCCGCGTTTTGCTCCTCGCTGTTCCTCCAGGGCAAGCGCATTTAGCAAGTGAGAGAGTTTTCCGCTACAGTGAGGGGATAACTGTGCCATCTGAAGCCCCCTGCATCGAAAGAAGGACGCCTCATGGGTATGCGTGTGCCCTCATCGTTTCATGAGCATTTTGCCGCCTTGACTGACCCCCGCTGTCCCTGTGCCCCCAATAGCCGTCATCTCCTGATGGATATCCTCGTCATTGCAGTGTGTGCGGTGATCAGTGGGGCAGAGGGATGGGAAGACATCGAAGCGTACGGGAAGGCCCAAGCCGCTTGGTTCGCCGATCTGCTGGACCTGCCGCATGGCATTCCGGGGCATGATACCTTTCGGCGGGTCTTATCGCAATTGGACCCCGCGGAACTGACCCAGTGCTTCATCGCGTGGACGCACGCCCTCAGCGAGGCCTCCGGGGGGAGATATTGTGTCTCTCGATGGCAAAACCCTCCGCCATTCATTCGATCAGGCGACCGCCACAGCTGCCATCCCTATGGTGAGGGCCTGGGCCAGTGCCAACCGCTTGGTATTGGGGCAACTGAAAGTCGAGGAGCAGTCGAATGACATGACCGCCAGGCCCACGCTCCTCCGCCTGTTGGACATCACCGGGGCGGTCGTCACGATTGATGCGATGGGGTGTCAGAAAGAGATCGCCAAGACCATTACGGAGCAGGGGGCAGATGATGTCTTGGCGCTCAAGGACAACCAACAACAGCGTGGGGATGGTCGAGGCACGTCGTGAAGTGGGGGACACAGTCCAGGTCGAGACGCGGTATTTTCTCACTTCCCTGCCAGCCCAAGGTGTGCGGTTCGCCCAGGCGGTACGGCAACACTGGGGCATCGAGAGGCTTTCCCTCCATTGGGTTCTCGATGTCTCCTTTGATGAGGATGCCTGTCGGATTCGCAAAGACAAGGGAGCCCACACCTTCGCTGTCCTGCGCCACATGGCCTTGAACCTCTTACAGGCGTGAGCCACACCATAAGCGAGGCATCAAAGCCAGGCGAAAGCGTGCTGGATGGGATCGCAACTATCTCTTCCAGGTTTTAACAGTATAAGAGGTAATTGAAGAATTCGCGTGTTCAGCATGCATCCCATTTGGTGGGGGATCGACCGGATGTTGAAGCCCAGCTGTAGACGCACTCTCCCCCATCCCCCACTGGGGTGATCGAACCCGAGTCGGTCAGAGATCAGTTGTCAAAGAGCCGCATCATTCAGGTCTGGGCCACTGGGACCTTGCCCAGCGTATAGGTCACATCGAGCACAAAGTTCAGCGCCCGACGCAGCAGCTGGGCCAACGTCCGGATCGCCCCGGCAAAGCGAAAGGCCTTGAGCCCCCGCATCCGTAAGGGGTGAGCCTTGGCGATCACTTCCTGGTCGTAGCTGTTGGTGCGTTCACTGGCGCTGCGAGCCCCATAGAGGCGCTGCCACGCCTGGGAGCCGCGCTGGATCGGCCCAATGAGGCGCGGATGGTCTTTGAAACGTCATGCGGTGACTAGTAGCCCAGGACGCCGTAGCGGTGCGGGCAGTGCTGCTGCTCCTCGGGGGGACACTGGAGGCCGCAGACATACTGTCGGCTCTGCGGCCTGGTAGTCGTAGCCATTGGAGTGACATAAGCGGCCACAAGGGGCATAGGGCGTGCCGTTTTGATCGTAACCTCGGTTCAACAAGAGACGTCTCATCGAGGTGCTCGTTGCGCCGGTTATAGGCAAAGACGGCGATAGCGCCGCGCTCATGAAGCCACTCGTAGTTGGCGGTGACGTCATTGGCCGAGTCCCCCAGCTGCACCTGCCCAGGCCGCACCGGGACGGCGAGTGTGGCGCGATGCGCGATAAACTCGGTGCCCTCATTGGCGTTGGCCGGGTAGGTGGAGTTGCCCACGGGCAATTCCAGAGCCAAGCTCCGGGTTGAGATCGGTGGTTTTGAGATGCACGTAGCCAAAGACTTCTTCTTTCTTGGAGGGGTCCTTGGTGTCGACGTGGACGCCGACTTTGGCCTCGAGGTCCGAGGGCATCTTGGGGCAGCTGCCCACGAGCTCGCCGCTGGGGCCCCTGGCTCAGATGGCACCACTTGAGGCGTACAGGGGGCACCTCATCTTCGGCCAAGCCCGAGCAGCGTGGCCACGTGTTGGCGATCTGCGCTGTAGAGGCCTTGTCCTCAGGAACCGTCTCGATCTCAAGCAGGGTCACCTTGGGGTCCTTGGGGTGGCCCTTTTTGGCGGTGGCCTCCCGCACCTTGTCGACGACCTCGGGAAAGGGACAGGTGAGCTGGAGCCGCTTGGCCCCGCTTTGTAACTGCTCGCCAAGCGCCTGCCGATCGGCCTCGCGCAGCGCGGAAGGCCTGGCAGTCCTCGCAGGCGTAGGTGCAGCCCTTGTAGCGCGAATAGGAGGGTTCGAGCTGGCCATCGGTGACTGAGCAGCTCGCCTTTGATCAGGCCAAAGTGTGGACAGGAAGTCCACCGCGACGGCCATGATCTGGTGGATGACCTCGTCACCGACGCGGTAGCGGAAGTGGCACAGATCATCCTCGCCCGGAACGTGCGTCATGGAGGCCGGCGAGCTGCCGGTAGCGACGTCCCTTGTCGCTTGGTGCAGATCGCGACAGAACTGGGCGTAATCGACGTACTGATCCACTTTGGCGGCCACTTCGAGCACGACGAGGCTGGCCGGGTCGTAGCAGGGGCCGCCTCGGGCGCCATAGTGAGGGCGCACAGAGGGAGCGGGTGAAGCTGAAGTCCAGGGTGGCGCCGACGAGCCAACTGAGGCCGCCGTCGACATCGCCCTCGAGCGTCAACGCAATGGGATGGGGCGTGAATTCATAGTGAGAGAGCCACCGGCTCGGGGCTTTGGGAAACGGGGTGGTGAAGGTGTCGCGGTTGTGCTGGTTGAGGGCATCGGCATGGGCGACAAAGGCGTCGAGATCAAAGGCCGTGAGTTGGTCGTGGGAAAGCGATAGAATGTGTCGGCTCATAGCAGTTCCTCCTCGAAAAGAAGGAGTTTTTGCTTGGAACCGCTATGATGCCTCAGCAATTCTCATTTTCGGCAGATCGGTGGGAGACAACTCGCCCAATTATGACCCCATCAACACCCATCAAGTGGGAAGATTCTCTCCCCAACTGGCTAAAAAATTACCCCAGGTGGGGAGCTTTTCACATTCGGATGTTCAAAGTGAGAATTGCTGATGATGCCTGATGCTGGTTGATTTGGCACGTCGTCGCTCGGAAGGGCCGAGCGTGTGGGCCTCGGAATTCTTCAATCGCCTCAGGATAAGCTAAATGCGCTTGCTCCTCGCTGTTCCTCCTACATGGGGTGGTTGGCTTCAGTCGTTCGTCCCGCTTCTCTTACTGCTCTCTCCAATTGCCTGCGCGGCGCAGGTGACACTCACGTGGGACGCAGTTGATGACCCTGATGTAGCCGGCTACGTGGTTTATTACGGGTATTCCCCTGGGGATTATGTGGGCCGTCGATGTGGGCCTGCAAACCACTTACACGTTCACCGATCTTCCGGAGGAAACCGTCCTTTACTTTGCCGTGACGGTTTACGACATGGATGGCAATGAGAGCGCGTTTTCGAAAGAAATTACGCAGGACGGCTCATCGGAAGATTTGGACACCGATGAAGATGATGAGTTGCAATAATGCAGACTCGGTCAGGCGTGCGGTGGGGAGTGGAACATCGCCCTACCGCCGCAGCTGTGAGGTCGAGAGCCCGCTGCATCACCGTCTTTTTTGCGCAGCGATCTTGCGGACAGCGTCGATCACTCGCTGAACATCTGCTTCCGCCATCTTGGGGTAGATAGGCAGCGAGATGATGCGCTCGAAAACGGCACTGGCGTTGGGGAAAGTCCTCTGGGCGATAGTTGAAGGTGTCGCGGTAGTATGGATGCAGATGTAAGGGAATAAAATGGACGCTGGTGCCGATGTTCTCCTGCTTGAGAAGGGCGATGAACTCATTGCGGCCGATGCGCAACTGCTCAGATCCAGCTGAATGACATAGAGGTGCCAGGCGTGCTGCACATCCGGCGCCACGTACGGGCGTGATAATGTCTGGGACATCTTGGAATCCCTCGTTGTACAGCGCGGCATAGCGCTGTCTGATCTGCCAAAACTGGTGCGCATTTCTTTAATTGCTCGATGCCGATCGCTGCCGCGATATCCGTCAGATTGTACTTGTAGCCGGGGTAGAGAATTTCATAGTACCAGAACCCTCCGCCGTATAGCGCTTCCAGGCATCCTTGCTGATGCCGTGCAGCCCCATAATGCGCATGCGCTCAGCCCACTCCGGGTTCTCCGTCGTGGCCATGCCGCCTTCGCCGGTCGTGATCGTCTTGGTGGCATAGAACGAAAAGCAGGTGATGTCGCCGATCGTCCCGATCATCTTCCCCTGATAGCGAGCCGGGAGGGCATGGGCCGCGTCTTCGATCACCCTCAGGTCGTAACTCTCTGGCGATCTCCAGGATCCGATCCATGTCGCAGGCTTGCCCGGCGATATGGACGGGGATGATCGCCTTCGTCTTGGCGGTGATCGCCTTTTCGATCTGGTCGGGGTCGAGGTTCAAGGTGTCCGGCTGACAGTCCACCAGCACCGGCTTGGCCTTGAAATACAGCACCACCTCCGCCGTCGCCGCAAAGGTCATCGTCGGGACGAGGACCTCATCGCCCTCCTCGATGCCTACGGCGCTCGAGAGCCAGATGCAGGGCCGCCGTCGCCGAATTGACGGCCACTGCATGCTGACAGCCCACATACTTGGCGAAATCCTCCTCAAACTGCTTGCACCTTTGGGCCGGTCGTCAGCCAGCCAGAACGCAGGGTCTCCACCACCGATTCGATCTCGGCCTCACCGATGTCTGGCATAGCGAATGGCACGAATCCCTCATGCATCGGCTGTATCCTTTCTGTATAACCCCCAGATAGTGCGTACAGAGTAACGGAATCTTCTCCAACAGGTAGCAGGCCAACCAAGAGTAGGGTGCGATGAGACGGGCTAGGGGCGGAGCCAGTGTGATCCGTCGCAGCTGCAATCCGACAGCCGAGAAACAGCTGATGGATCTCCCGCTTTTTCACGCCCTGTACGTCGGGGTTCCACGGGTTATTGACATGATAGTCATACCACAGAATGAGGCCACTCGTCCTTGAGCACTCGGAGCATCTCGGAGGCTATCTGCCGCTTCATCTCGGAGTCCAGGATCGAGGTGAAAACCGTGGACTGCAAGACCAGATCGAAGGTCTTATCAGGGAATGAGAGCGCCGCCGCACTGCCACAGCGGATTTCGACGGTCTCAGGACAGAGCCGTTTGGCTTCGGCCACACGATCAGATAACAGATCGATGCCGACGATATGCTCAGGTCGCGCTCCCCATTTGATGAATTCGCGCAGCCAGTAACCGGTTCCGCAGCCGATCTCAAGAATATTCTTGGTATCCAATGATGCAAACCCATATTGCTTTAACCGCGTCATCAGAAGCCGTTCTAGCCCCTGAATGCGAAAGAGATGGCCGGCATCGAACCAAGAATAGCGTGCTCCATCACGCCGCCTTGCATAGGCAGCCTGTATTCGAGCCTCCTCGAGGCTCAGATCCTTTGCGGACAAACGAGTCGCTCGGTTTTATCTCCATGGCCCCACTCCAATTGTGCAGAGCGGTCTAGGCCCTGGATTGGTAGACGAAGCCGAGATCATTACAGCTGCTCCATTTGCCAGTGCATCCGGAATGCCGATCTCTTTAACCCAACATCCGACGATAGACGACCAGCTATATTCTCTTTCCACCAAAGCTCTTCCGGCACGTCCCATGTCGTCCCGCAGCGGGCTCCTCCGAGGCCAATCGTGACACAGCCTGGGCCAATAATGCTGGTTGTTCCGGTTGAACCACTAGGCCACACCTGTTGGCTTCGAGCAATTCGGCGGCCTCACCTATACCCGCATAGATCACGGGGACTCCACAACTCAGCGATGGAAACACTTTGGACAGGCGCATGCTCTTGGCGACGTCCATCTTGCGCAGGGTAGCAATAGAAGCGTAAGCAATGGAGTAGAGCTGATCCATCTCCTCGTACGGGGATTCCCCAAAGACCACGTTCGTCAGCTCACGACTCTTGCTCATCTGCTTGAGTCGCTCCCGCTCAGGCCCATCACCAATCATCAGAAAGGCAATATCTGACCGATCACGCAGCAGTGTGGCTGCCTCGATTAACGTGTCCAATCCATGATAGTACGCGTGGGTCCCAACATAGACAAAGACTCTCTTGCCATACAATCCCCAGCGCTCTAACAACGCATGAGCAGGCACTTGTGGCGTCAGGAACTCCGTGTCAGCCCCGTTGGGCAGGAACGTGATCTGCTCTCGCGGCAGGCCACGAAAG
>CAVPRW010000017.1:0-382878 GCA_963707985.1 uncultured Nitrospinota bacterium | reverse complement strand
AATAGAGGCCTAGTGCCCCTTCAAGCCTTCATTTTGGGGTAGAGCCGCTTCAGGTTCACACGGGCCTCTGCGCTACGGCACTGCCAGGCCACCCCGCGTGGTTTGGCATTCGTGGTGTCGGACCACACGGCGATGGCCGTTTGCCGGTCGATCATGGCACCGCTCCGGCGGTCGCTCAGACATGGGCTGGTCAGGCAGCTCAGTGCGCATTCGGCAACCTGCAGCCACCTGCCATGTGTCGGGGTGTCACCGCAGGTGCTTCGCTTGCTGTACGCTCGCGCCTGGCCCGGTTCGAACGCGTCATAAAACGCTCCTGTGGTGTGCGTGGTGAGATGGGCGCACACGCGTGTCACGGCCGCGCGATCGGCATCACGCGTATCCAGCCTGTGAGCGACGTCGATGGCCCCGTCAGCGTTGGTCCGTCGTCGGCGGGCGGTGGCTTGCCGGACAGCCGAGAGCGGTTCGGCACCCATGAACATGCTGGCCGTGCCATGGCGTTCGTATGCGTCCTCGACACGCTGGCCATGCGGCTTCGTCGCGGCGATCGGCACCCGGGTCTCCTGAAGCAACGGGACCGGCTGTTCGTCCATGCCCCACACGGGATGCTTCGGATCGTCAGCTCTCGCCTAGGTTGCGAGCACTGCTTCCCTACAGGCCACGAACGCGGCGGCTTGCTCCGGCGGAATCACCCCGGACTCGATCTGCCGCTTGGTCAGACCAGTTTTTTTAGCACCGGGCGGACCGTCTCATCGCGGCTCGCCTCCACTATTTCCCAGGCCACCAGTGCATCGGCGAGGCGTGGCAACGTCCAGGGGCCGTGCCCTGCAGGCGGCTTCCCCAGCCGCAGGGCGAGCCGCGTCGCGGCGGCTTCGCCATCGAGCGTGCAGGGCGTGGGCGGCTCCGGGCGTTTCTTCCCAGCCCAAACCCGTGCGCAGCCTTCCATCACCAGGCGTGTGCGGAGATGCTCGAGCGTTTGCACGCGGCAGTTGAAAGCCTCCGCGATCTTAACGTCCGACCATCCCGGCCCATCGGCATCCGCTGTGAGCCACATCTGAGCACGACGAACCTTCGGCGCTGCTCCTTGGCGAGGCTTGATGATCTCCTGACAGACCACACGCGCTTCAGCCGACAAACGGACAACGACCTTCTTGGGCATGGGAAACCTCCTGGTGCTCAGAAGCTTCCCAACAATCCTCAAAATCAGCAACCCCAATTTTTAGCGTTGAAGGGACACTAGCGCCTCTGGCTGTTGTTCACGCTCAACGCGTTCGCCAACCTCGACAAGACTGGCTGGGCAAGGCAAAAGTTCGTCTACATCCGCGATTTCAAGAGCAGCAAGCACGTCTGTGCGTCTGATGACGTTCCCGTTCGTCCCAGCATGACCCGCCTTGTCGCGTACCATCTGCCTCATCGCGCCTAGGCGTGCGCTGGCTACAGCATCAGAGGTGGCCGACCAGTCAACCAAGGTCCTGGATAAGTCCCTTTTCGTGGCAGTAAGATTTCCTGAAAGACCCGTCATCAGGCACTTACCGGCGAATTCAACCAATATGAACTGATCCGCCTGTTTCCTGACCTCACCGGACAGCGAATTCCCGTCGGCCAGACCCTTTATCGCTTGCTCAAACGTAGGGTAGATAGGTCTGTTCGTGATGAGTTCGAAGGTCAGTTTGTCACGAACTTGCCTCGCGCCATAGTTTTTCCGATGGTCGCGAAACGCCGCGGCAAATTTGGCTACCGTCTTCTTGGCATCACTGGCTCGAAATTCTTTGTCGCTTCGGCTCACGGAGTATTTGAACTGAACGATGTTGACCTTATCCGCCAGTTTGAAAGTCGGTCTCTTGCCGTAGTAAAGGGCGATATCGGCGATTTCGACGGTCTCGGATGACGCGACAGCTTGATCTGCAGGTTCTAGCCCTTCCACACCAATGCCGACCAGCTCATCGTCTGGGAGGAGCAGCTGCATCGCCCTCCGGGCAGTCCACGCTTCATGGAACTCATGCCCATCACGGGACGCTCTAACTTTGTCGACGTTTCGCGAAGTCATAATCATTGAACCCCTGCTGCTTAGCTGTCGCTGGTTTTATTACTGTATAGCCCATGGTAGAACATTTACGTCTGGCCAATGCCTTGTTCGGCAATGATCCGGGCAAACTCAGCCGGGTTCACCATCGCGGTGCCTTCGAATGCCGGTGTGGGGAAGTGGCGCTTATTGCCGGTCCGGCTCTGCTCGGCGGATCGCCCCCTGTTTCAGGCGTTTATTAAACTGGGATGTATCACCTTCTTTGAGTCTTAATCGCGTAGCCATCCTTCTCTTGGGTTATTTTGGGTGTCGCGTGATATCGAGAAGGATATAGGTATCGCCCGCGATCCGGAAATAAAAGCGCCATGCGTCGTTCACACGGGCCTGCCAGACGTCATGAACCTCATCGTATTTCTTAGAGCGCAAGGACGGGTGCCTGAGATCCTGGGCTAAAAACGCCGCCCGCCGGTCAAAGGCAAGGCGGACACTCGCAGGAGCTGCGGCATAGTTTCTTCGGAATCGCTCGGTGTAGAGAAGCCGCATTAGGATCGGGAGGAACGCTTAGACTTGTGTGCCTGCTTCTTTCCATGAAGGGAGTGAAGCATGGCGTCGACTGAATCAAACGGTCCATAGACCCGTCCGGCCTTGATGTCCTCCTCTGCCTCGCGAAGCCCCTTGTCGATGACGGCTCGCTGGGCAGGGGTGAGCACGTCATCAGCGTCGACGAGCTTTTTGGGTTTGATCACGACCGTGCCGGCGGTACTGGTGACCTCAAGGTAGTCGCCCTCCTGAAGGCCGAGCTCCTCGCAGATCTCTTTGGGAATGACCACCTGGCGGCGCTGGCCAAGTTTGCTGATGGGCATAACCGCTCTCCGAATGGTTGGGGTCAGTATTTTCGTAGACATGCTGTCAGATTATCAGATGAACGGAATCTGTCAAGCCGTAGGATGACTGGCGTATCTTGACAGTGACTGTGCCGGGCTTGAGTGCGGCAGACACCACGACAGTGGTGTCATAGACGACCTTGAGCGTCATGCCTGGGAAGACGGAGGTGTCTTGCGTACCGCCACGATTTCGCGCTCGATCTCCTCCAGCGTGAGCTTATCCACCCCGCTTTTTTGGGCCTGCTGTTGGAGTGCGGCCAAGGATTGCGGGGTTTTGACGATCGCCTGGAGAAAATCCTCGATCCCGAGGATGACCGCCTTGGCTTCTCCTTTTTTGGTGACCAGAAAACGCTCGCGGTTGTGGCTGGCGCGCTCCATGATGTGCCCGAATTGGGTCCGGACGATAACGGCGGGAATACTCTTGATCACCGGTGAGGGTTTCTTCTTTGGCACGAGCGCCCCTCTGAAGACGAGCGGGAAGAAGAAATTGATTAATTGATTAACGTAAATATGAGTGGGCGCTCCATTCTTGTCAAGCACAGCACAAGGATCACGTTACCGGTTGGTCCGTTGAGTATAGTGGACCCCTTTGTCAAGACCACGATGTCGTTGAACTAAGCAAATTAGGACAGATTCTCACCTCCCTTCAGGCGTGGCGAGCCGGCCAACTCGCCAAAATACACCTGAGCCGGCGTCTGGTACCGCAACGCCTGATGCGGCCTCTCGTGGTTGTAGAACCACCAGAAGTGATCGAGTCCGACTTCCAGCTCCGGCACTGTTCCATATTCCTTAAGGTAGATGTCCTCGTACTTCACCGTGCGCCATAGCCTTTCGACGAAGATGTTGTCAAACACTCGCCCACGCCCATCCATACTGATGGCTACCCCTGCTTCCTCCAGCCTCCCGGTGCAGGTGTGAGACGTGAACTGTGCCCCCTGATCGCTGTTGAAGATCTGCGGCTTCCCCAGTGCCAGGGCCTCTTCCAGAGCCACCAGGCAGAACCCCACGTCCAACGTGTTGGAGAGCTCCCAGGAGAGGACAAAGCGGCTCTACCAGTCCATGATGGCCACCAAGTACATAAATCCCTGCTGCATTGGAATATAGGTGATGTCTGTGCCCCACACCTGATTGGGCCCGTCAATCACCAACCCCTGGAGCAAGTATGGGTAGACCTTGGCAGCAGGACCCGGTGCGCTCAGGCGCGGCCTCGGGAAGATCGCCTCCAGGCCCATCTGGCCCATCAGTAGCACCACCCGCTTGCGGTTGACCGCATAGCCTGCTCCCCGTAGCCAGGCCGTCATCCGCCGACTGCCATCAAAGGGGGTTCGGGTGTACTGCTCATTGATCAAGCGCATGAGCCACAGATTCTCCGCACGCTCCTGAACAGGGACATAGTACACAACGCACACTGCCGCCGGAGGCTGAGCAGAGGATGCCCCCGGTCAATCATCGCCCGCTTGGCTTCAAAGGGGGGCAATTTTGCTTTTCAACCAGTCCCGCTCGACCTTCAGCTGCCCAATCTCCTGATAGAGCCGGGCTCGGAGAGCCTCGTCCTCCCTGGCCCGTTTGTGCTGGCCGCGGGAGAAGATCGCGTCTACCCCGGCCTCCACCTGTTGCTTCCATCGCGTGATCTGGGCGGGATGGACCCCATACCGGGCAGCCAACTCGTTCACGGTGCTGTGCCCTTTAAGGGCTTCCAACGCCACCTTCGCTTTGAACTGGGCGGAATGCTGCGTCCGTTTCATTGACTCCATCGACCCCTCCCTATTGATGGCTACCTATGGTAGAAATTGCTTGGGGGGTGGTCCAGTTTGCGGGGTCCATTATAGCCTTCACCGGCGGCTTCGGTAGCGACCATCACCGAGGGCTTGTGTTCAAAGAACTCACGCTCGGCGTCGATGCGTTTCTGCAGCGGCATACCACCGTGGATCGTGCAACACTTGAACCCGAGGTTCGTGAGCTTGTCGACCAGGAAGTCGAGCGTGTCCTTGTGTTCGGTGAAAACGAGCAACCGTTCGTCCCGACCGGAGATGTGTTGCGAGAGCACCTCCCGCAGTTCCTCGAACTTTGTTTCCGTGACGTTCCGCTCTGTGTGGCGTGCCAGTCGGACCAGGCGTTCGAGTTCCTCGATCTCGGCTTCAAGCTCGGCCATGTTCTCGGCCATCGTGAGCCGCTCCACGAGGTCGTCTTCGAATTGCCAGCGTTCCGCTTCGGTGAGATCGTCGAAGTCGTCGGGCAGTTCGCCGTATTCCTGCTTGAGCTTGCCGAGCTTTTGCAGGTCTTTGAGCCGTTTCCGCCGCCGTTCGAGTGACAGCCGGATAGCTGCCACACTGGAGGCCAGGCGGCGTTGCAATACGGTCAATGCGAGACCGACGTTGCGGTTTTCGGCCGCTTCGGCTCGCTGGAAATTGTGCTGCACGTACTCCGTCACGGCGTTGTAGAGTGTCAATTCCTGGGGCGAGAGCTTGTACGGTAAGGTTTGAACGTGACGGGGCGGGAAGCACGGCGAGCCGTCGAACTTCTTCATGTCCTCCTTGAGGCGGTACGCGCCAGCGGACCATGATGCGGTTTTCGTCACGCGCGCTGGCTTCGGCCAGAATTTGACCGTTGACGTACAAGTCCTGATCGAGCAGTTGCAGCAGCAGGGCGAAGTTGTCGGGATCGCCTTTATGCGGTGTGGCCGTGAGGAACAGATAATGGTCGGTGTGGTCTCGCAGGAATTCGCCTAGCTCGTACCGCTGCGTCTTGTTGACCTTTGTGCCGTAGCGGTAGGCCGCCATCTTGTGCGCTTCGTCCACGATGCACAGATCCCAGTGCACGTCACGCAACAGATTCAGGATGTCGTCCTGGCGGGCGACGAAATCGACCGACGTGATGCACTGCGGCGTATCTTCCCAGATGTTTCGGCCATAGGCAGCATTGACGGTGGCTCGGTTGATGACGCTGAACGTCTCTCCGAACTTGTCGTGCAGTTCCCGCCGCCATTGGTCCGTCAGGTTGGCTGGCGTGACGATGAGTGTGCGTTCGATCAGGCCCCGGAATTTGAGTTCCTTGATCAACAGCCCCGCCATGATCGTCTTGCCTGCACCGGGATCGTCAGCGATCAGGAAGCGGATGCGGGGCTGCGTGAGCAGATGCGTATAGACTGCATCCATCTGGTGCGGCAGCGGATCGACCTGCGACACCGAGACGGCGAAATGCGGGTCGTACTGGAACGCCAGGCGGATACGGTGCGCTTCGGCGGCGAGTCGGAAGTGCGTGGGATTGCCGTCGAGTGCCGCCAGGTCACCAGCAGAGGTCACCGTAATTGCGCCGTCGAATTCCTCGGGCTTGAGCAGTTTGGTCCAGAGACGCTTGGTGTGCATGCCGACGGCCTGAACCTCGATCCGACTCCCCCGAGCCTTCACCGTCAGCACCTTGACCGGCTCGGTCCAGTGCGGACCTTCGAGGACGGTTCCCTCGGTCAGTTGGTTCAGGATGCTGTCAGTAGTCATCATGTCCCCTGCCGCTCCCATCTGTCCTTAGCTTATGGCTCTGCACCGTAGAATACCTTTTTGCCGGCTATCACATCGTGGTGCCGCAGACTCTCCCTCCGCGATCCGTGTGCAGTGCCACACGGCTACTCATGCTTTTGCTCTGGTCTGCTTCTTGACTCCATTCTTCCGCTTGGTTCCGTTTTGCGCAGGCCATCTGGCATTGAGCGGCACGCCTAGCTTCTTCTGCAACGCCTCAGCTAACCTGTCACTCATGGGTTTTTTGCCCCTGAGGACGTAGCTTAACCACTGAGGAGAATACCCAACCTGCTGTGCCACCCAGGTTTGCTTACGCCCTTCCTTGGCAATCCAGTCTTTCAGTATCTGAACCCGGCCGTTCATCGCCCATGTGCGGCATCCTCCTAGTGGAAAAGACCGACCGTCTGTATCGAAACCTGAAGGATTGGGTGACGTTAGACGACCTCGACCTGGAGATCCACTTCGTCAAGGAAAATGTGGTACTGGCCCACGACTCTCGGTCCTCTGAGAAGTTTATGCATGGCATCAAGGTGTTGATGGCCAAGAACTACATCGATAATCTCTCCGAAGAGACCCAAAAGGGCATGTTAGAGAAGGCCGCCCAGGGGATTTATCCCTCCTTCGCGCCCCTGGGATATCGCAATGTTGATGGACCCAATGGGAAGCGGTTGATCGAACCTGATCCCCAGTTGGCTCCATTCGTGCGTCGTCTATTCGAGTGGTATGCGACGGGGTGTTATTCCCTCATGGAGCTGACGAAAAAGGCTCTGGCAGAAGGGTTTAGGTCCCGAACAGCGGTAGGAGTTCCCAAGAGCAGTATCCACAAAATCCTGACGAATCCCATGTATTGCGGCGGCTTTTTTTGGGCGGGCAAATATTATCGTGGGGTCCATGAGCCCATGGTGTCGCAAGACCTCTTCGACCGCGTCCAGGAGATGTTGGACGAGAAAGGGCGTCGTCGGACCCGGCAGCAAAAACATACCTGGGCGTTCCATGGGCTCCTCTCCTGCGGACACTGCGGTTGTGCGCTGACCGCAGAAATCAAGAAGGGGCGATACATTTATTACCATTGCACCGGCAACAAGGGCAGATGTCCCGAGAAATACGTGCGCGAGGAAGAGATCGCTGAACAATTTGGTGAGGCGTTACGGGCAATCCAGCTTGATGATGAGGTGTTGGCCTGGGTCACCACCGCGTTGAGACAAAGCCATCAGGATGCGAGGCGCTACCATCATGAGATGATCGCTTCGCTTCAGAAGCAATACCAAAGGCTACAGGATCGATTAGACAGGATGTATATCGATAAACTAGATGGGGGCATCTCCCAGGACTACTTCGATCGGATGAGCGAGGCCTTCCGAAAGGAGCAGCGAGACACGTTACAGAAAATCGAGCAGCACCAATCGGCCCATGAGACCTATGTGGAGGAGGGCGTTCGATTGCTCGAACTCGCGCAAAAGGCCGTCATCCTTTACGAAAAGCAGGAGATGCAGGAAAAGCGCAGGTTGCTCGATTTCGTGTGTTCGAACTCGACGTGGAAGGATGGAAAGCTGATCCCGCAGTACCGAAAACCTTTTGATTTACTGGCAGTTACGAATCAGGCCTATCAACAAACAAAGGCCACTTCCCCTGCGGAAAGTGGCCTTTGTCCAAGCTGGCTCCCCGGGCCGGACTCGAACCAGCGACCAAGTGGTTAACAGCCACTCGCTCTGCCGACTGAGCTACCGGGGAACCAATACTGTTCGGCATTTATGACGCTAGCGAAATTCCCACTTTGTCTCCCGCATTGCAATGCTCGCACATTATACGCGGCAGATGATATTTCGACAAGACTTAATCCGCGAGGAATCATCCAGCAGAACCCTGCACTCGTTCCGGGGTTGCCGCTCCGCCGGTGCCTCATCACTAGACATCCAACGCAACGAGTAATCTAGGACATCATGTTCGCCGCGGCCAATGCTTGCGTACAAAGAGATTTGATGCACGCCCCCTGCGCGGGTGGACATGTTGCGTCTAAATGTGTTTGGAGATGATCGGTGTAGTCCTGCCTTATGGGAGTTTTTCGACCCCGTTTGGCCTCTCACAGCTCCCGTCGTCCCTCGAGTGATTTGAGCAATGTGACCTCATCGGCATACTCCAGGGCACTTCCAATCGGCAAGCCATGCGCCAAGCGCGTGACTTTGACCGCCATGGGCTTGAGGACCTTAGATAGATACATCGCCGTCGCCTCCCCCTCCAGGTTTGGGTTCGTGGCGATGATCACTTCCTGGATTTCTCCTGCACGCAGTCGCGTGAAGAGCTGAGAGATCGTCAGATCCTCCGGACCCACGCCCTCAAGCGGTGATAACGCACCACCTAAGACATGGTAGAGGCCGTGGTACTCGCGCAACTTTTCGAAAGCGAAGATGTCGGCGGGTTCCTCCACGACGCTCAACAACATGCGATCACGCTTGGGATCACTACAGATGAGGCACGGCTCCTCCTCCGTGATGCCGAAGCACTGCGAGCAGCGGTGGATCTTCTCTTTCACCGTGA
The DNA here is from genome assembly GCA_963707985.1 of uncultured Nitrospinota bacterium. Taxonomy (GTDB): domain Bacteria; phylum Tectomicrobia; class Entotheonellia; order J063; family CAVPRW01; genus CAVPRW01. The sequence goes on along the minus strand of CAVPRW010000017.1, from coordinate 373,927 downwards.
GGATGGACAGCGCCAGTGCCTCAGCTTCTTGCTTCGGTACCTTGAGTAAATGAAAGGCCAGCCGCTGAGCGGTTTTCTCCCCCACTCCGGGGAGCCGCATAAGTTCTTCAATCAACTGTCTCACGGACCGGGCTGCGAGCACGAGGTCTATCTCTTCGCCAAGCTCATAAGCCGCTAGAACAGCCCTGGAATACGCAACCCACCAGTTAGCTTGCCCATTTCCTGCTGCACCAGATCCCGAGCCTTGGTCAGGGCGGCGTTCACGCCGGAAGCCACGAGATCTTCTAGCATCGTGATTTCGAGGTCGCCAGCCTTCAAATCGTCAATGACTTGCTGCTCGATCTTGATCGAGACCACTTCCTGCCGCCCGTTCGCGACGACCATCACCATCCCACCACCGACTGTGGCTTCCACCGTTTTCTCACCCAGGCCTTCTTGCAGCTCAACGAGCTTTTCCTGCATCTTCTGGGCCTGCTTCATAATGTTGCCAAAGCCTTTATTCATCATCCTCCATATCCTCCTGGCTGACCATCTCCTCTTCATTCATCGACCGGCCCTGCGCTTCTCGACTAACTGAGCGCTGCCGAACGTCAAGAATCCGTCCACCAAACAGCTCGATCGTGTCTCGCACAATTGCCGCCCGAGTCAGTGACATCAGACTCTCTTCCGGCGGAGGAGCACTCGCGGCACCGCCTCCCCCATCTCCGTTTGGCGCCGGAGCATCGATAATACGGACGGCAATGTCGCGCCCGAGGGCCGCGTTGGCGATCTGCTGTAGTGTACGTATGGTATCATCTTCGTGAAGTAATTCGTGTGCCATACGATGATTGCCTTGAAAGACGACCTCCAAGGTATCATCGGTGATCTGGAGCTGACAATGCTGCTCCAAAATCCAGCCAAGGGCCTTTGTGCTCGCACCCTCGATGATTTTGTGCACCAGTTCCATGGCGGAGAGTGGCCGGTCGCTAGCCGCAGGCAAGGCGGACACAGGGGGGGCCACGGACACTCCAACTCCCGGGGGAGTTGGAGACGCCTCAGAAACAGGCTCATTCTCATGCACTCCATCTGCGATAGCTGGTACGTCGGAAATATGCTCACCGGCAGCCCGTCCGAGGCGTCGTTCTATGCTCTCCAGTCGTGCCACCATGGTCGTCAGGGACTGGAGCGACGGCAGTGCTGCCAGCTTCAGCAATGACACCTCCAACATCCAGACAGGCTGGGCACTGTCGCGCACGCGCATCTCAGTCGTGGTGAGGAATTCAAAAAGCGTATGCAGGTCCTCGATCGTGGTCTGCGACCCGAGCTTGTGTAAGTGTTCCAACTCAGCGGGTGAGCGATCGAGCAGACCATGGCCTGGAGGCGCGACCTTGATGACGATCATATCCCTCACCAGCTCAAGCATATAGCGACAGAGCTCTCGGGTATCATGGCCTTCCCGGAGGATCTCGGCGACCTTTTCGAGAACCAGACGAGAATCGCGCGCCAGGATGGCCTCGATGATGGCCACCGTTTGGTCCTCTCCGACCGCCCCCATTAACTGGCCGAGGTCATCATCCTGGACCTCAAAACCACAGAACGCCACGACTTGGTCGAAGAGGGTTTGAGCATCGCGCACGCTTCCCTCAGCCCGTCGAGCAATCCGATACAGCGCATCGCTACCGATGTGAATGCCTTCCTGCTCAGCAATCTTGCTCAGGCATTGGGCGATCTCCGCACTCGGCACCTTGCGGAAATCGAACCGTTGACAGCGGGAGAGTATGGTGCGGGGAACCTTTTGCGGCTCTGTCGTGGCAAAGATGAACACCACCTGAGGAGGGGGTTCCTCAAGCGTTTTCAACAGAGCATTGAAGGCATGCTCGGTGAGCATATGCACTTCATCGATGATATAGATCTTGTAGCGGCTACGCGTCGGGGCATAGCGAATTTTCTCACGCAGGTCGCGGATCTCATCAATACCACGGTTCGAGGCCCCGTCGATCTCCAGAACGTCCAATGAACTCCCTACGGTAATCGCTTGGCACGATGAGCATTGGTTGCACGGCTCGGGAGAAGGACCAAGCTCGCACTCTAAGGCCTTTGCCAGGAGACGGGCTGTAGTCGTTTTACCAACTCCACGAGTGCCGGTAAACAGGTAGGCATGGGCGATTCGGCCCTGGCGGAGGGCATTTTGTAGGGTGCGCGCCACAGCTTCCTGCCCGACCAACTCGACAAATGTCTGTGGGCGCCATTTACGAGCCGTCACCTGATAGGACATGGATTATCCTCTGAGGGCCTGGCTCAATGGCAGAAGCGTTAGCACAATCTGACCACGGGAGTGTAATAGCATTGGAAAAGCTCGACACCTGTGAGGCCGTGCACCTCGGATTGACCCCCTTCCCCAAGCGGAACTCACGCCGTGGCTCAAGCCAGGCACCCCAACGGCACACAAGGGGTCCTACTTACCGTTGCTTCCCTCCGGACCTGGCGGGGTTTGTAAGTCCTTGTTGCGTCGGACCCAGCTCTCAACACCACTGCACGTGAGGCAGGCCTTGAAGAAGAGTGTAGCCGCTCACGAGGGATTCAGCCCCGCTATAGCGGATTGCGGGTGACAGGGCACCGCTACCTCCCCACCTAGCACGACCTCATTTCCAGTATTCCGAACTACTACAGCCTTGGTTCTCGCATGTCAGCTCGTTTGCTAGAGGACGATATCCTCTACCGTCGATGTCGTTCAGACTTTCAGGCGTGTGTAGTTTCCCCCACACGTCTGGCGGAGAGGGTGGGATTCGAACCCACGGTACCCTTTTGAGGTACACACGCTCTCCAGGCGTGCCGATTCAACCAGCTCTCGCACCTCTCCGTATACTTCTTTAACCATCTAGAAGAGCATCGACGGCAATTTTTTAAGGATTATTAGGATGACGAGATCGGTGACGGAGGGAGAGGGATTCGAACCCCCGAGGAACCTTTTGGGCCCCTAATCGATTTCGAGTCGATCGCCTTCGTCCACTCGGCCATCCCTCCTTACGAGCTTGGACAATCTACTCTCTACCGTGCCAGGAAGCCGGGAGTGAGGTTGCGAAGCCAGCTTGGCGTTGATAGCGGCTACTGCCTCTGTCACGGAAGTGGGGACGTAGTGCCTCGGTCCCAAGGCACTGACTCGCATCATAACGCGCCCAGGGGGATTTGAACCTCCGGCCTCTTCCTCCGCAGGGAAGCGCTCTATCCATCTGAGCTATGGGCGCTCGGCAATTCTGGCGGAGAGGCTGGGATTTGAACCCAGGGTAGACCTTTCGGCCTACACACGCTTAGCAGGCGCGCGCCTTCGACCACTCGGCCACCTCTCCTAAAAGTTGGGCCAGACTAACAAATCACATTCTCAGACCGTGCAGCGGAGGGCGAGGGATTCGAACCCCCATGAGCCTCGCGGCCCGGTGGATTTCAAGTCCACTGCCTTACCAGTTAGGACTAGCCCTCCAAGACGAATCACAACTCCCCACGCGGCATGGATTACCCTTCATTGCGGGGACGATGCGTGAGCTTCGAGGTCTTCGGGCCGGTCGCAAAGAACAAGCTATGCAAACTCATCTATCTTAGTAGTCCCGAGCGCTTGTGTCAACACCTCATTGATGGGGGTAGGACGAGATCTTCGCCTGTTGGTTTTGGCCGCATCTCCTTGGCCACCGTCGGTGACCGTCCACAACAGGCAAGCGGCTGCACCATGGCTCTCTTCGACTTGCATTCCCTTGGGCTATGGCCCATACTCACGCCACAGGAAGCGACAGAAGTAAAGCGAAAAGATCCGTAGCAAGGGCAGGACAAGGTGCTGAGGCAACGATGATGCACTCACCTTTTCCGGGGATGGACCCGTATCTGGAAGCGCCAAGCATCTGGCCAGATGTGCATACCAGTTTGATGAGCATTTTCCGGGAGCAGTTGACGCCATTGCTCGTCCCCAAATACTTGGCTGAGTTGGAAACCCAGGTAGTCATCGACCACCTCGATGATGATCCCCAGGTCGTGCTCCCGGATATCAGCGTCACCTGCCCCGATGTAGCTTTCGGGGCGCCGACAGCCGCCGCGGTTGCGGCGCCCGCTCCTGTGCAGGTACGGGTACCTATGGATGGTCCAACCCGCTTGGTCTCCGTATACATTCGCCAGCGTGAGACGGCGCGCCTGGTGGCGGTGATCGAGTTGTTATCACCGGTCAATAAGCGGCGGGGAAAGGGGAGGGAAGACTACTTGGAAAAGCGTCGTACCTTTCTGACCTCGCCGGTGCATTTGATCGAGATCGACCTGCTACGCAGCTATCCTCGCATGCCCTTCGACGATCCATTGCCGCCGGCCCATTACATGGTTATGGTCTGCAAAGCGGGAGAACGACCACGCAGCAGCGTGTGGCCCATCAGCGTGTGCCAGCCGTTGCCCACGATTCCCATCCCTCTGTTGCCTCCAGACCCGCCGGTCCCCTTGGATCTAGAACAGGCCCTCCACACCGCCTACACGCGGGCGCGTTACGACCTGAGAGTGGATTATCGTAAGCCGCCCACCCCCCCGTTGTCACCGGCCGACGCAGCCTGGGCGGCAGCGCTGATCAGACCTCAGGAAGGGAGGTTACCGCCAGGCCAGCGGTAGCTCCTTCAAGATGCGGGCTACTGGTTGGTGTTCGGCGTTGTCGTCCTGGCTGGTTCGTGCAGTGATCATGAGGTCCTCGAGAGGAACCCCTGCGTGCAGCCTAAGAACTTGCTTCGAGCTGTATTCCTTGCCACCCTTATCGGCGCAAATATCTGGGCCGGACAATCGATGGGGAGATCGTTCGCAAATCTCTGGTTGACCTCGGATCAACAGGGGGCACGGCTCATGGGACAGCATCAATATGCGGAGGTCGCCAAGCTCTTCCCCGATCCACCCTGGCACGGCCTCAAGGTCTATGCGAAGCCCCCGGTCGTGCAGGACCGCATTGAGCATGGTGACTTCAGCGGCCAGCGTGTCGCCGCGGTGGCACCGGGTTGGTTATGGCCGTGGTGGATCGTGGCTGCAGGCATACTGACGTCTGCAGCGGTCGCCACCAGTTGGCGCTATGGAGGTGAACTCCTGGCCGCGTGGGAGCGGTGGCGAGCGCAACGCCACGGGAGTGATGCCAGTCTGTTGGCGCATCTGCTCGACGCCTGTCGGGCCAGCGATGCCAAGGCGACCTATAATGCCCTGCTACGGTGGCTCGACTCCACCCATCAAGGCCCAGACGCCGCGACTATTGAGGACTTCCTCGTCCGGTACTCCGATCCTGATCTTCGGCACCAGGTAGAGGCGCTCCAGGAGTCCTCCCTGCGCAGGACCTCGGATTGGGACGGTGCGGCACTGGCTGACGTCTTACGACGGCTGCGTCGGAAACGCCGGCAGTGGAGGACCACGACGCATGGGCCGCGGCTGCCCGCCTTAAATCCGCCAGGGGTCGGCATCTTGCTCGTGGTGATGTGCTTTCCAGCCTTTGCTGGCCGGCAGGCGGATGCCGCCACGACCACGGCCGATCCCAACCTATGTCGGCGGCCAGGTCTGTGTGACCTGCCATGCACGGGAGGCGGAACGTTGGAAAGGCTCCGACCATGCCCGCGCGATGCAACCGGCAAACAGCGCGACAGTCCTCGGTAACTTCGATCATGCAACCTTCGAGAAAGACGGTGTGACGTCGACATTTTTCAGCCGTGATGGGGAATACTTTGTACGCACCGATGGACCGGACGGTCAGCTACACGACTACAAAATCGACTATACATTTGGCGTCGACCCGCTGCAGCAGTATCTGATCGCCTTTCCCAACGGGCGTTATCAAGCCTTGAGCATTGCCTGGGACAGCCGCCCGGCCGCGGCTGGAGGCCAGCGGTGGTTTCATCTCTATCCCCAGGAGAAGATCGACCACCGGGACATCCTGCACTGGACCGGCCAGCTGCAGAACTGGAACTTCATGTGCGCCGACTGCCATTCCACCAACTTGCAGAAAGACTACCGGTTGGCGGAGGATCGCTACCAGACTACCTGGTCAGACATCAACGTCTCCTGCGAAGCCTGTCACGGCCCAGGCTCCCGCCATGTCGCATGGGCCCAAGATGGACCATCCGGCCGTATGGAGCCTGATCCTACTCGCGGATTAGTTGCCCCACTTAAAGACACCTCTGGTGGCGTCTGGGCCTTTCCGCCTGGAGAAGCCATTGCACGACGCACGAAGCCGCCGTCATCCCGCGCCGAGGTGGAGACCTGTGGGCGCTGTCATGCTCGACGTGGGCAGGTCTGGGGCGATTACCAGCCCGGTCAGCCTCTGGAGCAGAGCTATCGTGGGGCACTCTTAGATGCAGCGCTCTACCACGCTGACGGTCAGATCCGCGATGAGGTGTACGAGTATGGATCGTTCTTACAAAGCAAGATGTATCAGGCGGGAGTCACCTGCTCGAATTGCCATGAGCCCCACAGCGGTCACCTGCGCGCCCAGGGTAATGCGCTGTGTGCACAATGTCATCTGCCAGCCAAGTACGACGGACCGCAGCATCACTTCCACCAGGCGGACACCAAGGCTGCACAGTGTGTTTCCTGTCACATGATCGAACGCTTCTATATGGTCATCGATGGTCGGCGTGATCACAGCTTTCGCGTGCCGCGGCCTGACCTGTCGGTGAAGATCGGCACGCCCAGCGTCTGCACCGACTGCCATGCTGGTCGAACAGCGCAATGGGCCGCCGATGCGGTAGTTCAGTGGTATGGACCGCAGCGCAAAGGCGGATCGCACTATGGCGAGGCGCTCGATGCAGGCCGGAATGCTCACGTCGACGCCGAGCAACTACTGCTACAAACCGTGGAGAACACGGCGTTTCCGGCCATCGTCCGCGCTACGGCGTTGAGCTTGTTACCGCGCTATCTAAGTCCACAGTCGTTTCGTGTCATTGAGCCTTCCCTACATGATCGTGACCCACTCATTCGACGTGCCGCGGCGGCGGCATTGTCCGCCGTGGAACCACGCGCGCGGGTAACGTTGGGTGCCCCGCTGTTACGCGACCCGATTCGTACCGTGCGCTTGGAAACGGTTTCTAGCCTTGTCGACGTGCCGCGCCAGGCCTATACTCCCGATCAATTGGCGATACTCGACCAGGCGATGGCCGAATACCGCCAGGCTCAGGGGTTCAATGCCGATCGCGCCGAGGCCCACGTCAATCTCGGTGCCCTCGATGCTCGACTTGGAAGATTGGCGGCGGCGGAAGCGGCGTATCGCACCGCCCTGCGGCTCCAACCGGCATTCATCCCAGCCTACATCAATCTGGCCGACCTGTACCGCCAGCAAGGCCGGGAGGATCTGGTCGTGCAGACTTTACGCGCCGCTCTGCAGGCTGACCCGGCAAACGCCGCCGCCTACCATGGGCTGGGTCTGTCACTCGTGCGTCAGCAACGCTTGCCTGAGGCCATTCCTGAGCTGGCCAAGGCGGCGCAACTGCACCCGGATGCACCACGCTATGCCTACGTCTACGGTGTGGCATTGCATGAAGCCGGCGAGGTGCAACAGGGGCTGCAGGTATTAACGGAAGCGCAGCGTCGGCACCCTGCCGACCGTGATATCCTGGCGGCGCTGGTGCAGTATCATCAGCAGGCGGGCGATCGTCAGGCCGCCATCGCTTGGGCGCGGAAGCTGGTGGAGGCCTCACCAGGGGACGTCCAGGCGAGGCGTCTGCTGGAAAGCCTCGAGGGTAAGCGCTGAGCGGGTAGGGAACGCGGCGCAGAAGAGCCCACGTTACCCATTATGATAACGATTTTATGGTATTGACCACTGTCATCGACAATCATGTTATGATGATCGATCGGACTCGTCTCGTCCCTCTTCTGACGGCTGCCACATGACAACCCATGATAGATACCCTGACCCATATGATGGCTTGACCAGCTCAATCTATGCTCTCCGTGCGCATGCCGCAGGACTTCGGGACACGGGCGTGAATTCGATGAGAGATGCCTTTTCTGCAAACTTGAGGTGTCGCAGGCTCTACTGAACAGTATACGCGTGAAGGCGGGCAAGGGGGCATGTATGGGAATGACGGCGTTCGACCCTGACTCATCGTCCAATGGCATGCTGAATATGGGCTGGGAAGCCCCGGGAAATCAGATACGTGGTGCGGAGGACGTGGCCCGAGCCGCGGCGGACCTTCTACAACAAAAATCCCTGCTGAGCACGTTCGGGGAGCAGGGGGAGTGGGAGGTCCGGACGACCCTGGTCGCAAACCGTCAAACCTGGCGCTATCATTCCAGGGTGTTTTTGCATGGGAAGGAGCGAAAAAAGGGCTTCCCGTCCATCGATGTCGATCGGACCCGCGAGATCCGACAAACCGGCGCCGTCACTGAAGAGTTATTAGCCGCCTTTGCCAGGGAAGCGGCCGAAGTGCATATCGCCCGATGTGATGGCATCAAGGAATATCTCACACTGGCCCCGTTCTTCGCACAACCTGAACCGCGGTATCATTGGGCGAAAAAGGTGATTTTGGTGCTGCTGAGTGTCGCGATCCTCTCAACCGCATATTGGTGGTTGAAGGACTTCAACAGTACAGGGCCGACGCAGCCAGATCAGCCGCTAATATCCCCCCGCCTACAATGGCAGCCACTCCAAGTATCACACCTCTACCGAGCTGGCGAATCGTTTGAGTTCCCATTACCCCGGTTAGAACGCCTGCCCGAAGGTGTTCCCGTCGAAGTCACACTCGAGGCCTCGGCTGACCAGCCTGGCTGGCTCCAACTCGATCGTGAACGTCTTCATATCCGTGGAACAGCGCCACTTGCGGCCGCAAATCACACCTATCGGCTCAGCGTTCGCGCGCTCACTGGGCAGGGAAGTGTCAGTCGACTATCGATCATCCTTACGATAGCAGGCCCCCTGGATCAGAGTGCTCCTGTCCGGCAACTCCCGGGACATTGGGCATGGTGAGGCCCCAGAAGTTGTCTGGCTCACGGGGAGCCTAGCACCGGCGTGGGTTCAAACGCACCTGAGCATAAGGCGACTAGGCTCACGGGGTCGATGGTAATGGCTTGCACTCGGTTCGAAAGTACCGTATATAGGTCAGGTCAGTGGGTATGCGCGGCTACTTCCGCCTGAGGACATGAATTGATGGCAAGATTGCGACGACAGGTCAGACTCTGCTCAGTGGTCGTAATAGGCTTTCTGGCTCTTTTGGGACAGGGATTGGTCGACGCAGGAACCCCTACGGATATCGGTCCGCTTCCGCCCGTGCCCGTCCCTGAGGACAACCCGCTGACACCCGAGAAGATCGAGCTAGGAGGGCTGCTTTTTTTTGATGCACGCCTCTCGGCAGATGGGAGCCTGGCCTGCGTCAGTTGCCACCTCCCGGACCAGGGATGGGCCATTCATACGCCGCTGTCTCTCGCCTATCCAACGAGTATGGAGCGGCGGCTCTCGCCCACACTGGTGAATGTCGCGTACAATAAAGCCCTCCTCTGGGATGGGCGGGCTGGATCGCTCGAAAAGCAGGCTCTAGGCCCAATCCAGAACCCCCTCCATATGAACCAAAATCTGGATTTCCTCATCGAAAAATTGAATGCCATCCCCGACTATGCCGAACGGTTCCAAAAGGTATTCGGCTCCCCGGCGAACCCAGAGGCCCTGGGTAAGGCGTTAGCAACATTCGAGCGCACCTTGATCACACGAAATGCGCCCTTCGATCGCTATATGGCGGGAGACCAGCAAGCCATGTCCGAGAGTGCGGTGCGCGGGATGGCGCTTTTCAAGGGCAAGGCGCGCTGCATCCTGTGCCATAACGGCCCCAATTTCACCGATAGCCTATTCCATAATCTGGGAGTCCCAGATGTGCCATTGCTGACGCATCCCCTCGTACAGGCGTCGATCCGCTTCGATGCGAAACGGATGAGCGTGCCAGACTATGCACAGGTGAAAGAAGATTTAGGTCGTTATCTCGTCACCAAAGACGAGAAGGACAAAGGGGCATTCAAAACACCGACATTACGCAATGTGGCACAGCGTGATCCCTACATGCACAACGGAGCCTTTCAAGCGCTGGAGGAAATCATCGACTTCTACAACGGCGGTGGCGGCACTGTCGCCGGAAAATCCCCGCTCGTTCAACCCTTGGCGCTAACTGCCCAGGAAAAGCGCGACTTGTTGGCCTTCCTCCAGGCCTTGACTGGCGAAGTTCAGCCCCTCCCTTCTACGGCAGCGCCACGCTAGTTGGAGTTGACGCATTCCCGCGGTTCCGATACACTCACCGCTTTGCGGAGCTAGGCAGCCTCTTGTGTGCGGGCCCCTCGTTTGGCAAGATCTCCTCGAGTCTTACGCCGCGAGATGTACCAGGCGATCCGCCATGAGGAGATCGATAGGAGGATATTCTCCATGACGACTTCCAAGATCTACCGCCTACTGATGGGAATACTGTGTCTCGTCCTCTGGCCTGTTCTGATCCCTGCATATACCGACTGGCGGGTTGGCCAAGCGCAAGAGCGGCTAAAAGCTGCAGGGTTTGATCCGGGGTACATCGATGGGGTGATAGGGGCTCGGACGAGGGATGCACTACGCCGCTACCAGGCGCGCCAGGGACTACCGGTCACAGGACAGCTAGACGAGGCCACGCGCCGCGTGCTGTTGGCTGGAGATCAGGCTCGAGCCGGTGGTGCAGCCCAACCGGAATCATGGCTGAAACCCCCGCCCGGCGGCGACTTTAAGAAGCTGAGCTCGCTTGCTCAGTTACCCGATTATTTCCCCGGCCTGGGTACACTTTATGTTAACCCCACGACCTTGCCGGCAGGCCCATTTTTGGCCTATGACCGGCAGGGCAATCTGGTGAGCTCTGTCTATATGATTCCGCTTCGGGATCTCAGATCCGGCAAGGCCTTCAATATCCTAGCCAGCGCGCCGGCAAAAGTGGACCACGTCGACATCTACTACAATAATGGGCATCCAGGCGTGCCCGATCCTCACTACCATATCGTGCTCTGGTACATTTCGCCTGGGCAAGTCGAAACGCTGCAATAAGCCATGGAGAGGGAAGGGATGAGAAGAGCCATGCGAGCGAGGGAGTGCTGTCGGTCCACCTCAACCCTTCCCAATGTGAGCGCGATTCTGTCTGGCGTGATCGCCGTCTCGAGACCCTGGAAACGGTAAAACAAATCAAGTCGGCTCGATGTTCTGGTTGAGCCGAAACAGATTTGTTGGGTCGTAGGTATTTTTTAGGGCCACCAGCCGATCATACTTCTCAGACCCATAGGCGGCCTTGACTCGTTCAATCCCCTCATCAGCTTCCTGACCCAGATAGTTGACGTACACGCGGTCGGTCAGGCATGGCTGCATGGCTTCCCAGAGTTCGCGCGCCCAGCGCGCACACGTCTCAGCCTCCGCGGGGGCGGCACACACGCCGAGACTCAAGAAGCTGTACTGCACATCCCGGTGATCGAACGCCGTGGCATTACGATCGATCCGGCTCACTGCGCCACCTAGGGTGTGTTCGATCACCACATGGCACAATGGCGAAGGACGATTCGCGCTCCAGGACAGCATGGTGTCGACCGCCGCATCGCTGATCTCTGTGAGGAAGCTGGACTTCCAGTATTCCTGAAGGCCAGGGGGATAGAAGTCATCGACGAGCTTCTGGGCCATGGTGTAGGACATAGTGCCGATCTCGTCTATGAGCGGTGATCCAAACGATCTGAGAGGTTGTAGTAGCCGTTCGCCGCGCTCGATCGACCCGTGGTAGCAGACGACGATTCCCACAACGGGGAGGCCATCAGGCATGCTCATCAGCACAACCCCTGAGGCCAGCTCGTCGGGGGCTGCGTGAGTAAACTTGCGGTAAAAGGTGAGTACAGCCTTGGCGTTCTCGAACGGATGGATGATGATGCCGGCCAGAACCGGTCCGACCTGATGCAACTGGTACTCGAAGGAGGTGACGACGCCGAAGTTTCCGCCGCCACCCCGCAAGCCCCAGAAAAGGTCTGCGTGCTCCGTGGCACTGGCGGTGAGCAGCTGGCCATTGGCGGTGACAAGATCAATCGACAGGAGGTTATCCGCGGCCAAGCCGTATGTCCGCGCCAAATAGCCCCAGCCCCCGCCCAGAGTGAGGCCGGCGATGCCGGTCGTGGAAATTTGGCCTCCGGTGGTGGCCAGCCCGAAGGCCTGGGTCTCGTGGTCGAATTCGCCCCAGGTCAGGCCCGGTTCAGCACGGGCCGTACGCCGTAGCGGATCGATACGTATGCCCTTCAGATGAGATAGATCTATCACGAGGCCGCCCTCGCACACCGCATGGCCGGCGACACTGTGACCGCCCCCACGCACAGCCACCAGCAACTGGTGGGCTCGGGCGAAATTGACGCAGTTGATCACGTCGGCTACGCCGGCGCAGCGGGCGATGAGGGCCGGGTGTCTGTCAATCATGCCGTTAAAGACCTGGCGGGCGGCATCGTAGCCATCCTCTCCAGGCCGCAGCAGCGGACCGCGCAGGCTCTGCTCAAAGGCTGTGACCGCGGCTTCTTCAAGGACTGTGTTCATCCCTCCGAGGGTGATCACTTGCAAGTGTGCCATGGTGTCCCTCCCCTGTTGGTTCATAGGAGCGTAACATAGCAGCTCGGACTTCCTCTCCAGTCACATGCCGACGTCCGGATTGCATCCGTCCGCTCTGCTTGAGGAGCAACTGTGCCTGTTTGTACACCTGGCTCTCCGGTTAAGCGTAACGGGTGACACAGGAGATGTTCTTGAAAAGTGTATCATAAAGTTCTAAAAGAAGTCTGGGAACTGGCTGAGGGAGGTATGGCTGTTTGCCTCCCATATTGAAAGCCCAGCTTCGCGATATCTCTCGGCGTGCCCGGCCGAGAATGCTTCCTGACGCGTTGGCTGTTGGGGTGGAAACGGGAGACGGGATATGCTGGAATTTGCCATTACCTTCAAGGCTGACATGCCCCCGGCGCGCATAGTAAATCTGACCCGCCAGGCAGAAGCGGCCGGTTTCAGCTATGGTTGGTCCTTCGACTCCCATATCCTTTGGCAGGACCCCTATCCATTGCTGACACTCATGGCGGTCAACACCGAACGTATGCGCCTCGGGACGTGTGTCACCAACCCTGTAGTGCGTGATCCCACGGTGACAGCCAGTTTGCTGGCGACGCTGAATCGTATTTCGGGTGGTCGCATGGATATTGGCATCGGCCGTGGTGACAGCTCGCGGCGCGTCATGGGCAAGAAGCCGACGACTCTGGCACGACTCGAAGAGACTGTGGCGGCCATCCGCGACCTGACAGCCGGTAAACGCATCATCTACCAAGGCCAACCCATCCAGATGCCTTGGGCCAATGCCGGTGTCCCGCCGGTGTGGGTGGCAGGGTATGGTCCGAAAGCCCTCCGCTGCGCCGGCCGCATTGCCGATGGCGTCATCCTACAGTTCGCCGATGTGCACCTTATCAGGTGGTGTCTCGACTTCGTACGCCAGGGAGCTCAGGAGGCCGGTCGCGATTTCTCGACGATCCGGGTGATGAGCGCCACGGCCGTATGGGTATCGGACGATTTGGCCAGGGCGCGCCAGCATGTCCGGTGGTTTCCGGCCCTGGTCTCAAACCATGTCGTGGACTTGATTTCACGCTACCAGCCGGGAGAGCTTCCCGACGAGCTCACCGCCTATGTCCGCGAGCGAAAGGGTTATGATTATCTGCACCACGCTGAGGTAGGCAGCTCGAATGCCGAGTTCGTGCCCGATGACATCGTCGACCGTTACTGCCTCGTGGGGCCGGTAACGACCCACCTGCATCGGCTGCGGGAGCTTCAGGAAGCAGGCGTGACGCAATTGAATATCTATCTGATGAGTGGTGCAGAAGAGGACACCCTGGAGATCTATGGCCGTGACATCGTCCCTGCGCTTGGCTAGGAAGGGCCCTTTCTCGGTGAGAAAAGTCTCGGAGGCTTATTGGCCATGAACGAGCCTATACCTCGTCACCTGCCAACCGGCCCACGTGTGGTGAACATCGGTCTTGAGGGATTTGCTCGGGACCTGGCAGGACTCGGCGTGCCGGTTGTGCACGTCGACTGGCGACCGCCCGCACATGGCGATGTTCACCTGGCCGAGCTGCTGTCGCGCCTCGACGAACGCCGCGAGCAGATCGAGCGGGCCAATGCCGAAGCCTTCACGCGCCTGACCGGCGGCGAAACCATCCTCGTGGATTGCCGTCCCGCACGCGAGGCATTTGGGCTTCCCTCTCGATCTGGTTCTGCACGCTGGTCCTCCCATCGCCTGGGCGTCCATGTGTGAGCCGATGCAGGCGGCGGTCCTCTGCGCCATCCGCTATGAAGGATGGGCTGCGGACGACGACGCGGCCGCCCGGCTGATCGAGCGCCAGGAGGTGCATCTGGCCCCATGCCATCACTGGGGTGCCGTTGGCCCCATGACGGGCATCATCACGGCCTCCATGCCCGTGTTCGTGGTGGAGAATCGCCGCTACGGCAACCGCGCCTATGCGACCATCAACGAAGGCTTGGGGAAGGTCTTACGGTTCGGTGCCAACGATGCCTCGGTCGTCACCCGCTTGCGTTGGCTCGCCGCAACAGGGGGGCCACTGCTGGGCTCTGCCCTACGTGCTTCGGGAGGCATCGATCTCCGGACGCTCATGGCCCAGGCGCTGCGCATGGGTGACGAGATGCACCAACGCAATATCGCTGCCTCGGCACTGCTCGCCCGGGCGTTGATGCCGCATCTGGCCCGTGCAACTGCAGACACGTCGACGCTGACCGCTGTGGCAGAATTTATCGCCGGTAATGATCAGTTTTTCCTCAATCTTGCCATGGCAGCTGGCAAAGCGCTGACCGACCCCGCCAACGGCATCACACATTCCACCTTGGTGACGACGATGGCTCGCAACGGTACAGACTTCGGCATCCGCGTCTCGGGGCATGGCGACCGCTGGTTCACCGCCCCGGTACATGTGCCGAGCGGACTGTACTTTCCGGGCTTCGATGTCGATGCGGCCAACCCGGATATGGGCGATAGCGCGATCGTCGAGACCATCGGACTGGGTGGTTGCGCGATGGCGGCATCACCAGCGGCGGCACGCTTTGTCGGGGCTGGAGGGATGGCCGAAGCCATGCAGGTAACCGCAGAGATGCAAGACATCTGCGTCGGCGAGCACCCCCTTTTCCGCATTCCCATGCTTGACGAGCGGGGCACGCCGGCCGGCATCGACCTGCGATTAGTGATCGAAACCGGCCTGACACCACTCATCAACACGGGTATCGCCGGACGTCAAGCGGGTACCGGCCAGATCGGCGCCGGCATCGTGCGCGCACCATTCGCTTGTTTCACACGCGCCATGGAGGCATTCTTCGAGTGAGTGAGCTCCTGATCACATCGGCATGGCACACTTGGCATGGGAGGCTAAAACACATAGATGAGGCGGTTGGTAAACGACCAGGCATCCTGAACATGACGTTCAGGGGTTTTCCAGGCATCTCCTAGGAAGGCCCAGCCAAACCGCGGCGTCCAGAACAATCCGGGCAGGATCGAATATCGCAGGCCGACGTCGATTTCACTGCCGGCATACCGGCTGCTGCCGCTGAAATTGAAGGGCGGTATAAGGCATGGACCCGCCATTGACCCACCTCGAAGTACGGCTGGGCAAGCGGTCTTCTCCGCGGTCCAGAACCCCCCGAGCGATCCTTCCAGGACCAGACTGTCGGTGGCGGTGTACTCCACCTTGCCGCCAATAACTATCCACCCGTAGCGATCGAACGTCCCGAGCTTCCCTGGACGGATGAATGTCGACGACCCCAGGGAATCGACCTCCGAGCGTCCGAGGATCTCAAACCAGTCGCCGAAGATATGAAAGGCATCGATGCCAAGCGGGCGAAAGCCTTTCACCTCGGACTTTTTGCCAATGCCACGGTTGTTGATGTCGTCATTGGCAGCATTGCCCGATGTATAGGCGAATTTAGCCCCTGCCAACCATGAACCCACAACATAGCGCGCAACCACCTGTGCCTCAACGGCATTGAACTGGATGTCTCTGGACCCTGAGGGTACGCTGGTGCAGGGGATGACTTCCCCCGCCGTATTGATCGTGCTCCCAGGTGCACAAAACTTCCGAGTTCCCCGGAGGTACAGAAAGCTGGGCTCAAGGCTCAAATTCCCATGGCGGTAACGCGCGTCAAAGCCGACGTAATAGCGGTCTTCCGTGGTGACATTGGTCGCATCGCCAGTGATCCAGTTGAATGGTCCCGCACCATTGAGGAGATTTGGGCCAAATGGTGCCTGCAAATGCCCGAAGACACCAAGCAGGTGCAGATCGAGCCCCGGGAGCGGTCTCAGCATCAGTGTAGCCCCAGCGATGTAGTCCTCCCCCAGTTTTGCGCTGCCCTGGAAGCGGTCGAGATCCTCTTCGAGTTGGATGTAGTGCAGCAATAACGAGACCTCATCGGTGAAGTCAAGCTTCATACTCCCCCCACCGGCGTCCATGGTGTAGAGCAAGTAAGGATGTAACGGAGTAACGTCGGCAGGGATGCCGCCGATCTGCCAGCGGTTTCCGAGCGGGATCTGAGGGATACGGAAATCGACATAGAGGTTCTTGATCTCAAGGATATTGGTGTCGATGCCGTTTCGGAAGCCGCACGACTCAGAGCCGTACAGACCCGTTGTCAGCACACAGCGTGACCCGACGCGATTGAAGCGGGGGGCACCATAGATAGCATCGATCTCGAGGGCGAACACCCCGCGCAGGTCATCGCTGGCGATAAAGTCGAAGAACAGCCGAACGCGCTCCCGTCCGAAAAAGATCTGATCGTCATTGCTCGTCATATCCAGATCCTGGTCCGAGGTGTTCTGATCAAGGTGAGGAAAGACGTTCTCGAAGAAACCTCTGGTTCGTAACTCAGCCGCTAGGGCCGGCACGGAAAAGGAACCGATCAGTGCCAGGAGAGGCACCACGCTGATGAATCGCTGCATAAGCGATCCCTCTTATACTATTGGATCATTACGTATCTTTTACTCTTAAATATATCATTTCTTATATCATAATTAATGTCCTGGCGCTCGTGGCATTGAGTGGCCGTCGATTGCCTTGCCGCAATACCTAGTGATCCTTAAGCATTCTCGCGATGCGATGACAAGACGATGGGGCAATCGTGCCGGCGCAAGGGGGTACTGACTGCGCAAGTATCAAGGCCGGGTCAAATCGTCTGCAAAAGGGAGGGTTCCCCATGGGGCCCCTTTTGGGATTGTCGATAGGGATGTCAACAATCCGCGGGTCTATGCGTTAAAGAGGGTCGCTGTGCTGTCTGACTCTGGGCCTGAAGGGGACCGGGATGCTAGAATAGTAGGTGCAGGATGGCATTAAAGGGGCAAAACGCTTCGGCCGTGAGGCGATGTGATTGTTACCAGGGCGGCCGGTCAGGCCGCCCTGTACGATTTGAGAAAGCCGGCGACGTGCGCTTACTGCTTCATCCGTGGGTCAAGCGCGTCGCGCAGGCCATCACCGAACATGTTGAAGGCCAGCACGGTGATGAAGATCGCGATCCCTGGGAAGATCGCGATCCAGGGGTTATCCTCGATGAACACCACATTGGCTCGTAAATCCCAGCCCCAGCTCGGGGTTGGGGGCTGGGTGCCCAGCCCTAGAAAGCTCAATGCGGCTTCGACGATGATCGCCGTCGCCACCTCCAGCGTCCCCAATACGATGACGGGGGCCATACAGTTGGGCAGAATGTGCCGCAAAAGCACACGTCGATCTGTCACTCCTAACGCCCTGGCAGCCTGAATATATTCATTTTCCTTGACCGATAGCGCCGTGCCACGCAGCACTCTGGCCTGGGTCGGCACACGTACGATGGCCAGGGCGATCACCACATTGGTGACGCTGGGCCCCAGAATAACACTAATGATCAGGGCCAGCAGAAAGTTCGGGAAAGCCACCCAAATATCGACCAGTCGCATGATCAGGTTATCTACAAAGCCACCATAATACGCCGCGATGATCCCCAGTGGGATGCCCATCAACGCGCCAAAAATGGTGGAGACCACACCGACATAGATGGAGATACGGCTGCCGTAAATCACTCGACTCAGGACATCCCTGCCCATCTGGTCGGTGCCGAGCCAATATTGCCAGCTAGGGCCCTGCAGCATATGCTCAGGGTGCATGTCGGCGTAACCGTAAGGTGCCAACACATCGGCCAGAGCCGCCACAATGAATACCATGAAGGCGATGATCAAGCCAAACATGGCGGTTTTACTGCGTCGCAGGCGACGGAAGGTGACGAGCCACACACTGGCCGGCTTTTGTTCTCGCCCCACGACAGTGCCGTCGGCCCTCCACGCGCCGCTGCTCTCGTCCAGGGCAACTGCAGCCACGCTTTCATCCGACAGGGTTTGCTGATCTCTCATACATCACTCCCTCCGTGGTCGGCGGTAGACGGTTGTTTTACTTGGCATTACGCTTCGGCCTTGCCATAGCGAATACGCGGATCGAGGAAGCAATAGACGAGATCGACACACAGATTGGCCACTTGGAACACCAGCGCTGAGACCAGAATGAACCCCAGCACCTGTGGATAATCCCGATTAGAGATGGCGTCGATGCCATAGCTGCCAATGCCAGGCAACGCGAACAGCTTCTCGATGATGATGGCCCCGCCGACCAGAAACCCAACCTGTAGCCCGAGTACGGTGACAGCCGGGATCAGAGCGTTCTTCAGGGCGTGCTTATTAATGATGAGCGCCTCGGCCAAACCTTTGGCCCGCGCGGTGGTCACATAGTCCTGCCGGATGACCTCCAACATGCTGCCACGAATCAGACGGGTGAGGATGGCCGTGCGAGCCACGCCCAGCGCCACGGTGGGCAAGATCAAATGGCGGAGGTTATCGATGACACTCTCGCGCAGGGGAACATAGCCCTGGACTGGCAGCCATCCCAGCCACAGACCGAAGGTGAGAAACAGCAAAATACCGAGGAAGAATGAAGGGATCGACACGCCCACCAGTGCAAACGTCGAGGCACCGTAGTCCCACCAGGTATATGGCTTTACGGCCGAGATTACTCCCGCCGGGACAGAGATGATGATTTCGAAGAACAGCGCCAGGGCAACAAGTTGGAGGGTGAGCGGAAGTTTGTTCATAACCTCGTCAAAGACCGGCTTCCGGGAAAACATCGAGCGTCCCCAATCGCCTTGCACGATGTGCCACAACCATTTGCCATATTGGACGATGATGGGATCGTCTAGTCCCCATTCGGCGCGGAGCTTCGCCGCGATCTGCGCGTCGTATTCCTGGCCAAGGAGGACGTCGACCGGGTCGCCTGGCAACATCAGCAGCACACTGTAGACCACCAGTGTGATCCCGATAAACGTCGGGATGAGTAACATGATGCGTTTAATCAGGTATTCACGCATGAATGAGACCTCCAGGCATCGAAGCATCTAGTCCTGAGTCCGCCCAGACACTGTACTGGTCATTCCGTCCCCATCGCACAGCCCTGTTTTGATGGATGCCCCGACTTATTCCACCAGGTCATCTCCCACTGTACCTTCAGGCCACGGTCCTACCCATCGCTCTGGCCGACATTGCGGTTGGCCTGTCAGCCGGGCAGGTTGGGGGTAACCTCCACCGTCAGCTTGACCACTTGCGTCGCGAACCAGGGACACATTCAACGCCCAATCATGGAGACGATCATGCAGCACCACCAATACATTGAACATACGCGCTTGGATCGAACCATCGGTGCTCAGCCCGTTGTCCTCGCCTGGATCAGCTAGCAATATGAGTGAAAACGATCGGGGAAAACCAGGTAACGACACGACTGCAGCGGAGAGCCCTCCAGGAGTGACACCTGGAAGGCGCTATAATCGGATAAGCAGTTGTCCTCGAAGCACGTACTGGCGGGCCAATATATCGTGCATCTGTTCAACCTCTTCGAGACTAAAAGCTTATGTCTGTCAAGGATACACCTCGATTGCGTGCGCTATCATGCCTTGAAGAAATGGGGAAGTCAATGGAAAATCCGTTTGCAGTAGCAGCCGTGTCAAGCCCTCTGCGGCAGTGATAGCCCGGACACCTCCTGCACGAGGTCCACACCGGGCGAAAAGCCTGCAGGACTTTAGTAACTTTTCAAAGAGGTTGTTCTCGGACAGCCTCTTGGCCTGGATGCGTCAGCAGCACCATTCTCCCATTCCCCTCCTGAGATGGACTAGCAGAACTGATGCTCCCACTCCTGCTACAGGCTATGGCCCACGATCATGGTGGGTTGCCAAGAAGTCTCTCCCCCAACCCAAGAGGATCCTGCGACGGTCGAAGACGAGCGGGGTAAAGTCAGTCTCCGGTGTGGTCCGCACCCCCGTGCTTAACGCCGTGCGGTAGAGCCAAACTGTGCCCCAGGGGTAGCCTTCGACACGTTGCGGTGGCCCCATGATGTCGAAGACGTGTTCTTCAAACAGGTCTGGCTGCAGGCGGAGAAGATTGCGGGTGTTCCGGTCGATCAGAGCCTGAATATTACTAGCGCTCGGACCAGTCGACATGAGCAGATGCTCACACCCCAGGCCGGATGCTACCACCCACCCTAACAGGACCCAGAGCCTTAGTCGGCCCCTCCTGGCCCATGCTCTTTCCTCCCGAGCTGCTATCACCGGCGCTGCCGTCGGCCCACATGTGCTCTCCATCATTGCTCCTCCATGCTGCCCCTCCCTATTGCCCCTGCCACGGCATCACTGGAACGGACGAAAGACTGTTAAAGGGAGACCCTTCCACGACCTTCGTGCTATAGGCAAGGTACAGCAGCGTGCGGCGCGCACGATCCACTATACGTACCACGCGTGTTTCCTTGAAAAAGATAGACGTTCGCTCGCTAAAGGCCTCTTCCTCCTGCGGCAGCGTGCCCAGCTCCACTGTGATGGGCCCGACTTGTCGGCAGGCAATCGAAAATCGCGACCGATCCTCAGCCACTCCGATCGTCCCCTTGAACCCACCCGTGCGTGCATGCGACATATGGCACGTGACACCTGGTACTTTGGGGTCGTCGTAGGCACTCACACAAATCTTGTCATCAGCCCACACGCGCCATGTGGTGCTGACGCAGCCGATCTCTTCAGCATCAGCCGCAACGGCAATGGTCAGACACAACATTGTTGCCGTTAAGATCCATCTCACACAAGTCATACCTCTCCCTTCAGTCAGTGTTCTTCCAACGCAGGATGGATACTCTGTATATCGCCTTCACCACGGCCCTTGTCCCATCGTGCGCTTCCGTCAGCGAGCCATCCTGGGGCCATAAGCCACATAACCAGCCTATGCCGATTCGATCGACGATGAAAGTCTCACAGACATCATAGTATATACAGACTTCTCACGTCGAACTCGACTATAGAGCGGTTCAGACGCTGTGCACGACTGCACGTGATGGTTCAATCTATACAGGCGGGTGGAAGTGTTGAGAGGTCCAGGAGGCATTCCAGTCGGAGGAGGAAACTGTCCAGCCTTGCCCTCAATGCGTCGTCTATGGCTGACTTTCCGAGTCAGTCGACAACTCCACGAACAATTCCAGGATCATATGGGCAATATGCTCCTGCAGCCGTCTGTTCGCTGGGATGGCCCGCCGCTGCATGGCCTGCTGTACCACTTCAAGCCAGGCGGGGTCCTCTTGGGCATCAGCAATAAGGTCCTGGAGTTCGGCGATCTCGTCGCCAAAATCGGCATCGACCTGGACGAGCATGGTTTCGATGGCGGGATATAGCTGGGATGAGAGGGGCTTCATTAGTAACCGCAAACCAGCGGGATCTGCTACGCGCAAAGCCACCGACAGGCAGACCAGGCGGAGGGTGCCAGAATCGGCGGGAGCACCCCCCCGGGCGAGCTTGACCTGAATCCTACCCCGGAGATTATCTAGGTATTCTTCGATCGTTTGGTCTTCGCCCATCGTGATCATCTTCCTCATACTAACACTCAAATTTCTTACGAAATTTGCAGGATTCAAAACTCTTCTAATATACGTAAAAGCTTCGCCAGCGCAGGCTTGGCCCTCGGAGGGCTCGCCTGCAAATGTATTTTGACGAGTTAGGCATGGGTGACACTCAGTTTTCCTCGTCTGGGGAGTATTTCGTTGACGATAAAGTAGATTCCGACATTGCCCATTTCGGGCTCAGCAACCCAATACCGGCGTGTCCAAGCGAAAATATTATGGGCGAGGGCGGTCAAGAGCACAAACGCCTCCTGTGCCTGCAAGTGTTTCTTGCGTCTGCGTGGGAGGAGCAAGCCAGATGTATCGGCTTTGATTGTATTTTCAATGAGAGCAACAATCGACATGGCTAACCCCATTCTGGGAACATCAAATTGTTCCAGGTAGAGGCGTATTGTTGCATTGATCGTTACGAAAAGCCAACGGGAATATTGGTGTGTTTCTGGGGGTGGGTCGCCTTCGCGCCCCCGCTGGAGAAGCCGCCCCCGGCGGTCCTGGCTGCCTTAGGCCCTCAGATGACGGCCCTCGCCGCCGCGCGGACCAATGGACCCTTTCCCTACAATGTCACCCCCGAGCATACGGCACGGGTGCGGGCCATCATCAGTCCGGTTCCATGGCTTTGTGTCGAGCAAAAGGTGCTCCTGGTCAAGGACCCGACCAAGGCCCGAGCGGTGGCGCGGCAGGCGATGGCGTTTTACCTGCCCCTGCCGGACTTTGAGGCGCTGACCGCCCTTGCGCCCTAGGTTCCCGGTTTAGCATCGTGAATAGCGGCGCGACCAGGCGTCTGGGGTGGAGTGGGGCCTCGGTCCGGGGTTCTCGTGCCCCCATGGACATCAGGGGGCAAATCCCACCCGCACACCCTTGAACTCCGTGGAGCATGGAGCCGACAGTATCCGAGTGGCGTTGACCTCCTCCTGACTGAGGAGGATACCTGCGCATCGGCTGGATGCGTTTGTTCGCGAGAGCCTGTACACAGACTACTGACCTTCATACGCCCGCTTGAGTGCATCAATGTCGATCTTCTTCATCTGAAGCATGGCCTTCATGGCTCTTTGGGACTTCTCAGAAGCAGGGTCCTTGATCATCTCGGGCAACACGCGGGGAACCACTTGCCATGAAACGCCGTATTTGTCCTTGAGCCAGCCGCACTGCTGTGCTGTGTCATCCCCGCCCTCAGAAAGCTTCCCCCAGTAATAATCCACTTCTGCCTGCGTCTCGCAATCAACTTGGAATGAGACGGCCTCGTTGAATGTGAACATCGGGCCGCCGTTGAGTGCGGTAAACGCCTGCCCATCCAGCTCAAAGGCCACGACCATGACCGTTCCCGCTGGTTTTCCGTGGACTTCATACCCCGCTTCTCCATATCGAGAGATGCTGACGATCTTTGAATTACGAAAGATCGCGGTATAAAATGCAACGGCCTCTTCAGCTTGAGCATCAAACCACAAACATGGGGTGATCTTTTGCATGCCTGGCATGGTGTTTCTCCTCGTCGGGTTTACTCCCGGATGGGGATCACTATGACTACCAGTGAGTCGTCTGAAGCACTCCGAGATCGACATGTCTAGATGAACGGGGCTGTCATCATGCTGACGCCCAACCCTTGAGTATCAGTCCGATGTGCCTTGATAGGTTGATAGGGGACGACTGTTCGCGCCACGGCCAAATGGGTCCCCATCGTAAGCATGAGCCATCCGCTGGTCGGGGGTTTGCCCCCGACCAGGCCGCTCAGCGCTTCGACCCCGCCTGCGCCGCGAAATCCTCGGTCGTATACCGCCCCATGAGCTCCAACACCTGGTCCACTTGGTGCTCGTCCGCGGCAACACTCACCAGAGCACCCCCGCCGTCAAGGACCATGGCATACGCCTCAGCCTGATCCACCGGGACCCCGAGCGCGATCAATGCGGCCGGTTGGCCTCGACTCGCCGGGCCCACATCGATGTTCACCCCCCACGCCGCCGCGACAAGGACCTCGCTGACAGCGGTCTCCTCACGATTCGCGATGATGGTGATGTCCTCGCTCCGGATGCCCTGCGCCACTAGCGTGTGGATGAGGCGCTGCGCCTCGGAAAACCCGTCAAAGAGACCCATGGCGGTCGTCGTCATGGCCATCCTCCTCTCTGTCGAGTGTGATCATGCCCCACTCGGCTCATCGTTCACCGGTACCACGCGTCTAATGGCACCAGCGAGGTGGTCTCAGAATGAGACCACCTGGGAGATTTTCCCGATGTGAGACAGCGCCCCGTGAGCACGTGTCAGCGGGGCGCGTGGGGCCTGAAGACCCAGCGCTTCGCCACGCGGTTGCGCGCCATCTCACAGTGCCACTACAGCACGCCTGTCTCTCAGAGCAAACGCTGTGCCATCGTCACCAGCGCGGGGGTCTGGGCAGCGCTATACCTCAGCCCCGACGCGGCCGTCGTTAGGCCGTGAGCGTATCGGGCCATCTGATGATGACGCCGAGGCAACTTCGAACCCTGCAAATTATTGATGAGTCGTGACCTGCGGGAGCAGGCTTGATAATGACCGGTTGCGGCGTAAGACGGAGCGTGGCCTGGCGTCTGGGATGCGTCTGACGAAAGACGCTGGGAGATTTCCTCTCCGGGTGTTTTTTGGGTTAGGGCCATAGTCAACACTCCATTATCGCCAACACAGATACTGAGCGCGAATTTGCCAAGCACCTCTGTTTCCTCTGTAAGCTGCCGCATCCCATCAACGGTTGCAGGCCTTGCGGGACCCAATCCGCCCACCCTGTCACCCATACGGATGCCTCCGGTGATGCGAGCCCGGGTGGATATGCGCCCAGGTCATTTGGGGTTAGAGGAAGGCTGAGGGGCTTCGGGAGGCAGCGCTGTTTCCGGAACTTCGTCGAGAAACACGCGGTGGCCCCCGCGCTTCAACCCACTGGCGATGTGCTCGGCCTCTGCCTTGGTCGAAAAAGGCCCGACTCGGACGCGGTAATACTCGCCGGCCGGCCCCTGGCGCGGCGCCATATACACCTTAGGAAACCAGTCCTGGACTTGGGCGAGTACGCCCGCCGCCTCGTCGTGGTGTTCAAAAGCGCCCACCTGGACCTCATAGACGAGTGCTTCCTCAGGACTCTTCTGCTGCTTGGCGGCTTCTTCTGTGACAACGACACGGACTGGAGCCACCCCTGGCTCGACGAGGCCGATACTGTCGGCTGCCGCTTTAGAGAGATCAATAATGCGGCGTTTCATATCTGCATACGGCCCTCGGTCCGTTATCTTGACCTCGATCTGTGCCCCCGTCTCGGGGTTTTCCACCATGACCTTGGTGCCCAATGGAAGCTGGCGGTGAGCCGCAGTCATCTCATTTTGAGAGAAGCGCTCCCCACTGGCCGTCTTGCGGCCATGAAAACCCTTCCCATAATACGAGGCCATGCCGTGTTCCCCGCACCACGGATCAGCCTGAACGGCGCCCCCCATGAACCACAGGCACAGCCAAGTGCCTACCACAGCTGTCAGTTGTCGCGTAAATGGCATCATGCCCCTCCTTCGGTTGCAGGATCGTCGCACACCGAGCACGTGCGATCACCATTCCAGCACGAAGGTGGTGCAAGAATATTGCCAATACAATCAATAGCTTAGAATGAAGTAACATGATTGTAAGACAGGGTGATTGAGCAGAAAACATGTATCGAGACGAAAATTGACGCACGGGCGGTCAATCGAATTCGCCAGGAGTAGCCTGATTGGGTTTGGGCCAAGGGGGTAATCGTGCCGGCGCTGCAGCGGACGGGGGGCAGCGGAGCTTTGTACCCCTGTGGTGCGGGCAGAGAATTATGGCAGTGCGGCCCCTGTCGCTGAGCTGTTGTGTTAGGTTTTGACTTCCCCCTCTCGCCTACGTATGATAGCGCCCCGTTGATCCCATACGTTTAGCACATTCGGAGGAGGAGTGTCAGCATGTTCGAAACGAGTCGTCTGGAGCGCGCCGGCTATGCGGCGCGGCGTTCGGTGGTCATGGCGCGACATGGCATGGTGGCCAGTAGCCAGCCGCTGGCGGTGGAGGCCGGGGTCAGCATGTTGAAAAAAGGCGGCAATGCCATCGATGCGGCCATTGCGACCGCGCTGACACTCGGAGTCGTCGAACCGGTCTCCACCGGGATCGGCGGGGATGCCTTTCTCCTCTATCAGGCGGCAGCGGACGGCCGAATCTATGGGGTCAACGGCAGCGGGCGCTGTCCGGCTGGGCTCACGCTGGAAGAGTTGCAACGACGAGGGATCAAGGGCGTCCCACAGATTGGCCTGGGATCGGTGACCGTGCCGGGGGCGATCGATGCCTTCGTCGAAGTGCAACGCCGACACGGCAAACTTACCTTCGCCGCAGTGCTCGAACCAGCCATCTACTATGCCAGTGAGGGCTTTCCGGTCAGCGAGATCATCGCCAAGCAATGGCAAGGGTCGGCACCGCTGCTGTCGCAATTTCCCTCCAGTGCTGCGCACCTATTTGACCGACGGTAAGGCGCCGCAGGCCGGCGAGGTCCATCGCCAGCCAAACCTGGCGCGCACGCTCAAGCTTCTGGCTGCTGAAGGACGCGATGCCTTCTATCAGGGCGAGATTGCCCGTCAAATCGTGCAATTCTCGCAGGAGAACCATGGCTTTTTCACGCTAGAGGATTTTCGCATTCACACCACCGAATGGGTGGAGCCTATCAGCATCGACTATCGAGGCTACACCATTCTGGAATTGCCCCCGAACGGTCAGGGCATTACGGCACTGATCGCGCTTAATATTCTGGAAGGTTTTGACTTGGCGGGGATGGACTATGGCTCTGCCCCCTACTATCACCTGTTGATCGAGGCCACCAAGCAAGCCTTTGCCGACCGCAACCGCTACGTCGCTGATCCGGCCTTCGCGGACCTGCCCATCGCCGGTTTACTGTCCAAGGAATACGCCAAAGCTCGTCGTCAGGAGATGTCTCGCGAGCAGGCTGGTGTGTATAAGGCCGGGAGTCCGCTGCCCTTCGGCAATACGGTCTATGTATCTTGCGTCGATCGAGAGGGCAACGTGGTGTCGCTGATCAACAGCGTGTTCTCCGCCTTTGGCTCTGGCGTCGTGGCGGGCGACACCGGCATCTGCCTGCAGAACCGCGGTGCCGGCTTTGTGGCTGATCCACAGCACCCCAATGCGCTGGCACCGGGTAAACGCCCCTTGCATACGATCATCCCAGCCATGATCCTGAAGGACGACCGACCCTGGGTGAGTTTCGGTGTGATGGGGGGCGATGTACAGCCGCAGGGGCATACACAGGTGGCGATCAATCTCATCGATTTCCAGATGAACGTGCAGGAAGCCATCGAGGCGCCGCGCTACCGCATCATGGGCGGCAAGCTCGTGGCGCTCGAACGCGCCATCCCGCATGAGGTACGCCATGCCCTGGAAGCCATGGGGCACGAGTTGTTGCCCTATGGTGCGATGCCGCCCGGCACGCCGTACGGCGGCGGCCAGGCGATTATGATTGACCATGAGCGCGGTGTCTTGCAGGGAGGCAGCGACCATCGCAAGGATGGCTGCGCCATCGGGTATTAGGTGGTGAAACTGGCCGGCTGGGTGCCCAGCCCGCCCCCGCCGGCAAGGTGCCGCCGTGGCCGCCCGGCGAGGTATCCGGACCGGCTGTTTCTGCAGGCCTTGGTCATCATGATCGTGCGGCATCTGCACACCGTGCATGCCCTGCTGAGTGTGTTGGCTCAGCCCACCCCAGAGATGCAGACCCTGCGCGCGTTGCTGACGGTCGACGGCCGCTTTCCCGCACGCCGTACCTGGGAGCGACGCTTGCCTACCATCCCGGCGCGCCTGCCGGCGCAGATTGGGTGTCTGGGCCGAGCGCTGGTGGCTGTGATCCAGCCGTGGGCGACGTGCGGGCGGGCGGTCGCCATCGACAGCACGCTCTTGCGCGCCCGCGGCGGGGTCTGGCATAAGAAGGATCGCGAGGCTAGCCTGGTTCCCCACACGTCGATTGATACGGAGGCGCACTGGACCAAGTCGGGCTGGCACGGGTGGGTCTACGGGTGGAAGTTGCACTTGGTGACGCGGAAATAAGGGATCACCTGCTTGCCAAACAGGCGAATCGACTCCATCACCTCCGCATGGGCCACCGGGCCCAGTTGAAAATTGAACATCAACTCTTCAACACCGATGGCCGCGAACTGCTCGATAAATTTGATACAATCCTCGGGGCTGCCCATGGGAAAACGGGTAGCCTCCACCAGATCACGGCCGGTAATATTATCTCCCCCGCCGCTGTCGGCTCCCTTCGAGAGGTGGAATTTGTAGTCGTCGGGGACTTCCTCCAACGCCACTTCCTGCCAATTGCGCTCCTCGCGCCTGCGCTGCATCTGGCGATACCAGTCCAGTAGCTCAGCGCCCCTGGTCCTGGCTGCTTCCCGATCTTCTCCACAATAGGCCAGTGTATTCGCCGCCACATGGTTGTGGACGAATCTACCCTGGGGCTCTGCCTGGTCAATCGCCTCTTTGTAGAGGCCGATCAGCTTGTGTGCTCGTTCGGCGCCCCGGTGCGTGATGACCAGGCACCCAAAACCCATCTTGCCGGTCATGTAGGCCGTATCTTCCTGGTTGCAGGCCCCCCAGAGGGGTGGATGGGGTTTTTGTAGCGGCTTCGGGACGACCTCACGCGCGGGGCGCGCGGGGATCTGGTAGTATTTTCCCTGATGTCGGAAGACTTCCTCCGTCCATGCCTTGGGCAAATTCGAAGCCCATCTCCTCGGCAAAGCCCACCTGGGTGAGGATATTCTGGAATAATTGGTATTCACTGACGTCGGTCCAGGGTTTGGGTAACTGGACCTGGTAAATCAGCGCGAATTTCATGGGTCAACTCCCTTGACGGAAGGCTGCACCGCAGGCCAAAACCGTCAGCTGCATGAGCACCGGTCTCATTCGACGATGCTAGCCTTTTTAATGCAATCGAGCTGGGGAAAATCCTTGGTGAGATACGCGCTCCCTTCCGCCTGGAGACGTCCCTGGTCAGGGCCCTTACCGCTGGGTGCGCCCTCGCCATAGCCAGAGTACAGGTGATCGACCACGTCCATGCCCTCGACAACGCGGGCAATCGGCGCAAACCCCATCTGATCCAGCCTGGAGTTGTCACCATAGTTGATGAAGAGTTGCGTGGTGCGGGTGTTCGGCCCCGCCATAGCGTAGGAGATATAGCCGCGTTTGTTACTCTGCTTGACCGGGTCGTCTTGCAGGCGTTCCGGGCGCCAGGCAGCCGCAACCTTGGGGTCTCCATGGATGCCGAACTGAGCCATGAAACCGGAGATCACGCGAAAAAAACAGACGTCATCGTAGTACCCGTTCTTCACCAGATTATAGAAGCGATCGACGCCGCGGGGAGCCCAGTCTCGCTGCGATTCGACGACGAAGTCGCCCTCGCTCGTGGCAAATTTGACTTTGAAAGTCACCGGCGCGGTTTGCGTCATGGCAGCACTTTTGGGCTGCAGGAGTGGTGCAGCTTTTTCCCCATCACCCGCTTCGATGGTAGAGATCAGCAAACCGAGCACGACACTTATCACCAGCCCAAGGCAGGCACTACGGATAAACAAATGAGCGAAACGCATCTTATCGACCCTCTTTTGCATGATCAGCGGGTCAAACCCTCACTCGCATCGGCAATGAAAGCGCGGAGGCATGCCGATGGACAAGGCTTTCCCTGCTGTTTTCATCAGCGTCCGGCCGCAGATAATGTTATCGGAAGATGGAGTACTGGATCTCCTTCGCCGTGAGGAATTCCAGGAGCGCTGGCGTCCCCTCCTGCGTCATCTTGATGGCGCGTTTGATCGCTGGAACGATCTCAGCTGGCTGGGTGACGCGCTCGCCATAGCCGCCAAAGGCCTTGGCCATATCAGCGTAATTGCCGGAGATATCCGTGCTGCGATACTTCTCTGTGGCAACCTTCATGATCGGAAGCTCGATGGCCATGGAGAAATTATTGAGCAACACGCTGAGGATCGGGATGCGCTCGCGCACCGCCGTCTCGAAGTCCATGCCGGTGAAACCGATGGCCGCATCGCCCCACAGGTTGATGCACAGCTTTTCAGGCGCCGCCAGTTTAGCCCCCATGGCCAATCCGAGGCCGTAGCCGAGCTGCGTGGTCTTGCCCCAGCCAATATAGGTAAGCGGCTCGACAGGCTGCCAGAAGGGGGAGAGTTGATCCCGCGGGCTGCCGGCATCATGGGTGATAATGGTATTGGCGATATCCACCGTATGCATGAGGTCCCAGATGACCCGATAGGGCGACAGGGGCACGTCATTGGCGGTCAGCTTCGGTAGCCATTGCGCCAGCCATTCGTCTTTGATTTGCTTGATCTGGGCCGCCACCTGATGCGTATCGCGTGTACTGGCACCCAAGCGATCCTTCACCTCGCCGATCAGCGCCTGCAGGGTGAGTTTGGCATCGCCGATAAGCGCGTACTCGGCCGGCACGTCCTTGTTCAGATCAGCGGGGTCGAGGGTCGCATGGATGATGACTTTGCCCGGTGGCATGGACACGCCATAATTCGTCACGGCAAAGCTGCAGCCAATGCCGAAAATGACGTCGGAATTCTGCAGGAAATCGTGCACTGTTTTTGGAACCGAACGGCCGCCGGAGCCAAGCGACAGTGGATGGGTTTCCGGGAAAGCGCTTTTCCCCTCGAGGCTCGTCGTGACCGGAGCGGCCAGCAGCTCGGCGAGCTCGCGCAGCTCGGGCCAGGCTTGCGCGTAGTGTACCCCCTGACCGGCATAGAGCACCGGACGTTTCGCCTCCACGAGCACCTGAGCCACCTCGCCCACGGCCAGCGGATCCGGCGCTGAGCGCGTCACCACCACAGGCTTGTAATGGAATGGCTCTGGGACATCTTCCTGGAATACGTCGGTGGGGATCTCGACGACGACCGGGCGCGGTCGTCCGTTGCGCACCTGCGTGAAAGCGCGCCGCAAAGCATCCGGGATCACATCGGCGAAAGGGACTTGCTCGATCCACTTTGAGATATGGCGGAAGTTCAGAAACGCATTGAAATTCGGTGGAATATTGATCAGGCGCCGTGGATAGCCGCCTGGGAAGACGACGATGGGGACGGAATCCCCATAAGCTTGCGCCACTCCCCCGAAGGCATTCTCCGTCCCTGGCCCATGTTGCATGGCGAAGACGCCGACGCGTTTGCCGGACGACACGCGGCTGAAGCCATCCGCCATGTGCAGACCGGTGCGCTCTTGACGGATGATGATGGTCCGGATATCGGCGACCGCCGCCGCCTCGATGATAGGATTAACGGGATACCCGATGAGAATCTCAGTGCCTTCACGTTTGAGAATTTCTGCGACAGCTGCCGCACCCTTCATCACTCTCTCCTCCCGCGAGGATTGGCTGGGCCAAAAAGTTGCTTCGATGCCATAACGGCTGCGCCTTGCATGTCAAGGGAAATACCATTCCAAAAACCTCTAACAGGTCTGATCCACCAGCCGATCCACCTCCACCCGCGTGTCGTTGAAACAAGCCCCGTCGCATAGATCCGCATAATGAGTTGGGACCAGTGCTGATACTGTCTGCCCATTATCGCTGGTCCGAAACCAGGCGCCTTTGAGCGAAGAGATCACCCCAGGTCGGACGTCTTCAGTAACCCGCAAGCGCAAATGTACCTCGCCCAGGTCGTTCCAGACCCGTACCATCATCCCATCGATGAGCCGTCGTATGGCCGCATCGTGCGGGTGCATGTCGATCCAGGCCTCATCGCTATAGCGCAATCCACCAAAGGTGGAGGTCGTGCGTTTATCCGACCCCGGCGAGATCAACGTCAGTGGATAGTTCGACTCAACCGGCCTGAAGGTTGGCAGTGGCGCATGATAGGTGCGTTCCAGATAGGCAGACTGCAACTCGATCTTGCCGCTGGCTGTCTTCGGGAAGGTCGTCTTGAACAACATCGCATCGCTATCGTGGAATTGCATCGCCAAGGCTGCATCGATCGGCAAGGTGCTGGGTTGCACGCCACGCAGGCGAGGATCGTCCTGCGCCAATGCCTCATCCATCAAGTCGGCATCGGTGGCCTGGAAGGCGGGTTCACTGAACCCGAAGCGTTTTGCCAGTCGACGGAAAATCTCGGTGTTAGGCAGGGATTCCCCCACCGGCGGGATTACGGCCTCGGCCCGCTGCAGAAAATGCTGGCCGTACGCCGGATAGAGGTCAGGGTATTCGAAGTGCGAGGAGGCTGGTAAGACGACATCGGCAAACAGCACCGTATCCGTTTTGACGATGTCACAAACAACCGTAAAGAGGTCTTGCCGCAGCAGTCCTCGCCGCATGGTATTCTGATCAGGGTGGACGATGACCGCATTGTGATTATAGATGAACAATCCCCGAATCGGCGGCTTGAGGTGCTGATCCAGGAGATCACGGCCGATGGTTACAATGTTGAGGGTGCGGACATCCTGTGGTGCGAATTCCTCTCCCTGGAGACGGGCCAATGTCTTCGGGAAGGAGGCGCTGGCCCCCTGCAGCAATCCGCCGCCTAGCACTCCGAATTTACCGGCCAACGCCGGCAGTGCGAACACCGCTCGCAATCCACTGCCGCCGTTCTGATTACGCTCGGGCCCATTGCCAGGACAGATGACCGCGGGCGAGATGGTCTGATACATCTCAGCCAATTGGCGAATCTGTGCCGGCTCCAGGCCACACACACGCGCCGCCTGCTCCAGCGACATCTGACGGGCGCGTTCCAGGTACGCTTCAGCCCCCAAGACATGCTCCGCGATGAAGGTCTGGTCCAACCCACCCATGCGCTCTAGCTCAGCCGCCAATGCCCACGCCAAGACGACATCAGTCCCCGGGCTGAGGGCCAGGTGCAGATCAGCTTGTCGGGCGATCTGAATCCGGCGCGGATCAACGACCACCAGCTTGGCCCCGTGCTTGCGCGCCTCATTGATGATGGGGACAAGATGCAATTGGGACACCGTGACATTGTTGCCCCAGAGGATGATCAGGCGTGCCTGTGCGACGTGTTCCGGGCGCATCAACGGCACCGCTCCGTAGGTGCCGAAGAAGGCTTGTTCCTTGACCCCACCGCACAACGGCCGACGGGACAGGCGGGTAGCACCCAGCTTGTAGAAAAATCGCAAATCCATCGATCCGCCTGCCAGCAGCCCATGAGGCCCGCCATAGTTCAACGGCAGCAGCGCTTCGGCCCCGCATTCCCGGCTTATGGCGGTGAAACGATCATAGATCAAATCCAGCGCCTCATCCCAAGAGATGCGGGTGAATTTGCCGTCCCCCTTGGGGCCGACGCGCTTGAGGGGAGTGAGGAGACGATCCGGCCCATGGACAAACTCCGGGTAATGGCTGACCTTGCCACAGATGGTCCCACGCGTCAGCGGATTGACATAGGAGCCGCGAACCTTGACGACCTTCCGGTTCTCGACCGTGACCGCTAGACTGCAGGTATCGGGACAATCTAAAGGACACACACTAGGCAACACCTGGGCCATAATCTCCTCTCCTCACATGCACATCCTCGACATCAGCTCAGCCGTCGAGAGCGCATCCTTCGAGGGCACACATCTTGGCCTTAAGCTCATGCGCGAAGGGGACCGCTTGATGAGCGACCAGGTCCACGTGTACCAAAGTCGCATAGCCCTCAGCCATGAGAACAGCGGCCGAGTCATTGATAACAGCGAATTCCATACGCAGACTGGAGCGGCCAATATGGGTAATGCGCGTATGTACAGAAACGACGTCGTCGCCGGAAAATCCTTCCACGTGGTCTCTCCCATCACGACCGGGTGATCTCGTAGAGTGGCAGCAGCGCGGCGAAGGCCTGCAGCACCTGTTTGTCGGTAAGCTTGACCGCACGGGCTGCGGGCCATCCCACGCCAACGTCCAGCCCGCCGGTTTTCTTGACCAGCCCCTCAGCCACCTTCTGCCAGAAGTCTGCTGTCGGTTTGGTGAGCTCAGGGATGCCAGCATAATCCCAGCGGTCGTAGCGCGCGACGGTATGCTTACCAAACACTTTAGCCAGCACGTCAGCCCGGTCCAGGAGGAGCTTGGCCATTTGGGGGCGATCCGGCGCTTCATCCTTGACGACGATGCGCGTGTGCAGCCCGCCACGGCTCATCACCAGCCCGAAGTAGCCATATTTTTTATAGCCTCGCGCTGAGGGGCCGAAGGCGACCCAGGTCTCCGGGGGTGGGTTCACAGTCCGCCGGGCATGCATGGCCACATGTGGGAATACATCGTTCTTGGCAAGCTTTTTCAAGCCTGGTTGCAGCTCCTCCCCGAGGGCGATGAGCTTCGGCCGCACGTGTTCTTTGATGCTCTTCATGCGTTCTGGAAACGTGGGAATACCGAATACCTCGAAGTCCTCACGGGTGAAACCGATGTTTGCCATACCCACCCCCTTGTCGCTGCTCACTGTTGCCTTGCTTCGCATCCACTACACGGCTCATCAGGTGGGACCAGCCTTACGGTACAGACACCACATGCTCGGACAGGATCACTTCCCGCACCCTGGCCTCGCCATTGTCGGCAAAGACGACGCGTCGTGCCCTGGGCAGCACGATCCCACCTACCTCGCAGTAGTCGTCCGCAAAGCTCTCGACCTGCGTCAGCTGTCCTGTACTTGGAGCAAAGTAATAGACCGTGAATCGCGTGGTCAGCACCTTGTCATCGCGCATCGTCATGGTATCTTCGATGTTGATCGTGAACTTGACGCGCTCCATGGAGCGTTGTATCTGGCAGATGCGTTCGTCCCTGACCCGATAGCGTGAGCTCATGCCGTCGCCATGAATATACACCAGGCGGCCAAGTGGGTGCGTCTCCTGGGGACCTAGCGTCAGCGTATATTTGCCATCCGCCTGGTCGAAGGCACGATAGCCGCGATGGCCGACCATCATGGCCAGCTGCTGTTGCGCCCACTGTTGCAAATCTGCTTCGGCAACGGTCACGTCAACAGACCGCGGCATCGTCACCTGCACCCGTACCCCGATGCTCCGTTCCATTGTCATTCACCACGAGCCCTGCCTTGAAGCCGGCGAAA
This sequence comes from uncultured Nitrospinota bacterium, assembly GCA_963707985.1. Classification (GTDB taxonomy): domain Bacteria; phylum Tectomicrobia; class Entotheonellia; order J063; family CAVPRW01; genus CAVPRW01. The sequence continues at coordinate 338,948 of CAVPRW010000017.1, read as the reverse complement.
TCGGCTCTCCAGCGTGACGTACGGTCGAAGGCACGGTGCAGCAGCTCACGTGCTTCCGGATCATCTTGGACAGCGGTAGCCTGTCCTGTCTGACGGGAATAAGTTTCCATTCGTACCATCCTTTAAGTAAGCCAGGCCATCTGACAATGGCCCAGCCGCTGGTCATGGTCATTTGATGCGATAACGCGCCACCGCCGGGTTGACTACCGGTGGCTTACCTGCTTCATAGAGGTAGAACCCCTTCCCGTTCTTCATACCGTAGCATCCGGCCTGGACAAGCCGTTTGAGCAATGGCGCCGGCTTATACGCTGCCCCCAATTCCGCTTCCAACACCTCTGCAACGGCCATGGCCGTATCCAGGCCGACATAATCAAGGGTGGTAAGCGGCCCCATCTTATGACCGAGACAGAGAGTGGTCTTATCGGCATCCTCGACGCTCATGATGCCCTCTTCGATCACCTTGACCGCCTCATTGAGGTAGGGGACGAACATGCGGTTGATGCCGAAGCCGGCTTTATCTTCGGCTGGGATCGGGGTCTTACCGATCTCTTCGACAATCGTAGTGCAGGTGCGCGCCGTGTCATCGGAGGTCAACAGGCCACGAATCACCTCGACCCCGGGCTGGATGGGCACTGGATTCATGAAGTGCATGCCCATAAACTTCTCGGGCTGGGAATAATTGGATGCCAAATGTGTGATGGAGATGGATGAGGTATTTGAAGCTAACAGTTGGTGATAGCCCAGGTGCACAAGGTGTTCGTAGAGGGCTGCCTTCACGGCATAATTTTCCGTGACGGCCTCGATGATAAGATCGCAATCCAAGAGTTCTTGGAGGTATGAAGTACCGTGCAGCTTGGCCAGAGCCGCGTCTCTTTGTTCAGGGGCCATGCCGCGTTGCCCTTTGGACCGATCGTAGGAGGCCACGAGCTTGGAGAGGCTGTCCTCAATGCGCACCATCCCGCGCTGCACGACATCATCCGACATATCCGCCACCACGGTGTCGAATCCGTAAGTGGCAGAGACCTGGGCGATGCCGCTGCCCATGAGGCCGATACCGATCACACCGATCTTCTCGATGCCTGACGCCCCCATGCCTGCTCCTTTCAAGATCGCAAAGGCTGGCACAATCATCCGGAGATTGGTTGAGACGCTTGATCTTAACAGGCTGACCGGCGCGTGTAAAGAGCGGCTTAGACCTTCATGGTGAACGTCGTGATGAAGACCACGACCACACCCAACAGCAACACGGCCGCGTTCACACTGAACGAGCGGCCATGCAGTCGGCCGAACTCGAGGCGCAAGGGATCCGTCGGCGAGAGGCTTTCAAATGAAGTGACTTGAGCTTTGACAGCTTGGATCTTCGGTTGCAGGATGGCGACAGAATAGAGCACGCCGATTAGCATCACCACGATCGTGATCGTGCGGGCAATGAGCAGGATATTCCAGCGCTCGCGCATCCCTAGCACCACGGAGGTGGCCAGGGCAATGGCGCCGCAAATGATCCCCTGCCAGTAGTATTTCGGAAAAATGTCGGCCACGACCTTGCCAGCTTCTTCGCGCGGTAGGATATGGAAGATGCTGGGTGCCGCCAGGAAGGAGAAGAAGGCCATGCCTCCGATCCACAGGGCGATCGATAATAAGTAGATAAACCGCAGGACGACGGTCAGCATAAGAAACTCCTGGCCATATCGCTAGAGGGCTGGACTCGACCAACGCTTTGCTAGAGTCATCGAATTCTAGGGAGTTGCGGGCCAAAGTCGTGCATCACGTCAACGGTTTCGTCCGCACTGGTGACAACGATGAGCGCCACCATGACGACTGTAGGTACCCATGATCCCACACGGGGGGATGTTGGAGGCACTATACCAAGATGAAGTGCAAACATTGGGGAGTTGCCGTTGCTGCATCGAGCGTCCTTAAGCATCCCAATGGGGGTAGATTCCTGTTGCCGAAAGTTCTGGAGGAGCGCAACTATTGTAACATTGACCGCCCAGCTAGGCAACGCACCGTGGCCGTAGGGTAACACGACAGAATTTTGAAATGATTATTGAGGGGGCACGGCGTCCCAACGGGATAGGGCAGCGTGGTCTGGTTGCCGGCACCAGGGATGCTTCCATGAAGGAAAACGAGCTAGTTTCTTTCAGCTGATTTCTCAGATACAGACTGACATCCTGCAACAGCATACTTTGCATGACGAGACCCTTTCTATAAGACTAATTAGGCAAAGCTTTCCATAACCGTTCCGTTTATCCGGGAACATGCCCGTCCCGAGAACCCAGAAGACGTGAACAGCCTTGACTTTTTCGTCTTACCTCTCCATCCTGGACCAGGGCATTTCCCCCCTCCCAGTCCCTCGTAGTGAGGTCTCTGATGACGCTATCTGTGATCTCGGCACTCCTCGCCTCCGTGGGTATGCTGATCCGGTCACACGCACCGCAGCAACTGGCAAATTTTGCGCTGCGACATCAGCTCGCCGTGTCTCAACAGACCGTTCATCGCCCGCGACTTCGGCCGACAGATCGGCTGTTCTGGGTGTGGCTCTCCCACCTCTGGATAGGTTGGCAAACAGTACTCGCCTGTGGCCAGCCCCACACGATCTTTGCATGGCCACAGTGGTTCTCTCGCGAGCAAACGTGGAAGACCTTTCTCTGCTATCATGAGCAAAACCTAGTAGCCTTAGATTTCTTTGTGGTGCCGACCGTGAGGTACTACGTTCTGTTCTTCCTGCTAGTCATGGTTCGTCATCCTCGGCAGGGTGGACCGCGCAGCCACGCGTGGACGCGTTCCCCTGGGACAAGGCGCCACGGTATCTCTTGAGAGGCCACGATCGCATCGACAGCGTCTCTTTTCGGCAACGGCCGTACGTTGGGATAATCTGAGAAGTGTCAGCCGTTGGGGGGCGGCATCATCACGCCGGTCGTCGACATGCATTCGAGCGCGACCTCTGGGCCACGAGGACCATCAGGGCCTCCAACCCGGTTGAGGAGCAGTTGACATGAACGTCCTATCCACCATCATCGGCCTCATGGCACTGATCATCGCACTGGTCGGCTTCATCCCGCTTCTGGGATGGCTAAACTGGTTTGCTATTCCGCTGGCGGTTGTGGGGTTGGTGCTGGGCCTGATGAGTCGGGAACCCAACGGACGGAACATCAACCTCGTGGTGCTCGCGTTGGCGATTATTAGGCTGGCACTGGGAGGCGGCATCCTGTAGCCGATGGCCTCCCATGTGCCATAGTGCGCCTTTTTAGGGGAGCCTGCGCCCATATGAGTTCCGATCGCTTCACCCCATTCGCACACCAGAAATACCTGAATCTGGAAACCTATAGGAGCACAGGCAGGCCCGTGGCCACTCCGGTGTGGTTTGCCGAAGCACAGGGTACCTTCTACATATACTCACTCGCGGACGCAGGGAAGGTGAAACGGATACGCAAGAATCCCAAGGTCAGAATCGTGCCATGCGATCTACGCGGCAACCCCAAGGGTGCATGGGTCGACGCGAAGGCCCGGATCCTTGATGCACAGGGTGCCGCGCATGGGCATCAGCTGCTGAACGAGAAGTACGGCTGGATGAAGCGCATCGGGGATGCATTCAGTCGACTCAGGCGAAGACAGAGAGTGGTCATTGCCATCGAGATGGTCTGACAGACGTCGACACGTATTTCGTAACGCTGGCCACACGGATTTCGCGCATGCCCTTCGAGGACGAGGCGTAGCAGCTAAACCGCACACGACCACCACCTCGCACACCACAGCCTTACGATGCTTATCCCCTGCGGGTCTCCTCGTCTCTCAGTGTCTGCTCCTCCAGCTCCTTGGTGAACGCTTGTACCAAATTGATGTCGGATTATGTCGGAATCGGGGACGTTTGTTCCAATATCTGCTCTTGGAATGGCTCCATGACAACGGAATCGCCAACTGCAAGTTCACCACCGGCAAGGACAAAACAGCGCACGCCGCCCCGTCCCTCCAGCGCGTTTCGCGCCCCCACACCAATCGTCTCCTCCATGCGCGAGCAGGGATCGCAAGGACTTTCGACGAAGAGGTGTACGTCTCCCATGCGGAGCCGTTGCCCAATCATGTCGTTGAGGTTGACACCCCTCACGATCACTTGGCGTCGGCTTGCCCCAGCAGGGATGGGAGCTCCGAGGAGATGCTCGACGGCCGTCAATGCTTCGGCCTCGATCAGCGTAATCTGGCCACTACGATTCCGATGTGACCGCCAGTCTCCCTGCAGACCGTAATTCGTCTGCACCGTCGCCCGCTCAACGGCTTCCACTGCACCATGACGCTGGCGTACGATGTCAATTGATACGACCTCTCCCATGGATTTCCCTTTCATTGAGGGTGAGCTCGGGACTCGCCTGCCCTCCCGATGAAGCCAATTCTGCACTGGCGGGAGCTCTTATTTTAATTGCAGGACACCAGTATATCAAGGGACGCACCCATTCCGACCGCAAGTCAATCTCTAAACGGTTCATTCAATGGGAGCCATCGTGCGGATAGTGGAGTTGAGAATGGCCCCTGTGATACAGGGTATACGGCAGGAGAGCGATTAAGATTGATGGACAAGACATACTGCCCATGTCCTGTCCCCCCAATCCCAGTAGGGACAGAGGAGACAGGAGACCACGGAAAGCTTTACGACGCGAGGATCATAGATGTCGCGTCACAGCGGCTTGCAAACCCTTACAGGTTGGCCTGGAAATCCACGTAATCACGTACCTTTCGGTAGATCTGCAGGCGATTCCGCTGGCTTTCGGCCACGATGATGCTGTCCGTTTCCGGATCGAAGTCGACTGCGGTCGGGAAGCAGAACCGCCACTCCGGCTCCAGACTCCGTGCCCGGCGTCGCGCTTTCATCATGTCTGGGTTGGCATCGATGCTCTGCTGGCCCCACTTCGACATCACCTGTGCATCCCCGATGAGGTTCGCAACCGGGGTGCCCTCGGAGTCGAAGATGCACACCCGATGATTACCCCAATCAGCCACATAGATATCGCCATCGGTATCTACAGCGACGTCAGTAGGGTGATTGAGCAGGCCAGCCTTGACGTAGCCGGGTGTACCTGAGGTCGAGATGTATGGTCCAAGGTATGTGACCCCATAGGCGTCCTGAGGTGTCGGCAGCACTCCGTATTCACCGATTTTCATCAAGAACTTGCCCTGAGGTGATAGTTTTTGCACACGATGGTTCTTCCAGTCGGCGACCCAGATATTGCCATCGTTGTCGAGGGTGATTCCCCACGGCTGGTTGAATTCACCATCACCAGTTCCACCCTTGCCACATTTGGCCAAGAACTTGCCCTCCGGGGTGAAAACCTGGAGACGATTGTTGCCGCTATCAACGACAATCACGTTGCCGTTCTTCTCGCAGACTAGACCGGCTGGACGGAGCAGCTCGCCATCGCCGCTGCCTGTTGTCCCCCATTTGCGGAGGAAGTTCCCATTCGAGTCGAACACAGAGATCGTATTCTGCCATTCGTCGGAGAGGTAGACATTTTCCTGGCTATCGACCGCCACGCCGAACGGCCAGCTCGAACGGCCATCCGCGGTGCCCCACTTAAAAAACTCTGCCAAGAGTTCCTCTTCGCCGGGGGCACCAATCCGCACTTTGTTTGCGCGCATGCCAAAATTATTTTCATTGCCCCGGTTGGCGACATAGACGACGCCGCCTTTCCCGAGACACATCGTTTGGGGATAATTGAAGCCAGTCCCCGAGGCGGCGCCACGCCCGACGGAGTGGCTCCAATCATACACCCTTCCACGTGCCACAGTTGTCAGTGCCATACTCTCCCCCATCCCTTCAATAGACTATCTCCCTGATCATGGAAGATAGTCATGTCATCTGCACCGCTATGCAAGCCTCCTCCCCGCGACCGATCCACAGGGAGGAGAGCGAGAGCTAACGACCGTCCGTCTAGTTCAGGAAGGCCGGTTGCTCGAAGGTGCCGCCGACGATCGGCTTCGGATCCAGCTTCAGCCATTTATCCAGGATCGTCGAGTAGACGCCACGGAAGTCCATGTTCGGGTTCAGGTCGCCCTGTACCAGGTCTTCCGCTTTGAGGGAGGGATATTCGCCGTAGTGGCCACCCTTTACCTGCTCACCGAGGACAAACACTGGCCCGGCTGCGCCGTGATCCGTCCCGGAGCCATTGTCGTGCACACGGCGGCCGAACTCCGAGAACAGCAGGACGATCACATTGTCGGCATGATCGTGCTGCCGCAGGTCGGTCATGAAGGCATCGAGCCCCTCGCTTACCGCGGTCCACAGATTGCCATGGCCAGGGTTCTGGCTGGCATGGGTATCGAAGCTACCATGATCGCAATAGAAGATCCGGCTTCCCAAATCGGCCAGATGCACCTGGGCGACCCCGCGCAGTTTGCGGGCAATCGGGGTATCGGGATACTTCACCGTGGAGGCGTACTTCTGCGGCGCCACCTTGAGGATATCCGCGCCCTTCAGGGAATCCAAACCGGTGGTGCCGAGATATTCCATCACACCACTACCAACCACAGGCGAATACATCCGGGCGAAGCGATCCAACACCTTCAGGCGCTGTGTTTGCTCCTGAATAGTTGGTAGGAACCCGTATCTTTCCAGTGGGCCAGCCACACAAGCTACGGGCACGCCTTGAACTGACAGCGCTCGGAATAGGCTCGGGCCGAAGCTGACGGTGGTTATGACGTTTTCTTTGTTCGGGTCGAACTCACGCGCGACACGGCCTAACCAGCCTTCGGTTCCCACCTTATCTGGCTCACAGGTATGCCAGATGTCCATGGAGCGGAAATGGGAACGCGGAGAATTGGCATAGCCGACGCCGTGCATAACGGCGAGCTTGCCTTCGTCCCAGATCTTCTTCAACGGCGCCATGGCAGGATGAAAGCCATAGTTATTGTCAAGATGCAGAATCTGGTCATCGGAAATACCTACCGCCGGACGATTGTCACGATACAGCGGGTTATTATACGGAATCACCGTGTTCAAATAATCGTTCCCGCCGGAGAGCTGCAGTACGACTAACACGGGGTCTTTTTGTGCTGCTGGCATGTCTATTCCTCCTCAGGTGATAAGGCTGCTATGTTATGCAAACTGATATTCTCTGGTTGCCACGATCAGTTGCAGCATTTCGCCAACGCGTTGGTCGGCGGTCTGGGCGTTCGTCTCACTATCCCAGCTAATTGGGCCCCACTCTTTGGCCTGATCGAGGAGTTCCTGCCGGGTTTCTGCGCCCACTTCCATGGGCCCGAGCAGGTCCAGACAACCGTCGACCAGTTGCTCCGGAGTTAGGGTTCCCTTGGCTTTGAGTCGATCGATGATGGCACGGACGCCCGGTAGTGACGGATCGCCAATGAGCTCCGCCACGAAGTTGATGCGTGCCATTAAGGAACCGCTGTTGATCCACTCCTTGCCCGTGTGCCACCCTTCCACGCTCGGTGGATTGAGCAGATCCTGTCCCATGTATGCGGGCTGCATCGACAGCTCACCATATCCAGGCCTCGGGATCTCATAGTTCCCTACTAGACGAAGGGTACCAACTACCACCTCGGCTGGGGATTTCATATGCTGGAAGCGGGCCTTCTTGAAGAACTCGGAATTGAACATCACGCGAAGAACCGAGCGGATGTCATAGTTTGATTCGCGGAAGGTGTTCGCCAGGAGATCGATGGCCTGTGGATCGCGCGGGGCCTCGATCGACCATGCCGGCACCTGGGGCTCATCGGCAACGAAGAAGTTGTACAGATGACGCGCTACAAAACGGGCACAGGCCGGCTGTTGTACGACGATGTTGATGATGTCCTCACCGTTGAAGCGGCCACGATGCCCGAGGAACTCTTTCTCCCCGTCATCATGGTCTTCAGGGCGATACTCGAACTTCCAGGGGAAACGACCGTACGGTAAGCGCGGAATCTTGGTCTCGAAGGTCCAGCCCGTGAAGGCGCGTGAGGCTTCGCGGACATCTTTTTCCGTATAGTTGCCGACGCCCATGCTGAACAACTCGAGCAGCTCACGGCCCCAATTCTCGTTGACGGCATTGCCATGATTTTCGTTGTTGTCTAGCCAGAAAATCATCGAAGGATTCTTCGCCAGTTCAACCATGAGGTCGCGATAGTTCCCCATCCCCATGTCGCGGAACAGTTTGATCTGTTCCAAGAGCTGATCGTAATTATCCACTTTCGCGTTACCGGTGGCGAACACATGGTGCCAGAAGAGCGCTATCTTCTCTTCCAAGGGGCGCTTGGTGTTGACGAGATAAAACATCCAGTTGACGTTCCCCATGGGGGGTTGCCCACCAGGGAGCAACGCCGCCGGTTGGTAGCGCATCAGCGAATACGCGTCAACTGGTGGTTGCGTCTCGGGATGCAGCAGCTCTTCCACCGTCGCCTCATAGCCTTTGGCAACACGTGCTTCGAGTTCGTCGCGACCCGCTCCGAAGCCGGCGCGTCGCATCAAGTGAGCCATAAGAGCTATATCGTCTTGGTATGCCATACTCAGGTCTCCCTCTTGTCGTTATGAGTTATGCTGAAGCGTCACCATCGTCTGCATGCTACGTCGACCCAACGATGTCGACGCCGGCTGACCCCGTGCGGTAGTCAACCTATCCTCCGAAGCTCTGCGAGCACTATACTCTCAGGCGCTGCAATCGTGAGTAAGTCATCGGCATGAAACCAGACGGCTATTCGTCCCAAACCAGCCCAGATGACCGACTTGCTCCATTTCATGCTAGTGATAATTATTATTATGAAAACTGAAAAAAGGCAAGCAAAAAATTTTCCACGCCCCCCAAGGACCGCTTTTCCGCAGCTTGAAAGCCTACGTTTAGCTTTGAAAGTACTGATAAGCTCCTGGGCTGACGCATCGCGTTAAGGGAAATCACTATGCCGCGACTCGGTCGTCTCTGATATTACGCGGAAGTCATGCCCGCTGATGTTGAGGTGTCATTGCGCGGCACACAGGCTTGGCAGAACCCATAGACCGTCAAGTTATGCGTGGTCACAATATAGCCATCGCTCGTCAACGGCGTCAGGTCTACCTGCCGATCCCGCTCTAAGAACAAGTCTTGCACCCGGCCGCAGCTTTCACAGATAAAATGATCGTGATCGCTGGTCTCGGGGTCGTAGCGTGCTACCCGCTCTCCTAAGAGGACTGTACGGATTTTGCCGTCCTCAACCAAGCGCTGCAGGTTCCGATACACGGTTGCGAGGCTAATCCGCGGCAATTTCTTGCGAACCCTGCGGTAGATCTCATCGGCGAATGGATGAGTGGGGTCGCCCTGGAGAGCTTGGAATACAGCCTCTAACTGACGTGTTGCGCGCTTCTGGGTGTCTCGCCGCATAGCGTACCTCGCAGCCTGGCTACCGGATGGATAAGGGTCTTACCGCCACAGTTTCTCTGTCCCCCCTACAGCTCCAACCCCCCATTACCCTATCGGTATACCGCTCCTTGCACATGGGGAACGGCGGGCATTCCAATAGACATCCGATAGGCTTGTGTGAATTCTCAGAGTTTGGTGCTACGTATCAAATCGTCGCCTTGCTGTCAAGCGGTTTGCACCCGAGCCTTCAGGCGAAGCCACCGGAACCGCCTTAATCCTGAATATGCCGCACCCACACTTCGAAAATGACAGGCTCACCGGCCAAGGGGTGATTGAGATTGAGAGTCACGGTCTCTTCGTGAATGGCCTGAATCTTAAATGGAATGAGCGTCCCCCCAGGGCCAGGCAATTCGCCAGCGTAACCCACCCGCAGGGCCGACTCGGGCACCATCACCCTCGGCACATCCTGAAACGCCGCGGGATCGATGGCGCCAAAGGCGTCCTCGGGGGACAGCTCGAGGCGGGTGTGCCCCCCCACCTCAAGCCCCTCAACGCCTCGGCTCAAACCAGGCGGCATTTTGGTCTCGCCATGCACATAGGTCCACAGCCCGCTCCCCTCGGTGGAATCGACCACCGTACCATCCACGAGCGACAGCACATACTCCAGGCAAACCATTTTGCCCGCTTCGATGCGCATAGCTTACCCCCGCATTCTTGATCGGTCTTGATCAGCAGGGCTCATAACATGAGCCCAGATCTCGAAGGATAAAATTTCCTCTGGTGGGTACTCGCCCGCCATGGTGCCCACCCGTGACAGAGTCCAGGTCGGGTTTCCGGGGGCTATCCCATGTGCCAGGGCGGGCGGCACAGGTGTCGGGTGAGTTTGGCACCCCACGGTTCCACTGGAGTCCGTGTCAGCGTTAGGGGGCTCACGCGGGCGACGGACGCTCGATTGGCAATTCTTTTGCCTTCCAGTCATTGAAGCCGCCAGTCAGGTAGCACACATTAGTGTAGCCCATCTGGCGCAGTGTCTGCCCTGCCAGGGCAGCTCGACCTTCCCCCGCTCAATGGGTGACGATCATCGCATTCCGATCAGGTGCCACCTGCTCCACCCGCCCTTCGAGTCGGCCGCGTGGGAGCAAGGTCCCTTGGGGAATATGCCCCTCGTCCCATTCCTCCTTCTCACGCACATCCAGGATGAGGATGGGGGTCCCCGAGGTCAGGTGTTCCTGCAGCTGCGTATTGGACATCTCAGGCACCGCTTTCCGGGCGGCTTCAACCAGGTCTCTTCCTGTCATGGCCATGTCGACTTCCTCCCCACGCCGCTGTCGCCTAAACATCGGTGACGAGGTCGCCCACGGCTCCATCTGTATGAGAGCAGTGGGCACCAGCATACCTGTTCGCGAGTCATTTAGCCTACAATACTCCATTATCTGCGAATTACGCAAGGAGCACACTCGCCATCGAATGCGCCCCGCGATCTCGATACGGCTATCCCCTTGGTCTGCCTATCGCGACAGGGGCAAGTCGCAGCTTAGCGAGAGATCTCCGCCACATAGATCTCGGCCCCCTTCTGCCGGAATTCCTCAGCCTTTTCGCGCATGCCCTCTGTGAGCGCCGTGGCTTCTTCAAGTCCCTTCTGCGCAGCGTATTCCCGGACATCCTGGGTGATCTTCATGGAACAGAAATGCGGCCCGCACATCGAGCAGAAGTGCGCCACTTTCGCGCCTTCGGCCGGTAGGGTCTCGTCGTGAAACTCCTGCGCTGTCTCAGGATCAAGCGAGAGATGGAACTGATCCTCCCAGCGGAATTCGAAGCGCGCCTTGCTGAGGGCGTCATCCCACACCCGTGCGCTGGGGTGCCCTTTCGCCAGGTCGGCAGCATGGGCGGCGATTTTGTAGGCGATAACACCATCTTTCACATCTTTCTTGTTAGGCAGGCCCAGATGCTCTTTCGGTGTGACGTAGCACAACATGGCCGTTCCAAACCAACCGATCATGGCGGCGCCGATCGCCGAGGTGATGTGATCATAGCCGGGAGCGATATCGGTGGTCAGCGGCCCCAGCGTATAGAAAGGGGCCTCGTGGCAGACCGTCAATTGCTTATCCATATTTTCCTTGATGAGGTGCATGGGGACATGGCCCGGCCCTTCGATCATCACCTGGCAGTCATACTCCCAGGCAATCTTAGTGAGCTCACCCAAGGTCTCAAGCTCGGAGAATTGCGCTTCATCGTTCGCGTCGGCGATGCTCCCAGGGCGCAGCCCATCGCCCAGCGAAAAGCTCACATCATAGGCGGCCATGATCTCGCAGATCTCTCGGAAGTGCGTGTACAGGAAGCTTTCCTGGTGGTGCGCCAGGCACCACTTGGCCATAATCGAACCGCCGCGCGAAACGATGCCGGTGACACGTTTGGCGGTCAACGGGATATAGCGCAGGAGCACCCCGGCGTGGATGGTGAAATAGTCTACTCCCTGCTCCGCCTGCTCAATCAAGGTATCGCGATACATCTCCCAGGTCAGCTCTTCAGCCTTGCCGTCAACCTTTTCCAGGGCCTGGTAAATGGGCACCGTGCCGATGGGCACCGGCGAGTTACGCAAGATCCATTCACGGGTTTCGTGAATATTCTTGCCCGTGGACAGGTCCATCACCGTGTCGGACCCCCAGCGTGTCGCCCAGGTCATTTTCTCGACCTCTTCTTCGATGGTCGAGGTCACCGCCGAATTGCCAATGTTGGCGTTGATCTTCACCAGAAAATTGCGGCCGATGATCATCGGCTCCGACTCGGGGTGATTGATGTTCGCCGGGAGGATGGCGCGGCCGCGCGCCACTTCGTCGCGCACCATTTCCGGCGTCACCCCTTCGCGGATGGCGATAAACTCCATCTCGGGAGTAATCTCTCCACGCCGTGCATAGTGCATCTGGGTGACACATTTGCCGGGCTTGGCCCTCCAGGGCTTACGCAAATTTACGAAGCGAATGGCAGCCAGGCGTGGATCCGTTTCGCGCTGCAGACGATACTCGGACGACGGCGTGGCAAGTTCCTCAACATCGCCGCGACCCAGGATCCAGGTCAACCGTAAGGGAGGCAGCCCCTGGTTCAAATCGGGTGTGAAGGCTGGATCGGAATAAGGCCCGCTGGTATCATAGAGCCGCAGTGGAGGGTTGGTCTCTTCACCTCCCCCTGGCAGACGTGTGGGCGTGAGCAGCACCTCACGCATAGGGACGCGCACCCCAGGCGTTGTGCCCGTTACATACACCTTGGAGGACCGGGCCTGAGACGGCTTGTGTTCGCCGTTCGTGCCATTGCCTGTGGTCGTGCGACTGTGAGTGACAGTCGCGTCGGTGCTGGAAAATGCCATGGCCTCACTCCTTCTTCTCCAGAGGACGCAAATAAAAAAGCCGCTGGAAGGATTCCAGCGGCTGTGCGTAGCATACTGTCCTCCTCCCTGCGCTGGTATTACCCAGTTCAGGTTCGTCCGGTCGGTGGCAGGGTAGCCACCCTCTCAGCCCGGTTTCCCCGAGCTCCCGAGTCGTGATTGCGCCCCACTCTACAGCTCTGTAGCGCGTTGTGTCAACAGGAAAATGCAGCCCACTCGCAGCTAACGCCTGTCGCATCGCGGCGGTCCTGTGTCTGCCTGGGTGCCTCCAGGTACCCCCTACGCCACGAGCCTGCCAATCGGTGCAATTACCAAGGGGGGTCCTGCCGCGAGGTGCCTTGCCCGCCCGTTATCGCTGCGCCTGGAGTCCCAGGCGTTCAAGCTCTTCGTCGATCACGGCCTTGAAAGCCTCCAACGGCTGGGCCCCGCTCAACAGCCGACCATTGATAAAAAACGCAGGAGTTCCCGAGACCCCGGCTTTGACACCAGCGGCATAGTTGCTCTCGACCTTCTCCTGGTACTTATGTCCATCGAGACAGGTCTGAAAAGTTGAGACGTCGAGTCCGAGGGTCTTGGCATGCTCGGCAAAATTCGAGGTTGGGATAGCGTCCTGCTTTTCAAAGAGCAGGTCATGGAATTCCCAGAACTTGCCCTGCTCCCCCGCACAGTGGGCGGCTTCAGCAGCTTTTTCCGCCTGCGGATGAATGTTTGCGATGGGAAAATCACGAAATGCCAGCTTCACCTTGTCAGGATAGTGCCCCAACACCTGATCGAGCACGTCGACAACACGCTTGCAATAGGAGCACTGGAAATCTGAGAACTCGACGATAGTGATCGGGGCATTGGCAGGACCTTTGGTGGGAGCATCCGCTGCACTGACGTCGACGATCGGCGGCGTCAAATACACCTTCACCTGCGCTTTGTCGCGCAAATTCTTGAGATAGATACGCCTGGCCTCGGTCAGTTTGTTCTGCTGAAGATAGTTGAGGATCTGTGGCCGAACTTCGTCGAGCGGCTTGCGGATGCGTGCTTGATTGCCGGCATAAAAATTCTCGACGTCCTTGTCGGTGACCTCGCTGACCTTGGACTCGACCTCTTGTTGCAAGAGCTGATCTTTGGTTAATCCACGAGACTGCGCAGTTTGTTCGAGGAGATAGTCGGATATCAACTCCTCGGCTCCATTACGGCGCACCTCATACATTTGCGCCTCGAGTTTGGACATCTCGCCGCGGACCCGATCGAGTAACTCCTGTTCGGTGATCTCCTTGCCGTTCACGACGGCAACCACCGGTGCAGGTGGTGTCTGGGACTGACCGGTAGCGGCCGCGTTCAAGGGTGCCCCCGGTGACCCTACCAGTAGGACACCGATCATGAGTGCTACCCCAATCCCAAGCATTGATCGACGTGACATGTCTTCCTCCCTTTCGTACCCTAATGCCATCCTCGTCACCGCGACATGGTGCTATGCCAGCCATCGAGGCAGGGCATGCCGGTGTGAGGAACAACCGTGAACATCCATGCATGAGAACAATCCAACCTCATCCTTATGCGTTTCATCCTCCTGTAACAAGTACGATACTCACCCATCATTGATCGTTAACTATAAGCATACCGCTCGATCATAACAACTCCTTAGACCCGATGACTGCAGGCTAGTTCCCAGGCAGCTGTCTGGGGGTGCACAGCGCTGTGCCCAAGGACCTGAACACTGTTGCGCAATTGGTCCTAGCATGGTAGGAAAGGTACAGGTGACGTAGGTCCACGCACAGGTTGTGGCCAAAGCTCAGAAAAGCCCGGAGGCAATGTCATGGGCTGGGCAAGAGGGTAAAAATCTCGTTGCTGGACGAGGCGGAACCGCCGGGCGTGGGTCCGCCAGAGATGACGTAGAGGCGCTCCCCCACTGTCACTGCCCCCAAACCATGCCGGGCTGTGGGCATGGGGGCATAGGTGTGCCAACGATCAGACTGTGGATCGTAGGCCTCAACCTGATGAAACGTGCCGGAGGGCGCCTCTCCACCGAACACGAAAATTTTGCCGTCGAGAATGGCGGCGGCGATGCCACTTCGCGGAGTGGGCAAGGGTTTACGAGTCTGCCAGCGATTGATGACGGGATCATATTCGTCGTTGCTAGCCAAATTGTCAGAGTAGCGTCCATCGACCCGACCGCCGAGGACGTATAACCGTCGGCCCAGCACCGCCGCAGCCAGGTGGTCTCGCGGCGTCGGCAAGGGCGCATGCGCTGTCCAGTTGTCGATTGCAGGATCGTAGACCTCGTGTGCGCCGGTATTGCGTCTGTCACGCCCAACGCCACCAACCGCATGGACCTTGCCATCGATCAGCGCCGCCGCCAATGCCCCCCGAGGCGTCGGCATCGAGGCTCGTGGGCGCCAATGAGCGGTGGCTGGATCATACTCGTAGACCAAATCGGAGGCAATCCACCCATCGATGTAACCGCCGATGACCAAGAGCTTGCCGGCAAGTCCCACAGCGGCAGCGTGATGCAACGACCGTGGGAATGGGGCGCCACGTGTCCACCGATCGGCGGTCGGATCGTAGACCTCCAGTTCGGTTTGACCATCGAATCCGCCCACGACATAAATTCGGCCTTCCACTGCCGCCATCGCGACCTCCGAACGCTCTGAAGGCATGGGCGCGCCGCTCATCCATCGTCCGGGGCCTTGACCAAGGGCGGACATGCACAGTCCAATGCTGAGGAGCACAGCCATGAATGAAGAGCGTCTGGTCATAGAGCCGTCTCGTACCATGTTGTCACCTCCTTTCCTCCAAGGGTCGCCACAAGAGCCACCGCTTGCCAACAACCCGTCCAATCGCCATTAAGCGAGGAGACCCCGCATGTGTATACACGCTACCCGGAGACTAGGAGTATGCCTCCTGGCCTTAATTGTCCTCGGCTGCGTCTCCGTCTCCGCTGGCGCCACCGCGGTGGCCGTCGACTGCACTATGCTGGCGCACTGGACCAAGCGCCCCAAGCCTCCACAAGTGAACCAGGTGCATGTGTTTTGTGGTGAGTGGAAGACCGATGCTCCAGCAGGTTTCCACTCTCGACCCGGAGGGCTCAACCCCGCAATAGTTGCCCGATTCAGCATTAGTCAACCGGCAAACGCTCAGGGGATTTATGGTGGATCGTGGAGCTACAGCGCTCATCCACGATCGTCGAAATTCTCCACGATGTTTCCAGACGCCTGCTCCATGCCGGAAGTCCTGAACTCAATCGCGTATGCCGCCACCCACCCCAGCCGCTGTCCGGCGAATGCTCCCCAGTGGGCGGTCTGCGGCCCGAATCGACCGACATCAACCGTACAGGACACAGGCCCATTCTGTGCGGCGTCTGACGACACCCTGTTCCTAATCGCCATGGCCAAGCTGAGCAACGGTCGTGTCAATACGGCTTTCCCCTTACGGTGAGGTGCCACGCCATAGGCGCGACTCGGCGAACGACGAAAATGGAGATAAGACATGCCCGATCAACAGTTTTCCTGGCCGAAAAAAGGCGCCAACGATAGCGCGCGCGACCTGATCGCCGCCTTTCTCGTCATCGATATTCAACGAAGCCCTGACTGGGCGAGGGATCTCTTAGCCAAGATCGTTGACGTGAAGGCTGGAGTGCTGCCTTCGTGGGAGCGTATTGGCAATGCCTATTGCCTATATTTGTCTGCCGAAGGCGGGCTCATCGAAGATCGCATCGATGCTACCAGCCCTCCACAACACTTTCCCTTGGAGGAATTGGAGGCGGCAGTGACGGCCTGGCTGGAAGCCATCGGCTAAGCTGACACTTGGTGTCCTGCCGGTTGCCTGTGCAGAGATAACCAGGCATGCGGGCTACCAGGGCAGACCATCTGCACCATGAAGGGAGACGAAACGCACCCGGTGATTCTCCGAGTCACCGATATACATGTTGCCCCCTTCGTCCAGGCATGCCCCGTGGGGACGTTTCAGCATCGCTGCTATGGCTGGACCCCCATCGCCGCTGCCGCCCGCGTGTCCTGTACCGGCGACGGTGGTGACTACCCCACTGGCCGCGTCGATATGCCGGAGACAGTGGTTTTCGGTATCGACGAGCACGATATTTCCTTGGCTATCGACGGCGATTTCCTTAGGTCCATTGAAGGTGGCCCGCAACGCCGACCCATGATCGCCAGTGTAGCCTCGTTCTCCGGTTCCGGCCACAGTTCGGATGATCCCTGTGTGCATGTCGACTCGCCGCACTTTATGATCGTTGCGCAGACAGATGTAGAGATCCCCTGTTGGGCCAAAAGCCAAGGCGCGCGGTCCTAGCAGAGTGGCACGACCGGCCGGGCCGCCGTCGCCGCTCGAGCCAGCTTCCCCAGTACCGGCGAACGTGGTGATGACGCGGGAGGCCAGATCGACGACGCGCACACGATGGTCCTGGACATCGGCGATGAAGGCACGTCCATGGCCATCCAGCACCATGTCATTCGGTTCCTGCAATTGTGCCAGGAGCGCTGGGCCGCCGTCGCCGCCATACCCTGGTTGACCGGTGCCAGCAATGGTCTGAATGATCCCCGTCACGGCCTCGACCAAACGGATACAAGCGTTGAGGCGATCGACGATGTAGAGATTATTGGCGGTGTCAAGGGCGATGCCATAGGGGGAATTGAGCTGAGCCCGGATCGCAACGCCGCCATCGCCACTATACCCCGCGTCCCCGGTGCCGGCGACCGTTGTAATCGTCCCGCTGGCGCGCTCAATACGTCGTACACAGTGGTTGTACGCATCCGAAAAATAGAGATTACCCTGCCTGTCCAGGGCGACGTCAAACGGCTGATTGAGGGCGGCACGCCGCGCCATGTCCCTATCCCCGCTATAACCCGCCTGCCCAGTGCCCACCACGGTAAAAATCAGGGCTGATGTCAGCATGCCTGAAACCTCCAATGTGAGTGTTTATCTGCATGGCGTTTGAAGGAGTGCAATTGGAGAATTCGTAGATCCATCGCGATTAGTGCAATTTCCCAAGGGTAGAGAAGCTTGGCAGCGGAGACGCCGCTCACGACAGCAGCAGCGATGGTACCACCCATCTCTCGGAGGTCGATGCGGAAGGCAATCGTTTCCCGGCCACGCCCAACGGTGGCGGTATCGTGCCGGGGATGGGCTTTACCTTGAGCCACCGCTCCGAAGTCTTTTACCTCGATCCGAAGCATGCCAATGCTCTCGCGCCTGGCAACAGCATCCTTGTCACCGTCCTGCGCGTGGGGGATAGGGTTTCGACGGTGTTCTAGGGGTACGAAGGTCCCCACATCCTCCCCACATGCCACGTCGCGCCGCGATGGCGTCTTTGCTGTAAGCGCGCGAAGTCGTCATGATGGCGTTGGTTGTCTTTGTAGGTGGAGACCTGCCCATACCCCTGCTGAATCAGCTCGGCGTTGACAAACAGGCTGTCCACATACACGTAGGCCAGGAGGCGTCCGTATTTGTCACGTCGACGTTCGTCAAACTCGAGCCGGACGGTCTTGCCAGCCACCAGACGACGATTGGCTTCAAAGGCTTCCTGGCCGCAATACTCGGGTAGCTTGTCAGGGTGGTGGGTCTCTGGAGTATTGAGACCGGCATAACGGACCTTCTCTCCACCGTCGATGATGATGGTGTCGCCGTCGAGCACGGCGACCACTTTCGCCAGCCCCCTCGTTGCCGGACGAGGGGGCCGTGAGGACTTCGACGGTTTCTCCTTTTTGGGTGTCCAGGAAGGTGCTGACAGGGGAGGTAGTGGCGAGGGGGGAGAACTTGGGCGGGACTGAACACGGTCACGGTAGTCCGGTGGCACGATGGCATAATTATCGGTGAAATGGGACTGCCCCTCACGATCGACCCAGGTGTATATCTCGGCGGTCGCCTGGCTGGCAAGGCCGTACACAAGTAGCATCAGCATGGCCACGATGACCCCATGGCCGCCTGCGATCCTGGGCTCTTGCAAGAAACTTTCTCTCCCACAAACCTCTCGGCCACTGCGAGGGCTGAAGGGCAATAGGCTCAATGTTGTCCGAACCGTCCCCAATGACAGACCTCCGCCGGGCGTTTTTTTGTCCGCCGCCGGGGAGCATTGGCCTGAGCCGGGTAGCCAAAGGGCAGGATGGTCAAGAGATGCAGGGAATTGGGAATCCCCAGGAGCTCTTTGATACGGTCCCGGTTCATGTTGCCGATCCAGCAGGTGCCAACTCCTTCATTCCATCCCGCCAGCTCCATACTCTGCACCGCTCGCGCCCCATCGATTTCATGCCAGTTGTTGGTAGGGTCGGTGACCACGGCGACGGCACAGCGCGCCTGTTCGATGAAGCGTCCACTGGTGCACAAAAGGCTCAGTTGTTTCAGCATGTTCCTGTCCTGGATCGCAACGAAATGCCAGGGTTGCAAATTGCGCGCACTAGGGGTGAGACGGCCTGCCTCCAGAATGTTTTGGATGGTTTGTTGGGGGACGTCTGTCGGCAAGAAGGCGCGGGTGGTGCGCCGCGTGCGGATACACTGGAACGTATCCATAGTCATCTCCCGGCAATTGGGTTTAGATCTCAAGGGGCAGCCCAAGGTCTTTGGCGATCGTTTGCAACGTGGTCATGGCCTCTTCTGGTAGAGGAATGCCGTCTTGGAGTCGCGCCTCGCGACGCCTGAATTCAAGTTCGCCCGGCAGATAGATGCGCTCGCTACCCGTGGCCAACTCCGAGGCTCCAAGCTGCTGGATGAGTCTGGCTACGCCCGCCTGAAAGAGCAGAACCGGCATCAGACGGTTAACATTCACAGTCAGAAATAGGTGGCCTAAGTCTGGCGGTGTCGCAAACGAACCGATGCGTTCATGAGCATGTGCCAGACCAAAGCCGGCGCCGGTCAGCGCACCGCACAGAATCTCCAAGACGACCGCCAGCGCATAACCCTTGTGCCCCCCCATGACGGCACGTGCGACGTTGCCACCCCCGAGCAGTGCCTGCCGATGCGTCATCATGCCGGCCTGCTCTCCCTGAGGCTCCGTCGCGGTAAGAGACATGTCAACGACGATCGGAACGCCCTCTGCCACCGGTATGGCCACCGCAAAGGGGTTGTTCCCCAGGGTTGGAGTCACCCCGCCCCAGGGTGGCATGCCGATGCGCAACTCCGTGTTGGTCGCCGCGAAGCCGATGTACCCACGCGACAGAGCCATCATGGCATAATACGACATCGCGCCCAGCGATGACGACCGACGCACCCCCACGAGTGCCAATCCATGCACCTCGGCAAGGTGCAGGCAGTGCTCCATGGCACGGACGCCTACCAATTGCCCGATGCCTCCGTCGCCGTCCATGAGGGCCAGTGGTCCGTCCTCCTGCACGACATGAATCGTCGGGTGCGGATTCAGCCCGCCGGTGCGTATACGCTCTACGACGTGCCCAAGGCTACGCGCGGCGAAAGCATCAAAACCTAATGGGTCACGTAGAGCAGCCTCGAGACGCACGCTGGCGATGAGTTGTGCCTCCTCCTCCGGCACCTGAGCAGACCGCAGAAATGCGGCGATCCAGTGACGCAATCGGCTGGGTGCGATGCTAGACGTAGCCATTTCCCCGCTCCTGTCGTGATGCGATATGCTGTCATCCCTCTGGCCCAAGGTCTCCGACTGAGAAGTAGTCTGACGTAGTCTACTGATTTCGGTAAGAATTGCAATCACCAGCTCTCACGGCGACCGTCCTCACCCTCAAAAATCCACTTTGAAAGAAGGGGCGTCTGTGCTATAAGCAGTGCACACTTTCAATGGCTAAACCATGCCTTCAACGGAATTCCCAGGAGTCCAGCTGCCATGCGTGCAGTAGTCCAGCGGGTCGCACGAGCATCAGTGGCGGTACATGGAGAAACGGTGGGGGCCATTGACCATGGTCTCCTGGTGCTGTTGGGGGTGGGACAGATGGACACCCCCGAGGATGCCATTCAACTCGCTCGCAAGAGCGTGCATCTGCGTATTTTCGATGATACAGACGGTAAGTTGAATCGCTCGGTGCTGGAAGTTCGCGGGCAAATGTTGGTGATCTCTCAATTTACACTCTATGCGGATTGCCGCAAGGGACGACGGCCCTCGTTCGTGGAAGCGGCGCGCCCTGAGGTGGCTATGCCCTTGTACGAGGCTTTCATTGCCGAGGCGCGACGCCAGGGGGTGCCGGTGGAAGTCGGGGCCTTTCAAACACTGATGGATGTGGCTTTGGTCAACCGTGGGCCCGTGACCATCATCCTGGACTCTCAGGAACTCTCCTAGCGACGAGTGATGCCGTGAGCTTGGCAGATTACTGTGCACAGGTGACGCGCAAGAGCCAGTCCAATTTTTACTATGCCTTCCTTTCTCTCACCAAGGAAAAGCGGCAAGCGCTGTATGCCGTCTACGCCTTTTGTCGTTCAGTAGATGACGTCGCCGATGGGGATGCCGCGGAGCACGACAAGCCGAAACTCCTGGAGGAGTGGCGACGGGAGATTGATCGCTGTTATGGGGGGACCGCGCAGCACCCTATCACGGTGAACCTGGCCCTGAGCCTCCAACAGTTTCCCATTCCGAAAGAGCACTTCGAAGAGCTCATCGCCGGCGTCGAGATGGACCTCACGCACGCACGCTATCCGACCTTTCGTGAGTTGTACGAGTATTGCTATCGAGTCGCAGGCGTAGTGGGCTTGATGTGTATCGAGATTTTCGGTTATCGCAACCCGAAGGCCAAGGATTACGCTGTCAACCTCGGCGTGGCCTTGCAGCTCACCAACATCATCCGCGACCTGAAAGGGGACGCTGAGCGTGGCCGCATATACCTCCCCCAAGATGAACTGGCACGTTTTGGCTATCGTGAGGAGGAGCTGTTACGCGGCGCCTATACCCCTGCTTTCAACGAGCTCATGCGCTTTGCCGGGAGTCGTGCGCGGCAATACTTTGATAATGCACGGCTGCTGCTGGCAGAAGAAGATCGGCGCTCGCTGGTCGCAGCAGAGATCATGGGAACGATTTATTCTCGCCTCCTGGACAGGATCGAGGCGTCGCACTATCGGGTGTTCGATGGCACCTTTACACTGCCAACCACTCACAAGCTGTGGATCGCCCTGTCGATCTGGATGCGCCGCCTCGGGACTGCCGTCCGGCGCTGAGCCAGTATGCTCTGGGCAGGACCTGGGCACAGCATTACCCCCACCAACCCGGACCTTCCAAGGGGTTTTCCACTTGCGTTTGGCCGCTCTATGAGTAGAATACAACGGACCGTACCGGCCACGACGAACACAACCGGCGCAGCGACGGTCACGCTGGGACCCGCGGTCTGTGTTCCCTTCAATGCAGTTGCACGAGGGAATTGTAGTGCGAGCCGCCGTCGTCTATAGCCAAGAGATGATTCGCATCGAAGAGCTCGTGCTACCAATGCCGGCCGCCGGCGAGTTGGTCGTGCGGGTACATGCCTGCGGCTTATGTGGCTCAGACCTGGCCAAGCTGTTCCAGCAGAAGCTGTCCGTGCCGACCGTCTTAGGACATGAAATTGCCGGCGAGGTAGTACGAGTTGGAGCTGCCGTCAGCCCCTTCCAGGGGGGTGATCGGGTCGTTGTGGCCCACCATGTCCCTTGCTACGGTTGCCATTATTGCCGCCACGGCAATTATTCGATGTGTCGAAGCTTTAAACAATCTCATCTGACTCCGGGTGGCTTTGCGGAAGAAGTCTTGGTCCCCGCGGAGCACGTGAAATTGACGACCCTGCGCTTACCCGACCATGTGTCGTTCGAGGCGGCGAGTTTCACAGAACCGCTGGCCTGTTGTCTGCGCAGCCTGCGACGTTGGAACCTGCAGCCTGCCGACGTTGTTCTCATCGTAGGATTGGGACCTATGGGGCTGCTGATGGCCCAGCTCGTGCAGGCCAATCGTGGCCTTGTACTCGGCTTGGATCTGGACGAGCAGCGGCTGGCGTTCGCCACACGCCTCGGGGTTGACGCCGTTTGCCCAGCGGCGGACGGCGAGCAGGTGACCAGCCGTGTGCATAACCTGACACAAGGGCGCGGCTGTGATGTGGTGGTGCTTACGGCTGGACATGGGGGAACCGTTCAGGAGGCTTGCCAGTGGGTGCGGGATGGAGGCATAATTACCCTGTTTGGCAATATGGCCCTGCAGCGGCCCGCTCAGATTGACCCCAATGTGCTCTACTATCGGGAAATCACCATCGAAGGGAGTTATTCCCCGTCCCCCCTAGAGCTTGTCCATGCGTTACATTTGATCGCGTCGCACGCCGTCAATGTGGACCGGCTCATTACCCATCGGCTGCCACTCGATGAACTCCCCCAGGCGGTGGAGCTGGCGCGGACGCGCCGGGCGGTGAAAGCGATCATCAACCCGTACGCCTGAGCTGATAGGATGTTAGCTATGAAGATGCAAGCGGCACTGTTCTATGGTCCCAGGGATGTGCGACTGGAGTACGTGGATGTGCCACGGGCAGCTGCGGGCGAGGTCATCGTGAAAGTTGAGGTGGCCTTGACCTGTGGGACCGATCTGAAGACCTTTCAGCGTGGACATCCAGTGCTGTTGAAGCACTTTCCTTCCCCGTTCGGCCACGAGTTTGCTGGTGTGGTGACCGAGGTAGGGGCTGGAGTGGAAGGGTTCAGACCTGGGATGCGCGTCGTCGCTGCTAACTCGGCGCCATGTCATCAGTGCTTTTATTGCCATGCTGGCGAGACCAACCTCTGTGAACACCTCGACTTGCTAAACGGTGCCTATGCGGAGTACATCAAGATCCCAGCGGCCATCGTTCGACAAAATCTCGTGGTGCTGCCTGACCGTCTGACGTATACAGAGGCGGCTTTCTGTGAGCCGCTCGCCTGCGTCCTGCATGGTCTCGATGCGGTGCGCTTGCGCGCGGGCGATCATGTCGCCATCCTCGGAGCCGGTTCCATCGGTTTGCTCCTCGTGCAGGTGTGCAAGCAGGCCGGGGCCCGCGTCATCCTGATCAGCCGCAGTGCCAGCAAGCTCGAACTGGCGAGCAAGCTGGGCGCTGATGCCGTCATCGACCTTGATTCGGCGCGCGCGCATGAGGGGCTGATCCGCCAATTGACGACCCACGGTCAAGGCGTCGAGCTGGCGATCGAGGCCGTTGGACGCCCGGAGTTGTGGGAGCTGGCGGTGGCCCTGACGCGCAAGGGCGGCCAAGCCATCCTCTTCGGTGGCTGTGAGCCTGCAACCTCGGTGACTTTTGAAACCAAGGCTCTGCACTATGGAGAACGCAAGCTGATCGGTGTGTTTCATCACACCCCCAATGCCATCCGCCGCGCTCTGGGGCTTATTGCCTCGCGGCAGCTGCAGCTCGATCCATTGATCACGGATGTGTTGCCCCTGGGCGACCTGGGAATGGCATTCCAGCGCATGGAGTCGCATGGGGCTTTGAAGATGGCGATTCATCCGTGAAAAACGCGCTGAGGACAGCCTGCAGTCGCGGAGGCTGCCACAGGGGATGAATGTCGATCTTCCGCGATGATTCCGTATCTATCTGCGGTGCATGTCGAGGTTGTAGCGAGACTCCAACATTTCTCGATACCTTGAGACAGGGGACACTGAAACTATGGACAAAGCACGCCAGCTGCGTGAGCTATTGCGTCGCACCGGAGCCATTGTCGCCGTCGGGGCACACGATGCCTTGAGTGCCCGGTTGATTGAACGGGCAGGATTTGATGCGGTCTGGGCGAGTGGTTTCGCCATCTCTGCCGCGCAGTTTGCGTTGCCCGACGCGAATGTCCTCAGCATGACGGAAAACCTCGAGATCATCCGGCGGATGATCCGCGCCACCGATCTTCCCGTCATCGCCGATATCGACAACGGCTATGGTAATGCCATCAACGTCATGCGGACGATTATTGAATATGAGGCGGCAGGCGTCGCAGCCATCTCGATCGAGGACAACATCTTCCCCAAACGCTGCAGCTTCTACTCCGGCGTCCAACGTGAGCTGGTGTCCATCGAAGAGCACTGTGGTAAAATTCGCGCCGCCAAGCGCGCCCAGCGCTCCGCTGATTTCATGGTCATCGCCCGTACTGAGACGCTCATCGCCGGTTGGGGCATGGAGGAAGCCTTACAGCGTGCCACCGCCTATGCCGATGCCGGCGCCGATGCCATTCTGATCCATTCGAAAGCTCAAACCGCCGTCGAAGTCACGGAGTTTGCGCGCCGCTGGTCGCGTGACACACCGTTGGTAGTGGTGCCGACCACGTACGCCTCGACGCCGCTGCAGACGCTGGAAGCGGCCGGATTTAAGATGGTTATCTTCGCCAATCACCCCATACGTGCCGCCATTCCCGCCATGAAGGAAACACTGGCGAGGCTACGACATGATGGCATAGCAAGCTTGTTGGATCCACACATTGCTTCGCTCGATGAGGTCTACGATCTGGTAGGGGTGACGGAATTGCAGGCAGCGGAGCAAGAGTTCCTGCCTGTCGGCGCTGAGGCGGTGCGGGCCATCATCCTTGCCGCCGGGTTCGAGCCTGGCCTGCTGCCGCTCACTGAAGATCGTCCCAAAGCGCTTCTGGACATCAAGGGCAAGAGTATCCTTGAGCGCCAGGTCGAAACCTTGAATGCTTGTAATATCAAGGATATCGTGGTAGTTCGCGGCTATCAGAAAGATAAGTTCACACTGCCGAATATCCGCTATTACGATAATGAGGCGTATGAAAAAAACTTTGACCTGGCCTCATTGTTTTGTGCCGAAGCCGAGCTGCGAGGCCGTTGCCTGATCGTGTACGGCGATATCCTGTTCGACCGCAGCGTGCTCGAAAAACTTCTGCAAAGCGACAAAGATATCTCGTTAGTGGTCGATCGTGCCTGGTACGATCAACGTGGGGATATGCGACCTGGCGAAGCCGCCCCAAAGCCTGATCTCGTGCTGCTGCGTGATCCCCCTGAGCAGGGCTATCGCTTCCTCCCCAGCACCGCCGACACCACCGTAGCCCGGATCGGCCAGCAACAAGCCCCGGAAGATGCGCATGGCGAGTTCATCGGCATGGCCATGTTCTCAGCCACCGGGACAGAGCTGGTGCGTCAGACTTACCACCGGATCGCGGAAAACCACCGTGGTGGGCCGTTCCACGAGGCGCCGTCTCTGGAACAAGCTTCTCTCACCGATCTCCTCCAAGAGCTTATCGAGCAGCGCCAGGAGGTCTACGCGGTCAACATCTATAAAGGTTGGATGGAAGTCGACACCTTCGAGGACTACCAACGGGCCTGGGCGTATATAAAAAAATAGGGCTGAGGCATGCGGACCGAGGACTGAGCAGGAAATTTCCACGACGCAGTCCTTGGTCCTTCGTCCTAGGAATCCGCTGATGCGCACGGCACATGAATTTTGGGACATTCTGAAACGTGAGCAGGTGACGTTCTTCGCTGGCGTGCCATGCTCTCTGTTAGAAGGTGTCATTAACGTTGGCTTGGCAGACCCAGCGGTAACCTATATCCCTGCCGTGCGTGAAGACGTTGCGCTGGGGATCGCTAGTGCGGCACACTTGACGGGGCGTCGTGGCGGCATTCTGATGCAGAACTCAGGCCTTGGCAACGTGGTCAACCCCCTCACATCCTTCAATTTGATTTATCGTATCCCTGTCCTTATGCTGGTAAGTTGGCGTGGTTACGGGGGCAAAGACGCTCCAGAGCATTTGATCATGGGAGAGAAAACTCCCGATCTATTGCACACCCTGGGCATTCCCTATGTCGTCCTGGAGGCGGACACCTTGGAAGCGAATGTGCAGTGGGCCATCTCCGTGATGGGACAACAACTGATTCCCGTAGCCCTTATGCTCCGACCGGCGATCGTCGTATGACGCGGCATGAGGCCCTCGAATACCTGCTGGCGCCGCTCTCTGACAGAGACCTGGCCCTGTTCACAACCGGGATGATCTCCCGCGAAGCCTTCAATATCTGTGATCGTGCGGAGAATTTTTACATGATTGGCTCCATGGGGTTGCTGAATGCGCTTGGACTCGGTCTGGCCTTGCAGTCACCAGCCTGGAGAATTTGGGTCATCGAGGGGGATGGCAGTGCTCTCATGAGCCTGGGGACGTTACCGCTGATCGCAAGCGTGCAAGTGCCGAATCTCATTCACGTCGTCCTCGATAACGAGGTATATGAGTCGACGGGAGGACAGCCCACCATTAGCTCGGAGGTCGATCTCGCTGCACTGGCAGAGGCTGCAGGTTACGCACAGGTACGGCGGGTGCGCGATCCTGTCGCGCTGCAGCAGGCACTTCAGGAGGCGATCGACACGAAGGTCCTGACATTTCTCCTGGTGAAAGTCAGTGGTCGCGCCCCCGAGGGCCTGGGACGCGTGTCGCTCACACCAGAAGAGATCAAGCACCGCTTCTCACAGGTCTTCACGCGGGTCTAGACCGCCAGCCATAATACCGGAGCAATATCAGCAGGCCTAGACTGATCCATAACAGTTCCCGCAGACGACGCACTAAGGAAAAGGTCAGTCCAAAACTGCTGGGATAGCCAAACAGCGTCAACAGCAGGACATTTCCCCCGTCTTGTACTCCCAGGCTGCCAGGAATAAAGAAGGCCGCCGCCTTGACAACGCTGGCCAGGGCCTCGATGGCTAGCGCTTCGCGCACGCTGATGGGGATGCCGACCGCATAAAAAATCGCCAGAACTTCCAGCGTCCCCAATGCCCACCCCAGAAAATGTAATCCTAATGACAGGCAGAGATACGAGGGGTATCGACGTGCGAAGCCTACGATCGTCTCGTCAAGTTGCTGAAGTTGTGCGCGCCACCGCTCCAGGCGAGACGGGGTAACGTTCCAATGGTCCAGGGCCCTGATGAGTGTCGTGAAGAGGCCGACCCGGAGGCCATATGATAAGCCCGCTAATAGCACCCCAACGACGATGACCAGCAGGATCAGCGGCCAGAGGAGGTCCGGACGTATCACCAGATACGACAATGCCAACACACCCCCAAGAATCACAAAGATGAACTGCGAGATGCTGATGAGCATCTTGGCGATGATGGAGGCGGCCATACCTTGGATGAGAGGAATCTGAAAGCGCGTCAGCAGATGCGCCTTGACCGGTTCACCTCCCAGGTAGGCAAAAGGCGTCAAGTTGTTTACCGCTTCGCCGCCAACACGCGTCAGATACAGCGTGAAAAACGGGATCGAGACGGATGGGCCAAACGCTAGCCGCCAGCCCAGCGTATCACAGCAGTAGACCACGATATACGGGAGGAAAATCAGCGGGAATGCCCACCCCATGTCCGCGAGATAGGTCTTGACCTTCGCCAGTTCTACCTGGGTGGCGAGGACGACAAGGAGGCCGAGACCGAGAAGCAGAAAGAGCGCACGCGCCAGCCTACCCATGGGCGGTCCGCTGTGCCTGTCGGGCCAAGCCCAGCACCATGATCCAGAACAGATTGACACCGATGGCCAGAGCCCACAAAAACCACTGCAGCGTCCCCGTCACGGCGCAGATGACCAGAATGAGGGAGAAATCCCGATTGGCCAGGGCATCGATGAGCCGGTCGAGTACTGCCGAAGCCTGCCGTACGCGGCCATGCCGTGTGCCCAGCACCATGATAAAGCCCATCAAAGTCCCAAAGGCGGCCAAGCCCCCCAATAGCAAAACATGAGTCTGACCCAATTCCTGATAACCCGACCAGGCAATACCGACGAACACCGCCACATGCACGATATTGTCACAGGTGATGTCGAGATAATACCCGCTCGTGGACTCCAAGAACTTGAGGCGTGCGACCTCACCGTCGCAGCAATCGATAACGGCGGACCACTGCAGTAGCAACGCTCCCAGCACACCACTGGCCCAACTGCCGTGCGCAAACCCGAGAGCAGCTAGGAGGCCCATAGCACAGGCGACGAGGGTGACCTGATTAGGTGTTAGGGGCATGCGGAGAAATTGTCGACTGAACCACAGGGAGAGCTTTCGATTCAAATAGCGGTCTACCCAACCATCTGAGACATTCATAAGGCCTTTGAACAACCCGCGTTCGACGGCCGCACCATTCGTTTCATTGACGACTGGCGCACAAACAAGCCCCCCGTTTGATACGCGATCGCTGTCGCCACGCGGTAGCACATCACTAAGCAGCGTTGACAGCGCGACATCTCCCGATGCTTGCACTATCGGCTGCAACCAGGTGCCTGAAACTCTGAAGAAAGGCACTGCAGATGTGGAGGAAATCCTGGGTTCGGGATCGATGACGGCAAGCGGGCGAGTTCCCACTTGCTGAACGGCATTGCGCAACAGCATTGCGTCGATGACGCCGCCGCCCGGCAAGACCCATATGTCTCCCTCCCACCACGCCTTCTCCAGATCGGGGCAAGTCTGCACCAGTACCGACCAGGGTTGATCGTCCAGACAGAGCAGGCGTGCCGTGAGCCGTGAGTCCCCCGCGAATGAAGTCTGCACATAGCGCGGATAGCGATTGATCCCGAGCAGCAGCATTTCACCGAGGCCCGCCCGTTGAGCACAAAGGAGCAGGCGGAGCAACGAGGGCACCCCGGCGATGGGCCGCAACAGGTCGGCCGGCGTGGCCGAGGCGGGAAACCACACGACGGCTCGGCTACTCATCGTGGCTCCCATAGTCCGGCCTCAAGCGCCTGAATCTGGGGCCAGACCTTCTGTTCCGCCTTGGTGATATCCTCGGGGAAATCGACCTCAGTCCAGGGTAGGTCCCCGACCAGTTCGTAGCCAAAACTCCAAGCTTTGAAGAGGACACGCAACGCTTCTTCATATTCCTCGCCATCGCGGCCGCTAGTGATCCATTGTTCAAGCAGCTCCTGCAGATGCCGTGCAGCGAGCAGATCGAATTTGTAGAATCCTACCCCTTCGCCTAACACGTGCGCTGGATCCATGACGCCTCTCGTAATGTCCCAGATATGGTCGTCCTGAATCGTCAGCATCATCTCTTCACCCGTGAAGGCAGAGCGCGGATCAGCAAGCACGCAATTGTGATGGGCGGACTGCACCAGGCGGTGCAGGAGATGAACGGGGAATAACACGTCAGCATCCATGACCAATACCTCGCTGTTCAGCACCTGGCGTGCGGCCCATAACGAGCGCACACTACCCCGCAGATAGGCTTCATTGTTGACGCAGACCACCGGCAGCGGCGATGGGCAGCGGTCAAGCTCTGCAGTGATCAAGTCGTGACGGTATCCGACGACGATCCAGGCTTCGACCACCTTCACGGCCGCGAGTGCCCGCAGCATACGACTCAGAAGGGTCATGCCTCCAATGTCGACAAGACATTTCGGAAAGGGCCGTTGCAGTCGTCGGCCGGTCCCGGCCGCTAACAGGATCGCTCGCATGGTCATCCTTCCCTTATTGCTTCCAATTTCCCATGCCCCAAGGCCATCGGGTCAGGGATGAGCCAGGGAAATCTTCAAGATGTGCGACAAGCTCTTCCGTCGTCGCTTGATTGGCAGGCTTAAAGAGCAGTGTAAGCATGAGCATGGTGATCGGGGTGAAGATCAGCACCCCAACGCAGCCCAGTAAGGGTTCATCGATGATGAAGGTAACCGTCAGGTTGAACACTAGCAAGAGATAGTACAGGATCGGCCCCCACAGGGCTTTGCCCGGTACGTAGCGAACCCCCGCATTGCTCCCCCAGCCGCGTCTCACCAGCAGACGATCGATGCCCTGGTACAGCAGGATAATCGCAGTGCCGACGATCGCCCAACCGCCGAAGTTGGACAATGGTACGCCAAAATACATCCCGCCCTCGGGATACCAGAAAATCTGTCCGAGAAACCACCGTGAACCCCGCAGTGCTACGGGGTCCACGACGATGTCAAGGAAGACAAAAAAGACCACGGTCAGCAGAGACACCGGCAGGGATTGACGCAGCCGATGGGTCTCGACCAACTGGATGTCGGCCCCGCGGCGGAGAATTGGTGCATAGGCGAGCAGCGCCATCGAATACGCCGCATAAGCAATGAACGTGTAGGCCAGGCTATCAAAGAATGGCACGTTCGAGATCCACAATTCGACCTCACGCGTGTCGGTTAGATATTCATAGTAACCGTACGGGAAACCATTTCGCGTGGCGCTGAACTCGGAGAGGAAAGCGATGCCCCAGGTCAGAAAGAACAGGATAGCAGTACGAAGATAGCCCAAGTGAAGACTGCTGACCACCAGATAAACCGCCAGAAAGAAAAATACATAGGGGCGTAGAGTCAGCGAACCGAGCAGCAACGACAGAACTTCCAGACCATCCTCCCTTCTCAAGCTAATGCTGAGCGCTGCGGATTGAGTGCCGAGCACAACATCCTGTGGGGGGATATTTGGCAGACACATAGCCCTAGACACCGGTAACCTATCGGCCTTCTTAATCACCTCAAGTGTTCTCATCACTCAACGCTCATGTCTCAGCACGTTCTTTGGCGTACCCATGTGTCCGGAACCAGTGCACAGCCTTGCGCACGGCTTCGATCGCGGGTGTCTGTGGCAGCCCCAATTCCCGCACCGCCTTTGAGGCGTCGAAAAACATACGCTTACGGGACAACTTCACCCCAGCCAGCGTCGCGAAGGGTGGTTTGTGTGTGATAGTTCGGGCTACAATCTCGCTGACGCAGGCAGACAGATAGGCAACGCCATACGGAATGCGGATGCGTGGGGCACTCATACCAGAGACCTGCGCCAGCAGCTGGAATAACTCCGGCAGGGTAAGGTTTGCATGCCCCAGAATATAGCGCTCGCCGGGGTGCCCTCTCTCTGCCGCCATGATATGTCCCATGGCAACATCTTCAACGTCGACGACGTTTAGGCCGGTATCCACATATGCCGGGATCTTGCCACGCAAGAAATTCACGATGATCTGGCCGCTTGGGGTGGGCTTTACATCCCAGGCCCCCACTGGGAAGCTGGGATTCACAATGACCACGGGGAGGCCCTGCTGGGCATACTTCAGAACCTCCTGCTCAGCGAGATATTTGGAGCGCTTGTAATCACTGACCAGATCCTCATGGGGTAGCGGGATTTGCTCGGTGCCCGGTGTCCCATCTTTCGGCAACCCAATGGTGGCAACGCTGCTGGTATAAACGATTTTCTGCACCCCAGCCTGTTTGGCAGCCTCCAAGATATTAATGGTGCCGGTCACGTTGCTGTCGTAGAGCTCACGGGGATTCCGCGCCCAGAGGGCATACATAGCCGCCACGTGGTACAGCGTGTCACACCCCTCGAGTGCCGCCTCTAAAGAACCGCGGTCGCGTAAATCTCCTGCCACCAGCTCGATATCAAGGCTATCGAGATTCTGGGTGTCACTGCGGGGCCGTACCAGTCCGCGCACCTCAACTCCGCGCTTCATGAGCGCCCGTACCACATTGGCTCCGACGAAACCTGTGCCGCCGGTGACCAGCGTTTTCATAGGAGACTTCTCCTGGGCGTTTGAGGAACTGGCACGACGCGGCTCTTGGCCCAGCGGTCAAAAGTTTGTGAAAGATGACGACGGGCGAGAGCCGTGTGATCTGCCAGCCGCACCAAGTGGCGCAACACCAGAGGTGATCGGCACATCATCCATAACAGCCGCCCCATCGCCACATGGCCATCCGCATGCAGGGTTCTGAGACAGGCCGGTGGCAACGTATCCGACGCGCTGTCGACAATGGCCCGTATGGCCACCCATGGTAGACTGGCTTCGTCCGCCGCTTCGACGATCCCAAGCGTTTCCATATCCACCGCACACGCCCCGCTCTTCTCCCGCAGGTCGGCTTTAGCAGCGGAATCGGCAACAATACAGCGGCTGGTGACCAGTTTGCCTTGCTGCGTTGGCAGCTCTTCAGCAACGGCGGCCGCGCCGAATTGCTCAACCAGGTCACGACTTGCCATCGGCCACTGACCGACCCCATCCTCGCCCACCACCTCTGTGCCAATGACGATAGTGCCTCGGGCAAGCCAAGGGGCGAGACCTCCTGCAAAGCCAAAGCTCACCAAACCCTGAGGGGAAAAGTGACGGATCAGCATCCGAGCAGCTGCGGCGGCCCGTGTGCGCCCCACGCCAGCTTGCACGATCACATGCTGCGCCGCCGCAGCGCGGTAGATGGGATAGGAATGTGTTTCCACGTACTGGCGATTGGCAGAGCAGAGGAAGCCCGCGGGGATCTCACGCGGCAGAGCAACGACCACGCCAATGCCGCTCACCCCGCTTTACCTTCGGTCAGCGTGGAGCGATAACGAGCGAGTGCCATCAGCGGAAAGTAATTCCGATACAGGTGGTAGTTGATATAAAAGTGCTTGGGAAAGCCCGTGCCGGTATATTCTTCCTCTGCCCACGTGCCATCCCTCTGTTGATGCTCTATGAGGAATCGTATGCCCAACTCCACTGTTGGCGAACGCACTCGACCGCTCTCGATCAAGGTCATCACGGCCCACGCCGTTTGTGAGGATGTGCTCTTCCCCTTCCCCTTCGTCTGCAGGTTGACGTAGGTCTCGCAGCTCTCACCCCACCCACCGTCACAATTCTGGCAGCGCTCCACCCAGCGTATGGCACGCTGGATATACCCTTGGGAAAAATCTTCACCGAGTGCCCGCAGGCCCGTCAGCACCGCCCAGGTGCCATAGATATAATTCACCCCCCAGCGCCCATACCATGACCCATCCTCGCACTGATCCTTGCGCAGGAAGCGCAACGCCCGTCGGATCACCGGATGTTGTCGGGGGTAGCCAAGTTTCGCGAGGAGTTCCACGACGCGACCGGTCACATCACTCGTGCTCGGATCAAGGAGCGATTCGAGGTCAGCGAAGGGGATATGATTGAGCAGGCGACGGTTATTGTTCATATCAAACGCTCCCCAGCCGCCATCGTCACATTGCATGCTGAGGAGCCAGGCGAGGCCGCGCTGACAGGCTTCTTTCAGGGTTTGCTCGTCAGGCACACGCACGTGGCGCAGGGCGAGCAAGACCATGGCGGTATCATCGTTGTCGGGGAAGAAATCGTTGAAGAACTCGAACGACCAACCTCCTGGCTTGCCCTTGCGATTCTTGACGGCCCAATCCCCCTTGCGGAGGACCTGCTTGCTGACTAGCCAGTCCGCCGCCTTCGTCAAAGCCGGGTGGGTCGCATGTAAACCAGAGTCGGTTAGAGCAATCACCGTAATGGCGGTATCCCAGACGGGGGACACGCAGGACTGTAAACGGAATTCGCTGTTGGTTTCAATGCCAAAGCGTTCAATGGCCTCGAGTCCCTTGACAATCACCGGATCGGTCGGCTTATAGCCCAAGCTCAACAGGGCCAGCACCGAGTTCATCATGGCTGGCATGATCCCCCCCCAATCGCCAGTCAAATCTTGGTGGTTGAGGATCCATTGCTCGGCTCGGCGGATGGCCGCAGCTCGCACGACAGGAATCGTCCGGCGTTCGAGGATCTTCAAAGCGCGGTCGGCGAGGACGAAGACATTACGCCAACTCACCAACTCATCCGACCACTCTACGGCGGCGTGTCGTTGATCAGGCGGAGAGGCGTAAAGCTCATCGATACCTGGAAAGCCGTCAAGTTTGACCTGTGGCTTTTGCGCGAAGATGATCATCAACGGCACGATGACGCTGCGCGACCAGCTGGAAAATTCGTAGATGTTGAAGTAAAAGCCCGTCGGCAAAAACATCATCTCCACCGGCATGCTGGGGATGCCCTCCCAGGTATACTGGCCGAACAATGCCAGGTTGATCTTGGTGAAGACTCGACTTTGCTCCACGCCGCCTTTGCTCCTGATCAGTTGACAGGCCCGTTGCATACAGGCATCATCCGTGGGGTGTCCTGCCAATTTCAGGGCAAAATACGCTTCAACGGTGGCGCTGAGCTCGCTAGGGCCGCCGAAATAAATATTCCAACCGCCATCCGGCAACTGCGTCCGCGAGGATGTGCCGCACAGCTTTGCGGAGTCGCTTGGGGTCGCGGTGGCCGAGAAAGTGCTGAAACATGATGTATTCGGCAATGATGGTAACATTGGACTGCAACTCACCCATCCAGAAGCCTTCCGGGTCCTGTGTGGTGAGAAAGAAGTGTTGCGATCGGGCAGCTGCCTCGCTGACGCGCTTGATCCACTCGCCGGAGCTGGAAGCGTCTGCCACGGTGGCTGAGAGCGGATGTGTGGTGATGGGAGACCTCCTCGATGTTGTCGGCCCTGGCACTCCGATGTGCTCCTGCAACCTACAATCGCCGCTGACGCACCGCTACCTTTGACCCACTGAAACCAGTCGGAAGCCTCTTCTAACCTCCAAAACCCTCCGCCGCTTGGCTGGAAGTGCAGCATCATATACCCTGTAAAAGGACCGTCTGTCAAGGGAATTCTGCCCAATGTAGAGGCTAAATCCTGCCTTGTAGATATCTGTGGAGTCTATGATATAGACCTCGCGCCGCTGTCAAGGAGTTGCCGCGTGGCGTGAATCTTGTTAGAGTGCGTACACCCTGAGGGACCGCCCGAAACTGTGTCGTTTCCTGTTGAGGTCTCGCATCTGGATATCGGCGCGCTCGTGCGATAGCTCATGCGCGAAGGAGAGAGGATGCACGCCACCTATGGGGGGATCACCGCAGGTAGGTTGCCCTGTTCTCAAGACATCCCTCCCAGCCCAAGTCGAATAGGCACGATACTCCGATGTGTTTCCCTTGTAAACCGATCGGCACAATGGTGGCTGGTTCTGGGCTGCATCCATGCCATCCTCACCGCTCCCTTGTGCGCCCAGCCTACACCAGCACAAGAATCGCCACGAGAATTACCATCGACCGCCGTGGTCGGCGGTCCATTTCCCGTCCGTAGTCTTTCCCCCATCCAACTGTTATACTTTCAGTTTACACCGGAGCGCGCCATTCCCCTGCCGCGCGGGATGTGGAATATCCGCTTCGACCTGGTAGAGGCCAATATCTTGGCTCGCGATCAGAATGGGAATGACTCGTTCCTCTTCGATTTCGAGCTGACCCGCGCCAACCTTGCTCTACAATACGGGGTGATCGATCAACTGGCGGTCGGATTGGACATTCCCCTGCTGTATACCTGGAAGGGTTTTTTGGACGGGCCTATTGAAGGGTTTGAGGATTTCACAGGCTTCAAACGCACGATTCGCTTCGAGCGTCCGCAGAATCTCTTCGATTACATCCTTAATAACAACGGTAGGACCGCCCTCAAAGGCACGTCCGGCGCAGTCGGCATCGGTGACATCGGCCTCAGTGCTAAGGCGTTGCTCCGTAAGGAGGGGCAGCTGGCCCCAGCCATCGCTGGGCGCTTTGCCCTGAAACTGCCAACCGGTGACGAGGACCGGGCGCTGGGCAGTGGGGAGGTGGACGTCGCATTGGGAGTGGCCCTCGAAAAAACGTTCGGCCCGGTACGACTATACTTCAACACCGGCTTGACCATCCCCACGGGCAACCCGTTTGCTGGGACCGGCATCGACAGTGTGCCGATGCTTTCCACCTTCCTCACCGGGGAATACCGTCTCACCAAGCGCTTCTCCATCCTGCTCCAGCTCAATGGTATCACGCCGCCGGTGCGTAACAGCGGCCTCGACATCGACCAGCCAACCTACGAAATCCTGGCCGGCTTCAACTGGACGCTTCCTGGGTTGCCGGTTGTCTGGCAAGCCGGATTCATGGAGGACCTGAATGATACCAATCGGACCGCCGATTTTGCTCTATTCATGAGCTGGAGCCTTTTCTTTGGCCATGGCGCAGCTGCACCTCGATGATATGGGGAGTCTAACCTATGCTCACCTCTGGTCGCACCATGCTCTTAAATCCCGGACCGGTGAACGTCTCGCCACGAGTGTCCCAGGCGCTACTGCGGGGCGATTTATGCCATCGTGAGGATGAATTCAGCGTCTTGCAGAGCCGTGTCCGCGAACTGTTGTGCCATGCCTTCGCTGCTGAGGGTGACTATACCGCCGTCCTCCTGACAGGCTCGGGGACTGCAGCCATGGAGGCGGCCGTCGCCTCTGCATTGCATCCCCAACGGAAAATGCTGGTCATCAACAACGGCGTCTATGGGGCGCGTCTGGCGCAAATGGCGTCGATTCATGGTCTTGAGGTCGTGGAGTTGACCTGTCCATGGACAAGTCCGCCAGACCTGGGGCAGATCGCTCGAATGCTGCGTGATGACGCCTCTATCGAGGTGGTATGCCTGGTCCACCACGAAACGACGACCGGCTTGCTGAACCCCATCACAGCTATTGGGGAGATGGTCGCGCAGCACGGGCGGGTGTTGCTGGTCGATTCCATTAGCGGCCTGGGGGGTGAGGAGATCGACCTGGCGGGGGCCGGCATTGGCCTGTGCATCGGCACCGCCAACAAGTGCATCCAAGGGTTACCCGGAGTGTCGTTCGTCCTGGTGAAGAACAGTGAGATGCAGCGTATGCAAGATTTTCCCCCACGTACGCTGTATTTTCATCTGCCCATGCTGTACGCTCACCAGCAGGGCCAGAGCACACCTTTTACGCCAGCGATTCAAGTCATGTATGCGTTTGATGAAGCCCTGCAGGAACTGCTCGAAGAAGGGGTCGCGCGCCGCATCGCGCGCTATCGAACCGCTGCGCACTTATTGCGAGATGGTTTTGAATCCCTGGGGCTGAAATGCCTCTTGCCCCCAGACCTGCGCTCCAATACCATCACGTCGCTTGAGCTCCCAGCAGGCTTCACCTATGTCGCCTTGCATGACGCCCTGAAGGCGCGGGGCTATGTGATCTATGCAGGGCAGGGGGACCTCTCCTCTAGGGTCTTCCGGGTTGCCAACATGGGACACCATACCATTGAGCAGTTCCAGGGGTTTCTGGCGGCATTGACAGAAGTGTTGGCAACATAGGAGAGCGCTGGGCACGACAGCGTCGGGAGGGGTGAGGCGCCCCCTCCCCGGACAGCTCTGCTTGCGACGCTATTGTACCTTGCGCTCCGGCTTACCAGAGGGTTCGTCCACTTGTCTAGTTTTCATTTTTTGGACCAACTCTTGATACGACGAGCTCGTAATGATGCGGTTGAACTGCGACCGATAGTTATTGACCAAGCTGATGCCCTCGACCAGCACATCATAGATCAGCCAGCGCCCAGCGACTTTATGCAACCGGTATTCGATGGGTACCTGTTGATTGCGTCGTGTCACCACGTTCGTCTTGACCGCGGCTCGATCCCCATCCAGCTGTTCGCCGACATACTGGATGTCGCGTTTTTCCTGGGCCGCGGTCTCGAGGCGATTCAGATAGGTGCCCTCGACGAGGTCCCTGAAGAGCTTGACGAATTCCTGCTGTTCCTGCGGCGTGCGCTCGCGCCAGTGCACCGCCAGCGCCCGCCGGGCAATTTCCTGCCAGTCGAAGACTTGATCGGCGAGTTTGTGCAACCGCTCCTGGCGCTCGGCCTGCCGGTTGGGGGCCTGGAATTGCGGGTCGTCAAAAACATTCAAGACCTGATCGGTAGTCTGCCGAACCAGGTCCGTAGGTTCGCCGGCCATGACCTGCCCGATCACTCCGAGCCAGACTGTACTGAGCAGAAGCATGATTCTGCCGCGTGCAATACTGTGCATACGGTTCTCCTTCTCTATTGCCACTGACTGGCCGCCAGCTCTGCGTCCAGATATCTTTCAGTTGAGTGAGGTTAGATTTTCCCAAAGGCGTAGTTGGCAATCAGTTCCATGATATCCACCGGCGGCTCCGTTTCTTTGATCTCATCCCCCGGTTGAAGATTTTTCTCAGCTCCTCCCGGCGCGATCTTGACCAATTGTTCACCAATGAGACCCTTGGTGCGAAT
Source organism: uncultured Nitrospinota bacterium (assembly GCA_963707985.1). Lineage (GTDB taxonomy): Bacteria > Tectomicrobia > Entotheonellia > J063 > CAVPRW01 > CAVPRW01. Next base: position 300,546 of record CAVPRW010000017.1, on the reverse strand, counting down.
AGAGGCAATCGAGTCCTCGGGGAGTTGCACCTCATCTTTGATGCGAAAAGCCACGACGGCCTGATAATTCCTGCAGACGGATAGCCTCCACCCAGCCGATATCCACCCCGGCGATTTCCACAGGAGAGCCAACCCGCAGGCCAGCGACATTCGAGAATGTCGCATGCACGGTGTAGCCACTGGTGCCCACCACTTCCATCTTGCCAAGCTTGATCGCCAGGTATCCCAACGCCAGCAACCCGAGGAGCAGGAATAAACCAACGGCCACCTCTGTGTTGATCCGCGCCATCATACATCCCTTCCTACCGGATGGCCGCTACTAGAGCGGCCGCACGGGGCCTTCGAGGCTCCCCGAAATGAATTGTTGGATGAATGGATCTGGGGACTTAAGAATCATCTCCGGGGTGCCCTCGGCAATGATCCGCCCCTCATGGATGACTGCAACCCGCGTGGCGATCTCAAAGACCTCGGGGATTTCATGGCTGACAATCACAGCCGTATAGCCGAAGGCGTCGTGGGTCTCCTGGATTAATTGATGGATCGCGCGGACCAGAATAGGATCCAAACCTGTTGTCGGCTCATCAAAGAGAATGATCGAGGGATTGGTGATGAGGGCACGTGCTAAAGCGGTGCGCTTCTTCATGCCGCCGCTTAATTCGGCAGGAAACTTGTACCCCATCTCGCCGAGGCCAACATTCTCAAGCATCTTCTGCACCTGAGCGACGACCTCTGCTTGGGGAAGATTGGTCTTTTCGCGCAAGGGGAAAGCGACGTTATCGAAGACGGTCATCGAATCGAACAGGGCGCCACCTTGAAACAACATCCCAAAGCGCTCACGCACGTGGTCCAAGCGACGGCCCGAGAGTTGGGTGATATCGGTCTCTTCAATGAGGATCTGACCGCGATTCGGCCGCACAAGACCGATGATGAGCCTGAGCAGGACCGTCTTGCCGCTGCCACTGCGGCCGACGATGGCGAGGATCTCTCCCTTCGGCACGCGTAGGTTGATCCCCCGCAAGACCGGCTGACTGCCAAACGATTGATGCACATCGATCACCCGAATCATGTCTCACCTACAACACTGAGGTCAGAAAATAATCGCAAATGAGAATCCACACGGAGGACAGCACGACGGCCTCGGTCGTTGCCTGACTGACCCCTTCGGCTCCAAACCTGGTATAGAACCCTTTGTAGCAGCAGACCCAACTGATGATGAGACCAAAACTCAACGACTTCCAGAAGCCAATCGAGATATCGTACATGCCCAAGATCGCTTTCATCTCACCGAAATAGACCCCCTGGCCTACCCCCAATAACTGCACGCCCACCAAATAACCACCGTAGATCCCAACCACATCCGCGATGGCAGTGAGCAGGGGCAACGTAATCAACCCCGCTAAGATGTTGGGACTGATCAGGTACTTGGTGGGGTTGAGCGCCATCACCGAGAGCGCATCGATCTGGTCGGTAATACGCATGATGCCGATTTCCGCGGCCATCGCCGAGCCTGCCCGTCCGGTGACCACCAGGGCGCACAGCACCGGGCCAATCTCACGGATGAGGCTGAGGGCGACCGCCGGGCCGAGCAGCGCGGTGGCGCCAAATTTGCTCAATGTATAATAACCCTGTAGCCCCAAGACCATGCCGGTAAACGCTCCGGTGAGAACCACGACGAGCAGGGACCGCCATCCCATAAAATGAATCTGACGCGCTAGCCGATACAAACGGAATGGAGGGACAAAGGCCCAAAACAAGGCGGTGACGAGCAGGATCAACATCCGCCCCATGCCCGCGATCCAGCCAATGACTGTGCCACCAAGGCTCTCCACCAGACCCAGCATCATCTATCCCTACCGTGACATTCCCGTAGTTACTGCTTCGATCAGGTACCGACATGACACCTGAAATCCTAAGGGGGGTATTTGAGGTTATCCTCGCGGCAAGCCGTTGGGCACGCCTTGCCCACTGGAATGCTGAGCTCGCAAGACTATGTGCGGTGGGCAAACGGTACCCGCGTGCCCATCATCATACCGAAGTCTTTCGGCAAAATGCAATCCTCGTCTCATCTCATGGTACAATGCAGGCATGGAAACGATGGCCATTTGCAGCGGAGCTTTTGGAGGGGGCCTAGCATGATCAGCACACCCTGGGGCAACATACGCGTAATTGACGCCCATACGCATTTCTTCTCACGCCGCTTTTTCCAGACGTTTGCTCGCCTGGCACAGCAGAACCTCCCGGCTGAGGCCCCACTGACAGCGGTGGCTCAGCGTCTAGGGGTCGAAATCCCCCCGGATGATGCCGCGCAACTGGGGCAACACTGGGTAGAGGAAATGGATAAGTACGGCATCGAACGGCTCATCATGTTTACCAGCGTCCCCGGCGATCATGACGCGGTGGCCGCAGCAGCGCAGGCGTTCCCCGAGCGCATCACCGGCTACATCATGCTCGACCCCACGCAGCCCAATGCCGTCGATGTCCTGCGCCAGGGCGTGCAGCGCCAGGGTCTCAAAGGGGTCACATTATTTCCAGCCATGCACCATTTCCACGCCTACGATGAGCGCCTATACCCGCTCTATCAGGCAGCAACCGAGCTGGCCATCCCAGTCTTTATGCATTTTGGCGTTCTGAAAGTCAGCATCCGCGACAAACTTGGTTTGCCGAACGTCTTCGACTTGCGCTATGCCGATCCCATCGATCTGCACCAGGCAGCAATCGAATTCCCCCGCGCCAACTTTATCATTCCCCATTTCGGCTGTGGGTATTTCCGTGAGGTCCTCATGCTCGGTGCCCAAGCTCCTAACATCTATGTCGATACCTCGAGCTCGAACACCTGGCTCACCTATATGCCCTCGCATCTCGACCTGAAGACCGTGTTCGACAAGACTCTAGAGGTCTTCGGGCCACAGCGGATCCTGTTCGGCACCGATTCCAACATCTTTCCGCGGGGCTGGCGACAGGATATTTTCCAACAACAGATAGAGATTTTGCACGAACTGAACACACCGCGTGAAGCCGTCGAGTCGATTCTGGGGGGTAACATCGCACGCCTGTTGGGGCTCTCATAGCGCTGCGCGGCCGACAGCCTGCGACAGATGTGTCAAACCATCACGCTCGAGCAAGCGCACGAGTCCGACATTGATACGGTGCGGCAGTCCAGGTCCACGGTAGATGAGACCAGTATAGAGTTGCACCAGTGTGGCGCCAGCACAGATTTTCTCATAGGCATCTTCTGCCGAAAAAATGCCACCGACGCCGATGAGCGGAATACGGCCTTCTGCCCGACGATACACATACCGAATGACGTCTGTCGACCGTTGGCGTAGCGGCCGACCACTCAGACCGCCTGGCTCGGCAATCACGGTGGTCAGGCCTTCCCGACTGGTGGTCGTGTTTGTCGCAACGATTCCGTCCAGGGCACACGCTTGAACGACCTCGACAATGTCGTCTAGTTCATGTTCCCGCAAATCAGGAGCGATTTTTACGAACAGCGGACGAGGTTGGACCTGTCGCAGGCGTGCCAGGGCTTGATTACAGTCCTGTACGCCCCTAAGTAATCGACGAAGGTTGTCAGAGATTTGCAATGTGCGCAGGCCTGCTGTATTGGGCGAGCTGACATTGACGACGACATAACTCCCCACATCGAAGAGGTCCTGGAGACAGGAGCAGTAATCGTCGAGCGCCTGCTCAAGGGGCGTGTCGGCATTCTTGCCCAGGTTGACGCCAATGGGCGTTCGGCCAGGCGAGAGCTTGAGGCGCCGAGCTATTGCTGCTGCCCCATCGTTGTTGAATCCCATGCGGTTAATCACTGCTTCATCGGGCGGCAGACGGAACAAGCGAGGTGCTGGATTACCGACCTGCGGCCGTGGCGTCACGGTCCCGACTTCGACAAAGCCAAAGCCCAAAGTCTGAAAGGCGGCGACGGCAGTCGCGCTCTTATCGAAACCGGCGGCAAGCCCAACCGGGTTTGGGAAGTGCAGGCCGGCCACCTGCATCTGCAAGGCAGTGGGCGCAAGCGGCTGCCAATGTTGCCACAGCTTCAGCAGAGACGGCATTTGCGCCAACCGCTGCAAGAACCATAGCGCCAGGTGATGAGCGCGTTCAGGATCGAGGCGAAACATCAACGGCTGCAGCAGCCGCTGGTACCATCCCACCGGAGAGGAGTGTGTGGAGGACGGGCGCACAGTTGAAGGCATGCTCAGTCTATTCGAGGGCCTGGACGACGTGATAACCGGCATTCTCCAGCATGAGCACGAGGGGTTCGAGCGGTGTCCGCTGAATACGGAAAGAATACACCTTGGAGCCGGCAGTTTTCTCTGGAGACATGCTCACGCTAATCACTTTCGCATGGCCTGCTTCGAGTAGACGATGCACTTCATCCAAAGCGTTCGGCCGATTCGCGAGCACCACATCGAGACGTGAGCTCGATTGGATTGTTTCCAGCATCTCGATGAAGACGCAAAGGATGTCCGTTTCGGTCAGGATTCCAACCAGTTTGCCATGCGCGACCACGGGCACCGCGCCGATCTTATGCTGTGCCATGAGCTTGGCAGCCTCTTCAATGGTCGCCGTTGGTGCCACGGTGATGAGGTCTGAGCTCATGATTTCCTCGACCTGCTCCAGGGCGCCCAAATGATACATCCGATCCTCCGGCGTCGACAACGGCGACGGAATTAAGGCCAGGCGGATATCGCGGTCAGTAACCAGTCCTTTCAGCTCACCATTCTCGACCACCGGGAGATGACGGATCCCCTGTCCTTGCATGAGCTCAAAGGCATCGATGATTTTGTCGTGGGGCAGCACCGTGATGACGTCTTTGGTCATCCACTTTTCCACGATAAACATGGCGTTCATCCCCCCAAAGCTGGGCCGGTCAAATCGACGTTAAGCGTTCGCATGGCGGATCTATCAGGACATGGGCCATGTCCTTCTATTGTTCGTGAGATCACGCTGCGATCAGGTGTCAGAACTGACACACGAGCCAAACAGTATCATACCATCCATACGCACAGAACACACATGGGCGTGCTATGCTTGCGGAGGTCTTCAGGAGAGTGAATTCTTGAGCCCAGGTACGGGCTATGATGATCGCCAGCCCAGCGCACGCTGCGTGAGCGTCGGCAAGGCACGGAGATCTCTCAACGGGTGGTCTCAATGCGGCTAGACCATGATCGTGGTGTCGGACCCAGTATGATCCGGGCTCCATGTCTGGTCAGCCCCAGACATGAAGCCCGGGAGTCAGACATTGCCTCAGCACACACGCTTCATCACACCCAGAGTTTCGGGTGGGTTGGCATGAGCCCGAGGCTTTGGCTCAGTCTCCTTGCTCGGAACTCAGGATCGTGATGCGCTGCAGCGGTTCACCAGGCAGCTGCACGGCTTCGACCTTCACGTGGTTGCCTACGCCGAGCTCATCGATGGTCACGAGCTGAGTACCACGTTTCAACCACGTCCCTGGTTTGATGGCTAGAGTAACCTCTCCACCACCGCCTACCTTTGCCAGGATGACAGAGCCCTCGCAGGAGCCGGGTTGCAGCCCGCACTTGTCGACTTTGATCGACTTGATCTGCCCTTCGTATGGCTGCACCGTGGCTTTCGAAGCTGCGCCTGCCATCACCAACGATACAAGAGCCCACGATAACACCATACACAGAAAGCACATACCACCTATTCTTACCCGCTTCATTTGACCACCCCCCTCGCTCAAGTTCCCGTCGATTCTGTTTTCCCCCGAAGGCCACCCTGGTGGCGCCTTAGCCTGCGGAGGAATACTTCCACGCATCGAGCGCTGCATCTGTGGAGCAGGGATGTATACCGTACCGTCAAAGAATGGTCATAATGCTATTTGCAAAGGTCGGGCAAGACGGCATGGGATGCGAGACTTCGAGGCCTTACCCATCACTGCTCAGAATGGTAATCTGTTGCAGCTGCTGACCAGGAAGTTGCACAGCCTCAACCTTCACGTAATTGCCCACGCCGAGTTCGTCGATGGTCACGAGCTGATCGCCACGTTTCAGCCAGGTCCCCGGTTTGATGGCTAGAGTGATTTCTCCAGCACCGGCTGCCCTTGCCAGGATGACCGAGCCTTCACAGGATCCAGGCTGTAGACCACATTTGTCGACTTTAATGGCCTTAATCTGTCCTTCATACGGCTGCATCTTTGCTGAAGATGCGGCACCCGCCATGATTGAGGCAACCAGCGCCAATGAAAATATACTACACAGAAGCAAGATAAGTACTGTACTGATCCTCCTCATTGGTCACCTCCCTCGCTCAAGTCACCAGGAACTCTATGTCCTTTCCCTACCAGAACGCACTCTGATGCTGATCCATCCTCGGAGGACTAGCAGCACACGCGCGCTACCAACTCCTGGCATACTGCTTAATGATCTACCGCAGCATAGCTTACTTGCCGTACGGCTGCGGACCACTTATACTGCATCCGAACCGCGGAAGTCAAGGGATATCACCCGCATACCGCCTCGTAATGTGATCATATCAGCACCGACGACCAGTCCAACCCAGGCTCACTGCTCCGCCTGTTTGCTAGGCTCTTCAGGGCTCTGCAACCCTGGTTCCGGGTCGCAGAAGATCCCCTGCAGGCCGAAATTGACGACTTCATCAACCACCACCTGGAGCGGCGGCGCCTGACTTGCGTCTGAGGTGAGCCTCGCCATGACCTCCTTGATACTGCCCAGAATACAGGCCGCCACGATACGCCGATCACAGGGCCGCACGAGCGCCATCAGTTGTCCGGCGCGGAGAACCCCTTCTATGAGGTTCATGATGGTGTCATAGAACTCAGATAATCGTCTGTCGAAGTCAGCATCCAACCCGTCGGCGTGGCGTAATAAAATCTGCGTCAGCTCCCGCTCTGATAGCAGGAAGGCGATGACGCGGCCGACATTGGCACGCAGCTGCTCAAGAGGTGGAGGGCTCTGCGGCGAGAGCTCGATGCGCTGCAGGCGACTGACCAACCCCTGCAAAGCCATCTCGAGAATTGCCTCGAAAATTTGACGCTTGGTTTCGAAATAGAGATAAAACGTGCCCCGGGCGATTTGTGCCCTCTTGATGATATCCCCCACACTCGTGGCGTGATAGCCCTTATGGGCGAATACCTCCATGGCTGAGCGCAAGACCTGTTCACGACGTTCTTCGCGTTGCATGCGCGATTCCCATGCTTCTGGATACTACCTGTTGCTCTAATGATGACGTCTATAGCCCTGACGGTGGCGGATCAGACGCGGGCATGAGGATCAAAGAGCTTGCGATGTTCTTCGAGGGCGAACCGATCAGTCATCCCAGCGATGTAGTCGCAGACCACGCGAGGCATTCCTTCTATCGCTATGCGAGTAGAGAAGCTTGGCGGCAGCTGTCTGGGAGAGTCAGCATACACCTTGAAGAGATCGTGGATGATGCGTCGCGCTTTCTCGGCCATGCGGATCACCCGATAGTGGCGATAGAGATATTCCAGCAGAAACTGCTTGAGCTCTGCATTCTTGCGCTCCATAACTTGGCCAAATCCTACCACTGGCTGCGGGGCCGATAGGACATCGGCGACCTGGTTGATCCCCATGGCCGCCAGGCGTCTGAGCGTCTCCTCGCACAGATCACACCACCAGGCTGTTAATGATCGACCGTACGCTCTGGCGCCAGAGGATTTTGCGTGGAGCTTGGGGGAAGCGGTGTTGTACCTCGCGAAAGTGTTCTTCCCACAGGGGCACCTGGCACAGGCTGTCAAGCTCAATCATTTGCGAGGTTAAACCATCGTCGATATCATGGTTATTGTAGGCGATCTCATCGGCGTAGTCGGTGATTTGGGCTTCCAGGCTGGGTCCAACCGCCACTGTCAGACCATTGGCATCGGGAGGCAAGAACCGGGGCTGATGCTTCTTCAAGCCCGTACGCGTCTCCCAGGTCAGATTCAACCCGGGGAACTCGGGATAGCGCTCTTCTAACACCTCGACGATACGCAAGCTCTGGACGTTATGTTCGAATCCGCCGAACGGCTGCATCATCTCGTTCATCGCGCGCTCGCCGGCATGGCCAAACGGCGGATGACCCAGGTCGTGAGCCAGGGCAATGGCCTCGGTGAGATCCTCATTCAAGCGCAGGCTCCGAGCGATCGTGCGGGCAATCTGCGCGACCTCCAAGGTATGGGTCAGACGCGTACGGAAGTGGTCCCCCTCATGATTCACAAACACCTGCGTCTTGTACTCCAGGCGTCGAAAGGCCGTAGAATGCACGATACGATCACGATCGCGCTGAAATGCCAGGCGAAAGGGATGCTCCTCCTCACGATAGGCTCGTCCATGGGAGTGCACACTCCTGAATGCGTAGGGGGCAAGCATCTCCTCTTCACGCCGCTCTAGATCCTCACGCCCGAGCATAGGCCCGATCCTCACCAAACGAACACCACACCTGCGCCGGTCGCTCGACAGGGGTTCGACCATCTTCCCTACAGGCGATAAGATCAACCGTAGACAGTAGACACTGTCCGCCTGCACATGCCTCTGACAGCGACATTCTAGGAGTGCTCGACAAGGGTGTCAATGGTTTACCCCGAGTTAACTGCCGGATGATGCCCGACCCCTTCGCATGGCAACTTGTCCACGGCTATGCTAGGCTTTGCTCAGTAGTCCATGTAACGAGGGTGCACACCAGACGGGGGTGGATGAGCATCGTGAGCGTCCTGAGCCGTGGCTCCGCCAACCCCTTTTCCCCGGATCACGGCACTGCGGGGCCTGCTCTTCTAAGGGACAGCGGGGACCAGGGAGGGGAGCACGCGATATGGACTTTCGGTTGACCGAAGCACAACGCATGACGCAACAACTCGCGCGCGATTTTGCTGCCAAGGAGATTGCACCCTATGCTGCGGAGTGGGATGAGACCTGCACTTTCCCTTGGGAGGCCGTGCGAAAGCTGGCAGACCTGAATCTGCTAGGCATCATCTTTCCAGAGGCCGATGGTGGCGCAGGACTGGACTATCTGAGCTATGCGTTGGTGCTCGAAGAGCTGTCGCGGATCGACGGCTCGATCGGAATCATCGTCGCTTCACACACCTCGTTGTGCGCCAACCATATCTATAGTGTGGGCAGTGAGGCACAGCGACGCCGTTATCTCGCACCATTGGCCCGAGGCGAGAAACTGGGTGCCTGGGGGTTGACCGAGCCCAATGCCGGGAGCGATGCCAGCGGCACGCAAACAACAGCCGTCATGGACGGCGATGAGTGGGTGCTGAATGGCTCAAAAATCTTCATTACCCAGGGAAGCGTGGCAGATATTTACGTGATCATGGCAGCCACGGAAAAATCCCAAAAGCAACATGGCATCTCGGCATTTATTCTCGAACGTGGCAGCCCCGGACTGTCGGCCATTCCCATGAAGAACAAGTTGGGCGTACGCGCTAGCGACACCGCGCAACTCGCCCTTGACCACGTCCGCGTCCCCAAGGAAAACCTCCTCGGCCGAATCAATGAGGGATTTATCGACACGTTAACCATCCTCGATGGAGGCCGTATCAGCATCGCCGCCATGGCTCTGGGTATCGGTCGTGGCGCGTATGAGGAAGCTTTGAAGTATGCACAACAGCGAGAGCAATTTGGACAGCCCATTGCCCACTTCCAAGCCATCCAATCGAAGCTTGCGGACATGGCTACTGAGCTGGATGCGGCGCGGTTATTGATCCTACGAGCTGCCTGGATGAAGGACCAGGGGCTACGTGTGACCAAAGAATCGGCCATGGCCAAGGTATACGCCTCGGAGGCGGCGACACGAGCCTGTAATCAAGCCCTGCAGATTCACGGCGGCTATGGATACATGAAGGATTACCCTGTGGAGCGCTATCTGCGCGATGCCAAAATCTGCGAAATCGGCGAGGGCACCTCGGAGATCCAGCGCTTGATCATCGCACGGCAGCTGCTCAATCGCTAGGCCCCTCGACAGCATCCACCGCGCCGAGAGGTGTCCACCAAGGCGAGTTTGCTAGCTCTTGATGGTCATCACGAGGTGGTCTCCCAACTACTTGCACGGTACACAGAATTGCCGTTGACACCACAGACTGACCCCGCTAAGATAGGATGTTTTTGTCAGTATTGTGCTGCTCATGCCTCCCTTTTCTCATGCCAGATCGACCAAGGGGATAGACCCATGAAGCGCACGCGTGGAAATCTCTCCTTACGACATCTCACCCTCCTGCGCCTTTCGGCGCCGTCCTGGTTCCTGGTACGGCCGCAACTCCTCACCCTCGTCTAACCCCTCCCAGTGGGGAGGGACATCTCGCGGTTTCATCATTGTTTCGTGCTCTTGGTAAGGCGGTTCCTGGGGCTGGCCTTGTGCCCAACCCCGACACTGCGGTTCAGGCGCATGTGAAGCCGCATCCGGCCAGGAGGAATGACGATACCAGAGCCACACGTACACCACAAGCTTGCCGAAGGGAGGGATAACCATGAGGACACCGTCTACAGCCAAACCAACTGCTCTGCGTCTGACTCGCCGTGAGCTGCTCAACGCTGGCCTCGTCGCTGGCGCAACGTTTGCCATGCGGCCGCTGGCTCGGCCATCCTTGCTCTGGGGCGGCGAAACCGGGCAACCCAAGCGCGGCGGCATCCTGCGCGTGCGTGGGTTTGATCCCCCGAACTTCGATCACCATCTCAACGCCGCTGGCTTTACGCAGAGCGCCGCAGGCTTCGTCTACAGTAAACTGGTGCGGCATAAAGTCGGTGCGGACATTGCGCCGGGCACCTTCATCATCGAGCCCGATCTGGCTGAACGCTGGGAAGAGCTGGACGACACCACCTATGTCTTCCATTTGCGTCAAGGGGTGAAATGGCACAACAAGCCGCCTGTCAACGGCCGCGAGCTGGTGGCCGAGGATGTCAAATTCTCTTATGATCGCGTCCTGACGGAAAAAGGGAGTGTGAACCGCTATCTGCTGGACTCCGTGGACCGCATCGAGGTGGTAGACCGCTACACGGTGAAGTTCCTCCTCAAAGAGCCATATGTCTGGTTCATCAGTGTGCTGGCCTACCCAACGAGCATGTGGATCATCGCCCCAGAAGTGATTCAGCAATACGGCGACCTGAAGAGAGTCGGAGACGGCCATCGGCACCGGTCCCTTCATCCTGGAGCGCTATGAGCCGAACGTCAAGACGGTGTTCAAACGCAACCCGGACTACTACCGCGACGGGCCAGCCCTATGTGGATGGGGTCGAGTGGTTGGTCATCAACGACGAATCGACCGGTCTGGCCATGTACCGCACCGGGCAGCTCGACTGTGGCCCGGGGATCAATTGGGCCGTGCGCCAACAGGACCTGGAGGCGTTCAAGAAGAGTCACCCCCACCTGCGCTACCAGGATTTCCTGTCCCAGACATCGAGCGTGGTCACCATGCGCACCGATATGCCGCCCTTCAACGATGTGCGGGTGCGGCGCGCCATCTCACACGCCATCGATCGCGGGGCGATCAACGAGGCGGTCTGGGTCCGGGCTGCACCGACCCCGGCGGTCTCCCGTGGCCTGGTGGAGTGGACGTTGCCCATCGAGCAGCTCGGCGCAGGGGCGAAGTACTATGAGTATGATCCAAAGGAGGCCAAGCGCCTACTGGCGGAAGCCGGGTATCCCAAGGGGTTTAAGACGCAGCTGACGGTGACCAATGGCCTCGGACGCGACCGCATCGATGAGGCGGTGTTGGTGCAGCGCTACCTCAAAGACGTCGGCATCGAGGCCGAGCTCAAGATCCAGGAGAACGGCGCGTATACGGCCACGACGATGCAGGGCAAGTTCGAGGGACTGGTAGATAGTCCCAGCGGCGTCGCCTGGGAACCGGATGGGCGGCTGTATCGCGCCTATGCGTCCGATTCATCCCGGAATCAGGGCCACGTCAATGACGCTACGCTCACGGCCATGCTCAAGGAGCAGCGGCGCACGAAGGACCTGGAGGCGCGCAAGCAGCTCATCTTCGACATTCAGCGCTATGTCGCGGAGCAGCAGTACTATGTGTACCTGAACTCCAACACGATCACGACCTCCTGGCAGCCGTACGTGAAGAACTTTGCCCCCAACCACAGCTTCGACTACGGCAATCGCGCTGCCGCGCTGTGGCTGGACCGGTAGAGATTGACCGTGCACCGCACCGGGCGCCTCAGCGCCGAGGAGATGACGGAGGGTCTCCTCCGCTGCGGCGCGCGGCGGTTGACACGCCATTCAACCCCCTCTACAATACGCCCATCTTCCGGAGCGAACAATTGCTCAAGCCTACGGCCGGCTGACCAGGGGGCTCATGATGACTAGCACGCATCCTTTACAGTCCTCAAGGCATTTCGGAACATCCTGCCTTCAAGCTCGTAAGCGCTTTACCGCGAGGCCAGAGCTCCTGATCCGCGTCTAATGTCCTCATACGCATCATGAGCTCGCGCTTGGCAATGTTACAGGGACATGCGGACAGTTCCTTCGAGAAAGGGGGAACCATGCAGATGCGTCGGTCCTCTCTGGCCTTGACCATTTCCCTTCTCGCTTGCTGCGGTGCCATGGCTTTATGGATCAGCAGAGGAATAGCAGCACCCGCTCCTGATCTCAAGCCTCCCATCAAGATTGGAGTGTTGGCTCCCCTCACTGGGCCTCTAGCGACGCTGGCTAAAGATGTCGTGGCTGGCGCGCAGCTTTACGTGTATGAGGTCAACGGGGAGATGGGCGGGCGGAAGGTCGAACTGATCGTGGAGGATTATGAGGCGAAGCCTGCGACGGCATTGACCAAAGTGAAAAAACTCGTGGAGCGCGACCGTGTGCACGGCGTGGTTGGAGTCATCGTCAGTGCTGCGGCGCTTGCCATGAAGGACTATGTCCAGGCACAGCAGGTGCCTTGTATCATCTCGGGGGCTGCGGCCGCCGAAGTCCTTATGATGGAGCAGCCTAGCCCGTATATGTTCCGCACGACCTTTGCCGCCAGTCAGCTGCCTAGCCCCTTGGCGAAATTTGCCTACGACCGGTTGCAGGCCCGTACCGCCACGGTCATTGCGAGCGACACCGTGGGTACCATCGAGCTGGTGATGGGCTTCGCACGAGCCTTTGAAAGCGCTGGTGGGAAAGTACGGCAAGAGCTGTTCGCACCGCTCGGCACCACGGACTTTGGTCCCTTAATCGGCAGGATCCGGCGCGATGTGGACATCATCGCCACGCTGGTGCCGGGCGCCGATGGCATCCGATTTATCAAGCAATATGAGGAATTTGGCCTGAAGGGAAAAATTCAAGTCGTCGATACGGCGTTCGGCATCACCGATGTGGGCCTGTTACCGGCCGCCGGCCCAGCGGCGCTGGGCATGTATGCGTCGCAAGCCTACGTCCACGTCATTGACAGTACCAGAAATCGGCAATTCGTGCAGGCGTTTCGCGCCAGGTATGGACGAGATCCTGGAGGGCCTGCGGAATCCACCTATCTGGCACTCGCCGCCATCGGCCAGGCGCTTGAAACCACTGGCGGGACTATTGAGGACAAGGCCGGGTTTTTGTCGGCTCTCCGTCAAATGGATTTGCAGGCACCCCGAGGGCAGGTTCGGTTTGACCACTATCAAAATGTGATTACGGATGTGACTATCACCCGGATCGACCAGGTGGGGGACCAGATAATCCCAGTGGTCGTCGAGACTATTCCAGCGGTAGATCAGTTCCTGGGGATGCCCCCCGAAGAATATCTGAAGCAACCAAGACTGGTCGCACTCAAGGGGACCTTTGGCAAGTGACGGAGGAGGGTTGACGCATGAGAAGGGATCACGCAGCGCTTGGTTCTCAGACCTGTCGTGTGGCGGAGATAAGCCGATGGAATTCTGGATCGTTCAGAGCCTCAATGGCATCTCCTTTGGGATGCTGCTGTTTCTGCTGGCATCGGGGCTCTCTCTGGTCTTTGGGCTGATGCGGGTCATCAACCTGGCGCATGGCTCTTTTTATCTCCTGGGTGCCTATCTCGGGTTCACGCTGATCGAGCACACCGGAAGCTTCCTGGTAGCGCTCGTCGTGGCCCCCCTCTGTATCGCCGTGGTGGGACTCCTCGTGTACCGCCTCATACTGCACCGCTTCCAGAAGGCAGAGCTTGCCCAGGTGCTCCTGACCTTTGGTCTGTTGTTCATCTTCGCCGACCTCACGTTATGGAACTGGGGTGGGTATTCCTACGTCCTGCCAAAACCGGCCTTTCTGTCCATGTCGCTGACGATTGGGAGCATCGTCTTCCCCACCTATCGACTCTTTGTCATCAGCATCGGCGTGGTCATGGCACTGGGTTTCTGGCTTGTTCTGGAACGGACCACGCTGGGGAGTATGATTCGGGCTGGGGTGGACGATGAGGAGATGGTCCAAGGTCTGGGCATTAACACCGACAGACTCTTCACGGCGGTGTTCGCGCTGGGAGCTTTCCTGGCGGCCTTGAGCGGCGTCATCGGTGGGCCAATCGTGGGGGCGTATCCAGGAGCCGACTTCGAGGTCCTGTTGCTGGCGCTTGTCGTCGTGCTCATTGGAGGTCTCGGGAGCGTACGCGGGGCTTTTGTGGGCAGCCTGGTCGTGGGCCTGATAGATACTTTTGGCAGGGCCCTGGCGCCGGAACTTGCCATGTTCACCATTTTTGCCCCGATGGCCGCCATCTTGACGCTGCGGCCACACGGCTTGTTTGGGAGGGCATGAGCATGTGCTGCCGGCGCCTATGGCCTGGGATCGGGATAATCTTGAGCCTGATCGTGCTAGCCGTCGTTGGCAGGATGTTACCCACCTACTACACTGGTCTGCTAACGGAGACCCTGATCTTAGGCATCTTTGCCATAAGCCTGGACCTCCTGCTCGGCCACACAGGGCTCCCCTCGTTAGGACATGCGGCATACTTCGGATCGGGGGCCTACACGATGGCTCTCCTCTCTCTCCACCTCGGGCAACATTGCTGGGTCAGTGTGTCGCTGGGGGTGCTGATGAGCGTGATCATCGCGGCGTTATTCGGTCTCTTGGCCCTGCGGACGGCCGGGGTCTATTTCATGATGATCACCCTGGCGCTGGCGCAGGTGCTGTGGGGTATCGCCTTTGGTTGGCGGACGATGACGGGTGGAGATGACGGGCTTCCCGGCATTGCCCGTCCGGACCTGGGAGGGCTGTTGCCCTGGTCTCTCCAAGACCCTGCCAATTTTTTCACCGCCACGCTCATGATCTTCGTCGTCATGGTGGCAGGGCTCTCTGTGGTCGTACATTCACCGTTCGGCTACACCCTGCGTGGCATTCGCGAGAGCGAGTGCCGCATGAATTGCCTGGGGTACAATGTCTGGCTGCATAAATACATCGCCATGCTTATCGCCGGAGGAGTGGCAGGCATGGCGGGAATCCTCTTCGTTTACTATCATGGTTTTGTCAGTCCCGCCCAGTTGAGCCTGTCGGTATCTGCCGAGGCGCTCTTAATGGTGATTGTTGGGGGCACAGGTACCCTGTTCGGGCCGGTCATCGGCGCCGGAGTCGTGGTGTTCCTGCGCAACATGGTTAGCGCCTACACAGAGCGGTGGCTTCTGGTTCTGGGCCTCATCTATCTGCTGGTTGTACTCTGTGCGCCTCAAGGTATTCTGGGAGTGGTTCGGGTTTCGCTTCCGAGTCGACTCCACCGGAGGGCGGAGCTGTGACGGCGCTGATCGTCGAGCGGCTTTCCAAGAATTTTGGGGGCCTGCAGGCCCTGCAGGACCTTTCCCTGGAGGTCCAGCCGGGGGAGCGGCGAGCGATCATTGGGCCCAATGGCGCGGGCAAGACAACCCTCTTCAACTTGATCGGCGGGCAACTGTTCCCCAGTTCAGGTCGGATCATCCTCTTCGGTCGAGAGGTCACCAAACTCCCTCCATTTCGACGGGCGACTCTCGGTCTGACTCGCACGTTCCAAATGACCACTCTGTTTCCGAATTTGACTGTGCTAGAGAACATGCTACTGGCTGTACAAGCCCTTGACTCGGCGAAGTTCGTCCTGTTTCGTGCTCTCAGCAGCGATCGGCCTATCCTGAGCAAAGCCAGGAGCGTGCTGGAAGAGTGGAAACTATGGGATAAACGGCAGATCCTGGTGCGCCAACTCTCGTATGGGGACCAACGGCAGCTTGAGATCCTGCTGGCGTTGGCCAATACGCCGAAGCTCTTGTTATTGGATGAACCTACTGCTGGGCTATCGACGGCAGAGACCCCACTAGTCACATCGCTAATCCAACGCCTGGATCCACACATCACCGTGTTGGTCATCGAACACGACATGCATGTCGCATTTCAAGTCGCCCAGCATGTTACGGTCCTGCACCAAGGCAAGCTGCTGGCCGACGGCTCGCCGGAGGCAATCCGCAAAGATCCCACCGTGGCTGAGATCTACCTGGGGCCCGAGTAAGGAGTCGAGGGCGTGTTGGAAGTACGAGATATCCACACCTATTATGGCGACAGCTACGTATTGCAGGGGGTCTCCCTGAAAGTCGAGCCCGGCACGGTGGTGGCGATGTTAGGACGCAACGGCATGGGTAAGACAACACTGGTGCGCTCCATCATCGGCTTCACGCCACCCCGTCGTGGCCAGGTCTGGTTCAAAGGCCTGGAGATTACCCGTATGCCATCGTATCGGATCGCGCAGATGGGTATGGGTATCATCCCCCAGGGTCGGCGTATCTTCCCATCTCTCAGCGTGCGGGAGAACCTAGAGATCGCCGCCTGGCATCGAAGCGTGAACGAGGGCGAGGGCCTGTGCTGGACCATGGCGCGGGTGTTTGGCTTGTTCCCCCGACTGCGGGAGCGCTTGCTGCAGTCGGGCAGTGCACTCTCCGGAGGCGAGCAGCAGATGCTGGCGTTGGCCAGGGCACTGATCGGCAATCCACAGGTCCTTCTCATGGACGAGCCCACCGAAGGGCTGGCGCCTCGAGTGGTGCAGGAGTTGAGCCGCGTCCTTCAACGGCTCAAGGAAGAGGGCCTGTCCATCCTCCTGGTGGAGCAGAACCTCCCCTTCGCCTTGAAGCTCGCTGACTATGTGTACATCATGAGTCGCGGGAAAATCGTCTACGAATCCTCCCCGCATGTCCTCGCTCATGACGCGGATGTGAAAGCTCGCCACCTCGGCGTCTAACGCCCCGTTGGTGTCGCTCTACCGAGATCGATCCGCCTGACTGTGCCTGGCGCCAAAGTTTCTTGAGTGCCGGGCGAGCCCATCTCAGGAGCGGTGACGCAGCCTGGGGTCAAGGGCATCGCGCAGTGAATCGCCAAACAGGTTAAAGCCAAACACCGCCAGGCTGATGGCTATGCCGGGGAAAATGGCTACCCATGGTGCCCTCTCGGCGTACGACAGCGCGCTTCCCGAAAGCATCAGTCCCCACGATGGCGTCGGCTCGGCGGTACCCAACCCCAAGAAGCTCAAGGAGGCTTCGACAAGGATGGCGTTGCCGAACTGAGCCGTCAGCATAATCAAATACGGCGCCATGACGTTGGGGATGATGTGGCGCAGGATCACCCACGGGTGAGAGCAGCCGACAGCACGGGCCGCTTCTACATAGATGTGTTCTTTGATGCTCAGGGCGTTGGAGCGGACGATGCGGGTGGTGCGCGGAATGATCGGAATGGCGATGGCCAGAACCACATTCGGAAGGGAACGGCCAAGGACGGTGACAATAGCCAGAGCCAGAATCAGCAACGGAAAAGCTAGCATAATATCCATGATGCGCTGCAGGAACAGGTCAACCTTGCCGCCCAGATAGGCGCTGATCACTCCTAGGATGGCCCCGCCGGTGGCGCCGACAAAGGCGGCAGTCAAGCCGATAAACAGTGCCACCCGCGCGCCGTAGACGATGCGCGTGAACAGATCCCGGCCAAAATCGTCGGTGCCGAACAAGTGTTGCAGGCTCGGGGGGTTAAACTGCAAGCGCTGAT
This sequence comes from uncultured Nitrospinota bacterium, assembly GCA_963707985.1. Taxonomy (GTDB): domain Bacteria; phylum Tectomicrobia; class Entotheonellia; order J063; family CAVPRW01; genus CAVPRW01. The sequence continues at coordinate 282,651 of CAVPRW010000017.1, read as the reverse complement.
TGATTTCATAGGGATCATAGGGGGCGATGACATCGGCAAAAATAGCGGTGATGACCATCAACAGAATAACCACACCACCGATGGCTCCCAACGGTTTAGTGACGATAAACTTGCGGATGGCAGGCCAGGCATAGGCGCTGACCCAATGCTTCCCCCCGCAACAGCCTGCAGTTGTCGGGTCGTGAGGGGTAACTGCCCCTCATGCATTACCTCAGCCATCCCAGCCTCCTTAGTGGTAGCTGATCCTGGGGTCCAGCCAGGCATAGAGCAAATCGACGATCAGATTGATGAAGACGATGATGAAGGCGGTGAGCAGCACCATCGTCTGTACCACCGGGATGTCCCGATGCAAGATGGCATCGACCACGAATCTGACCCAACCCGTTCAGAGTGAACACGGTTTCCGTCACCACCAGGCCGCCCATCAGGAAGGCAAACTCTGCCCCGATGATCGTGATCACCGGTAACATGGCGTTCTTCAGGGTGTGTTTGATGACGACGATGCCTTCGCGCAAGCCCTTCGCCCAGGCCGTGCGAATATAGTCCTCACGCATCACCTCCAACACCGCCGAGCGCGTCAGACGCGTGCTTAACGCGGCATTGCGATAGCCTACGGTGACGATCGGCCAGACCAGTTGCTTGAAATTCTCCCACGGATCCTCCCAGAGCGGCACGAATACCAACGGCGGGCTCCACTGGAAGTAGATCACCAGAAAGAGGATGAGCAGGATGCCGGTCCAAAAGTTAGGGATTGCCAGGCCCCCGATGCTGATGACGCGCACCCCATAGTCAATCCAGGTATCCTGACGGATGGCCGCCAATGTTCCGAGGGGAATGGCGATCAGGGTCGAGATCAGCGTTGCGAAGAGGGCAACCTCGAGGGTCAAGGGGAAACGAATGCGCAGTTCCTCGAGCACCGGCGCTCCGCTCCACAAGGAGGTGCCGAAATCCAGGCGGACGATGCCCCAGACCCAGGAGAAGAACTGCTCATAGAGCGGGCGGTCGAGCCCCAATTTGTGTCGCACGCGATCAAGTTCCGTGAGGTTGACATCGCCGCCTTGCTCACCAGCGCCCAGGATCAACATGGCGATGTCCCCGGGGACGACGTGCATCAGAATGAAGACCACCAGAGCAGCCCCGAGCAGGGTGGGAATCATTAACAGGATACGTTTGACGATGTATTGCCACACGGCTTCGGACCCTCCATCCTCACTCCCTCACCCCACCCTCTCCCAGAGGGAGAGGGAGAGACTTATCACTTCGCCGCCAGCCATACATCCTCGAAGCGTCGATTATTCCAGTGGCTGGGGAGCGGCTCATAGTTACGCATGCGGGCCGTGCGCACCTCCAGGCGTGTCGTCCACAGCCCCTGGATGCGCCAGACCTTCTCCAGGATGCGCTTATCCATCTCCTTCACCAGTTCGATGCGCTTCTGTTCGTTCATCTCTTGCGCCTGCTGTGCGAACAGCCCATCGACCACGGGATCGCTCATGCGGCCCCAGTTCTCTGGTTGCCCGGTGACAAATTTGTCCAGCAACTCTTCGGGGTCTCCGACCAATTGAGAACCGTAAGGGTCCACGATCAGCTCGAAATCCCTGTTCACCCGGGTCTGGCTATAGGTGGCCGTCTCCTCCACCTTATGCTCGGCCTCCACCCCGATCTTCTTCCACGCCGAGATCAGGTAGACGGCTAAATCGATGTACGGCATTTTGATATTGCGGTTGGTCAGCACCGTCTTGAAGCCGTTGGGAAAGCCGGCCTCGGCCAACAACCGCTTGGCCTCGCGCAGATTGGCGGCGTGGTCTCGGCTGAAGCCTGGCAACGCTTCCAACTCCTCCGGGCTCAAGGCCCACTGGCTGTCCGGGTGCATCATGCCCCCGACATATTCCAGGTTGGTGATCGTGGAAAGCGTTTTGACCGCATCATAGCGGTCGATGGCCAGGGTCAGGGCCTTGCGCACCCGTTCATCGTCGAAGGGTTTCTTGTCCACATTGAAGGTGACCCCAAAATTTCCGATGTTCTGTACCCTGGCCACCACCACCTTATCGCCCAACGACTGCTTGATGGCGTCGACATCCCCAGGGGGCAGAAAGCGCAACTCCGCATCGACCCGTCCCGACCGCAGGGCGGTAGTCCGGGCCGAGGTGTCGGTGATGATGAAATACTTGATCCCATCCAGGTAGGGCAGCCCTTTTTTCCAATAATCCGGGTTGCGCTCCAGCTCGACGTAGGAGCCCCGCACGTAATTCTTCAACTTGAAGGGCCCGCTGCCGACGGCATGGGTCTTAAAGTAGTGGGGATCCGTATCGAGATATTTTTTGGGATAGATAAAATTGGCCGGGCCGGCCAGGTTCGACAGGAACGACGGCGAGGGGTGGTGCAGGCGGAAGACCACGGTGTGGCGGTCGGGGGCCTCGATGCTCTTGATCATCTGAAAGTTACCCCGCCGCACACTGATGACGTCCCCCGACGGAGAGACGATCTTATCCCAGCTGGCCTTGACATCCGCCGAGGTCAGCTCGCTGCCATCGTGGAACTTCACCCCTTCGTGCAGCGTGAAGGTATAGGTGAGGTGATCGTCCGAGACCGTCCAGGATTTGGCCAGGTCCCCGATGATCTGGGGATAGTTGTGGGGGTCTAACACGATCAGGTTATTGTAGACAGGGCCCATCGGTTGGGCCACCGCGAAGGTTTGCTCCTGGTGCGCATCCAGGCTGGGGGGGTCGGCGGGAAGGGCGACCTGCAAGACTCCCCCGCGGCGCGGCTGTTCCTGCGCCAGAGCCATTGGGGCTGTCCAGAAGCTGAGAAGTACTACAAAGCTAAGTATAGCTATGCCTGCCCTTGACATCCTCATACCCTCCTTGAAACGCCGATCCATCTATGTCCTTTACGCTGGTTCGTCGTCACAGATCTTCGGGGAGTGCACGTAACGGTGCGGACACCTCAGACCACACATCTACCAGGTCTTCTCCAGAGATGCGTTGTGGCATCTTCTCCAGCACCTGGTGCGCTTGCGTCCCATCACCTCCCACGTCGCGGAGATGAGATCCGAGTTCAGTACACGTAGATTACGAAGAACGCCTGGACGCGACCGCCTAAGCGAAGCTAGGAGATGAGCACATGCTGACAGGCCCTTTCCCGCATTTGAGTGCAGGAAAGGGGGTTAGACACGGGTGAGCAGGCGTCCAAGGAAAAGATAGAGGAAGGGGCGAAGTGTGATGGGCATCGGACACCTCCAACTGACGTATGACCCACTATGGTGGGCGATGCCAGCCAGATCGAACGCTACGGCTCTGAGCAGTGACGAGCGTTCATGACTTCACAAGAGAACTAAATCAAGGATTTGTAAAGTATTCACCCAGTGTATCCCTGGCAAGATCCCACTGTCAAGATATTTTTTTCATGTCATACAGAAATTATTTTCATATATGCCATTCATTACCCGCGCCTATTACAGTTAGCCGTATTGTGAACTGACTCTTGACACGTCATGCCGGTCCTCTTACAATGCGGGCCTGGCCGCACTATGGACTGCTCAGCTTTCCCATCCCGACCCAGGAGACTACACGCATGCTGGTTGTATTCCTCACCATCCTCCACGTTTGACTTCACGACTACTGTCTGGTGAAAGCACCATGAATCACGCACCTCTGAACGCTCAGCAGCGTTGAGGATGGGGATCAGGATATGGCTCACAGATGACTCATGGAGGTTCACGATGAGACGTTGCGTCCGTTGGTCACTGTCCATCGCTATGCTGCTTGTTCTCTCGGTCTCGACCTTCGTGCTGGCCCAAACCCCCAAACCAGGCGGCACTCTAAAGGTGGCGTGGGAAGCCGATGTCACCGGGCTCGATCCCTTTCTCTCCCCGGGCGTGCAGGCTTGGCACACCGTCGGCAATCTCTTCAGCAGCCTAGTTACCGTCGACACGAATTTTAACTACGTCCCCGAGCTGGCCGAGTCCTGGGACATTTCGGAGAACGGTAAAGTCTATGTCTTCCACCTGCGCAAGGGGGTCAAATTCCACGAAGGCAGCGACTTCGATGCCGAGGTGGTGCGCTGGAACTATCAGCGCGCTGTCGATCCCGATGAAGATGCCTTCATCGCACCGTTCCTCAGTATCGTTGAAAGCGTCGAGGTCATCGACTCCCATACGATCAAATTCACCCTCAAGCACCCCAGCCGGACGCTGCTGCCAACGATGGCAGTCAATCGGGTGGGATTCTTGCAGATGTCCCCAGCATCCTACAAGCGCTGGGGCAAGGAGGAAGTGCGGTTACATCCCGATGGCACAGGGCCATTCAAGCTCGGCAAGTGGGACCAGAACCGCATCGTCGTCCTTGAGAAGAACCCCAATTACTTTAAGCCTGGGCTGCCGTATCTCGATCGCGTCGAATTGCAGATCATCAAGGAAGGCGTGACGCGGGTGACGGCCTTGCGGGCGGGTGAGGTCGATTTCGCCAATTATATCCCGCGCGAGCACGTCGAACGCCTCACCAGGGATGCAAAGATCCAGGTGCTCAAGGGCAAGGATACGCAGCGGACACAGAGCATCTTCAACCTGCGCAAACCCGCGTTCCAGGACGTACGGGTACGGAAGGCGATCCTGGGCTACGGGATCGATCGGCAGGCCATCGCCAAGACAGCGCTGTTAGGACAGGCGCAACCGCTTGTGGAGCCCGGTCCCTCCAGGAGGGCTAGATCATATCGATTTCGGCGAGCAATTCGCCTACAATCCCGACAAGGCCAAGGCGCTTCTCAAGGAGGCGGGGTATGATGAAAAAAACCCGCTACGCTATTCGATCATGACCCATGGTGCGGAGGCAGCACTGCCAACCATCGCTACCATCATGAAGACACAGCTGGCGAAGATCGGCGTTGAAGTCACCGTTGAGGTTATCGACCGGCCGATCTTCCTGCGTCGGCAAAACCGGGACCGCGATTGGGATCAGAATCTCAACTTGAGCGGCGCCGTGCTGGATACCTATACGATTTCTAGATTGATCGATACTCGCGCCGGAGCCAACACCCCCAATCACACGGATAAGCACGTCGATGAGCTCATCGATCGCTTGAGGGAGGCGGAGACGGACGAGGCGTATCTAAAGGCAGGACATGATCTGCAACAGTACGTGGTGGCGGAGACCATGATCTATCAGAGTCTCACCACGTTGCCCTTCATCCAGGCGGCACGGGCCAATGTAAAGGGCTACGAGCAGTTGAATGGCTTTAAGATCCGCTTTGAGACGGTGTGGCTGGATCGTTGAGGAACAAACCCGCTGGCTGGACTGCGAGGCTACGGGCACGCGGTCGCCGGCATACCCTGGGGTGGAATTGGAGCCCTAGAAGTTTGGTTCCCAAATTTTTCGCAGATCGAGCACGAAGCCAGGCAGGACGGGATCGGCTGAGACGGTGCTGGGAGCCTCCAGAATTTCGGGGGGGCGCTGCGGTAGGTAGACATGGACACGGCGCGTCAGCGGATCGAGCAACCAACCGAGTTGGGCGCCGTTGTCCATATATTCTTGCATCTTCGCGAGCACAGCCTGGAGGTTGTCCGTCGGTGATCGTAGCTCGACCACGAAGTCGGGGCACAGCGGCAGAAACTTCTGCTTCTGTTCTCTGGTCAGCCCTGCCAGGCGCGTGCGTCTGACCCAGGCGGCGTCGGGAGAACGGGTGGCACCGTTGGGGAGCTTGAAGCCGGTAGATGAGTCGAAAGCGACACCGGCCTGGTCCTGTCTTGTCCACGCTTGCACTTGGAAAGTCAGCTCTGCGTTCTGACTGCCTGCTTCCCCCCCTGTCGGTGGCATGACAATGAGCTCCCCTTGCGCCGTATATTCAATTCGCCAGTCCCTATTGAGCTGACAGAACTCGAACAACTGATCATCGGTCAGATTGATTACGGGCGTCAGTTTGAGCACCACCGGGTGAATCTCGACTTGTGACAGGACTTTCGTCATGGTGCATCCTCACGGCATCACTAGAGAAGACTAGAGGCTCCCCTGGCCCCTACCTTTTCACTCATTATGCCTGCATGTTGCCCTAGCGCTTACGCCGTTGTCAAATTTCGATAAAACTCCAGCGTTTGCTGGGCGATGCTGGTCCAGCTGAAATAGCGTTCGACACGCTCGCGCGCACGCTTTCCCATCGCCTCCATAGTGGCAGGATCATCTAGTAAGCGGTTGACCGCTGCGGCAAGTTCCTTCGCGAATTGCGCTGGTGCCCTGGGCTCAAAATCCTGCGAGCTCACAGGCTCCACCGGCACCAATAATCCCGTTTCACCGTGTACCACGACTTCCGGGATGCCACCCACAGCTGACGCGACGACCGGCGTTTCACAGGCCATGGCCTCAAGATTGATAATGCCAAAAGGCTCGTATACCGACGGACAAACGAAGACGGACGCATGCGTATAAAGTGCAATCACATCCTCCCTGGGGACCATCGTTGGCACCCAGATGATGGTATTCGGACTGTCGCGGCGCGCTTGCTCGACACGTGTGGCCATTTCCTCGCCGAGCGCTGGCGTATCGGGTGCCCCGGCACATAACACCACCTGCACTCCTGGGCGCAGATCCTTGATAGCATTCATCAAATGCATGATGCCCTTCTGTCGAGTGATGCGGCCGACGAACAACACGAAGGGTTTGGCTGGATCGATGTGGTAAGACTGCAGAACGGCGGGATTGGGCATGGGTTTGTATTGCTGCACGTCGATGCCATTATGAATGACACGAATCTTCTCAAACAGCACGTCATAGAGCGTGTGTACATCCCGTCGCATGGCCTCGGAGACGGCGACGACGCCGTCAGCGTTCTGGTAGGCCGTGCGCTCCACCCAGGAGCTGGCATGATAAGCGGTGCCGAGCTGCTCGACTTTCCAGGGACGGTGCGGCTCCAGCGAGTGGGTGGTCAACACCAGACGGGCGCCGAGTAGCGGCTTCAGGAGGCATCCCGCCAGGTGCGAATACCAGGTATGGCAATGCACCACGTCCGCCTCACGCACCGACCCAGCCATGACGATATCACGCACCATCGTCTCCAGGAACTTTTGGTGATGAGGGTCCTGCTCAGGCGGCTGAAAAGGTGGATCGACGCCCTCGACCGTGAGATTACCGTCCCGTAGACGTTGATCGCCGAAGCACAACACCTTGATGTCGTGGGCGTGATCCTCCAGTTTGGCTAACTCCCGCGTCAGATACTCCACATGAACGCCAGCGCCGCCGTATACATGTGGCGGATACTCGTTGGTGAGGATAACAATCCGCATCGGTAGCGGCTCCCTTGTTGACCGTTAGGCCACGGTCTATCTGGTGGTTGACTTCGTGAGGTCCAATCTCTGCTCGCTGCTCTCAGCCCGATACACGGGGCTAGGGTGGACACGGGTAGCTCACTGGGTTTGAGGTCTCACCCCTGGGGTATAAGGCTGGCGCAATTCAATGGGTGGGGCAGGCGTTTTGCGTAAGCGCAAATTGAGCATCTCAACAAATACCGAGAACCCCATGGCAAAATAGATATAACCGCGGGGGATATGCTGGCCGAAGCCATCGACAATCAACATGACACCGATGAGCAGCAAGAAACTCAGCGCCAACATTTTGACGGTTGGATGGCGATGCACAAAATCGCCGATGACACCGGCGAAAAGCATCATGAACACGACGGCAATGACCACGGCTGCGATCATGATCTCAATCTGTTGCACCATCCCGATGGCGGTCAGGACCGAGTCCAGCGAAAAGACGATGTCCAGTAGAAGAATCTGCACGATGGTGCTGACGAATGACGCGCTGACCCGCCCGGATGCCTCACCTTCCGAGCCTTCGAGCTTCTGGTGAATCTCATGCGTGCTTTTGGCGATGAGGAACAGGCCGCCGCCGATAAGGATCAGATCACGCCCGGACAGCTCGTGGCCCATGATGACCAGGAGCGGTGCGGTCAGCCCGATGATCCAGGACAGCGAGAACAGCAGGCCGATGCGCATCAGCATGGCCAGGCCCAAGCCTAACAAGCGGGCTTTCTTCGGCTGGTCGCCCGGCAGTTTCCCCGCCAGGATAGAGATGAACACGACGTTATCGATGCCGAGGACGAGCTCAAGCGCTACCAGGGTGACGAACGCGATCCAGGCTTGCGGATCGGTGATCCACTCCATAGGAACGGGCCTCCTGAATGAGATCTCCTTGGTTAGATGAGCGGTTGTGGGAGTCGTGTGATCGCGGACACTATGCTTCTCGACGCGTCCATAGTATACTGCGCGCACGTGAACTTTCGTGCTGTCCTGAGACAATGATACATGCGCAAAGGAGTCGTTATGGCTGAAGGACGAACTGCCCAACAAGAGGTTGCGCCAAAATTGGCTGAGCTGTCCGCAAATGTACTGTTTGGCGACGTGTGGGAACGTCCCGAGCTCTCCAAACGCGACCGCAGTATGATCACGGTCGGCGTCCTGACGGCACTCTATCGCACCGAGCAGTTGCGTGGGCACATCCGCCGCGCTCTCGATAACGGCGTCACCCAAGAAGAGATCGGTGAAATCATCACCCACGTCGCCTTCTACGGTGGCTGGCCAACGGCTGCCAATGCGGTGCAGATCGCCAAGCAAGTGTTTGACGAGAAAAAGTAGGTCATCGTTGGCGGTGAAGTTGAAGAACATTAAGATCACGATCACATGTCCTCGTCCCTGGGGGGCGAGGACCACCGCCACGCTCTCGCTCAGGACACGCCGGTAGTCCTGTCGACGTTGCTTGTCCCCGCGCTGGCTTCGATCGCCTCCACCAGTTTTTGCGGTCCCACGATCTGCGCCAGCGCCGTCAAGACGGCGGGTGGCTCGACCGACGTGACCCAATCCACATAGAGCCAGAAGCCCGGCAGGACCGTTGATTGGTAACGGCCGTCGGCGTCCGGCGGCACGGGGCGATAGCGCCCCTTGTCGTCGAGCACATAAAAGTCCGTGCGCTCGCGGCCAGGACGGGAATCGAGGATCCAGTATTCTCGCACCCCCGCCTCCTGGTATTCGTAAAACTTGTCGGCGCGATCGCGGGCGACGCTGTCATCGGAAATCACCTCGACGACGAGGTCGGCAGGGCCGCTCAGACGTTCCTGACTGAGCCGGTCCAGGTGCTCGCGGGCGATAAAGATCAGGTCGGGCTCGCGTGCTGCGCCATCTGGGAATGCTCGCATCTCGAAGGGGGCGGGTAGGAGCCGCCCTAAGTTATAGAGCTGAATGAACAGGCCCATCAATTGTATCAGGAAGGCAACAACTCGTTGGTGTGGCTCTTTCGGCGGCATCTGTACGATCACCTCTCCGTCCACCCACTCTGCATGCACATCCTCATCTGCCCAGGCCAAAAACTCTTCGTAGCTCATCCGCAGACGCTGGTCCCCCACGGTTGGCGCTGTGGCTGGTTGGTGTTCAGGTGCAGGCACGGCCATCGCTGTCCTCCCTCTGTGCGAATTCGATGCATCCACCCGTCCTCGCCTCGGAGTATACCAGGATTTGGACGTCTGCTCACCGCCTCACTCTGATCCGGTCTGATAAGCACCTGACCAGGCAAACACCGTCTCGGTCACCACCGTCCCCATCCCCAGGAACTGGACGAAAGGCGTGACGGCAAACGTGATCACCGGCAGCAGGGCGTTCTGCAGACCATAGCTCCAGAGCGCGATATAGTCATTGAGTCCCTTGAGGCGAGTGAACTTAGGGTTAGGTTAACAGCCATCAGTAGTGCGGGAAGAGCAACGTGCAAGATTTGGCTGATCTCAGGTTCGGTCCAGGCCCGTGGATCGGTAACGACCACGGGCCTGGCAATCAGCAGCGCGGGCGCTGCATCGGCAGTCCCGCTAATAGACGCGGCGATAAATCTGCAGGCGATACCGGCAGCTATCAACGATATAGATCAGCCCCTCGGCGTCAAGCTTGACCGAGGTGGGTCCCCACAGAAAGCGCTCCACCTCACGGTTCTTGGCAACTTCGCGTTGTTGCATGTAATCCGGGTTGGATGGGAGGTATTCGGCGGCCCACTTGGAAAGACCCGCATCACCCAATAGCTTGGCGCGGAAACTGCCGTCCGATCCCAACACCTGGAGCCGGTTATTGCCCCAATCGGCGACATACATATTGCCATCCCCGTCCACGGCGACGCTACTGGGGCGATGAAACTCCCCATCGTCGTGGCCTGGCGTCCCGAAGGCAGCGAGAAATGTGCCGGCCGGATCGAATTTCTGCACGCGGTCATTGCGCCAATCGGCCACGTAGACGTTCCCGGCGGCATCGAGACCGATACCCCAGGGCAGATTGAACTGACCGTCGCCTTCCCCCTTCTCGCCCCACTTCAGCAAGAATTTCCCATCTTTGGTGAATTTTTGAACTCGATTATTGTGATGGTCAACGACAAAGAGGTGGTCCTCCTGATCGAAAACCATGGCTGAGGGGCCATTCAGTTCCCCATCGCCGTCGCCCAGCGTGCCCCACTTCCCGAGAAACTGTCCGCTAGGGCTGAACTTCTGAATGCGATGTTCGCTCTCGGAGCTGATGTAGACGCAACCATCACGGTCCACGGCGGCGGCGGTGGGCCAAATAAATTGGCCATCACCAGTACCGTAGGTCCCAAAATCAGCCCGGTAATCGCCATCCACGGTACAGATGGTGACGTGCGTATTGCGTTGCACGGGTGTGCCACGGTTGACAACAAATAACACACCCCCCTGGCCAAAGGCGAAATCGACAGGTAGGCTAAAGCCTCGGCCGGTCTGGGCCAGCAGGCCGATGGTTTGGTGGTAGCGGAATCCGATCTTAGCGCTCATGGAAGCCTCCCCGAAAACAATGCTGCGTGACGAGTGCCGAAGATCGACTGGCAGCACCCTTCTGGAACCGCAGATGTACGCAGGTACGCGCCGATGATCCGGGTCTGCCACGTCCATTTTCGGTTCCCGTCAGCCCTCTTAGACAAAGGCCAATTGTTCAAATGATCCGCCGACGATGGCCTTAGCGTCGAGACCCAACCAGCGCTCCAGAATGGTCGAGTACAGGCCCCGAAAATCGTAGTTATAGCGCAGGTTACCGAACATGCCTTCCGATGGCTGGGTCAGGTCAGCGTCCCGCAGCGAAGGATACGTGCAATACATCCCACCTTTGACCTGTTCGCCGATGACCATCGCCATGCCACCGGCTCCATGGTCGGTGCCCGAGCCATTATCCCGAACGCGTCGGCCGAATTCCGTCCACAACAGCATGATCGTGTTATCAGCCTCTTGATGAGCCTGCAGATCCTGGAAGAAGACGTCAATGGCGCCATCGACATCCTTCCACAGCTTGGCATGCGCTGGCAGCTCGGAGGCATGCGTATCGAAGCTACCATGAGCGGTATAGAAGATGCGCGTGCCGAGGTCGGCGAACTTCACCTGGGCCACCGCCTTGAGGTTGGCGGCAACCGGGTTGCCCTCGGGATATTGCACGGTGGAAGCGTACTTGTCGGCGGCCGATCGCAGGATATCCGCCCCTTTCTGCGCATCCAGCCCGGTCTGGCCCATATAGCGCAGCACCTCGTTCCCAGCCCCTGGACCGCTGTACATGCGGGTAAAGGCTTCCATCACCAGTGGTCGTGTCGCGCCTGTCAGGGTCGACAGGACACCATAGGTGTCGAGCTGCGCCACCGACGCCACAGGTACGCCGCGCAGGGCCAGGGCGCGCGGCATGCCCCGTCCGAAATTGACCGCGGTGAGCACATTCTCGCCCTTGGGGTCAAGATCGCGCACGGCTTTGCCCAGCCACCCCTCCGAAGAGACTTTATCCGGCTCGCAGGTATACCAGATGTCGGTGGAGCGAAAATGTGAGTAATTGGGGTTGGGATAGCCGATGCCATGGATAATGGCGACTTTCCCTTCGTCATAGAGGCGTTTGATGGTACGCATGCTGGGGTGGAAGCCGAGCTGATCATCGATTTGCAGCACTTGATCTTCCGGAATGCGTACAGTCGGCCGATTGTCGTAATACAACGGATTCGAGTAGGGGATCACGGTATTCAGATAATCGTTGGCCCCGGCCATCTGCAGTACGACCAGGGTAGGGGGTTTGCCGTTGGTAGTCTGATTTGTCATGGTTGCCTCCCGTTCAACAGAATTGCTGAGTCCTGAGGACTACACGCGGCGTTCCGAGGGCAGAGCTTCGGGTGATTTCTTCACTCGGCACTCTCTCTAATTCAATTGAAATTCACGCGAAGCCACGATGAGCTGCAGCAACTCGCTGACACGCTGGGCAGCGACACGATCCTCATCGGCACTGCCAAAGCGGAGGTCACCCCCCAAGCGGGCATAATGCAGCAGCGCGTCGCGCGTTTCCTGAGACACGGTCAGCGGCCCGACAAGCTCGACACACAGGTCGGCGAAACGCTCCGGCGACAGCGGGCTCACAGCCTTGAGTCGGTCAATGATCAAGCCCACGCCTGGCTTGGTGACATCCTTAACCTGCTGGGCCGCAAAGTTGATGCGTTCCACCAAACAGCCGGTATCGATCCACTCCTTGCCGGTATGCCAGCCCTCGACGCTGGGGGGATTCAGCAAATCCTGTCCCATGTACCGGCACTCCAGGGCGATCTCGCGCAGGCCGAGCTTGGGGAAGGTGAAATCCTTGACCAACCGCATGGTGCCGATGACGTGCTCCACGGGACTCTTAACCTTGGCGAAATAGGCCGCCTCGGAGCGGAAGAAATCCGACAGGAAGAGCGTGCGCATGACCGAGCGCATGTCATAGTGCGACTCACGGAAGGCGGTCGCCAGGGTCTCAACCGCCTGTGGGTCGCGCGGCGGCTCGATGGACCAAGCGGGCACCTGGGGCTCATCGGCGACGAAGAAATTGTACAGATGCCGAGCGATAAAGCGCGCGCTCGCCGGCTGTTTGACGATGATGTTGACGATATCCTCGCCGTTCCAGCGCCCGGTTTCGCCAAGGAAGGTCTTCTCGCTGTCGTCGTGTAGCTCGGGCCGATACTCAAAATGCCAGTCGAAGCGTCCGTACGGCTGGCGCGGCAGGGTTGGCGCAAGAGTCCAACCGGTAAAGGCGCGGGCGGCGGCTTTGACGTCGTCCTCGAGATAGTTGCCGATGCCCATGGAGAATAGCTCCAGCAACTCGCGCCCATAATTTTCGTTGGGGGCCACCCCGGTGCTCTCGCAGTTATCCAGCCAGAAAATCATCGCCGGGTCTCTGGACAGTTCCACCACGAGCTCACGAAAGCTGCCCAGGCCGTGACGACGGAGCATCGCGACCTGCTGGGTGATGACCCGCGGGTCGTCGCACTTGTTGAAACCAGTGGCAAACAGCCCATGCCAGAAGAGAGCCATCTTCTCCTCCAGGGGCCGCTGGGTGTTGATCAGGCGGTAGACCCAGCCGATTTGGGCGCCGTCGAGTTGGAACGACTCCTTGGCATCCAGGTAATAACGTTGCAGGACGTCTTCCTCGACTGGAGGGGCGATCTCGGGGTGCAGCAATTCCTCGACCGTGGCCTCATAGCCCTTGGACACGGCTTTTTCGAGCTCATCGCGCGCAGCACCGAAGCCGGCGCGCCGAAACAGGTGTGCCATCAATTGTAGATCGGTGAGTGGCATATCGTCTCCTCCTGATATTTCCGGGGATGAGCAACGACTGTTAGATGAAGCAAGGCCTTCTGCCAGTTACCGGGAGTCTGCACTCCCAGGTCTTTCCTCATACGCTGCAGAGATTACGAAAAGTAGAGAAGTTGAACCGTTAAGATGATTGTAGAAGAGAGGGGGTGAACCCTTACCGAAGGATCTTCCTCCACACAGTTGACGCGAACACGAGTATAGTGATAGCTGGTTCGAGGAGATTGAGGAACTCAACCAGCGTACAGAAGATCAGTTATAACTATCGCATATATAGAAGCTCCGGTCAAGATGAAACGAGACGCTGCCGGAAGCGTGTATGCGTCCCACATTAGAAAAAACCCACCCTCGCGAGAGTTTTATTTTAGTACATGTTCAGGAGACCTCCTTGGCCAGGCAGTACCTCCCATAGTCCGCCCCATTTTGTAAAATGGGGATGGGGGGATTTCGTCAGCTGCCGGACCTGGTCAGTTCCTCCCCCCTTGATCAACAGGGGGAATCGATGTGAGCCCATGGCCAACACGGTCCGCTGGTTCCGCACTGGAGGGAGGGCAAATGGAGGCCAGAGCCGCAACGATCACACTGCGCCAGGATGTCGGACCGATGGACGCCTCATAGCCAGATAATTGAGGAAAATCCAGAAAAATCAGGACAAATGTATGCGTCTTGGTAGCGAAGGTGAAGGTTGCATCACAGAATATAATATTTTTGTTGACACCGTCGAGAGGCTCATCTATAGTCCCGCCATCTCATGCTAATCCTGCAGCGCTTGGATGCTGAAATAGCTTAGGGTTGTATTGGAGTCCAGCAGAGATCGAGAGACCCTGAGGCGGAGCCGGTGTCGCAGCACCCTCAAAGGAGCCTGCCGATGCGACAAATGCACTTCATGCCGTCGTCCACCTCCCAGGCTATATATGCACTTCCTTTATTTATACCTCGCTTCCTAGTAAGGCCGCAGCTACTGACCCGCATCTAAGCTTGCTGTGCGAGGCGGCACCGTGATGTGCCACTCAGCACAGATGACCCCTTCTACAAGGCGTTGGTTCATCTCCCAGGATTGCGTGGATGGCATCGCGATCCAGCCCCTTCTCTAGGGGGACGACAAGCCATGATCTACCGATTTGGCGACTGTGAATTGGACACGAGTCTGTATACGTTGCAGCGCGGTGGACAGACCATTCGCTTGCGACCGAAAGTGTTCAGGGTGTGTATCTGTCTGCTGGAACACCGCGACCGCGTGGTCACACGGGAAGAGCTGTGCACCCAGGTGTGGCCGGACCAGTTCATTAGTCAGGCAACTTTGGAGGGGGTCATCCGGACAGTACGCCAGGTGGTGGGCGACAGCGGACAGGCCCAGAGCATCATACAGACGCTGCACGGCTATGGGTATCGTTTTGTCGCTTCCGTGGAGGAGTGTCCGGCAAAGAGTGCGGGTGTGTCAGCACCGTTGGCTTCCACCAGCCGGATGCTTCAGGGGGCGTCCGCTTTCGGCCAGGCAGATGTCGTCACGGCCCCTGTGGCCCTCGCACAAGAGCCCGGAGGTGCCTTGGACGGCGAACGACAAGGGAAGGCAAGCTATGGTGATTCTGGGCAGATTGGACGCGACGCTGGGAGCCAGGCCACCGTCGTAGCTGAACGGGAGGCGACGGGTCGGCCATCATCCATGAGGGGGCGAGTGGGCCGTGTGGGGCTGGCCCTGGCCAGCATGATCTTGCTGATCGTGGGCGGATGGGTCCTCTGGCAGGTGGTCCGCGAGCGACTGGCAGTGCCGTTGGATAAGGCCAGGATCGCGGTGTTGCCCTTTATTGATCTCAGTGCGGAAGGGGACTGGGCCTACTTCGCCGATGGCATGACGGAGGAGTTGATTGCACAACTTTCACAGATTTACGGCCTGACGGTAATCGCCCGGACCTCGGTGATGCAGTATAAGGGAACATTAAAAGATGTCGCCACCATCGGGCGTGAGCTACGAGTCGGGACGATTCTCGAAGGGAGCGTCCGCCGCGCGGACAATCACGTGCGGATTGGCGCACAACTCATCGATGTCGCCAGCCAGAGCTATCTGTGGTCCCAAGAGTATGATCGGGAGCTGACGGGGGTGTTTGGCATTCAAAGCGATATTGCCACCCGTGTGGCGCAACGGCTGAAGGTGCAGCTGACCGCCGGCGAGAAGCGTCGGATTGAGGACCCGGGCACGGAGAATCTGGAGGCCTACACCTTGTATTTGCAAGGGCGCTACTTCCGTAACCAGTGGAACGAAGCCGGTATGCGCCAGGCCATTGGGTATTTTGAGCAAGCGATTGCCCGCGACCCCAACTTCGCACTGGCATACGCGGGTTTGGCGGATGCCTACCTCCTGTTGCCCTTCCTATCGGTGACGACTCGCCCCCTGGAGGTCTTCCCCAAGGCGCTAGCTGCGGTGGATCAGGCCTTGCAGCATGGCGAGGCAATTGCGCAGGTGCATACGACGATGGCCAGCGCGAAATTATGGTATGCCTGGGACTGGGTCGGGGCGGAGACGGCCTTTAAACACGCTCTGGCGTTAAGTCCCAACGATGCCGCAACGCACCGGCGCTATGCCTGGTTTTTGATCGCTCAGGGCCGACAGCCGGACGCCATTGCCGTCATGCATCGGGCCCAGGAACTGAATCCGCTGTCCCCAGGGATCGCCCGCAGTGTTGGACAGGTCTTCTATTGGGCTCGCCAATACGACCGGGCGCTCGCACACTTCCAAAAGGCCCTGGCGATGGACCCGAACGTGCGCATGGCCTATTCAGGCGTGGTGTACGCTTCATTGCAACAGGGTCTCGCTGCGGAAGCACTGGCGGCCTGCCAGCAGATGGTCGAGCGCTGGGGGCGCGACCCCTGGACGCTGTGGGACCTTGGCTATGCCTTGGCCGTATCCGGCCAGCACGACCAGGCCCGCCGAGTGTTGGCGGAACTCCACATGCAAGCCCAAACCATCTACGTCAAGCCCTTGGCTTTTGCGTGGATCGCCATCGGCCTGAACGAGACAGAGCAAGCCTTGACCTGGTTGGAGCAAGCCCATAGCGATCGTGATCCCCATTTGACCTTGCTCAACGCTGATCCTGTCTATGACCGCCTGCGTGCCGACCCCCGGTTTATTGCTCTGGTCCAGAAAATCGGGCTTGGCAAATAGGGCTTTCCTCTCACCCGCCTCCAGCCACCCGCCTCTAGGGAAGCCGCTCGCAGCAAAAACGCAGGGTAGCCGGACATCGGGTCATCATGCCTTGCGTTTTTAAAACTTTTACTAGCAAAAAATCCCACAGTATCGCAGCTTGGATCGCTACCGCGACATCATAGGCTAGCCTCCTTAGGTAGCATTCTGCATTTCTGGCAGCCCCGTCAAGGGCAACATCCCAGTATCTCAGGTATCAATTCACAGACAAATATCAGGTCTGGCGGCATCGCACCGCGTATGCTACGGCTCGTGCTGTGCGGTATTCGAACCGTGGACTGGAATGCCACTGAGGCTTCATCGAGCCAGCGGGTTCCGATCGTTGTCGGTCTAGGGACTTCGCGTTAATGGTGGCATCGAATCGTGCAGTCCAACACATGTTGATGAGAGGAGGGATCACCTATGAAGCATGGGGTGCGATGGGCAGGGCTCCTGGTGGTCGTTGGACTCGCGGTCGGCCCGGTGGGGGCCGCGGAGCTGCGCATGACAGGGTTCATCGACAACGTGTTTCCGCACTTCCGCAGTAACGTTTCCCAAGCGGATGGCGATTTTACGCGCAATGAGGATCAGACCACCATGGGGCGCACGCGTGGGCGCATGTACTTCAATGCCATTGCCAGCGATAACCTGCGCGGCGTGTTCGGCTTCGAGTTGGACGGCGTCTGGGGGGCGAATGGGGATTCCCCGGAATTTTACGACCGGAACACCGACCAGATGAACATTAAGACCAAGTGGGTGTACGTCGATTTCAGCATGCCGCAGGTACCGATTGGCAATCGCACGCGCTTCGGCGCCATGCCGCTGTATGTCACGCCGCTGCATGGCCAGATCGTCGTCCACGGCGATTCCGCCGGGGGGGACACGCTGCTGACGCTCAGCGACCAGGTGGGGGTGCATCTGTTTTACACACAATTCGGGGAGGACTCCGCCGCGGACAACGACGTCTACCCCGGCGGGGACAAGTTTGGGGAGACTTTCGCCACCGGGATGGTGCTGCGGCTGAAGCCTGTCGAGGGGCTGGATCTGCATCTACCGTTCGTCTATGGCTATACGGAGTCGCCCTTCACCGGGATGACGAGTCAAAGCGGGCCGTTTAAGAATGTCGTGCGCGCGACGCAGAATGTCGCCAGCGACGGCGCCTATTATCTGGGCTTCGATTCACGCTATCGCATCGGCAATACCAGCATCGAGCCCACGTTTATGTACAAGCTCGGCACGCGCAACTTCACCAGTGCCAGCCAGGCGCTGACCGGGCAAACGAGCACCGATATCAGTGCCTATGTCGGCAACCTCTTGGTGACGCACACGTGGGGGTCCTGGCTGTTCCAGGGGAGGATTAACTATACCTCGGGCAACAAGGCCAACGACGACATCAACAACACCGGCATCGGCAGTCGTGCGAAGGTCAAGTATTATGCGCCGCTGAATGCGGATGGCGGCCCGTTTTGGCAGGAGTGGTTCGAGATCTTTGGCAACTCAGAGGTCGATGGCACGTCGATCGATACCTGGCAGCGGATGAGTGAGAGCGGGGGGGTGGATCGTTTTGGCTGGCAGAACATCGCCGGCGCCGTGGAGTATCAATGGAACGATAGCCTGACCCTGGAGGGGGCGGCGGGAGGCTTTTGGGCGGCCCAGAAACCGGGCTGCCCGTCGAACTTGCGGGTGGGGTCGATCACTGGGACCTGTCTGGCCAGTACGCCTGGTCCTAACGCGGCCAGACCCGACGTTTAAGGACGAAGCCCGGTTCAATCTCACCGGCAACAGTCGGTATCTGGGCTGGGAGGTCGCCGCCGGGATCCGGTACCAGATCTTGCCAGGGCTGACCTGGACGCCACGTCTGGCGTATGCCGATTATGGCAGTGGGCTCAATCAATTTAACCGCAAGGCGATGGATGCCTGGGTCTTTGCCAATCGGATGATTTATATCTTTTAATGGTTTGGAGAGCTGAGGGGCGCCGGGGCGGCCCGGCGCCGACGAACGGGCGGTTGGCAGCAGAATCGGTCCTCTGTGTTCTTAGGGGGCTAGACGATGATCTACCACTTTGGCGAAGTGACATTCGATAGCTCTCTCTATAGTGTACAGCGGGGTGGGCAAAGCATTCGGCTGCGGCCCAAAGTGTTCCGCGCCTGTCTCTATCTCCTGGAGCACCGAGACCGCGTGGTCTCGCGGGAGGAACTGTGCACCCAGGTGTGGGGAGGGCGGTTTGTCAGTCAGGCGACCCTGGAGGGGGTCATCCGTTCGGTCCGTGAGGCGCTAGGTGACAGTGGCCGAATGCAACGCATCATTCAGACGTCGCGCGGTTATGGGTATCGGTTTGTGGCCGGCGTTGAGGAACGTACGCCTAAGAAGGTGGGGAAAGAGGTGCCACAGGCTGAGACGCTCTCCAGAATCTCCTGAATCGGCCCTTCTCCTCCGAACAGCTAGTAGTGCCGCGGGGGTTGAGTTGGTACAGCGGTGGGAGGCCACGTCTGCCTCCGGTCCACCGGGCGAGGTGAAGGGGTGGCAGCCTGACGCGCCCGGTCACGCCCCCGACCGTCCTGTGGCGACCGCACGTGGGGAGCAATGTACCGCACACCAGCGCCGGTCAGTCAGATGGTGGTTGATCGGCGGGGGGCAGGGGCTCGCCGTGGTGGCCTTGGTGCTAGTGGGCGCGTTCGGGCTCTGGTGGGGGACAAGCCATAAGGCCACGGGACCGCTGGAGAAGTCGCGGATAGCGGTGTTGCCCTTTATCGACCTCAGCGCGGAGGCGGACCAGGCCTACTTTGCCGATGGTCTGATGGAGGAGGTGATCGCCCAACTGTCGCAGATCCCTGGGCTAACGGTGATCGCCCGCACCTCAGTGCTGAAGTACAAAGGCAGCCTGGAAGACGTGGCCACCATTGGGCGCGAGCTGCGGGTTGGAACGATCCTCGAAGGCAGCATCCGGAGTCTGGACAAGCAGGTGCGGGTCAGCGTCCAGCTTATTGATGTAGCCAGCCAAGGCCATCTGTGGTCGCAAGAATATATTCGGGAGCTCACGGGCGTCTTCGCCACGCAGTGTGATATTGCCAGGCATCTGGCGCAAGGGTTAAGGGATCAACTCACCGCCCAGCCAATCCATGATCGTTGGGAGGGGGAGTCGTGGTTCACCGCGCTGGTGCAGAAAATCTGGCATGGCAACTAAGACCCTGCAACCCGCGCCTCCTGGACGCTGCACCTTCAATCCTTGGAAGTGCCTCTCTGGACGGACTTCTCCTGTAGTCGGGATTGTCAGCGGAATTCCCTCGTTCAGCTGGCCTACTTCCACACCATCATGCGCACTCCTACCTCTCTCCCCACACCCGACGGAAGCTGCGATACCACCCTATAGGGTAGTCTCCTGGACTGATGTCGCCGAAGGCCGCGTTACTTAGGGAAAGCCGCCTTCGAGTCGTTTGTCGCACTCAGGGTAGTGACTCATTTTGAAATCTGGCCCGCCTGGTGATCGATGTAAGGCCTACCTATCACGGCGTAGTATCTGTGACCGACCTCCAGGCCTGCATTAAAATTCAAAATGAGTCACTACCGCACTCAGGCAGGTGTTGACACGGCCAGGCGAGTGTCTTACACTCGCGCGGTATTTCTCTGACCGAAGATCCTTGCTGCTCCCGGAAAGGGGTCGTTCGATGCCGCTAGTGTCCCCTCGCTCTGCTAGCCCTCGCCTACCGCGGTGGAAAGCAACGGCGGCCTGGCTCATTGTGGTCTGTGGGGTGGTGACGCTGTTTGGACTGTGGCCCCTCACCGGCTTGGATCTCTGGATGCATCTGACGCTCGGCCGCTGGATCTGGGCGCATGGATGGGTGACGACTACCGATCCCTTTAGCTATATCACAGAGGGACAGCCGTTCCTCGCGCATAGCTGGCTCGCCGAAGTGGTGTTCTACCTCGTCGAGAAGACCGCCGGCACGGCGGGTCTTATGCTGTTGCGGTTCAGTCTGATCGGCCTGGCGCTGACGGCCATGCTGAAAACGGCTCGACTCTTCAAAGCTTCCTGGCCTGCCGTGATGCTGCTCGCCCCATTGGTGCTAGGGCTGATGTGGAGCCGGCTTGAATGTCGACCACAACTCTTTAGCTCGGCGTTTCTCGCGGTGACACTCTGGCTCATCGTCAGCGTCCACACCGGACAGCGCTCATGGCACTGGTTATGGGCGCTGCCGCCCCTCTTTGCCGTGTGGATTAATCTGCACGCTGGATGGGTGCAAGGCGTGGTGCTGCTGGTGGCGATCATGGGCGCCCTTGGGCTCATGGAGCTGCGGTGGCGATGGCTGGGCTGTGGGGTCACTAGCCAGCTGCCCTTGTGGTCCATGGCGCTGGTGCTGGTCGGGTGCCTGCTCGCCCTGCTGATGAATCCGTACGGCGCCCGCCTGATCTATTTTCCCGCCGAGATGCAGGCGGGTTGGATTCGGGCCTTAACACCGGAATGGGAGTCCCCTTGGTCGATCGCCGGCTGGCGGGGGGTGAGTGGGGGCGCTTTCGTCGACATGCGGCCCGTCTTTTTTGCCTATGCGGCGCTGGTGGCCGGCGTCCTGTGCATCAGCGGCTGGCGCTGGCGCACGGTGGACCTGGTACCGCTCTGTCTCATGGTGCCCTGGCTCGCACTTAGCCTCTGGCATTTACGCGGGGTCCTGGATACCGTGCTGATCACCGCTCCTCTCGTCACGCCATCGCTCCCTTCGGGGTGGCGTGCGCGGTCGTGGCCCATTGTCGTTGGGAGTGGCCTGATGATCGGGCTGACTGCCGTGGGGATATGGTCGGCCCATGCGGTCTGGGCTGATCCACGCGAGGGGGGATTTGCCTGGAGCCGGGAGGAGCCGGTTTGTGTCGCTACAAGTGTCGAGCGGCTCGGCCTGTCGGGTCGCTTCTTCTCCGCCCGGGCCGATGTGTTGTTATGGCGTTTTCACCCGAGAGTCAAGGTAGATTACACCTGGGAGTATGTGGCAGGACCCGTGCTCACCGCCGAACGACAGGCGGCAAGGAGGGGTGGGGCTGCCGAGCTACATGCCTACTTGGAGCGCTATCAAGTGGACGTGATCGTGCTGAATATCGGCGCTGGGCAAGTCGTCCCGGAATTGTCGGCGCGTGGGTGGGCGCTCGTACACCTGGACGACAGCTATTTCATGATGATGCGGCAGAAATCCGCGCAGAGGATGCCGATCTATAGACTCATTCGGCCCTGGGAGAATGCCCCAGTGGACCGCGCCAATGCGACTCAGGTCTTGGCAGAGGCGGAACAAGCGCTACGGAACTGTCCCGCTGACGCCACCTTTGCCTGGAGCTATAAGGCGAGAGCCTTGCGGATCCTCGGCCGTCACCAAGAGGCGTTGGATGCCGCCGTCAAAATCCCCAAGCGGTTCGTGATTCGGTGACCACCACTTCTAAATCGAACCACACGACATTGGGACACTCGCATGTGCCGTCGCTGCCCAAATCCCCCCTGCCCCCCTTTGTCAAAGGGGGGATTTGTCGTTGCGGATCATGTGTACGAATCTTGTGTGGTCTGGTTTAGCCCGTCTGTGACGTTCTGCAAATCCGCAAAACGTTCGCGTTTAGGGGTATTAAGGGCATCTAAGCCAAAACCTCCATGGGGCTCCGAAAGCCCCGCCCTACCAACGCAATAGTTCGCCCATCTCCAGCATTAGCGATTTCAGGACGTCCCAGCCATGTTGACGGATCAGTTGGCTTCGCAGCTGGGGATGCCATCGATCCCATGGGACACCTGTAATTAGGACAGGCGGTCGATCAAATCCAATCATGCAGAGATGCGCCCGCACGTGGACTGCCGCGAAGCGACGAGCAACAATCTTGAGTCACTCTGTTGTTCACAACTCGATGTCCAGTAGTCATAGTCCGACTTTTGGCACGCATAGTATATTTGAACCTTCTTTTTGACGCCGGCTGGTTGGATTCCGACGCTGCATAGAGCTCCCGCCTTTTGCCAGAAGACCCCAAATGAGCATAACCGATGCACAAGCAGTGCAAGTGCGAGATATAGCAGATAAATAGCAGTTATTAACACGTAAATTGACAGCAAAACATCAGGTTTTGTGCCACGCTCGGGTGTATGGTCGGACAGCATCGCCGAACCCGTATCTCATCTGGTTCCCTCGATGTATACAGTCGGTCGGGTATATGCAGCTGGTTGAAGATTCTGATGCAGGATGAAAGGATTTAAGGGGGGTGATAGAAGCTGAGTCGCAGGGATAGTGGCTCTTGATATCCAAACAGCTCGGGTGTGCCGGTGGCGCGGTGATTGGGCGATTGCTGGGTACTACAGTAACTGTGAAAGTGAAGGCCAGATGGCAGAGCATGAGCTTAAATACCCTTGAACGTACTAACGTACTATGGAGGGATGGCTTATGAAGCATGGGGTGCGATGGGCAGGGCTCCTGGTGGTCGTTGGACTCGCGGCTGGCCCGGCAGGGGCCGCGGAGCTGCGCATGACGGGGTTCGTCGACAACGTGTTTCCGCACTTCCGCAGTAACGTTTCCCAAGCGGATGGTGATTTTACGCGCAATGAGGATCAGACCACCATGGGGCGCACGCGTGGGCGCATGTACTTCAATGCCATTGCCAGCGATAACCTGCGCGGCGTGTTCGGCTTCGAGTTGGACGGCGTCTGGGGGGCGAATGGGGATTCCCCGGAATTTTACGACCGGAACACCGACCAGATGAACATTAAGACCAAGTGGGTGTACGTCGATTTCAGCATGCCGCAGGTACCGATCGGCAATCGCACGCGCTTCGGCGCCATGCCGCTTTCGGTCACGCCACTGCATGGCGCGGTCGTCCTCCACGGCGATTCCGCCGGGGGGGACACGGTGCTGACGCTCAGTGAACGGGTGTCGGTAGATCTGTTTTACACACAATTCGGGGAGGACTCCGCCGCGGACAACGACATCTACCCCGGCGGGGACAAGTTTGGGGAGAGTTTCGCCACCGGGATGGTGCTGCGGCTGAAGCCTGTCGAGGGGCTGGATCTGCATCTACCGTTCGTCTATGGCTATACGGAGTCGCCCTTCACCGGGATGACGAGTAACAGCGGGCCGTTTAAGAATATCGTGCGAGCGACCCAGAATGTCGCCAGCGACAGCCGCTATTATCTGGGCTTCGATTCCCGCTATCGCATTGGCAATGCGAGCATCGAGCCCACCTTTATGTACATGCTCGGCACGCGCAACTTCACCAGCGCCAGCCAAGCGCTGACCGGGCAAACGAGCACCGATATCAGTGGCTATGTCGGCAACCTCATAGGGACGTACACGTGGGGGCCCTGGCTGTTCCAGGGGCGGGTGACCTATGCCTCGGGCAACAAGGCCAACGACGACATCAACAACACCGGCATCGGCAATCGCGCCAAGGTCAAGTATTATGCGCCGCAGAATGCGGATGGCGGCCCATTTTGGCAGGAGTGGTTCGAGATCTTTGGCAACTCGGAGGTCGACGGCACGTCGATCGATACCTTCCAGCGGATGGGTGAGAGCGGGGGGTTGGATCGGTTTGGCTGGCAGAGCCTGGCGGGCGCCGTGGAGTATCAAGTCACCGATACCCTGACCCTGGAGGGGGCGGCGGGCGGCTTTTGGGCGGCCGAGAAACCGGGCTGCCCGTCAAACTTGCGGGTGGGGTCGGTCAGCGGGACCTGTCTGGCCAGTACGCCGGGTCCGAACGCGGCCGTCCCGACGTTTAAGGACGAAGCCCGGTTCAATTTCACCGGCAACAGTCGGTATCTGGGCTGGGAGGTCGCGGCTGGGCTGCGGTACCAGATCTTGCCGGGGCTGACCTGGACGCCACGCCTGGCGTACGCCGATTATGGCTCGGGGCTCAATCAGTTTAACCGCAAGGCGATGGATGCCTGGGTCTTCGCCAATCGGATGATTTACATCTTTTAAGGGCTGAGGGGGCTGCGCGGCGCCGGGGCGGCCCGGCGCCGCGGACGGGCTGGTCTCACTAGTGAACCAGCCCATGTTTTGGCGAAGGACAAAGCATGATCTACCGATTTGTCGATTGCGCATTAGATACAAACCTCTATACCTTACAGCGGGGCGGACAGGAGTTCCGGTTACGTTTGAAAGTGTTTCGGATGTGTCTTTATCTCCTGGAGCACCGGGACCGGGTGGTCTCGCGGGAGGAACTGTGCACTCAGGTGTGGCCTGGGCAGTTCGTCAGTCAGACAACGCTGGAGGGGGTCATTCGGTTGGTTCGCCAGGCGGTGGGCGACAGTGGCCGAACGCAACGCATCATCCAGACGCTGCATGGTCATGGCTATCGCTTTGTGGCGCCTGTCGACGAGTCTCCCCTGCCAGAGCCGGCGGGCGGGGCAGAGTGGACTGTCGCATTGCCAAGCACTGTTGGTGTGGCCGTCCTACCTGAAAGTGCTGATATTCCGACTGAGATTGAGGACGGGCGTGAACAAGAGGCGTCCTTGGCTGCCGGACTGCGGGAGGGGACGCGGCACGGCTCCTCTGCAACGAACGGGCATGGCACGCACAGGCGGGAGGTGATATTCCTTGGCGAACGGTGGAGTGGCGAGGCGCGAGGCGGATGGAGATGGTGGATGCCGCGCCTAGGGCTGGCCCTGGCGCTCATAACACTGGTTGTCTTGGGGTTATGGGCAGTTTCGTGGGCGGTAAGAGCGGAAGGGACAGTAACGCCATATAAATCGCGCATTGCCGTATTACCCTTCATCGACCTCAGCGCGGAGGCTGACCAACCTTACGTTGCCGACGGGCTGACAGAGAACCTCATTGCAGAGCTGGCGCGAATCGAAGGCCTCACGGTGATCGCCCGCACCTCAGTGATGAAGTACAAAGGCAGCCTCAAAGATGTGGCCACCATCGGACGAGAGCTGCGGGTGGGGACAATCGTCGAAGGCAGTATTCGTCGGATTGACAACCAGGTACGGATCAATGCGCAGCTGATCGATGTGGCAAGCCAAGGTCATCTGTGGTCGCAGGAGTACGATTGCGAGCTGACGGCAGTATTTGGGATCAAAAGTGATATCGCAAACCGTGTAGCTCATTCGCTGAAGGGGCAGTTTACCGCCGGTGCAGTCAACGATCAACTGCAGGCTGATCCGTTGTCCGCTGCGGTGGTGCAGGGAATTCTGATCGGCCAATGAGGGGCAGAGGGTTCACCATCGGCGTGTTGATCTACCCTGTCTAAGCCATGCCACTTACACCATCCATTGAAGCCTCCCTCCCGAAACACTCCTCAAACAAGCCCAGGATCACTAGAAAATTCAGAGATTCGGCAAAAAACACCGCGATAACCTGCTGTCCCATTCTTGAACAAACCCTCCTTTGACCGCAGAAGGAGGCAAGGGGCCATCGATGCTAGTGCCCCCTTTTCCCTATCTCGCACGTTCCTGATGTAATTGCCTTCTTGGACTTCCTGAAATGCTCATCCCTTCGCCATCATCATTCATTATCCATTATCAGAAGTCTCATATCTTCTAGCGACCGAAGATCTCGTCTGAAAGTACTTTCATCAGGAGCCACCTGTCGTCTGAGACGACCTCGCGCCAGCACGCACGAGCTTACTGTCATTTCTGTTGCCTAGAGAGCAACAATAGTTCAGGGGGGCCGATTTACAATTTTACCGGCAACAGGAGCGTATTTGGCTGGCAGGCGGCCGCGGGTGTACGCTATGCAATTATGCTGGGGCTGACCTGGACGCCGCTGCTGGCGTTCGCTTTGTACGACAATGTGCTAGCCGCCAATAACCGAAGGGCGATTGGGGAATGGAGTTTCTCCAATCGCATGAAATACATCTTCTAGTTTATAGTTATAAGTTGTGCCAGGCATCGATGTGACGCCATCAGATGCCTGGCACAACTCTGGAAACCTTTCTCCTTCTTTTCCCACACAACTTCCGACACCTAACCACCTCTTCGCTACTCCGAAAATCTCAAGTGCCTGCACCACCGCATCGCCCTCCACTCCCGATACTTCCCCGATGGGTTTCCCAAGGAAGAGAGGAATATTTTGATACTTCATCACAAGCAATGAAAAACGTCGAAGAGGAGATCTTCTGTTAGCCCTTAAGCGCGCAGTCCTACCCTACCATTTACTCTATTGTCCCATTACTAGACCCCCCCCTGATTTCCATTTAACTAATTGTAAATATTAAGCTAATCGACCAAGAGATTAGCAATTGGCTGCTTATACCCTCCTCCGGGACGTATGGACACAGCTGAAAACAGCCAGTCTGCAAGGACTTGTGGCATAGCTGATCACCTGCTTCGCCCCCTCCCACACTAGCGGGCATCAGCTTCGGAAGGTCTCCCCTTGCCCACCTAAGCGGATGACTCAGGCGAGCCTGATCATTCTTTTCTATCTGGCGTACATAGCCTGAACAGCTTTTTTACCGTTACTTTAACTGCTAATTAGCTGCTATTTTCCTGTTGTTTCTGTTGACTACCCGAACAAACATGTATACAATCCACAGCTACTGTACTCCTCTCTATGGAGTTGATGAGGTTCCGCAGACGGATTGTGGCTAATGACCGCGGATGAACCAGGGCAACCCTAAGAACTTGGAGGAGGAAGTCATCCGATGGCTATCTTGGCGTTTCTCTCGCTGCGTGGACTCCTGTTCATCCTCGTGGTCGGGGCCTTGTACCTTGAGGGAAACCTCTGTTCCGCTGGGATGACGCCGCCCACAGCACAACAGTACATTGCCGACGACTTCTCACCCGCGCCAATGCGTTTCACCCTCGCCCAACCCCCTCCAATGGGCACCTTCTACGTTTCTCAGCAAGCTGACCCTCAGTCCCAGATCGAACTGGTACCCAGTCAGGTGATCTTCCTTTCCGCGCCAGATGATAGTGGGGGACCGACGGCTATGCGTCCATAAATCTATGGATTCCGGATCTTATGACATACCCTCATCCCCCACCTCCCAGAGGGTGTGGGAGTCTCAACAGGCCGTCTCACAATTCACGGAGAGGAGGTGATCGCTCGGAGCTCACAGCGCGTTTAGACATTCCATGTCGCTCATTGCAGATGGTTGTCGTCGATCGCTATGCGCGTGAACAGACCGAAGCAGATCTAAAGACCTAGAGTCTAAGGGGCACAGGAGGAATCATAAATGAAGCACGTTGTGCGAAGCATCATGGGTTTGATAGGTATCGGAGCTCACTGCGGTCCCCGTCTTCGCCGCAGAATTACGGGTGACGGGGTTTTTCGACAACATCTTGCCACACTGGGAAAAGAATATTTCAGGCCAGAACGGCGATAATGATACGACGCGCGCCAATGACGAGGCCTTCTTCGGGCGTGAGCGCTTCCGCGGCTTCTTCAACTTCATCGCTACCGATGATCTGCGCGGCGTGTTCGCCATCGAGATCGACCAAGTCTATGGTGCGCCATCCATCGAACTACGTGGGCTCAGGCTGCGTCACGGGCACCGGTACCTATGCCTTCGAGCAGTGCGGCTTCGACAATGGGATCGACAACAATGCTATAGAGATCAAGAATCTGTATGTCGATTTCCGCATACCACAGCTACCGATCGGAAATCGGACGCAACTAGGGGGCTTGCCATTCAACCTCACCCCGCTTCATAACGGTCTCCTCTACACCATGGATGCCGGTGGTGGGTTGACACGACTAGACTTCACGGATCAAGTGTCGGCGATGTTGTACTATGTACAACTGGAAGAGAATGCTGACACCTACCATGGCAGCCCCAAAGTGGGCGAGGATTATCTCACCGGTACCACGCTAATGCTGAAGCCGCTCAGTGGGCTGGACCTCCATCTGCTGGGCGTCTATTTCCATGGCCAGGCGCCCTTCGGTGGCCTCGTTAACCGGGAGCGGTGGACCCTTCGATAATGTGGCCTCGGACACGTTGAACGTGACCACCGAAAGTCGGTATTATCTGGGGTTCGATTCGCGCTACCGCATCGGCAATACCAGTATCGAACCGACCTTCATCTATCTGCTGGGCACCCGGAATTTCAACGCGGCCAGTGCTGCCGTCACTGGCCAAACAAATACTGACTACAGTGCTTATCAGGGCTAGTGTTACACTTTATCACAACCTGGGCCCCTGGCTGTTCGGAGGGAAATTCGACTATAGCTCCGGGGACAATGCCAACGACAATCTCAATAATACTCGCTTCGGCGCTCGCTCCGACGTGAATGGTTTTAGGACCATGGGCAATGACGGATCGCATTACTTCGGCGAGTGGTTCGAGATCCTCGGCAAGTCCGATGTCGACGGCAACTCGATTCAGACCTTTCGGCGGCAGGGTGAAGTCGCCAAGCTGGATCGCTTTGGTTGGATGGTGGTAGGCGGCAAGGCAGAATATAAATACACCGACACTCTGACCCTGGAAGGGGCGGCGGGGGGCTTCTGGACGGCCCATAAAACCGGCTGCCCGGCGACCTTCCGTGTAGCCTCGCCGAGTGCGCCCTGCACTGGAACCGGTTCGCCGTTGAACAGTTCCGGGGAACCAACCCTTAATTTCACCCGCGATAGCAACTTCGTAGGTTGGGAAGTCGACGCTGGTGTCCGCTACCAGATCATGCCAGGGCTGACCTGGACGCCCCGAATGGGCTATGCGGGATACGGTCCCGCCGTGGCGGCCAATAACCGCGACCAGCAGGGAGCCTGGACCTTGTCCAATCGACTGATTTATATCTTCTAGGCAGTCGATGTCCGTGGCGGGGACACTACGAATCGTGCCCCCGCTACATCCCTCAAGGCATGTCCCTCTTTATTTTCCCTCCTTCCTTCCTCACTGGTCCAGCATAGTGCATACAGCTTGAGAGCCTAGCGATCTGCCTACCCCGTCCAGTGGGCCGAAGATTGTTTTATCATCCCCCTCGATGGATGTGGTGAAACCCCCAGGCGTTAGGTTATCCCAAAGCCCTAGTGACAACTCCAATGCAACGAGCGCAATGCACGTTTGGAAGATTCTGCGCTTTGACTATACGTAAATCTCATGCCATAATTACGTATCGACTTTTAACCAGGAGGCGAGGTATGGCAAGGGCAGTGAAGAGGAAAAACTACTACTTAGATGAGAAGACGATAAAACAAGCGCAACAGATCTTAGGGACAAAAACGGAGACAGAAACTGTTCAAAAAGCGTTGGAGCTGGTTGTAAATGAAGCTCGCTTAGCCCAGGCCCTGAAGAATCTACTCGAGAAAGGAAAGGGACATATCTACGATCCAACCGCCGAGAGGTAGGAAGATCATCTTCGACACTAATGTCTACATCGAAGCAATACGAGGTGGGCCTGAGGCACCCCCCCACCAACTGCTCCTCACGCTGCTCCGCCAAACCTATCTGAGCGCTGTAGTCGTCCAAGAACTATATACCGGGGCCTTAAACTCCTTCGGGGAGCGTTTGGTGGATATGTTCGTGCGCCAGACCGAAAAAACCGGTCGAATCGTTACCCCAACATATCGCGATTGGAAGCAAACAGGCAAGATCCTAGCCCAAATCAGTATGCAGGAGCCGGATCAGCGTTCGCGTGTTCCAAGGTTGGTCAATGATATCCTGCTGGCCATGAGTGCCCTCTAAATTGGCGCAACCCTGTACACATTTAATGGCCGGGATTTCGAGCTCATTGCACGCTACAGGAGCTTTTCTTTGGAGATTCTCCGAGAGGAGCTGCAGCCATAGCTGGAAGGGGCGCAGGCACCTGCGCCCCTGGGCGAGCTATTGTGAGGCTTGTTCAGTGTGCAGGGAGATGACCTCTAAACTCCAATCTTTGCGCACCAGGCAGCGGATGAACTGCAGCACCCTCCGGGTTTCACGGAGCAACGACCGTTGTCGCAGGGCCTGCAGGCGTTCTCCCGCCGCTTCACACTCTTCTACCGTGCGTTGCAGCGCACGACCGGTCTCACTGCGCACGTCATGCCAGAGCTGCTGACCCATCTGTCCGGCACGTCCTTCCACCTGGGCCGCGGTTTGCGACAGTGTCTGCCAGAGGCCTTGCAAACGTGGCACCACCTCGAGCCCTTCGATATGCTTCAGAGACCGCCATGAGCGCTCCAAATCGGCCACGAACTGGCCCCATTCCTGAGCAGTCTGGGCTAAGCGCGCGCCCAGGGTAGGATCGTCCACGGGGGTGCTGGCAGCGCTGAGCTGAGGTAACCGGCTCGCCACCTCATCGCGTATCCGACTGAGCTTCTCCAGCGCGTAGTGCTCGAGCAAGCCCTCCTTACGGGTCTCTTGCCAGATGCTCAGGCATTCTTTGAAGAGTATCCACCAGCGGTAATATTCTCCCGCCAGCTCAGTCATACGCTTTGGCCAATACGCCCAGATCGGCTCGATCGGCAAACCAGGGCGCCGGAGCTTGCGCCCTTTAAGGCGGAAGAAACCGCTGATCATCGGATGTTCGCGGTAAACAAAGACGCTGCTCTTGTACCACATCAAGTTCTTGAAGGTATTCCAATAGGCCGACTCCGTCTGTGTGCGCAGCAAGATAGCTTTGATGTTATCGCGGTGATAGAACTTTTCCCATGCCTGTTGGTAGGCCTTCGTCCACTGGCCATCTCGCATGTGCGGATGCTGCGTCGTCTCATGGAAGCTATCATAAAGATTGAAGTCTTCCGCCATCCACTCGCCACGCTGGCGCAACTTCACATGATCCATCGACCCCGGAAGCGGTGTCAGCATGAAAAACGATGCAGTGGCAGGCTTCACTTCATCGATCAGCTTATCGATGCTGCGCATCACCGACTCGTAGGTGTCGGTCGGAAAGCCGATAATATAACCCGCGTGGGTGCCGATACCAGCCGACTCATAGGCGGCCACACAATCACGGGCATTGGCCGCTACGTTCTGGCGCTTGCCCGCCGCAGCGAGAGTGTCACTATCCAGACTTTCGACCCCCAGGAAAACCTTGGTACAGCCGGCCTGCTTAGCCTTGGGAATGAAATTCTTCATGCGATAGGAGGGAATGTCCGCCTGGATCATGAATTCGATGGCGATCCCTTCCTCCTGCCGCAGGCGGATCAGCATGTCGAAAAAGGCTTCCCAATTCTTCGCACGCGCCAGATTGTCGTCGGTAAAGAAATAGAAATCGACCCCCAAGGCGTAATTGCGCCGGATCGTATTGGCGATATGCTCGGCATCGCGGTGGCGCATGGTCTTGCCATGAACATTGATAATACAGCAGAATTCGCAATCCCAAATACAGCCACGGCTGAGGTCCAAGGTCGCGAAATTCTCTTGCATGAAGTGCTTCAGATAGGCTTTGTCCACCACTGGTAGGGGTTGCACACCCATCTCAGGTTTGGGCTCGCCAAAATCATAGAAGCGTTGGCGTCGATCCTCGATGACATCCCGCAGCATCTCATCCCAGTGGCCCTCGACCTCCCCTTTCACCACGGTAATGCCTTCATCCAGAATGGCTTGA
Source organism: uncultured Nitrospinota bacterium (assembly GCA_963707985.1). Taxonomy (GTDB): domain Bacteria; phylum Tectomicrobia; class Entotheonellia; order J063; family CAVPRW01; genus CAVPRW01. The sequence goes on along the minus strand of CAVPRW010000017.1, from coordinate 250,448 downwards.
ATCTCCGGCGGTGTAGTGCCGGGATCGGCCAGCGCGATCGAGCCGCTCACATGAAAGCCACCGATCAAAATATCGTTTACCCCTTCGCGTTGGAAGGCATGAGCGATGTCGCAAGCACGCGGAAATTGGTTACTTTGCACGCCCACCAGGCCCACGATCACGCGCTCGTGGGGCAAACGCTGCAGACGTGCCAGCTGACGTATGGGCACCTGCTGGACAGCCTCATCGTACATATAGCGCCGGACCTCGACACCTTCTCCGAGCCCTTTTTCTTGCTGCACCGCGTCGGTCAGACCGGCGAGACAGGCGAGCGTGTTGCTAGGTAGCACACCTCGCCAGTGACGCATCGGGTAGCCATCATCATCATACCGAGTCGCTTTGATCAAGACCACGTGCACGAGCTGCGTGGGTTGGACACTCATGAATCTCTCCCTGCGGCAACAGCTACGTTCCCTTCGAGTCCTGCGTCCATGAGACCCCTGGGTACAACCGGATGCGCTCAGGATTGCTTGCGTGGGCAGGAAAATCAGTTCGGCCAGCAATGTATATGGCCGGATACTACTTAAGTGCTCTTTCACGATAAGAGTTTACTACTGCCCTGTCAAGGTTGTTTTTCAGCTGCACCCTAACCACGATGGAATTCCTTGACAGGCGGGACCGTGCATGCGATCGAGAGCCCAGTATTAGATGGCTGCAGATGGGTTCTTCTGACTTCACCGTCCTGCCCTCCACTGGGCATCTCCCCCACCTTGAGCATCCGGAAGCACTGGCCACCACAGCGTTGGAGTACCTCGAACGTCGTTGACTTCCAGCTGCTGCATCAGTATGCTGGCGCTGCCCAGATAGTCCTCGAGCATCGGGAAAATGGAGTAGGCAGTTCTACGACCAACAGAAGTGTTACTGTTCAAGCATCAGTCGTGAAGGAGGCAGCGAATGCAAGCACGTAAACGTGTCATGCTCCTCAATCCACCGCAGGATAAGAGTGGAGAGGCGATCCTCGAATCAGAAGTGGAAATCGTCCGCCTCAGTAATCCCGATCGAGAAACGCTACTGCGCTCGATCAAAGGTGTACACGGGCTGATCGCCGGTGGCATAAAAGTGACCGCTGATGTCCTGGCCCAGGCGGATATCCTGGAAGTCGTGGCCACTCCCAGTGCAGGCTATGATCATATCGATATCGATGCGTGCAGCGAACGCGGTATCCCCGTGGTGAACAACACAGGTTTGAATGCTGTCTCAGTCGCCGAGCACGCCATCGGTCTTATAGTCGGACTGGCGAAAGCCATCCCGCTCACCCACCATTTGTTGCGTACCGAGGGCTGGAAAACCCGCATTCCCTATGGTTGGGAGAAGATCGGCTTCGAGATCGATGGTCTCACCCTCGGGATCATCGGGGTGGGAAACGTTGGCTCGCGCCTGGCGCAAAGAGCGCGCGCCGCTTTTAACATGACGGTGCTTGGGTATGATCCCTACGTGTCACGGGAAAAGATGCAGGAGTGCGGAGCGACCAAGGTCGATCAGCCTCGATGACATGTTGCCTCAGGTTGACTTTCTGAGCGTCCATGCCCCGCATACCAAAGAGACCTTCCACATCGTCAGCGCCCCGCAACTGGCCAAGATGAAGCCGACAGCCTACCTGATGAACTGCGCCCGCGGACCGCTGGTGGATGAGAAAGCGCTGGTAGAGGCCCTGCGCAATAAGGTCATTGCCGGGGCGGCGTTGGACGTCTTCGAGCCGGAACCATCGTTGGACGACAATCCGCTCTATCAGATGGCGAATGTCATCGTGACACCCCATCTGGCCGGTGTCACGCGGGAGGCGAGAAAGCGCATGGTGATTGGGGCGGCCGAGCAGACCTTGCAGGTGCTACGGGGTGAGCGGCCACCACGCCTGGTGAATCCGGAAACGTGGGATCAGTTCATGGAAAGGCGGCGGGTACCATAGGAACGCTCGCCCCACAGAGACCAAACGCTCCAGCCCAGGGGTAAGTCGTCGGACAGGGGTGACAGACCGGGTTCGCATGGTTCGGCCACCGATTCGGTGAGAGGTTGAACGAACTCGCAAATAATGCTAGACATTGTAATTTTTTCAGCCTCTCAGCGGCTGGCCTTGAGGCGGCCGAACCATGCACGGAGGTCAATCATCGTGACGATGATGCCACCGACCAGGCTTCCCGTGTTTGTAGAACTTATAACCGTACGCCGGATAATAGCCCCGAGGTTGTTTCACGATGACCGGCGGCACTGGATGCCCATATGACGCCGTAAGGGACTGTGTACGCCACAGGCGGTGGATACACCACCCCAGGGTACACGATGCCGGGGGCTGGCTGGACGATCACCGGCGCTGGGTGGACGACAATGGGCGGGGGTGCAACGTACACGGGGGCCGGAATGCCAATACCGATTGAAAAACGCACCCCTCCAGCATCAGATGCGAGCGGCATCACCCATGTAGCCATGCTGACTGCCAGACATACGACACCAATAACTGTCACCGACAACGCCCTTCTCCGTGTCATACTCCTCTCCTCCTGTATGTGCGAGACGTTACTGCTAGACCTTGCGAGATATCATAAGGCAAGATTCATGCCGAAGCCGTTCGGCTACGCGGCCAGGTCGGGACTTAGACCCCTACCGGCAATCGAGGGGATGCCATGGGCCGATACGCACATCGCAAGGCGTGGGGAGGCCACACCGCTAGAGTGAATCCTGGTGGTCAGAGGGGCGATTGCTGGTCCACAACGTGGTGAGTCCTTGTAATGAGGTCGCAGACGATTCAACGCCTGAGATGACTGTTTGGGGCTAGCGGCCGCTCAAGGGATCGGGTGCAAGCGCATCACTCGAGGTTGAGAAGCCGCCACCCAGGTGGGGTGCAGGCTATGTGCGTCGGGTTCAGACGCGACCTACGCACCGAAAGCCATATCATTGTTGGGCATTAAGCAACTTGCGGGTCAGGATCACCTGCCCCATATGGTCCGAGACATGGGAGACACTGTTAATCAGAGACTTTATGATGGGAACTTCCCCGTTCGGAGTTCGGAGCGTACGACTCAGATCGGCCGGGGTCAGCTTGTCGAACGTCTCGCGCAGCAACTTCTCAACCTCTGCACGCCGTTGCACGAGCGCCTCCCGTGTCGCTCGATTGGCGAATTCGGAGGCACGATCGCGGTTGACCGATTGTCCGCCCACACGTTCCGCCACCTGGAATATCTCAACTCCCATGATGTGGCTCATCAGGATGCCGATGGAGTTCGTATCCTTGCCTGACGGCTTCCAGTTGAGCTGGTCGTCGGTAAGTCCTTCTGCCCACTTGAAGATCTCGTTGTTGACCTGCTCGAATTGATCACACAGGGCTTGGGCCTCAGCAAGCATCTGCGCCTCCTCTGTTAAAAGCCGCACGGATGACAGTAGCCATGATGCGTCTCTCTTATACTCCTATGAGGCCATCTGAGACAAGGGCGAACCCGACTGATACGAGACTGGTCTCTTTGATTCCTTGTACAGAGCGTTAACGCCTGACGGAGCGCATAGCCTTCAACAAGCACCCATAGCGCGTCAATGCGTGCGTCCAGGCTCGATCTGTCCTCTCTAGAGACACATACCAGCCAATCGAATGGACCAGCGACGGTGGGCTCGGTCATTGACAGCCCCCCATGCCTGTGGTACTGTCAAGCCTCTCATGAAGTTGAACTGTCCGGGAATAGTGATGCGGAGCGTGTCCGATGCAGCGGTCATCACCCGACCTCGAGGCCGTGTTGGTAATCGGCCCCAATTGGATCGGCGACGCGGTGATGAGTATGCCGGCGCTGGCGAATCTACGGCGTGGGCTACCCAAGGCAAGAATCGATCTCCTCGTGCCCCGCCGCGTGGCGCCTCTGTTCGACGACCACCCCCATATCGATCGAGTGGTCGTCCGCGACGATCGCCAGCCATGGCGCACACGCCTGGCACAGGTCATCGCCTTGCGTGGCTGTGGCTACCAGATGGTGTTATTGTTGCCGAACTCATTCCGCGCTGCGTTGGATGCCTGGCTTCTGAGATCGCCGATACGCCTTGGTTATGCCACTGATGGGCGTCGCTGGTTGCTCACGCATGCGGTCCAGGCGGCAGAGGGGCAGCCGCCACATCTGATCGATGCGTATCTGCAGCTGATTGCTGGGATGGGGCTACCGATCGTCGAGCGCGTCCCAAGGCTGGTACCGACGATGCGAGCCGAAATGCAGGCGGAGCACCTATGGGCTGTCCATGGCTGGGGCCGTACAGATCAGGTCATCGGCATCTGCCCGGGAGCCGCCTTCGGTCCGTCCAAGCGCTGGTGGCCCGAGCGGTTTGCCGCGTTAGCAGATCGGTTGCTCGCCTCAGGCCGCTTTCGTGTGGTCTTTTTCGGGAGCCCCGACGAGGTCCTACTCGTGAACCGCATTCGAGCCCAGATGACCCGCAAAGCCGTATCACTCGCGGGCAAGGATACCCTGGGGTCCTTCATGGCCTTGGCTGCCCGTTGCGCGGTGGTGATCGCCAACGACTCGGGCTCAATGCACATCGCTAATGCTGTTGGGACACGTGTTGTGGCGCTCTTTGGGCCAACCGATCCACGTCGAACGGCTCCTAGTGCCTCACCCGCCACGGTGCTGCATCACGACCTGGCCTGTTCCCCGTGTTTCCGCACCACATGTCCCTACACAGACCATCCCTGCATGCGCTACATCGAGGTCGACGACGTCTATCGAGCGGTATTGGATATCCTCGGGTAAGGCCGGAGAACATGGCGTCACGTCATGGGTATGAACGGATCCTGGTCGTCAAGCTCAGTGCGATTGGTGATATCATCCATACACTGCCAGCTGTAGCAGCACTCCGGCGCGCCTACCCAGAGGCCTGGCTGGCATGGTTGGTGGAGAGAGCCGGAGCCAACCTGCTCCGTGGTAATCCCGACCTGGATGAATTGATCACCGTTGATACGCACAGCTGGCGAGCGAATTGGTGTGTGGGGCTGCGACACATCTGGTACGTCACCCGCCACCTTAGGCGAGCGAGCTTTGATTTGTGCATTGATTTCCAGGGACTGTTCAAGAGCGCGCTGTTCGCGTATAGCAGTGGCGCACCACGACGCTTGGGTTTCCCGCGTCAGATGTGTCGCGAGCCCCTGAGTGCTGTCTTTAGCAATATGCATGGACCACTTGTCGATCCGCGTGGGCACGTCGTGGACCAATCGGTAGAGCTCCTGAAAGCGCTTGACGTGACGACGACCGAGCGCCGCTTCACCATTCCGCTCACCGAGGCGGATGAACACTTCGCGGAGCGGGTGTGGCGAGAATTGGGGCTGAGATCAGATGTGCCGGTCGTGGTCCTGTGCCCCGGTGCCGCGTGGGAGACCAAGCAGTGGGGCGATCTGAACTTCGCGCGCCTCAATGATGCGCTGATTCGTCGCTATCAGGTGCGAACCCTGCTCACCTGGGGACCAGGTGAAGAGGCCCTCATTCAACGTGTGGTGCGGGCCACGGCTTATACTCCGGCCATCGCCCCGGCTACCACGCTCCTGCAACTGGCAGCTCTGATCGCCCGCAGTCGGGTCTTTGTCGGCGGCGATACTGGACCGCTGCATCTCGCTGCCGCTGTGGGGACATCGACTGTGGCGCTCTTCGGTCCGTCTAGCCCACAGCGTAATGGGCCATACGGACCGGGGCATGTGGTCTTGCATCGAGAACTTTCTTGTAGCCACTGCTACCTGCGGACCTGCACTCATTGGGAGTGTCTCCCTAGCATCGAGGTTGACATGGTCGTCAACGCTGTGGGCAGCCTCCTCGAAAAGGATGGGTCGGATGGATTGGGACGCAACGGTCGCACATCCCTCACCCCCCCCAGAACTCTCCCTAGTCATCCCCGCCTATAACGAGGCAGAGAGTCTCATGCCGCTTGCCGCGGCGATTCGCGAGACGCTTGCGGCGCATGACATAGCCTACGAGCTTCTCTTTGTGGATGACGGCAGCAGGGATCAGACGCCACAGGTATTGCGCCAGCTCGAGGCAACGCAGCTGGAGGTGCGTGCCATCCGCTTTCGGCACAACGCTGGACAGAGTGCCGCACTGAATGCCGGCTTCAAGCAGGCCCGCGGGCGCGTCGTGATCACGCTGGATGCCGACCTGCAGAATGATCCTCGTGATATCCCACGTGTGCTCGAGATGCTCAAAGATTACGATGTCGTCTGTGGCATTCGGCAGGGTCGGCAAGATACCTGGGTGCGGCGGATGTCCTCGACGTTTGCCAATGGCCTCCGCCGCCGCGTGTTGCGCGATGACATCATCGATGTCGGGTGTTCGCTGCGGGCTTATCGACGGCATTGTCTGGCGTCCATTAAGCTGTACAACGGCATGCATCGATTCCTCCCGGTGTTGTTACAGATCGAGGGCTTTCACATCGGCCAGGTTCCGGTACGTCATCATCCTCGCCAGTATGGGCAGTCGAAATATAACACGCGCAATCGTGCCTGGCGGGCCTTACTAGACCTGTTGGCGGTGCGCTGGATGCAGAGTCGTCAACTCCGCTACGAAATCATTGCGCCCGAGTCCACGGCCGCTGGGGCAAGGGTTGGACAATGTTAGAGGCTTCCCTGCAGTGGGATGAACGTACTTTTCGCCTGCTCAATGGGCATTGGTTCAATCCGATCCTCGATCGTTTGTTGCCATTTGTGACCGATGCTGGAAATTTTGTGCTGCCATTTGCCGTCGCAGCCGTCATCATCGTCCTGCTGGGGCGCGTGCGTGGACTACGCTTCCTGGTGCTGGCGGTGGTCAGCGTCGTGGTCGCAGATGCGATCGGCACCCATATCTTCAAATATAAGTTCGGGCGGGCACGCCCATGCATCGCGCTGGCGGATGTTCGGCTGCTGGTGGGCTGCACGAATCATCCCTCATTTCCCTCCAATCATGCTGTCAATGCCAGCGTCCTCGCAACTCTTGCCACCCTCTACATGCCGCGGTTATCGTTACCGGCGGTGGCATTGGCCTTCCTGGTCGGGTATTCCCGCGTCTACGTCGGCGTCCATTATCCACTCGATGTCCTGGCCGGCAGCCTCTTGGGCATCGCCGTCGCCGTGGCGTTCTCTGGGGCCATGAACGTCCTATGGCCCCTCGCCACCGAGACCGCCAAACGCCGTCGCATGTTCCCCCTTAAGATGAGGGATTGATAGAGGCCCATGGCACAACCGTCGGTCGAGGTCCTGGAACCATCACGATGGCAGAATCGCTCAGACCGAAATTGTCCCACGTGGCGCTGATGCGCTGCCTTCAGCCGGGAATCGGCACGTGGCGCTGGTCGGCACAGGTCTTGGATCGCATCATCGATGGGGCCATCGTAGGATTTCTCCTCTGTTCGGTGGTGTCCATCACCGGGGCGCAGGCCGCCATCTTGGTGGCGCAGGCCGCCTGGCTTGTCAAATTGGTGCGTACACCAAACAGCCGGGTGCTGTACTTGCCGCTGCTCTTGCCTATGGCAGCATTTTACCTGGCATCCATCCTTGCCTCGGCGACGGCCACGGATCCATGGCTGAGCCTCAAAGAGCTCCGCAATGTCTTCGAGCCAGCATTTTTTTTCTTGCTGGTAAATCAGGTCAGCAGTGATGAGCGCGCTACCACTTTCAGTTCTATCCTGATTGCCGCAGCGACCCTGATGGCGGTCTATGGCCTGACGCAATCCATCGTCGGAGGTGCGACCTTCCGCGTGCATGGGACGATGAGCATTTATATGACATTTGCCGGCATCCTGATGCTGAGCGCGCTCATGGCCACCGCCCAGATCCTGTTCCTCCCCCGAGGACGGTGGTTCTGGGGGCTGGTCGGCTCGTTGCCGTTATTAATCGCCACACTGGTGATGACGCACACCCGCGGCGCCTGGATGGGATTCGCTGCAGGGGGAGCTCTCATCTTGGGCTGTCGCCAAAAGCGTCTTCTCCTGGCCCTCCCGGTGGTAGCCGTGGCGATTTTTCTGGCAGCGCCCGAAGCTGTCCGCGCGCGTATTCGCAGCATCGGCGACCCCCAGGATGTGACCGCTAGGGAGCGCCTGTACATGTGGGGCAGCGGGATCCAGATCGTCCGGGATCACCCTTGGACAGGCGTGGGAATCAATGGGGTCAAAGGTGTCTATCAGGCGTATAAACATCCGGACGCCGTGCGCGATCAACGCGCGCATTTGCACAGCAATCTCTTTCAGATAGCCGCTGAACGAGGCCTTATCGGAGTCGTCTGCTGGCTGTGGATCTGGGTGGCTTTTTATCATCAGGCCTGGAGGATTTTCCGCGCTCTGGAACCTGGGACCTTTCGAGCCTCGGCGCTGGTCGTCGGCAGCCTGGCGAGCGTCACCGGCTTTCATGTCGCGGGCTTGTTCGAGTTTACCTTCGGGGACTCAGAGGTCATTATGCTGGTCTATTTTCTCATGGCGCTCCCGTATGTGGTGATGGGGGCAGATCGAAAGGCACGAGTGCATGGGATGGAAGTCTGATCGCTGGGCGTATTTGAGCCTGGGCGGTTTCTTGGTAGTGGTGACGGCAGCCCGACTGTGGTATGTGCACCAAGGGTATCTGGAGCTCTCACCCGATGAGGCCCACTACTGGGAATGGTCGCGCCGTCTGGACTGGAGCTATTATAGCAAGGGTCCATTCGTCGCGTATCTGATTGCCCTGTCGACCACTCTGGGCGGGCCGACGGAGCTTTTCGTGCGCCTTCCGGCCGTCGTCCTCTCTGCTGGGACGACAGTGTGCGTGTTCGGCCTCATCATGGCACTCTTCTCCGATGCCAGACTGGCGCTGGCCACGGCCGTGGTCTTGCAGTGCATTCCGTTATTTGCCGCAGGTGCATTGCTGATGACGATCGACCCACCATTGATCTTCTTTTGGACCCTTATGCTGTGGTTGGTCTATCGTGCCCTGTCGGAAGAGCGCACGACATACTGGTATGCTGCCGGGATTGCCCTGGCGTGTGGTCTGTTGAGCAAGTATGCGATGGGCTATGTAGTCCTCACCGTGTGGCTCTTTCTGGTGACCTCGCCGCGCTATCGCAGCTGGCTGCGCCGCAAGGAGCCTTATGTGATGCTGGCCATTGGGCTAGCAGGGTTTAGCCCGGTGATCATCTGGAATCTGTACCACGGCGCGGTGTCGTTGAAACATGTGATGGGCCAGGCAGACGTGCATCAGGGGCTATCCCTGCAGCTCTCCCTTGACACGTTTGGGGAGTTTCTGGGCTCTCAAGCTTTGGCACTGTCCCCGCTGTTCTTCGGCTGGATGCTGATCGCCATGGTCCTATGCCTGTGGGAAGGGCTACGTCAGCGAGATGACCGCTGGCTCTTCTTGTTTTGGGGATGGGCGCCGACGTTCAGCCTTATGTTGGTGCTTAGTCTGCGCCAGAAGGTGCAGGCCAACTGGGCAGCGCCGGCTTATATCACCTCCTTTATCGCGGCCATAGCATATGTCTGGTACCGATGGCAGGCGATGCCGGCAGGGTTGTGGAAGCATCTGGAGCTAGCGGGGGCAGGCCTGGTGATTCTGCTGGCTTTGGGAATGACTGCGGCGTTGCACGACCCCGCCCTGTTCGTCCGGCTGGGATTGCAGCCCAGCGCCGATCCCCTGGCACGTCTTAAGGGTTGGCAGACGCTGGCCAAGGCGGTCGAGACACTCGCGGGGCAAATGCCCAAGCCACCGTTCTTGCTCAGCGATCGCTACCAGATCAGCAGTGAGCTGGCGTTTTATGTTCGGGGACAACCACAAGCATTTAATGTCAACCTGGGGCGGCGGATGAATCAGTACGATCTGTGGGATGGCTTGCCGTCGCTTGCGGGGCATGATGCCATCTACGTTCAACCGGAAAATGCTGAACTGCCTCAGGCTTTACGGGCCACATTTCAACGCTGCGATGGAGGCAAGCCGGTGATCATCGAGGCACTGGGATTCGAGTTAAAACGATTCTATCTCTTTCCATGTTGGGGATTCTCAGGCGTGCCACCGCGCCCCCCTCAGGTCCGATATTGACATGTTGACGATTTTGCATACCGAAGCCTCCCCCGGCTGGGGTGGACAGGAAATCCGCCTCCTTAGCGAAGCATCTATCTTTGCCAAGCGCGGCTTTCGCGTCCTGATCGCCTGTCAGCCTGATACTCCCCTGAGCCGTGAAGCCCAACGTCGCGGGCTGCCCGTGCGGCTTATAACCATGCGTGGGGCTCTTGATGTGCGGGCGTGCTGGCATTTTCACCGGTTGATGCGAACCGAGGCGGTCGACCTGGTCCATACGCACAGCTCAGTCGATGCCTGGCTCGCCGGGTTTGCCGCGAAATCCTTACGTTTGCCAGTGGTGCGCAGTCGCCATGTGTCCATCCCAGTGAAACGCCGTCGGAATTTTGTGTATAATGCCCTCTGTGATCGCATCATCTCCAGTGGAGATGCCATTCGGGAAGTCCTCGTCACGGCCGGCGTCGACGCCGACAAGATCGTCGCCATACCGGCAGGGGTGGATACAGCACAGTTTCATCCAGCCGTCTCGGGGACTGCAGTGCGGCGAGAGTTTGGCCTCGACGGGCCGGTCATCGGGACGGTGGCGATGTTTCGACATGCCAAGGGACACCGGGTGCTCTTACGGGCACTGCCCGAGATCCTTAGGCACGAGCCCAGGGCGGTGTTTTTATGGGTTGGTGACGGTGTGGGACGTGTGACCCTGCAACAGGAAGTCGCCGAGGCGGGTGTCCAGGCCAAGGTACATATGGTCGGCTTTCGGGAGGACATCCCGGCCTGCATGGCCGCCATGGATGTGGTTGTCTTGCCGTCGATCAGGTCCGATGGTGTGCCACAGGTCGTTATGCAGGCTCTGGCGATGCGGAAGCCGGTAGTCGCGAGTGCCGTTGGGGGTATCCCAGAGGTGATACAACACCAGCGTACAGGCGTGCTTGTGCCCCCCAACGATCCACAAGCCCTCGCCGATGCGGTCGTGCGGGTGCTGTGCCATCCCCAGTCGGCGGCTGCCTGGGCGCAGGCCGGTGGGCATTTGATTGACACCCACTATGGGTTGGAGCATACGATCGACCGGACGGCAGCCGTGTATACGGCTGTCTTGGTTGAGAAAGGACTTGTATGAAGTGTCTTGTCACCGGAGCCGCTGGCTTTGTCGGATCACACCTAGCCGAGCGGTTGTTGCGCGAGCGCCATGAGGTCATTGGGATCGACTGCTTCGTGCCATACTATCCCCGGTGGATCAAGGAAAAGAACCTGGAGGGGCTGCGCTCCCATCCTCAGTTCCATTTCATCGAGGCCAACCTCCTGGACGTCGACCTGCCGGACATCCTGGCGCAGGGGATCGAATGTATCTTTCATCAGGCCGCCCAGGCCGGCGTCCGGGCGAGCTGGGGGAAAGAGTTCGCCGACTACACATCGCTGAATATCCTCGGCACCCAGCAGCTCCTCGAAGCCGCCAAACCTCGCGCACTGCGCAAGTTCGTCTATGCCTCATCCTCCTCGGTCTACGGGGATGTCACGACCCTGCCGATGCGAGAAGATGCCCTCCCGAAACCGCTCTCGCCCTACGGCGTGTCCAAACTGTCAGCCGAACATTTGTGCTATCTGTATTGGAAGAACTACGGCGTTCCTACCATTTCGTTGCGCTATTTTACAGTCTATGGCCCGCGCCAGCGGCCGGATATGGCGTTTCACCACTTTTTCCATTTGTTACTGGACGATCGGCCGATCCCGATCTATGGCGATGGGGAACAGACCCGTGACTTTACCTTCATCGACGATATCGTGGAAGCCAATATTTTGGCGTCCCAAGCGACCGTGGTCGGTGGAGCCTTGAATATCGGCGGCGGCGCGACCGTGACGCTGAACGAGGCCATCGGGGTCTGTGAAGAGGTGTCGGGAAAACGTGCGAAACTGGAGATCCACCCGGTGGCGAAGGGCGATGTGCGTCAGACACTGGCGGATGTAACCCTGGCCAGGCAACACCTGGGCTATCAGCCGAAGGTAGATTTACGTGAAGGGCTGGCAGCCGAATGGCAATGGGTTTGCCATCTGTATCATCACGCGAAAAACCGTTAGGGTCAGTGACGACCACAGACCTCGAGCACACGGCTGTGTGAGGTCTTCAGGATGAGAAGGAGACATGATCGTGCCCATCGATAAAGAGCTCTTAGCTATTTTGGCATGCCCTAAGTGTAAAGGTGACATTCGCTTGGCGAAAGATGGCAACGGGCTGGTCTGTGAAGCCTGTCGGTTACTATATGAGATCCGTGACAACATTCCGGTAATGCTCATCGATGAGGCGGTCAGGTTGGATGACCCTACCCACGTCTAAGCTGTCGGTGACGATCATCACGCGTGACGAGGAAGCCCAGATCGGCGACTGCTTGGAGTCGGTACGCTGGGCGGATGAAATCATCGTCCTGGACACGGGCAGCGTTGACCGTACGCTCGAGATCTGCGCGAAATATACGACGCACGTGTATAGCCGTCCCTGGGAGGGCTATGCGCCGGCGAAGAACACGGCGCTAGCTCTCGCCACTGGCGACTGGATTCTCAGCCTGGATGCCGATGAACGGGTGAGCGAAGGGTTGCGTCAGGAGATCGCGATCCTGCAGCAACAGCCGCTGGACACACGTGCCAATGGCTATGCCGTGCCCCGACGCAACTATCTGTGGGGGTACTGGTTGCGCTATGGGGGTCTGTATCCCGATTATCAGATCCGCCTGTTCAAGCGCGGCAAGGGAGAGTTCAAGACACGGCGGGTGCACGAATCGGTGGCGATTCGATGGACCGGTCGAGCGCTTGCGGTATGCCCTCGAACATCACAGTTACCAGGGGATCAGCGATGTCATCCAACGCCTCGATCGTTATACTGACGCTGGCCGCGCTTGACTTATGGGACCAAGGTCAGCCGTTTCGTCGCACCGCATTGGTCATGCGCCCTCTGGGGCGTTTGCTGCGCAACTATGGGCTCAAACAGGGCTTTCGCGACGGCCTCCCAGGTCTGATCATGGCGGTGAGTTACGCCTATAGTGTCTTCGTCCGAGAAGTGAAGCTCTGGGAGATGGCCAGCAGGCACCGGGCGGGGGATGAGAGGAGCAAGTGAGGTCGAGTGAGCCGATACGGCCATTGTCAATTCTCCATCTATTGAGCAACCGCTGGTGGACCGGGACGGCGGAACCGGTGCTGGCATTGACGCAGGGGCTGCTCGAACGTCAGCAGCAGGTGGTCCTTGGTGTCCCCGCCGGTAGTCACGTCGAAGAACTGGCTCGCAAGGCCGGTATCCCCGTACTTGAAGGACTCCGGCTCGATCCCCGTTTTCGCCCCTCGTCATGGCTGCAGGATGTCCGGACGTTGAGCGCGTTCCTGCGCCGTACGCCCATCGATGTCCTCCACACGCATCTGTCGCACGACCATTGGCTGGCGTTGTCTGCCGTGACGCTGTTGAATCCTCAGCAGAGGACGTGTGCCCCTACAAGTGCGTACCGTGCACACACTGCGTCCGCCGCGCTCGTTGAGCAATCGCTGGCTGCTACGACACGGTGCTTCGCACCTCATCACCGTAAGCTCGACCCTTCAAAGAGACTTGGCTGACAAAGCTCAGCATATCTTGCGCACGAATCTCTGCCATCGCCGGGGCTGTCGACAGTCAACGCTTTCATCCGGGGCTATCAGGCGCTCACATCCGTCAAGAGCTCGGGATGAGCGCGGCAACCCCCCTGGTCGGTATCGTTGCTCGCCTCGCTCCCTCCCGCGGCCACCTCACGTTAGTCGAAGCCTTTGCCCAAGTGCACACGGCCATTCCTGTTGCCCGCCTCTTGATCGTCGGGAAAGGCGAGTTCCGACCCAACATCGAACGACGAATCCGTGAGTTAGGCCTAGCCGATGCGGTGGTCTTCGGGGGCTATCGCGAGAACGATCTTCCAGAGGTCCTGGCTGCTATGGATGTCTTCGTGCTACTGGCACCTGGTTCAGAGGGTTCGTGCCGAGCCGTGCTCGAGGCCATGGCAGCCGGCAAGGCAGTTGTCGCCACACGGGTAGGTGCCCTGCAGGATATCGTCCTGGATGGCGAAACCGGCCTGCTCATTACGCCCCAGGACCACTCGGCGCTGGGCCATGCCATCAGCAGGCTCTTACGGGCCCCGGAACAAGCGCGCCAGATGGGGATGCGAGGGCGGCAGCAAAGCGAGCACGTCTTCTCGCGTCAGCGTCAGGTTGACGCAATGCTGCAACTGTATCATCAACTTCATGCAGCTCAGCGTCGCTTCTTGACCAGACGGGACGGTTGAGCTCGCCGACTGCTGTGTACATCGATTGGTAGAGGCCGATATGTGCGGCATCGCCGGATTTGTGCATCATGACCCCTCACATCAGGCGGATCAAACGCTCCTTGCAGGGCATGTGCTCCAGCCTACGTCATCGAGGTCCGGACGATCAGGGACTTCTCCTCCAGGGACCTGTGGGCCTGGGAAGCCGTCGCCTCAGCATCATCGACCTCACCACCGGGCATCAACCGATCTTCAATGAGTCTGGCCGTGTCGCAGTCGTCCTCAACGGCGAGATCTATAATTTCCAGGAGCTGCGTCCGGGACTCGAAGCCAAGGGGCACCGCTTTACCACACGAACGGACACGGAAGTGGTTGTCCATCTCTATGAAGAATACGGCGTTGAGGCGGTGCAGCGCCTACGGGGAATGTTTGCCCTGGCGCTCTGGGATGGCGACCGCCAGCGTTTGCTACTGGCGCGCGATCGGGTCGGGAAGAAGCCGCTTTTCTATGCGTGTCTGCCTGACCGCTTGTTGTTTGCCTCGGAAATCAAGGCGATTTTGCAGGATTCTGAGGTTCCGACAGCGATCGACGTCGCAGCCGTGGATGCCTATCTTGCCTTTCAGTTTATCCCGCATCCGCTGACGATCTATGAGGCGATTCGGAAACTTCCGCCAGCTCACCTGTTAGTCTGGGAGCAAGGGAAAGTTACGATCGAGCCTTATTGGCATCTGGATTTTGCGCGCAAGATCCGCATCCGGGACGGTGAGATGGCGGAGGCCATACGCGCTCAGCTTGAAGAGGCCACGCGCGTGCGCCTGACCAGCGACGTGCCGTTGGGGGCGCTGTTGAGCGGTGGCGTGGATTCCAGTGCGGTGGTGGCGCTGATGTCCCAGATCATGGACCGGCCGGTGCAGACGTTTTCCCTCGGGTTCACTGAAGAGGCCTACAATGAGCTGCCCTATGCTCGACAGGTCGCCCAGCGATTCGCCACCGATCATCATGAAATGGTCGTTTCCGCCGACGTCGCGGGGATCCTCCCACGCCTTGTCTGGCAGTACGACGAACCGTTTGCGGATAAATCGGCGGTGCCGACGTTCTACGTGGCTCAGATGGCCAGCCGCCATGTGCGGGTGGTGCTGAATGGCGATGGCGGGGATGAGGCATTCGCTGGCTACGACAAATATCGCTTCGGCCACTGGCAGCGCGCCTGGGCACATCTTCCCGGAGGGCTGCGACACACCCTAGCGCGCCGAATGCTCGCACCCCTCCAGAACGACTCGGGTGGTCGTACCGCGTGGCTGCTGACGCGGCTAGCCCACTCGCTTCTGCCTTATGCAGAGGCGATTTATTACCCTGAGTTCTTTGATGGCTATGGTCGCGCTCACCTATACCAACCGTGGGTGCGACAGGCTCTCGCGGGCTCTACCTCACCGATGGCCGCGCTGGTTTCCGCGGGCCTTGAACACCTGGATGATCCCGTCGACCTGATGCAGTGGCTGGATTACCAGTGGTATTTACCCGGCGATCTGCTGGTCAAAGTGGACATTGCCAGCATGGCGTGCTCGTTGGAGGCGCGTTCCCCATTTCTCGATCATCGGGTGATCGAATTTTGTGCCGCGCTCCCCTCAGCAGTGAAAACCGACGGACGTGCTCGAAAAATCGTCCTGCGTGAGGCCTTTCGCGGTCTGCTCCCGGATGCTATCTTGGACCGTCCAAAGCAAGGGTTCAGCCTCCCCCTCCGCACCTGGTTGCGAGGCCCGTTAGTGGCACTGGCACGGGAGCTTCTGGTAGTGGAGCCGCGAGGTGTCCAAGAGTTTTTCGATCTTGCCGCCATCCGGCGCATGTTTGAGGCCCACGTCAGCGGCCGACGGAATCATGCGCATCGTTTATGGGCTCTCATGGTCTTTGCGCAGTGGTATCGGCTGATGGTCGAGCAACAAGCTTATAAAATGGCCCCCCCGCCCTTTCCCGACTATGAACCTATGTCTGTATACGGCCACGTTTCTCCCGACCATCGGCGGCGCTGAGCTGGTTTTGCATACATTGGCGTCTGCGCTCACGTCCCAGGGACATTCGATAACCGTCCTGGCCCCCTGGGTTCGTCGTGTCAACAATCGGGTTGAGGCACCGTACCGCCTACGACGTTATCAACGCCCTTCTTCAAAACGCTTTGGGGTACGCCAAATCCTCCTGTATCTTCTGTATGAATACTGGCGACAGCCCTTTGATGTGCTGTATTGCCATGGAGCCTACCCGCCGGCTTATGTTGGCGCAACGTTCAAGCGTCTATTGAACATCCCAATGGTGGTACGTCCACATGGCTCGGATATCCTACCCGGTGAATTCATCCGCGCCAATGCCAAACTGGAACGAAGGCTGAGGCAGGCGCTGGCGGCAGCAGACCTGATCATCGCCCAGAGCCAGTTTCTCAGGAGCGAAATACTATCTCTGGGGGTCCCGGATACCGACATCCGCCTCATCCCGA
Organism: uncultured Nitrospinota bacterium; assembly: GCA_963707985.1. GTDB lineage: Bacteria > Tectomicrobia > Entotheonellia > J063 > CAVPRW01 > CAVPRW01. The sequence continues at coordinate 233,701 of CAVPRW010000017.1, read as the reverse complement.
ACGGCGTGCATGTTGCCGATTTTCAAGCAGTGGGAGATGAGCCACCATTGCCGTATCCCTACATCTTGGCGATGGGTAGTTTCAGCCACAAAAAAGGTTTCGATGTGCTGCTGCGAGCCTTCGCATCGGTGGCCGCCGAGGACCCCGCCATTCACCTGGTGCTAGCTGGGGCGGGGAGGGAGTGGTCCACCTATACCACTCTGGTGAGCGAGGAAAACCTCCAGAGCCGAGTCCATTTTGTCGGCATTGTCAACGGGCTTGTCAAGATACACCTTTATCAGCATTGCCGGTTTTTCGTCTGTCCCTCGCGTCGAGAACCATTCGCCACTGTCAATCTGGAAGCACTGGCGGCCGGTCGACCGATCGTGGCGACTGCCGTGGGTGGCAATCCAGAGGTTGTCCATGAGGGCGAGAATGGGTTTCTGGTCCCACCGGATGATCCTGCGGGTCTGGCGACACGTATGCTGACCTTGCTCAAGGATTCGGCCCTGCGGGTGACGATGGGACTGGTGTCGTCAGCGCTGGCCAGAGGCTATGACTGGCAGGTGATCATTCCCGCGTATCGAGCGGTATTCGACGAAACGCTCACGCGGCATCAGGGTCAGCGCTGAGGAGATATACCTAGGCGGCGGCTAGAAAAGCATCGGTGAGTGTGGTATACTCCCTTCGCTTTCTGTACCTTAAAGGTTGACAATACTTACGAAAATTTGCTGGCAAGGCATACTCCGCCGATGCGTATCGGCCTGGTCAAACGCTCCTTTCGCCTGCAAGGCGGTGGCGAGCGTCAAATCGGTTATCTCATTGCGGGGCTCCTGACCCAGGGCCATGCCGTGCACCTCTTCTGCGAGCAGCCACCGCCCCGCGAGCAGGTTATGGGTGTGACCTGTCACGCCTTGCCGGCCATTCCTGCCCCCCGGGCTTTCCGACCACTGAGCTTCGCCTTCCGCGTGCGGTCTGCCCTGCCACTTGCCGACCTGGTGGTCGTACAAAGCTTTGATCGGACACTCGGCCAGCACATCTATCGAGCCGGGGAGGGCGTCCATCGGGAATGGCTGCAGCGTAAACGCCGGTCGCTTCCAGCACTAGCCCGCGGTTGGTCGCGACTCAGTCTGTTCGATCGGGTGTTGCTTGCACTCGAGCGTCGGGTGTTGTGTCAGACGCCGATCATCATCACGAACTCTCAGCGTGGCCAGGAAGAGATTCGGCAGTCACTACGGCGTCTCAGAGACGCGGATGCTGACCATCTATAATGGTGTCGACACCGATCGCTTCCACGCCAACGTGCGTCAGCGCTTTCGGCAGAAGCAGCGCGCTGCTTGGGGTGTTTCCGCTGCTGACCTGGTGCTGCTATTTGCCGGTTCAGGCTTCCATCGCAAAGGCCTGGCCTGTGTAGTCGAAGCCATGGGCGAGCTCCGTCGACGCGGCGTCACGAACGTCCGATTGGTCGTCATCGGCAAAGGACGTTTGGCACCCTATCAGCGGCTGACCCACAAGGTCGCCGTGTCAGATGCGGTACACTTTGAAGGTCTGCGTGCCGACGTCGAGCATTGCTATGCAGGTGCCGACCTCTTCGTCCTGCCAACGCTCTATGATCCCTTCGCCAATACATGTTTGGAAGCGATGGCCTGTGGGCTCCCGGTTCTGACCACGGCGGTCAATGGAGCCACGGAGCTGATGCGCGATGGTGTCCATGGGTGCGTCCTTGAGGACGCACCTAGCGCTGCAGGCGTCGCCGAGGCCGTGCAGCGCCTGCTGTCATCGGAGCGGCGTCGGATGATGGGGGAAGCGGCCCAGCAACTGGCCAGCGACTACCCCCTGTCGCGCGCGCTTAGGCAGACACTGCAGGTATACGAAGCGGTGGCGAACCAGCCCCTGGATGCGAGCGACCCCAAAACAATCGCACCGCGAGCCCTGGGCAAGTGATGAGACATCACGAGCCAGCACTCGACGGTGGAAAAGTAGCCAGCGAAAGGCCAACGGAGGTCAGACCAGCTTGTTGATACCAAGTCGCTATGAGCATGTGAAGCGCCGTTATCGGAATGCCGTCGTTGCCACAACCTATGACGCCTCGCGCTTCCTGTCAACGAGAGGTCAGAAACGCAATCGTCTCACACTGGCAGCCATTCAGCGTGCCTTCGACCTAGCCGCCTCCCGTGGGACACCCATCCGTAGTTGTCTTGACCTGCCGTGTGGAACCGGGAGACTCTTTCCGTGGTTGGTGCAGCGACAGCTGCGGTTTGTCGGGGCTGACATCTCGCTTGAAATGATGCGAGCAGCGTGGAGCAAAGAGGACGTCGGTCAGGGTGGCGGGGTTCCTCTGGCACTGGTCCAATGTGATGGCGAGTCGATTCCCTTGAAGAGCCAATCGCTTGACGTCGTCTTTTCCATTCGCTTTATGTTCCATGTACCCCGCGAGGTGCGCATTCGCATTCTGCAGGAGATGGCGCGGGTCAGTCGGCGGTGGCTCATCGTGGACCTTCGCCACTGCTACAATGTGCACTGGTGCTTTCGGAGGCTCTGCCATGGCGTGGGAGTAGCCCGCCGTATGGGGGAGGTGTGGTCACGGGGGAGTCTGCGAGGTGAGGCTGCTGAGGCTGGCCTCCGGGTGGTTGGCATCTTCTCACCCCGGCAAGGCCTGTCGATCTTTTCAGACAAGTGGGTCGTCCTTCTGGAAAAAACAGACGGGACGAAAGGAGTACCCCAGGCATGAAGGTCTATCGCCGGTTGTTGCCATACGTCAAGGTGTACTGGGCTCGCATTGTTGCGGCGATGGGATTGGCTCTGGTGATCTCCGGGCTCGAAGCCATGACCGCATGGCTTGTCAAGCCGGTGCTGGATGATGTCTTTCTCAAGAAAGACCTGTTCATGCTGAAGATCCTCCCGATCGCCTTGATCGGGGTGTACGCGGTCAAGGGCAGCGCACGCTATGGTCAGGCCTACCTTATGGCTCAGGTGGGCCAGCAGGTGGTGATGCGCTTGCGCGAGGAAGTGTACGAGCACTTGCAGGGCATGTCGCAGAGTTTCTTCAACAACCGCGCTTCCGCCGAGCTACTGTCCCGCCTCACCCATGACGTCGGCCGCCTCAGCCGAATGTCCTCCCAGGACCCGGCTTTGGCCATCCGCGAGGTGTTCACTCTGATCATGCTCCTGGTGGTGGTGTTTGTGCGGGAGTGGCGCCTGGCCACGATTGCGCTCATCATCTTTCCACTGATCGCTCTAGCGTTGGTCAGAATCGGGAAAAAGCTCCGGGCCATCAATAAACGCGGGCAAGAAAACATCGCCGAGTTGAGCGTCGTCGCCCAGGAAACGCTCACCGGGACAAAGATCATGAAGGCCTTTGGGCGCGAGGCCCACGAGCGCGAGCGCTTCAAACAGGCGAACCGCAGGCTGTACCAACTGATCATGCGGGATGTGCATGTGCATGAGCTCACCTCCCCGCTCATGGAGTTCATCGGCGCACTGGGGATCGGGGCGGCGCTGTGGTACGGTGGCTATCAGGTGATCCAAGGACAGACTACGGCGGGAACGTTTTTTTCATTTCTGACGGGGCTGATGATGCTTTATGGTCCCGTACGCAAGCTTAGCAACACGAGCAACCAGATACAACAATCGGTTCCGGCGGCAGAGCGTGTCTTCGAGCTCCTGGACCTTGAACAGACGGTGGTGGACCGACCGCAGGCGAGGCCATTGCACGCACTGCGGGAAACCATCGCCTTCGAGCATGTATCCTTTCAGTATGAAGGTGGAGCGGGGACGGTGCTACACGACATCTGTCTAGTTGTGAACAAAGGGGAGATGGTGGCCTTCGTAGGGATGAGCGGCGCCGGGAAATCGACTTTGGCGGACCTGATCCCGCGCTTTCATGATGTCACCAGTGGCCGGATCAGCATCGATGGGGTGGATATTCGCGACTATACGCTGGCCTCATTGCGTGGCCACATCGGTATCGTCACCCAGGAAACCATCCTGTTCAACGACACCGTCGCGCACAACATCGGCTATGGCAAGCCTGGCGCCAGCCTCGATGACATCGCACATGCCGCGCAACTGGCGTACGCCCATGAGTTCATCCAGGAGTTACCCCAAGCCTACGATACCATCATCGGTGAGCGCGGTGTCAAACTCTCTGGTGGTCAGCGCCAACGCATTGCCATTGCCCGGGCACTGCTGAAAGACCCACCCATCTTGATCCTTGACGAGGCGACCTCAGAGCTCGACGCCGAATCGGAATTTATCTTCCAGAAGGCCTTGACCAATCTGGTGGAAGGGCGGACCGTGTTGGTCATCGCGCATCGCCTGGCAACGGTGATGAAGGCTGATCGCATCGTGGTCGTGGATGGCGGGCAGATCGCTGAGATGGGAACACATGAGGATCTTTTGGCACACAAGGGATTGTATAACCGTCTTCATACCCTGCAGATGTCCGGCGTGGAACCCGCCCTGATGAAAGAGTGCTGAGTCTGGGAGGAACCAAGGATTTCAGGCTAGCTCGTCGGCAGCAACTTTTCCATGATGATGGTGTCGATCCAACGTCCGTCGACAAGTCCCTGTTCATGATAGATGCCCACAGTGCGAAAGCCAAAGTGCTCATAGAGTCGCATGCCAGCTTGATTGAATGGAAATGCCGCCAGAACGATCTTATGGTACCCTAGGATGTGGGCGCGGGTTTCGATTTCACCGAGAAGTCGCGTGCCAACCCCTTTGCCTCGCCACTGCCTGTCGATGTACACCGACAGATCCGCCACGAATCGGTACGCCGGACGCGCCGAGAACTGGTTGAGTGAGGCCCAGCCGATGATGCCGCCGATCGATTCAGCGACGATGACGGGATGACGGGGGTCATGACGGTGGAACCACTCCATCTGTTCCGCGAGTGTATGGGGGTCAACATCCAACGTGGCCACTCGATCCTCGATGCCCTGATTGTGAATGGCGCAGATGCTCGCCACATCCGTCGGCATGGCGTCACGCAGCCTGATCTCCTCCATAGCAGATACTCCTCCCGTGCATATGATGCGACACTCTAGAGCAAATAGCGTAAATTATAGGGCGGTGTTTTGGTGTGAACAAATGATATTTTCTCATTTGATGCGTCAGAAAAATTCAGATGAGGCGCCTCGCCTCTCCAGCTGTGGTCGGTTGTGGACTGGTGACTGTCAATAGCGGCAACGCGAAGGGGAGATGACATGGCAGTGAAGAAGGGGAATGGCCTGCTCATGGTGTATTGTGATGTGGCTGCCGAGCACGACGACGAGTTCAATCGCTGGTACAATGAAGAGCACATCCCCGAACGATCGGCGATTCCAGGCGTATTGAACGCCGCTCGTTATCGAGCCGTGGAGGGTGGGCCCGCCTATTTAGCCTGTTACGAGCTGGAGTCGGCGGATGCCTGGTATTCGGAGGCCTGGCAGCAGTGGTTGAAACATCCCACCACCTGGTCCCAGCGGATGTCGCCGAGTGTCATTGGCACATCGTACATTCGAAACCTGTACCGACGCATCTACCCGCAGGACCTCCCGGCGGAGACTGCCGAGGCAGAAATGTCGCCGGTGCTCCTCGTCGGACGCATGTCCGTCCCAGCGCATTTGGATGCGAAGTTCAATGCTGCATACAACCACGAGCGATTACCCCTGTGCCAGGGCATTCCGGGTTACATCCGGGCGCGACGATTCGAAGCCGTGATGGGGTTGCCCAAATACACCACAGTGCATGAAATGGCATCGCTCGACGTCCCCAAGAGCCAGGCGTGGGATGATTGGCGCACGGCCGTCACCCCAGTGTGGAACCGTGAGATTCGACCGCATATGGTACATGAAGCGGGATCGCCGGGCGTGTATCGACGCATCTTTCCTGCCTAGCGGAGTGGGTAGTGTACTAGATTTGTTGAACCTCTTGGACAATGAGCCTATGCTTATCCCTATGGCATCTTCCCCCTCCGATCGGAGGGGGCAACCCCGTTGATGTCCCGTACAAGCTGGTGACGGCAATTTGAGGCACGCCACTGATGGTGCTCACACCCAGGCATTGTCCGACTTGTCACAGTACGGATGTGGTGAAACATGGAAAAACCTCGAATGGAAAACAACGATGGTTTTGTCGAAATCCTGATTGTGCTCAGCAAACGTTTCTGACAACCTATGTTTACAAGGGACGATTACGCGAAGTGAAACAGCAGATTATTGATATGGCGATGAACGGCAGTGGTATTCCTGATAGAGCACGGGTGCTGCATATCAGTCCCACTTCTGATGCCAAGCACATTGCCGAACGGGTGCTGCGAGCGCGGTTTGTTCAAAAAGCTGCCTTCGGTGATAAAAGGAATGTCTAACGTCGGCGCGCAACCGACTGCCGACAGCGTCCGCTCCTCCGTCGCTCCGGCTCTCGGCAGCGGCTGAGTTTTCGTGTCAGGCACCTTCTCTATACTGGTGGGAGGGACACCATGTCGTTATCAGCTGAAGAACTGTCGATGGACTTGCTGGAGCGGGTCCTGAGCCGGTTGGGGTTGGCCGAGCGTCCGGCCCCGACCTTTGACGGGCTGCAGACGCTCTACGCGGCGTGGTGCCGGAAGGTGCCCTTTGATAATGTGCGGAAGCTGATCCATCTCCATAGCCATGCCCCTGGCCCGCTGCCGGGAGATAACCCCTCGGAGTTCCTCGAAGCCTGGCTCACCTATGGGACCGGGGGCACCTGCTGGGCCGGCAATGGAGCCCTGCATGCCGTGCTCGTGTCGCTGGGCTTTGGTGCCACACGGGGCATGGGCACCATGCACGCGGCCCCTGAGGCGCCACCGACGCACGGCACGGTGCTGGTCACCTGTGACGAGACCTGCTATATGGTCGATGCCTCGATCTTACACAGCGCCCCGCTGCCACTCCACGAGTCCGCGCCCACCGGCGTCGCGCATCCGGTGTGGGGCGTCCACTGCACCAAGCGTGACGGCACCTGGTGTATCCGATGGCGTCCGTTACATCAGCCTGAGGGGCTGGATTGTCGCCTTCAGTACCTGCACGTCAGCCGGGAGACCTTCCGGGAACGCCATGAACAATCGCGGGCCTGGAGTCCGTTCAACTATGAGGTCTATGCGCGCGCCATTCGCGGGGAGACCATGGTGGGGGTGGCCCATGGCCAGCGTGTCGCGTTCGACAGTGTAGGAGGCGTGAGCCACACCCCCCTAGGAGGGGAGGATCGCCTGCGGGTCTTCATCGACGAGTTGGGGATGCACGAGGAGATCGTCCACCAGCTCCCCCTGGATACGCCGACTCCGCCACCGCCATGGTCCCGGACCGCACAGGCGGCTGCCGTTGGATCACCCGGACTAGGGTTCCCTAGCTCCGAGCACCGGAACCGAACCACGCCTTGCAGCTGACGGCCTCCAGCCGCCGCGTTGCTCCCGCTTCCGGCAGCCGCTGAAGGCTGGCGCGAGACTGATTCACGGCTGACCTCCGAGGTTGTGTGGTTCAGGTGTCGACCTGAGAGGGCTCTGGTCCTCAACAGGCTAACCCGCAGCGGACCCGGAGGTCAGGCTACTCATCGGAAGTCCTGATGTCTAGGCCCAGGTTCCACCGGAGTGGACAGGAGGTATGCCCCGGCTGAAGCAACAGTGGTCATTGGCAAAATAACGTCTGAATTGCTTATACGCGGAGGTAAGTCATGCAGATTGACGTGATTGACGCGAAGAAGACCGCCATGATCGTGGTCGATATGCAAAACGACTTCGTGGCTGCGGGCGCTGCGATGGAAACGCCTGCGGCACGTGCAGTGGTGCCCAAGCTCGCCGAAGCGCTGAATATCTGCCGCGATGCCCAAATCAAAGTCATCTATACGGCGCATGTGCACCGCCGTGACGGGTGCGATATGGGACTCTTTGATGACATGCATCCGCCGATCGCCAATCGTGCGGCGTTAGTCGATGGCACACCGGGGGTGGACATCTACCCTGAGTTGGCGCCGGCACCCGGTGAGCATGTCATCAAGAAGCATCGCTACAGCGGCTTTTTTGGCACGGACCTGGACATTATCCTGCGCGAGTGGGGTGTCGATACCGTCATCATCTCGGGGACGACCACCGAGAATTGCTGCCACGCAACAGCACGGGACGCGATGTTTCGCAACTACCGGGTCGTCTTTCTGTCGGACGCGACAGCAACCTATGACTACCCGGACCGAGGATTTGGCGCGATGCCAGCCGCCGACGTCCACCACCAAGAGCTGGGAGTATGCGCACACCTTGCTTTGACATTCGGGCTTCCCCCATTCACGGGCGCGGCGTCTTTGCGACCCGGCGCATCCGCAAAGGGACGCGGATTATTGAATATACCGGCGAGCGGCTCACCCCGTCTGCAGCCGATGCACGGTATGACGATGACCGCCGTGAGCAGCCGCACGTCCTCTTGTTCACCGTGGATCGACGGACGGTCATTGATGCGGGGGTGGGGGGCAATGAGGCGCGCTATGTCAATCACTCGTGCGAACCGAACTGCGAAGCGGTGATCGAGCAGAGGCGGGTGTATCTTGAAGCCTTGCGCACGATCGCGGCGGGCGAAGAATTGACCTTTGATTACCAACTAGAGCGTGGGAGGTGGCCTGCAGCCGAGTGGGAAAGGCGGTATGCCTGTCGGTGCGGTGCCGCCACCTGTCGCGGGACGATGCTGGCGCCACCACTGAGGCGAACGCCACGCCGAGGACGACAGGCGGCCCAGAAGCACGGGGCCAACTAGTACCGTGGTGCAGTTGACGCACGGCGCTTCGCTCCATGGGCAACGGCGCGCGACCGTGAGGTGTCAACGCGTTCGCTGACTCAACCCATTCGAAGGACGCTGCCATGGCATTCGATCGACGGGAATTCCTCATGCTTGCTGCTGGAGGTGTGGCAGCGCGTGTCTGGCGATCGCTTCTGATGGCACAGACCGTTGCACAGCCACCGTTCAAGGCCATGGCCTTCGATGCCTTTCCGATCGTTGATCCCCGACCGGTCTTTCGGCTCGCGGAGACGCTCTTTCGGGGGAAGGGTGCCGAGTTCAGCAACGCCTGGCGCACGAGGCCGTTCGAATCAGATACGCGCGTACAAACCTGATCCTCGGGCCTATCAGATGGCCGTCGACGCGTTGAAGCTCACGCGCGAGGACATGCTCTTTGCGGCGTTTGCGGGTTGGGATGCGGCGGGGGCCACGTGGTTTGAGTACCCCACGTTCTGGGTCAATCGCCTCAATCTCCCAGGGGAAGAGCTAGGGGTTGCCCCGGATGCGATGGGGCGAGACCTCACGGATGTGGTGAATTTCGTCAAGGCCCCACGTTGAAGATCGCGCGGTCATGCACCTCACTACGGCATATAGCTGACTGGCATTCCGCTAGCGCTCCATGCCAGCAGGTGATGCCTGGCGTCAGACTGCGAAGGGAGAGCTTGGGGGATGTCGAATCTGGGTAGTGGGTCAGTTTGGAGTTAACATTGCGTCTATGATCAATCAGATGGGCCACACCTGGACTGTTGACATGAACTTGACCCACTACCGGCAGGGCTCACCGATACCCATCTTGTAAAAAGTGTCCCCCGGCCCTCTCGGCAGCCTGCTATCGCGTGCCCGTCCATGGGCCAGTGGGGGACGTTTTTTACAAATCGAAGCGTGGGCTGGCAATGCTGCCGGGCGAGGTGTCGCGGGCGTAACACAGCATCCGCATCAGTCGACCAGGCGCGTGGCCTCCTCCTGCGCCCGGAGTTCGCACAGGTTTGAGCAGGGCATCGGAGAGAAGGCCGTTGCTGCCAAATTCGGTGTCTACGCCCACATCCCCCGCTGGCCTGCGCGCAACGCCGGAAGGATCACCCCGGTCTCGTAAAGTTCTTCGCCCAGGAAGATCACGCCACACACCACCTCATCCCCCGGTGTGAGGGATGTCGGTCGATCCTGTCATCTCCTCCTGACCACATGCGTGCATCGGCGCATTTGCTATAAATTGTACAGGATGCTCAACGCCCGCGGGAGGTGTATTCGCAGATCGTCTCCACGGAGGTGACCGATTGAATCTGCAACATTTGATTTCCCTCTCTGGCGTGTGGCGCGTAGAATGCCCCCTACACATCCGTGAATGTAGGAGGCGACCATGACGCGCCGCACCATCGGGTTCATCATCACCCTCGCCCTCAGCCTTCTCGTGGCACCGCTCGCCGCCGAGGCGCCGCCGGGGAAGATGCCCAGGATCGGTGTGCTCGAGCTCGGCGCCCCTCCGGCCTCGCCTGATTGGAAGGTCTACTCGCCACTCTTGCAGAATCTGCGCACACTTGGCTGGCTGGAGGGGCAGAACCTCGTGCTGGAGTATCGCTGGGCGAATGGGCAGCCCAGCCGATTATCCTCGCTGGCGGCCGAGCTCGTGCGTCTGCCCGTGGATGTCATCGTTGTTTCGGCCTCACCCGCGATCCACGCGGCGCAGCGCGCGACCACCATCATTCCCATCGTCATGCTATCGGTCAGCGATCCCGTGGACGAGGGCTTCGTCGCCGACCTGGCTCGGCCGGGTGGCAACATCACCGGGGTGGGCGGCGTAGTGCCAGAGTTAAGCGGCAAACTGCTGGAGCTCCTCAAGGAGGCTGTTCCAGGGGTCACACGGATAGCGGTCCTCGCCGGTCTGGCGAACTCGACGACCGGGCGCATGGTCCACGAAATAGAGCGCGCGGCCCAGGCGTTCGGTGTATCCACGCAACTCCTGGTGGTGGGACATCCTGACCGTTTCGCGCCCGCCTTCGAGGCCGCCATCAGCAAGGGCGCCGGCGCGCTCCTCGTGCTGCCCTCCGTGTTCCTTTCGTACCACCAACGACAAATCGCCGCACTCGCGCTCAAGCATGGGTTACCGGCGATATTCTGGCAACGGGGATTTGCGGAGGCTGGTGGCTTCATGGCCTATGGGCCAAGTCGTTCCCACCTCTGGCAACGCGCCGCGACGTATGTCGACAAAATTCTCAAGGGCGCGAAGCCAGCCGACTTACCGGTGGAGCAACCCATGCAATTCGAGCTCGTCGTTAACCTCAAGACCGCGAAGGCACTCGGCGTGACGATCTCTCCGTTCATCCTCTTTCAAGCGGACACGGTCATCCAATGACGTCGCTGCCATCGGACGAGGACGCTTGCGAGCTCATGAGGTACTCCCTCACGTCGTCCCAGCGTATTCCCGTCGCAGGGCTCGCGGTTGTGGACCGCGCCTTTTCTGTTGAGAGCGAACATGGGGCAGCGCTCCCATCCTCCGTCGCGTGACGTCCCTCTGTTGGGCGCGACTAATGCTCCAAAAGCGTGGCTCCTGTGTGCTTTCTCTGCGGTCGTGATGTCGGTTTTTGTTGCGCAGTGTGCGGGTGTTCTGAGGGGACCGTTCACGTGTGACGGGATGCGGGTCCTCTCAGACGAGCTGACGCGTCCCGAAGCGGAAGCGTACTGTCGCTATGCCGTTCGGGAACGGCAGAAGGTCGAAGGTTTCTCGGGGGCGACGTGGAGTGCATCCATTCGGATTCACGTCAGCAGCGCGTACCTCATTAGCAGAGCCCTGGTGCCGGGCCATTTCGGAAACAGAGGCTCAATCGAGATGCCCTTGCGGAGAACGCGGGAGCACAGTGGGGCCTTGTTGCATGAGATCGTCCATATTTATGCGCCGCACAATAACCGCTTTCTGGCGGAGGGGCTAACCGTCTACCTGCATGCCGCACTGGCAGGCAATCCTGCCTTTCCCAACTTTGGCGAGGACTTGGGGCATTTGGCTGTCCAGGGCCTGTCGGGAGTTCACTCTTTAGAAGTATTAAATAGGGTGCGGACGCCGCGCCCATTGGGCACTGGTATGGAAGAACAGACCGCGTATATTCTCGCCGGGTCGTTCGTGGAATTCCTCCTTGAGCGATATGGATTGGCGCTGTTTCGCCGCTTGTATGAGACAGAAGGCTACGAAATGGTGTATGGGAAGGCCTTCGAGACGCCTTGATGGCTGCGTTGATGCCACACAGCCATCAGAGGCGTCCCCTTGAGCAACCGACAGCTGGGAGCTCACGGTGATATGCCGTTATTCATACCTCCGGTGCCCCACTTCCTGACGCACACCTATGTGCGGTGTGACCTCATTCTTAGGCGGACTTTAACCGCACATCCTCGTAAGGCGCGGAATAGGCGAACGAATCCGCATGCAGCCCTGATACCGCCACCCGTGGCCCTGAGGCACACAAGAAGGCGTTCTCCCAGATCGGCATAAAGCGCGCCTCGTCGTACACTTTCTGCTGGATCTTATGCAGCCAAGCCTGGCGTTTCTGCGGGTCGCGCTCGGTAATCTGCTGTGTGTACCAGGCGTCAATGTCAGCGTCGCGCAGAAATGACTGGGCTCCCTGACTGTATATGTAGGCCTCGATGCGAGTGGCGGCATTGCCAAACGCTCCACTGCCCTGGCGCGTCAGGTTCTTCACTGTCTTCTCTTTTTGCGCCGTCAGGATGGCGGCACGCTCCATGGAGCGTGCCTTGGCCCGAATACCCACAGCAGCGAGATCATTGACGATCGATTCGATGACGGTCGCATACGGCGTGTCGGTGCTGCACTCGCCGGCGTCAAAGCCGTTGGCATAGCCGGCGTCTTTGAGCAATTGCTGCGCCTTCTTGAGGTCGTAGCCGTATGGTTCCAATGGCAGCGTATAGGCAAACTTGCGCGGGATAATGCCTCCGATCAGGGACGCCAGCCCAAGGTTCTCGGCCTCATTGATGGCCAGCCAGTTGACCGCATGGTTGGCCGCCAGACGTACCCGTCTGTCCGACCAGGGGGACTTGGCGTCATATTGGTCGACGAAGCTCACCCACTGCGTCGCCTGTCCGCGCAACGCTTCCAGCTTCAGGTTCGAGTCCCGACGCACTTCCTCGGCCAGCGTGCCAAAAATCCCGTAGGCCACGTCGGCTTCCTGATGTTTCAGCATGGCCAGGCGTGTGGTCGCCTCAGGGACACTCTTCATCACCAGACGTTTGACATGCGGCGTCTTCCGCCAGTAGTCCGTGTTCGCCTCCAGGACGACTTCTATCCCTGGCTGGTGGCTGATCAGGCGATAGGGACCGAGCCCAACAGGGTGATTCTTGAAGGCGTCGGTCCCGATTTTCTCGATGTATTTCTTGGGTACAATCCAGCCCACGCCGGTGGCCATAGTGCCGTAGAAGGTCGTGAAATCAGGCCAGGGCTCATGCAGGTGGAAGCGGACGTGGTGAGCGTTGACAATCTCAACCGCCTTGACCTTCTGCTTCAACTCCCCGGCGCTGGCCCCTTTGTAGCGCTCGAAGGTGAATTGGACGTCTTCGGCGGTAAACGGGTCGCCGTTGTGAAACGTCACGCCCTGCCGCAACTCGAAGTCATACGTCCGGCCGTCCTCACTCTCGCTCCACTTGGTGGCGAGTGAGGGGGACATCGAGTTGTCAGGCATGGGCTTGAGGAGGGCGTCGTGTACCGCATACAGCAGCATATACGGGGTCGCGAGGGCGAGGGTCTCTGACGGATCCAACCAGATGGGCGCGAGGGTGACGTGGATGGCCCAGGTCATCTGGCCGCTGGGAGTGTTCTTCTGGGCGGCAGCCCTGCTGGGCACGCGGCCAACCCTGATGCCAGGCGATCAGGCCAGCGGCGCCACCCAGGGAAGCCTGCAGCCAGCGACGGCGTGTGAGGGACGTTTCGATGGGCGAGGGATGGTCCAACATCTAACACCTCCTTGCGGATCAGGCCGGTACAGTGGCCATGCTGAGAAGGGTTTCCGGGGCGCCGACAGGGGCTCGGGACAGAGCCGCGGGAGCCGGCCTCGCTCGAAACACCATCAGCCCGGAGCCTGGGTAACTTCTCGACAATTATTAACTTATGGACACCTGCACCCTAGTATATATGTTCAAGGAGTGCTTTGTACATCTGCACACCACCATGGTGTCATCGTCACGATTGTATCTCGCCCCCGTGTGGTGCCTCTGTCATGTTTCAGCAGCAGAGGACAGACAACACAACCTCCTTGGGGTAACTTCGCCTGTGCACGACGTCTGAGGTCCTGGCTCCATAGGCTGCAAGGGGGGCCGTGGCTGATGAGAGGCCAGAATGAACGTAACTTGCCCTTCTGTTCACGGCATCTTCACCGCAGATCGGCATCAGCCGACCAAAGTCGTAGAACGGCACGCGGCAATGAGCCTGAATCAGCGGTGGTGATCGCCGAGCCGCTGTAGTGGTCAAATACAACCACTATGGTCATCTCTGCACATCACGCCGCCGGGGCGTCAATGCATACCAGATTGGCAGTCTCTCGCGCTGAACCACTGGCCACTGCGCAGTCATGCACATCCACCCTCCCACCACCTTCGCACCTCCCCCACCAGCGGTGCCTGTCCACCATGAGGCGTCGCATGGTTCTCATACTGCGGTACACCAGCAGAGCTGGCGGGCCTTCGCCATTCATATCAATCGAAGTCATCTGCACGCGACTTGGCCTAGTGCCGGGACATCTAGGCGGGTCCTCGCGATGCGCAGCCTTTCCACGCTGCGGCGAGGGATTCTCGCCGTCTTGGGGCCGCATGCGCCGCTTGGGTCAGACCACTACACACTCTGGGCGAAAGGCCGTCCCTACGGTGCACAACGCAAAATCACACAGAGGCATAGGCAGGCTATCTACGGCGTCCCGGAAGCTAGACGCCATGATGTTGAGGGAGGGCAAGCCCATGTTCTGGCAGTTCCTAGCTCAGCGCATTCTCAGGCACCGCCCATTTCGCACATGGACGATGCCGACCGCCAAGACCAAGACTCACAAACCGCCATGTGAAAGGGCACTCGCCGAGGTCTACTATGCCCATGCCGCTATCCACGGCCCTCATAAGCTGCTGCCTCAGCATGCTCTCCCTTCCCCTCTGAGCTGCCACGAACGAGAGAGGCCAAAGGTGGCTCCAGAGTGACGATGGGATGGTTCGGAAAAGATGGTACCCGTGATGGTTCTGACTTGAACCCTAGTCCTGAAGAACGATCGTTACATATCAATAATAGTTATGGGAATAACAGTTATTCAGCTCCAGAACGTGCTCGCTGTGTTTAGATATTTTTTATTTGCTATGTATTGCTTATAAGGGTTTCTGTAGTATATTGGAGAGTAGTACAAATATCATGCTATTAACAGTATGTCTGTAGTGCTCAGGAGGATGCGATGAACCCCGCGAAGACTCCCACACAACTGCGGTTGACCCAGGATCTGCTCGAACGCGCGGATGCCCTCATCGATGTCATGGCCGCGGATCCCGAAGTCCGAGCCTTGGGCATGCCGACGCGTACGGCCGTGCTGCGCTTGGCCATTGCCCGCGGCTTGCGGGACTTGGAACAGCAGTACCAGCGGCCGACGCCGCCCTACCCCTCGGCGCCCGTCACGGCTGCAAAGTAACCGTCTTGAAGAGCGTCTGCAGCTCTTCGAGTGGCGCGCCCCGGGCGTCGGTGAGCTCGGGAGCTGTGGTGTGGAGTAACTGGACGACCATATGGCGTGCCGTTGGAAGTAAGGCCAGCCTGGAACGCATCGACATCGAGCTCTCGCCCCTCACAGAACCGTGGGGGCACTACCTCGAGTCAGTCGGTCACCCCGCCTCAAAAGGCGAGGGGAGTAGTCCTCGATAGAGCATGTCTTGGTGGCTCTGGAGAAGGTGGATGTCAAACGATATGTCATGCTGAACGAAATGGAAAGGTAAGGGATCGTATATGCCTGCGAAACAAATGGTCTATCGGGAAAACGCGCGGCAGCGGATGCTGGACGGCGTCGAGAAGCTGGCCAAGGCGGTGAAAGTGACGTTGGGGCCCAAAGGGCGCAACGTCGTGCTGGATAAGAAGTGGGGGGCGCCGACGATTACCAAGGATGGGGTCACGGTGGCCAAGGAGATCGAGCTCGACGATCGCTTCGAGAACATGGGGGCGCAGATGGTGCGCGAAGTGGCCTCCAAGACCAGCGACGTGGCGGGGGATGGGACCACCACGGCGACCGTGCTGGCCGAGTCCATCTATCGGGAAGGGCTACGCAATGTGACCGCCGGGGCCAATCCGATGGGGCTGAAGCGGGGCATCGAGAAGGCCGTCGAAGTCGTCATCGAAACACTCAAGCAGCTCAGCAAACCGGTGAAGGATAAGAAAGAGATCTCCCAGGTCGGCACCATTGCGGCCAACGGCGACGAGGTCGTGGGCGACCTGATCGCCGAAGCCATGGAGAAAGTCGGCAAAGACGGCGTCATCACGGTCGAGGAAGCCAAGGCCATCGAGACCTCGCTGGAAGTGGTCGAGGGCATGCAGTTCGACCGCGGCTATGTGTCGCCGTACTTTGTGACCAATCCGGAGAAGATGGAGACGGTGCTCGAAGAGCCGTACATTCTCATCCATGAGAAGAAGGTCTCGGTGTTGCGGGAGCTGCTGCCGCTGCTGGAGAAGATCGCCCAGACCGGTAAGCCCTTGCTGATTCTGGCCGAGGACGTCGAGGGCGAGGCCTTGGCGACGCTGGTGGTGAACAAGCTGCGGGGGACGCTGAAGGTGGCGGCGGTGAAAGCCCCGGGCTATGGCGATCGGCGCAAGGCCATGCTGGAAGATATCGCCATTTTGACCGCCGGGAAGTTGCTGTCGGAAGACCTCGGGATCAAGCTCGAGAACATCACCATGGAGGACCTGGGCCGGGCCAAACGGGTCGTGATCGATAAAGACAATACCACGCTCGTCGAGGGAGCCGGCCAGTCCCACGACATCGAGGGACGCGTCAGGCAAATCCGCACCCAGGTCGAGGAAACGACCTCGGACTACGATCGCGAGAAGCTGCAAGAGCGCCTGGCCAAGCTGGTCGGTGGGGTGGCGGTGATTAAAGTCGGGGCGGCCACGGAGACCGAGATGAAGGAGAAGAAGGCGCGGGTCGAGGACGCCTTGAACGCCACGCGCGCGGCGGTGGAAGAAGGGGTGATCCCCGGCGGCGGGGTCGGCTTCGTGCGTTGCATCGCCGCCGTGGCGGGGCTCAGCCTCGAGGGCGATGAAGCGATCGGTGCCACGATTGTCCGGCGGGCGTTGGAAGAGCCGATCCGGCAACTGGCGTATAATGCCGGGGTCGAAGGCTCGATCGTCGTGCAGAAGGTGAAGGAGGGCGCGGGCGCCTTCGGGTATAACGTGGCCACCGACACGTATGAAGACCTGATGGCCTCCGGGGTGGTCGATCCGACCAAAGTCACGCGCTCGGCCTTGCAGAATGCCGCCAGCATTGCGGCGTTGATGCTGACGACGGAAGCCCTCATCAGCGAGCTGCCGGAAAAGAAAGACAAAGCCGCTGCCGCACCTCCGGGTGGCGAATACGATGAAGCATACTAAGCTAGGTTATGTGGTTCTGTCGCACATTTCGATTTTGGGGGCAAACTCCGAACATCTCGTACAGCAATTCAAGGACTGACAATCTCCAAAACCTCGAAAACGCGAATGTGCGACAGAACCCCCGCGACACCCACAGCCCCAGGAGGGAGTCATGGCCAAGGTGTACTATGTCAAGGATGGATCCTATCCCCAGAACTTGATCGATTTCGGCCGGCGTGTCTCGCTTGACGCATTGGAGCGCCGGATCGAGGGCCAGGACCTGCGCTACCTGAGTACCCTGCCGCCGGAGTTCAACCGCGAGCAGCCCTCACATGAGGTGAAGCATGTGATTGTCGAGCTCGCCATGGACGAGGCATTAGGACAGCGCTTGACCCGGACGGGTTACTATCTCTTGCCCCAGCTGTCCCCGCACGAGGCGGAGGCCCTGATTTTTCCGCCGGCGTAATCAGGTTCTGTCGCAGATTTCGATTTTCAGGGCAATATCTGAACATCGGGTATGCAGGAATTCAGAGGCTTGCAGACCACGAAATTCTCGAAAAAGTCAGTTTGCGACAGAACCGTCTATTCTATCTCACCGCTCCCGTGTACCCCCTGCCTACAGGTTTCGCCATCAAAAACCACGATGAGCGAAGGCTGAAAGAACTGGTGCGTTAGCCCCTGCGGCGGAGTTTGGGGTCCCACGCATCGCGCAGCGTATCCCCAAAGAGATTAAAGCCCATCACGGCCAGACTAATGGCGAGGCCTGGAAAGATCGCGAGCCAGGGGGCCTGTTCCATAAATGCTCGTCCGGTGCTGCTCAGCATCAAACCCCACGACGGCGTGGGAGGTTGGGTGCCCAGGCCGAGGAAGCTCAAAGACGCTTCGATCAGGATGGCATTTCCCAGCCAGATCGACGCGATGATGAGTATTGGCGCGGTGACGTTGGGGAGAATATGCCTGGCGATGATGCGCAGATGACGGCAGCCAAGAGCTTGCGCCGCCTCGACGTATGGGTTCTGTTTGGCCGAGAGCACCGCCCCACGAACGATGCGTGAGTTGCCCGGGATGATCACCACGGCAATTGCCAGCATGGCGTTCGTCGTACTGGGCGTCAACACCGAAACGATTGCCAACGCGAGAATCAGGGCTGGAATCGCCATGAGAGCATCCATGGCGCGCTGGAGCCCAAGATCAAGCCATCCTTCCCAGTAGCCCGAAACAAGCCCGATGATCATGCCCGCAAAGGTACCGATCCCAACGGCGAGCAGCCCCACCCACAACGAGATACGGCTACCATAGATGACGCGGCTCAGGACATCGCGGCCGATGTCATCGGTCCCGAACGGATGTTCCCAGCTCGGTCGAGCCAAACGGATCTCCGGTTGGGCCAATAGAGGATCATAGGGTGCTAGAACATTGGCAAAGAGCCCCGTGAACACGAGCAGTGCAATGAGAGCAGCTGAGACGATCCCCAGCGGTTTCCGTTTGATGACGCTCCACGCCGCCTGGCGCCGGCTCAGTGGAGCGGTCATCTGTTCTTCGAACGTGGAGATGTCTGCCGTCGCTGTGGCCATGATGATCCTCAGGTATCACGGGATCAAGACACGAGATCAGGCACCAAAGCATCAAGACAGGAGAATGGCAGCAAGTATACATGCTTCATGCTCTGCTGTCTCGATGCTTCGATATCTTCATTGATAATGAATCCGCGGGTCCAGCCACGCATAGGTGAGATCCACCAGCAAGTTCAGCATGACGAGGGTCCCCGCCACCAACATGACGTTGGTCTGCACAATAGGATAATCGCGATACAGAATCGCTTCAACGGTCAGCCGACCCATCCCCGGCAGCGCGAAGATCGTCTCGACGATCACCGTGCCGGCCAGAAGCGTTCCCAATTGCCCACCGACAATGGTCACGACAGGGATGAGCGCGTTTTTGAGCGCATGTTTGTAGATGATCACCCGTTCTCCTAGACCCTTGGACCAGGCTGTGCGCACGTAGTCCTCCCGCAGCACCTCTAAGAGGGTCGAGCGCGTCATACGCATAGTCGCCGCTGACAGGCGGAAACCCAGCACCGCAGCCGGCAACAGGAATTGTTGGAGATTTGTCCATGGCGACTCCCATACACTGGCATAACCCAAGGGAGGAATCCAGCTAAACCAGATGGCCGCGAAGGTGATGACCAACGTCCCGAGCCAGAAATCAGGCAATGATAGGCCAGAGATGGCCACCAGCCGCCCCACATAATCTGAGGGTTTGTCCTGTCGCGTGGCCGAGAGCACCCCGAGCGGGATGGCGATGACCAGCCCCAAGATCATGGCCAAGAGGGCCAGCTCGACGGTGACGGGGATAGACTTTTTCAGGGCCACTGGAATGGGCTCGCTGGTGAAGATCGAGTAACCGGGGTTGAGGCTGACCATCTGCCATAGCCAGATCAAATACTGCTCGTGATAGGGGAGATCAAGGCCCAGCTCCTTGCCTTCACCATCGCAGCCGGGTGCCGCCTATTCAGACCGTCTCAGCAAGTTGGAGGTAGATATGCTTGTTCTGATCGCTCACGGGTGCAGCAAACCGAGAGATCGGTGACAATCTGCTCCTGAGCCCTCGGACTGTTACGCGTCATGTAGGGAATATTTTCAACAAGATCGGGGTCAGGAGCAGGACGGCAGCCATGGCATCTGCCATTGGAAATGGGCTCGTCGCTCGGCTCCCGCTGCGGACGAAGCCCTTGACCTGGCGGTAGAGCGCAACCTCCCTCTTGACTCGCATTGGATATGTGCTGGCAACCAATTTCAGGTCATTATCACCTGCAATAACGCTCAGGTCACCCGCCTGATCCTGATACCGCCCCCGCCGGGCGTAGAAGTCCATCCCACACAACAGACTGCCAAAATGCCCATCTGGCTCATCAAGCAAGGCACTGGCGCGGTGAGTGCCGGTGAGGAGAGTCGGGTCGAGGCCGTAGAGTACGTGGAGGAGCTTAGGTCCTCCTGGAACATCAGGGGCAAGGCAGGCTCCCAGTTGCAGACCCTCTGCGATAGCATTACCACCGAACTCGACGCGTACGCCAACTTGCTGGCCGAACGCCGCGACGGGCTGGGCGGCTAGTGCTGAGTACGAGCTGCACGGCGGCGATCAGCTGAAGCAGCCGTCCTTCGACATGCCTGCGCCTCAACAGTGTCCAGCTTGCGGAACGACGTCGTGATGTGCCATAGTTGGATGGGTAGCACCGTTCCATGAGCCGTATGCCCCCCACCAAGGAACACTCTCGGGCAGCCGAGGGGACTGGTGGTCACGACGAGGTGAGACAACCCATTTCTACCGCATCAACCGCGCATCAGCGCAGGGATACTTGAGAGGATGTCAGATGAACATATGCCTTCAATTTTCTATGACCCCCAGCGTCGTCGCTGGCGACGCTTCACACGCGCGGTGCAGTGTATCGCCGCGGTTTGCTCGTGCATTGTCGCGGTGCTACTGGCCAGCATCCTGATCAATCCCGTGCTGCCAAGTTTGGGATTGGCACCTGTTCGTGCCTTCCCGCATGGGCATCACCTCACTCCGCCCCCGCTGCAACCCATTCCCAACCACTCGGAGCAGAGATTTCAACGGGCCAAGCGGAAACTCGCGCAGGCCAAGCAGAATCTCGTGGTAGCTAAGCAGAAACTCACCAAAAGTCGGGCCCAAGCACGGCTCCCCGTGACCTCTTCTGAGTCATCTGCGCCGCACGGTCCGTCGGACTTCATTGGCTATTATGTAAACTGGGATGATACGAGCTTCACCTCGCTCAAGCAGAACCTCGCCCACCTCGATAAGCTGATGCCGGAATGGTTGCACCTAGCCAGTGCCGATGGCACCCTCGCCATCGACGATCCCGCACAACAAACACACGTGCTGACCTACATCCGAAAGCACAGGCCTGACTTCCCGATTGTCCCGCTGGTCAATAACTTCAATTCGGAACGCATGGAGTGGGAGAGTGCGAAGCTGGCCACGATGCTTGCCAGTCCGGCCGCGCGGGGGCGAGCCATCGAGAATCTCCTCCAGTTCGTCCGTGACCATGGCTGTGTGGGCATCAGCATTGATTTTGAGAATGTGCCTGCGGCGGCACAACTCGCGCTCAAGACGTTCATGCACGAACTCTCCGCCCAGTTTCGCCCCCTCGGGCTCGAGGTCTCTCAGTCCGTACCCCTCAATGACCCGGCATTTGACTATCGTGGTCTGGCCAGCGCCACCGATTATCTGATCCTGATGGCCTATGACGAGCATTGGAGTAGCAGTAAGGCCGGGCCCATTGCGTCCCAGAAGTGGTATGCGGCGGCTTTACGGCGTCGCTTTGCCGAGCTCCCACCACAGAAGTACGTGATTGCGCTGGGCAATTATGGTTATGACTGGAAAGCAACCAGCAAAGCCGCCACCGAGATCTCTGTTCAGGAGGCCTTCAGAACGGCGCAGGAATCTGAAGGCAACATTGCCCTCCATCCGGTCGCGCTCAACCCCACCTTTGACTACTATGACGAGCACGAGGTGTTGCATCACGTCTGGTTTCTCGATGGGGTCACGTTGTTCAATCAACTGGTGGCAGGGCGACGATATGGGCCACGGGGCTTTGCCTTATGGCGTCTCGGGTCCGAGGATCCCTCGATCTGGCCTGTCTTGGCCCAGCGCGCGCAACTGGATCGGACAGCGGTCGACACGTTACGCCTCGTGCACTATGGCTATGACCTCGACTACGAGGGACACGGTGAAGTGCTCAAGGTAACGGCCACGCCAAGCGACGGCACGCGTGCGATCACCTATGATGCGCCATCGGGCTTGGTGACGGCTGAGCACCTCAGCGCTTACCCTTCATCGTATGTGATCACGCGCTGGGGAGGGGCGGATCCACACAAGATCGCCTTGACCTTTGACGACGGGCCTGACCCGCGTTATACCCCTCAGGTGCTGGAGGTGCTCCGCCGCGAACAGGTGCCGGCAACCTTCTTTGTCATCGGACTCAATGGCGATCTCAACGCCAGGCTGCTCCAACGCATTGTGGACGAAGGGCACGAGATTGGCAATCATACCTTCACCCACCCGAATATTGCCAGGATCAGCCCGCAACTCTTGAGCCTCGAATTGAGTGCCACGACACGTCTCTTCGAAAGCCGGCTGGGACGCCGATCGGTGCTGTTCCGCCCGCCATACGCCGAAGATGTGGAACCCGAAACGCCCGATCAGGTAAAGCCACTGCTCGTGACCGGAGCCCTGGGCTACTATACCATTGGGATGCAAATTGATCCGAGTGACTGGCGGAATCCCGGCGTCGACCAGATCGTGCAGGCGACCATTAACGGTGCGGTGCGTGGGGAGGGTAATGTCGTCTTATTGCACGACAGTGGTGGCGACCGTGCGCAGACCGTCGAAGCGTTGCCCCAGATCATTGCGGGGTTACGCGCACGGGGGTTTCAATTGGTCCGTGTCTCGGATCTGTTGGGCCTCTCACGCGATGCGGTGATGCCACCCATCCCGTCAGAGGCCCGATTCGGCGCGTGGCTCACTGACGTCGGCTTTCTGTTGCTAAACGCGGTCAGCACGATTATCCATACTCTCTTTCTCATCGGCATTGCGCTCGGGGTGCTGCGTTTTCTCTGCATTGGGACACTGGCTGTGTGGGAGCGCTGGCAGAGTCGGCGTGCCGTCTACAGCAACGAGTTTGCACCGTCGGTCAGCGTCATTATCCCAGCCTATAACGAGGGGAAGGTGATCTGTCACACGATCCGCTCATTGTTGGACTCCGACTATCCCAATGGCGATATCGTGGTCGTTGATGATGGGTCATGTGATGACACGGCCCAACGCGTTCGCGAGAGTTTTGGCTTCAACCCTCGGGTGCGTCTCTTGACCCAGGCCAATGGTGGCAAAGCCCAGGCGCTGAACTATGGCATGGCCCAGACCCAAGCCGACATCGTGGTGACCCTCGATGCCGACACGATCGTTCGTCACGATACGGTGCGCAAACTGGTCCGTCACTTTGTCGACCCCCAGGTGGCGGCGGTGGCCGGCAATGCCAAGGTCGGCAACCGCATCAACTTGATCACCAACTGGCAGGCGCTCGAATACATCGCCAGCCAGAACCTTGATCGGCGCGCCTTTGCCCTGCTCAACTGCATCTCGGTTGTCCCGGGAGCTGTCGGGGCATGGCGCCGTGAGCTGCTCATAGCGGCTGGTGGCTTTGTGGATGAGACCTTGGCCGAAGATGCGGACCTCACATTAGCGCTTCTACGCCTGGGCTACACCGTCGCCTACGAGGAGGAGGCGATGGCGTTCACAGAAGCGCCCGATACGGTACGTGGGTTTGTAAAGCAACGGTTCCGCTGGATGTATGGTACCTTGCAAGCCGCGTGGAAGCACCGCGACACCATTTTTCGCCCACGCTACGGCGCCTTGGGGATGGTCGCAATGCCGAACGTCCTCATCTTTCAGATTTTCTTTCCGCTGATCGCACCGGTCATGGACCTGCTCATGGTGGGGTCCCTGGTTACCGCGGCCTGGCAGCGCTCTCAACACCCACTCGACTCTGGGACCGATACCTTCCAACACGTATTGTTCTACTATGCGCTCTTCTTCATCCTTGATCTGCTTGCCACAGTCGTGGCCTTCCTGCTTGAGCGCAAAGAAGACTGGAGCCTGCTCATCTGGTTGGTGTTTCAAAGGTTCCTCTACCGGCAATTGATGTACTATGTGGCCATCAAATCTGCCCTGACGGCGATGCATGGCACAATCGTCGGGTGGGGCACGTTGGAACGCAAGGCGACGGTGCCGATGGGAGGGCAGGCCGCGTCGCAGTATCTGCAGCTTCCCTAGAAGATTATCCAATGCCACCCCCCCCAAGGTGATCACTAGGTGCAACAGTGAGAGGGCTTTACCTCACCGATGAGCGCTCGGCCTATGCCGAGGCGATCAGCTCCCTGACCGCCGCCTTAGACCTGCTCACCACCCTGCCAGCGATGACACCTGCCGAGGCCATGGAGAGTAGGCGCATCCACCGCGTCACCGGCCTCACGGGGCACCGTACGGCGTTGGTCACGACCTGACCTTTTCCGGTCCCCTCATGCTTTTCGCTTGACACCAATCCACGTCTGGAGTACTGACACACCATCCGACCCTCGCATAAGCAGGGCGCGTGTTGGGACTCCTGCCCATGCACCGCCCACCCGTGCGTTCCGCTGTTCAGGAGGGGGGTGTCCATGCGCTGCCCACGTTGCCAGCATGAGAACCGGGAAGGGGCGCGCTATTGTGAAGCGTGTGGCAGCCCACTCGCACGCCCCTGCCCAAGCTGTGGGAATGTGGGCCGGCCCAGCGCTACCTACTGCGATTACTGCGGCACTGTCCTGATCGACCAACCAGCCATGAGCAGGCCGCAGGCTATGACGCCGCGTTCACAGACGTCCGAAGCCTACACGCCGCCGCACCTGGTGGAGAAAATCCTGCACTCCAAGGCGACCCTTGAAGGCGAGCGCAAGCAGGTTACGGTGCTGTTCGCCGACTTGAAAGGGTCCATGGAGTTGCTGGCCGACCGGGACCCAGAGGAGGCGCGTCAACTGCTTGATCCCATCCTCACGCTGATGATGGACGCGGTCCATCACTATGACGGCACGGTCAATCAGGTGATGGGGGACGGCATCATGGCGCTGTTTGGGGCGCCAATTGCCCATGAGGACCACGCTGTGCGCGCCTGTTATGCCGCCCTGGTGATGCAGGAGGTTGTCGAGCGGCATGCCAGGGAACCCTACCGGCGGCGAGGACTCGAGGTGCAGATTCGGATCGGACTCAACTCCGGCGAGGTCGTGGTACGGTCGATCGACAGTGATCTGCACATGGACTATACGGCGGTAGGGCAGACCACGCATCTCGCTGCGCGGATGGAACAGCTCGCCCGCCCTGGCACAATCTTGTTGACGGCCGGGACGTGGTGCCTCATTGAGGGATATTTCGAAGTGAAGCCGATGGGGGCTGTGCCAGTCAAGGGGCTCACCACACCAGTTCAGGCGTACGAGCTACTCCGGGCCGCGGCGGTCCGGTCCAGGCTACAAGTTTCCGCCGCACGAGGCCTGACCCCTTTTGTTGGTCGCGAGACCGAGTTGGCAGGCCTCCGCCAGGCACTCGTCTGGGCCGAGGAGGGCCACGGTCAGGTGGTGGCGCTTGTGGGTGAGCCGGGTGTGGGTCGGTCCAGGCTTATCTACGAGTTTACGCATCGGCAACCGCCTCCTGGCTGGCAAATCATCGAGAGTCGCGCGGCCTCATACGGCGAGGACACGCCCTACCTCCCGGTGATCGATCTCCTCAAAACCTATTTTCAGCTCACGGATCACGACGATCCCGAGCAGATCCGGGAGAAGCTGACCAGGAAACTGCTGGCGTTGGAGGCGAGCCTCGAGCCTATGCTGCAACCCTTGCTGGCCTTGCTGAATGCGTCGGCAGAGGCCCCACAATGGCAGGCCCTCGATCCTGCTCAGCGCCGCCAGCGGACCGTGGATGCGGTGAAGCGTCTACTACTGTGGGAGAGTCAGCTTAAGCCTCTCCTCCTCGTTTTTGAGGATCTCCATTGGCTCGACGCCGGAACCCAGGGCATCCTCGACACGTTGGTCGAGAGTTTGGCGGGGGCCCAGCTGCTCCTGCTCGTCAGCTATCGGCCGGAGTATGAGCACCATTGGGGTGGAAAGACCTATTATACGCAGCTGCGCGTTGACCCCTTGCCTTCTGAAGAGGCTGCCACCCTCCTCCAGGCTCTGCTCGGCGCCAACCCGAGCCTGCAGCTGCTCACGCGGCGTTTGATTGAGCGCACTGAAGGGAATCCCCTCTTCCTTGAGGAGAGCGTGCGTACCCTAGTGGAGACGAAAATTCTTGTGGGCGAGCTTGGGGCCTACCGCCTGATGCAGGCTCGACGACGCTCCTCCCTCTATGAAAGCCCTGAGCTGGTCGGTGAGCGGGCGGCGTCTCTCCTGATGAGGACTACGGAGAGCATCCGCATGCCAGCGACGGTGCAAGCGGTGCTCGCAGCCCGTATTGATCGCTTGCCCGTGGGCGAGAAGAGCCTTCTGCAAACCGCCGCCGTCATCGGCACCGAGGTGCCCTTTGGCCTCCTGCAACTGATCGCCGGCCGACCTGAGGAGCCACTCCGCCGGAGTCTCAGGCATCTACAGGCAGCCGAGTTCCTCTATGAGGCCCATCTCTTCCCCGAGCTCGTGTACATGTTCAAGCACGCGCTCACCCACGAGGTGGCCTATGGGAGTCTCCTTCAAGAGAGGCGGCGGACTCTCCATACCCGCCTCGTCGAGGCCATCGAAGCGCTCTACCCTGACCGCCTCGCCGAACAGGTGGAGTGCCTCGCGCATCATGCCATGCGAGGTCAGGTGTGGGACAAGGCAGCCGCCTATTCCCGGCAGGCGGGGGCGAAGGCATACGACCGCGGATCTTTGCGCGAAGCGGTGACGAGCTATGAACAGGCCCTCGACGCGCTTGGCCACCTTCCGGAGACCCCTGACACCGCGGGGTCCGCCATCGAGTTGTGCCACCTCTTAGGATATGCGTTGAGCTCGTTGGGGGAGTATTCGAGAAGTCTCACCCTGCTAGGCAAGGCCGAAGGGCAGGCTCGACAGCTCGACGACCGAGTTCGGTTGGGACAGGTATTGTCTACCCTGACGTTCGTACGCAGAGCCCAGGGAGACCTTGATGGGGCCATGGCGGCAGGCCGCCAGGCACTCGAACTGGCAAGCCTGCTCGGCGATCCCCCTCTACAGAGCGAAGCCTCCCTTCGCCTCGGGCAGGCATACTTTGGCCTGGGCGACTTTGGCCGGGCAGCCGAGTTCTTTCGGGGAAATGTGGAGGCGTTGGCGCGTGGCGCGCCCAGTCGAGTATCCTCTTGGGGAATTCTCTCACGCGCTTGGCTCGCCTGGGTTTTGGGTGTTCTCGGGGAGTTTGCCGAGGGCAGACGTCACGGGGAAGAGGCGCTCCGCCTGGCCATGGTGGATAGAAGACGCGAGGCCCCGGTCATTGCCCATGGGTGCCTCGGCCTCCTATACTTCGAGCAGGGCGACTGGGACGCGGCCGTGCAGGTGCTCGACCAGGGCCTGGCCCTCGGGCTCGCCTCTGGCGACAGGAACTGGTCAATGCACATCGTTGGGGGCCTGGGTGAGGCCTATGCCCGCGTAGGACGTCTCGACGAGGGCCTCAGGCTCCTGAAAGAGGCGCTCGGTGTTAGTCTCGCCACAGGGGCGCTGTTAGCGTACCCCTCTCATGTCACGCATCTCAGCGTGGTCGACCTCCTGGCCGGACGCCTCGCCGACGCCCGGCAGCACGTGGACCAAGCGCTTGATCTGGCCCGACAGCAGAAGGCGCATGGGAATGAGGCGCGCGCGCTGTTCCAGCTTGGTTCTGTCCACACTCACGCCGCCCCTCCCGACGTCCAGGCGGCCGAGGTGTCCTACCGAGAGGCGTTAACGCTTGCCGGGCGCGCTCCACATGCGTCCGCTCCAGGCCCATTGCCACCTCGGCCTAGGCACGCTGTATGGCGAGATCGGACGCCAGGACGAGGCCCGCGCCGAACTCTCGGCGGCCATCGCACTGTACCGGACCATGGACATGACGTTCTGGCTGCCGCAGGCCGAGGCCGCGTTGGCCCAGATAGAGGGGCAATGACCGCTATGTGCTGACCCGCCCCTTGCCTCCCCTGGCCATTCCCAGTATGCGAAGGGATTACTGGCCCCCTCCAGCGAGCAGGGGTTTGCGCCAATCCCTTACGTCAATCGTGTCACCACGAAAATGAAGACCATCCCTAACATGGTCAGCCCGATCATCGTGAATGAGCTGTGGGTGCTGTGGGCTTCAGGCAAGAGGTCGCTTGCCCCGATATACAAAATGAATCCCCCAAAGAATCCCAGGTACAACGTTAATAAGTGATCAGGAATGGTAAACAGATACGTGGAGCTCGCTCCGACAATCGGAGCCAGCGCATCGATCAGTAACAGCCACGTGGCTTTGCGTGGCGTGTTGCCATGGAGCAGCATAAGACTCACAGTATTCAACCCATCTGAGAAATCATGGGCCATGACGGCGATGGTAATGAGCAGGCCCACCTGCGGGTTGACATGAAAGCCCAGGCCAATCCCTACACCATCAAGCACACTGTGGAAGGCGAGCCCAGAGGCGCCCATCAAACCGACCATGGCATGCCGATGTTCGGCATATTCATGTTCATGCGCCGCATGGATGACGGCCACTTTTTCCAGCGTGTGGATCGACAAAAAGCCCAACACAAGCGCGACCAGCGAGGGGGTGATCTCAAGGTGATGTTCTGTGGCGAGGGAGAAGATCTCTGGAAGGATATCGAAGAAACACACCGCGATCAGCACCCCTGATGTGAAGCTAATGATGAGATGCAGCCTGTCTCGATACCGAAACCCACACAAGCCGCCTAGCAACGTGGAGACAAATGTGAGGCAGGACATGAAGATGGCATTCATCCGCTTATAACCCCACACGCGCCATCACACTGAAAAACCGGGTTCCCACGTGTGTACCGAATGGAAATCGCACGTATTGAGCCATGCGGCTCCAGTCTCTGTGCTGACAAGGGTTGCAGAGATGACCACCCAGCCTTAGCCCTCCAGCACAGCCAGCACCGCCTGGGGGAGCACGCGATCCTTGAACCACACCACCCGCGCCGGCAGGTCCTCGCGCCTGACCCCGGCGCGCTCCAGATTGAGGCGCTCGGACACCGCGAGGATGACATCCTCCCGCCCCGCCCGGCGGACCTGGGCAAATTTTTTCCGGAGATATTCCGGACGCCAATAGCCCACGATTTCGAGCAAGACGCTGCGGCCGTCCGGATGCACCAGGCGAAAGTCGGGCACCATGACACTCCCAGGCAGCGGGATCAGGTCGACCTCACGCTCCAGCCGCCAGGGTGTTGGCGTCTTGGCCCAGCGCTCCGCAAAAGCCTGCTCCAGCATGCTGTCGTACGGCTTGCCTGGGGGATAGTGCGACACCAGGCCACAGGTGGCCTCTAGGGTGAACTGGGTGCCCTGGGGGGTAGACGATGATCGCTGGCGCGGCACCAGGGTGGCGGTAAGACTCCAGCGCGTGACATGCAGCAGCGCCGGGAGGAGTTTGGCGAGCGCCAGCCCGTATCGAGGGCTGGGCGTGAACAGACTCGCGGGGCCATCGATGGTCAAGGTAAACCCGTGATCGGCATCGCCTTCGATATACGCCATCAGGCCAAAGAGTTTGAGGTAACGAAATAGGAGCTTGTACTCACCGGGGTCATTGCGGTGCGCCGTGATGACGACGTGGCTCGCCCGGTAGAGCACGCCCTGGGCCTGCGCGAGATTGTAGCGTTCCAGCAGCACCTCCGGGGTGGTCGCCTCGAAACTGGTCAACACGTGCGCCTCCGGCAGATCGGCATACAGCCAGGCACGCACCTGTTCGGGACCGATGTCGCGCATGAGCTCACGGGTGAGCGCGTCCGCCACCGCTGTGAGGGTCGCCAGACTCTGCTGGTGACTGGGGACCGAGGTTGCGGACAGGGCGAAGACCCGCTGGCGCAACGCAGCCGGTTCGAGCGGACTTCCCACCTCGAAGGCGCTGAAGTCATGGGCCAGCAGGTGTGCCAGCCCCCGTTTCACGCGGTAATCGGTCCGGTCCCCCTCCAAGACCTGGAGCTCGGCCTCGATTTCGCCTCGGGTCTGCCCCTGCGCCACACGAAACAGCGCAATCAAGTCCGCGGCCAGCCCCAAGGTGTCGGCATTGACGGGCAGCCGTCTGGGCACCACCGCTTCACCGTGAGTGCGCTGGATCAACAACTCGGCGGGTAAGATCGGTCGTCCCCCTGTCCGGGCTGGGTCCGTGCGGCCAAGCGTTCATCACCCTCGTTGTCGGTGAATAGATCAGGCTCAGGCCCGTCGCGCTGACGATCCGGGCTGACGCGGGTCCCTCGTCGGCGCCGGGACACCTGCTCTTCACTCGTCGCCTCCGCCACGACTTCATACAGCACCGCCTGCTTGCCCGCGCGGCGGCGCAAGATGCGACCCAGGCGCTGCACATATTCCCGCCGTGAGCCTGTGCCGGAGAGGACGATGGCGATGCTGGCCTCTGGGACATCCACCCCCTCGTTGAGCACGCGGGAGGTCACCACCACCGGGTAATGCCCTACGCGGAAGCGCTGCAGGACATCGTGCCGCTCCTTCACCGGGGTGTGGTGCGTGATGGCCGGAATCAGGTATTCCCGTGCGATCCGATACACCATGGCATTGTCCTCGGTGAAGATCAGGGTGCGCGCTGGGTGGTGCTGCACGAGCAGGTCGGCCAACACCCGGAGCTTACCGGCCGTCCCGAAGGCCAGGGTGCGGGCCTCGCGATGCGCCAGCATGGCGCGGCGTCCGGCTCTGGAGCGCGCGCTGGCGTGGACGAAGGCCTGCCACCCGGTGACACTCCCCAGGCGGATGCCGCACGATTGCAAGAAGCGGTTACGGGTCTCCATCAACGCGTCGTAGCACTCGGCGCTCGCGTGGAGAAAGCCTGACCGTGAGCCGCACCACACGATGGGGGGCGAGGATCGTCCCAGAAAGCGCGGCAACCGAGGTGCGGTAGACCTCGGGGCCGATCAGGGCGTCCAGGTCCGTGTGGGTGCCATCGCTGCGCTCGGGGGTCGCGCTCAGACCAAGGCGGTACGGCGCGAGCGAGTATTCCGCGATGACACGGGTGAAGGCGGTGGGCAAGTGATGGCACTCATCGAAGATCAACAGGGCGTAATGGTTGCCGAGGGCTTCAGCCTGGATGGCGGCGCTATCATAGGTGGCGACCAGCAAGGGGGTGCGGTCGTGCGAACCGCCGCCGAGCAGCCCCACTGGTGCATCAGGGAAAGCGGCGCAGAAGATGCGCATACCACTGGTGCATCAGGTCCAACGTCGGCACCACGATCAAGGTGCTCTGCTGGGTGACTTGCATGGCGAGTTGCGCCACATAGGTCTTCCCGGCCCCGGTAGGCAGCACAATGACTCCTTGCCTCCCGGCAGCCAGCCAGGCCGCCAGCGCCGCGCGCTGATGGGGGTACGGCGCCATCTCCACCGCGGGCACCAGCGGGAGCGGTTCGAACGCTGGCGCGTGGTCCACCAGCCGCGTGCCCTCAGCCGTGAGCGCCTCGATGAGACGACGATAGTGCAGAGCCGGGAGGCGAAAGCGCTCCACGCGATCGTCCCAAGTCACGTAGTCGATCCACGCCTTGCCTGGTGGCGGCGGGTGTAACAGCAACGTGCCACGGTCGAACGAAAGTGCTGGTGGGCGAGCCATGGGGCGAGCTCCGGGACCACGGGAGTCAAGGTGCTGATCGTGACGGCCTGATGTGGGTGGGATTATACCCTATTTGTCAGGCGAGCGAAACGCGCATACTTGGGAGGGGATGCGCCTGATGAAGGCAGGCAAGGCCATCACCACATGCGCCGCCGCGTGTCCATTCGGGGCCTCGCACCAGGCGATTTCGGACGTGTGACTAATCGGCGGGCGTCTTGTAACATCCTCCAGATGACCTCGATCGCCACACGTCTGCAGCGTGAGCCCCTCGGGTAATGGCAGTGAGGGATTCGGGCAGCGCACACTCGCAGGGCCATGCCGGAGATCGCACCCATGCACTGCCCATGCTGCGACTTTGAGAATCCGGAAGGCATGAAGTTTTGCGGGCAGTGTACCAGCCCACCTCGCCGAGAAAATCCTGACATCCAAAGCCGCCAGCACATCTTGGAGGCTCTCAAGCATCTCCTGCTGCGGGAGAGTCAACGGCAGCCACTGCTCGTCGTCTTCGAAGACCTCCACTGGATTGATGCCGAGACCCAGGCCTTCCTCGACAGCATGGTCGAGAGCCTCCTGGCCACCCGACTGCTCCTCCTCGTCAACCATCGCCCCGAGTATCAGCACAGCTGGGGGAACAAGACCTATTACACCCAGCTCCAGCTCGACCCTTTGCCCTCCGAGCACGCCAAGGAGCTGCTACAGGCGAAGGACGGCGCTCCTGCGCCGCTGCGCGTTCGCTAGCGCCAGATGCTGCCGTGTGTAATGAGTGAGGCACCGCCGTTGCCTTGTCGTTAACTTCTGGCAGGCACAGCCCCAGTGAACGGCCACCACGTCCCCTGGGGAGATATCGGTCACGATGGCCTTCCCGTCGAAGCGGCGGAAGACACTACGGGGTACAGGCGGGCCGAGGGTAATGTCCTCCCCGGCGAAGCGGAGCGGCTGGCGCTCCACCAGCAGGTTGTCGCCCTGGGCGGCGACCACGCGTCCCCAGCTCACCCGGCATTCGTCCATCGTCTCCAGGCTGTGCGGAATCTCCTGATGACCCGTCCGCACCGGCATGCTGAAGACGTGAAAATTGTGGTGCGGGCGCGTGCCCGCAGGGACCTGCCTCAGAAGCGAGCGCAAGAGTTGTGTGGGGAAGCGACTGTTGAAGCGTTCCTCGATATAGCGGTACAGATCCACGAGCTCCACCTGATCGAGCAACTCGTTGCCGATCCTGTACGCCTCAGTAACGCGGGAGTCGAATGGATCCCGAACGCTGTTTGCTGTGGAGGTGAAGGCGTAGTAAGGGAAGGCCCCCGGAAACCGGCTCAGGATTTGCTCGAGACCCCGATCGCTGTATCCCTCGGCCAGGTAGTCGAGCATCGCCGGGTTCTCTTCCGGACCGCAGTATCCGAGGCGGTTCGGCATGAAGCTAAACCGCGCCGCCAGGAGTGCCCCTGCACGGCTCATCGTTCCGTCTCCTCTCCGACCCCCGGTGCCAGTTCCTGCTCAAACACTGCCCTGAGCTCTTCCAGTAGGCCCATAGCCTGCTGTGCCGCCTCTGCATCGATCTTCTCCACGGCAAGACCGAGCTGTACCAACACCCAATTGCCAGGGATTACCTCGTCAAGCATCCCCAGGTTCACCAGACGAGGTGTCCCATTGATCTCAACCCTCCCAATCCGCCTCGCGGAATCTACGATCTCCAGCACCATCCCAGGCATCGCCAGACACATACGTTCCTCCTTGTCGTCTGCTCGCCGAGGCCTGGAACTCGAAGGCCTCCAGGGTTGGCTCGCCCCTCGCAGTGAGCGAAGCTTACCCGGTTACTCTTCCTGCCTACCCTTACCTGGATACGACCATCTGCTGTTTGCTCGATCACTGCGATCGAAGCGCGGCTTTTCAGATCCTGAATGGTGCGAATCAGCAGCGTTGTCTTCCCTGCCCCTGGGCTTGAGACCAGATTCAAGGCAAGCACGCGGATTCCGCGCAAATAATGCCGATTTCTTTCCGCAAATCTTGTGTTCTTGCTGAGAAGATCCTCCTCAAGTTGAATGACGCGTCTGCCACGTTTCGGGGCTCGAAGCGGTGGAACTGGGGGCTCATGGTGCATATGTGTGTCATGCGGAACGAGGCGTGCTCAGCGATAGTTCCTTTCATTACGACCTCGAAGCAGAAAGCCAAGGCTTCCACTTCAACGTTGCACAGCTCCCCCACTTCTAGAGAAACCCGGTGCACTTGGGAGAAGTGCTCTCTCGTGGTCTGCTCAGTGATGGCGTCCAAGACTGCACTCATAAGGCTGAGTTCATGCATTCCCTGTGTACCAACCTGATCGCGCCCTCAAGGGCGGCTTCCACAATCACCGCTTTGCGGCAGTTGTCAAAATACACGAGCGCATCCAGGCCCGCGGTCCCGGCCTCAAACACCTTGACCTGCGGGGGCAGACTGCGCCTCCCACACAGCCGCCGGAACACATGAATGCCGAAGCCATCGTCTCCCTGCCACACATTCCCAAAGCACACGACGTGCACCATCGCTTCGAGCTCCCCCTCACCACAGCTGAAACGTTCGTTTCTTGCCGGTCCTCACGAAGTGGACGGTACAGACGAGACAGGCATCGTGCGAGCGGACAACGTGGCATAATTCCACCGGGTTCTCCAAGTCCTTGATTTCCAGACCGATGAAACTCTCTTCCCAATGCCCGCGCTTTCCTGAGGAGTCGCGCGGAGACCCGTTCCAGGTGGTCGGCGTGATCACCTGATAATTCGCAATCTTTCCGTTCCTGATGTTGATCCAATGTCCCAAACTGCCCCGTGAGGCATTGATCAAACCATAGCCATCGGCCTCCGCCCGCGGTTCCGATCGCATGAAGGTCGGTTCGCCGAGATGCTCGATCAACTCCAGCGCCGTCCTGCGCATTGCCTGCAGCACATAGACGGGCCGATGCAGCCGGGTCAACTGCCGGAGCCAGGTATTCGGCCCCTCCGCCTTGAAGAAGGAGGTCATCAGCGGATCTCCGGCGATAACCAGGTCTGCCAGGGGCCCGAGCTGCACCACCTGGCCCCGGTAACGGGGCGCCTTGACATAGCTGTATGGCTCGCCGTCGGTCTTATACTCAGGCGTGGTTTGGCTCTCCCAAGGATGGCGTCCACCGCCGGGATCGACAAACCAGGAATAGCGCACATGCTCTGCAATATCGAGGTGTGAGAAGGCCTCGATCTCGTCCGTTTCGCCATTGTAGAAACCCGCCGGCTGCAGACAGTGCCGTTCCTCAAAGGGGGGCTGCCACTTCTCTGGATCATAGTAACACCCGGCAGTCAGCAAGTGCGGGCTCCCTGTTCCCGTCTTGTGCAATCCGATGGACCGGCCGAAGCGGGCAAACACGCCAACCACGCTGTTCCTGTGTGCTTCCCGTGCCTCCAACCAGGCGTGGAAATCGTCGACCGTCTTCACTGCCAGCCAGCACTCGGACGGACAGCCCAAAATGACCTGTTCGTACCATCGCGTGTATGCATCGATGGCGGATAAGCTCTCGACAACCTTGAGCTTCGTCAGGGGGGCGGTGACACCCCCGGGCATCATATACGTCGAATGCGGCCACTGCCCCCCGAACGCGATGATAATGCCCAGGATTTGTTTCGAATATTGCACGGTGTCCCTGGCAATGCTGCCCTTGAACGGGGGCTCGAACAGCTTCATGACGTTTGCATAGAGCTCATGCGTGCTGTAGGTCTGGTTGCAGAAGTCGGGCGCGAACATCAGAAAGGTATGCCTGGCATCGCTCATGACCGACTCCGCCATCAAACACAGATTGCGGATGCGACTGCCGTTGGGCGCAATCGGAGCCTGGTAGGCCACCTCCAATGCGGCTGTAGCCGCATAGAGCTGGGCCGTACTGCAGATACCGCAAATCCGGGGCGTGATCACCAACACATCCTGGGGGTCACGCCCACCTAAAATCTGCTCAAAGCCGCGGTACATCGTGCCGATGCACCAGGCATCGGTGACCGTATGACCCTCGACCTCCAGCTGGATTTCGAGGTCCCCTTCGACGCGGTTCATCTCCATTTTAATTGTGCGTCGACCTAACACCTCAGGCGGCATCTTCCGAGGCCCTCCAGCCATCGTGCAGAGAGGTCTTCCGGCTGTGCGGATCGAAGCGCTTAGCTTTTTCCGGAGGTTCCACGTGCCTGAACAGAGGCTTGCTGGCTGGGAACTTGGCAGCGATACAGCCGTAGCAGGAATACCCCACCTTCTCGGCCGTCCCGCATTTCCTGGGCGAGGCGTCTGACAGACAGGGACGGACGATACATGGCCGATTATGAGCATCCAGGTCGAGGGGTACCCCCTGAAGGATCGAGCCCATGGTCTTGATCATGGTCGCCGCATCGACCGGACATCCGGCCAGATTCACCACGGGCAAGCCGGCTTTGGACCGCCACTGTGGAGCGACCAACCCCCCCGGCTGCTCGTGGCTGAACTGCAGGCCGCTCGATTCCGTGGGATTGGGCGGGGCCGCCGGGATTCCCCCGAAGGCGGCACAGGTACCCATGGCCAGCACGTAGTCGGCTTTGTGACATAAGGCTCGAATAATGTCTCGTTTGGGTTTTCCGTCAAACGTATCAAACATCCCCGTGCCGTTCGGGCCATGGATGATGCTCCCCTCGACACAGAGGAGAGTCAATTCCTGCTCGTCAGCGAGGATACGTGCAATAATCGCTGCTAAGACCTTCGGAGGCTCCAACGAGAGCGAGGGATGCCAGAGGAGTTGCACGTGATGGCACTCCAAGAAGTCGAGCAGATTGTCGCCTGCCTTGCCCGGCCCTTCGGCGCCAAGAATCGCCATGGACTCACCGCTGCATGCGCCGCATTCGAGCCAAAGGAGCGTTGTCATGATGTCTCCCTCCGAAGCGCGCTCCCCTCCGGCCAAGGACTACGACGACCGATGCCATCGGTGGCCTGATGTCCTATTCCCCTTGATCCCAGTCCTTCTGCCGTCTTCTTTGAGCAAAAGGTGTGCCTCGATAAGATATCGATGCTAAGTCTTTGTAATTGTATAGATTGAAATCATCTATGAGAGCACTGGGCGATATCAGGTAGATTGGAGAATTGAACAGCCGAGGTGCATCGGCCATCAGGAGAGCCTGCTCTGGGTTGAATATTCAGCCGCCTAGGGGTCTGTTCGACTTTGAACACGCTGGTTAGATCGACACGGCGTGAACAGTGCCCGGGGCGCTGGCGGAAGCGCTAACCATGGCAGGTAAGAGTAGGGAACGTTACTATGACGCGGAGCTGCGTCGACTCAGACAAGAGGCCAAACGGCTGCTTGAGGAGCGTTCGTGATCATAGATCTAATGGCGATCCCGCTTCGGAACACAGGTTAACAGCAACCGCACTTTTACGGCCTTAGCGGCACGGCTGCCGACCTTAAGGGGCTCTGGCCTTCTCCAGTAGTCGTCCAGCACCACTGTGACCGTGCCCATAGCCAAGGAGTCCTCCCTCGCCCATCCAGCCTCTGTAACCGCCTCATGTTTTCACTTGACACCAGGCGCCGCCTGGAGTACTGACACAGCATTCAAGACGCCCATTGCAGGGGAGCGCGTTGAGGCACCTACCCGCGTGTGACCCATCCCCCCGCACGGCCGTGCCCGAGGGTATACTCATGCACTGCCCGAGCTGTGGCTTTGAGAATCCAGAGGGTCTGAAGTTTTGTAACGAATGCGGCGCATCGCTGCGGATGCCGTGTTCCCAGTGCGGGTTTGCCAATCAGCCACAGGCGAAGTTCTGTGGCGAATGTGGGGCAGCTCTTCCCGCACAAGCCCGCGCCTCGACCGCCCCACTAGTGGCGCCCCGCCCGCCCGTGCCGCTCACCTACACGCCCACCCATCTCGCCGAGAAGATTCTGACCTCAAAGAGTGCGCTCGAAGGCGAGCGCAAGCAGGTCACCGTGCTGTTTGCGGACCTGAAGGGCTCCATGGAGCTGCTCGCGGACCGCGACCCCGAAGAAGCGCGCCAGCTGCTCGACCCGGTGCTGGAACGCATGATGGCGGCCGTCCATCGCTATGAGGGGACCGTGAATCAGGTCATGGGCGACGGCATCATGGCGCTGTTCGGGGCGCCGATCGCGCATGAAGATCACGCCATCCGGGCGTGCTATGCGGCGCTGGCCATGCAGGAGTCGGTCAAGCAGTATGCCGCAGAGGTGCAACGCACGCAAAGGCGTACCCATCCACATCCGGGTCGGGCTGAATGCCGGTGAAGTGGTGGTGCGGTCCATCGGCAGCGACCTGCACATGGACTACACGGCTGTAGGCCAGACCACCCACTTAGCCGCTCGCATGGAGCAGATGGCGATGCCGGGGTCGATCCTCATCACGCCTGAGGTGTTGCGGTTGGCGGAAGGCTATGTGCAGGTCACGTCCTTGGGGCCGGTCGCGATCAAGGGGCTAAGCGCGCCGCTGGCCGTGTATGAAGTGACTGGGCCCGGCCCGATGCGAACCAGGCTCCAGGCTGCAGCCGTGCAGGGGCTCACCCGCTTTGTCGGACGGGATCGTGAATTGGACCACCTGCACCAGTCCCTGCGCTGGGCCGAGACTGGCCAAGGTCAGGTGGTGGCGCTGGTGGGCGAGCCGGGGGTGGGCAAGTCCCGACTCGTCTATGAGTGTCTGCACGCGCCTTGGACGCAGGGGTGGTTGGTGCTGGAGAGTCGGTCCGTGTCGTATAGCCAGGCGACAGCCTACCTCCCGGTGATCGACCTGCTCAAGGGGTACTGCCAGATCGAGGACCGTGATGAGCCTCGGCGGATGCGGGAGAAGGTGGAGGGCAAAATTCTCGGCCTCGATACGGCACTCCAGCCGACCCTGCCGGCGATGCTGTCGTTGCTCGACGTGCCCGTCGAGGACGCCGCCTGGCACGCCCTTGATCCTTCTCAACGCCGGCAGCGCACCCTCGAGGCCGTCAAACGCCTGCTGCTGCGCGAGAGCCAGGTACAGCCGCTGCTCGTGATCGTCGAAGACCTACATTGGATCGACACCGAGACGCAAGCCGTGCTCGACAGCCTGGTCGAGAGTCTGCCGACTGCCCGGGTGCTGCTGCTGGTCAATTACCGCCCCGAGTACTCACACAGCTGGGGTTCGAAGACCTCCTATAGCCAGCTCCGGCTCGACGCTCTG
Organism: uncultured Nitrospinota bacterium; assembly: GCA_963707985.1. Taxonomy (GTDB): domain Bacteria; phylum Tectomicrobia; class Entotheonellia; order J063; family CAVPRW01; genus CAVPRW01. The sequence continues at coordinate 194,909 of CAVPRW010000017.1, read as the reverse complement.
CGCCCCGACAGCGCGGAGGCCTTGCTGCGTGCCCTGCTGGGCGACGATGGCAGCCTCGCACCGCTCAAGCAGCGCCTTATTGAGCAGACCGAGGGGAACCCGTTCTTCCTGGAAGAGAGCGCACGGGCAGTGATCGAGACCCAAGGGCTGGTGGGTGAGCCTGGGGGCTATCGCCTGGCGACATCCATCCCGATGCTGCAGATCCCCGCCACGGTGCAGGCCGTGCTGGCCGCCCGCATCGACCGCCTGCCACCGGAGGAGAAGCGGCTCCTGCAAACGGCGGCCGTGGTTGGCACCGAGGTACCCTTGCCGCTGCTCCAGGCCATTGCAGACGTGCCCGAGGCGGCGTTGCACCGCGGCCTGGCGTACCTGCAGGCGGCAGAGTTCCTGTATGAGACCCGCCTGTTCCCCGAGCCGGAGTACACCTTCAAGCATGCCCTGACACACGAGGTGGCCTATGGCAGCCTTCTGCTGGAGCGGCGGCGGGGGCTGCACGCGCGCCTGGTAGAGGCGCTTGAGGCACTCGCGCCCGACCGGGGAGCTGAGCAGGTCGAACGGCTCGCCCACCATGCCCTGCGGGGCGAGGTGTGGGACAAGGCCGTGCCCTACTGCCAGCGGGCCGGCGCCAGGGCGCACGAGCGCGCCGCGTTCCGCGAGGCGGTGGCCGCCTTCGAGCAGGCCCTCCAGGCCCTCGCGCACCTGTCCGAGCATGGCCACACCAGGGGGCTGGCCCTCGATCTCCGCCTGGCGATGGATCTCCCGCTGCTCGCACTGGGAGAGCATAGGCGGCGCCTCGTCCTGTTGGGCGAGGCCGAGGTCCTGGCCCGGGCGCTCGACGACCGGGCCCGGCTGGGACGGGTGCTGGCCCAGATGGCCACGGTACTCAGAACGATGGGAGACACTCATGGCGCCATTGCGGCGGGTCAGCAAGCCCTTGCGCTCACGGCTGCGCTCGGGGACAGCGCCTTGCAAGTGCAAGCGTCCTATCGCCTGGGGCAGGCCTACTATGTCATCGGCGACTTCGGCCGGGCAGCTGAGCTGCTGCGGCGGAACGTCGAGGCGGCGGACCGGGAGTCTGGCAGGCCTAGCACAGACGTGTGGATCGAGTCCCAGGCATGGCTGGCGCGAACCTTGAGCGCGCTCGGGGCCTTCGCGGAGGGCCGGCGTCACGGGGAGGAGGCGCTCCGCCTGGCCACGCGAGAAGGCCGAGGGAACACCCCCATGGCGGTCCACGGCTGCCTCGGCCTCCTGTCCCTCACCCAGGGGGACCTGGAGTCCGCCATCCGGATGTTGGATCAGGGCCTGGCCCTCTGTCGTGTCTCTGACAACCAGGCCTGGTTGCGAGTGATCGCGGCAGGCCTGGGTTATGCCTCTGCGCTCCAGGGACGTCTCGCGGAGGGGCGTGCGCTGCTGGAGGAGGGGATCAGCGAAAGTATTCGCACCGGCGGACTGCAAGGTCAGGGTTATCGGTTCGCATGGCTCAGCGAGGTGTATCGTCTGGCGGGATACAGCGAGGAGGCCTGGCAGCATGCGCACCAGGCGCTCGACCTGGCCCGACAGCAGAAGGCACGCGGGGACGAGGCGCACGCGCTGCACCAGCTGGGCACCGTCCAGGCCCACGCCGACCCCCTCGATGCCGAGCAGGCCGAAGCCTCCTACCGCCAGGCCCAGGTCCTGGCCGAGGCACTCGGCATGCGCCCGCTGCTGGCGCACTGTCATCTCGGCCTCGGGACCCTGTATGCCGCGCTCGGACGCGGAGACACGGCCCGCCCTGCACTGGCCGCGGCCATCGCGCTCTACCGCGCCATGGACATGACCTTCTGGCTGCCCGAGGCCGAGGCGGCGCTGGCACAGGTGGAGGGCCGGTGATGGACTTCTATGCGGTGCTGGATCAGATCGTCGACCTCCTCCACAGCCGAGGACGGGTGTCCTATCGAGCGCTGAAGGTCCAGTTCCACCTGGATGACGAGGAACTCGACGCGCTCAAGGAAGAACTGCTCTATGCACACCAGGGGGCTGTTGAAGAGGATGGGCCGGGTCTCGTGTGGACAGCTAGGGTGAGTGCCACGCCAACACCCACCCCGAGGCCCGGGCAACCAGCGCAGGTGACTGAACGGGTGGAAGAGCCATCTGCCCAGAGTGGCTCTCCACGAGCCGCCCAGCGTGCCCCAGAGGCCGAACGCCGCCAGCTCACCGTGCTGTTCTGCGACCTGGTGGACTCGACTGTCCTGGCCAGCCAGCTCGACCCAGAAGACTGGCGTGAGGTGGTGCGGGCCTATCAGGACACCTGCGCCAAGGTGATCGCCCGCTTTGAGGGGCATATCGCGCAGTATCTCGGCGATGGCCTGCTGGTCTACTTTGGCTATCCTCAGGCGCACGAAGACGATGCGCAGCGGGCGGTGCGGGCCGGGCTGGGCATGGTTGAGGCCATGGGACAACTCAATACCCGCCTGGGGCATGAGCGAGGAGTGCAGCTGGCGGTGCGCCTGGGAATCCATACCGGTCTGGTGGTGGTGGGTGAGATGGGGGGCGGGGCGAGGCAGGAACAGTTGGCCCTCGGCGAGACCCCCAACCTCGCCGCCCGCCTGCAAGGGATCGCCGCACCCAATACCCTGGTGATCAGTGCCGCCACCGTGCCGCTGCTCGGCGGCTTCTTTGCCTGCCAGTCGCTCGGCACCCCGGTCCTGAAGGGCGTTGCCCAGCCGCTGGAGGTCTATCAGGTACTGTATGAGAGTACGGCCCGCAGTCGCCTGGAAGCGGCCGGCAGCACCGGCCTGACCCCGCTCGTGGGCCGCGAGCAGGAAGTGGGGCTGCTGCGGGAGCGCTGGGCGCAGGTCAAGGACGGCCTCGGGCAGGTGGTGCTGCTCAGCGGCGAAGCGGGCATTGGCAAATCGCGCCTCGTGCAGGTGCTGAAGGAACAGGTGGCCACCGAGCCCCAGGCGTGGCTGACGCCGTGTCAGTGTTCGCCCTATTACCAGAACACCGCCTTGTATCCGATGATCGATCTGCTGGAGCGGGTGGCGCTGCGCTTCGAGCGGGAGGAGTCCCCTGAGCAGAAGCTCAGCAAACTGGAGGGGTTCGTGGTGCAGTATGGCCTGCCGCTGGCAGAGGCCGTGCCCCTCTTTGCCGCCCTCCTCTCCCTGCCGCTGGCTGCCGACTATGCCCCTCTGACCATGTCGCCCGAGCAGCAGAAGCAGAAGACCCTGCAAGCCCTCCTGACGATCTTCCTGCGCATCGCCGCCCAGCAGCCGGTGCTCTTTGTCATGGAAGACCTGCACTGGGTCGATCCGTCCACGCTGGAGTTGCTCAGCCTCCTGGTCGATCAAGGCCCCACCGCTCGCATCCTGGCGCTGTTGACCTTTCGGCCCGACTTCAGCCCGCCCTGGACGGGGCGCTCGCACCTCACCCAGGTGACGCTGACCCGCTTGCCGCGGCGCCAGGCGGCAGAGATGACCGGCCGGGTGGCGCACGGCAAGGCGCTCCCGGCGGAGGTCGTGGAGCAGGTGGTGGCCAAGACCGATGGGGTGCCGCTGTTTGTGGAGGAGTTGACCAAGATGGTGCTGGAGTCCGGTCTGCTCCAGGAGCGGGAGGAGCGCTATGAGCTGACCGGTCCCCTGCCGCCGCTGGCCATTCCCGCCACGCTGCACGACTCGCTGATGGCGCGGCTGGATCGCCTGGCGACGGTGAAGGGCCTGGCGCAACTCGGGGCGACGCTGGGGCGCGAGTTTTCCTATGACCTGCTGCAGGCCGTCTCGCCGTGGGACGAGGGGACCTTGCAGCGTGGGCTGCACCAGTTGGTGGAGGCGGAGTTCCTGTATCAGCAGGGGCTGCCGCCGCAGGCGACATACCTCTTCAAGCATGCCCTGATCCAGGATGCCGCCTATCAGTCGTTGCTGAAGAGTACCCGGCAGCAGTACCATCAGCGCATTGCCCAGGTGTTGGAAGAGCGCTTTCCCGAGACCGCCGAGACGCAGCCCGAGCTGCTGGCGCATCACTACACGCGAGGCGGGCCTCACCGAGCAGGCGATGGCCTACTGGCAGCGGGCCGGCCAGCGGGCCATCGAGCGCTCGGCGAATCGGAAGCGATCAGCCATCTCACCACGGCATTAGCGCTGCTCAGGACCTTGCCGCCTACGCCTGCGCGCACCCAGCAGGAGCTGCTGGTGCAGACCACCCTGGGGCCCGCCTTGATGGCCATCAAGGGCCAGGCGGCTCCAGAAGTGGAACACGCCTACGCCCGGGCACGGGAACTCTGCCAGCAGCTCGGCGAGACCCCACAGCTCTTCCCGGTGCTGCTCGGGCTCTGGCGGTTTTATTTAGTGCGGGGAGTGTGCCAGACGGCGCGCGAACTGGGGGAACAGCTCCTGCGGCTGGCCCAGCGTGGACACGACCCCGCCCAACTCCTGGCCGCCCATCAGGCTCTGGCGGTCACCTTATTCTGGCAGGGCGAGTGTGCGCTCGCCCACACGCACCGGAGCAAGGGCTCGCCCTGTACGATCCCCAGCAGCATCGCAGCCCTCTCTTCCTCTACGGGATCGACCCCGGCGTGAATTGCCGCCTCTATGTGGCCCATAGCCTGGGGCTATTGGGCTATCCGGAGCAGGCTCGACAGCAGTATCAGGCAGCGCTCACCCGGGCCCAGGACCTGGCACACGCCTTCACGCTGGTGCATGCCCTGCACAATGTGACCATTGGCCATCAAGTCCGTCGGGAGGGGCGGGCCACGCAGGAACGGGCAGAGACCCTGATCGCGCTCTGTACGGAGCAGGGGTCTCCCCTCTACCTGGCGTGGGCGACAATCCTGCGCGGCTGGGCGCTGGCGACGCAGGGACAGACAGCGGAGGGCCTGGCGCAGATGTACCAGGGCCTCGCGGCCGCACGCGCGATGGGGACAGAGCTGCTCGTGCCCTATACTCTCGCCCTCCTGGCCGAAGCGTGTGGGCAAGCAGAGCACATAGACGAAGGGCTGCGCCTGCTGGCAGAAGCACTCGCGGTGGCGGACAACACGGCAGAGCGCTGGTACGAGGCGGAGCTGTATCGGCTCAAGGGCGAGCTGCTGCAGCCAGTCTGCAGCGCCTCAGGCGAGAGGCGGAGCACGTGTTTTCAACACGCCCTCGACATTGCCCATCGCCAGCAGGCCAAATCCTGGGAGCTGCGGGCGGCAGTGAGCCTGAGCCGCCTGTGGCAGCAGCAGGGCAAGCGGGCTGAGGCTCATGAGCTACTGGCCCCGATCTACGGCTGGTTCACCGAGGGTTTTGATACCGCCGACCTCCAGGAAGCCAAAACCCTGCTGGAGGCGCTCTCATGATCGGGGCCTTTCCCCTGACGGTTGCTCCAAACGTGGGGCAGCGGTCCTGGCCGTCGGCACCCCGTCGGTATTGCCGAAGCCGAAGACGATGCAGGCGTTCTGCCCACAACGTCCTCCTGCTCGGTCCCCCTGGGGCGGGCAAATCGATGCTGGCACGGCGACTCACCACCATCTTGCCGGCGATGACCCTGGCCGAGGCCATCGAGACCACGCGCATCCACAGCGTCGCTGGCCTCACCGGGGACCGTACGGCGTTGGTCACGACCCTCCCGTTTCGCGCACCCCATCATACCATCTCGGATGTGGGTCTGATCGGTGGCGGCCACGTGCCAATGCCGGGTGAGGTGTCGCTGGCCCATAATGGCGTGCTCTTTCTGGATGAGCTGACGGGGTTCCCCCGCCATGTGCTCGAATCCCTGGGCGCCGCTTCAGCCTTGTCAGGGCCATAGAGCCGTACGCGCTACTTGCTGATCTCGATGCCCGAAGCGGTACAGGATAGCGTAATGGCCTCCACCTGGCTATTGAAGGTCTTCAAATGAATGGGCTTCCTCCAAAGTTCGTGCAAATATTCTAAGGTCTTTTCAGTATACTTGAGGTCAAGCGGACCTCGATCATTGCACTCGTGCTCCAGCAGCAGGCTCCCATCGTCACTCACATTGGTGATAACGATTCTCGGCACACCGTAGTTGTAGCGCGGCGCTAGAAGGCTATGGAGGACATCCTCGACCTTTCGACTCTTGACTGTGAGTTCGCCGCATTTCTCGCACTTCTTGGAGCCCTGAGGCTCATGCTCACAAGCATTTCCATACGCGAAGAGCGCCAGCTCGTCCGCTAACTCCTGCGTCAGATAGTTGGCGAGAAATGAGAGGTCATTGTCTTGGGAGCGAATCTCGAAAAGCTTCTGTCGGCCTGTAATGGGCGATTTTCCCGCGGCATACAACTTATCCCACCGACGCTCGACATCGACGAGCAGGCGGTAGCCGAGGTAATAGGGGTTGATGCTCATGGGGTGTCCGGGGTTCACAACGCCGGCATGTAGCACGCCAAAGTCGATCGTCTCACTGGGAGACACCCCAGAGTACTGGTGGAGAATTTCGGCGTGCCAATAAGTGGCCCAGCCTTCATTGAGAATCTTCGTCTCGAACTGCGGGTAAAAATAGTATGATTCCTCGCGAATGATCTCCAGGACATCTCGCTCCCAGGGCTCGATTGGAGCGTAGCGGGCGAAGAACCAGAGGAGATCTTTTTCGGGATGCGGGGGAAAGTGGTCGCCGACGACCACTTTCGTCAGCGACCACTCATCCTCCCCGAACAGGTCGGCATACGTGTGCATCTTACGCTCCCGTTCGATCACCTCCCGCATAGGGTACGGCTTTCGCACCAGCCCTTTATGAAAGTCGATGTGGCGGTCAACGGCGAAGGCGATATCCATCACCCGTTCGACCCGGTCGAGGCCATAGCGGTCGATGTACTCATCGATGCGTAGCGCATGCTCGACCGCCACATTAACCATATTGCGGTTGGTAGGTGCGAAGTACACGTTCTGCTTGAAGAAGTCGCAGTGGGCATACACATGGGCAGCGACGAGCAAATTGGCGACTTCGGAGTTGGTATCCAGCAGAAAAGCGTATGCGGGAGCATTGTTGAGGACGATCTCGTAGATCTTGGAGAGCCCCATCTGCCCGTGCACGCGCTGCCGGTTGTAGACCTTGCCATAGGACCAGTGTCTGGCCCGCGTCGGCAGGCCATAGGCGGCGATTTCAGACATGATATCCTGTGGCACGACTTCGAACATCACCTCGAAGAAATCGAGCCCTAACCGTCGCGCCAGCTCACGCAATTCGTCGAAACGCGGATTATCCATTGCCCCACCTTGCTTAACAGCCGTTAGTGCGCCCCTCACTCTGAGCTCACCGCCTATTATGCAGAAGGAGTGATGTGGCCCGGCTCGGAGAGGCTACCCGCCCCCTCGCGTCTCCCGAGGAAGGTCTGCAAAGCCTGGTACACGTCTGCCTTCTGCTTGATGGCCACGGTATTAAATCGCGGATGCGCGATCGTACTCAGCTCTTTGTGTAGGGTACTCCATGCCGAATTGAACGACGTGCCCCACCCATAGAAGGTGGATTCGTCCTGGTAGTGAATCTCCCCATACCCTATCATCGCTACATGATCGAGGAGCTGGGTGACGAGCGCCTTGCAGCGCGCATCATCGTCGTGCCAATTGTCGCCATCCGAGAAGTGAAAGACATAGTTGTTCCAGCGCGGCTGCGGATGGTACTGCTGGATGTGCTCCAGAGCCACCCGGTAAGCGGAGGAGCACATGGTGCCGCCGCTGTTGCTAATAGTGAAAAAATCCTGCTCCGGGACGACCTGCGCCTCGGTGTCGTGGGCGATGAACACCATGTCCACGGTTTGATATTTCAGCTTGAGGAAGCGTACGAGCCAGAAGAAAAAGCTCTTGGCGATGTATTTCCTCCCGGTGGTCATCGAGCCACTACGATCCATCAAGAGATACACCGCCGCGTTGGAGTGATGCTCCTCGCGCACGTTCCACACCTTGAAGCGCAGATCGGCATCGCGAAATCCTCCAACCTTGGGCTGTCCGTCTGCGGCATGGCGTTTCAGGTTTTCGAGCAACGTGCGCTTTTTATCCAGATTAGCCATCGAGCCCTTGCGGCGCACATCGTCGAAGTTATACGTGTTCGTGGTGATTTGCTGCGTTTCCTTGTCCTCGAGCCACGGCAGCGCCAGGTCCTCTAACATCATGCGCGTCAGTTCTTCTACCGAGATTTCGGCCTCATAGACCTGCTCGCCCGGCTGATCTCCCGGCTGCTCGCTGCCGTCACCGCGGTCGCTCTCGCGCGCAATGACATCACCCACGTGGCCCTTCCCCTGTCCCGTCCCACTCCCCATCTGGCCAAAGCGGAAGCGGTACTGATCGAGGTAGCGCAGGGGGATTTTCACCAGCTTCCGACCGTCGGAGGTGATGATATTCTCCTCGGCGATGAGCTCCTTGAGGTTTTTGCGAATGGCGTCCTTGACGCGCGTGTCGTGGCGGATGCTGTCTTTGAGGGCCCGCCGCCGCAGGTCCCACGGGATGTCTGACATCGTTACTTCTCCCGCGCCAGCAAGCTACTCACGTATTTCAGCAGCTCGTTGGCACATTCGGCGCAATAGCTCTCCTTGCGCACGAGGGTGTCGACCACCTCGTTGATCTTGCGGAGTTGATCCTGATCCGGATTGCGCGTCGACACGGTCAACTTGATCGTATCCCGCCGCTCCTCGAAGAGCTGTTTTTCGATGGCTTCTTTCAGTTTTTCATGCGTCGTGTAGTCGAAGTGTTCGCCGCGGCGCTGGGCCATCGCGACCTTGCGAAAGATCTCGTTGCGGAAGGCGTCTTTGCCGCTTTCGGGAACTTTCACCTTGTCTTCGATGGAGCGCATCAGCTTCTCATCGGGCTCGCGCTCTTCCTCCGTCAGGGGATCCATGAGTTTCTTATCGTCGAGATAGGCCTCGACATGGTCGAGATAATTGTCGAGCAACGTCAAGGCTTCCTGCTCGAAGGACACAAAAAAGGCCTTCTGCACGTCGTTCCTGGCGATTTCGTCGTATTCGCGGCGCACGTCGGCGATCAAATTATCGAGCTTCTCCCGGTCCTCACGCTTGAACGCGCTGTACGTATCGAAGCCATCCTTGATGGCGCGTAAGACGTCGATGGGATTGATGCACTTGGTATTGGGCCGGATCAGCGAGGAGGAGATGCGGTTGATGACAAAGCGCGGCGAGATGCCATCCATGCCCTCGCGCTCGGTCTGGGCTTTGATCAGCTTGATGTCCTTTTGCCGGAAGCCCTCGACCTCCTGCCCGTCGTACAGGCGCATTTTCTTGACCAGCGTCAGCCCCGCCATCTTCGGCTCTTCCAGGCGCGACAGGACGGCGAACATGGCGGCCACCTCCAGCGCATGCGGCGCGATGTGCAATCGTGCCGAGGCTGGCCCGTTTCAAGAGCTTCTCATAGATGTTCACCTCAGCGGAGGCGCGCAGATTGTAGGGCATCTGCACCATGATCATGCGATCCTGCAGCGCTTCGGATTTCTTGTCGGCCAGAAATTCTTTGAACTCGGCCTCGTTGGTGTGGGCGATGACGAACTCATCGGCATAGATCAGCGAGAAGCGGCCGGTCTTGATGTTCTTCTCCTGGGTGAGCGTGAGGAGGATATAGAGAAAGCGCTCGTCGGCCTTGAGCATCTCGATGAACTCAATCATGCCGCGGTTGGCGATGTTGAGCTCGCCGTCGAAGCGATACGCCCGCGGGTCGGATTCCGCGCCGAATTCGCCGACGGTGGCCAGATCGATGCTGCCCACCAGCTCAGAGATGTCCTGACTCTTGGGATCCGACGGCACGAAGGTGCCGATGGCCGTCCGATCCTTTTCCGAAAAGAAGATGCGCTGGACCGGCACGCGGTAGATGTCCTTGTCGTATTTGTCCCGGAGATTGAGCGCACACATCGGGCACAGCTCCCCCTCGATGTAGATGCCATAGTCATCCAGGAGGTCCTGCCGCAACGGGTGCGGGATGAGATGCAGGGGATTTTCATGCTGTGGACAATCCGTGATGGCATAGACGGCGCCGCTGTCGGTATGCGTAGATGCCTCCAAGCCGCGTTTGAGCAAGATCGCCAGTTGACTCTTGCCGGATGAAGGGGGGCCGTACAGCATCAGAACGCGCTTGCCGACATCTGAGCCGGTAGCAGCTGCTTTGAGGTATTCCACCACTTTCGCCAGCGCCTCGTCAATCCCAAAGAGTTCCCGTGCGAAGAAGTGGAAGCGTTCATTCCCCTGGTCGTCTATGTCCACACCGTAGGAGCGGACCATATCGTAGATGCGAGCATGGGCCAGTTGCGCGAGCTTGGGGTTCTCAAGCACCATCGGGAGATAGTCGCGGAAAGTGCCGTCCCAATGACTCACACGATACTTCTGGGTGTGTTCATCGATTTTCTTGAAGATGTCGTCCATTAATTCCTTCCTTGCCTCACCATTGCTGCGCGCTATGGGCGTGAGCGGCAATTGCACTGCCCTCATGCTGCCGCGCTACCCATGGAGCTGCTGCACCCCAGCGATTCGCGGCGTGATACCGGCTATTTCCCTGATGATGCTCCCTCCAAGTTTTGCCGAAATACGTAATAACCATTCATCCATAAACCCGACAACACCGCCCGTCGGGCGGTCAAGGTCCATCGCCGCCGTGAGAACGGGAGCTGGTCGCTGACTGGGCAGTCCGATGGGAAAGGCCTGCTCCATTGGGCGTCTCACCCTCCCGCGCCACCACAAAGTTCTGGCCGCTAGGATAGCAAAGTGCTCCTCCAGGAATGAGCGCCACAGCTGATATCATCCAACCGTCAGGTCTACCCCGGCGAAGGACAGCTGAGAGTCGTGCCCCAAGCCTCTTCGCATGGAGCTTTTGCGCCTCGAAGGGACGCGTTAGAATGCGTTGGAATGGGTGCGTCTCAACAATCAGGCTCTGACTGTCAGTTTACATTGAGCAAGATTAATGCCGTAGCGGAGCCCATTCTCATGTCTGAGCTACTTATTGCTGCGGCTGGGTATTGGGGGTCCACCAGCCCGCAGCTATCGCGAGCACGGCAGACCACGAAGAAACGGGAATGCTGTCTCAACTCTGAGTTCACCCGGGGGAACTGCACAGCATTTATGCAAGCCAGCATGAGCATTTACCGAAAATTATCAACAATGAGATTACATCTCTAATATGAATCATCTAAAGTCTTTTGAATCAGCGTTCAGGCTGCAACATTGGTGCTGCGGTCCGGGGGCGCACCCCTCAGCATAGACTCAAGGATGAGACTGCCTAATTTCTCCCTCATTAAGGCTGAGCGCCGGCCTCTAACCCGAAAGCCGGCACAATTCAGTCCTGAGCAGAGGTCCGTTTCGAGTTCCGGATCACGCTGCGACAACTAAGCGCCTAACTATTCGCGATACTTTGGGCCCGGGTCGGGATGAGCTGGAAGCGGGCCAAATTCTGGATGACCGGCCCCCATTCTCATGACGTGGCGAAGAAAGCCCGCAGAGATCGTCTGATCCGTCTCGGACCGAAGCACCCGGATTGCGTCCTCGGCTTTGAGGATGCGCCATGCTGGAATCGGGTGGTGCAGCCCTCGCTCCAGGCCTGAACAGATGGCCCTCCCCTGGTGGCATGAGCGCTGGTAATGATCGCAAGCCCTTCGAGAGGGCGCAACTCTCCTATACCAGCTTGCGGCTCACGAGCTCAGACTTGAGGTAGGCGTAATAAATCGGGGCTGCAATGAGCCCAGGGATACCGAAGGCGGCCTCCATGACGAGCATGGCGAGTAGCAACTCCCAGGCATGCGCCTGCACCTGGGTGCCGACGAGGTGCGCATTCAGAACATACTCGAGTTTGTGGATGACGACGAGGAAGACGAGCGAGGCGACCGCCACCGCCGGTGAGACGCTGAGGCTCAGGATCACGATGACGGTATTGGAGAGGAGATTCCCGACCACCGGGAGGAGCCCCACGACGAATGTGACGGCCAGCATCGTTTTGGCCAGCGGCAGATGGACGCCCACCAGGGGGAGGGCAACGATCAGATACAATGCGGTCAGAATCGTGTTGACGGCCGAGATGCGCACCTGAGCGAACACCACGCGGCGGAACGCCTCGCCGAGGCGGCTGGCGCGCTCCTGCAGCGCATGCGCGAGCGGCCCGACGGTCTCGGGGGGCTGGGCGTCATACAGCGCCACCAAGGCGCCGATCCCCAACCCAATCAGGATGTGTGCCAAGGTGCGTCCCACCGCTGCGCCCGCGTGCGGCAGGGCTCCCGCATGTGTACGCAACCAGGCCACAGTGGTCGCCCTCAATGCCTCCACGTCCTCTGGAAGATACGCCACCACCCTGGCCGGCAGCACCGTCCGCCATCGCTCCAGGATATCGGCCATCTGATGCAAGAGCGTCGGCAGGCTGCCCGCCTCACTGCGAAAGAAGGCGATGATCCCCACCACGGCGAGCGTGAGGAGGAGCACGACCCCCAGGGCCAGGATCGCGACGGCGGCGAGCTTGCCTTGCTCCTGACGAATCCGGACCATCTTGAGCCGGGGGGCCAGGACGTGCACCAGTTCGTGGACGAAGAGTCCCGCGAGGAACGCCGGCAATAAATGGAGCAGCAGCACGAGGAGTAGTGCCCCACCAGTGAGCAGCCAGGCAGCAATGTCATACGAGCGTGCTGGGGGATGGTCGTGAGCAGTTGCCATATCTTCAAAGATAACCAATGAGATGATAGTGTCAAGGGTCGCACACGGCTTGGAGCCGCGCCTCATCCGTGTGGGTGGATCAGGGAGCGACAGCGCTTACGGCGCATTCCCTGCCTTGAATACGCGTCCGGCGCACGTAGCCCAAGGAGACCTTTGGGGAGGCCGCCCATACGAGCTCGGATGTCGGGTTGATCGGTTGGGGCCAGCTGCCGCCGCGCGGACAGGTATGGTGCGCGCTTCATGGTTGGTACTTGCTGGGCCGATCAAGACACCGTCGAAGGGCCGCCCTTCTCTGTCGGCTGTGTCGATCGACACACTCGTGAGGGTGACCTCGCTGGCAGCCAGGGCCAGCACGGCAGGGAATTCCTCCCCGAAGATGACCGCGAGCTGTGCCATGCCCCTGGGCAGACTGCCCACTCGTGCGTTCGGCCTACCGGTGAGCAGACGTGCTGGCGGCCATGTGGGCCGCATAGGACGAGCGGGGCAAGGGGTGCCCCTAGATTGCATGCCCTAGGGAGTGATGGTAAACGGCGCTTGTGCCATGCTCCCAATGATCATCCCCGTCCCTGGGTCGATGAAGGCGGCCAGCCAGACATAGTGCCCAGGTGGTTCCGCGCCCGTCAACGTGTAGCGGAAGAGCTCGCCGCGGAACGGCATGACCGGCCATTGATCCACGTAGGGCTGGATCGCGGGCATGAGACTCCCGTCACGGCTCAGGAACCAGACCTGCTGATCCGGGAGTTGCAGAGCCACATAGAGGTCCACCACCAGAGTGGTAGATTCAGGGAGGGTCGTCACGGTCAGGGTGAGGGTCTCGCCGGGAGACAGGGTGCCGTCATTTACCCGCAGCCGCAAGGGCCACCCCAGATCTGGAGGGATTAGCCCCAGCACTGTCTCGGCGTAATACTCCGCGCCGGCCCGATTCAGGTGGAAACAATCCCCGCCCACCGGCGTGGCATTCGAATCGGGATCCGTCGGATATTGGATCCACGTGTCCCCCTGATCGGGGGGCGCCGTACCACACCAAGGACGTGGGGCTTCATGCCCCTGGAAGGCTTCGTGCACCGTGGCCACCTGCACGAAGCTGGGACTCCCCATGCGTTGCGACGCCTGCGATATCGCCGCGTTCAGCGCACGAGCCACTTCCTCGCTCCGGTCGTACACGTCGACGAACACGCACTGGGGACGCACCCCCTTCCAAAACGCCCCGGACACGTTGGTCGGGTTGTAGTAATCCGTCAGGATGACCTCGACCTGGGGGTAGGCGAGCACGCGGGAGAGTTGCCCGACCAGGTGGTCTTCGACGGTCCGCGTGATGCCCTCGAGCCAGGCATGAAACGTCTAGTCGTCCGGGGTGCAGAGGTGCTGCGCGAATGCAGACACGTCAGACCAACCAAAATCATTCGCCCCCACCGTCAGCGTGATGAGGGTGGGGTGCACCGCGAGGCGGCTCAGGACCTCGGAGACTTGGCCCGCGAGCGTTTCCGTGGTGGTGCCCGAACAGGCCAGGAGATCGAACTGGTGCACGATGAAGGTCTCCTGCAAACGCGCATAGAGCTGCCAAGGTTATGCCAGCATAGACTGACGACAGAGCGTCTCATCGTCGCCCAGTCCATAGCCAGAGGCCACCGAATCCCCCAATGCAAAGTAGTCGATCGGCAGAGCGATGCCAACCCCTCGCCCCCACCCGAGGCTCCCCCAGAGCCCGAGCAGGCTCAGCAACGCCACGCGCGCCACCCAGCGGCGGCGGCACACCGCACCGTTCCCTCGTGCACCGATGACGGCGCCAGGCTGCGTCTCCCCGTCTCGCATGATGACTCCCTGGTGTTCCCTGCTCTTCATGGCATCCATGCCCAGCGCCGAGAGCAGGGCAATGCGATTGGCCTCGCCCCTTCGTCCTCGTCATGCGCTTGCCTATCCCCATGGTCGAAAACTGTATGCGTCACCCCAGTGTAGGGGGGCTTCATGGGCGTGTCAACGATGCGGGTGCATGACGGTGCACATACGAGGCGTGGCTGGCGACCGCATGGCGTTGATCACCACCCGACCGTGTCGCCCCCCGCATCACATGATATCGGATGCGTGGCTGATTGGTGGCGGCCAGGTGCCGGTGCCGAGCGAGGTGCCGCTGGCCCACAACGGCGTGCTCGTTCTGGATGAACTCCCCGAGTTCCGGCACCATGTCTTGGAGGTGTTGCGGCAACCGCTGGAGGAGAGTCTCACCAGAATATAATTTCGTGGACGTGCTGGATCTCAGCAATTTTGTAGAGTTCGCCGCACAGGTGATGGCCGTGAGGGGTCGGGCAGAAGCTGGTAGCCACCTGACACCACGGTGATGGTCACTCCATCTCATCGGTCAGCCCCCCTCCAACTCCCGCCTCAGCAGCCGTCTCATGCTTTTCACTTGACACCTGGCCCCACCTGGAGTACTGACACAGCAATCTCACACGCCCATGCTAATGGCGCGCGTTAAGGTAAAGTGTACCCCATTGTCCAGACCATTTTTCGGCCAGAATAAGTTAGGTGGGGACCTCGGCGGATATTTTTGCCCTTAGCCTGTTGAGGAGCGCTCTCTCCTCCACGGTATACCGCTGCTGGTGGGCGGTAGCCGAGGGCCTGATGGAGTCGTTCCCCGTGGTAAAACACCAAATTAACGCACCAACCCGTGCCGAGCGTCCCAGAGCGTTCGATAGTCTCGCAGATAAACCTCTTCGTATTTAACGGATCGCCACAACCGCTCCACAAAGATGTTATCGTAGGCCCGGCCTCGGCCATCCATACTGATCCGGATTCCTCCGGCCGTCAGCGGTTCCAGGAATTCCGGGCTGGTAAACTGCACGCCCTGGTCGGTGTTGAAGATCTCTGGCTTCGAAGACCTGCCAAGCGCGTGCTGCAGTGCTCCACACAAAATCCCGTCTCCAGCGTGGTCGAAAGCTCCCAAGCCAGCACATACCGGCTGAACCAATCCATCACCGCCACCAGGTACACAAACCCAAACCGGAGTCGGATATAGGTGATATCCGCGCGCCAGACCTGATTGACCCGGTCGATCCGTGATCCCGCGCAACAGATACGGGTAAAGCGTCTGTCCGGCCGCCGGCTGACTCAGCCGGGGTTTGGGATAGATCGCTTCCAGCCCCATCTGCCGCAGCAACCGCCCCACGCGCTTCGGATTGACCGCATAGCCCCGCTGCCGCAACCAGGCCGTCATCCGGCGTATCCCATAAAACGGGGTGGCGGTGTACTGCTCATCAAGCACCCGCATGCGGTGTAGATGCTCGGCGCTTTCTCCCCACGGCCGGTCATAGAGAGTCGACCGGGCGAACCCCAGCACCAGGCATTGCCGGCGGATACTCAGCTGCGGGTGAGCCGGTTCGATCAGCGCCCGCTTCTGCTCAATGCCCAAGGCCGACTTTTTTTCTACCGTTGTAAAACTCACGCAACTTATTGATTCCTAAGTGCGGGGAGGGGTCAGCAGGTGACCGGTTGGGTTGTGGTATCAGGTGATGTTCTAGATTTGTTGAGGCGATTTCTAGATTGGGAGCGCAAATTCATAACGATTCACGAATAATCCCAACACAATATCATGCATCAGAATCGATTTCGAAAAGCAGATCGTCTTCCGGGCTAATCGCTTAATCCGGGTCCGTAGTGTGAGATGTTTGCGTTCGATCTTTTGCGTATGCTGTTTTCCGACTTCGTGATGGTCTGGTTCGAGGTGACGACTATACACCCCTGCATTATCGGTATAAAACCGTGAGATACCAAATGGTCGTAAATATGCTTTCAACTGTAAAAAGACCTCATCTTCATGTACACCACAGATATAGGCTAAGATCACCCCACTGGTATGATCAATGGCATGCCATAACCAGCGCTGCTGCGCTTTCTTCCCGACAAAACTCCACATCTCATCCATCTCCGCGGCTTCAACTTTCTGAATTTCCACTTCTGCTTCCACTGAAGAGATTTGCTGACATGCGACTACATTCACATGTTGCAATTCAGGCTCTTTTTTTTAATTCATGAATCACGGTACTCGGACTCACGTGGAGGACACGTGCGATATCTCGAATCCCACTGCCATTGAGGCTCATATCGACGATGGTGCGTTTGACCTCAGGTAAGATCCCCTGATACGTATAATTCCGTAGAAACGTCACACACTGACACGCAGGATTTTGACAGCGAAAGCGTTGCTTGCCATCAGATGTCTTGCCATATTTCACCACTGTCACGTCATGACATGTTGGACAGTGAATCGGTTCAAAAGCCATCACACACCTCGCAAAGCTGGACGATCCGCTTGCCATGTCGTACCCTCAGTCGTCTGGTTCTATCATGGGTGCTTAAGAAAATCAACAAATCCAGAACACCACCCCACTTTCTGGGGTACATTATAGACCACGTTGGCAGCTCGGTTCCAGTGAACTCACAATTGAGAGCGGCACACACGTATAGAATCAGGCGCTATCTCCGAGAGCTCCTCCTCGCTCAGAGTCTCGCGGAGGCTGAGTACGCGACCGCTGAAGTCAACTTTGCCAGTATCATCATCGTGAACTGTGGGGACGAACTCCCAATGACTCTCCCATCTTCCGTCTCCTCCCTTCTCGCTGTGCAGATCTGAACATATTGGTGAAACATACTGGTGAAATCTGAACCGCCCCCAACCCGCATACTCCTACAAGCCACTCTGTTCGGCCTCTGCTGCCGGACCCTCCCCACCGGATCACCCTACACGGCTGGGGGCGGTTCTCTGGTCGCCATTTATCACCGTTTTTGGTAATAAATTAAATTGCTTGTCTTCGAGGTCATGAACTGGCATGGCTCTTGCTTGGGCGAAGGTCACGGCCTGCCTAAGCCCGCGCCCTGAACGACGCTTACCGGGCCAGGCTGGGACCCCTCAAGCGTGCCTAGCAGAGCCTACCGGACACTCGCTCGTGGAGGGAAGAGCCATGCGCACACACCGATGGACCAAGCTCTTTCTCATGCGCTGCCCGCTATGTCAGGAAATGGTGCAGGGCGGTGCCCCGGTCGTAGTGCGTCGTTTGGGCCGCCTGTCCTGTTGTCAGAGGCATGCGGACAGGGACGAAGCCAGTCTTTACCATGCCCTGCAGGCGTTCCACCGCTGGCATGCCGCCCGGCACAGAGGCAATCAATTGCTTCTGGCGGCCATCCTCCCTCAGGTGCGGAAATATCATATCCGCGTACGCACGCGAACCATGGCGACGAGCCACACTCAGGGGTAGTGATATGCAAGCAATGCTCGCGGGCAGATGCCACTGTGCAATTCGTTGAAAATATAGAACCTTGTGTGGGGTTACTAGAAGAAGCATTATATAGAGCGCACTACAAAAATTCTATTACAGACACATCAGCACCTAAGCACCTAAGAGAGCACCTCTATGCCTTGTTGATGACATACGATATCGCCAAGCTCCTTAAAGCGCTCGAAGTACTCACACCTAATGAGTGCATTTGTTCGTGCTGACAGAGAGCCGGAACGCTTTACCATCAATCCATGCCATCACAGCCCCAGGCTAAACACCTAGCTTATCGCTCACGAGTTAAGTTGATAACGCCAAAAGGACAGATATGGCTGAGCGGAATTCAGAAGGCAAGGGATCATTTCCGTTGAACCTGCAGACCCTGCTGGTATTGTTGATGCTGGCCAGCAGTGTGTGGCTCGTTTCGCAAAAGCTTACCAGCACGCGGCCAGCAGCATCGGTAGGTATGGGACGCGCTTCCCCTGGCGAACAGAATGTGGAGACCCGGTTGTGGGAAGACCCCTTTAAAACACTGGAGCGGCACAACAAGGACAACGATCAATCCGTGCCTAAGCTCACTACTCTCAACATGCTAGTCGAGCACGTGAGGGCACGTGTCCTCATCAACAAGTGTAGTACGGGGCTGATACTACCTGTGATGATATCCGGCGGCCCCTACAGTGAAGATCAAGAGAGCCGTATTCGAACCCGTTTTGCGATTGTGTCGGCGCTGAGCCAGTCAGGTTACGTGTCAGAGGATCCCGAGCACCTTGGATCGGTAGCGCTTCAGTGGCCCACCTCGAAAGGAATCAAGTTATTAAAGGATAAGGCCACCAGATCACCCTCGCTGAAGCTCAATTTTACGCGCTCCACGAAAGGAATCAAGTCATTAAAGGATAAGGCCACGGCTGATCCGTCCCTAAGTTTGGCAGACCTGCTCACAAAGTCCTCGAGCAACAAAACCTCAACACTGCCGAACCTCGGCCATGAGTGGTATTGGCTGGACCTTCGTTACGAGTGGTATCGTCTAAGAGATTTCTATCCCCGCAGTACCAACAACCTTCCTAGAACTGGCGATCTACACTGTCCATACGTCCTCGTGCTGTGGCTGAATGAGCGCGATTTTGAGGATGAGCCGCTATTGCGCTTACCATTGTTGCTAGGGCCGATCACGGAGGTCGTACCAGAGACAGAAGGCGCTCCACGCATGGCGCTGATTGGGCCTGGGCTCTCTTCTACACTCCGCGCCATGCTACCGGTTTGGGGGACTGAGACGCTTCTTCTGAAGGAAGAGCTCCCCGATCCATTATGGCGGAAAATCGTCGGAATACTCAGGCATATCGAGGTGTACTCCGCAACGGCTACAGCCATGGATGAGACATTGGTTCAGAATAGTACCGAAACAGCCACGGCCATGGATAGGACATCAACTCAAAGTGGTACCAATGATCCCATACGAAAAAGTGTCCGCCAGGCATTAGAGAGAATTGGCTTCAAGTCCTTCAAAAACTTCGTCGCGACCGATGACAAACTTGCTAAGGAAATGCTGGAAGAACTGCTTTTGCGTGGTGTCGACTTCACAGAGGTCAACGGGCAAGGTAAGCCTGTTAACCTCCTGGTGCTGCTCTCCGAATGGGACACTTTTTACGGGCGCATGCTTTCGCTGACTTACGCCGTGGAATTGGCCATGCGCCAGGACGCCGAAAAACGAGCCAATTGCGATAAACAGAATCGGGATCCGAGGCTGACCGACGCCGAAAAACGAGCTGATTGGGTTAAAATATATCGGGACGATAAGTGTAAGGAACCGCTGAATCTGCACTCGTTCGTCTATCTGCGTGGCTTAGACGGCCAGACGAGGGAAAATGGATTACAATCGGCGCGTCGCTCAGGCAGTGAAGAAGCCACGCGGACCGGTCCGACCTCGCTAGAAGATCTCCGCAAGTGGACCCCTGATGCCAACAAGGCAGAGGGCCCGGCACAGTTCGACTACCTGAGCCGTCTGGGCGAGCAATTGGCGACCTTGGAGAAACGCAGCGAACACGGCGAGCGCATCAAGGCGATCGGCATTGTGGGCAGCGACGTGTATGACACGTTGCTGATTCTCCAGGCCCTGCGACAGCGATTCCCCAACGTCTTATTCTTCACGACGGGCCTCGATGCACGCTTCTGGCACCCACGCGAACGCTCCTGGGCCCGTAATTTGATTGTGACGAGCAGCTACGGGCTGAGCCTGCATCCCACCCTGCAAAAAAGTGTGCCGTTGTTCCGCGACAGCTGGCAGACGGCGCAGTATACGGCCGCACTTGCGGCGCTGCAGAATCCGCAGTTGCCCCAGCTAACGGACATTCCACCACGCCGTTTCGAAATCGGAAAACGTGGCGCCGTTGACTTGAGTGTAGCAGGTAGCCCCCAACCTGACCCCCCGCTACACCCATCGTTGAGCAGGATCGTTACGCTCAAAATATGGGGAGGCATCGTCCTCGTGTGCCTCATGGCAGTGCTGTTGTTGACACGCTTTTGCGGACCGCTGCAACGGTTGACGTGGGGAGCATCCCGGTTTCAAGCCGAGCCTCTACGTTATCGAGAGGAGGACGTCGGCGGCGTCGAGGGGGCCTTGACGCTCGTGTCGCGCCTCAAGCAGTCGGCCCAAGCGGAGCACGACCGTTTGGCCCAGTGGCTGGTGGAGGAATTCGAAAGAACAAGAGAGGGTGTGCCCTACCGGTGGCCGCCCGCTGACGCCAGACAGCAGGAGAAGAGGAGTGTGGACGGGTCATCTACACGCAACTACCCGGTCTCCCTAAACCAAATAGAAGAAGCGAGGCAATCGTTGGACAACGAGGAGGCTAAAGCCAAAGCTCTCCAAGAGATCGACCGCTGCAAAGAGGCGTTGCTCCGAGGATTCCTCGATTTCCTGAATCGATTGCTCCACCGGAAAATTTGCCGTCCTGGAGAGACGATCGACCAAACCAGTCTGCTCCCCAAAGAATATAAGGACAAGTGGCAATCCTGGTGGCCCGCGCAGGGTGTCCGCGACCCTGAACGCGAGGAGTCTCCGCAACACTTGCGCCTCGGCCGAACCATCCTGGACGCATTGCTACGAAAATTGGTCGAGCAGCCTCACAAGTCGGGTGTGTCGGCGGAGCAAGACACGCTGCAAGACGTCCAAGAGAAAGCCCAAGCGGCCCGTGAGGCCGGCCTCGAACTCTACCGTCTGCGGCGCCGCTCGGTCTGGCAAACCAGAATGCTGGCATTTGTCATTGTTCTATTGGCCATCGGACTCAGTGTCGTGATTTGGCACGGCAGCGAACCCAACACCCCTGGCGAGCCGTTTAGCCTGACCACAGGTACGAGTGCATGGCCTGCGGAAATACTCCGGTTCGCCGCGTTTGCCCTCGCGATTAGCCTCAGTTTCCAGTCGTATCAAAGCCTGCAAGCCATGATGTTCCTCCTGACGCGACGCTTCCGACTCCCGCTGGCCAGCGATTCCCACGTCCACGCAACCGATGGCCTGGAGCCTAAAAGTCTGCCAGCTGAGATCGTTGAACGGAGGCAATGCCTTCAACAGCGACCGGCAACGATTTGGCGCTGGTTGAACAGAATCTTCGGGCTGCCTGCTCCGCCCGAACCTGGGGCCGTCGTCGATGCCTCCAACCTGTGGAGAGAGTACCAACAACATAGCCTCTTTAGGAGCCGTGTCCCGAGAATCGTCTGTCTGCTCATATTCTACTTTCTGTTCTGTATGGGAATCTGGTTGTTGGACCCATCAGAATTGATAAATCCGCTCCGGGGCCCATGGGCAAGGGGAGCGGAGACCATTATTCTTGTCGCAGCCGTCACGAGTTTCCTTTTTCTTACCTTCATGATCATCGATGCCGTGCGCCTTTGTCGGTGGTTTATCCAGCACCTGAGCGCGGTGCCCGCGGAATACCCGCTGGCCACGACCAACCATTTTTCCCGCCTACGTGGCCTCGTGGATAGGCTCTACCTCGACGAATGGATTGACCTTCAGTTCATTGCCGACCTCACCGAACATGTGGGTCGGCTGGTCTATTATCCATTTATCGTGTTCTTCCTGCTACTCCTGGCACGCAACGACTGGTGGGACCGCTGGCCTTGGCCGTGGTCGCTCGTCATTATCTTCGTCGTTAATCTCACGCTAGCCGCCGCCAGCGTCGTCATCCTCCAAACCGCAGCACGCAAGGCCAAGCATGAAGCTGAAGCAACGCTGGAAGCCAAGGTGACACGACTTCAGGCCGCTACAGCGGAGAGCCCAGCTGAGAACAATGCCAATCAGGCCGAAAAGTTACTCGAAGAAATCCGTAACCTCCGGCGCGGGGCATTTGTACCCTTCTGGGAAAACCCCGTCCTTGCTGCCGCACTCTTGCCGTCCGGTGGTGCGGCAGCAATCCAAATACTGATTTGGTTAGTGAACTCTTGATATGTAGCGCATTGGTAGTACTCTGAAGGGTGTCTGACAAGTGAATGTATGCGAACCAGTTGCGGCATCGACGCTCCAGACATGGCGACAAGTGGCATCGGGATGAGATGTTTTTTACCATTCAGGGTGAGTGCCATTATCTCTGGCGTGCGGTGAATCAGGATGGGAATGTCCACGACATTCTCGTACAACCTCAGCGTGCCAAAAGGCGGCCAAGACATTTTTCTGAATGCTGCTCAACAGGTTAACGGATGCCCCACGGGTGATCGTGACCGATAAATTACAAAGCTATGGCGCGGTGAAGCGGGAGATGCAGCCGAGTACCGAGCATCGGCAACCCCTCTATCGCAACCATCGGACCGAGAACTCCTGTTAACCGACCTGCAAGCGAGAACACCGCATGAGGCGATTCATACCTTCAGGTCATGCGCAACGTTTGCTCGGTATCTATGGCCCCAATCTTTCGACCTTCCGCGCGCGGGGTCACTCGCTCTCAGCCCCTACATGCCGTCTGGAGATGCGGAACGCGTCCAAACTTGGTGGGACATTACAGGCTCCGCCATGACTGCTAAGGGTGACCGTAGTCTCCCTCTCCTATCTTGCACTGACTGCGATCAGTGGGGATGTTTCCCAGGAAGCCAGAGCCAACGGCCTCTTGGGTACGGTCTTCATCCCTCGTGGAAATTACTGCCGAGCAACAGCGGTGCCCAAGCAGGCCGTCGCCTCCTCCGACGGCAAGTTGCTCTATCGGCTCTCCGTTCTGTTGATCGCCTCCGTGAGGGCGCGTGACTGGTGAGGGAGGTCTATCTCCCATCCGGCCGTTTCGGGGGTGCCCATGCCCTCACCAGTTGTACCCTCAAACTCTCCCGTGTCCACAAAGAACCCGGGAGTGGGACCCGATCCCTCTGGCTCCTCAGCCAAATAGGCATGGGGCGCGAACCCCTGCCGCTCGAGGGGGTTGAGACTTCCTACCACCAGACCGGCCGTGATGCGCAGGCCAATACCGTCCTAGCCACGGTGGTTGCCCTGTAACGTACCATGGACATGACCATCTGGTGGCCCAAATCGGAGGCAACGCTGGCGCAGGGAGAGGGGTGGTGATGGACGATGATACGCTCCTACTACTGTGTGGAGCCGGAAACGGCAATTACCGAGAAGGAGATGCAGGCGTTCTGCCCACAACATCCTCTTGCTCGGCCCCCCTGGAGCGGGGCAAGTCGATGCTGGCCCGGCGACTCACCACCATCCTGCCGGCGATGACCCTCGCCGAGGCCATTGAGACCACATGCATCCATAGCGTTGCCGGCCTCAGCAGGGATCGTACGGCCTTGGTCACCAACCGGCCCGATCGCGGTAGTCTCTGCTCCTCCATCGCAATGCGCACTGGCAATGGTAGTTATGACTTTGCCATCCGAGAAGGGTATGATAACAATTGCGTGTACGTTGTTGTCGAGAATGGTATCAGCATGGCTGATCTCCGCGGGATCCATGAATTCTTATCGATCGATCTAGACCACCCGACCAGGACATCGGCAGGCTTGACATCCCTGTCCTCCCCCTCATATAATCAGCCCTTACCTACCTTGCTGACTTGCTGGGCATATGGAGGCGTCTTCAGCTGGCGTCACGCCTCTGGAGGACGCTGATGACGCCACCCATCACGCACTCCGTTCCCTTTCGCTAGTCGTTCTGGTGGCGCGCTTCGTGCCAATGTTCTCGACCGAAGCCCGTTACCGCCTCGGTATCCGCTGCCGCTGCAGGGACTGATGCGGGGTCATCGAGGAGGGAGGTCATATATGATTCCCCCATCGTTTGACTATTATGCGCCAGCCACGGCTGAAGAAGCGATTGGGCTGTTACAGCAGCTCGGGCCGGAGGCCAAGATCTTATCCGGGGGGATGAGCCTGATTCCGCTCATGCGCTTGCGTTTGGCTGCGCCCCTCCATCTCATCGACATCAACCGCATCGCCGGCCTGGCTGAGATCGAGGAGATCGATGGTTTCCTCAGGATCGGCGCCCTCACCCGTGAGGCTGAGCTCGAAGGCTCGGACCTGGTACGGGCAAAATACTCCTTCCTGGCGGAGACGGCGGCGGTCATTGGTGATCCCCTGGTACGCAACCGGGCCACGGTCGGCGGCAATCTGGCACACGCGGATCCGGCCAATGACCATCCGGCCACGATGCTGGCGCTCGCGGCAGAGGTGGTCGCCACCGGTCCTACAGGTGAACGTCGCATTCCCATCGCGAGCTTCTTTACGGGGTTTTTTGCCACGGCCCTCGCCCCCGACGAAATCCTTACGGAAATTCGCATTCCGATCCCACCTCCACGCAGCGGTGGCGCGTATGTCAAACTCGAACGCAAGGTTGGCGACTTTGCCACAGCCGGGGTCGCGGCACAGGTGACGCTAGGCGCAGATGACGTCTGCGAACAGGTGAGGATTGGCCTCACCAATGTGGGCTCGATACCGATCGAGGCACTTCAAGCCGAAGAGCTCCTGCGTGGCCAAAGGCCAGAGCCGGAAGTCGTCAGGCGAGCGGCGCAACTGGCCGCTGAGGCGTCGGATCCGAGCACGGATTTGCGCGGTTCGGTGGAGTATAAGCGAGACTTGGTCCGCGTCCTCACCGTCCGTGCGCTGAATCGTGCACTTGAGCAGGCTCGACGAGGGGCATCGTGATGGAGAGTCAGAAGATTTCTCTCAAGGTGAATGGCGTGGAACATGAGCTGGTGGTCGAGCCCAGGCTACTCCTGGTCCACTGCTTGCGCGAAGTCCTGCGCCTGACCGGCACCCACATTGGATGCGAGACCAGCCACTGCGGAGCCTGCACCGTCCACCTCGACGGCAAAGCCATCAAGTCCTGTAGCCTCTTTGCCATCCAGGCCGATGGCCGGGAGATCACCACCGTCGAAGGGCTGGAGCAGAACGGCACGCTCCATCCCATTCAGGAAGGGTTCTGGCAGGAGCATGGTCTGCAATGTGGGTTCTGCACGCCCGGCATGATGATGACCGCGACGGCCTTTTTGAAAGATCATCCGCATCCTAGCGAGGACGAGATCCGCGTGGCGATTTCGGGCAATCTGTGTCGCTGCACGGGGTATATGAACATCGTCAAATCGATTCAATATGCCGCCGCGAAGTTGCGGCAGGGGGAATGAACGGTGATGCCCCGAACAAGCCCAGAAGTCGGCGGGATGGGTCACTCGGTCAGACGCAAGGAAGACCCCCGCTTTATCCGCGGCAAAGGCACCTACGTCGATGATCTGCAGCTTCCAGGAATGCTCTATCTCGACATCGTTCGTAGCCCATTCGCCCACGCCAGGATCAAGAAGATCGATACCTCCAAGGCCCTGGCGATTCCCGGCGTCCTCGCCGTCATTACCGGCCAAGATTTGGCACAGTACAACCTGCACTGGATGCCGACGCTGATGTCGGACACCCAGATGGTGCTCCCAGTCGAGAAAGTGATGTATCAGGCCCAGGAGGTGGCCGCGGTCCTCGCCACTGACCGCTACATCGCTGCCGACGGCGCCGAAGCGGTGGAGGTCGATTACGAGCCGCTCCCCGTCGTGGTGGATGCGATGAAGGCGTTGGATCCCGGCGCTCCGGTGTTGCGCACCGATAAACCGGGCAAAACGGACAACCACATCTGGCACTGGCAGTGGGGCGATCGGGCTGCCACGGATCGCGCTTTCCAAGAGGCCGAGGTGACGGTTCAGCAAGACATTTACATCCCACGCATCCACGTGTCCTCGATCGAGACCTGTGGTTGTGTGGCCGACTTCGACAAGGTGGACGGCAAGCTAACGCTGTGGATGACCACCCAGGCGCCCCATGTGGTCCGTACGGTGTTCGCCCTGGTGGCCGGGCATGTGGGCCTGGCGGAGCACAAGATCCGTATCATCTCTCCCGACATCGGCGGTGGCTTCGGGGGCAAGGTGCCTGTCTACCCTGGCTATGTCATCGCCGTGGCCGCCTCGGTGCTGACGGGCAAGCCGGTCAAGTGGATCGAGGACCGCATGGAAAACCTGCAGGCGGACTCCTTCGCCCGTGACTACCATATCGCGGCAGAGCTGGCGGCGACGAAGGATGGGACGCTCACCGCCCTCCGGATCAAAACCATTGCGGACCACGGCTACACCGATGCGGCGGCCAATCCCTCGAAGTTTCCGGCTGGGCTGTTTCACATCTGCACCGGCTCCTATGACTTCAAGGCGGCTCATGTCGAGGTGGATGGCGTCTATACGAATAAGCCACCGGGGGGCATTGCCTATCGCTGTTCCTTTCGTGTGACCGAGGCCGTCCACACCATCGAGCGTATGGTGGACCTCATGGCCCATCAGCTGGGGATCGATCCGGCCGAGCTCAGGCTGAAGAATTTTATCAAGGCTGAGCAGTTCCCATACACGTCTGTCTTGGGCTGGGAGTATGACAGCGGGAACTACGCGGCTGCCCTGCATTTGGCCATGGACAAGATCGGCTATGCCGAGCTCCGACAGGAACAGGTGGAGAAACGCCAGCGCGGTGAGTTGATGGGGATCGGCATCTCCAGCTTCACCGAAATCGTCGGGGCTGGTCCGTCGAAGCATTTTGACATTTTGGGTCTGAAGATGTTCGACTCCGCGGAGATACGCATCCATCCGACCGGCAAGGTGATGGCTCGCTTCGGCACCAAGTCCCAGGGACAGGGCCATGAGACGACCTATGCCCAGATCATCGCTGAAGAATTAGGCATCCCAGTCGCCGATATCCAGGTGGAAGAGGGCGACACGGACACCGCTCCCTATGGTCTGGGCACCTATGCCAGCCGCTCCACCCCCACCGCGGGCGCTGCCGGATCGGTAGCGTCGCGGAAGATTCGGGATAAGGCCAAGAAGATCGCGGCCTACCTCCTGGAGGCCAACGAAGCGGATCTGGAATGGGAGCCGGGTAAATTCTTCGTGCGCGGCACGCCTGACAAAGCCAAGACGATTCAGGAGATCGCCTTTGCAGCCTACACCAACCACCCGCCGGGCCTTGAAGCGGGTCTGGAGGCGGTCAGCTACTATGACCCACCGAACCTGACCTACCCATTTGGCAGCTACATCTGTGTGGTGGACATCGATACGGGAACCGGGGAGGTGAAGATTCGCCGCTTCGTGGCCGTTGACGATTGCGGCAACATCATCAATCCGATGATCGTCGAAGGCCAGATCCATGGGGGGCTGACGATGGGGCTGGCCCCGGCGCTGTACGAGGAGATCTCCTACGACGAGTACGGCAACATCCTGGGTGGAAGTTTCATCGATTATCTGCTACCCACAGCCGTGGAGACCCCCAAATGGGAAACTGACAAGACCTGCACCCCCTCGCCCCATCACCCGCTCGGTGCCAAGGGGGTAGGGGAGTCGGCGACCGTGGGGGCGCCGGCAGCAATCGCCAATGCCGTCGTGGATGCCCTGTGGCATTTAGGGGTCCGTCACATCGACATTCCGATCACCCCGGCTAAGGTGTGGAAGCTTCTGCGGGATGGAGGTGTGACAGATTAGTTCACTGCAAGCGACCGGAGGAGGGGTCAAAGGGATGATTACCGGCACCGTCGATCCTCAGACGGCTCGGCATCGTGCCGACTTTCGCAGGTCTGACCTATTATTTGCTGTAAGGCCTTGTGCAAAACGAGCTTTGAGAAGGACCCCGGAAAATACCTGGCGCAGGAGGTGCGGGTATGAGCGGTGTGGTGTCGGGTTTAGTGCTCGCGGCAGGAACCTCGAGTCGTCTGGCAGAGCAAACGAAACAGCTGCTCCCGTGGCAGGATACGACCATGCTCGGCTGGGTGGTGCGGCGTGCAGAGGACTCCATTCTCGATGAAGTGGTTGTCGTCGTGGGCCATGAGGCGGACAGCGATTCGTCGCCACGTGGCTCTGCAACGCGCGAGGTTTGTGGAGGCACCTGATTTTCATGAGGGTTGTACCTCTTCCATCCGTGCTGGCCTGGAAGCGTTGCACCCGCAATCAGCAGCGGTAGTCCTGATTTTGGGAGATCAACCGGGGATCGAGTCCAAGACCATCGCCGCTGTCGTCGAGGGGTGGCGACACACACAGCGGCCAATCGTGCGTGTCTCGTATCGTGGTCGCTCAGGGCATCCGATGCTCTTTGCCAAGGCGTTGTTCGGAGAACTCAAAGCACTTCACGGGGACAAAGGCGTCTGGAAGCTCTGTGATGCCCATCCCGAGTGGGTGCACGAGGTCGAGGTCGACCAGCCCTACCCCGGCGATGTGAACACCTGGGCGGATTACACCCGGCTAACCGCGGTCTCACCGGCATGAGTCTCCCCTCGGGAAGGGGTGCAATGAAGGCGGTCCTCTTGGTCGAGCCTGTGAGCATGACTCCTGGGATCGTCACTCAGATCAATCATCTTCCGAATTGCGGAACTCCTGTGCTTGCATGACCGTCATCCGAAGAGAGGGAGGGCCGGGTGGAGGACGATGTCACGAGAGGAAAATCCACGGTGTGCAGGCCTTAGCTTGACGACGCTAGGGACGTTAGGGGCTTCTGGAAGTATGGCTGGCGGGCCCGTGGGAACAGATGACGACTTATCGGCGCAAAACCGCCGGCCTCCGCGAAGTACATGTAGTGGGTGATGCGGATGTTGCGGTCGGTGATCTGGATCCAGTTGAAGGAGTTTTTTTCGCGCTCGCGGGCGCGCCCGCGCCGTGACGTCGATGTGCCGCACTGGACGATGAGGATGCCGTGATTGCGGTCCTGACCGGCATACACGTCGAGAGAATTGATGATAGAGGCACGATGCAGGTGCCCAGTTAAGATTAGATCGACGCCTAGACCTGTCAAGGTATCCAGCGCCTGTTTCGCCCCAGGCATGACTTCGCTTTTTCCATAGTCAGGCACCGGCGCCCAATGATGGTGTGTGACGACCATGCGAACAGAGCCCTTCGGGGCAGCGGCGAAGGCCTCAGCACACAGGTCGAGCTGCCGGCGGCGGATGCGTCCGTTGGTGAGGGCGCGCGTCGGCGACGTCGAATTCAGGGCCACGATCACGGCATCGGGGCGTGAGACGATGGCGTCGAGCCTCTCGGTGAGGTGCTCGCGAAACAGGGCATAAGGGGCCACCAGGCGATCAAACATTCGAAACAGGGGCACATCATGGTTCCCGGGAACCAGCACCTGGGTAGCCGGGGGTAAGCGGTCGAGGTACTGGCGTGCGGCGAGAAACTCTTCCGGCTTCGCCCTCTGCGTAAAATCGCCGCTGGCCACAATAACAGCCGGGCGGAGCCGATGCGCCGCCTCGATCAGGGCGTCCCCGACAGTGGGAACATACAAAGGCCCGAAGTGCAGGTCAGAGATATGCAGTAGGGTTAGCATGTCTCCTCGCTCCAATCCCTCGTCCAGTCCACCCTAAGGGGTCGCTAACGCGAGGTGATCCCGCAGACGGCGGCCGCTGTACTCCTTGCGAAAGATGTCGCGCCGCTGCAATTCCGGGACGACCTGATCGACGAACTCTTCGAACGAATCAGGCAGAAACGCCGGTGAGATGACGAAGCCGTCACTGGCCTCCGCCGCAACGATCGCCTGCATATAGTCGGCGATCTCGGCGGCTGTTCCGGCGATTTGCGGGACAAGGACTCCGCGACCGTACAGCATGCCGATATCCGCCAGCGTCAGCCCCTGCTCGTGTGTCAGGCGCAACACGGAGGCAAAGAGCCCTTGCGTCCCGCTGGATTGCACGTGTGCAATGGGCTCTTCGGGGTTGTGCGTTGAGAAGTCGATATTGCTATGACTCGACAGGGTGGCGAGGCCGACGAGCGGATGAATCAAGGCATTGTGCTCGTCGCGCTTGCGTTCCGCCTCGGCGCGTGTCGCGCCAACGAACGGCATGATTGCCGTCAGAATCTTACAGTCTTCGGGACGACGGCCGACATCGGGAAGTTGACCGTGCACGTCGTCGTAAAAGCGCTTCATCTGCTCCGGCGTGTGCTGAATCGTGAAGATCACGTCGGCCCAGCGCGCTGCAAACGCTTTGCCACGGCCTGACGATCCGGCCTGGATGACAACCGGGCGTGCCTGGGGCGTGGTGGGGATGTTGAGCGGACCACGCGAGCGAAACCAGCGGCCTTCATGGTTGACATAGTGGACCCTGTTCGGATCGGCGTAAATGCCGCGTGCCTTATCGAGTATGAGGGCGTCACCGTCCCAGCTGCTCCAGAGCTTGTAAGTCAGCTCAACGAACTCGTCGGCGCGGTCATACCGCTGATCGTGGTCGAGGTGTGCTTCAATCCCAAAGTTCAGCGCTTCTCCGTCATGCATAGACGTGACCACATTCCAAGCGGCCCGTCCACCCGAGAGGTGATCGAGCGTAGCAAACTCACGCGCCACATGATATGGCTGATCGTAGGTCGTGGACCGTGTGGCTCCGAGCCCCAGATGGCGCGTCACCGCCGCCATCGCTCCCAGGATCGGCACCGGATCGAGGCGCGTCGCGTCCTGATCGCCGAATCTGATGCCGACCTCGAGGTCCAGGCCGTAGCGGTCCGAGACCCCGAGTCGGTCGGCGAAGAAGACGAAGTCGAACTTCCCGCGTTCAAGCGTCCTGGCGATGCCCAGGTAGAAGTCGAGGTCGAGGAATTCGACATCGTGCGCAGGGTTCCGCCAGATAGCGTGGCTGTGGCTGACCGGCCCGGCGATAAGGAAGCCGCACAGGTGCATCTGTCTCATGCTGGTGGACCCTCCACCTTCACACGAGGTCTCCTCGGCGACGTGTGCCTACATCAACCCGAGGGCTCCAAGGTAATCGGTATCCCTCGCCCTCTTGGCGCCGCGCTCACGATCACGCAGCTGTTGTGCGTGGCAAAAACGTGCTGCCAGCTGCGTATCAAGCCCTACTTCAATGAGCATAGCGGAGTCGTGCTGGGCTGTCCAGTCCACTGCGTGGAAATGTGTGGCCGAGTTACCTCAGCACCTTGTCGTATGAGCTATTGTGTCGGTGCGATCGAGCAGAACAGCCACTCTGTCGGAGTGACCGAATGTACGAATCTCATGGTGCCGCGACGTCGAAGATTTGAGCAGATAGTTGCGCTGACTAGGCGATCTCTTCAGGCGCGTCGACGGCCTCGTAAAGAAAGCAATTGACCGTATGCGATGCGGAGCGTCGATACGCTGGTGGGTATTGCACTCGGCACTGAGGCATGGCATGGGGACAGCGTGGATGGAAATGACAACCGCTGGGTGGTCGTGATCGGAGAAGGGACATCTCCGGCGAGGCGGATCTTTTCCATGCCCGTGTCGGGGTCTAGCTTGGGCACGGCAGCGAGCAACGCCTGTGTGTAGGGATGACTGGGGCGATCGAACACCTCCTGGGTCGTGCCACGCTCGACAATACGCCCAAGATACATCACGGCGATCTCGTCCGCCAGGTACTCGACAACCCCCAGATTGTGGGTGATGAACAGATACGTCAGCCCCAGGTCGGCCTGGAGTTGGGCCAGGAGGTTGAGGATCTGTGCCTGTACGGAGACGTCAAGGGCGCTGGTGGCCTCGTCACAGACGAGGAAATCGGGCTCGACGGCGAGGCATCGTGCAATACCGATGCGTTGCCGCTGTCCACCCGAGAACTCGTGCGGATAGCGGTGTATCATCGCGGGATCGAGCCCCACCTGGATAAGAATCGTTTTGACACGCTCCTCGCGTTCCTGACGGCTTGCACCAATGCCGTGCGCGGCCATGCCCTCCATCACGATCTCCCCGACCATCATGCGCGGGTCCAGCGCTGCGAAAGGATCCTGGAAGATAATTTGCAGCCGGCGGCGATAGGGGTGCAAAGCGCGGCGCGAAAGTACGGTAAGGTCATAGCCCTCCAACAGAACACGCCCAGCGGTCGGCCGGATCAGTTGGAGTAGTGCTTTCCCCAGTGTCGTCTTGCCACATCCTGATTCGCCCACAAGAGCCAGCGTTTGCCCACGACGTATGTCCAGATCAACTCCATCCACGGCCTTAACGTACCCACTGACACGCTGCAGCATACCGTGTCGGATCGGGAAGTACACCTGTACACCTACAAGTTGGAGCAGGGAAGTGACCGTCACGTGCCCGGGTGGACGCGGGCGTGGCATGGGCGGGACGCGAACCTGCGCCGGAGTAGAGGATCGCCCCTGGCGGTCGGCATCATAGAGAATACAGGCCGCGGTATGATTGGTGTCGATGGGTATGAGTTTCGGATCGACCTGCCAGCAAGCTGCCTGCACCATGTGACAGCGTGGTGCAAAACGGCACCCTGGGGGCAGTGCATGAGCGGGTGGGACGCGCCCCTCGATGGTATGCAAGGCCTGGTCGCGTCGGGTGCGGGACGGGAGAGACTGCATCAGCTTGATAGTGTACGGGTGGGCGGGGTTGTGGAGGAGGTCGTCGCGGCAGGCTAATTCGACGATGCGGCCAGCATACATGACGGCCACCCGGTCGGCCACCTCGGCAACAATGCCGAGGTCATGTGTAATGAGCAAAATGGCCGTACCTTTGTGCACCTGGAGGGTTTTCATTAAGGCAAGAATTTCAGCCTGCACCGTGACATCGACCGCCGTGGTCGGTTCGTCCGCAATCAAGCAGCCCTGGTTCACAGGCAAGAGCCATGGCAATCATCACCCGCTGCTTCATCCCACCGGATAATTGGTGTGGATATGCCGCGAACCGCTGTTCGGGATCGGGGATGTACACCTGGGCCAGCAGGTCCAGCGCCTTGGCACGTGCGGCGGATTCGGACAGACGCTGGTGATGGCGCAGAGGCTCCATGAGCTGATAGCCGACCGTGAGCACAGGATTGAGCGAAGTCATCGGCTCCTGAAAGATCATGGCGATCTCTCGGCCACGTAGCCGGCGTTTTTCAGTCTCTGGGA
Organism: uncultured Nitrospinota bacterium; assembly: GCA_963707985.1. Taxonomy (GTDB): domain Bacteria; phylum Tectomicrobia; class Entotheonellia; order J063; family CAVPRW01; genus CAVPRW01. Next base: position 161,733 of record CAVPRW010000017.1, on the reverse strand, counting down.
GTCGCATGAGATCGCGCCCCTTATACACCAGAGCGCCCCCCGCATAATACCCCGCTGGCTGTGGCACGAGTTGCATGATCGACAGGGCGGTCAGACTCTTCCCACACCCTGACTCGCCCACCAGGCAGAACGTCTCCCCCGCCTCAATGTCGAACGACACACCATCGACAGCGCGAGCAGGGCCGGTTTCAGTGTGGAAGTAGGTCTTGAGATCGCGCACTTGCAGCAGCATGCGTTCACCGCATCCTTAATCGTGGGTCCAGGGCATCCCGGACGGCGTCTCCAAACACGTTTGCCGGCAGCACCAGGCCAAGCGTGAAGACCAGGGCGGCACAGAGATTCCACCAGACGATAGGGTCACGTGCGAGCTCCAGTCGCGCCTGGTTGATCATGTTGCCCCAAGATTGCATGGAGGGATCCACACCAATACCCACGTAAGCGAGCACTGCCTCGGCGAGGACGAGCCCACTAAAACGCAAGATGACGGAGATCAGCACAATGTGCATGACGTTGGGCACCAGATGTCGCAGCATGATGGTGGGGCGGGCGACGCCGAATGCATCCGCGGCCTGGACATACTCGATTTCACGTAACTTCAGCACCTCTGCCCTCAGAAGCCGACAAAGCTCTGTCCAGGACGTGATGCCCATGATGATGCAGAGATAGACCAGCCGCTCATCGGCAGACAGTGTGGTGTCCCGGGCCGTCAGACCGACTTGCAACATCAGCATGGCCGCGGCAATCAGCAGGATATCAGGGATAGACGAGATGGTGGTGTAGACGTATTGCACCACGTCGTCCACCCACCCGCCAAAATAGCCGGCCAGCACGCCGAACAAGAGGGCAAACGGCGTCACGATGAGCGTCGTCAGGGTGCCGATAATCAAGCCCGTCCGAATGCTCTTGAGCGCCAAATAGAGCACGTCCTGCCCGGCCTTGTCGGTTCCGAGCACGTGATAGCCGCCATTGAGGACGACCAGTTCCGCTACCAGCACAGCCAACGCCGTCAACAACCCCACGGTCCACAGGCCGCCTCCTATCCACCGCGCCTGCTTGGCGGCCTCGGCGGGAGAGGTGCGCCCCCACCACAAGGCCCGCAGACCTAGAAGCCCGAGGAGCAAGCCAGTGCCGATTCCGAGCCCCCACCCCAGTCCGGTCGCGAGACGCTCCCTGATGTCCGCCCATCGTGCGGGGCTCTCACCCAGGTGGAGCCCCGCGTACTGCAAGCGCGGGTAGTCACGGATCTGGCGACCATCAGGCGTCAGCATCGTCTCCTTGGTATAGAGGTGTGTCGCGAAAGGAGCAGAATACGTCTTCTCCGTGCGCACGATGAGAGAGGTGCAGATCAGATCGAGGACGCTCTGGATACGTCCCATGTTGGGACCGGGAGATAGGCTCACGCGGAAATGCAGTGTGTCCAGGAAGCCCACAGCCCCGTAGAGGCAGAGAATGACCAAGCTCAGCATGGCCACACGCTGGGTGGCGATTTGACGCAGCGCCACACGCCAGTACTCCCGCCGCAGTGCCAACGTCAACCACAGGGTCCCCACGCCAAACAGCGTGTAGATGAGGAGGTCGCTCCACAGCACCACCGGCTGTACACCCCACCCATGCATGATCGTCACTCCAAGTGCACCCGTGGGTCGACCAGGGTATAACTGATGTCGGTAAGCAGCAGGCCGACAATGTACAGAAATGACCCCAGGGAAACCAGGGCCTGCACCACGGCAAAGTCCTGGCGCTGGATGGCTTCAAGCATGAATGAACCCATCCCTGGAATCGCGAAGAACGATTCCAGCAAGAGACTCCCGGCAAACAGAAAGGGCAGACTGACGACCACCCCGGTCAGAATGGGAATCATGGCGTTCTTCAAGGCGTGGATAAAGAGCACGGTCGACTCTGGCATGCCTTTGGCGCGCGCCGTGCGCACGTAGTCACGCTGCATTTCTTCCAAAAAGATCGTGCGGTAAAAGCGCACGTTACCCCCCAGCCCGGCAAAGACGGCGATAATCACAGGGAGTGCAATGAACTTCACTCCATATGGGCCGAAGTCGAACCCCGAGATCGGCACAAGGCGTAAGAGCTGCCCCAGCACCACCTGGCCACCCATGATATAAAAGAGAGTCGAGATCGACATCATGAGCACACAGACGATGAGCCCCCAGTAATCGACATATGTCCCCCGGTACACGGCAATCCCCATGGCCAGGACAATCTCAAGGCATAAGCCCAGGACAAAAGCCGGCACGGTGATGCTCAAACTCGGGCCGATGCGCTTGAGGATTTCAGCCCCGATGTCTTTGCCATCGTCCGAGGTACCATACTGAAACGCTAACATCTTCACCGAGCGCTGGAAGAAGATCGTCTGTGTCAAGCGGGACACGAGAGGTAGTGGCTCCTTGTATTCCAGTAAGACGCGGTGCGTTGGGGCCGGGGCCTCGAGCGTGAAAGTAATGCGCAGCACCGGTGGTGGGCGTGATTCTCCGGGCGTGAGGTGCAGCAATAAGCGACGTGTCGGCGTATCGGATGAGAGGCTCAGCGTGCCGTGCACGTCGAAGTCTGCGGGCAGGATGAGCCGCTCCGGTGACGAGCTTTGCAGCCGCACGGTGCGCTGCGGCAAAGCTTTTTGCGTGGCAGGGGCTTCGATTACAAGCGCGTACTCACCGCTACCCGCGGTGGGAAACTCGGCCGTATTGTCGCTCTCAACGGCTGGTAGAGAGCCGATACGGCGCCAGCCAGCATTGTAAAAATAGGGCAGATGCAGTAAGCGCTCGCGCTTCCACGCATCGACTTGTTCCGGCGTCACCCGCTTCTGGCCCAGGTGTGCGCGCGCCATCTGGTCTGGAGAATTGACGAAGAAGAACAGGATAAATACCAGGACATTCACACCGAACAGCACCGGAATAGCATAGAGACAGCGGCGGATGATATACGTCATCATGGTTGGGGCACCCGGCGTTGTCGTCTGTAAATACTTATGGTCGCCGGAATCGTGGTTAAAACCAGCACCGCCAACGCTCCCCAGAGTGGTGCGGTGATCGGCTGATTCCAAGCCCTCCGGCTCTGTTCGCGAAGGTCTGGATCGATACGTTTGTATTTCAGGGTGTTGCCGCCAAAGGTAAGGGGCTTCGTATTGTGCTGCCAGGCATGGTAGAGTCCGTAGTCCACCGCATGAAAGCCCCAAATCCAGGGCGCGTCGGCCTGAGCAATGGCGAGCATTTCCCGGATCAGGACGGCACGCTCTGCCGAATTGACCATGTTCTCCGCGCGGTGAAACAGTTGGTTAAATTGGGGATTATCGTAATTCGCGGCATTCTCACCCTGGGACGTGACCTTCGCGTTCGGACCGTATAGTAGGAACAGAAAGTTTTCCGGATCCGGGTAATCCGCATTCCAGCCCCATTGAATCAGTTGAAAATTCCCTTGCAGGACTTTTGTTTGAAATTGATTGTAGTCCGTGGTGCGCACCTGGAGCTGCACGCCAATCGCGGCAAACTGCTTCCGCAACCAATCGAGGAACGCTTTGGACTCGGGACCGCCAGCCACGGTGTCGAAGAAGAGCACGAGGGGTTTGCCGTCACCGTAGCCCGCCTCAGCGAGGAGTCTCTTGGCGGTCTTGAGGTCCTTGCGGCGCGGGCTTCTGAGCTGCTCATCCCACTCATAGATGTTGGGGTTGATCCCCTCGGGGCCATCCTGATACCCGAAGATGCCCGGAGGAATGGGACTCTGCGCGGCAATGCCCCGACCGTTCCGAAAGATCTGAATGTACTCCTCGATATTGAGCGCGATCGACAGCGCCTGACGAAGCTTGCGCTTGTTCATGTCGTAGCCGCCGACAACATCATCGAGCATGTTGAAGGCATAGTAGAACGTCGTTGGTGCGACCTCGGTCTCCAGGCGGATGCCCTTGGTGCGCAAGGTGTCGGTGAGATCCGCAGCCCCTGCGGCCGATATCCGGACAGCCTGGTCGAACACATCGGAACTGATGCCGGAGTCATCGTAGTAGCCTTGCAGAAATTTATTCCAACGCGGCACACTTTCCTTCTCGAGCATATAGACGGCCTCTTCGAGGAACGGCAGGGGTTTCCCCCGGTCGGCCAAGAGCCCACGTGCGGCATTCTCAGGAGAGCCTTCGGTAGGATATGTTTCTGGATGAACATGCGCATTGCGCTGCAGCACGATGCGGTAGTTTGGCTGATAGACCGCCAGTGTGAACGGGCCTGTCCCCACCGGGAAGCGATCGAGAGTGAGATTTCGCGCCGCGGCAGCCGACTGTGTGTAAAAGCGGTCGACCTCCCAAGGCATGGGAGCAAAGAAGGGCATGGCTAACCAGTAGAGAAACTGCGGATATGGTTTCGTCAGTGTGAGGCGAAACGTCAGATCATCGACGATTTTCACACCCGAGAGATCGTACTGCCGCAGATCAATAAAGATCGGGTTCGTGCGCTCATCGGCCTCCTGGTTATAGAATACTCCTGCGGCCTGCCGACGTGCAGCACGGGTCTGCGCGATCTCCGCCGCGAGTATCTGGCGAAATGCCGTAAAGCCCTCGATATAGTTCGCCAGCAGGGGAAAAATTGGGCACTCGATCAGGGGATGCGCCAGACGTTTGATCTGGTAAACGTAGTCTGCTGCACGCAGCTCCCGTGTGCCCTTGGCTGGCAGTGCGTCCGGATGCTCGACGGGCGGGAATGACGCTCCTGGCGGTAGATGCCAGAGGTACGTACCGTCCTGCGCCTGTGCAAAACTGGCATGGTCCTGATACTGGATACCAGGACGCAACCTGATCTCATAGACGACGCCTGCCACGTCCGCGGCCGGGTCATTGGGGGAGAGGGCTTGACCGTCTTTGTCGTGAGGCTGCGGTACCGGGACAGACTCCGCGGTGAGAGGGACCAGCGTGTATGGTTGCTGCAGGTAGTGGTACTGCACAACCGGTTCGTAGATCTGGTTGATCAACAGGTATTCGTCAGTAGAATAGGCCCGGGCCGGGTCCAGGTGCTTCGGCTCTTCGTGAAACGTATCGTAATAGATGTTCCGCCCTGCTTCACTGGATCGGTAAGGATTATTGGTACACGCGCCTAGAACGACCAGAGCAAAGATAAACGTACAGCCCAGACCCATCAACACGGGCTTCCCCATCAACCGCACCCTGCTTCTGTGGGATGGCTCTCCATGGTCGCCTGGCGCCCGTGGCGCGGTGGCTCAGTCCTGAGGTAATCCCGTGAGATGCAGCCGTGGCAACGCGACGCCGGTCCATGCTATGCAGCTGCCGAATATCATACCTCCGATAGCGCGTAGGTCAAGGCCTTTTGGGCCATCTTGAGGCATGGTCAGATGAACCGGTTGTGCCCAAAAACTTGCGCTCAAAAAAGCTTTTTGCTTACCTACACATGCAGGCATGCCTGATGGCGCATCCCCGAGTGCTTTATGGGGGAATTTTCCCGCTGGAGCATGGGGTATGCAGCAATATCTTCCCTCCCTGGCAGAGATACGATAGAATAGCTGCAACCGAGAGTTCAAAGTGCCCCAATCTTTTATCGTCTGTCACGAGAGGACCCTGGCGATGCCTGCCGATTCGGAACGCTTTCGTGAAGCTATACGTCGCTTTGATGCAGCCAATGGCGAGGATCCCCACCACGAGGTTGTCGATGGAGTCGCCTATCCCAAGGAACTCCTCTACTCCCAGCGCCTGACCGCCTGGCTGGAACGCTTCGCCCCTGAGGCGTCTGAGGCGTTGCGCCTGGCCGCTCATAGCCAACATATCCGCCGCTGGGTGATTCCCCGCGACCAGTATCCAATGGATCGGTGGGGCTATCTGCAGTGGCGCACAACCCTGGCAAAATTTCATGCCGATACGGCCACTACCATTCTTCGCGAAGTGGGCTATGAGGAGCCGATGATTCAGCGCGTGCGGTCTCTGCTGCGCAAAGAGGGACTGAAACGCGATCCCGAGGTGCAATGTCTGGAAGATGTCATCTGCCTGGTGTTTCTGGAGAGTTATTGCGCCGAATTCGCTGGACAGCACGATGCTGCGAAGGCACTCGGCATCCTGCGCAAGACCTGGAGCAAGATGTCACCGCATGGGCGTGAGGTGGCCCGCACGGCAGGCTTGCGCGCGGAGGTGCACCGTCTAATCGATGCGGCATTGGCTGTTGACTTAGAGGATGTACCGGAGGTCGATTCCGATAAGACACCGGACGAACGATAGAGGAGGATTCGCCATGAAATGGTGTCGATTTCAATCAGGACAGAAGGTCGCATATGGCATCATCGACAACGACACAGTAACCGAAGTTACCGGGAGCCCGTTCGAGAATCATGCCAGGACAGCGTCGACGTATCCCCTGAGTGCGGTCAAATTGCTCGTGCCGGTGATCCCACCGACCTTTTATGCAGCCGGTATCAATTACCGCGAGCACGTCACCGAGATGGCTAAACGACGCGGCGTTGAGCCGGAGTTTCCACCTGCGGCCGACGTGGGCTACCGTGCCAACAATGCGCTAGTAGCCAACGACGAACCGATCGTCATCCCCAAAGATGCCACGGAGCTGGTCCAGTATGAAGGCGAGTTGGTTGCGGTGATCGGCAAGAAGTGTAAGCATGTCTCGGAAGACGAGGCGCTGGACTATGTGTTCGGGTATACGATCGGTAATGACGTCAGCGAGCGCACCTGGCAGCGCGGGGATCGAACGTTCTGGCGCGGCAAGAACACCGATACCTTCAAGCCCATGGGGCCGTGGATCGTCACCGGACTCAACCCTGATGACATTCAAGTCACGATCCGACTCAACGGCAAGGAGATGTTCAGCTATGCCGTCAAAGATGCGATTTTCAGCGTGCGGCAGTTCATCAGCCGCATGAGTCAGTACTTGACGCTGTATCCGGGCGATGTGTTGTGGATGGGAACCGACGGGGCAACGGAGAACATGAAGGACGGCGATGTGGTTGAAGTCGAGATTCCCGGCATAGGGGTGCTACGTAACCCAGTCGTGAGAGAGCGCTAGGAGGCGCGTTATCTCGACACCTTCGCCAGTGGTGGAATGCGGCGTATCCATCAGGGTATGCCGCTGCTCGTCAACCGGAAAATCCGGCCCTGGAGATGCGGACATCTCGACCGTCGGAGAGGAGCTTCGCTTATGGAAGCTAGCGCAATTTCGCACATCGCCATCTGTACCAGAGATATGGAAAAATCCTTGGCATTTTATCGTGATAGCCTCGGTATGAGGGTGCTGTTTGATGGTCCGACCGACCCCACGGAAGGTGGGCGAACCCACAATTATCAGCAGGTGCGCCGAAGTCGCCGGCGGGTCAGCCTCAGCTTCGGAGCTGCCAAGAAGCCGACGCTCACCATTACCAGCCACGCTGGTGAAGAGATCGCCGGGCAAGCGCTTAAGCTCGATCAGGTGGGAATTACCCACTTCTCCTTTACCGTCCCCGACACCGACGCCCTGATGCAAGAGCTATTAGCTAAGGGCGTACCATTAGGAGGGCCGCGTGAGGTCTTTACCAACGCGGAAGGCCGCGTGCGCAGCTTCTATGTGCATGATCCCGATGGTATCCTGATCCAATTCGACAGCGGTCTCAACGAAGGCTAAACGCTGCCCCAAAACCATTTCCAGGTGCCTCATGGCAGACCAGACCACCCTGACTTGCGATCGGCTTCTCAGTGTCGTCCAGAGCCTTGAACCCTTGCTTCGCGCTCATGCCGATGAGGCCGAGAACAATCATCGCCTGTCGGCAGTGGTCGTCACGGCGCTGGCAGAGGCCGGCATCTTTCGCATGTATACGCCGTGCACGCTCGGCGGCTTCGAAATCGAGCCGCTGACTTTTTATCGTGTGGTCGAGGCCATCGCGCGCATCGATGGCTCGACCGGATGGTGCGCCTTCATCGCGGCGTGTAATGCGTTGCTGGGAGCTTTCCTGGCCGACGAGGCTGCTGAAGACGTGTTCGGCAGCAACCCCCAGAGCATCACCGCGGGCGTTGTGCACCCCTATGGAAGGGCCGTGGTCAGCGCTAGCGGCTATCGGGTGACGGGGCGCTGGCCCTATGCCAGCGGTTGTCAGCATTCCACTTGGATCTTCTGTTGCTGCGAGGTCTTCGATGGCGACCAGCGGCGTCTCACAGTCGATGGAGAGCCTGAGGTGCGCCTGTTTTTCATCCCCATGGGGCAGGCCAACATCATCGAGACCTGGGACGTCAGCGGCCTGGCTGGCACCGGCAGCCACGATGTGGTGATCGACCAGGTGTTCGTGCCAGCTGGCTATACGTGTGAGTTCAAGCTTGGAATGACACCCCAAGGCGCGCGCTACCAAAGTCCTGTCTACCGCTACGTCCTCTATGCTTCCTTCGCCCTACCGATCGGTGCAGTGGCCCTGGGCATCGCTCAGGGTGCCTTGGACGCCTGTCTGAAGCTCGCGCAATCCAAGAAACCCAATGTTGGGACGGAGCTGTTGCGCGACCGCTCGATGTTCCAGGTCCGCATCGCGGAGGCGGTGGCGCTGGTGCGCTCGGCTCGTGCCTGGCTGCACACGACAGTCGAGCAGACCTGGCAGTCACATCTCGCGCATGGGCAGGTGTCGTTCGACGAACGCGCCGACCTGCTGCTGGCCGCGGCCAACGCCACGCGCAGCGCGGCCGCGGCGGTGGATATTCTCTATACCATTGCCGGGGCCTCGGCCAACTACCGGAGTAGCCCGCTGCAGCGGGCGCTCCGCGACATCCATGCCGCCACCCAGCATGTCGGCACAGCCGCGCCGCAGTTCCAGTCCGCGGGCCGCATGATCCTGGGCCTACCACCGCTACAATCCCTCATCCTCATCTAACCTGCCAATCGCCGAATGACTGAGACATCAACCGAGTAAGCTCACTACCATTCATCCCGGCATGAAACCCACCCAGCCCGCGATGTGATTGCCAAGCCAAAATCTGGAGCTATAAAATCTCTATTGACATTAATTGATAAAAATGGATAAGTTTAGATGTCTCGCTATTGAGACGTATGGGTATCGCCACCGGTAGCAGCGCGCTGTTCTCGTGCCGCTTGCAGATCAGCGTGTTCGTTGCCAAGGAGAAGAGCCAGGTTAACGGACTTTGCCAAAGGAGAAGCAGACTATGTCCGAACCGTTCCTCGGTCAAATTATGCTTGTGCCCTATAACTTTGCACCACGGGGTTGGGCTTTCTGCAGTGGTCAAATCCTGCCCATCGCCCAAAATACGGCATTATTTTCGCTTCTTGGTACCACCTTCGGCGGCAACGGTCAGACCACCTTTGCGCTGCCGGACCTGCGCGGTCGCGTCCCCAATGGCTCTGGGCAAGGGCCTGGCCTTTCGAACTATGATCTTGGGCAGGTAGGCGGCACCGAGACCGGCACCCTGACGGTTAATCAGATGCCATCGCATAATCACCTGGTCAACGTCAACGCCGATAGCGGCGATACTGGAAGGATCGAAAACACTTATCTCGCGAATTCATCCGAGACGCCTTATATCGCATCGATAACAACCCCGGGGACGATGGCACCGCAGATGATCGGCAATACCGGAGGAAGCCAGCCTTTCAACGTTTTACAGCCGTACCTGACCCTCAACTATTGCATCGCGCTTGAGGGAATTTTCCCGAGCAGAAGCTGAAGCCATGACGGCCCGCGCCTGCAAGGGATCGCTATGCACGTTTCGTGTAGCGCTAGCACCGAGGGTTGTTCGGTAGTCTCCTGGGAGAGCGCTCGCAGAGAACCAGCCCAGCATTGATAGGGGATGACGACCCGCCAGGTGCTCTGCCGTCTCAAGACCGCAGACCGAGGATGTCCGTAGCTGGTTCTCGGTCGAGGGATAACGCAGAGGCGAACAGATCTCATGTCTGGGCGCGGCCCTGGGGTTACCCCCACCTGCCCGACGCCGTGGAGGACAAAACGACCACATGCACACCAGAGGAGGTAGCATGCGACGACGAACCTCTCGCAGCCCCGGGCAGAGGTCCTTGCCGTTCCACGGGATATTGGCCCTCTACCTGGCGTTGGCGGTCCTCCTGATCGGCCAACAAGCGCAGGTAGCCGCTGTTAACCTCACCGCCACAACCGTGAGATTGACGGTCGACGTCTCAGGCTTGTCAGGGACCATCACGAATGTGTCGGCGACGCTGACTAACCTCAGTACACAGTTTGGGGACGATCTGGATATTTTGCTCATCCATCCCAATGGTGTCAATAACCTGGTATTTTGGTCGGATTCGACCACGGGCGCCGCGGATAACCTCAGTGGCACGTTCACCATCGCAGATAGTGCAAGCACGTGTCTGCCGAACGCGTCTGCGACGTCAGTCCCCGCAGGCAACTACAAGCCTGCGACTTACGGAGCCGTCGAAACCATCAATAGCTTCAATAACCTGCCAACGGCGCATCCTGGGCTGACACTGACGTTCGCGGGTAGTGGGTGCACTGGTGCGAGTGGCAGCTCATCGTTCGCGTCCGCCTTCGGGGGCTTAAGCCCCAATGGGACCTGGGAATTGTGGGTAGAGCTTGACACAGGCGGAGCCACAGGAACCCTCCAAAGATGGTTGATCACCATCACCACGACCACCGGCTCCGCTACACTGGCCACCGTTGAAGCGCTTACGGCGACGCCATCCGTACAGGGGGGAACGCAGGTCGCCTGGCGAACCGGGTTTGAAGTGGATAATCTCGGGTTTAACGTCTACCGCGAGTCCGGCGGCCAGCGCACGAAGATCAATCCGTCTCTGATCGCCGGCACCGCCCTAATGGTCGGACCAGGCACTACGGTACAAGCTGGACGCTCCTATGCCTGGTGGGATGACTCTCCGCCTGATCCTGGCGACGGACCCTATTGGCTAGAGGCTATCGACCTCAGTGGCCACAGCACCTGGCACGGTCCGGCTGCCGCCGGTGGCCCGGTGCGCCCCGGGCTCTTGCCACCCGGCAACCGAGCCCAGGCTAAGCTATTGAGCAGCTTGGGCGGTGCGGCTGTCTACCCGCCTCCGACCGCGCCCGTGGAGCGGCGAGTCTCGCCCGTCACGCTGAGTAACGCCCGCGCTAAGTGGCAGTCCTATCTAGCCGCCCATCCGGCGGTGAAGCTCTCAATCCGTCAAGAAGGCTGGTACCGCGTCACTGTGCCCGAGTTGCTGTCTGCCGGGCTGCCTCCCAATGTAGACCCTCGCCTTCTGCATCTCTACGTCGATGGGCAACAAGTTCCCATGCTCATCACTGGTCAGGAAGATGGCCGGCTCGACCCCGGCGATGCCATTGAGTTTTATGGGTTGGGGCTGGCTGCGGCCTGGACGGACACGCGGGTGTATTGGTTGGTAGCTCAAGGCGGGCCCGGTCGCCGTATCAGGCCAGTGACGGCGCTTGGCGGACAGCCAGCGGACCGCAGTTTCCCCTACACTGTCGAGCGCAAGGATCGCACCGTGTATTTTTCTGCCCTGCGCAATGGCGAGCGGGAGAACTTCTTTGGCGCCGTTGTCGGCCCAGAGCCGACCGTGGAATCGCTGCAGGTGGCATATCTGGACCCGGCTCCATCCGGGACTACACTGCTGGAGGTGGCACTACAAGGCGTGACGCAGGGGGCGCATCGCGTCCAGGTAACGCTGAATGGGGTCAGGGTCGGGGAGGTTACCTTTCAGGACCAGTCCCCTGGATTGGATAGCTTTCCCCTCGCCCCGTCTTGGCTGCGCCAGGGAACGAACCAGGTGGAACTGACCGCCCTCGGTGGCGAGCGGGACATCAGCCTGATCGATACCGTCCGCCTGACCTACTGGCGTACCTATACGGCCGACGGAGATGCGCTGCGCTTCAGCGCCACAGGGCGACAGCGGGTAACTATTGGCGGGTTCAGCAACGCAGCGATTCGCGTCTTAGATATCACCGATGCTGACGCAGTGTACGAGGTGACCGGCACCGTCAACACGCAGGCTGGCGGGTTTGCCGTCACCCTGAGCGTGCCCGGCAGCGGGCTCAGGACGTTGCTGGCGTTGACTGCGGCGCAGGCGAAGACGGTGGCCAACATCGCCCCAAATCAGCCCTCGCGCTGGCATCAGACTGGCCATGGAGCCGACCTGGTCATCATCAGCCATCACGACTTCATCGCTAGCATCGGCCCACTGCTGGCACAGCGGCAGAATCAGGGTTTGTCCGTGGCCGTGGTCGATGTCGAGGACATCTTCGATGAGTTCAGCGCTGGCCAGAAGACGCCATACGCCGTGCGTGACTTCCTCGGCTATGCCGCCACGCAATGGTCCCCGGCCCCCCGCTTTGTGCTGCTCGTCGGTGATGCCAGCTGGGACCCAAACAACCACCTCGGCTATGGCTATCATGACTTCGTGCCGACCAAGCTGCTCGATACACAACTCATGGAAACGGCCTCAGATGACTGGCTAGCCGATGTCGATCATGATGGGCTGGCGGACATGGCTGTGGGTCGGCTACCAGGGCGAACTGTCGAGGAGATCGACCGCTTGGTGGCGAAGATCGTGAGCTACAACCAGGCCGGAGTGGGCAACGGCGTGCTACTTGTCACGGACCTCAATGACGGAACCGACTTTGGGGCGATCAATGAAGCGTTGTGGGAATTGATTCCTCCCACTTTGTTTGTAGAGGAAATCGACCGAGGGCAGATGGATAGCGCGACGGCTAAGAGCCAACTGATCGCGAGCATCAATCGCGGCCCAGCCCTCGTCAACTATATTGGACATGGCTCGGTGGATTTTTGGAGAGGCAATCTTCTGACTGCCGAGGATGCCGCTGAGCTGAATAATGGTGAGCGACTATCAGTCTTTGTCACCATGACCTGCCTCAATGGGTATTTTCATGATGCGGCCCTCGAAAGTTTGGCTGAAGCGCTGCTGCACGCCGCGGAGGGAGGCGCGGTGGCCGTCTGGGCTCCATCGGGAATGACCGGGCCGATCAGTCAAGCCGCGATGGACCAGGAGCTGTTTCGAGGGTTGTTCATGGAGAGTAATCCACCTGACAAGCCGCTCAGACTGGGGGAGGCTATCAGGCGAGCCAAGGCAGCGGTGTCTGATGTCGACGTCCGGCAAACCTGGATTCTTGTTGGGAGACCCGACCATGCACCTCAAATTCCAATAATTCGAGCTCAGAGTCCACCTATCCTAAGCAAAGGTGGGAGATGGCTCAGCATCTTAGAGCGGTGGAGGTGATGAGGTCGATTCAGGGATGGACGCGGTGCCCACATGCAAGGAGTCGGTATGAATGTTGGACACGCTCAGCTCAGACCGTGTGCACGAGCAGACGGATTGGTGGTCCACGCTTTACCTGACGAAGTGCTCGTCTACGACCTGGAGAGGCACAAGGCACATTGCTTGAACCAGACGGCCGCGCTGGTCTGGAAATACTGTGACGGGCAAACCACTGTGACTCAAATGGCCAGTATACTGGAGCGGGAGATGCACACACCAATTCCTGAAGATGTCGTGTGGCTGGCCTTGCAGCAACTGGGAAAGGCGTGCCTGCTGGCGAAGCAGCTTCAGGCCCCGCGAGGCGGGGCCAAAGTGTCACGGCGGGAGGTGATGCGCCGGCTGGGATGGGGAGCAGTGATAGCATTGCCGCTGGTGACGAGCATTGTCGCACCAACGGCAGTCGAGGCGGCGTCGTGTTTAAGTACGGGATCTGCGTGCACTACCAGTGCCCAGTGCTGTTCGGGAGTATGCGCCGGCCTCTGCCTCTAGCCTCCGTGGGCGGCCAGGGGTTCCGAAATGCAGTGCCGGGGCACTGACTGGTCTCTGTTGTTGGGTATTGGGGGAACGACGATGTCGGACGATCTTCACGCCGGGACGTTCAGCACGCAACTGAACACCCCATTCAGCATCCACGTCTCGCCGACACTGGTAATGGAAGTGGAATTGGTTGAAGTGACTGAGAAAGGAGCATCGGATCACCAGCACCCATCGGCTGCTTCCCGCCAGGAGCGCTTTTCTCTTGTCTTCCACGGTCCGCGTGACATGCTACTCCGGCAGGGGATGTATCAGCTGCAGCACAACCAGCTCGGAGCCTTCGAATTATTCCTGGTGCCCGTGGGGCAGGATCATGACGGGGTGTATTACGAGGCGGTCTTCAACCGATTCCGGCGCCCAGATGCATGAAGACCGCTCGTGCCAATACGGCAAAGGCATCACCGTGCGCCCCATCCGCGCAGAGGATGAGGAATTTCTCTTCGACGTCTATGCCAGCACCCGCCTGGATGAGTTGGCTGCCCTGGGCTGGAGCAAGGCTCAGCGCGAGGCTTTCCTCAGGATGCAGTTTCGTGCCCAGCAACAGTCCTACCTGGCGCAATTTCCCATGGCCGACTTCACCATTATCCTGCGCGGTGAGCACCCGATTGGCCGGCTCTACATCGAGCGGAGAGCGGATGAAACGCGTGGCATCGATATCGCACTCTTGCCGGAGTTTCAGCAGGCCGGTATCGGCACCACCATTCTGCAAGGCCTGCTCGCCGAAGCGGCGCGCACTGGAAGACCCTTCCGCATCCACGTGGAGAAGCTCAACCGCGCCCAACGGCTCTACGAGCGCCTAGGCTTTACCACGCTGGACGACGACGGCGTCTACCTCTTCATGGAATGGCGGCCAGTCACGCCATAAATGATCTTGCCCCACCCGCTAAAGCACTGCTTAAGCACGATGCTTGTTGACGAAAGCCCAGTCGATCTCGACACCCAAGCCAGGCAACTCACTCAGGTAGACTTTGCCATCGCGCACTTCCGGCCCCTCCGTGTACATGCCATGCTGGATGGGATGGCGCTCTGGATCACCGTGTGATTCCACACCGAAGGCGCTGGCGCCAAAGGCTGAGACGATATGCCCATGAATGTGAGGAGCCGTATGGGGCGCGATGACGACCCGATGCTGCTCGGCCAAATGGGCGATACGCAGGGCTTCGGTGAAACCGGCATAGCGGGTGGCATCGAACTGCACGAAGCGAATCGCGCCAGAGGCGATGAAATCACGGATAGTGAAACGGGTCCACTCGCGCTCCCCATGCGCCAACGGTATGGATATGGCATCGGCCAGTCTGACGTAATCGGCCGGCTGCAGATACCAGTGCAGAGGCTCCTCAAGCCAGAAGATGTTATAGGGTTCGACCGCCTCGGCAAACATGATGCAATCCTGCACATCATAGGGCGCATTCATATCGAGCATGAGCATGGCATCACCGATGGCCTCACGCGTGGCCCGGATGCGCACAAGCTCCTGGTCTAAAGACATGCCGCCGGTCTTGAGCTTGACGGCACGGTATCCGGCAGCGACATAACTTCCCAGCTCCTCGGCGCAGGCGGTGAGCGGTGCGCCTTCGACATAGTAGCCGCCGGTAGCATACGTAAACAGCTCGCGTTGGGAGCCGCCGAGCAGCCGGTAGACCGGCATGTTGGTAGCCTTGCCTTTGATATCCCACAGCGCGATATCGATGCCCCCGATGGCTGCCATGATCTGAGAGCGCTGGCCGCGTGGCAGCGGCGGTGGCAAGCCATCCCGACCGCCAATGCCACCGGGCCGCGGCGAGGTCAGTGCAAAGAGTTTTTCCCAGACTTCAAGATGGGCCAGGGCATCCATGCCGCGGATGATCTCGCCGAATTGCTCAATCCAACGGCATACCTGAGGCATCGGCCCGCTCTGAATTTCCCCATACCCAATGAGCCCGGCATCGGTCTGAACTTCAACCAGGATCAAGCTGGCTTCGGTGGTTATTTCATGTGCGGTCCAACTGGCTTGGGGCCGCGCGATCGACATCGGATGGGCTTTGACAGCAGCGATCTTCAACGTGACACCTCCATTCTTCTCTAGCAGCCTTCCATTCCTCCACCGTTCCGGTGCGCTCCATCGCCCCATTGCCACCGATGCCGTGATCATTCCTGGACAGGCCACCACGCCGACGCCGGATAGCGGCGATTGAACGCTAGTTCTGGTCGCGGAAGCGGAATTCCCGCAGGCTGTCGGCCATGATCAGCTGCGCCTCGGTAAGGTCCTGAATCTCCTCAGGAGTCCATCCTGGGGCGTACTCGCGGAGCTGAAATCCTTGAGGAGTCACCTCGAACAGGCCCAGGTCGGTCGCGACCAATTTGACCACGCCCGGCGCCGTGATGGGCAGGGTGCAGCGTTTGAGCAAACGGGGTTTGCCCTCGCGGGTGGTATGCTCCAAGGCAATGAACACCCGCTTGGCACAAGCCGCTAAATCCATCGCCCCACCGATGCCGCCGCCTTTACGGTTGGGGATGCGCCAATTGGCGAAATCCCCGTTTTCGGACACCTCGTAGGCGCCCATCACCGTCACATCCACCATGCCTTTACGGATCAATGCGAAGGAATCGGCGTGATGCACGATCGCCATGCCGAGTACGGGCGTGACGTTCTGTCCTCCGGCATTGACCAGATGCCGGTCGACCTCTTCCGGCTTCGCCAGTGGACCGTAGCCGATCACGCCGTTCTCCGAGTGAAAGATCAGGCTTTTCTTGGGATCCACATAATTTGAACACAGAGTCGGCATACCCACGCCCAGATTCACTATCCATTCGTCCTGGAATTCCATCGCCAGCCGATCGCACATGGCTTGCCGCGCCAGTCTCGGCTTCTCTTCCATCCTCATCTCCTCCAATTATTCGACGCCTGCGCTCGTCTTCGCAGCAACGTACCAACCTGTGATCAGTGCAGAGCTCTCAGTCCCAGATCCCGTCAGCAGGGATGCGCACCAGGCGGTCGACGTAGACGCCCGGCACATGAATCTGGTCC
Source organism: uncultured Nitrospinota bacterium (assembly GCA_963707985.1). Taxonomy (GTDB): domain Bacteria; phylum Tectomicrobia; class Entotheonellia; order J063; family CAVPRW01; genus CAVPRW01. The sequence continues at coordinate 144,981 of CAVPRW010000017.1, read as the reverse complement.
GGGTCCAGCTCCCCGATAGGCACGATGTCGTTTTCCACTTCGACAATGGTAATTCTCGCCGCCATCGCCATGATGGGGTTGAAATTGCGCTGGGCCAGGCGGAACTGCAGGTTGCCGAACGTGTCCGCCTTCCAGGCGCGGATGAACGCATAGTCCGCGTGCAGGGGGTACTCCAGCACGTACATGCGGCCGTTGATCTCGCGGTGCTCTTTGCCCTCGGCCAGTTCGGTGCCGACGCTGGCGGGTGTGTAAAACGCGCCGATCCCGGCGGCGGCGGCGCGAACCCGCTCGGCCAGCGTCCCCTGGGGAAGTACCTCCGCGTCGATCTTGCCCTCGTTATACATCTGGACGAAGGGGGTCACCTGCGAGGGATGGGTGGCAGCCGTAAAGGCGCAGTACATTTTCTTCACCTGGCCCGCCGCGATCAAGGTGCCGACATCGACTTTGTCGTCCTTGCTGCCGCCGTTGTTGGAAATGCCTGTGAGGCTTTTGGCTCCCTGACGGTGCAAGGCAGCCAGAAGGTTCCTTGGAACGCCGACGCCACCAAATCCGGGGGACATGAACACAGATCCATCGGGGACGTCCGCTACGGCCTCGTCAAAAGTTGGATAGACTTTGTTTTTCATGGATGTTGTCTCCAGATTGGTCTCCTCAAGGTCATGAGTGATGCATAGTACCGCAGATTCGATCGCGATACCAGCGCCTCGAACGATATAACCGCGGAAAGGGGCCATGACAAGTCGGGGGTGAGACGCGATCGACGACATCCTCCGAGGTCGATAGACGGAAGCCCCAGGGGCTTGACACGGTTCTGCGCTCCTTATATAACCGGCTCAGGCTGAAGTACTATCCTGCACACGTGTCCTTCCTGTGAGCTATGGAGAACAATCGATGATCGCAAGACTCGGCACCATTCATCTGCTGCTCTTGGTCGTGGCCTGGATCGCCCTTGGTCTCAGTACCGTGATGCCAACCTTCGCAGCCTGCCAAGGGGAGTCGTGTAGAATCCTCGTGGTCGGCGATATGGGCATCGGCGACGACGCCTTCACGGCGGGTTTTCTTGCCGTTCAGCAGGCCATGATCCAGGATGCCCCCGACTTGGTGCTGTACGCAGGGGATTACATCTATACCAAGGGCGTGTGTACTCAGAATACGGCGGCAGGGGACCTGCCGCCGTATGTAGCCGAGGTCCGCGACAAGCTGCTCACGCCTTTTCAGGGGAAGGTCGTGTTCGCACGAGGGGATAATGATGCTCCCGAGGGTGACAGTGATTGGGCGAAAGCCGCCATTACGTGCTGGCAAATGATCGCCAATTTGAGAGCCCCGTTGACAAAGCCACCTGGAGCCAGAGATTGGGAGGGTGTCATCGAGGATCTCCCTGGGGTGTTGATCGCCGTCCTAGACCATGATGTGTTGGGCGCGGACAAGCTCGGGGCGCTTGCCTGGCTCGAAGAGCCTGTCAAGCGTGCGAAGGACGCCAAGAAGTGGGTCCTGGTGTTGGTCCATGCACCGGTCGTGACCACGGCGTGGTTTGAGAAGCCGTGCTGCGCCACCCTGAAACCGCTGCACGACATGGGCGTGGACCTCGTCTTTTCCGGCCACCAGCACTCCTTCGAGCGCACCTATCCGCTAGGGGTGACCGATCCACCCAACCGCATCCAACCGTTGCCCGCAGTCGAACACAAGCTGTATCAGGCAGGGGTCTATCCAGCCGGGAGGGGCGTGGTCTATGTGGTGGCCGGAGGGGGTGGCGCGTGGCTGCGCCCATTTGCCGACCAGCAGGCATCACCATCGTCAAAGGTTGCACCCCCGTATATTCAGTATGCCATAGCCAGGCGAGGGATTATGAATCACTACGTCCGAGTCGATTTGGACCCTAACCGCCTGGGCGTGACCACAATACGCGTCTGTGCCCCCGGCGAAGCGCGATGGAAACCGGACAATGCCAGCATTTGGCCGCGAGGATCATCGATGCTCGCCTGTCACGGCACGTCTCTCGGAACCTCTGTATTCGACCACTTCGAGCTGCAAAGGTGAAGGCGAACGCCAGGGTTGACACCCCTCACCCGGCGGCGTAGTATGCCGCCGACACAGGGTCAGGCGACTTCAGAAACCTCTACAGCTCCGAAGCCGGGGCGCTTGAGACCGAGTTGCCGGCGTTGCCAGTCGCTGGCACCGTTACCCCACTTCCCTTTTGTCCGGGGGGGAGCGCGATGCATGGGGGCAGGAGCGGCCGTAGATCATGTGGACGAATCTTCTGTGGTATGATTTCGGCCGGGTGGAGCACATTGCCTGAGTCGTCCGACAGCAGTTTTGTTGCGATGGACGTCCTTCATAGAAAGCGTTAGCAGACGGAGGTGCACATGCGCAGCATCGACATTCACGCTCACTTGACACCCCAGTGTTTCATCCATGCCATGCAGGCTGGGAAGGAATGGCACGGCATCAAACCGGGCAGCGTTCGGCATTGCGCCTCGGGCGGTCTGGACACCGGAGCAGCGCCTTGCCGACATGAAATCCCTCGGGGTCGACGTCCATGTCGTGTCCACCGGGGCAGGTTTCTACTACTACGATCGCGATCCCCAGACCGTCGCCGCCATGCACCGGGAATGCAATGACGAAGTGCATCAGATGACCATGGACTATCCGGACCGCTTCAAGGGCTTTGCGCAGATCCCGATGCAGGACGTGCCGGCGGCCATCGCTGAGCTGGATCGAGCGGTCAACCAGCTCGGCCTGGTCGGGGCGATGATCGATGACAAAGTCAACGGGCGCACCTATGATGAGCCCGAGTTTCTGCCCCTGTGGAAGGCGGCAGAGCAGATGGGGGCTATCATGTTTATCCACCAACAAGGTGGCGAGACGCTGGTCAAAGAGCGCTCGAACCGCTACCATCTGCCCAACACCATCGGCAACCTGGTCGACCGCGCCGTCACCTTCGCCTCCTTCGTCTTTGGCGGCGTCATGGATGCCTGCCCCGATCTAAAGATCTGCCTGGCCCATGGCGGTGGCTATACGTGCTTTGGCATCGGACGGATGGATCGCGGCTGGCAAGTACGCTCCGAGGCCAGAGTCAACATCCAACGTCCCCCCAGCACCTATCTCAATAAGTTCTACTACGATTGTCTGACACACAGCGAACCGGCGCTGCGCATGTTGATCGACAGCGTGGGTATCGACAAGGTGATCTTCGGCACCGACTGGCCGGCTGACATGGCTATCGACTGGCCTGTCTCCTGGATACTCAGCCTGCAAAGCCTGACTCAGGAGGAGAAAGAGGCCATCCTGTACAAAAACCTAGAGAAGCTATTGGGTCTCGAAAAGTAGGGCCTCATGGCTTGTGGTCTGTGGTCGGTGATCAGTCGTGTAGACAAGGGTGTCTACTGCCTGACACTAGTCATCAACCACTGACCACTAGCGAAAAGGGACAAGGAGGCGTATGCGAGCGATCGATATTCACGCGCATCTCACCCCCCAGTGCTTCCAACGAGAAGTTCTATCCGGCAGGACATGGCATGGCATGACCAGTGCCGAAGGGGAGCTCTTCAACCCTATGAACGCCTGGACGCCAGAAGAGCGTCTGGCCGACATGAAGTCCCTTGGGGTCGACGTTCAAGTCGTATCCACCAATGTTGCCTTCTACAAGTACGATCAGGACGTCGCTACCACCACCGCCATTGCACGCGCCTGTAATGACGAAGTGCACCAGATGACAATCGACTACCCCGACCGCTTCGCAGGCCTGGCCACGCTGCCGATGCAAGACATCAAGGCGGCCATCGGTGAGCTGGAACGTGGCATGATGCAGCTCGGCCTTAAAGGGGCCATGATCAATGACCATGTCAATGGCCGCACCTTCGACGAACCGGAATTTCTCCCCTTCTGGAAAGAAGCAGAGCGGATGGGGGCGGTGATCTTCATCCACCAGGCCAGGCCAACGTTGGTGCTCCAACGCATTAACCGCTATCATCTCGCCAACACGATCGGCAATCTGGTCGACCGGGCCGTGACTTTTGCCTCTTTCGTGTTCGGGGGCGTCATGGACCAGTGCCCAGACTTGAAGATCTGTCTGGCACATGGCGGGGGCTATACCTGTTTCGGCATCGGCCGTATGGACCGGGGCTGGCAGGTGCGCTCCGAGGCGAGAGCTCACATCGACAAGCCCCCTAGTGCATACCTGCGCAAGTTCTACTACGACTGCCTGACCCATAGCGAGCCGGCGCTACGCATGTTGCTCGACGCCGTTGGCGCCGACCGGGTGGTGCTGGGCACCGACTGGCCGGCTGACATGCGGATCGATTGGCCCGTCGCCTGGGTGCTAGGCCTGCAGAGTTTGACCCAGGAGGAAAAAGAAAAAATCCTCTGGAAAAACTTGGAGAAGCTCTTAGGCCTCTAGCCGCTCGTTACGCCTCATAGGCCTGGAGCGCAGATCTCCGGCAACATCAACCTGGGCCGTTCCCACGGCCCAGGGGGCAGAGGGCCAGATCGAGCCCGACCGCATTGGCGGGTGAGTCGTCTCAGACCCATAACCCGCCGCCTGATGGTTGTCTCCAGGCTCGACTGGTACCGGTGTAGGAGGGGTATATGCAGCGAAACGACCATCACGATTGGTCCTCAGAAGGATACGTCGACGAGTGGGTGAGACGACAACAGACTGAAGATCCGCGTCGGGGCGAGCGCTTTCAGATAATGTGTGACCTCTTCCCGTTTCCCAACGACGCCACCGTCACGATCCTCGATGTCGGCGGCGGCTACGGACCGGTGAGCCACTACATTCTCGAGCGCTTCCCAAACGCCACATGCATTGGTCAAGATGGTTCGGAGCCCATGCTCAACCGAGCGCGGCACCTCATGCTGACGTTTGGGGGACGCTTTACACCGCACCATTCCGATCTCTTCGATCCGAACTGGCTGCCGAAGCCATTTGGCCCCTTCGACGCTGCCGTGTCATCGAGCTGCTTGCATAATCTGCGAGACTTTAGACGTATTCGCGAGATCTACGGCGAAATCCGCGAGCAATTGAAACCAGGTGGCGCCTTTCTCAATCTAGACCTGGTCAACGCCCCAACCACTGAGCTGCAGCAGCGGTATGCGCGCGTGGCGACAGCACGCCGCCAGCGTGCCGGGGATGCCCGCGAAGATATTGGTACCATGGTGCGACGAGCCGAACGCACAGCCGTGGAAGTGGGAGCTGGCCCCTTTCCCGCGAACCTCGAACAGCAGCTCGAGGCATTGAAAGACGTCGGGTTCAAAAGCGTTGATTGCTTTTGGAAGGATCTCCAACGCGCACTGTTCGGCGGCTATACCTAGCACCTGACTGGGCTCGGTTGGCCATTAGAGAAGCACGCATTCATCACATCTGACGAAGTTTTAATCAGCTTGATGTGCCGCTAAGCGCGCTAATGACAATAATTTTTTTTCTAACTGTTGACAAGGCAACAACTGAGGTATAGGATCGCTCTAGGATGTCTGATGACCCTAGAGGTAGGATCAGAGGGCAGCGCAACCTGGGCCATCGATCCAGCCCATGGTGGCCCCACAGAAGCTCAGAAGTATGTGTGCCTGCGTTACATGTCCATGTCGCCCATGGGCGGCTTTAACAACATCGTAGAAATAGCATGGCTAGGAGGAGAAGAGACATGGCAGACGAAGCTAAAGTCTTGATGGCTCACCTGATGCGCCGCGCAGGATTCGGAGCCCCATATTCGGAAGTGGAAGCCCGCGCCGCCAAAGGCTACGAGGCGACCGTTGAGGAATTGCTGCATCCCGAGACGCAGCCCGAGCTCGACGACGATATTATGATGCGATACAAGACCGAATGGGTGAACAAGAATGGGCTGGAAGGCCAGCAGGAAGAGTGGATCTTCCGCATGATCAACACCAAGCGGCCGCTCGAAGAAAAAATGGCCCTGTTCTGGCACGGGATTTTCTGCACTGGCCATGCCAAGTGCGAGCATCCTCGGCAGCAAAGCCTCGAAATCGATATGTTCCGACGCACCGGCATGGGCAAGTACGAAGACCTGCTGATGGGACTGGCGTATGATCCGGCCATGGTGTTCTACCTGGACAACTGCATGAGCCATAACGGCGCCATCAATGAGAACTGGGGCCGGGAACTGTTAGAGCTGTTCTCCATGGGTGTGGGTAAGGACGGCGAGCTGAATTATAGCGAGGAGGATATCAAAGAGGCGGCCCGAGCTTTCACCGGTTGGACGGTCGCCAATGCCATGCCGCGGTATCCATATGGCCGATATCTGTCGACGTTCGTCTACGATCCAAAAGATCATGACGATGGCCAGAAGACCTTCCTCGGCGAGACCGGCAACTTGAATGGCGAGGATATCATCCGCATCATCGCCAAGCAGCCGGCCACGGCCAGATTCATCGCCCGTCACCTGTACAATTACTTCGTCGCCGACGAGCCACAGGTTCCTGCATGGCAGCACACGCCACCGCGCGACCCTGCGGCCATCAAAATGCTCGAAGACGAGTACTTCCGGTCTGGGACCGACATTCGTTCGATGTTGCGCGTCCTGTTCAACTCCAATTTCTTCAAACAGGCCCGTTTCGCCAAAGTCAAGAGCCCGGTTGAAACGGTGATCGGTACCACGCGCCTGGTGAAAGATTTCGACTTCCCCAAGCCCGGCTTCAATGCCCTGGCCCTGAACATCCGCTACATGGGCCAAGACATCCTCAATCCGCCAACGGTCGAGGGCTGGCATACCGGGAAGGAGTGGATCGACAGTGGTACCTTGGTCGAGCGCATTAACTTCACCGCCGACTACCTGGCCAAGACCAACCTGCCTGGCGTGCAGGACATCATCGCACGGCTGCGTGCCGAAGGGCCGACGTTGACCCCAGAGCGTCTGGTGGATGGTTGCTTGGAGCTGCTGGGTGGGTACCAGCTGGCGCCGGAGACGCGCAATGAGCTGGTGACACTGGCCAAGGGCGAGGGCGAGATTCGAACCGGGGCAGAGAAATTCCCCCAACGAGTGGCCCAGATGCTGCAGTCGATCGTGGCGACCACGGAATACATATTTGCCTAATGGCGAAGGGAGGGGATGTTATGGCAGCGAACAAGAAGGACCCCATTCTGGTTGTCCTCCAGCTGTCCGGGGGCAACGACGCTCTGAATACGGTCATCCCATATGGCAACCCGTTGTACTTCGACAACCGGCCGAATGTCCGGATTCCCGAAGACCAGGTACTGCCTCTCAATAAGGACGTCGGGTTTCACCCCGCTATGGGACCTCTCAAGGCGCTCTATGATGAGGGGAAAGTGGCGGTCATTCAGGGAATCGGTTATCCCAAACCGAGCCGCTCTCACTTCCGCTCGATGGATATTTGGCACACCTGCGAGCCCGACAAGATCGGCACCGAGGGCTGGCTGGGCCGGGCGATTCGTGAGATCGACCCCCAGAAAGACAACGTCTTGACCGGCGTCAACTTCGGTCGTGGTCTGCCACGCGCCCTGTCGGCACCGGGCGTACCGGTGGCCTCGGTTGGTAACCTCGAATCTTACGGCGTCCTCACCGGCATCGAGATCGAGGAACAGCGGACGAAGGCACTCGATACATTCGCCCGCACCTACACCCCGATGCTCGGGAAAGACCAGGTGCTGTCCTACTTCGCGCAGACGGGCCTGGACGCCTTGAAAGGGGCGGACATCCTGAGCACGGCTCCGGAGAAGTATGCCTCGACGGTGAAGTACGGCGACGATACCGTTGGCGGGTATATGAGAAACATCGTCCAGACCCATCTGGCGGACTTTGGGACGCGGATTCTCTACACCACCGCCCCATACAATAGCTTCGATACCCATGCCGGAGAGTTGGCCAACCACACCCGGCTGTGGACTCAGACGTCCAAGGCCGTCGCCGATTTCTACGCCGACCTGAAAGAGCACAACGCCACGGACAACGTCGTCCTCCTGGTGTTCACCGAATTTGGCCGGCGCGTGCATGACAACGGTTCCGGGACCGACCACGGCTCCGGCGGCCATGCCTTCGTCATCGGCGATGCGGTGAAGGGTGGCCTGTACGGCCAGTATCCTTCCCTGGAAGCCGGGAAATTGTTGGAAGGGGATCTCCACTTCAACAACGATTTCCGCGGGCTCTACGCGACCTTGCTGGAGAAGTGGATGAAGATGGATTCGAAGCCCATCGTCGGTGGGACCTTCGAGCAGCTTGATTTCCTCTAGACACGCCGATGTCCTATAGGACACGGCTATTGTCGAGCGCCAATCCCTGTGCTTGTGGTAGGGGGTTGGCGCTCCAGGTCATGGTCAACCCATATGCTGTGAGGTGCGAACATGCCGACCGTTGCGAATTCCGTTATTTTGAAATATAGCCACACCATCGGCCGTGGCGAGCAATTCGGACCGGGGTTTACCTCGCCGGTCTTTGTCGCCCGCGGCGAGGGTGACATGCTGTACGTGCTGTGCCGGGGTTCTGAATATCGTCCTGAAGGCACTCGGATCACCGTGTTAACACTCGACGACGAAGAGTACGTCACGGCCTTTGCTCGTGGCGTCATAGCCCAGGGACCACATGCGTTCAACTTCGATGACGGCTCGCTGGTATGGCCGACCGCCATCGCCTTTGACCGCGCCGGAAATGTGTACGTCACCGATGAGTGGACCAACCGCGTGTCGATTTTTGGCAAGGATGGCGATTACATCAGCAAGTGGCAGGAGCGACCAGGAAGCGGCGACGGCGAGCTCAACCGTCCTTCCGGTATCGCCTTCGATGCCGATGACAACGCCTATGTGGTGGACAGCGGGAATAACCGCATCCAAAAATTCACCAAGGATGGCAGGTTCCTAGCGAAATGGGGTTCTGCTGGCAGCGGCCCAGGCCAGTTCAATATGCCATGGGGCATCGCTGTCGATCGCGCCGGTGATGTCTATGTCTCCGATTGGCGGAATGACCGCATCCAGAAGTTCAGCTCCAACGGTAACTTCTTGATGCAGTTTGGCACGTCGGGCACGGGTGAAGGGCAATTCAATCGCCCCTCGGGCGTTGCCGTAGATCAAGATGGCGTGATCTATGTCGCCGACTGGCTGAACAACCGGTTGCAGGTCTTCGACCCCGAAGGGGACTTCATTGCCGAGAAGACCGGCGATGCGACCCTCTCCAAGTGGGCGAAAGACAAGCTCGACGCCAATCCGGAGATGTACCAAGAGCGCGAGCGTGCGTACGGGCTGGAACGGGAGAAGGACTTCTGGGGGCCAACCGGTGTTGCGGTTGATGACCAGAACCGGATTTTCGTCGTGGAATCGGCCCGCAACCGTGTCCAGGTGTATCAAAAGCTCTCTCCCACCTTCGTTGGTCCCCGCCTCTAAGCCCTGAGTGCGGCACTTCCGACTTCACGCCTCCCTCCCCCATTGCGGGGGAGGGTCAGGCGTGGGGTCCGTACAACCACTTGAGCGGTATCGTTATTCCATAACGAAGTCTGCGCGCTAATTTCCTCCCCAGCTAGGAAATCCTCACAGCCCAGTGAGAAGGGATGGAAAAGCAGTTCAGCACGCCTTATGGAAGGCTGTCCCGGAGGTGCATGGGCATGGCACTGAAAGTTGCTCGCATTCCTTATCTCAGCTGCGAGCCCTTCTACTTTGAGATGAAGCGCCGTGGGATGGATTTGTACGACATGGTACCCAGTGAGCTGGCTGGAGCGGTGACCCGGGGTGAGATCGACGCCGGACCGATGCCCCTGGTGGATTGTTTTCGCCTGGACGAGCAATCTCGGTTCCTCTCAGGGTTTTGCCTGGCGACCATTCGTAGGACCAGCAGTGTAGCCTTGCACTCGAAACGACCCATCCATGAACTGACCGGTGCTCAGATCGGCATCCCTGGTGAGGCTGCCACCTCTGCTCTACTGTTGAAGGTCCTCCTGACTCTCAAACATCACGTACAGCCAGCAGCATACGTGACGCCTGAAGATGCCTCCGACGCCTTCCTCCTCATCGGCAGCGAGGGGTTGCGCCAGCGATACGGCGTCTGGGACTTCCCTCATACCTACGACCTGGGCGAGGAATGGGCTCAGTGGACTGGCCTGCCCTTTGTGTTCGCACGCTGGGTCGTCCGCAAAGTGCTGGACCGCAAAGAGGTGACTGCCTTGGAAGACGCGCTTTACACTGGGATGCAAGACTGGGCCGATGGTCTGTTTCGTGCCGCCGAAGGGCGGCCCGATGTGCTGATGCATCCCCGTGATATCTTGGAGTATACGCAGGGGATACGCTACTTCCTCGGCGTGCCGGAGCAGCGAGCCATCGAGCGATTCCAACAGTATCTGGAGCAACTCAAGACCCACGAGGTGTGAGGGAAGCCCACAGTTGGAGACCATGAGCTTTTCGCCAGAGGCAGGAAACCCCCGCTAGGAGCACCCCATTCCGCAGTTGGGTAGTGCTAACGCGCGCGCTCAGGTTTTCGATGCGAACTGGCCATGCCGCGCTAGTCGGTGGATATTGACGCTGCAACCATCATCTTGGAGATAGGGCCATGCATGAGGGTCAGATGCCAGAGACACCAGTATACTGGCCCAGGGTCAAAGCTATCCTGGACGGCATCATGGAGCGCTGGATTGCGCGGTGGGGACGTGAACCGTATCCGGGCATCCACGAGTATTACTGGGAAACGCCCCAGCAGCTTGCCAACGCTGTGCTGTCAGGGATGCGCGCCATCCAACCTGGCGTCCCTGGCAGGCAAACGCATCTGGTAAGGTCCCTGGTGCGTGGCGTCGGGGGGTTCGGGAAAATGCCGCTGCAAGGCCCCTTTCTTTCGAGCGCAGAGATCGATGAGATCGTCACCTGGATCGACGCTGGGATGCCTGAAGGTCCTCCGGAAGAGACCCAAGCCCACGAATGATGAGGCCGATACATTTCCTTCTAACAAGCGCCCCGCTATCGTCAGACGACCTCAACTTCCACATACGAAAGTGATCACATTGGTGGTTTTGGACTCCAGAGGAGCGACGGCTGCGTCGCCCCTCCCACGCTCCGCTGCCAACCACCGCAGAAACCCTGACGACCGCGTGCAGCACAACCGCAGGGATCGCAATTACCAGTTCAGCAGATGGGGCTTCTGCTTCCTCCAGCCGTCATCTGAGGGAAACACGGTCGTCATCGCCAAGCGCTGCGGCTCGCCATCGAACCAGTCCTGCACCGTCTCGCGCCACTTGAGATAGTGTGGGGCACTGCGGTGGGCATTCAGATGAGCGTCCTGATTCTCATACACCTCGTACAAGTGGAAGGTATTGGCATCCGACAGACTCTGGTGCAGGTCGAAGCGTAGGCAGCCAGGTTCATCACGCACCGAACCCTGGCCATCGCCAAGACTCGCTTCCTTGAACCTGTCCGCAAACCCCGGCTTGATTTTGATGGTCACGAAAATGGCGTACATAGGATCTCCTTCCCCTGAGACGACTTTCGAACTGCCGGCAACGCCGCCGCCATGTGGACGCCGATGCAGCACATAGGCACGCATCGTGGTCGTGTCAGCGAATGACCCGGAAGGCGCTGCCGGGGATGTAGCAAGGATGACTAGGACGTACTCTGCGGGACTTTACGCCGGGCACGTCCAGATCGTGTTAACGGCAAAGCCTCATTTGATTGGTGGAGTCTTCGCTTATGCATCCAATGTCAGAATGAAAAGAGCATGATCGCTCTTACGTCATGCCCAATGCCTTCATCGCCGCCGTCATAGGGTCCGAGAAGAAGATGGGGTCGACTCGCTCCACGATGTCCCCTGCGACTTCCAGGAAGTGACGTTTGTTCTCCAGCGGAATCAGCGCTCGACGTGCGCCGTTGTCCATGCCGATCTGTAAGGGCTCAGTCAGCACACGCACGGATTTGATGTTGCCCTGGATGCTGAGATCGCCCAGGATCACGAGTCCCGGCAGGACGGAGTGCTTTTTGAGCGCGGAATAGATGGCGATGACGAGGGCAACGCCGGCTTCGCACGGCACATGGTTGCTCAGCAGGTCGATGGCTTCGACGTGGAAATCGGTCGTATCGATCTGTTGACCGATGCCCATGGCGACTTTGTGCCCCATCATATAGGCGAAGGCCCTCTGCAGTGATTCCTTCATCGGCCCGTCAACACCGCCAGCGATCCTGAGCTTGCCGGTTCCTGGAGCACAGCCCACTTCAAGACGGTAGAGGCCCACCTTCCCCTGGCCATCGACAGCCGCGGTATACACTGACCCCGGAGCAAGGGGATCGGGTGAGATCATATCTCGACTCCCTTGTTCCGGCACGCCAACAAAGCGTTCTTCTAGGGTTTCGCGATCGAGATATGAGAACGAGGTCTGGTGGTACTCGAAAGAGCCCATCTTCTTGAGTTGCTCTTTGACCCGCCGACGCCCCTCGATGGCCATCTCCACCAATTCCGCCAGCTCTTCCTTCGACACCTCGCCGTGCGGGTAAAGGAGCTTGACCAACCCCGAGACCGTCTTGCGGACGGCCTTCACGTCACGGGCGTTCAGGTGAGACCCCAGAGAAAAGTAGCGGTCAAGGAGTTCAGTGTGATTGTGCTTCCGCAGTTCCCGTAGCGCCTCCGCCAAATAGTCCACCACAAAGCCGTAATGCTCGGTGAAGAACTCCACCCGCATCTTGGGAATCTCCCAACCAGGCAGATAAAAATGGATGCGGTCGAAGAACGCCATGTCCTCGCGGATCACATCGGGCATGGGATCGGGCATGGGTAGGAACAGGTGTGACGAGCGCACCATGACCTCAACGGGCTGGTTGGTATTGCCAAACATCGCCATGGAGGCCATGCCAGATAGTGACTCTTTGCCCCGGGCGAAGCTGCCCGACTCACCATAGGTTTTGAGCGTGGTGATGACCTCTTTGGGCATCTTCTGAAGATCAGCCACCTCGTCGAAGGCGATGGCATCCCAGATACCGACCAGGCCCATCTTATTCGTGGCCATATTGTAGAAGAGATTGGCCACCGTCGTCGGTCCAGTAAGCAGGATCGTATAGGGAGACAATTCCTGATAGGCGTAGCTTTTGCCTGTCCCACGCAGGCCAGCCTCAAGGGCCGCAGCATCGTCGGTGGCGCAGTACTTGCCTAGCAGGTACTCCAGCACGAAGACCGGCACATTCGCCCCAACCTTGACCTTGCGGACCAAATCTTTGCGGACCACTTTCCCCGCAAAAATGGACGTGACTTTCCGCTCTAGTTCTACGTTGGAATTATTTTCAGAAGGCAAGGGCCACCTCGATCCTGTCAAGACGCGCCAGTTCTGCGCCACTGGTGGCGTCAAGGAGATGTACCCTCACGGCCTTCTCGGCGATCTCGTCGACCAACATCACGGTCACAGTGTTCGGATCAATCACTTTGGTATCATCCGCCAGGACTCTCAGATGCACCTCGCCGGTCGCATCCTCGAAGCCGTATGAAGCACTGACCGGCTGCGAGACACAGGTACCTTTGACGTGAATTTCGACACGGACCTTCGGTGGTTGTACCGCAAATAACCTAGATCCCACGCCGCTGATCTGCACGGAGAAGAAACGTGTGGTCAGTTTGGGCGTCCCGGGCGTCAGCGTCCAGTCGATACTGGTTGGCGGTCCGGCCAGGGCTTGGGCGGTAGGCGTCATGACCACCACCGGTATGATCAACTCCTGCGGCGATAGACCGCCGTGGAAGTAGGCCCGCGCTCCCCCTTTGGCTTTGAAGCAGGCAAATGTCCACGGTGTCGCGATATCGAGTGCACTGTCGACACCAAAGGAGGCCAGCGACGTCCGCAAGTACGACGGCTCCGCGGTCCCACCGATACCGACCCAGACACGCCGATGCAGGTCAGCGGTGTCGCCACCTGGGGCATCAATCTTCATGTCCTCGCCAATCTCGTCGGCAAAGAGGTGGCCATGGTCGGCGGCCAGAATGATCGAGGTGATGCCCAGTTCCCCCAGGACGCGGACTCCCCGCCGTAGGTCGTGCAAGACACCGTCCATCTGGCGGCGGGCCTGCGCGATATTGTCTTGCTCGCAGAGCTCATCGATCTCTTGCGACGTGATCAGCACCAGTTGGGCCTGCTTGATGCCATCACGAATCTTCTTCGACGGCTTGGGCAGCAGGTCGTCAAGCTTGGCGTCAAAGACCGACACCCCCGCATGGGCCTTCAGGAAGGCAATGCGGTCCTTACGGTCCTTGATAATGGTGCCGTCGATTTCCAGCCCAAGCTTTCCGCCGCCAACGGCAACCACCTTGGCCGATTCGCCGGCCTTTGGTAGCAACGCCGCCATGCCGATTTCCGTGATCGTCGGGATCGTGCCCAACGCTGGTTGCAGCGTCAGCTCGAAATCGTCCTGAAGGACGTGGCACAGTTCTCGGGCCATCTCGAACCGTAGGGCATCGACCCAGACATAAGCGGTTTTGCCGTGGTCCAGCCTTGGTTTCACCTGCGTCGCGAACACATCGCGCTGGTACAGAATATCCTTCTGGGGGTGCTTCGCCTTCTCAAACGTGCGGGTAAAATGCTTCGCCAGCTCTGACCCAACCTCCGCATAGCGTTGCTCGGCCTTCACGATGAGTTGATCGAGACTGCCATAGTCTGCACCCGGCTCCGGTTCGAACGCATACCACCGGCTTTCCATATGTCGGTGAGCGGTGTCGAGGAGGCACCATGGTGCCTCCCCTTCCGCATATGCACGGATGAGCGCCGGAACTGTTGACGGAGCCTTCCTCAGCGCCTTGGCTACCCGATCGGCCTGGAGTAGGACTTCGGCGGCGGCAGCAATCAACGCCCAATGCGCCTGAATGGCGGGTATCACGTCCGACCAAAAACGGGAGAGGCTGGACTCGGCCACCTCCAGTAGTGCCGCATCGGCGGACTGTAGCAGAGCATGGTCAACATGCCGCATCAACGCCCGCTCGATAGCAAGGAAAGTCTCGAGGTGGTCAATCGTCCTTCGCCCGTTGTCCTTTGTTTCCAACAACGAAGGACCAATGACAAAAGACGATGGACCAAGCGTTTGCTCGACTTGCTTGGCGGTGGCTACATAGCTGTCGCGCACGTCCCGGCGCAGTCGCCAGGCATGTGCAAGGCTGATGCAGGCTTCTCTGGTAGGTGATGCTGAAGCAATCTTGATCGCCCCCAAGGATGATGGAGCGCCCTCACCTAGACCCGCAAGAAACTCGGTCAGCAAAACATGACGGGCCAGGCGTTGACGTACTTCGGCTAGTGGTGCTGATTCAGGCAGGTCGATCTCGAAAGCGTTCCGAAGCAGGCCAATCAGTTGCTGCCGCGCCGACTTTTGATCGATGTCTTGGTCGAACGTGTCGCTGTTGAGAAACGCCAGAGCGACTTCTTGAGGGTGAGACGTGCCAAAGATCAGGGACAGCACACCCGTCGAAATATCCTTGCCTTTGTCCGCCAGGGCATTGAGGTCGGCGAGCGACAACTTCCCGGCGTCGACCTGTTTCTCGATCTCGGCAGCCGTTTCGTCGCCAAGGATCGATTTCAGAGCGTTGCGGGCGACAATGGCCAGTCGGGTGTTTCGGATAGGGGGCTGTTGGCCAGGCTGCATGACTATGCCCGCTACTTCCAACTCGATAAGGGCATGGTCAGTCTTCTCTCGATCCTCTGGCACATAGACGACCAACCGAGGGGGTTGCGCATCGTTCAATAATAAGTCTATGTCATATCGGAGCTGGAAGAAGCTACCGTCGTAGCGCGCCACCGTCGTGTTAGGGAGCTCGAATGCCGCGGCCGCGGCAGTATAGGCCCCTTCTGGATCATACCAGACCACCAGTCGATGGTCTTCGACTTGCTTGGCGACCAGTTGGAACAGATAGTTCGTGACAACGCCTACTTGTCCCTGCTCCATTGTTCCTTCTCCAGGAGTCGTTGTGCCTGGGACCCCGCAGAAAACGACACCCCTTGAACTCACAAGGGAGACATCGCAAAGGTATCGTTGATGCGCTTCAACAGCTGCCGACTCTGCTCCTGAAACCAGAGATAATCCTGCCAGGCAGACTCGGTAAACACGACCTTCATGGGTTTATTAACTCTCTCTCCAGACTCTTGCCAGCCTTGGCTTCGGCAATGGATTGGCATAGGTGTTCGGCATTTGCTGGATTGGAGAGCAAATACAAGGTCTCTTGCCAGGAATTGAATTCTTCGAGGGAGAGGAGTACAGCTTTCTGGCCTCGATCACCACAGATGATAGTTGGCTCCGCATCAGCATTGACCTGTTCAATTAGACGATCCAAATGTTTCTTTGCCTCTTTCACAGTTGTAGCATTCATTGATCTATCCTCAGGTCACAGAACTGTTCGGGGTCGCACCAGTCTCCTTCACGACGACCACGGAGCAGTGACTACCACAGCCGGGTAATTGGGTACGCATCAAATGCGGTATCGCCGCTGACGATTGGCACCTGTCCCACCATTGCCTGGGCGATGAGCAAGCGGTCGAAGGGATCGCGATGATGAAAAGGCAAAACTGAAACCGCAGCCGCATGGTCTACGCTTATGGGTAGGATATCACAGTTGTTCCGAGCAATCTCGAGGCGCATAAAAGCCCGGTACGGCTCACCCAGATCGAGTTTGCCGATGCTCACCTTAATCGCAATCTCCCAATAAATCGCCGCACTGACGAATTTCTGATTCGTAGGGTTTGTGATCAACTCTTTAGCGTTATTCGTCAGTTGCGCGTCAT
This sequence comes from uncultured Nitrospinota bacterium, assembly GCA_963707985.1. Lineage (GTDB taxonomy): Bacteria > Tectomicrobia > Entotheonellia > J063 > CAVPRW01 > CAVPRW01. The sequence goes on along the minus strand of CAVPRW010000017.1, from coordinate 128,310 downwards.
CCCAAACAAACCATAGAAATGTATGCGCATCCAAGAGCAGTTTCATGCTGTATATTCTTTGAAGTCGTCTAATGGTGCATCAAAATCTTCCGCCATCCAGTGGTTCTTACCTTTGGCGCTTCCAGGTTGACACGGCCAGGAAGTCCGAGGACTGCGGCTCAGCGTGGCGATGGGTTGATTCTTCTCGGTGATGACCAGTTCCTCGCCATGGAGCAGAGCGTGAATCAGTTCGAGCAATTTCGTCTGCGCTTCTTCGATGGTAACGGTTGGCATAATTATCTCCTCGATCCGTGGTCCTCGGCCATCCATATTCAGGCGTTAATAGATTCTGGACAAAGGATTCTGAGTAATTCCCTTCTGGCGTAGCTGCTTGCCAATGGACGACCACTCGTATTTCCCGTCGCGCAATTCATCCCAGTATTTCTTAGCCTCCTTCCACGGGACGAGTTCCCAGAGCGGGGCAATGTTCAGGACCACGCCGTCGTTGAGGTCAGGGTCAAGGTGTAGGTTAGCGACACGGCGCAGCTTCTCCTCAAAGTCCCGCAGTTCGGAGATAACTTCCTCCTGGCGGTCGATCTCTTTTTCAAGCGTCTTGACGCCCTTGCCTGAGGTGCCTGCCGCTGTCCGCTGTGCCCGCAGCGGTTCGAGGCGGCTTTCCTTCAGCCTGATTTTCGGCTCAACATAGCTCAGCAAAGCTTTAAAGAGTATATCCCTGTCGAGCCGGTGGTAGTAGATCCACAGGGCGTAGTTCTTCTTCGAGGATTGCAGCAGCCAGTAGATAGGGGCTTTTCGGTGGCTCTTTGAGTAGCGGGACACGTGGTCATCCCAGAAGCCAGCCTTGCCGGGCCTTCGGAAATAGTCACGCAGTTCCCTGACGCCGAGGATCCCACAGACTTCCTGTTCGATGGCTTCGGCGCGGTCCTGCCAGAGCACCTCGAGCACGTCTCGCAGGCGGCGGATGATATCGTCGGGATGGTCGCGGTCGTCTATCAGGATACCGTCTTGGTCAATGCGGAGGGGGTACCCTGGTGGGGCTTCACGCAATGGGAGGCCATCCTCGCCGGTAAGCATGCCCGTCGAACAGATGGAAAGAGGAGCAAAAGGGTCGGGCAGCTCAGGCGGTTTCTGTGCGCCGGTGGCGAAGCGTACGTCCCAGCGACCGAAGGCGCAGCCGACGGCATAGGAGAGCAGGTCGCCGACAAGTTGTCTTATGTCTGCTATGGGTTCAGCCTGACTCTATCGGATTTCGTGGTTCATCATCTTCGTCCTCCCATGGAGGAGGCCATGAGCAGGTTGTGAAGCCAGTGGGGGTGAGACTCGAAGCCGTTACGGTCGTGGAAGGGCGAGCGGCGCGTCCGATCGTCGCCGCGACAGCGGGCCCCGTACGGATGGAAGTTCCACGGCACGGCCATGGCACGCACGGCCAGGCGGGCGCTTTCGGGTGTGCCGTGCCAGTCGCGCATCGCAGAGAGCCGCCGGTCCTGATGGTTCAGGAGCCGATCGAGGGCCTTGGAGGTCCGAGGCGCTGTAGGGAAGCGGTACGCGTGCACGAACTGTGGGCCCTGGCGGCCGAGCTTGAGGACCATGTCCCGGACGGCCCCCTCGGACAGGCGCGTCGTCGCCCACTCGCGCAGACGGCGCAGCCGCTGAGAGCACTGGGCTCTTGTGCATGCGTCATCGACCTCCCAGACCCGGTCCAGGACGAGCGTGCGCAGCGCAAGGTCGCGCCCACCGCGCTCGGCGACGTTGCGGACCGCGTGCAGGCAACACAGGATGCTGCAGACGGCCGGCAAGAGGCTCTTCCAGGCGCTTGGCGTGGCGTCCCAGCCGTCAGTGCACACCGTCTGAGGGCGGTCGGCAGGCCAAAGCGTGCGGGCCTCGTGGGCACACGCTCCAGACGCGGCCTCCAGAGCTTCGGCCGAGGCCGCTTCGGCCACGGCGGCACCGAGGAGGCCGCCGCCGCCCACCGTGGTTGGCACATAGCCCGTGTGCCCGAACGCCCAGGTAGGCTTCTCGTCGGCGAGCAGGTCCTCGGGCCGCCTCTGGGGCTGCTTGACGGTGCTGCCGACGATGGAGGGCCGTCCCAACGCGACTTCGGCTCGATACCAGACCATCGGGCTGCGTCCGCACACGTCGCAGCGCGCGGCGCAGGGCACGCCCCAGTGGCGCAGGTCGAGGGCCTTCTCCCCCTCGTCGGTACGTGCGACCATGGAAGGCATCAGGCACGAGGGTCGTCTCTGCAAGAGCTGCCCCGTGGCCGTGAGCTCGATGCGGCGCGTCCAGAGCGGCTGCTTGATCGACCAGCGCTGGTCGTGGAACCTGAAGCCCTCGGCGAAGCGCTCGGGCAACAGTTCCGGAGGCTCCCTGTGCCGCGCTCCCAGATGCTGGCGCACGCACTCCGGCTCGGCGACACAGGCCGTAGAGTGGTCTTCGCTTGCGAAGGGCACGCAGATACTTTTCCCCGGGAGGGTTCCATCACTTCCTCCCCACGCTGCGGTTTCGACACCCCCACAGGATGGGGTCAGCGGTGGAATCATCCTCTTGTTTGCAAAGGCTCTTCACCAACCACGAAATCCGCTAGAGTCAGAATTGCTCCGCTTTCGGTCTGGTAAGCCACTGCTTCTTCGCCTCAGCGACCGCGTCAGCAATGTCTGCTTCGATCCTGAGGAGCGACCCAGCCTCTCCTGCAAGCTGCATCCTGTCGAAAATCACTCGCACCAGCTGTCCCAGGATTGGGGGCTGGAGCTCCGTCACGACCTCCTCCAGAAGGGTTCTCTCTCCTGGCATAGGTTCAGCGCAGATGATGTTCGTCTGGGCGATTCTGGGGCGGTCGGCCTTGAAATCCATTATTTGATATGCACGTTGGGCACGGAGCCAGAGCGTCAGGGCGGCGATCTGCGAGGCTCGTGAGTCAATCGGGTAGCCGGTTGGCCGGATCGTTGGGCCTAAACAAGACGCCGCTCTCTCCGGAGAGCATACTGCCTGGCCAGTTGAGAAAAAGCTGGTAGGCCACTTCCTACTGGCCAGTCCGAAAGAGCTGCTCATCCTCGCTATAGTCAGCAAGATAGAACATCAAGCCTTGTGACCTTTGCCCGTGGCTCACCGCATCACGAAACCGCGCACTCGGCCTGGCCAGATTTCTATATCCCCATGAGCGAAAGAGTAGAAATGCGTCGGAAATCTTCAACGTTACGGGTTACCAGCGTAGTATGCGTGAGGAGCGCCGTTCCAGCAATCGCGCTATCGGCGGTCTTTAAGCGATACTCGCGACGGAGGTATCCAGCAAAGCGAGCAAGACGCGAGTCCACAGGGATGATGACCACAGAGGTTAAAAGCTGTGAGATGGCGGAGATATCCTCATCGGTCAGTGCGGGAGAGCTAAAGAGTTCAAGCTCGGTATAGCAGATACATAGAGGGCAATGTCCTGAGCAAACATGGGTTCAAGGACTGAGGCCGCCGCTGTTTCGCTCTTGAGGTAGTATATGATGGCGTTAGTATCGAGGGTATACATGGAGCGTTAGCGGGCCGGTGGGAGTTCACGGTCCCACTCCTTGCGCATCTTCTCAAGCTCCTCTACCGGGTCGGGCGTGCGGTTCTTCCACATGCCCTTGAAACGTTGCCACAGCTTAAGACGCTCCTCGGGTGTGAGAAGGGGAGAGGTCGTTAGGGTATCGCGCGAAGTTGTGGTTTCCATAGTAAACCTCATGCAGATGACATTATCATAGTAGGGGTGAGATATCCGCTGTCCACTCTCGCCAGAGGAGTAGAGAGCCGCCTCATGCGGGCTTTTGTGGGGTGCCATTGATGTAGTGGTCGGGCTGCTCAGCAGCACGAGGGAGAAGGTGGTCTAGTTCCTCCTCATGGATGTCTTTGAGGGTTTCTTGAAGGACCTCCCAAATAGGGATGTGCAGCGTGCCGTTTTCAGGGGGGCCTTCGTGGCTCTTATGGCATTCGCGGAGGAGGCGCACCGCGTCCGCTACCGGCTCGGCCTCGGAGCGGTATTCCCCCGCGGCGAGTTCTCGCTCGACAAGCTGCTCAAAGTCGGCTGGTAATCGACTAAGGTTCATGGCCTACCTCCATTTTGCTAGCAGCATTGAGTATAGCATAGACATGACTTCCTCGTGAATGAGGGGGCGCGCCGGGTGATTCATTCAACCGCTTTGAATTCCCCCATCCGTATCATCGCCTGAATAAAGTCAACCAGCCGTGTCACAGAGGGAGAGCGAATTTTCACGCCTACCTCAATGTTCTCATGGAGCCCATGATGGGAGAAGTTGGCGCTGGTAATGAGTGCGGCCACGCTGTCGGAGATCAGGAGTTTGGCATGCATGGCTGCCGTGTTGTCGTCGGAACTGGTCTCACGGCTGAAGACTTCGGGCGTGGGACTGTCAGCAGGCCACATGGAGCGAATGATGGGGATGTGGTCCTGCATGCGATTTCCGATCAATGTTACGTGAACCGCGCGGTCGCGGCGAGCAGCCGCCAGCTGTTCTATGAGTGCCCTCGCACCGCCGGTAAATACGTAGCCCATAACGATTATCGTCTGCTGCGCCTCGTGCACCATCTCAACGGCAGTGGCAAAGGTTGTCCGGAGCGGAACGCCCAGCCGGGAAGGGGCTGTGCAAACGACCTCAACCTGGTCATCTCCGTGGATACGTGCAGACCTGGCTTGAGCCAGAGTTGCAAGCGCGATAGCGATATCCCCGCTGGTCACATGTGACGTGGTGCGGATCTGTCTGAGGTTTCGGGCAAGTTCGGTGGCGTCTGCTGTTGAGAGGGCAAGGCGGCGCTGTAACTGGGAAGCTGACGGGGTGCTGGGAGATCGCTCAGTCCGGTAGCTGCTGGCAAGTAGCTGGAGTTGCGCCGTATTCAAGCTGGAAGCGGCAACCGCCAGATCGACAATCCAGGTAGGTGTGGACGTCGGGGAGTTATTCATCATAGTCAAAGTAGCCGGTCGGTTTCTCGTTGGGCAGGTTCACAACCATCCCACGGTCGAGCAGTCGATTGCCAAATTCACAGGAGGTTTCCGAAACCATGCCACAGGCATGACAGGCCGCCCCGTTGAGACGGTCGGTGCGACGGGGGTCATGTTCACGGCAGAGGGGATCGCCCGAGCATGTTCGGGTGAATTCGATGATGTCGCTGAGGAGGCGACCGAAATTGTCGCGTTCACTGCCATCAGGGTTCTTTGCGAGCCTGGTTTGTCTGACCAGTCCGCCGAGGCTACCATCGCTGTCAGGTGTGGAGGTATAGACCAGCAATCCGGCCATGTTCTCGTCGGAGTATATGCGCTCGCGGAGCGATGCGGATGAATACCCGCAATCCAGGGACATCTGCCGGATGAGCAGATGCGCCAGGGTGTGCAACAGGATGAGCCGGGGGCCCTGGCCTCTCAGGGCCTGCAAGCCGCGGCTTTGCCGCCATCGCGAGTATGCATCGAGTAGTCTGGTGGCTCTCTGGATCACCGGGTCCTGACTTTCCCAATCCCGGAGGCGGTGAAGGTTGAAACGCAGGAAAACTCCCTCTCCGAGATTTTCGACACCGGGCAACCACTCAGATTGCCTGGCAGAGATAGGAGCAGTGGTGACAGTGGGTCCCTGTTGCTCGTCAAACACCTCAACGGTGGGGTCCATTTCAGGAGCCTGGATGCGTGTGAAGCCCAGAAGTACCCGCACCTCACGAAGCCGGGGAATGGCCACCAGCTGTGAGACGAATCTCCTGGTGCGGGTGGATATGGGCTGTCTGCGGGCCTCAAAGTCTGGGGTATTGTGGTCCTGGTCGGCATCCAGAACCTGATATTCCTCGCGACGGATGGACGGCCTTTCGGTCTGAAGTCCCTCGAGACGGGCTATGCATTCTCTGACCTTCTCCTCGGGCCTGTCAGGAAAGCGGGCCTGTATCACCACAGACCAGGACTCGGGTGGCAGAGGGCTCCGGAATTGTCCCCACCAGGAGGCCACCTCTGCCTGGAGAGGGTCTGACCAGGGTGGAATGGACAGAGCACTGCGGATGACCGAGAAATAGACGTTCGAGGCACCGCGTTGAAGGGCGTAGAGTCGTTCGCGACATTCCTCACGCTCGTCGTCGAGCCATGGACGCCTTCCTTGACATACGCACCGGGCCTCGGCCATGGAATCGCTGCCAAGTGCACCCGAGAGAGTTCGGGATCTGCCGCAGCCGCACTCAACGCGGAGATCTCCCAGGGCCGCTGATTTTCCTTCACCTTTCAGGAACAGGTTACCGCCGCCGCAGTTTTGACCGCGGTGGACCCATCGATACCAGGGGAAGTCGTCGATGTGCCCGGTGGCACAGGCCACCACGATTCTGGCCGGATAGGTTGACATGTTGCAGGTGTCACAGCGGGGCACCGGGGGGAGATCGGGATTTCCTCTCGGCCAGCGAAACTGGTCAGAGAGGCGATTGCACTTTGGACAGACTCGCCAGCGGGGAAATCGTACAAAGGGGACGTCATTGTCGTTGAAGGACCCCACCGGAGGCGTCCTGAACTCACGAACCCTCAGGGTTGCCTGCAGGCGTGGCTCGCTGATCTTCCTGTGTGGTTTGTTCCCCTCCGAAAACCAGTGATCGATTCCGGCAATCATGACGGAATCGTCGGGGAGGTCAATAATGGATCCAGGGCCGAAGGTGGTAATAATCTGACTCGGGCGAAGGCGTTGCCTGTTCATGGTCGGTTTCCTGCCGTTCTGGATCGTGTGAAATTCTTGAAGTAGAGCCTGGAGGCCTTCTCAACCTCACGCAGGGAATTCAGGGTCGCCCGGGGGAACTCATCCCCCTGACCCTCCTCGGCGGATTGCATCAGCCAGGTTCGAACGTTTCGCCGAACCCCTCCCGGTGCACGGAAGGTGAGGTCGGTCTGGTGTCGTTGCTGCTGCTCTACCCATCCGTCGATGAACGCCTGTAGCCGTTGGCGCATATCTTCAAACTCGTCCGGGTCGTTACGGCGCACACGGTCGAGGAGACAGTCCACGACCCGCCGGACAAGGGGGTCCGCAGGGTTGAAACGCTGTGCACTATCGTTTGACGACATTCGAGGCGCGAGCAGGCGTACCAGGGCAATAAACACGGCATGGAGGGCCTTGTCTCTGGCACGGGAGGAATAGGGGGTGAGGCTACTCGCCTCAACATGGCGATACATCATGGAGTGGTAGGTCACAAACCTCTCGTAATGGGATAAATCTCGGGGCCTGGACCAGTTGTAGAGAGTGAAAATCACGCCGGGTGCCTGACGGCCGACGCGGCTGGTGGCCTGGATATATTCCGCACTGGTTTTTGGCTGCCCGGTCACGAGCATGAGGCCAAATCTTTGGATATCGACCCCGACAGAGATCATGTTCGTACATAGCAATACGTCGATGGCATTGCCGGTGGCCAGTGTCTGTTCCATGTTTCTGAGAAGGGTGGTGATCTCGCTTGCGGGGATGCGACTGGTAAGCTCGGGCCGACGCTCGGGCATACGTGGGGGAGTGATTCCGTCTCGGTTTGCGAGATAGGCTACGCGCTGGCGGATGTCATCGTCGATGAGTCTGAGTGCACCTCCGAGCTCACGCAGGCTGTTGAAGTAATAAACAATGGTCCAGTAGGGATCGACGACTTCTGTGGAGCGCGTCAGACGCTCGCACTCGGCCGTGTGCATCATGGAGGCCAGTAGGCGAACAGCGGCAGTTTTCATACTCTTGCCAGGAGCACACACACCAAGATAGATCCGTCCTGGCTTCTCCCTGGTCTCGGCGGCGAAGAAGGACTCACCTGCGTCCAGAGCAGGCGGGGGAAACTGAGAAGCCTTCCGGTCAAACAGGCCACGAATCTGGTCCTGGTAACGGCGGATGGTTGCAGTGGAGGCGATAACCTTCGGGCGATGACCGATCTTGGAGGAGCACAGAAAATCGACAGCGCCCTCGTACAGTCCCATCAGCGATCCCAGAGGACCGGTGATGAGGTGCAGTTCATCCTGGATGATAAGTTCTGGAGGAAGGAAGGGAGGGACGGTCGCGGGTAGTTCCGTTCGCGGAAGGTTACCGTGTACATTATGACGGCTACCACATTTACTACCGTAGTCTACACCATCGGCGAGGAAATCATGACGTGAACAACGTCGATTGACATGGCCAAAGAGAGCCTTCGTCCTCTCATCCCATGGGAGTCGTGCAAACTTATCAACCGTGCCGATAAGCATGGTTGGGCAGCGGAGGTAAATGTCCTCGTCCACCACATAGGCCGGGATGCCAGACATGAGGTCGCTGGCAGATCCGTGGAAGTCGCACTGTTCGTTGGGGCATCTGATCTGGAGGTGCAGCAATTCTCGGCTGGCCGTGTAATCGGTATATGAGAGCGGCTCGCCGCACCACGGACATGATCGCAACTGCACCGGATTGCCTGTGGGCGGTTCATTCTTTGGATCAAAATTCGCGAGAGCCTGGAGCGCTCCCGGTTCTCGTCCGTATTGTGGGTCGGGAATCTGGTCGATGTGGTTGGGTGTTGCGCCGCCGCCAACCCAGAGGCCGATACTGAACGGCTCGCGGCCGAACAGTTGGGGATCTTGCCGGCGCAGTATTTCACATGCACATAGCAGGGTCGCGGCACGCTGGAATTGCTGAACTGTGAGGAGACGAAGAGTGTACCGCATTAACACCGTCACGCCACCGTCACCACTGAGGTCAGGGCGGGGATTGTCAGTATGTCGAAAACGTCGCAGGCCCATGGTAAAGGCGGCAAGGCCCAGGTAGGCCTCAGTTTTTCCACCACCGGTGGGAAACCACAGGAGGTCAACGATGTCGCGGTCATCTGAGTTGGGGACGACAATTCCCTTCAGGTTAAGCAGGATGAAAGCAATCTGGAAAGGCCGCCATGATGGAGGTTCCGAGTCATAGATCCGGCCTTTCCCTCTCTGAAAATTTGCGGCCTCGACGGATTTCTGGCGCTGAAGCATCATGGCGCGATTGGCAAACTGGAAGGCCCGGAACACGAGAGGATCACCTGCAACGAGGTCGAGTCCTTCGCGTATACGGCGCAGGGCTTCGTCGCAGTCCTCAAGATGCTCGGCTGCTTTTGGACGGAGTGCCGGGGGAATGTCAGATACATCGTTGCGGCGCTCGCGTATCCATTCCTCATACTGGTCAGCCAGTGGAGCCAGCGCGCGTTTAATGTCGTTTCCCGCTGGCGCCGAGGCGAGGATCTCCATGGTTAGTCCTGGCAGACCGACCCCGCCTCTGGCCTCGGTTGTGGCCACCTGACAATCGGGTAAAAGTTCTGTGCGAATCATCCGGGCACGGTCAAGCGGACAGTCGGAATCATCCCAGACCGTGGCACACCCGTGTCCGACACCAAACTCCGGTTTATCACGGTACAACAGCCTGTAGGATTCAAGGTCTGGGTCATCGATGGTCTGGTTTACCCGGTGAGCACGGTTAACAATCGGGGTGCTCTCCTGTGTGATGCCGGAGATAATGATCTCGGGCTGGTAGAGACACTGTTCAGGGTCATCTGGCCCCTGGCCACCCAGGTTGGTATTTCGCAGGAAGACGGAGATAGCCAGGAGGTCGCCATCGCGGCGGCAGAGCCACTCGCCCTTACCTCCGCCGGGGAGTTCCAGAGAATTGTTGGCCTGCAAAGAGACCGTGACAGATTCCATAACTTGGCTCCGCTGCCACTGGATGGTTGGCCTCTTTCTTTCACTGTTGCCCGTGCGGTCATTGGCATTACCATCCGGTAATGGCTGGACCCTCTCGGTTGGAGTATAGAGACCGTAGCGAAGCTCAAGGCGGATGTCCTCTACATCGGTGGTGACAGCGAAGGACAGACCGATGGAAGAGGGTTTGGGAATACCCGTGATCTGCACATTGGTGCCTCGGGAGCCTCATCCTCCTCCTCACCATCGCCAGCGGAATTCCCGGAGTCGTCCTCCTCCGGGGCCACCAGGGAGTTGGAGGGGTAGAGGATGCCCATGAGGTAACGGGAAAGTGGTGTGTCACCCTCTCGCGTTTCCCTGTCCTGGACGAGCACCTCATCGGGGGCAGAGGGGCCAAGAAGATCGAGTCGAAGCCTCTCGATGAGGGTCTGACGTACCTGCTGTTGTTCGCCCGTCGGCATGGATGATGGCCTCCCTTCAATTCATAGGAGAATAACCCTGCCGATCTGGTCGACAGGAACCGCTCTGGCCTCTCTGGATATATCCTCGATGGTGAGGAGAGTCACGGCATCCTGAAGCTCTCCGATGGTGATACCGATCTGGCGAAGAAACTCCTCATCTCGTTGTAGGTGAACGCGTGACGCCTGATTCCGTCGGATAATTCCTGCCGCCAGCGGCTGATGGTCTGACCTGTAACGTGGTCCGTTTCCTGCTCGCGCCTTGCGGTGAGAATGCGATGGGCGATAGATTCGCGTGCGGCGGGGTTAATAATAATGAGCCGGTGTCCCGCCTCCAGGACGTTCACGGGCCCGCTGACGATAGAATCGTCGGTCCGGACGTAGGAGAGACGACCTGATGCATCAAGAAAAACCGCACTCTGACCCTCAAGGTGGAAGAGATAGGCTGGCAGCTCGGCGAGCGGACCGGTTTCAGCGTGTTCAGGGTCCTCGGTCAGCACCGTTCCGTGTTCAACCATGCGTGGTCCCAGGTTGAACATTCGCATAACCATCTCATAATCGGAATCGGAGAAGAGGGTGGTTGTGCGATTACGGCGGGAGGTCTGGCTTACCGGTTCGAGGCGTTCCACCTGCTGATATATGGGATAAAGAATGGTATCGTTGGCCGGATGATCGGGGAAAAGTTGTCTGGACCGCAGCAGTCGCTCACCGACGAAGCGGAGCTCATTGCGCATCAGGATGAAACTGATCCGTCTTGGTCCCGCACGGGCAAGTGCAGAGAAGAGGGTGTGCGGGTCAAAGACCTCATGGACGATGCAATCGTGGTCCGGGTCCAGCGTGTCGATGTCGCTCAGAGTTATGGCTGTAACCCTTTCGGGCGATAGCCCCAGGCCATGGGGTTGAGGGAAGCGTATCACCCATTTCGAACCACTGGCAACCGAGGGGCTGGTTACGACAAGGGCAACACGCCGGGATGCGGCAAGACTCTCATTCGCGCTGGTTACCAGAGGTTCTCTTTTTGGAGATCCGTGCCGAAGCAGCGCTACCAGCCGCTGAAATCCGTCAACGAGTTCTCGAAGGATCAATTCCTCCCATTCGCCAAGGGCCGCTATCTCAGAGATCCGGCTTTCAAGAGCTTGGAGGGCCTGTGTGATCGACCAGACATACCAGAGGCTCTCTGGCTGCCCTGATGCGAGGAGAGCCTGCTCGTACGCCTCGATCCCAACTGGCAGACTGAGCAGGAGATTTCTGAGGCGCGAAGCGGCCCGATACATTTCCAGAACAATGCGATCACGGCGCTGATCCAGTCTTTCAATAAGAGCCTGAAGTGCGCCATCAACATCTTTCCATATCCTGGTGAGATCCTCGGGTTCCAGTGGCTCAATCATGCACAGACTGGCCCGGGAACAAAAACGCTCAAAGCGGGCATCGGGAAAACAGTGGAGGACGAGCGGCTCGGCGGAGCGACGGGCCAGCTCTGGAGCGAAGATGGACTCGTGGTAGAAGATGGTGGGAGTCCCGGAGGATGGGCCAAGGGATGCGAGTGCATGAGCGTCAAAGATAGCAAGGAGAGGCTGGAAGCGTTTCTGAAAGACGAGGAGGGTTTCTCTATCTGACTTTCGCGTGATCAGTACAGCCGACCCGGCGTTGTCATCATGTCCCAAGTACTGTCGGCTAGCAATCACCCTGGGAGTCCCGACGCCCCCAAGAATCTGGTAAGCGGGAAAAAATTGTGAAGCCTGGTTCGGGCATCATTGGACCCTATATCCCTATACAAGTACTCACTATACAAGTACTCACTCTTGTCAAGGGGTGCATGGCCGGTCTTTTCGTAGAATGTCAGCCTTCGGCGGCTGTCGACATCCCTGATCTTCCCCCCTGGAAGATTCAGTCGAAGATAAGCCTCCCCGAACTTCCCGGGTTTGTCGGTCACTACGAGTACGGCTCGACGCTGGGACGGTGGCTTTCCAAGCTCACTGATACCGCTCGTCCACGCCTGCAGGACGATGAGCCCGACAAGGTAGGCCAGATGCTCAGGGTCAGAGTGAATGATATGAATGGGAATCCCAGTATCTCCCTCGATGGTGACAGGCGGGTCCAATTCACCATCGTGTTCAGCCCTGAGAAGCCCGAAGCATCTGTCCGTCTGGAGGAAGTGCTGAGGGAAGAGCCGAATTTTCATGGTGATTATCCACCGCTTTCAACGGGGTAAAAGCGTTGCAGTGTTTCAAGTACAGCGGTCCTTATTCTGGCCCCGAGAAGTGGTGGAACAGCATTGCCCACCTGCCGGAACTGCTCGGTGCGTGGACCCAGAAAGATAAAATCATCAGGGAAGGACTGGAGACGGGCGGCTTCCCGGACTGTGATCGAGCGTACCTGCCTCGGGTGAATAAACATGTGACCGTCCCTCGCCAGATGAGCAACAATGGTGGTGCTCGGCGCACCCCAGACCTGACGGCGGTATTTATCCAGGAATATGTCGTTGCGGTAGATCATCAGGTCAGGTCGGTTATATTTGCGGTGAGCATCCGCGCCAACCTCGCCTGGCCTGAGGAGTGCGTAAAGTTTGATATCACGTTCATTATTGGGGCGGGCGACATGGTTAAAGATCATACTGGAACCATTCTGCATGGCCAGTTGATAGGCAGTACGCTGGCGACCAGAGAGCGACGCGGTATCAGCTGACAGAGGATACCTGCCAAATTCTGTCCCACTGGATGGTTTGAGTGGTGGCAAGTCGGAAACTGCTTCACCAAACGTTGCAACCCAGGGAGAGTGCTGGAGGGGCGTGAGCAATCTGTCCAGCAGGAATGTCAGTGCATCATGCGCGATCTCAGGGCTGCCTCGCTTCAGGACGCCAACGATGAGAATGCGCCTGCGGTGCTGAGGAACGCCGTGGTCATGGGCCTCAACGTGAATACTGGCAGTGGAATAAAGATCGGAGAAATCCTCGATAATGTCCTGACATGCAGTACCGTCATTGGCAGCAAAGAGGCCGGGGACATTTTCGAGAATGAAGAAGCGGATCCTGAGCGTCCGTACAACGTCGCGGAATGCAATATAGGTTTCAGCTCCCCTGCGCCGGTCAAAACGGGCATATTTGCTGGTGGCCAGCCGGCGGCCTGTGGTGCCGATGAGAGAGACCTTCTGACATGGTGGACCACCGATGATGAGGACAAGGTTGGGCTCACCGGAGAGTGCCCGCCTGATTTTTTCGACGGCGGTGTGTCTGGTCAGGTCGACTTGCAGTAGTCCGTTCAGTGGAATCTCGGGATGATTGATGGCATAGGTCTTGTGCGCCCATCGGTCCAGCTCAACTGCAAGAGCGATTCGCATCGTCGGCGTGGTTGTAGCGCCTGGATCGTGTCCCTGCTCAATGGGTCGCGAGAGGCCGATGCTTGTGCCACCCGCGCCGGAAAACAGGTCCACACATGAAGGTTGTGTGTGATTCTTCTGCCACTGCTCCGAGGCATGACGACGAAAATCAACACAGAACCCTCTGACAGGACACACGTGACATCTAGGATTGGCGGTCAGACATTCTGACCGTGAAGAACCAGCGACACGTGGAGGCTGAAGGCCGCACCTTTCGGGATGAGACCATTGAGTAGAAGGCGCTGTGCCTCCTTGTGATGCTCCTGTCGCTCATATTTCCGGGGAAGAAGGCCCAGTCTGGCAAGCACACGGGTGCAGTGGACGTCGGCGGGGAAGATATCGCGTCCCAGAGTGTACAGCATCACGCAGGCAGCTGTTTTCAGGCTGACGCCAGGAAGCGAGCATAGAAACTCAAGGCAACGACTATTGTTCCACCTGCGGAGGGGATCGAGCGTGATCTCACCAAAGCGGGATCGGATCTGGCTGAGTGCCGCATGAATTTCCCGGGCTCGCGTTCGCCCCATACCAAGAGAGTTGAGCGAGAGAGCCATCCTGTCGATGCGCTGATCGATGAACCACGACCAGGCGGGCTTTCCATGACCATGTTCTATCGACAGGGAGTGAAGTGACTCAAAGACACGGCGCGCTGCAGCAATGTGCCCTCGCCTCGTGAGCATCAGAAACACCAGATCGTCGAGCGGAGCCTCCGGGTTGCCAAGGCGAGGCAGAGTGCCATCTGGCTCGCGCCACATGGCAGAGAGAATATTGTTGATATAGAAAAGGTCGGGCTTTCCCGGCTCGGTGTATGGGGGTATCCATCTTAGAATCCTGGCAGGGGGGACGGACATGGTGGTGGTTGTCTTTGGCCTCATGCTTAGTAGTACCCTCGCCTGACTATAGATTGACCGCGATCGCGTTAAAGCCTTCTGTAGGGTCTTAGAAGAAAAGGAGGCTTATTACTGCACACAGTACTGAGTGGAGGTTCTCGAACCCAAGGTTCACGATATCGAGCATGGTGGGCCTATAGCGTTGCTCCGGTATCGAAAGTTTCCGAGAAACATGCTGTACCATGTGGAGGGTGCTCATGGTTTTCGTATTTCGGTGACACAACCAGTGTCCGGTGCTGCAACGGCAAGTTAAGCAGTGAAAAATTTTGACTAATCTAGCAAAGTTTCTGAGGCGAAACAAGGCTGATGGTAGGCAATTTGGGAACCATTACCAAGAGGATCAGGGAGGAGTCTGGATTCACCTTGATAGAGTTTCCTCCCAGATCCAGTCATATGTGCCAATCGCATAGACGATGATCGGCCGGCCTTCCATATCAATGACTTGTGAGCCGAAGCACTCCCAGCCCTCTCCAGACTCTGAAAAGAAGCAGAACTGGTCGTGTTCTTCATCATAGTGGGCCTTGAAGACATCCTTCTCAAACGTCACCTCGTTCCAGGTCGCTGCCATGCGCAGGGCAACGTCCCGCTCAAAGTAGGGGCACGCCCAGCCGTTCCAATGTTGGTCGGCCGTCCAGCCTTCAAACGGACCATACCAATCCTCGATGGCGAACACGCTTTTACGGAAGTGGAATTCTATTGCCATGGCTCCTCTTGCGGTGATCCCTGTGCTGGAATAGGCCGGGGCCTTGGGCAAGGTCTTAGGGTAATGCAATGAGCAATAGTATCATACAGCTTTGTTGTTCAAGACATCCAGGTGTACGTTGGAAATCGGTGATCAAGGATACGACAGGAAGCTGATAGGCTTCGGCCGTGGCCTTCAAGGGGTAGAGTTTTTCCAGCTCTTCACTCGCCAACTTCTTGAACGCCGACGCGATCGCCCCTTCTTCTACATCGATTTCCTCTCCCGTGAGTTCTTCAAGCTGCTGCACCGCCAGGGTCAGCGTCTTGAGATTCAGCGTGTCACGTGGGGAGAACAGCGAAGTGCGGAAGGCCACGTTATTCGTGAAGGCTACACGGGAGAGGGGATCCTGGTAGTTGCGAAAGCGACTCCCCTGATACGTCACCTCAATGGAACCAGCCCGGAACAGCACTGCCAGGACGAGACGGAGCATGTCTCGATCCCAGCCATAACCAATGCCACTGAACCTCCGCTCTAGAGCCCTGCCTGTCCGGGTGTCTTTATTGCCGTAGCTGTGCTCGCTGACGAGGTAATCGAAGACCTCCTTCGCAACGTCGGCAGCCGTATTCAGCACCAACTTGGGGCCGTCTTGGACGACGAGCCCGAGGCCGTTGTCACCAGCGTAGAAGACCTGCGGCAGCGCCTTCAAGTCCGCCGCTTTGAGCAATGACTCTGCCTCGTCGCCCTTGAGTGGTCGAGCACCCATTTCGAGCTTTGGATAGAGATCGGGGACGACATATCCGAAGAGCGTCTTGAGGATCTCACTCAGATTCTTGCCAAGTGATGCCGCTTCCCGTGCGACGCCCTGAAAAAGTCCTGTGCCTTTTTCCATCACTTGCGTCAGCTTGTCTTGCAAGCGGGATTGATAGGTGATAACGGCATTCTTTTCATCTTGCAGGCAGGTCGCTTCCTCTGTGGTGATCTTGTTTTGCGCCCGTAATTGATCGTACTTCTCGACCATCTTGCGTGACGCATAAAAATGCCCGACCAAGTCATCGATCTCGGGAGTGAGCGCAAAGAGCCAATACACGTCATTCTTGTGGGATACCTGACGGCTCTCCTCGCGCACCTCTACCAGCCGCTTCGACATCTCCTCGGTATCGTCGGCAATGCAAAGCGACAAAGGCAGGTCACCTTCATCACCAATCTCCGCTCCCTCAACCCTCAGTCCCACTCGAAACGACCGGAAGTCCCTGTAACGGTAGGTCCTGAGGGCCGCCTCGCCGAAGATGACGCGGAGCATCTGCCGGATGAGCTCATTGCGGTCTCGCGGTCTGGGTTCCAGGTGGCCTCGTCGGTCCGTCTCCCAGCTCTTTTCTTGCGCCGTTTGCAGCTTCCAGCCGTCTTCGGTGTTACGAATGAACTGTGCGCTGTAGAGCTTCTTCACCGCCGCTTCGACTTCTGCCACCGGCGCGGGCTTGCCTACTGCGTCAACCAAGAAGGCTGCGATATTGGCCTCGGTGCGTGGCAAATCCCGTATGAACTCTAACAGGCAGACCACCTTCGCCACCCGCAGCATCCAGCCGTGGTCCTGTGGGTCACCTTTACACTGCTCACTGATCTCATAGATGTCTGTGCGTCTTTCATTCGAGAGGTTGCCTTCGACCAGTTCGAAGACCTTATCAAGCGTGATTAACGTGCCAATGGGCTTCTGTGCCATGGCAGTGCGGTCTGAGACCAACATTTCGTAGGCTTGCTTGATAATCGTCCGGTTACTGCCGCCGTATTGGCGTGGCGCTCCGGGCTGCAATCGGATGCCCGACATGATACCAATGCACAGGTCGATGTAATGCGGAGGATAGGGATAAAACTGCATGAAATCGTTTTCGCTGAGCGTCGTGCGCCGACTCGTGCGTTCGAGGCGCAGAGCGGCGTTCAGCGTCCCCTGGTTATCTGCGAAGAGCTTCTTCAAGATCGGCTCCGCCTCGCGCTTTTTGGCAAGCACGCGCTTCGTCGCGACCTCCCGAATATCCGATGGAGCCAGGTCGACTCGATAGCGGAAGCGGTCTTGCAACTTGGCCAGTTCGACCCGCTTCGAGTCAATGGCGGCAACCACCTCATCGAGCTTTTCCTGCGAGGTGACGACAATCCAGCACGGAGCGATGATCTTGCGGGCTGTCAGGAGATTCTTGCCGACCTTTCCGAACTCCTCGATCGTGGCTCGCAGGTCTTCGATCTTGTCGCCGCTGCGGGCCACGTGCTGACCCACCTCATCAATGATGAAAACGAGCGCCTTGCCGGGCCGCCGTCGACCGACGAGGTCGAAGGTGCGCTCGACCACCTTGCTCACCGTGATGGCGGTGTCTCGAGTCCGCTGGGCGTGCGACCACGAATCGGCTGATGGATAGGTGCTTGGGTCGATGGTATGTAGCACGGCACTGGCCCTGGAGAGTTTTTGCGCGCCTTTTCGAACTCTTTGCCATTCTTGCCCGTGGAGCTTGCGACAGGTTTCGACGAACTCGTCCAGCTTGCCCTCGGCCTCCAGTTCGATCTCCAACTCAGCGATGTCGAAGTCCTCAGCATAATCGAGCTCGCGGAGCAGAACCGTGTACATCAATTCCGCAATGCGTTCGGTCACCTTACGGGTATCGCGCTCCTTGGCCACCTCGAACAGCATGACTTCGGTAGGAACGCGTGCGGTGATGGAATCAAGGAAGTTATTCACCCGCTCGTCGTCGATTTGTTGCTTGAACAACTGGGCGAATCCCGTCCCACGTATCGTTTCGTTTTTCAGGGCGTAACCAAGATTCTTGGCGAACGAACTTTTCCCCGAGCCGAAAAAGCCCGAAATCCACACGCCAATGCCCTCGTGTGGCTCTGCCGGGGCTTCGGCAATCGCTTCGAGCAGCTGGGCATACTGATCGCGAATGCTGTCTGTGGCAATGTATTCTGTAATTTCGTCGTACACGGCTTGCTCGTCGGCCTGATCGACTTGGATGATCTCCTCGATCTTGCGATCGAGATTCCGTGCCAGGAGCTCTCCAATAGTATTCATGACCGTACCCTCAGCCGTAAATCTTGACGCGATAGTTGCCCAACGCTTCCCGATCCTTGAGGTCCATGAATCGCAGGCCGGTCGTGCCTTCAATAGACCCAGGATAGAACAGAATTGTCGTGACTTGGGTTTTCCCCTGCAACTGATCGAGAAGCTTCGACATATGATAGAGCCCTGGCGCCATGGCCGCGACTCTCGTCAGGAACACAATGCTCTTGGCCGGATCATATGGTGTGAGCCGCTCCGCCACCAGGTCGGCCAGCGGTTGCCAATCTCGGTCGGACAGGTACGTGGTGACTTGCTCCTGCGCAGCGAGATAGCCCCTTTCCTGTTCCAGCTCCACTACAGCTTCGAGCCCCTCAGTTTCCTCGATAGCTAGCCATAGGAGGGCCGACATGGAAATGCTGTGCACATCCTTCCCAAAGGCTTCTAACCGCGTCGCGAGCAGCCGAGCTTCCCGGCGCAGCTCCCATTCCTCGGTAGGCTCGTAGCGGAGGATGGCGAATGGCAAATCGTGATAGACGCTAATCCGAGGCGGTACAGCTTTCAGGTCGGCTTCGAGGAGCTCAATGCGCTGTCTCAGCGAGGACATAGGCGTAGTCCTCCAAGGAGTTCGATGGGAAGGTGAGACGGGTGACCGTTCCCGCCGCATGATATTCTAAGAGACCCTGCTGATGAGCCTCGATCAGGAGGCGTTCGACGCCTTCTGGTGGCAGGAAGAACAGCTTCCAGTCAGGGAGATCGATGAGCTTTGCCCCTGACGGTTGGCGCTGTTTCAAGTAATACGTGATATACGCAAATGCCGCAATCGGCAGGTATGCCGTGGCAAGGCGCTTATTGACCGCCCCTGCCAATACCCCAAAATCCCGCATCGTCGACAGAAGCCCTTGGGTCACCCGGCGAATGGTGTTCTCGCCCCACGAGCGTGTCGTTTTGCCTTCCCTCACCCACGTGGCCACCAGTCCTTCGACCTCTGTCATCTCGATATCCACGATACCCCGTGCATGCAGCGGGAGAAGTACCTCGGTAACAATATCGAAGAGGAGTCGGTCTGCTTTGGCGGAGTGGAAATAGAGCAGCCGGTCAAGCGATGCAGGTGGAAAGCGATAGTTCACCAGGGCTACCAGTGCCCGGGTGACCGATTCTTCTCTCAAGTAGCGCTGCTTGAATATGGCCAGGATATTCTTCACCCGTAATCGCGATGCTTTCCCGAAGACATTTTCTCGATGCAGGCGATCCATGTTTTCCCGAATCGATGCCCGCACGTCCCACTGGGACAGCAGCGTTTTGGTGTCGGCGAGCAATGCTCCGGCTTTGATGATCTTCGATGTGTACGGAGGGCAGCGTGACCGCTCCTTCTTGTCGTTGATCCTCACGTTTGGGTCAGCCAAGCCTTCTCCTACGTCTACTCGCTCTCCTGGATGTCAGGACACGCTCTTGTTCCTGGCTAGGCTCTATCTCCCAGCTATTGGGCTCTTGTCATTGCGGGCAAGCAGCTCCTGTCCTACACTTCTGAGATGTAGTCTGCAAGTCAAGAAACCCGATATGCAGGGCCATTTAATTCTCCGGCATGATGCCGATCAGGGCTAAAGCCGACCATGGCTGGGCGGCAAAGCGGCGACAGGCCGCGGCGATATTCGTCTCCCCTGCGCAGCGCATCAACCCCATGGCCGTATTGCGGAACGCGGCCAGCACCTGTGGGATACTGCCACAGCGTACTTGGGAGCGATCATCATCGAACGTGACATCACGCACCCAATGGCTCTTGTTCTCGATAGACCAATGCTGACGGACCAAGCCCAGCAGCCGTTCAGGACCCGCCTGGTCCCGGCTAAGGCTGGTGACTCCATAGACCCCTTCGTGGCGTTGCTCCCCCCTCTTCTTCATGAGCACGCCGCGCTCCAGTTGGCAGACTTGGGCCAACCCAGGCCGGTCACTGTATCCCACGAGTGCCGAGCTGGCGGTCAGCCGGCGCTGCTCGAGGTGTCCGTGCCCGCTGTCGACCGTCTCTGCTGTGGCCATGGTCTCCGCCAACAGGTGAGTCTCGTGGAAGACCAGCTGAATATCGTGCTGCAGCTGGGGTTGGTTCCCTTTGACCAGCATCACATCGTCCCCGCCACCGTGCACAATGCGTTCAGCGACGGCGCGTTGGGTGAGCACGGCATCCACGGTCATCACCCGTCCCTCCACGACCAGCTCGCGCAACACGTCCTCCAGGACCGGGATCTCATTAGTTTTGTCCGCCACAGCCTGTTGCCATAGGGTCAGCCCCAGCCGATGGCTGAGCACGGAGAGGAGATGGACAGCGGGGGCTCCTTGCTTACGACTGCCCCGCAGCGTTTTCCCATCGATGGCCAGCGCTTCCAGATCATCCGGAGACGGAGGCAGCGCCGTCAGGACGCTGGCCGCCCATGCCCCCAGGGCGGCTTCCACCAAGTTCCCGTCCAGTTGACGCAGGACATGGTGCAAGGTCGCCGCACAGGGCGTCTTGGCATGGGTAAAGCCCAAAGCACGCGCCAGCTTCTGGCCGTAACCGCGGCCCCACTCGGCCATTGCACTGTAACTCCGGTAGCCACACAGCATGGCGACGCACATCAAGGCCAGAATGGCCACCAGGGGATGCCGCCGGCCCCGTGAATAGCGGGGATCAGGGATTTCGTGTCAGCTTGCAACGAGGGGACGGATTGTGGGTTCTATTGATCTCACCTCCTGATATAGGGTCTCAAGGCGAAATCCTACCCCTACATCCCCTCACCAGCTGAGAATTAAATGACCCTGCCCGATATGATGAGGGTCACCTAGTCAGTCCAGATAAAACAGCACAGGCATTCGTGGTCAATAATTATTGGTTATCAACGTTCAGAGCGAACATGGTCTAGCTGTCTGCATCAATTTAACGTATGGTCAAGCAAGGTCAGAAGAAGAGTCAAAGACTGACTGGCGCTTCGATATGCGGGGAAAAAGTGCACGAAACCTGATAATTATGGAGGACTCTACCCGCAGCCCATATAGCTCCAGAAGGCGCTGTCGGGGGCATAGTAGGGATATCCGGCGGTCTGTAACCGTGGCCGAATGCCACGATCCTACCATCACCCTGGTGGATTGGTGCTGCGAGGCTGACGGCCACCGAGGTATCTGCAGAAGGGGCGACGGCCGTATCGCCCCTATCCCGTTGCCATGCCCCTCCCGAGCCAGGCAACGCCCCCCTCGGGGCTGACCGTGGCAGAGATGGCGTCTACCAGTTCAGCAGATGTGGCTTCTGCTTCCTCCAGCCGTCATCTGAGGGAAACACGGTCGTCATCGCGAAGCGCTGCGGCTCGCCATCGAACCACTCCTGCACCGTCTCGCGCCACTTGAGATAGTGTGGGGCACTGCGGTGGGCATTCAGATGAGCGTCCTGATTCTCGTACACCTCGTACAAATGGAAGGTATTGGCATCCGACAGACTCTGGTGCAGGTCGAAGCGCAGGCAGCCAGGTTCATCACGCACCGAGCCCTGGCCGTCGCCAAGACTCGCTTCCTTGAACCTATCCGCAAACCCCGGCTTGATTTTGATGGTCACGAAAATGGCGTACATAGGATCTCCTTCCCCCGAGACTACCTTCGCACTGCCGGCAACGCCGCCGCCATGTGGACGCCGATGCAGCACATAGGAAAGCATCGTGGTCGTGTCAGCGACTTGAGCTACCCCTGGCGGGCCAGCTTCTGTAGCGAGCGTATTTCCCGTGGCGGATTCAGCCTGCTCCCCGTGTGCGTCCAGGAGACTTCGCCGACGTAGATATCACCATGGGAATCGATGCACACGCCATGCGGCGCAATGAATCGCCCCGGGATTTCACCTTCCCCCTCACCGCCTAAGCGTGCCATCAACTGGCCTCGGGTATTGTAGATACTGACGCGGGGGCCGAGTTTACGCCCCTCGGCATTGGCGCCGATGGCGGCGCCGAGCTCGCCGATATAGGCGAACTCCGAGGCCTGATCGAGATACAGGCCACACGGGCGGGCCATATTGACCCACTGCGTCTCAAACTTGCCGTTGGAGTCGAACACCTGCACGCGGTGGTTTTCCCGGTCGGCGACATAGACCCAGCCGTCCTTATCCGTGGCGATGTTGTGCGAGATGTTAAACTCACCCGGATCCGTGCCCGACTCGCCCCAGGAGAACAGGAGCTTGCCCTCGGGGGTATACTTATGTACACGGGCGTTGCCGTAGCCATCGGACACGTAGAAATCCCCATTGCGGGGATCGATGGCCACGTGCGTACAGCGGTTAAACGGGTCTCCGCTCATGAAGGGAGCCGGTTTGCCACTCGTACCGAGCGTCAACAGCACCTTGCCGTCGAGGGTGCATTTGCGGACGGTGTGGTCGCCGTCATCGCTGAGGAACATCGTGTCGTCGGGGCACATGGTGATGCCGTGCGCCCGCGGAAAAATGCCCTCGCCCCATGAGCGTCGGAAGTTTCCCTGGCGATCGAAAATCATCACGGGGTGCACGCCGCGATTGAACACGTAGACGTTGTCCTGGGCATCGACTCCGACCCCGCCCACTTCCTTGAATGACCAGCCATCGGGCAGCTTCGCCCAGTTCTCGACCACCTCGTAGGTGAACGATCCAGTGCCTAATGTTACCATCTATCACCTCGCTATCTGCAGTGTACAGCTGCGGTGTCGTGCGCCCGCCAGGCGCCTACCGAATCTTTAGTTTTATGCGCGGCAGCAGAGTAGCAAGACTTGCCCACGATGTCCACCAGAAATACTACTGGCGCATTCATCAGTAAGTCCATGCTCCAACGCTGAGCTGAAGGTCTCATCTGCCGTCGATAGCGTGCTGTGTCGGTCGGACTCGCGCAGATCTCCGACGTATGCGCCCCAGGCGTCATGCGTGGCGATACGGCGGTGAATTTCGCTTGACATGGCTCGACATCTGTCGTATTGAGACACCAGTCTTGGCACGGTCATACGTGCCGATCTGGAGTCACGGTCGACCACTCCTGGGGACACCGCCGAGAGCACCACCGTGGTTCGACCACCCTTTGTGATGCGAACATCGTGTTGACGGGAGGAGTCCAGGATGCCACAAATTAGCCGTTTGGGCCACGTGGGACTGTTTTGCAACGATCTGATGAAGATGCGGCGCTTTTATTCAGAAGTGATGGGTCTCACCATCACCGACGAGGACATGGAGCGGGGGATTGTCTTCCTCAGTGCCGACCCTCAGGCCGAGCACCATGAGCTAGCCCTGGCACGGGCGAAAGACCCTTCGCAGAAGACGACCAATGTGCAGCAGGTTTCCTTTAAGGTCAAGAGCCTGGATGATGTGCGCGGCTTCTACCATCGGCTGCAGCAAGAGGGCATGCGGATTGACCGCACAGTGACGCACGGAATTGCTTGCAGCGTCTATTTCTACGACCCGGAAGACAATCGTGTCGAGCTGTATTACACCACTCCATACAACGTGCGCCAGCCACTGGGTGCACCCATCGATTTGGACCAACCCAATGAGGAGTTACTGGATTTCGCCCAGTCGTTCGAGACGAGTCTGGGACCCTCTCGGGGGGCGCAGCAGCCGGTGGGCTGAGAGGAAAGCACATAGATGCGAGTCCGAGGGAGCAGGGTGCTCGGGTTGATAGGCCTAGCATTGCTGTAGTGGTGTGCCTGTAGGGAGACCGCCCTCTATGCCGCGGCGGCATCCCTTTACAAACCGGAAGGTGAGATGCGCTGGGCGTTGTATGTCGCCCTGTCTCCCTCGTGGTTCGCTGCTGGCGAAGTAGTTGGTCTGCCCTGAAGAACCGCACCAGATCCCGCCTCATTTTTCCATTGGCCCAGCGGCATCGGGCTGCGCGTGGAGGAGCCGGCACTGAGGTTGATCAACCCCTATCCCTGGTCTGCACCGTTGAAAGATGTGCGCCTAAAGCAGGGATGAGAGGCAGCAAGTTGCTAGCGAGGGACTCTCCACCGCCCTGAAACAGCCAGAGAAGGGGGGGAACACAATGCAGGTGAAAACTCGCATACGTCGTCGTTGGTGGACCTTGTTGGCTGTCATGGGTATAGTTGGCCTCTTGCTGACAGGAGTCCTAGGGGCGGGAGCGCCCACCTACAAGCCGGAAGGGGAGATGAGCTATGCCGTGTACGTGACCATTTCCCCCGCCTGGTTCGATCCGGCAGAGGTGGCCATGGTCGGTCTCACGCCTTTCTGGTTCTGCTATGCATTGCATGATGCGCTCGTCAGACCGATGCCCGACAACTTGATGGTGCCCAGCCTGGCAGAGTCGTGGACGGAGAGCGCCGATCATCTAGTCTATGAATTCAAACTACGTGAGGGCTTGAAGTTTCATAACGGCGACCCATTCACTGCTGAGGATGTGAAATTCAGCTTCCTGCGCTACAAATCCAAGATCCTCCACGAGCGCGTCCGGGAGGTGGAGATCGTCGATCCTCACAGGGTGCGTTTCCATCTGCACCAACCATGGCCGGATTTTATGACTTTTTATGGAACGATGGCCACGGCGGCGGGGTGGATCGTCCCGAAACGCTACTTCGAGCAGGTGGGGGACGACGGTTTCAGGAAGCACCCGATCGGCCTGGGGCCCTATAAGTTTGTCAGCCACACGCCCGGCGTCGAGCTCGTTGTAGAAGCCTATGAAGGGTATTGGCGCAAGATGCCCCACGTCAAGCGCCTCACCCTTAAAAGCGTGGTGGACGCCACCACGCGGATGGCGATGCTCAAAAAGGGAGAGGTCGATGTCGCCTACTACCTGGACGCCGCCCATGGCGAGGAGGTGAAGCGGGATCCAAAGCTCCGCTTGGCGTTCTCCGGGGGGATCGGCAATGCCGCGCTGAATTTCCTCGAGGGCCAGTGGGACCCCAAGTCCCCATGGTACGACCGACGGGTACGACTGGCAGCGAACTACGCTATCGATGGCCAGGCCATTAGCGAAGCGGAGACACTGGGGGCTTCCATCCCCACGGGCAGCATCATCCCGCGTGAATTCGAGTTCGCGCTCCCCATCGAACCCTCTCCCTACGATCCGGTCAAGGCGAAACAGCTGTTGGCCGAGGCGGGCTATCCTAACGGCTTCGATGCGGGAGACTTGACCCCAGGTCCGCCCTTTTTCACGCGTGGAGAGATGGTGGCCAATTATTTGGCCGCGGTAGGCATTCGGACCAAGCTCCGCATGATGGAGCGGGCAGCGTTTCAGGCGGCGCAGAACGCCAAGCAACTGCGTGGGCTAGCGATCCTTGGCGGCAGTCGCTATGGCAATGCTGCCACACGCATCGAAGAATCGGTAGTGAGCACGGGAACGCTCGCCTGGGGAGGCTATCCCGACATCGACGAGCTGTTCTGGCAACAGGACGTGGAGGTCGACCGCAGCAAGCGCGAGGCCATCCTGCACCAGATCCAGCAACTGATCCACGAACGCGCCATGTTTGCCCCCATCTTCGTCTTCGTGTGGCCGAGTGGCATCGGGCCACGGGTGCAGGAGTCGGGGCTGTGGTTGATCAAGCCCTACCCCTGGGCCGCGCCCTATGAAGAGGTGCGTCTGAAGCAGCCCTGAGCAAGTTGATGGCACGCGCCGGAACCTTCCAGGCCCCCCGGAAATTCACGGGGGGCCTGTTGGAGTCAAACCATCGGGAATCAGGGTAGTGTCTCAGTTTGAATTTTTTTTCCAAATATAGCAATGAGTTCAGAGGCAAAGTGACACACTACCGGAATCAGCCGTCTAGACATCCGCAGGGCCAAAATAGAAGGCGTTCTCTGGGGCATCTACAGCAAACCTCACACGCTCTAACAACCCAGTGAGTCCGATGAAATTTGGCATGTTCCAAACCTGTCCCGGCTCAAGCTCTGGAATAAAGACTGTAGCAGGAACAGCCAAATTTTGACCGACATCCGCCTGCAGTTCTATATGGACCAGAACCAAGCTCCCACGGTAAGAGTCACCTCGGATATGGAGCCTTACATCCGGTCGATAGGCCTCCCCAGATACTAGCCCCCAAATATCTGCAAGCTCTGGGTCTATGACACACCAGGGGGCACCTGTGTCGACGATCATTGGTATCGTATCACCACCCTCGGGGATGGCTCGGATGACAATGCGCGCAGTACCTTCCTCGCCGGGATAATGGTCCGCATAGCGTGTTGCCCCAACTCCAAACCCATTGTTCAGCAGTGAGGAATGAAATCGAAAGGCGTCCGCCCGAGCCATTATGATAACACCTTCACGACGATCGTATTGGGTGTTCTCCCCTGTGGCCCAATCTGCTGGTATAACGCCTCGACTGTCGGAGCTGCTCCTACGAGTATCCCAGCACGCACAGCCACCCATTGTCCTCGATAGTGAGAAGCATGGTGCTCTAGCCAGTGCTGGGAACTCTCGACATCCGTTATTTCACTAGGACGGGTCCGCATAAAGAATGATGGCAATAAGGAATCTGCGGCTCGTTGAATTCGTTCATTGCGGGGAAATAGCTTGCGCCCTTCCTGAGCAAGTTCCTTCGCCAGCTGCACCATGTCCAATGCCAGTGCCAAGTCGATGGCATGCGTAAGCTCTGCCGGCGGATAATGACTCCAGTTAACCGTCCTTACTATGCGCGCAAACTCACGACAGTCTTTAGTCTCGGCAGCGTTTCTTAGGAAGGTCAAATCAATGGATGTAAACCCTTGTGTGAAAGAAGAAGACACATGCAGCTGCTGTATTTTTTGCGCCGCCCAGTAATGGCACAACGCAAGAGTTTTCCCTTCCCAACCAAGCTCCAGGTTGAACCCTTCGCTTGAGCCCAAACCTGGGCTTAGGGAAGGCTCTCTTGTTCTGGTCAAGGAAAAACGGACACAAAGTTAAGCTACCAGAGAAAATCTTTCGTAGTCATTCGGACTGACATACCCGAGATACGAATGCTTCCGCCTACTGTTATAGAACATCTCGATGTCAGCGATGATATCGCCTTTGGCGTCTTGACGTGTGGCGTCATCACCGTGCGACGTCCATTCGCGCTTTAAGCTACCGAAACACCGCTCGGCCACGGCATGGTCAAGACAGTCCCCCTTGCCACTCATACTGCAGGTGATCCCATGGTCCGCCAGCAGGTTTCGATACGCATGACTGGCCTATTGACTCCCTCGGTCCGAATGGTGCCACAGACCGGCGGAGGGCATGCGACGTCCCAGTGCCATCTCGAACGCATTCTGTACCAAATCCGTATCGATATGACTGCTCATGGCCCAGCCCACTACTTTGCGTGCATATAAATCCAACAGTACCGACAGATATAACCAGCCCTCAGCTGTCCATATATCTGTGATGTCACCCGCCCAGGCTTGATCAGGCCTGGCCACATCACACTGACGGCCCAACACGTGGTCGGCTACCCCAGACCCATGCCGGCTGTCGGTGGTCACAGGACTGGGAGCCCTGGGGCGTCGCACCGACACGCCCGCCTCTGTCATCAAGCGGCGAGCCTTGGCTCGACCCACTGAACACCCCTCATCTTGGAGTGGCTTGGCCAGGCGACGGCGGCCATACACTCTGACGCGTATCCGAGGCCATGGCTTTGACCCTGCGCAACAGCTCCAACTTGACACGAGCAATAGTCCGGTGCGCTTGGCGAGGCTCGTCGGCATAAAACCCACGGCGACTCACCGGCATGACCTCGCACCACAAGGCCACCGGCCAGGTCGTTTGCACTGCGGCGATACACGCGTACCTCAACTCGCCTCTGTGGCGAAAACAAGGGCGGCCTTCTGCAACATCTCGCGCGCCATCCGAAGACGTGTGTGTTCTTGCCTCAGACGATGCTGACTCCAGCGGATTTCGTGGTTGGTGAAGAGCCTTTGCAAACAAGAGGATGATTCCACCGCTGACCCCATCCTGTGGGGGTGTCGAAACCGCAGCGTGGGGAGGAAGTGATGGAACCCTCCCGGGAAAAAGTATCTGCGTGCCCTTCGCAAGCGAAGACCACTCTACGGCCTGTGTCGCCGAGCCGGAGTGCGTGCGCCAGCATCTGGGAGCGCGGCACAGGGAGCCTCCGGCACTGTTGCCCGAGCGCTTCGCCGAGGGCTTCAGGTTCCACGACCAGCGTTGGTCGATCAAGCAGCCGCTCGGGACGCGCCGCATCGAGCTCACGGCCACGGGGCAGCTCTTGCAGAGACGACCCTCGTGCCTGCTGCCTTCCATGGTCGCCCGTACCGACGAGGGGGAGAAGGCCCTCGACCTGCGCCACTGGGGCGTGCCCTGCGCCGCGCGCTGCGACGTGTGCGGACGCGGCCCGATGGTCTGGTCTCGAGCCGAGGTCGCCTTGGGACGGCCCTCCATCGTCGGCAGCACCGTCAAGCAGCCCGAGAAGCTGCCCGAGCACCTGCTCGCCGACGAGAAGCACACCTGGGCGCTCGGGCACACGAGGTCTAGGTGCCGACCACGGTGGGACGGCGGCGGCCTCCTCGGTGCCGCCGTGGCCGAAGCGGCCTCGGCCGAAGCTCTGGAGGCCGCGTCCGGAGCGTGTGCCCAGGAGGCCCGCACGCTTTGCGCCTGCCGACCGCCCTCAGACGGTGTGCACTGACGGCTGGGACGGCACGCAGAGCGCCTGGAGGAGCCTCTTTCCGGCCGTCTGCAGCATCCTGTGTTTCCTGCACTCGGTCCGCAACGTCGCCGAGCGCGGTGGGCGCGACCTTGCGCTGCGCACGCTCGTCCTGGACCGGGTCTGGGAGGTCGATGACGCCTGCACAAGGGCCCAGTGCTCCCAGCGGCTGCGCCGTCTGCGCGAGTGGGCGACGACGCGCCTGTCCGAGAGGGCGCGTCCGGCACATGGTCCTCAAGCTCTGCCGCCAGGGCCCACAGTTCGTGCACGCGTACCGCTTCCCTGGTGCGCCTCGGACCTCCAACGCCCTCGATCGGCTCCTGAACCATCAGGACCGGCGCCTCTCGCGATGCGCGACTGCACGGCACGCCCGATGCCGCCCGCCTCGCCGTGCGTGCCATGGCCGTGCCGTGGAACTTCCATCCGTACGGGGCTCGCTGTCGCCGCGACGATCGGACGCGTCGCTCGCCGTTCCACGACCTTAACGGCTTCGAGTACTCACCCCCACTGGCTCCACAACCTGCTCATCGCCTCCTCCATGGGAGGACGAAGATGATGAACCACGAAATCCGATAGAGTCAGGGATTCCGAAGTCCCAGATGAGCTTATTGAAGAGGTTAGCATCTGTACCTCCATCAGAAGAGCCTTTCACGCACTCATCGATGATGACGTTCAATTTATCGTCAAAGCTAACTTAGTCCAGGTGACGGCGCAGTGGCGACAGGAATTGCTCGCCGCGCTCCGTGGAGAGTGGGTCACGAATCAAGGGCTCCAGTTTTCCCATAAAACCCACGTGCTTACCTGGAATAATCTCCGCTTCCGCTCGCAGACCGAAATCCGCATCGCCCAGGAGTTGGACCGGCGCAAAGTGCTATTTCTGCCCAACTGCCTCGCGCGGCTGGGGCTGAGAGAGCGACAGAACCGTGAAGCCGACTTCCTCACCTGTGCTGAAGGCAAGTGGGGAATTCTCGAAGTGGATGGGGACCTCGCGCATCCCCCGACGCGCACGGCCGAGGATCACGAGCGCGATCGTCTCTTCCAAGCGCACGGTATCCTCCTCGCCCAACACTTTGCTGCCAGCGAGTGCTGGGAAAACGCCGAAGGCGTGGTGACAAAGTTTTTGGTGTTATTACGACAAACGCGGTAGCCAAACCCAATGCCCCCTGAGCCCCTGTCTACCCGCCAGTACCGCTGCCGGTCCTGCGGCATCGTCCTGCCCGCTTGGCTCCCTATTGCCAAGCGCCCAGAAGGATCGATGCTGCTCTATCACCTCGGCCAACGCCACCCCGACCAGGTGGGGCCGTACCTGGAGCGCATGCGGACCGAATGTATCGCCACCGTCGCGGCCGAGGCCTACGAGGTGGTCGAGAAGGACGAGACGCAGTGAGGGCTGATACTCACTGTCATGGCGCGAGGTCCTGAGACATGAGTCACCAACAGCTCGTCATCGGCTAATGCTGAGCTTGGTGCTACCGATGGCCTGTCTCACCAGTACAGAAGCCCACCGGTCTGGTGTCACCGCTGGCACTCCTGTCCCTCCGACCACGGCACCTATACCTATGGTGATCTCGGCTACTGTATGAGAACATCACACAGTCTCAGTGATTGACGTTCGGAGGTTACGGTCCTGTGAGGGAAAAGTTGACGTAGAGGTGACTATCCCCCCCGCGCGCGAAGAGCGCCAGATTGCCCTGGAAGACGGTACCAGCCGGGGTGGATGGGCTCGACCCACCCACAAGTCCCCAGCCGACCCACTGGTAGTTGGGCAGCAGCCAGTTGACGTAGAGCTGACCGTCATCCCCGCGCGCGAAGAGCGCTAGGTTGCCATTCAGCACGGTAGAGGCCGGAGCGGACGGGGTGAACCCGCCGCCCGGGACAAGGCTCCAGCCGGTCCACTGGTAGTCGGGGAGCAGCCAGTTCACATACAGCTGGTCATCGGTGCCCCGCACGAAGAGCGCCAGGTTATCCTGATAACTGGTGGCCGCCGGAGCGGACGGGGTGAACCCGCTACCCGGGACAAGGCTCCAGCCGGTCCACTGATCGGTCGGGGAGCAGCCAGTTCACATACAGCTGGTCATCGGTGCCCCGCACGAAGAGCGCCAGGTTATCCTGATAACTGGTGGCCGCCGGAGCGGACGGGGTGAACCCGCTACCCGGGACAAGGCTCCAGCCGGTCCACTGATCGGTGGGGAGCAGCCAGTTCACATACAGCTGGTCATCGGTGCCCCGCACGAAGAGCGCCAGGTTATCCTGATAACTGGTGGCCGCCGGAGCGGACGGGGTGAACCCGCCGCCCGGTATAAGCACCCACGGGGCTTGTAAGTCTGGGGGCTGGAATTCAATGGCCCCGATGTCACAGGGCCCCACCCGCGACTGCCCAAGCTGGTCGGTTGCCGGACACGCCGCCGGATCGCCGGCATCAATCGCCCGACTGGTCGGGAGTAGCGGGAGGTACCCCTGGCCGGGCGTGCCGTCATCGGTGAAGGCGCCCAGGCC
The DNA here is from genome assembly GCA_963707985.1 of uncultured Nitrospinota bacterium. Classification (GTDB taxonomy): domain Bacteria; phylum Tectomicrobia; class Entotheonellia; order J063; family CAVPRW01; genus CAVPRW01. The sequence goes on along the minus strand of CAVPRW010000017.1, from coordinate 97,142 downwards.
CGGGTCGCCGGTCCGATCGCTCGTCGCCCAGCTGATGTTGCAGCCCGTGGGATTCCCGATCAGGTTATGGCCCTGCGAGGTGGCCTGACCGGGACCCCTAGGCCCTCCACTGCTCGTGACACAATCCGGGCCGGTCCCCGTCGGGGGCACGGTGTTCTGGGCGAGGATCGTGTTCCCCAAGGTCGCGCGGCCAGCAGGGGCCAAAACCCCCCACCCGGGTATGCTGATCCCGCCGCCCTGACTCGCCGTGTTCCCCGTCACCGTGCTGTTGGTCAGCGTCAGAGTGCTTACGGCCCAGGCCGATGCCGCCGCCACTGTTCGCCGCGTTGCCGCTCAGCGTGCTGTTGGTGATCGTCATGTCGGCCACTGAAGCTGGTGATACCGCCGCCCGCCGTTCGCCGTGTTCCCATGCAGCGTGCTATCGGTGATCGTCAGGGGGATTACTGCCGAGCAGAGACCCTGATGCCGCCGCCCCTGTTCGCCACATTGCCACTCAGCGTGCTGTTGGTGATCGTCGAGGGGGCCAGCGGAGGAAGATACCGCCGCCATTGTTCGCCACATTGTCGCTCAGGGTACTGCGGGTGAGAGTGAGCGTGCCTTGGTTCCAGATGCCGCCACCTGCGTTCGTAGTGGCCGCATCCCCTCCCCGCAGGGTGAGTCCGTCCAGGGTCAGCACACCTAGCGCCGCTACATGCAGGAGGCGGAACGGTGGAGCACCGGCCGCCCGTTCAATGACGGTGCTCTGCGCCCCCGAGCCTCTGAGCGTGAGGGTACTGGTGATCGAGGGGAGACCCGTTGGCCCATCGGCGTCGTTGTCCACGGTGGTTAGGGGATAGAGGCCCGCCGGTAAGGTAATGGTATTCACGGCCCCATTCGCATTGGCGCCATTAATCGCGCTGATCAGGCAGGCCACATCGCCGGCAGCACAGGCAAACTCAGCGGCAGGCACGGGGCGCGCTAGCCCCAGGAGGCTGAGCAGGACACTCAGGGACAGCACAGCCGACAGCAGCACGCGGTGCATGCGAGGGCCTCCTTCTGTGTGTAGGGGGTGCATGACATGGTGGGTTGATAACGATGGTTCAACACTAAGGGCAAGCATCGTGCCATGCTGGAATACCTGAGGACCGATGCGGCTTTCCGCTAGGATTCCCACGCCGTAGGTGTGGTGCTCGTGGGGTTACACGACCCATAACTGGACAAAAGATCCTACAACTGGACAAAAGATCCCACAATCAGAATACACAGGAGCCGTAGGGCCAACCAACTTGAGTGAGCAGATACGGTACGGAGCACTCGATACGTGTGCCGGAAATAGCCTGTTAAGTCGTATCGCAGCGCTGCTGCTAGAGGTCTCAATAGTGATCGCTGGCAGTGGCCGCTGACTGCAGATCTCCGCGGCTTGCAAGAACTGATGAGGCAGGTGTTGGCACCCTTGTAAAACGTAAGTCACAGGCTACTAGGAGGTTAGGCAGTTGAAGAATTCTACCCCCCATGCTGGCGGCACTCCCAAGCGAGGGCGTGCCCGATCAACCAATATGAGGCATCATAGCAGTTCCAACTTCAACTGTTCCCTCTGTGCGAGGAGGAACCACTATGAGCCGACACATCCTATCGCTTTCCCACGAGCAACTCACGTCCTTTGACCTGGAAGCGTTTGCGGCCCATGCTGACGCCCTCAATCAGCGTCATCGTGATACGTTCCCCACGCCTTTTCCCAAGGCCCCCAGCCGTTGGCTGTCTCACGATCAGTTTGCGCCGCGTCCAATGGCATTGACGAGCGAGGGTGAGGTCGAAGGTGGTCTCAGTTGGCTCATCGGTGCCACGATGGACTTGCAGCTTCACCCGCTCGATCTGTGCGCCCCACTATGGCGCCAGAGGCGGCCCCTGCGACGACCCAGCCAGCCTGGTCGTGTTGGAGGTGGCCGCCAAAGTGGATCAGTACGTCGACTATGCCCGCTTCTGTGGCGATCTCCACCAACCGGAGAAGGGGTGTCGCTATCGCGAGCTGGCCGGCTTACACCAGGCTATCCCGGGCGAGGATGACCTGAGTCACTTCCGCTACCGTGTCGGTGCCGAAGCCATCGAAACGACCATGACCTCGGTGGTGGACCTGTTCTACACCTTTGGCCTCATCAAAGGCGAGCGGCTGTCCACTGATGGCCAGCTCGAACCCTCCCATGCGCGCTATAAGGGCTGTACGTACGCCTGTGAGGGTTGCCGGTCGTTCCGGGTGGACGAGACCGGCCAACAGGACCTGTGCCGCCAGTTGCACAGCGGTGCCAAGCGGCTCCAGCTGACCTGTCCGTTTCCCGAGGTCGTCGACAAGGTCCGCCAGGCCACCGCGAAGCAGGGCAGCCCCAAAGACCCCAAGGTGGCACTGCTGGAGATCGAGGACATCCCAGACGGCCAGGCCTCAGGCCCGGACCGCCAGCAGGTCGCCACGCTGCTGGGCCTGCCCGCAGACGCGGTCCCGGCGGTGCGCCTCAAATGGTGCCACTTGACCCAGGGGCCTCAGGGTGAGTTGCTGGGCAGTTGTCCCAAGGTGCCATCGGACCTTGAGGCCCAAGTGGGCTCCCACATCGATACCAAGGACCCCACCAAGACCGAGCGCGTCTTTGGCTATCTGCACCAGAAGACCACCGACATCAACCGGGAACTGGGCTTGGCATGGCCCCTGGGCCACTCCACCTCCCCGGCTGATGCCCATGCGGGCACCCATGTCATTGCCCATCGCGCCGCCCTGGCCATCCCGGTGCTGCCGGGGCAGGTCCATCTGGGGGACTCGGCCTATGACATCACCGCCAACGACCGCTGGCTGCGCGACCGGGGTGGGGTGGCAGTGATCGACGACAACCCGCGCAACGAACACCTCGATCCAGCGTCCCTCATGAAGCGCGGTTATGACCCCAACGGCACGCCCTATGCCCCCTGCGGCCGCCTGTGTCGCTCCAATAGCTACGACTACCACGCCAACTCGCGGCCATATGTGTGTGGCCGGCCCTGTCCGCTCCAGGAGCAGCAGGCATGCCCTCACGCCTCTGGCGTGTTGGGCTATAGCCACCGCATGACATTCAAAGACCATCCGCGCCTTATTGGGCCGATCCAGCGTGGCACCCCGACGTGGCAGCGGCTCTATGGGGCTCGCACCGCCAGTGAACGGACCAACGGGTACGACCAAGAAGTCATCGCCAACGGCCGACCGCCACGGCTGAGGGGGCTCAAAGCCTTTCGCTTTGCTGGCGCCATCCGGACTCTGGCACAGCTGCTGCGTCGAGCGCTGAACTTTGTGCTAGACGTCACCTATACGCTGGGCAAGACCCCATTGGCCCAGACCTGAAAGACGTGGCTCTTTGACATGTGACAACACGCCCATGACTGGCTCGGGGCCGATCATCCCGGCGGGGATAAGGGGCGTGGTGCGTCTACATTCAGGCCTCAATATCTGGACTGTTCCACAATCGAACGTGAGGCTCTACTTGAATACGCTAATTCTTCAATTGCCTTAGGAGGTGATATACGACCTTAGTCGCTTTCCGGCAAATCGTGACCCGTACGGTCAAATTACTCGAATCTGTTCTTACGGCAGAGGTGATGGCAAGCCAGCCACTGCTGTCTTACACTTCCGCTCGCCATGGGAGGCTTAATGCGGCCAACAGACGGCGGATGGTAACGAGGTCAGGATAGTTCATCTGCAACCGTGCTACCGTGACTCGTCCGTGTGCGGTGATCTCCACGATTTCGAACGGGCGCTGTTCGGACCACTGAAAGTGGTCGACCCATCGCTGTGACCTAGTGTCCCCGGCACGAAGTAATGCAAGAAATTCAGGGCAAGTGGCGATACTGGGACGAAGCGTACCTGAGTCCCAGCACAGGAGGTTGCCCGATGCGTGGTCGAAAGCCTCGTCCGCTGAAGATCGCAGCTGCCGATGTCCCGCTTCTCCAAAGCATGGCTCGTAGCCGGTCCCTCCCTTGGTTTCAGGTGCAACATGCCCGGATGATGTTGGCTGTTGGTGCTGGACAACGCCCGCAAACGGTGGCCCGCCAGCTGCCGTGTCATGAGGCCACGGTCTGGCGACGCTGTCGTCGCGATGAGCAGGGGGGACTGGCAGCCCTGCTGAGGGACGCTCCGCGCGCGGGGCGTCCCCAGCAGATTTCCCCCCCTGCAGCGGGCTCAAATCGTCGAATTGGCTGTGCCTGGAGCCCATTGCCCAGGGGTTGCACATCACGCACTGGTCGAGCCGGGCTTTGGCTCGGGTCGTGGTCGCCGACGGCATGGTTGCCGCCATCAGCCCCCGCACGATGCGCCAGATCTTGCGGGAGGTGGACCTGCGACCGCATCGCACGCGGTATTGGAAGACTGCCCGCTTGGATGACCACTTCAGGGTCCGTGCCGAACAGGTGCTGTGGTGCGATGCCAAGGCCGTCGGCTTGGCTCACACCGGCAGGTGGGTGGTGTGCGTTGACGAGATGCCCACTGTGCAGATTTTGGAACGCACCCCTCTCCGGCGTGCGATCCCTGGCGCCATTGCACAGCAGGCATTCGACTACGGGCGACATGGGACGGTCAACGTGCTGGTGTGCTTGATCGTCCACACCGGGCGGATGGAAGCCGTGTGTGTGGCCCAAAAAGATGCCGAGCACTCCATCCACGCACTGAGGCGGTTTCGACAGCGCCACCGGTGGCTGCGGGGGGTGTTCCTCATCCAGGATGGCGATCCCAGCCATACCGCCGCGCGCACCCGAGAGTACTGCCGACCGTTCCCATGGTGGTGGCGGCCCCGCTTCACACCCGCGCATGCCTCCTGGCTGAACCAAGCAGAGTTGTTGAACCATGCGTTCAGTGATCATGATCTGAAGCGTGGGGCATGGCATGAGCGGGAGGAGTGTATCGCCCATATCAACGCCTCCTGGCCGGAATACAACCGGCTGTATGCGAGTCCATTCGAATGGACGTGGACCAATCAAAACATGCGAACATGGTTCGCGAAGCACGCTACTTAAATGACTTGCATGACTTCGTGCCAGCGACACTAGGATTGAACAACGCCACCGTCTGTCCCAACTCAGGATCCTCCCCATCCACGTGCGCCCACTTACGCGCGTTGCAATGCGGGCACGCCAACGCGAGGTTCGCCATCTCTGTCAGTCCACCTCGGGATCGGGGCAGGATATGGTCGACCTCAAAGCCACCAACCTGGAGTCGCGCGGGCAATTGACTGTATTCACAGCAATTGCCCGCACGTTCGACCACCGCGTCTCGGAGTGGGTCAGAACGCGTGTTCATACCTCGGACAACACGCCGGGGAGTGCGACACGCAGACGGTCCAAGGCGGCTTGAGACTCCAGCTTCTCAATCGTGCGCTTGTGCGCGAAGTCGACCAGGGCGAGTAATTCCTCCTGTTCTCCCTGACTGAGAAATTCCTTTCGCTTGCCCAACGCCTGCATGCGCCGGTGCAAAGAGGGCTCGAGCTCGTAGTCGGCCATCCGTCGCAGGGCCACCGTGCATGCCTGAATGGCCAGTTGGAATTGGGGATCTTCAGTGGAGACCGTCGCCATTGCCGTTCATCCTTATCCGACACCTTGCCTGGGAAACGCTCATGCAGCGTCGCGGTAGTAGTACTTGAGGAGCCCACCGAGCCGTTCTCGGCACTCGATAGGTCCTTTCCCCAGAAAGGGCCCGGCTCCTCTACTTTGCTTCTGCGTGGTATGGACCCCACGGCTGGCGAGATGGATAAAGAACAGCACGTAATAGGTCACCAGGCCACAAGATGTCCAGACCTCGGCGGTGAAGAAGTCTGTGGCGACGAGCATATCCATGTGCATGCGGATAAATTCGCTCCAGGTGGTGGTTTTCTTACGGGCTGGTGCAGGGGGAATCCCATGGCGCTTGAGGATATTCCCTACGGTCTAGTCACTCAGGGTATAACCGAGAGGCGCCAAGGCACCGGCAATGCGATCATAGCCCCAGGAGCGATTCTCCAGAGCCAGACGCACCACCAGGGCTTCCAGCTCCGCATGTATTCGGGGGCGTCCAGGCGTTTTCCGCTGCTGAGAGCCGTCAAACTTCTTCAGAGCGCACGTCTAACAAGATGCGTCCTGGCTGACCGAGGCCGGAGCGGACGTCCTCACGCCCCACGCGCCTCGTCAGGTCCGAGATGGCTGGGAGGGGATCCGACCGGGGCATAGGCCGGGATGTTGGTGCTTACGGGGTGTCCATCGCGTGCCAGAGGGCCTCTTTCCTAGACCACCTGAGCGCCCCTGAGATATCCCCCAGGCGATACTATGCATCATCGGGAGCAGCTGTTACTTCGATAATCCGTAGATTTTGATCATCGAGGTGTGCAGCCAACCATGCCCTTGAAATGAGCTGTAGCACATCTACAGCACGTCCCGCCAAGACTTGGATCTCATTCACGCAGTCCCGGTCAGGCTTCTGAAACCCCCAATGGGCGGAGTTTATGGTTTTAGCTTGGCCAAAAACCCCTTGCGGAACTTGGCAATTTTGGGGGAGATGACAAACTGACAGTAGAGTTGTTCGGGGTGCTGCTGAAAGAATCCCTGATGGTAGTCCTCGGCGCGATAGAATGCCGTTAATGGCACAACCTCGGTTACGATCGGCGATTTCCAGAGCTCCGCGGCGGTTAATTCTTTGATCACTTGAGCTGCAATCTCCTGTTGTTCAGGAGTATGATAGAAGATCGCTGAACGATACTGCGTACCCACGTCGGCACCCTGGCGGTTCAGTGTCGTCGGGTCATGTATGGCGAAAAAAATCTCCAGGATCTCTTTAAAGGAGATGATCTGAGGATCAAAGGTCACCTGCACCACCTCTGCGTGGCCGGTAGTCCCGGAACAGACGGCCTCGTACGAGGGCTGGGGCATCATACCACCCGCGTAGCCCGATTCCACCCGTTCCACACCGTTGACCTCATCATACACGGCTTCCAGGCACCAGAAACAGCCGCCGCCAAGGGTCGCAATTTCCTTCGGTGAGGACGTACTCGGTTGTTGTGCGCGTTCTTGATCCATTTGTCCCAGTGTCCTATGTTCTGCCGAGAGAGGTTCGTGGAGTGCCCCACGCCGATAGTCCTCTATGTGCCACCGCGGTGACTGGTGACGTGGGGCTCCTTCCGGTCCATCGCCTGTTGGGCATGCCGACCAATTGGCTATACAGGTTCATAGGCCAGGCGTTTGACCTTATCCATATTGCGGCCTTCGATGCGGATCAAGCGCGTCGGTCCCTCGCGCCGTGGTGAGTGTAACTGGCCTTCATGGTAGGCATAGGCCATGCCGGGCTTGAGTGAGTAGGTCTTCACCGAGCGCACCTTGCCGGGCTTATCGACACTGGCTGGTTCAACCAGCTCCCAGTCGGTCATTTCAGTCTCCCCACGGGCCTGTCCGTAGATGGCCCAATACGGACCGTGGTCGTGTGGCATACTGCCTCGCGCCCCGCGGTTCACGTGGGCAAGGATACAGAAACCCAGCTCGGGGTCTTCATAGAGAACCTTACGTTCCGGCACATCGTCGCCCAAGTGAGTGGCGATGAAGTCCTCGTCCTTCAGCACCTCCTGCAATAGCGTGCACACCTGCTGCCGCCCGGTAGGACTCGGATCAGCTTTCAGGATGCGATGACAGTCGGCGGCGAACTGCTCGAGCGAGTGGGCCATGAGTACTCTCCCCTCTTTGAGGTGAATCTTGGCTATGCTGTGAATCTGTTACCTCCATGACAAGTCCCACGTTGGTCCAAGACAGGGGACTGTTCTGCGGACTATAACCTTACCGCGCGTACATTGCAAGATTTGGCTGAGCTGCGTCAACGCCTTTTCCGCTCGCGTTGCAGCCCGCCCAGGTGTCAGCGCGACTGAGCCATTGCTTAGTTTCTGGCACGCCGACGGCAGGCAAACGGCAGACGGGTAGTTGGGCGAGATCAGTGTAGCCCCAAATAACATACTGTCGATCTCTCCTAATCTGTGCTGCAGTCAGCAGGCCTATCACGCGATACCGCCGTACACCCCATAAAACGTCGCCCCTGGAACGGGAACTGATATATAATACCGGTGCTCCCACCAGCACATCCATTGTGGGGCACTTCAGCTGAATGTGACACAATCGCGTATCGTGTGCCGCTCTTGCCCCGCCGCCCACCCCATCCTCAAAAGGAAGGGCTTAGGCCGGGAAGCCATCGTATTGCGTACCTGGCTCTTGAAGGGCCATCATTGACGAGGAGAGATCGCCAGATGTCTGCTAGCAGCGCCGTTAAACGCGTTTTCTGGTTCGATGATCACAAGACGCCGAATGTTGCCGACGAGATTGCCAAGACAACCGAGCTCACGGTGCACCGTCTCGCCTTTGATGCAGCAGAGGAGCAGAACTGGGCCGTGATGGCCACCTGCCATGCCTATTGCATCACCTCGGCGCGGGATGAGGTGCCGGATCAGTATAAGGGCACGGCAGCGCTGATCGCGCGCTGCCCAGAGCTGTTGGTACTCTCCACCTCGGGAGCAGGTTTCGACCCTGTCGATGTCGCTGCCTGCTACAGAAGCTGGCGTTCTTGTCGTCAATCAGTCGGGCGCCAATGCGGAGGCCGTGGCCGAGCATGTGGTGGCGATGCTACTTTCCCTCAGCAAGAACATTCCACAGACCGATCGTTCCCTCCGCACGCAACGGGGTGTCGACCGCGAGGTCTTCAAGGGCCGCAACGCCCAGGGACGCACCATCGGCATCATCGGGTTGGGCGAGGTTGGGCGTCGGGTGGCGCGCATCTGTGGCAAGGGCCTTGAAATGCGCGTGCTGGCCTACGATCCCTACATCGAAGCGGCAGATTTCCAGGAGCGTGGGGCAGTTGAAGTGACCCTTGACGAGCTTCTTGCCCAGTCCGATTACATCACCATTCACTGCCCGTACAACGCCGAAACCAAGGGCCTGATCGGCCGCCGCGAGCTCGCGCTGATGCGGCCGGATGCCTATCTCATCACTACGGCGCGCGGCGGGATCGCTGACGAGGACGCCCTGGCGGATGCCCTGACAGCGGGCCAGATCGCTGGCGCCGGCATCGATGTCTGGAACGTCGAGCCCCCGCCCCTGGACCACAAGCTCCTGAGCTTCGACAATGTCATCGCCACTTATCACACCGCCGGCGTCACGGTGGACTCGCGCCACGCCATGGCGCAGTGGAATGCAGAGCAACTGGTGCAGATTTTCCGGGGCGAGCGCCCGCCGCGGCTGATCAATCCCGAGGCCTGGGCCAAGTATGCCCAACGCTTTGAGCAGGCCTTTGGGTTCCGGCCGGCCTCGTCCGATTCTCCCCCGATGATTGCCGGGTCCGCCCATTAACTGTGTCCCCTAACGATACACCATTGTGGCAGGAGCGCTTATGGCTGATGCAGTCCTTTACAAGTCTATGTCATTCAAGGACGTAGTCCGAGAGATTTTAGCGACTGTCAAGCGGCGTTGGCACACGTGCCCGCACACCTGGAGTCGTTACCGTTCACCAGACACGAGGACGAAATCATCGAGCGCGCCCGTGACGCGGATGCACTGATCGTGTCGTCGTCTCCCATGACGCGTCGGGTAATGAGCGCCCTCAAACAGCTCAAAGTGGTGGTGCGGACCGGCGTCGGCTATGACGTGATCGATGTTCCTGCAGCGACTGACCTGGGGATTGTGGCGGTCAACATTCCCGATATCTGGACCCGAGAAGTGGCGAACCACGCCCTCGCCCTCCTGTTGGCCTGGAATCGGCGCATTCCGACGCTCCATAACGAGGTCAAGGCAGGGATCTGGCAATCCCAGCCACCAGGCCCTCTGGGAGCCTTACATGGCGAGACGGTCGGCGTTGTGGGCTTCGGCAACATCGGTAGAGCCTTTGCCCGCCGGGTCGCGGCCCTGGAGACGCACGTCATCGCCTACGACCCATATGTCGACGATGCCCAATTCTCGGCCCTGGGAGTGGAGCGGGTCTTCTCCCTCCGAGAGTTGGCTGCGCGCTCGGATTACATCTCCGTCCACACCCTGCTGAACGCCGAAACCCGTCATCTGATCAATGAGGCGTTCCTCCGGCAGATGAAGCCCACGGCTTGCCTCATCAATACCTCGCGTGGCCCAGTGGTCGATGAACAGGCCATCATTCGCGCCCTGCAAGAACAATGGATCGCCGGCGCGGCGCTGGACGTTCAGGAACACGAACCCCCGGCGCCTGACAATCCCTTGTCGCGCCTGAATAACGTCATCTTGACGCCACACGCGGCATACTACTCGACAGCGGCAGTGGCCAAGGTGCCGCAGCGCTGTGGGGAAGAGGTGGCGCGGGTACTCACCGGCCAGCGCCCGCTGCATGTCGTCAATCCGGAGGTCTATGCAGTCTTGATGCAGGCTAAGGCGCGCTGAACCCACCCGGTAGGCAATGCGGGGGCTGCGATGTTGACGAGCCGCCGCATTGCCATGTCAGTCAATGCACCCGCAGAATATTTTTTTTGACCTCCGGCCCAGGTTTGTTATAATTCGTCATACTTCGCGATACTTTTGCATCACCTCTCTAAGACTCTTGGGGTTTCCACGTGTGAGGGTATCTGTACTCCACGAGAGGAGCGCTACTCTCCGGTCCACCCTGTTATCTCGTACCCACCCCTGACGGCAATCTCCTGACAGCATCTGGGTTGGCATAGGCCATCCCTCAGGTGATGTATGCCTTTCACCCCAGTTGCTGGTGTATTGACTAGAACAACTGCCCATGATGACTCCAACGGCCATATGGCAGTGGTCTTTGGGGCTCTGGGCTTATTTGGTCTAGGATTGGCGGACGCCCGTCGGGGTCGTTGTCCATTTTGGTGAGCCAGGTTGAGACGACCCTTTCCATGAGCTACGTCCTGTTCACGCGGTATGCCGACTCACGCCTATATCAGCCGAAGAAAAGTCCCCGCTCATCTCGAATGCGGCTGCATGCAAAGGTCGGGGAGAAAGAGCCATGCAAAACGCTATCAGGGTAGCGATAATCCACCGTAATCGTCTCTTTCGCGAGGGGCTTGCGTTTGTGCTGTCTCAGCAACGCGGCATCGCTGTGGTGACCTGTACCGACGGGGCTAGTGACGCCTTAGGAGAAATTGGCAGACTGTGTCCGGATGTCATCATCCTGGATTTTTCCCAGCAGGGGCGAAATGGCCTGAATGAGGCACGTCAACTGCGCGAGGCTTCCCCAGGGTCCAAGCTCCTGCTGATGGGCCTTACCGAATCGGAAGCCGACGTTCTGGCCTGCATCGAAGCAGGGGCTGCTGGGCTGCTGCAGCGGGAAGCATCGTTGGAGGAGCTGCTGCAGAACATTCGGGCTCTGGTGGCAGGCGAGGCCCTGTGCTCTCCGAAAATCATCGCGCTGCTCTTCTCCCAAATTGCGGAAGAGGCTCACGCCAGGGCGCAGGTTCAGCGCCTCGACCTGCCGCATCTCACCTCTCGTGAACGCCAGATCCTCGCGTTGATTGAGGAGCGGTGCAGTAATAAAGAAATCGCCGTCCGTTTGGAGATCGAGATCCAGACGGTGAAGAACCACGTCCATAATATTTTGGAAAAGCTCCAACTCCATAGCCGACGAGAGGCCGCCTTGTATGCCAGAGAACGGGGCATGCTGGGAAGGGTGCACTGAACCCGGGAAAACCTATAGTACTGCGTATCCCACAGGTTTGGCGCGCCTGATCTCGGTTCGTGCCAGTCAGTGGTTCTAGTCAGTCATGAGCACAATGTAACCAGTACTTTTGCGTGACATCCAGAAGTATGGTCTACGAAATATAAACCTAATTTTTTTGTCAGAATAGATCGGAATATGAAACCTCGATCCATTGTCTAAGCGCGGCAGCAGGTTTATCCTTTCCCTCAGGGTGAGATACAGGAGAGTGTCACGATAAAGACTAGAACATGAAGAAGATTAGAATCCTCTTAACTAACGGTCGTCCTAGGATTATGCGGGAGGTGATGAGGCAATTCATTGGGCGTCAGGTTGACATGGAAATTGTGGGGGAGGTCCTCGACCTGTCGGCTGTGGTCCGCACCGCGCAGGAGACGGCGGCCGACGTGATCATCGTCGCCCTGGAAGACGCTGTGGCATTGGGGCTGGGCAGCCATTTACTCGCCGAATGTCCCGAGGTGACTATCCTCGCCCTGGCATCGCAAGGTAACGCTGCCTTTATCGAGCAGCTATGCCTGGGGCGCATGGAGATCGCTGAGCCGTCGGAGGCAAATGTCCTGAGTGCTCTTCGTCATGCGATCCAGGACCTTATAGCCTATACCACACAAGAACATTCATGCTGAAGCCGCCGATGGAGGGAAGCCATGACGGAAGCAGAGATCAGAGACAGCATCAAGAAAGTCGTTGCGAGTGTCAGCGATATCGACCTGGCAGACATCGGGGACTCAGCCTCATTTAAGGAAGACCTCGGCTTGGATTCCCTCGTGCTCCTTGAGATCTCGGTCGACATTGGGCTGCAGTTTGCGCTTGATATCCCCGAGGAACAGCTCATGCAGCTTCGGACGGTACAGGATGCCGTCGCGCTAGTGCAGCAAGGGTTACTGGCGAAGGTATGAGGTGAGGGCAAGATGCAGCGGCGCGTCGTGGTCACGGGCCTAGGCCTGGTTACCTCTATCGGCACGGGATGTGGTCCGTTCTGGGACGCTCTGTTGGCGGGCCGTTCGGGCTTCAGCTTGGTCGAGTCGTTCGATACCAGTGTCTACAAAGTCAACCGCGGAGCCGAGATCAAAGCCTTCCATGCCGCAGATTATCTCATGCACCTTGATCCCGCCTCGATGGGTCGCGCGTCACAGTTTGGCACTGCTGCAGCCCGCCTCGCCATTGCGGATGCCCATCTGGATATACAGACGATAGAGCCGGAACGGGCTGGTGTGTCGATGGGAACGACATCAGGCGAGCCCAGGGAGGTCGAGCGCTTCGATGATTACTTCGTGAACGCCGCGTTGGAGCGCAGCGGGCCGGAGTTCATGGCGTTATATCCCTGCCATGTCATTGCGGCGCATATCGCGACGGAGCTCGGTTTGGCCGGGGTCGCCATGACGATTCCGACCGCGTGTGCGGCCGGCAACTACGCCATTGCACATGCCTTTGAATTACTGTCCTCGGGCCGAGCAGACGTGATGTTGGCGGGGGGCGCCGACGCCTTTTCACGGATCACCTACGCGGGGTTTGCTCGGCTCGGAGCCATTGCCCCCCAAGTCTGCCAGCCGTTCGATCGTCATCGCAAGGGCATGATCCCGGGTGAGGGCGCAGCCATACTGGTACTTGAGCCACTGTCTCGGGCCCTCAAGCGTGGAGCCCATATCTACGCCGAGGTCGCCGGCTATGGCTTATCCTGCGATGCACACCACATGACCGCCGCACACCCACAGGGTGATGGGGCGGCGCGGGCGATGCAGAAAGCTCTCCAGCATGGTGGCATACAACCGCACGAGGTCAGCTATATCAGCGCCCATGGCACCGGCACGCCAACCAATGACCAATGCGAAACCATCGCAGTCAAACGCGTCTTCAAGGACGACGCCTATCGCATCCCGATCAGCTCCATCAAATCTATGCTCGGCCATACCATGGGAGCGGCGTCCGCCATCGAAGCGGCGGTGTGTGCCCTCGCCATCTGCCACGATTGCATTCCACCGACCATGCACCTCGAAGAACAGGACCCCATCTGCGACCTTGATTATGTCCCGAATGCGGCCCGCAAACACCAGGTGCGTGTGGCGATGAACAATGCCTACGCCTTCGGCGGCAACAACTCGTCGTTGATCCTGAAGAAATGTGAGGCGTGACGCCTATGGACCGCAGGGTGGTGATTACCGGCGTCGGTGTGCTTTCTTCTCTAGGTGATTCGTCGGCGGCGTTGTCCACCGCACTGTGTGCAGGCCGCAGCGGTTTGAACCCTGTCGAGTCGTTTAGCACCGATGGACTGGTTTGCCATCAGGCAGGAGAAATCCGCTCCTTCGCCCCAGAGACCTACCTGGGGGAGCGCAATTTGCGAGCACTGGACCGCACCTCGCGGCTGGTTACTGCGGCAGCAACCTTGGCCCTGGACGACAGTGGCTGGTCGGTAGAGTTGCGTCGTCGTAGCGAGGTCGGAGTGGTACTTGGGACGATGTTCTGTAGCGTGCATACGATCTCGGAGTTCGACCGTCGTGGCCTTGTCTTAGGACCGAAAAACGTCAGCCCGATGGACTTCGCCAATACGGTGATTAACGCCGCAGCCGGACAGGTCGCTATCTGGCACGATCTGCGCGGTGTGAATTCGACGATCGCTGGTGGTATCACCTCTGGGTTACAAGCCATCGCCTATGCGACCGAGCTGATCCGCAGCGGTCAAGAGACGGCAATCCTGACCGGAGGCGCTGAAGAATTGTGCTTCGAGTCGTTCCATGGCTTTGCTCGGGCTGGCTGGTTGTGCGCGGCAGACAATGGTGCCGGCGAATGGCCTATTCCATTCGATGCCAGACGCAATGGCTTTGCCTTGGGGGAGGGAGCCGCCCTACTGATGCTCGAAGACGCTGATGCTGCCGCTGCTCGTGGAGCCACGGTGTGGGGTGAGATCAAAGGGCATGCCACGGCCTACGACGTCTCCCGGGGCACTAAAGGCGTGCAAGCCGTCGAGGCGATCTCACGGGCAATACGGCTGGCCTTGCAAGACGCCCAGATGCGCGGCGATGATATCGATTGCCTCAGCGCTTCGGCCAACGGCAGCGTACTGGGGGACCGTAACGAAGCTCAAGCTGTGGCGGCAGTCCTCGATGGGCAGTCCGCGAGCCTGCCGGTGACGGCCATCAAATCCATGCTTGGTGAGACACTGGGCGCCTCTGGAGCCATGCAGACCGTGGCGCTCCTGGCGGCCATGCGCGAGGGTGTGCTGCCTGGCATTCGGCACTTGGAATACCTCGATCCCGATTTTCCGCTGACCATGGCGAGCCCTCATAATCAGCAACTCGACCTGCGCTGCGGCCTTATCAACTCGGTCGGCCTCGATGGAAACTGTTGTGCCCTCGTTGTGGCGCGATGTGATGATCGCTAAGGAACCCTGGTGATACCTATGTCAACCTTGTCTGCGGCGGTTGATGAATCAGGACCTCTCGACCTGGTGCCCCGAATGAAAGCGCAAGGGTACACGTCGTCTGACGTTGACCGTCGCCGCCAGTGGCTCGAAGCCAAGACCGCATGCCGTCTCACCCATGTCAGCGCCTACTCGCTTGCGAGTGAAGACATGCGCGGCAACATCGAAAATCCTATCGGCACCGCGCAAATCCCCTTGGGTGTCGCCGGGCCGTTGCTAATCCATGGCACTCACGCTCGCGGATGTTTCTATGTGCCATTGGCGACGACGGAGGGGGCCTTGGTGCGCTCGTATGAACGCGGCATGGTCACCTTGAGCCGAGCTGGCGGGGTTGTGACGCGTTTGTATATGGACGAGAATCGCATCTCGCCCGTGTTTTTTTTCGACGATATTGGCGACGCCCATGACTTCGTGCAGCATCTCCAGGCGGACTTCGAGACGATCCGGTCTGAAGCTGAATCGACGACACGCCACGGCAAATTGCTACGTCTCGAATGCCACCCGGTCGGTCGCGAAGTAATGGTGAATTTCTGTTATTACACCGCCGACGCGCAGGGCATGAACATGATCGTCAAGGCGACCGAGCAGGCCTGCCAGTGGATCATGCGCCAAAGTCGTGCTAGGCACTTCTACATCTTCAGCGGTCTGAGCTCGGAAAAGCGCGCCAGTGGTGTGTTGTTCTCCGGAGGCAAAGGCAAGAAAGTGACCGCCGGCGCCCTGGTGCCGGCGCGCATTGTGAAAGCCTACCTCCACACCACTCCGGAGCAGCTCTTTGATATGTGGCACCACACCATGCTGGGCCATGTGCAGGCGAATGCCGTCGGCTACAACGCCCACTATGCCAACGGGCTCACCGCCATGTTCATTGCCTGCGGTCAGGATGTGGCCAATGTCGTGAACGCCGCCACTGGCATTACCAACTTCGAGACCACGGCTGGCGGCGATCTCTATGCCAGCGTCACCCTGCCTTCTCTCACGGTGGCAACGGTGGGCGGTGGCACCGGACTGGGGACGAGTCGTGAGTGTCTGGGCATGCTTGGTTGTGCTGGCAGCGGGCACGCCGCCAAGTTTGCCGAGATTGTTGCGGCGACGCTTCTGGCTGGGGAGATTTCGATGGGCGCCGCCATCGCCAGTGGTGAGTTCGTCGACGCGCACGAAACCTACGGCAGAAACCGGCCCCACATCGAGTGACAGCGGCATGCCAAGACCGTTCAAACCCTTACGGAGCGACCCACAGAGCACCTACGATGTGGTAGTCATTGGTGCTGGCATCGGCGGGTTGATCTGCGCCAACCTCATCGCACGCAGTGGGTTGCGCGTCCTCCTGATCGAACAACATTATGCGGTCGGCGGCTATTGCAGTATGTTCCGGCGCAAAGGCTATACCTTTGACGCGGCCACGCACTTCTACCCCCTGCTCGGCAATCCGGACACCATGACCGGCAAGCTCCTGGTTGACCTGGGCCTCACCACTGGCTGGGTCAAAATGGATCCCGTCGATCAATTTCATTTCCCCGATGGGTCGAAGTTCGCTGTGCCAGCGGACTTCGATCGCTACATGGCGCAACTCAAGAGCGAATTCCCCACCGAAGCCCGCGCCCTGGATGACTTCTTCGCGGCGGTGCGTGACGCCTACATGTTCGGACTTCTCTATTACTTTCGTGGACGCGCCACCAGCCAGCTGGAGAAGTATCGAAGCTTGACCGTGCGGCAGATGCTCGAGCAGTGTTTTCGTGATCCGAAGCTCAAGCTCTTGCTTACGGCTGATTGCCCACACTGGGGCTCGCCACCATCACGGACCTCGTTCGTGTTCGACTCGATGCTGAGGCTGTCCTACTTCCTCGGGAATTACTACCCGCGTGGCGGCTCGCAGGCCTTTGCGGACGAGCTAGCACAACGCTTCGAGGAGAAAGGCGGGCAGATCCTGCTGCAATCGCTCGTCACCCGTATTCTCGTGAAGCAGCAGACCGCCTACGGAGTCGAGGTCGAAACCGGATGGGGGCGCGATCGCCACGTGGTACGAGTGCATGCTCATGAGGTGGTGTCGAATGGCGATTTACTGCGGACCCTTGAGCGCATGGTGGGCCCCGAACACCTGGCAACCGATGATCTCGTCGCCATCCGCAAGCTGCGACCGACTTACCCCTGTTTTCTGACACACATCGGGCTCCAGGAGATGTCCACCGAGGTGTTACGTGAGGTCCATGGCTACTACTGGAACTCGTGGGACACAGACGAGGTTGGGCGCAACGGTCTCAAATTTAAAATTTTCGTCCCAACTCTGCACGAGCCGGCGTTGGCGCGCGATGGCAACCATATCATGATCATCCAAAAAGTCCTGGACATCGACTACCGCACCATAGAGGACTGGGCCGCACATAAGGCGGCGGTCGAGCAATACATCATGGACAACCTCGAACGGCTGATCCCCGGTTTCGCCGCTAAGGTGGTGGTCAAATGTAGCGCCTCAGCCCTGACCTCGTACCGCTATACGCTCAATCATCACGGGGCGATGCTGGGGTGGGAGATGTCGCCCGATCAACTCGGCTCTCACCGTATCGATGTTGTCGGGTCAATCAAGAATCTGCACTTCGTGGGCCATTGGGTACAGCCCGGAGGCGGGATCACGCCCGTGATCATGTCGGCGATAAAAGTCGCCAAGATGATCACTAACGGCACCGCCAACGGCTCCCGCAACACCAGTGCCCCCTCTCCCACTGGGAGAGGGTTGGGGTGAGGGAAGCCCAGTGCTCGTTATCCCCCTGAGAGCAGAGGTGCTGCATCAGCGCGGTCTTGTTCCTCCGTAATGCGGAGAACCGTCATGGCGAGAGTGATGGTCATCGATACGAGCGGCAATCTCTTGCACTACCTGGCGAACAGACTGAGCAAGAGCCCGGTCGTCGATGCCTGTCAGCGGGCCCCAAGTCTGAATGGTAGCCACGCTAATCTGTTGGTCATACATGATATCGATTTTGTGGTATATTGTCCTCGGCTGTGCAGCTCATACGACACGACGCCTGACCTGGTAGAGGCGGAAACGGTCTTTGCGGAATGCGCCCGCGTCAGCATCGCCAAGGTTGTCCTGTTGTCGAGTGCAGCGATATACGGTGCCAGTCCGCGCAACCCGGGATTCATCGCTGAGTCACAATTCGCCTCATACCATGGGCAGAACCGGATGAGCGAGCGGTGGATGGCACTTGAGGCGCTTGCCACGCAGTATCTGAGTAGAGATTCACATACCCAGTTGACAATTTTACGGCCTGCCTCGGTGCCGCTGCGCGGCGGTATGGATTACTTCAGCCAGTTATTGCGTGGGGGATTGAAGATCACCCTCCCCCTGCACGATCCATCTGTGCAGTTGTTGCACCCCGACGACCTCGCGCATGCGGTGTGTTGCGTCGTTGAGAGCAACGCCGCCGGGGTGTACAACGTGGCGCCCGATGGAGTGATCCCGCTGCGTGTGGCGCTGCGCATGGCCGGCTCGACGCGGGTGCCTATCGCCCGCGGGGTGCAGCGCTTATCCCGCCGGGTGCTTTCTGCGCTTGGTGCGGCCCATGGCATCGATCAGACTGAGTACATCCGCTATTCATGGACCATTTCCAACAAGAAAATCAAGCATGAATTGGGATTCGTACCCGAACGCTCCAGTGCTGAAGCGCTGCTGGATCTTCTGACCTCGGAGGCGAACCCGCCCGATGATCGAAAGCGGCGAACTTGGAACCAGACGACGGCTCTTGCCAGCTTCGATGACTTCGGAATGGACGTGCGCTACATCGAGAGGTGTATGCGAACTGTGTTCAAATTCCTGCATGACTACTACTGGCGTATTGAGGTCCAGGGGATCGAACACGTGCCACGTGCGGGGCGTGCAGTATTGACTGGAATTCACCGCGGATTCATGCCTTTTGATGGAGTGATGGATTTCCATGTGATTGCCCGGGAGGTTGGCCGTTATCCGCGCTTCTTGATTCATCCGACCCTGTTCAAAATCCCTGTGCCGTTCGATTTTGCCAAGCTAGGCGGGATCAAGGTCAGTCGTGAGAACGCGGATTATGTCCTGCAGCGCGATGAGTTGTTAGTCATCTTCCCCGAAGGCATCGAGGGCGCCTTCAGGTTTTATCGCGAGGCCTATCGCCTGGGGAAGTTTGGCAGAGATGAATATGTCAAGGCAGCCCTGCGCAATTCTGCACCTATCGTCCCCTTTGTCACGGTCGGCAGCGCGGAGATTTTCCCGATTTTCGGGAGAATTGACTGGCGTTGGTGGAAGCAGTATACCTTGTGGCCCTTCATCCCAATCACGCCGACGTTTCCGCTGCTGCCGTTGCCACTGCCGACGAAATGGCACACACAGTTTTTGCCGCCACTGCATATTGAACAGCAGTATCCACCTGAGGCAGCACGCGACCCCGCCGTCGTGCGCGCCATCAGTCAGGACGTGCAACACCGGATGCAAGAGGCGATCGACGGGATGCTCAAGCGCCGCAAATCCATCTTCTTTGGCTCGATCTTTCATGGTGAGACAGCCTGATGACCTGGTGGTCCAATCTCCGCCGACTGGGGCACATTGCTGCGGTGCTGGTCAGACATCTGTTGGCGTATGTGGTGGGTGCGCTCACTGAACGCTGGCCATGGCTGGCGCAACTACCTGCCACAAAGCTCGCTTTCGGGGCCAGAACGGTTGCGAACGCTGTTCGAGGACCTGGGCGGTACCTTCATTAAATTTGGCCAGATGCTCGCCCTGCAGCCGGACATCCTGCCACTTGCCTATTGTAATGCGCTGTTCAACCTGCTTGACCGCATCAAACCCTTCGAGTTCGAGCAGGTTGAGAGGATCTTCGCCGATGAATTCGGCAAAAGGCCCTCAGAAATCTTTGATCATTTTGACCCAGAGCCGATTGCCACAGCCTCCATCGGCCAAGTCTACATTGCCTATCTAAGTGGGCAGAAGGTGGCGGTGAAGGTGCAGCGACCGAGCGTCAAGACAGACTTCGCCGGTGACATCCGGCTGATGACGATCGCTATGCATCTCATCACGGCTCTGCATGTGAAGCCGCTCTACTGGATGCTCGAGCCGATGCGTGAGTTCGTCGCCTGGACGCGAGAGGAGCTCGATTACCGCAGTGAAGCCCGCTATATGGAACATACCCGCCGCCATGCCGGCGATAACGCCAAAGAGCTCGTACCGGCCGTGTTTTGGAACTATACGACGCACTGTGTTCTCACCCTTGAGTTTCTGGAAGGGGTGACCGTTCTCGACTATCTCCGTGCTTTAGCCGCCGGTGATGAGGTACTGCAGCACAAGCTGAATACCATGGGTTTCGCCCCACATCAATTCGCCTGCAACATCATTGAAAATTTCCTCGCCGATGCATTTCGGCATGGGATGTTTCATGCCGATCTGCATCCGGCCAATCTCATGATCTGCAGAGATAACACGGTCGGTTACATCGACTTTGGTATCACCGGCGTGCTCAGTCCATACCTACGTCGTCACCTAGTGGCGCTCACACTGGCATACGCGCGGGGGGACCTCGATGGCATGTGCGGCGCATTTTTCAAAGTCTCATCGAGAGACACGAATTCGGATGCGGAAGGATTTCGCAACGGATTGGGCATGCTGGCAGGTGAATGGTACATGGTGCAAGGGAAGGTCAGACACCTGCGCAAGAATATCACGCTGGTGATGCTCGATCTGCTGACACTGTCACGACAGACGGGAATCTGGCCCGAGCGCGATGTCATCAAATACATCCGTTCAACTGTCGCCATCGATGGCCTCATCACACGCTTTGCGCCAACATTCGATGTCGGCAGGTACCTCGAAACGATCTGCGATCGTTATCTCAGGGGGCAAGTACGACAAGAGCTTTTCGCCTTTGACACCCTCGTGGATTGGTCTAGCTCCAGTGGGCACCTGATTCGCGACGGTGCCTTACGGGCTGCCACCTTTCTTCAGCGCGTCACGACTGGCGAAGGAAGCAATTACTCTGCATCAAGCACAGCAGGCCACGCTCGCGACGCGACGCGGCGCGGAGCAGTCCAGATGGCAGCGGTGATATTCGCACTATCAGCGCTGATGGCAGTGACTGGGGAAGCTGCGCAATTCGGTGTGAACATATTTACCGCGGAAGTGTTACTGATGGCAGCCGCCGCTACCATGCTTCTGCAAAGGATACGTCGGCTCATTTAAGGAGGTGCAGACATGATCCGCGATTTAACCAAGTCCATGCTCAGTTTCTCGTGGGGAATGTCGCTGTTTGGCGTCACACAGCTTATCAACTCTATGACGCCAGAGAAGGCAACGGGGGCATTCAACGCTGTGACACGGGCGACCGAAGCACAGCTCAGCGACGTGCTCAAGGGGGCTTTCAAGGCTGGGGACCAACTGCAAAGAAACGTCGTGGATATGACATTCGGCATGCTGACGCTTGATACCCTCGATCCAAGCAAGATGATGAAAAGGGCCTCAGACGTGATGCAGCCGACCACGGGAGCCTCCGGTCAGAGCGCTCAGGCGCGTCCTGTAGGATCGCCAGAACAGGGAATGGGCTGGGGGCCTGTCTCACCCCCGGGGGCGAAGTAGCCTTGAAAGGGAGTCCTATGTGCCAGGGGGCAGCCTGTATGGTTGCATCACGGTGAGTGAAGGCTTTCGATGAGAGAACGCCTTGCAAGAAAGCGGATGCTCCGAGCGACGCTGAAGCATAGGCGGCAAGAGATTGAACAGTGCCTCACCGTCCATGGTCTGATGCCCGCCCCCGGTCGTTTCACGGGCCGCCCAAGCGGCAGCCGCATGCAAGGGACGCATAGTCATAGACTCCGCAAAGCCCTGGAAAGCCTTGGCCCAGTTTTTTCTTCATTCGGTCTCTATCTGTCCTCACGGGTTGACTTACTGCCGGTGAATGCTTGCCTCGATCTGGCCCGCATTGTCAGCCACGTGGAGACGACACCGATTTCCGCTGTGCGCGCATTGATCGCGCAAGAGTTTTCCTGTTTACCAGAAGAGGTCTACGTCAATTTCGAGGACGTTCCATTTGAGTCTCGGCTAATGTTCCAGTCCCACCGTGCGGTGCTTGAAAACGGCACGGCCGTTACGGTTAAAGTCATTCGTTCCGAATGGCAAGAACTGTATGGATTGGACATAGACTTACTGCAGGTCTTGCAAACGGCTGTTTCAAGTGAAGACTGGGGTAGTATTCCCATTGAAAACGCTATAGATGATTTTCGCCACACACTACAGGAACAAATTGATCTGATCCAAGAGGTTAAAGCCATTGAGGAGCTTGCTGAAGATGCGAACAGATTCGAGCTTATAAGAGTTCCATTAGTAATGAAAGATCATTGCTCAGCGAATGTGATCACGATTGAATGCTTGTCTGGCCGGAACCTTCAGGATATCATAGCACTATTAGATAGCAGGGAATCAGAGGAGCATGTCACAAGAGGTGCGATATCTGAAGACTTAGGATTCGATCTAAATGATCTGGCCAAGCGTCTGTGTCTGGTGTGGTTGCGGCAGGTGCTATTGGGGAGCTGGTTTCCGGTTGCCCTATCTCCGGAGAACATTGTGGTGTTGCCCAATAAACAGATCACCTTCACCGGCGGTGAGTTTACGCGGCTGTCGTCTGACACCAAGAAAAATCTCTGGCACTATTTGATTGCGACGTCGACCGAAGACCCCGAGAAGGCCTGCTCCTGTTTGCTGGGAGAAATGATGCCGGAGGGCAAGGCCGTCGATGAGGAGGAGTTGCGTCACAGGTTCAGAGAGATCGTGCCGTTCCGTGACGGTGGATGGAGCACCGACGGGGACAGCCGCGGCCTCGCAGAACATCTGTTTGTGCATTGGAAGCTCGTCAGTAAACGACGACTCCGACCACAGCGCCACTTGCTAGCTTTCTACCGAGGACTGTTCCAGACAGCAGCTCATGGGCAACGCCTTGCGCCGTACAGTGACCCGTTACTAGCCGGGCTGCAAGAGGTGCGCATGATCGAGATGCTGGCACAGTTTCGCGACGTGCTGGGACTATCGCAATTAAGCGACAACCTGGACCGATATGTCGTGATGATGATGGGACTGCCCCAAAAGCTCGATGAGGCTCTGACGCTCGTCGCTGAGAGCAGCACCCGGCTGAAATTGCAGGAAGCGGGGGGAGCCGGACATCACCGCCAGAAGAACTCGTCAGCCGTGATGATCGCTTTGCTCCTCGTCCTAGGGGCATGTGCTTTACTGTCGCATCATCTGACGCTATCAGGGGTCGCTGGTGCGTGGTTCGAGAGAGTCAGTGCGATTGTGTTTGTACTGCTCGGAGCGCTGTTGCTACGGGCCGCCAGTCATGCGTAACGAAACTTGGCGACCGAGATGATCCAATTTTTTGGGCAGATGCTGAAATTGCCTTTCGATGCGTTTGTCTTGAGTATGGAGATGTTTGTCAAAACTATACAAGGCATACAAAAAATAGCCTACCAGGGTATTGATGCGATGGTAAGCGAGATCGTTCAGCCTGTCGGTGACCGGCCGAGCAGTGAGAGCGATCCCACAAGTGATGTACCCGATGGCACTATTGCAGATAGTGCCGAAACAATGTATCAGACAACCCCAGAGGAGGAAACGAAGATGGCAGATAAAGACCTGCGCGATGACATGCTTAAGCTCGTTCGGTACAAAATCCTCTTCGTGAAGCGTGATTATGAACATGCTTTTCCGGAAGAGGAAGAGCTTGTGTCAGACAATACAGATGCCGCGGCTTATACCGCTTGGAAGATTGCGCATTTTATCCAACGCCTCAAGGATGATAAAGATATCAAGGTCCCTAAGGGCTGGGAGGACTATGCAGAAATCCAGAAGTATATCGAAGCAAAGGGCAATGATCGTATATTGACAGGGTTTCCAGAAGACGACAAGAAATATCTACGTGTCTTCTACGAAGTGCTTGATCGCTATCCACGAGAGCGGTTCAAATATGAAGAGGAACAGATCGATATCCTTAGGGATATCTCGAAGACTTTAAAAGACAATTCCACAAACAGGAGCCCGCTGTAGCGCAAGGGGCAAGGTCCGTGCCTGTGTCCAGGGCGCTCCGGCTTCGACACCCGGGTGCCTCTGGAAAAGGGCACGGCTTGCCGTTGCCTATCACGCATGCACCGTTCGATCTCGGCGCAATGCTTGGTTGCGAGCGACCAACTCGGCAATCAAGGGTTGCAGCATGTGCACCAAGACCAGCAGGCCTTCTCGACCCAAGGGGGCATTGTATGGCCAAGGGACGGACGTGGTGGGATTTACCTTGAGTGTCCTGGCGACTGCAGGGTAACACGGCCCATCATCCGGCACCGGTTCGAACCACAAAATGCTGGTCCGCAGACCAGCACAACAGGAATAGTACAGAGAGTGACGCTCAATGACTCAGTATCCACACCTTAAGCGGCATCCACGGCCTACTGCGATACAAGTGGAGAAGATGCGCACCTCCCTAGTGTGCCATCACTCGTTCAGAACAGGGACGGTGCGAAGCCTCATGGCCACACTGGATAGGGAGATGACACCTCGATAGTGAGAAAACACCATGAGCACGGTGGCCGGACTAGTGGCCATTCAGCTAGGGGCTCATGACCCCAATTCACGTGTTCCTACAGCCTGTGCCACCGCGAATCAAGTCATTGGCGATGCCTTGATGATTTATCAAGATGCTCTCGACGCGAAACGACGAACTGAAGCGCGCCGGTCGTCCCTTTGATCGGGATCGAGATGGCTTTGTCCATAGGTAAAAGGGTAGGCATACTGGTGCTGGACGAGCGGGAAAAGGTGAAGCAGCGGGGGAGCCCGCATCTATGCTGAGATCATCGGCTACGGGGTGACCGGAGATGCCTTTCATATGACCGTGCCCAACTCGGGAGTACAGGGCGTGGCCCGCTGTGTCAAGATCGCACTGGCTCATGCCGGCGTGCAGCCGGAAGAGGTCGAGTACGTCAATGCCCACGGCCCGTCCACGCCGTACTAACGATAAAGGCGAAACTATGGCGATCGAGCAAGTCCTTGGCCGGCATGTCTACCGCCTCGCGGCGAGTTCGACCAAGTCAATAACTGGACACTTACTCGGAGCTACAGGATGGGTCGAAGCCACCTTTACCGTCCTGGCCATTTATTACGGCATGCTGTCGCCCACGTTGAATTACGAGCATCCCGATGCCGAGTGTGACCTCGACTATGTGCCGCATGATGCCTGATATCACAAGGCGAAGGTCGCCCTGTTCAACTCTTTTGGCTTTGGGGGTACTCACGCGATCCTGGTGTTCAAAGCGTGAGGTCTGGAGGGGGCGCCGTTCCGCCGAGCAAGAGGGAGGGTGCACATGCGTGAACTAACCAAGTCGACGCTCAGCTTTCCGTGGGCCATGTCGCTGTTGGGCGTCGCGCAGCTGGCCAACATCCTATTGCCGCAGAACTCCCAGAAAGCGACAACAGCCTTCGACGCGCTCACGCAGGCGGCTGGAGGGCAGTTAAGCGAGTTAGTCCAGGGCCTCTACT
This sequence comes from uncultured Nitrospinota bacterium, assembly GCA_963707985.1. Taxonomy (GTDB): domain Bacteria; phylum Tectomicrobia; class Entotheonellia; order J063; family CAVPRW01; genus CAVPRW01. Next base: position 71,540 of record CAVPRW010000017.1, on the reverse strand, counting down.
TGCTTGGCGATAACTTGCAACGAGACATGACGGACTGGGCGTTCCGCCTGCTCACACCAGAGGTGTTCAGTCCGTGGAGCGAAGCAAACTCGGAGCTCTGGCAGCAGTCCGCAGAGGTCTTGCGCAACTTGGAGCCCGGACAGGGCGGTTGGCTCACCTTGCGGGAACTGCAGAATAAGGTGCAGGTGTTTACCCTGGTGCGCAATATTCCAACCACATTGCAACTTTCCTCAGTGCCACCATACCCGTCATTGCTTGAAGCTGTCCAAATGGCTTATGCCATGGACCAATACGCTACTCTGTGGGCCGTGGAAGGTATAGGGCATTGGTACGGGGATACGTTTTTCACACGCCAGGAAGTGCCACGAGGCATCCTCAGGGATGCGTATATCCGTGATGTCCCTGAGGAAAGTTTTACTATGCTCAACGCCGGCATCGGCATGTCCTTTGCCCAGCACTGGATAAAGATGGTCAACCATCTGAGTGCTCCGGCCGATATTCGCCATGTGCTTGGACAGATTACGGCGCTGTGTCGCGACAATGCCACACCCGGTTATGAGGGTGCAGCCCTGGAATCCCTCGGCCTGATTACGCGGAATGGGCAGTTTTATAACGAGACGCGCCCTGACCAGATGGTCCAGCTTGTGAGCCGGGAATTGGAGCACATGGACCCGGAGGCCTTCGACTACTTCTGGCGCGGCGCGGGGCGAGCACACTACTTCCTCCCGATTCACTTTGTCCCGGCCTATGGCTCGGTCTGGCACGCCTTCAGGATGATCCGGCAAGCCGTACCTAATAACCGTGCCTGGCTCAATGCTATTGCGGGCTTGGCCTGGGGTTTCTCGACGGTCAACATTCGCCATCCACAGGTTGTAGCGACCTTTGTGCAATATCACGGTGCGCAAGTGGCTGCAGACGACGGTTTTGCCAATGGGGTGGCGTCCACGTTTATGATGCGGTACGACACCACACCGACTGCTCCATTCATCGCCCCGTTCTATCAATACCAGCCAGACCCAACCAATCCGCAACTCGTGCAGTTTTGGCATGACCTGGTGCAGCGACCGGTCACAGTCGCTTTGCAAGATTATTATCCCATACTGAAGCAGCACCATTGTCTCGGGGAGATCTTTCGCTATCAATCACTCCCGGCACTGGTCGCGCAACTGGAAGATACGACGTCTCCTCGCTTCAGAGGGTAAGATTCGTGCTGCACTGAGCAGAAACAAGTGTCCTTTCAGAATAAGGTGTCAGTCATGCGTGAACTGATCAAGTCAATGCTCAGCTTCTCCTGGGGCATGTCGCTATTTGGCGTCAAGCAGCTTGGAAACCTCTTGACGCCACCGGACTCGAAACCAGCCGCAAAACAAAGCCGCCACCGCGTTCGATGCCGTCACACACGCCACCGAAGCAGCAGCTGGATGGTGTGATCAAGGAGGTATTTCAAGCTGGAGATAGATGGCAAAGAAGCATGGTGGACATGATGTTCGGTGTCCTCCCTACCGAGCAGTCTCCTCCAGCTCTCAAGACCTGCAAGCGGCGACCCGCAAACGCCGCCCTCTGCCTCCAAGCCTGCCTCCGCGCCTGCGCAATCCGTCACAGCGCCAGCACAGACGATACGAGTTGATAGTGGTAGGCTGAATACGACGACCTTCATCGTGCTGGGTGAGGGACTTGCCGCTGGCATGGGCAATTTTTCGCTGTTTGCAGACCCCCAGCGCGCGAGCTTTCCGGCCCAAATGGCTCGGCAAATGCAGGTCCAATTCGCCCAACCACTGATGCAAGCTCCTGGTCATCGGCAATCCCGTGGGCTTTGAGCACTTGCCAGTAGTCGTTCCGGCGTTTTTGCAGACAACCGTGCTGGACGAGCTACCACCACCGCCGGCGTCCAATCTTGCGGTGCCCGGTTTCACGCTGGATGACGCGCTCAATCTGCGACCGGCTGCAGCCCCTGGTCCACCGCCATGATGCGAACACAGACGGCAGCCAATCTGATTCTAGGGCTACGCGCCATGGCACGTGGAGAACCGCTGCTGACCCAGCTCGAGTTGGCCCTGCAACGGCATCCGACCTTCACCGTGATTGCACTCGGATACCACGAAGCCCTTGAAGCGGCGGTCAAAGGTGAGCCTGGCTTGCTCCCTGATGTAGGCTCTTTCCGTGTTGACTACGAGCGTCTCCTCACCCCTTTGAAGGAAGCAGGATCAGAACTGTTAGTACTGACGATTCCTGATCCGTTCGACACGGCCCACTTCGCCACCATCGATACTGCCGCCAAGATCTTGAAAGTAGAACCAGCATTCCTCCTGGAGGCGTACGCGCTGAAACCCGATGCGCTGCTTACCGTCAATGGCATCATGCAGATTGGGATGCCAGATTTTTGGTAGCGCTATCACATTCCTGAGCCCGGATATGGTGCTGAGCGTTGCGGTCGCCAACCAGATCCGTAGCCACATTCGCGAGTTGAACGAGGAACTCGTGGCCCTGGCACAGGAACGGGGTGCCCTGGTGTATGACCTACAGGCCTTCTTCCACCGCATCGCCCATGAGGGAATCGACGTCGGATCGCGCCGACTGACGGCGGAATTCCTCGGCGGGTTTTACACGCTAAATGGGTATTATCCTGGCGCGACCGGTCATGCCCTCATCGCCAATGAGCTACTGTGTCTCCTTAATTGCGCCTTTGGGGCAAATTTCCCGCCGATCGATGTGTACACGGTGAGTCTATCGAGATCCAGTGGCGGACTTCCGCCAGGCTGAAGGACCTACATGGGCTAAAAGTGACCTGTTGGACTTTCAGCCCAGGCTGGAATTTGCCAGCCCGTCGTCGTCTGCGTCTGACGCTCGACAATATGCCTCTGCCGCACAAGCCTCTATGCTCAGGGAAGCCTCCAGACAGCCTGCGGAGGCCTCTAGGGGGCTCCTGCAGCTTCCTCCCGGTCTGGAGCAGGTGCTGCCGTTGAGCAAGGCGGCCAGTTATTTCGGTGACGCGATCGCCGCTCTGGACTGCCAGGATGCACAGGGTATCCAGTGGGGCAGTTGCAACAACCTGCTTTTCGGCGGGCTCGCGATAGTGGATAGCCACCTCAGTGGTTCCATCCGCATTAAATTTTCCTCCCCTGTCGACAACATCTGCGACTTTGAGGTCTACTACGAGGGCGGTTTTATCGGCGAAGATAGCGTTCTGACCACACCCCGGTTCTTCAAAATGCCCTTTCAGTACAACCGCGTCGACGCCGTGCCTGGCCTGATTTCCTCGGGGAAACTGGATCTACGGACTGGGGAGGCCGCCTTTGGAGAGGGAGGTGTGCCGCAGTTGCAGTTCTCGGCCACCTATACGAGCAATGCCCTCGTCGCCCTGGCAAGCGTCAACCCCAATTTCCCCCTGTTACCAGGAACGCGTGACAAGGCGGGACCTATTGCTTTTCCCGGGCAATACGGCTCGGCCTGGGTGAAGTTTGAGCCGCGGTCCGATGGACTGCTGGATTTCACCTTTTACGGTTCGACCTTCGTGCCACTGGGATCCTTTCAATGAGAATATACGTTGGCCGCTGCCTATTGTCAGTCCCACGCAGCAATATGCCACGATTCCGTCAAAAGGTACGGTCATGCATCCGCACCTGCACCTCAGCACCAAGGAGCCGGAGGCCCCGACAGGGCAAGAGGACCTGCCGGATATCCCGTTCAATACGATTCAGGAACTCACCCTGCACACTCACAACAGCGCCTTTGGTGATAAGTTTACTCTGGACGTCCCGGAGTTCGGGGGGCCCGCAACGGGCCGCTCGCATGTCCTAGGGCGAGCCCAGCTCCAGTTCGGTGAACCCTCTGGCGGCTCCGTTCCTGTCGCCGTATTGCATCTCAATGCGGGCGGCTTGTTGGCTCCGTTGCCCGATTCGCCGATCTCTGAGACCTTCCCTGCGCCGCTGCCTCCTGGTCCCAGAGGCTTTGACGCAAAGCTGCGGTTTCCGCTGCGTACTTATTCCCAGAATGACTTGGCTGTCCTGGATGACCCCTTTGATTTCTCTGTAGGGGCGGTCAATCTCAAGACTGGACGGCTGCTTAACGAGATGCTCCATCGAGGCTTTATCAATCTCAATGTCATCTATGCACTACTGCACGTCGAACCGCGGACACCTAAGTCCTCGTTCTTCTTCCGTGGTCCTGCGCAGTTCCAAAAAGGCAGGCGTGGAGAACTGGTCTTTCGCTATCAAGGTGTGGTGCTCGTACCGTACCCTAAAGGCTTCAAGTACCCAACGCCGAACCTCGCAACCACTGTGACGGTCTTGAGCCCCTCACGACTTGATCCCTATCTCTGGATCCGGGCCATGCAGGATGAGGACGTTAAACACTATATCAAGGAAGGCCAGGCGAAAGACGTGATTGCGACGTCCACAGGTGAGCGTTTCTCGTTTAGCTATGTGATTCCTGGTGAGTCCAGCAAACACCCAGCGAAGTTTGAATATGATAAACCACACTCAAAAGGGATCGTTCCGTCTGCACAGCCTGACCTGGGTGGGTTTCGGTAACTCGTTGACGTCACAAGCATCACCCGCCGAGTACGATACCGTGACCTTTGCCGGCTACGGTATGTGGAGCAAGGATGGGGTGGACAGTATCCAGACGGCAACGGTCCAGATCTCGACCTCGCGGGAAACACCCTATGTAGGTATCCAGATCGGCGCGGGGTACGTCTCGAATGTGGACACAAAGCCAGACAACCCAGATGACGCACATCCGTAGCCTGTCTGGCTCTCATAGTGCGCAACATTCTACAATCCCATGGGCGAATCGCTTCGAGGAGCGCTCGGTGCTATGCCAGACGATTATCGTGAATGCACCAAGTCTATGATGTCCTGTGTATGGGCGTTGTCTCTCTTCGGTGCCGAGCAGGTGGCGAGGATACTCTCCCCACGTGATGCAAGCCCAGCCAGGCTTCAGGCGCCTGCCGCTTTTGCAGCGGTCACTCACACCGCTGAAACGCAGTTCGGAGAGGTCGAGCAGGGCAATCTTCCAGGCTGGAGAGCAACTGCAAAGAGGCTATGCTGGATCTCATGTGGAGTCTTGTCGACACTTGATACCTCTACGCCACGTCACCTGACGAAGCTGACCTTCGATGTGATGCAGCAGTCGGCCGAGGTCGGTAGATGGCTCATGCCGGGACGAGAGAACCGCTTAGCCTGGCAGGAATTCAAGAATAAACTGCAAGCTTTCAATCTTGTTCGAACATGTGGATGTGACCTTGCAGCTGCCGTCAGGGCCTGACGTCCCGTTAATCGCGCTGGTTGAGAAGGCTGATGCGCTCGATCCCTATCTCGCTCCCTGGGTCATGGAAGGATCTGGGGCGGTATTATGCCGAGACGCACTGGGAATACAACGGAACGCCCCAGCAGCTGCTGACGGCTGCCAAAGTCCGTGACTTGCCGGCGAGGAGTCTAATCCCACTACATACAGGCATGGGGTTGTCGTTGGCGCGTCGTCTCCTCGCTTCCCTCACGCCACAGAGCCCTGACATCGCAATCGACACCCTACTCCGACGAGTTTATCGCGCTTTGTCAGCAGAACTCCAGGGAAGGCTATACGGGAGCAGTATTGGAAGCCCTAGGGCTGGTCACGCGCCTGCTCTACCCCCAGATAGTCCGCATTATTGACTGGCGGCTGTCGGCAATCGATCCGGATCTTGTCGGGTACTTCTGGCACGGCGTGGGCCGTGGGCTCTATTTTCTGCCGATCAACGCGCTGCCGTGTACCAGCTCAACCTGGCGTGCCGTCGAGATGGCACAAGAAGAGCCACCGCATAGCTTGGGGCGGCTCAATGCCCTGGGGGGACTGGCGTGGGCCGTGACCCTGGTCAATCTCAGGCACCCGGCGATCCTGGAGACTTTTCTGAAACAGTATGGTGGTGTCATATCTGCAAACGATGCATTTTCCACTGGGGTGAGTGCGTCGCTCATGATCTGGTACGACATCGAAAAAGATGACCCCTATCTCAGGGCCTTCTTGCAATACCAGCCCGACCCATCCAATCCGCGTCTCGTGCAGCTCTGGAACAGCCAGGTAAGGGCGCCTGCCCAAGAGGCGTTGCAACGGTATTATGACGTGCTGAAGGACACAGTATGGTCTCGGCGAGGTCTTCCGGCATCAATCTTTGCAGTATTGGTGGATCGACTCGAAGGGGGAACCGGTGAGATGAGTAACGCACAGATATCCAGCGCCCAAGCAGACCTGACGGGAATTGTCAATCTGACCGACCACGACCGTGCTCTCCTGAACAGTGTGGACAGCTACCTCAGCGCTGGTCTGCAACTGAAGCAGTGGTGGAAGCAGACCAGCGCCACCAATGCTTTCCCGACGCGTTTTGAGCTAGGATTGACGTACTAACCGGCCGGACACTGGCTACGGTTTCTTTGGCCAGGCCCACGTTGGGGGCCACAGCATGCCAGTGGTGGGCAACTTTCAAGCGATGTTCTTTGACCGCCCTAAAGTGCAGCGCGGTCAGACGGCGGAATCCGCTCAGTGGATGCGGGAACAGCTCCGCGAGTATGTCCTACACTACTTCATGCATGTCAGTGATTTCCGCCAACCTCAGGGCACTATGGAAGACAAGCGCGCTGCTCCACCACCCTATTTGCGTCCATTCAGTCTATGTCCTCCAGAGGACCCGCGAGCGCGTCGGCTTCGGGTTCTCACAGCTCTTCTACAAGTTACGTGACTCCGGCCAGATCGGTCGATTCCCCGAGGAAGAGAAATTTGCCATCGTCGATCTGCGCGAGATCGGCCAGAAGTACGAGTGGATTGTGGTCAGGGTGCGCATCTTCGATTTCTACTTTACGTACATGCCGTTTGGCTCGGAGAACCCCTATGTGGTCTTGCCGCTCAGCGAGGCCAGTTACTTGGTCCTGACCCGCGATTTCATTACGAATGAAGACAATCCTGCACCGGGAGTGTTGGGACGCTACGGCTTGGGATACGCCTTCATCAAGGAGCCAACCAGTGGCCTCTTAGCCATGGGCCCAGGGCAGTTCGATGCCGCCATCGAAATCATCGATTTTCAAATATCCGAAGATGGGAGGATCCGCGTCGAGATGGTGTTTGTCGTCAATCAGGCCACCCGCATCCTGAATTTCCCCCTCAACCCAGTTGACTGGAGCTTCACGTTGGCGGATCTGATGACGTTTGGGCTGTCCTCGAGTTTCTTGGCGCCACTGCGAGGCGTGCTCGATCAACTGCCGTTCAGCGGCGGCACCGTCGACCCGGTGTATACCTTCATCTGGTTAGCCAATGCGTTAAGTGGAGGTCAGGCAGCGCGACAGCTGTGCATCTCGAGAGAAGAGTTGGATAAACAGTTTTTGGTGAAACACTTCATGCAGCACTACCAGACGATTGCAGGTGCGCTCCATACCTGGCGGCAAATTCCTGACTGGCTCGACAGGTGACGGACCCTGCCTCAGTGGGTTGTCAAGGGAGTAAGCGCGTGAACATCCAGACGGCGGCAAGCATGCAGTCGTTCTGTCGGGCGGGGGGGCGAACGGCGCCTACGAAGTCGGCGTGATGAAGGCGCTGTTCTCTGGACAGTCTCCGGCGACTGATGTACCGGCCGCTCGACCCCGACATCTTTGCGGGCACCTCGGTTGGGTCCTACAACGCGGCCTTCCTGGTGTCGCAATGGGAGATGTACGGTCCGGCGGCGATAGCCAACCTGGAGCAGGTCTGGCTCGACAAGGTGAGTAGCAGCTCTGCAAAAGTGCAGAACGGCGTCTTCAGGATCCGCCACGATCTACGGGAGTTTACCAACCCTAGAAGCTTTATCCCGAACCCACTTGAGCCCTTCTATCCACCTGATCAGTGACAGTGCCGCTCTGACCTGGGACGGACTCCAGAGGGCCGTCAACGTTGTGACGGCACAGGGGCCGTTGTTACAACGGGTTTCGGAGCTGTTTGACTTCACCAGTTTCATCGTACTTGAACCTTTGATACAACTCGTAAACGATACGATCTGGTTTGCAGAAATCCGTCGTTCGCAGAAAAGTGCTGATGATCGCGGCGACCAACTGGGAGTCGGGCAGGGTTGCGGATCTTTGAAAATCAGGACATGACGGATCAGCTCGGGCCTCTCGCTATCCTGGGCTCGACCGCCATACCCGGCATCTTTCCGCCTACCCCGGTCGGCTCCCAACTTTTCGTTGACGGCGGTGTGTTGCTGAACACACCGCTGAATCCAGTGATCGACGTTGGGGCCGTGTCTTACATGTGATCTCCCTGTTCCCCAATGTCGTGAACATCCCTCTGGCGACTATGAGTAACACGCTAGCAACGGTCTACCGACAGCAGATCATAGGGTGGGCAAAGACGCTGGAAAGTAGCGTCAAAAGGGTTAGAGACATTAACCGGATGCTCGCATTTGTCGGCTTAATTTCCGACGTATTACAAAGGAATAAGGAGAGCTTCCCGGCCGAGGAGCTTGAAAGTCTACGCATAAAAGATATCGAGCAGTATCTCCAGCAATACCGGGCTTACACACCGGTAACCGTCCACCAATATTCCCCTGGCGATGACGTCAGTGGGCCTCTGGGGCTCCTCGACTTCGACCGTGACAGGATCACGGATTCTCATCGACCATGGGTTCGAAGATGGTGTCCAACATGACTGCATACTCAACCGATGCGTAAAAGCCTCTGCAGATTTGTCTGTTCAAGTAGCGGCACCAGTGGGGAGACTCATTCGAGTTGTAGGAAAGATGCGGACTTAGCGCAGAGACGACCAGGGACTTAAAACATGTCTAGCCGCACAGTGCGGGGGCCGAAAGGATGAGTGCAGGAGACAGAGCCGAGCCACGCGTTATCTTGAACAGAGGTAGCCATTATGAGGACCCAAGAGCACGTTTCTCAGCAGTCCCAAAGCGAGCACGGTATAGGGCAGACAGCTACCTCCTCGTCGGAGCTGCCAGATATCAACGCCGAAACCTATCCATACGAGACGGTGCTGCATCTATTGGACCAGGTTGCCTATTTCAACATGTACTCAGTCGCTAACCCAGCGCTTTCCAATGTCGGCATACTGGCTCAGGGTCAACCGGGCCATGTGATCGGCATCAGAGTAAACGAGATACTACATCGCTTCGATGTCACGGTACAGCCACCCACGCTTGAAAAGGGTTTGAGGGCTGTGAACGTTGTCGGAGAACCGATCGCCGGATTCGAGCACCGTTGGATGATGATCCCTCACGATTTCAGGGCGTTGCCGGGCCATGAGCCACCTCCGACCAGGCTCGATCCGTCGCAGTCTCAACGCTTCACCATGCTGGACGCAATCTGCAGGTTCGGAAATGGCGAGGACGGTCTCCACGGGTTCTGGGACAGGACGTACCTTTCCGGCGGTCATGAACGGTAAGCGCCAACTCCTTGCCGCCGCAGTGGGCACCATCTTGGAGGGGTTCGGAAACTTTCACGGGCTTGTGGGGACCGTATACCCTATAGCGGCAAGATTTCGCCGGATTCCGGATTCATCGGTAATTTATTTTCCCGGGTCATCGATGCCAGAGAGGAAAGCTGACGCGCCGAGAGAAAACTGCCCGCTCTGCAACCGAGGCCGCATTCCTCGAGCCTGACATCGCGTATGTCGTTCTTTCGCCGCCAAAAGAGGGCAGGAACTCAAAAAGACCAGGTATAGCTTCGGACCGGATGGCCAGGTAAATGGCTTGCTGTTGGGACCCAAATCAGATTGTTGCAAGACTTGATGGTGCTTTCACTACGCAGGGGAACCTCGGCAGCGTGTCGAGCGTGGGCCAAGTGATAGGGAGTCTCTGAACGGCATCATCTTGTTTAATCCCCTCAATCCAGGAGCGCCCGGAACGGTGGAATCTCCTATCCCGTTCAGTGACTATAACGATTATACATTCTTTGCCCAAGGAGGGGATGTCGTTGGCGGTTTCGGCTTCAATGGCGGTGCGAAATATATCGCCGATAGTTACGTGCCTGAGAGGAGGCGAGCGCGGAGCGTTTAATCTGTACCTCGTGGGGGCTCCACGTCAGGCGACGCTGCGTTTTGGCGGGTTCGGACCCATCGTGAATGGTGACGGAATGTTCACTGATATCGAGGGGCTGTTGATGCATGACTCCGCGGTCGGTATCACACCCCTGCCGTTCGCTTTCGACCGTATGCATAGCTCGCCTCTGCGACCCGGACGGCGAATGCCGTGTGACCAGCAATGAGGGTTGGGGCTGGTTGGCAGGTAGACTACCGCCTAGGTTGCTGCGGTGTAAGCGTTACCCTTGTGCGCCTGAACAGGAAGGCAACATGGAAGAGTTCAGGACGAGCTCGATCCATGCGAATGGACTCCGGTTTCGCTTTCTCGAACAGAGATGGACCGTTTATCCTGTGTCTGCATGGCTTTCCTGATCATGCCCGGTCCTTTCGACACCAACTCAGGACCCTATCTGCGCATGGCTATCGCGTCGTTGCTCCCAACATGAGAGGCTATCTTTCCTCCGAAATACCATCAGATGGCTCTTATCAACTTGCCGTGCTCGGTCAGGAGGCAGTCTCCCTCATTGGCGCACTGGGTTATCGATTTGCTGTGGTCTTTGGCTATGACTTTGCCGCGGGAGCAGCCTATGCAGCGGCACTCATAGCTCCAGAGAAGAGTAGCGAACTCATCGCGGCCTCAGGGTCTTGTGGAGCAACAGTGAGTGAATTCGTCTGTTCCCGATTTCGAACAACTAAGGCACTCATGGCATATTTTCTTTTTTCTGTCTCATTTTGCTGAAGCAGCCATATCATTTAATGATTATGCTTTCATAGAGAAGTTATGGCAGCTCTGGTCTCCAGGATGGCCATATCCTGTGGAAGAAATGGAAGCACTCAAAACGACATTCCGCAAACCCGGAGTTTTGCAAGCGGCTGTCGATTACTATCGTTGCTTATTTGATGAAAAGCGTTCGATTTCTACAAGCGAAAAATATCCAGGAACTATATGGAAAAGCGTTGATCCGGGTGCCAACGCTCTATTTACACGGAGAAAGAGACGGTACTGTCCTCAGCGGAACTCAGTGAAGGAATGGAAGCATATTTCCCTAATGGTCTACAAAAGGTGATGGTGCCGAATGCTGGTCATTTCCTACGCCAAGAGAAACCAGATGAAGTCAACCGTGTGATACTCGAGTTTCTCACCACCAAGGAGAATAAAAAAAGGAGCGTATAAGTATGACGCTTTCTGAAGGAACCTCTAACCATCGTGAGGAAGCTGCTGCTTCCACATCGGCCCCGTCGCACGTCAACTCTGAGCTGTATCCTCCTGAGTTGATTCAACGTTTGGTGGATCAAGCGGCCTTTTTCAATGTGTTTGCCTAGTCCACAGCGTTCCAACCCTGCAATCGGCCTGTCCGGTGATGCCAATAGCCTCATTGGCTTTCGGGGTAGTAAAAGCCTACACCGCTTCGAAGTGGATATGCAGCTTCCCTCGCTCGCCGTGGGAGTGAAGGCGAAGAATGTCATCGGACAACCCGCTGGTAAACTAGATTTCCGCTGGTTGATCATCCCTCATGCCTATTCGGCTCGGCCAGATAGAGAACCTCCGCCGACCGTCCTGGAGCCGTCACGTGCTCAGCGCTTCGCGATGCAGGAGGGGCAGCTTACGTTTGGTGATGGCCGGGACGGTTTTCGCAGTTTTGGTACGGGTGCGTACCTTTCCCATGATGGTGGGTGGGCAACCGAAGCTTGTTGCCGCAGCCGTAGGGAATATCACAGAAGGTTTTGGCAAATTCAGTAACCATGAAGGGAATTTTGTCCTGTGTGGCGAGCTTCTACCGGAGCAGGGATTCTTGGGGCATATAGCGATTCGGGTCCAGGATCCGGACGGTGCCTTGCGTACGCAAGAGCCGCTCCCTCCTCTTGAAGCGAGCCCAGTTCCGGACTCAGGGGCAACCTTCCTCGCCTGGGTTGGTCAAAAAGGAAAAGGTGCGGATCAAACAAATCGGTTCAGTTTCTTGCACCCCAGATGGACAACCACGAGGTTTAAATATCTCAACAAGAAGTTGAAACGTGCCTGTGTCAGGTTCACCGATCAAGGGCTGCAGGAAATCCGCAGTAGCGAACTGCAAACGGGCGCCATCCTTGGTAAGGAGATCGGCTTTGGTCCATTGTCTCCACCCGGCGTTCCGATGACTGGAACAGCCCTCAGACCCTTCTCTTTCGGAGGTGTGGCCCGTTATAGCTTGTTCGGCGAGGATCGAAAGACCGTTGGGGCTATTACGACAAACATCTTGGAAGGTAGGAGGTTCGACATGGAACTCGCGGGCGCTCCGGGAGAGCCGGCTTTTCGGTTTGGCTTTTTCGGCCCCATTGTGTACTGCTCCGGCTGCTTCCACAGGGTGGAGGGGATATTTTACGGCGTGTTCGGGTCGGTCCTTGGCCTCCTCCTGGCGGACATGTGGTGACCCATTTTTATGTTGCCCGCCTCAGCGACCCCTGAGGGCAGGTTTCGTGCTCCTGGCAACTTGCGCTCGGAGGGATTGTAGACGCCAACCGCCCTTTCCGGCTGACGCCTAGAGGACGTCAACAAAGGTGGTTGCAAAATGAAAACTGAAGAGATTTCCCAACAGTCACAATGCAGGCAGGACGCGAGGGGAGCCTCTGCGTCCTCCGCAGCGCAACCTGACGTAAACTTCGAGACGTATCCATTCGATCTGGTGCAATATTTGTTGGATCAAGTGGCTCATCTCAGCATGTTTGCGATCCCGACCCAGAGCACGCTGAGACTGCCAACTCTCATACCCGATGATCCTGATGACTGGTTCGGCCTCAACGGTGGATACGGCCTTGCGATCCGCAGCGCTTTGCACCGTTTCGACTCCACGGCATACCTTGTCCAGTGGGGGTCCAAGGGTTGCCCAGGCTGTTGGGGAAGCCGTCGGTGTTTTCAGCTGCCGCTGGCTGCTCTGTCCTGATGACTTTAAGTGGTCACCTGGCAAATACCCTCCCCCAACCCTGTTTGATCCGTGGGGCTCTCAGCGCTTTGTCATGTTGGACGGGAGCTTTGCCTTCACAACTCCGAGGATAGTTTCCATGGCTACGGGGTTGGCCGCACCTTTCCCATGACGGTGCAAGGGCGGCCCAGACTCCTTGTGGGCGCGGTTGGCAACATTATGGAGGGCTTCGGTAAGTTTAAGGGACTCGAGGGACATACGTCCTCACCGGGACTATCACCTCGCAGCTCGGCTTTCTGGGGAGCATTACCTGCCGGGTCGTTGATCCGGACGGCAAAGTACGGACTGAGAGGGAGATCCCACCGCTGATGAGAAATCTCGACCCTGACCCGCAAGCCACGTACATGGTGTTGCGAGGCGTGAAGAAGGATGCGACGGTACGCACCACGTATGGTCCCCCACCGGGTGGCAACCAGGTCAGTTTGGTCACACCCGGACAAATGCGGTCAGTCCGATACAACTTAACAGGGTCAAGGCTCTTGGAGGTCTACGCAGCGGACATGACCGTCGGCCAGGTCGATCGTCAGCGATTATACCGCCACAGTGTTCTTCAATCTGCAAGCTCCGCCGGGAACTGCCGACGCTCCTGGTCCCCTTCAGCACGCATGAAGTGTACCCGTTCGTAGACAGTGACGGGCGATCTGTTGGCACGATCACAGCGGATATCGTCGAGGGCGTGTCTTTCGGTCTGAGGTTCCCAGCCGCCCCGCGCACAGCCGGGAGTTGCGATTTGCTGGCTTTGGACCCATCGTGGGCGGGACTGGGGTATTTACAGGCATTCAGGGCATGTTGACAGTCAACTCGGTTATTGGAATTTCACCCCATACGCTTTCTCTCATGCATGTATTCCAGATCGTCGGCCCAGACGGCGACGTTCCGTCGTGGGGGGCAATGGGATGTAAGACGGAGCGCGCCTTACAGACTGGTAGACATCAAACTGGTGCTGCTCGCGAGAGGAGAGGTGTCAGTTGTACGGGAACTGATGCAGTCAATGCTCAGCTTCTCCTGGGGTATCGATGACATCATGCAGAGCGGGTCCTAGCCCTTTTGGCAGGGCCATCCCATCCTTGACCCCTGATGTAACGCTGAGTGCTGTAGTCGTATGCCAGCTCTGCAGCCGCATCCGCGAGCTGAACAAGGTAGTTCTACTATGATAATGACGCCTATGAAATCATTGCGCTCTTCCACCTTCTCGCCCTGTCATCACAGCCGGCAAGCGGCGCTTAATACGAGGGAGCCAGATTTGACGGATGAGGTAAGATGATGAGGACAGATGAGGAAAGAAGAAATGGCATTTGCAGAGCAATACGACGTCGTGATCATTGGCGCCGGGCTGGCCGGGCTTTCCTTAGCCCGACAGCTATTACTCAATTCCGAGAAGAAAATTCTCTTGGTTGAGAAACGCGCCGAGATTCCACCATCGCAGCAAAAGGTCGGAGAAGCAACCGTGCAGGTGAGTGGCTACTACTTCTCAAAGGTGCTCGACCTAGAAGAGCACCTGCTCCGAGAGCACTTCATGAAGTACAACCTGCGCTTCTTACTACAAGACCACCGGGCGCGAAAATCGCTGCTACGAGGACTACAGCCAGGTCTACATCCGGACGTTTTCAAACATCCCACTGCTACCAACTCGACCGCAATAAACTCGAAGGCGAGCTGCTGAGGCTCAATTGCGAGCACCCGAACTTCACGCTTCTGTGCTCCTGCTCACGGACCTGAGCGTCTCGCTTGCGGATGATGGTCCACACTCACTCAGTTTTACGACCAATGGCCGTGATGTCACTGTGCAGAGCCGACTGGGTCGTTGACACATCGGGCCGAGGGAAATTCCTGGCGCGTCGATTGGGTCTGACACAGCCAAACCCCATCCGCCACGGTGCGTCGTTCCTCTGGGTCGAGGGCTTGGTCGATATCGAAAAGCTCACTCGATCTCTCACCGAAAGAAATCCGCTTACGGAAAGACCGCGCCGCGACCGGCCACCTGCCGCGTATGGCTGGCCACAAACCATTTCGTCGGCGAAGGGTTCTGGTTCTGGGTCATCCCGCTGCAAGGCAAGACCAGCCTGGGCCTGGTCTACGACAACACGATCTTTCCTCGTGAACGTGTCTTGACACCGCAGAAGCTGATTGAGTGGGTGTGTCAGGAGTTTCCGCTGTTTGCGCGTGACTTGCCCTACCGGAAAATCCTCGCTCACAGCGCGTTCAGGGAT
Source organism: uncultured Nitrospinota bacterium (assembly GCA_963707985.1). GTDB lineage: Bacteria > Tectomicrobia > Entotheonellia > J063 > CAVPRW01 > CAVPRW01. The sequence continues at coordinate 56,347 of CAVPRW010000017.1, read as the reverse complement.
TATCTCCTACGGCTGTGCTCAGACGATTCACCCATCGAGGTGGGCGCTCTCGGGGGAGGCGGGTAGATTCACAGACCCACTCTATAGCCCCGGCAGCGACTTTATCGCCTTACATAATACCCTGATCACCGACGCGATCCTGACAACGGATACGGAGCGAGCTGGCTGGCAAGTGTTATCTCCATGAGCTCCTGATGCAGTCGCTTTACGAGTCACTAATTCCCAGCTATGCCATCAGCTACGATGTGCTCGGCGATCAGGAAGCCTATGTGCTCAAGTACACCTGGGAGCTTTCGGCCTATTTTGCGTTCTTCGTCTTTCCGTTCATCAATGACCTGTCCACAAACCGCCGGTTCGTCCTTTCCTACCTCAGCAAGTTTTCCCGTCTAGGTGCGATCAATAAGAATCTGCAATCGTTCATCAGTGCCTATTACCAATGGAAGAAATCCGCGCGGCAACCGGCGTATGGACCGCTCTTCCACGACTTCACCGCTCTCGGCTCGCTGCGTACAGCCGAGAGCACGTTCTACCGTGTCGGCGTCTCGGTCGAAGAAGCCATAGCCGTTCTCGAAACGCAGCTCACCAATCTCAAGGAGCTGGCGCGCTACATCGTTGCGTATATCCACTCGGTCGTGCTCTCAGACGAGCGTGTGCTCACCAATCGCTCGTTCATCGAGAGCATCGATCTGCAACACTTCCGCTTCGATCCAGATGAGATGCACGAACATTATGCACAATATGTCGACTCAGCAGAGCTGTACGAATGGTCCTTCGATCCATTTGTGCTTGAGCCAATTTCGTAACGGAACCCTGCAGCCGCTGTGGCGGGAGATCATGTGCCGACTGACGTTACATGGGGACGGCAAGGACGATGTCCAATAGACGATTGCCATTGCATGCCGAAGTCGAGCTCCAGTGCATAGTGACACTCCTATTCCTCTACGTCCATCGGAGGACACGAGGTCCTGAAGGTCTCGGCACACGACGGTTAGAATGTCCGCATCAGACGTGTACAGGGAGGAGCGTATGCAGATCACATTCGAAGAGATCAAAGCGCTGGTGCCACAAAAATTTCCCTTTCTGATGGTAGACCGGGTGCTCTCCCTTGAGACGGGCAAAGCGTTGTCGCGATCAAAAATATTACGGGCAATGAGATCTTCTTCTTAGGCCACTTTCCGACTATGGCAGTCATGCCTGGGGCACTCATTATTGAGAGTATGGCCCAAACTGCGATCATTCTGTTTCGCAAGAGTGCTGAGGAGGAAGGCAGAACGTTCGATGACACCAGTACCCTCTTCTTCTTCGGCGGCGCCAAAGTACGTTTTCTGAAACCGGTCTTTCCTGGGGATCAACTCCAGATTGAAGTCACGATTATCAAAGCCATTTCCGTGGCGGGTGTGGTCAAAGCTATTGCGACGGTCGATGGTCAACGCGTGGCACAGGCCGAGTTGTCTTTTGGCGCTAAGAGTAAGGATGAGGTGCAACGGCTCGGAAGTGCTCGCAGTAACCTACCGGACGATGACAGGCTGCTACACTATGCAAAGGAAGGCGTGCTTCCCTCGAACTGACAGTTGGCCTGCTCAATTTCCAACAGCACCGTATCGAAGAGCTCATTGGTGCTTGCTACGAGGAGGCGAGAGAGCAGAACTGCAAAGAATCCCGATGCTTGTTACCTACAGGTAATACCACCGAGGCTCCTGCGGACACTGTGGCAGCACGAACAGGCGTGTCGAGATCAAATCGCCAGGGATCTAACCATTCCCCAGTTTCCCAAGGCCGCATGAGCTGAGGGTTGGAACATCAATGACAGACGCTCAGGTACAACAACGGATTAGAGACGTCATGCCGGATTTTACACTGTCGCTTTTGGACGGTAGGAGCCTCTCCCTGCAATCGTTCCTGACAGGGCGAAAAGCGGCGGTCGTGATGTTTTGGTCGAGCGTCTGCTCGCATTGCCGGCGCTACGACACCTACCTGAATCGGTTACCCGAAAGATATCCCGGCCTAGGGCTGCTGGCCGTTGCCTCACGACAAAACGAAAGCGCCGAGATGCTGCGCGCCGCTATCGCCGAGCGCGATCTCAGGTTCCCAATGGTTCATGATGCCCAACGAGCGGTGGCTGACGCGTGGCTCGTGCAACAGACGCCGCGGGTTTTTCTTCTCGATCCGGAACGTCGGCTGATCTACCGCGGGGCCATCGATAATTTCAAATACCCAGAAGATCCCGAGTACGTCGGCTATCTTAATGCCGCTATCGAAGCCTGCCTTGCTGGCAAGGCGCCGCCTCGTGCCGACACACCGAGCTTTGGCTGCCCCGTTAAGTCAGTCTATTACACGTTGCCTAAGCCGTAGCTTGATGAACCATCATCCTGGGCGAAGCTGATACGTTCGACGGAGAGAGAGCGGATGTCGCTGAACGATTCTATCTGGCGTGACGCCTTGCGATTCCCACTGCAGATGATGGAATCCGGTCTCTCAAGCATGCGATGCGATGCTGCAGCAAGCACAGTTGGTTGTGGATCAGTTCGCCGGGCAGGCGGCCACGACCAAGTGGCGGGAAGCCCCCGTGGAGGGACCGGCGGACATCGAGCAAGCCACCTCCGAGCTGGCGAATCGGCTAATGCGGCTGGCCCTCGCCAGCAATCGGGACACAGCCGACAAGTGCTGGCAGGCTCTGGAGGCTGTATTTCGTAGCCTGCCGCGCGACCGTCTTTACAGTCCGCCGCACTGGTTGGCTCTGCCCTTCGCCCTGCCTCTAGCCATGGGTAGCCTGACCATTCAAGAGATCCTACGCACCGTCGGCACTCTACCGACAGTCCAGCCTAAGCTTTGGGGCGATTTCTTGAACTTTACGATAGAAGTCTTCAGCGACCTCCCGGTCTATTTCACCTTGCAATACGGTGCGGAAATTGAGCGTTATCAGAAGTACCTGCAGCAGTATCCCAATGATGCCTGGGCGCACCTCCAGTTCGGTCGGACGTTGATGAAGTGTGGACTCTTCCAGGAGGCTCTGCACGAGCTTGAGATCGCTGCGCGAGATCCCGATGTACAGCGACGCGCTCATTACGAGAGCTTGGTGTCCAACTATCGCCTCGGCCAGTACTCGCGAGCCATCGGTCATGGTGTGGCGTGTCTTGAGGAGGACCCAGCGGACGAGCGGGCGCAATACTGGCTGTGGCTGTCGGCCCAAAAATCCGGCGGCTACCCGGCCACGGTGCGCCAGGACATGCGCATGGAAGTCATCGCCGGATACGAGCCGACGACGGTGCAGTTGGAAGACGTGGCGGCCGAGATTGGGCTCGACAAAACGTGCGGTGGACGCGGTACCGCCATCTTCGACTCCAACGGCGACGGCACGCTGGACGTGGTGATCGCGGGCGCCCACGCGGGTTGCTCGTTTTATCGCAACAACGGCGATGGCACTTTCACTGATATGTCAACCGGCTCCGGGCTGGATCGCTGCGTCTACGGCTTCGGCTTGGCTGTCGGCGATTACGACAACAATGGATTGCCTGACCTTTTCGTCTCCGGCCTCGGTTTCTTCGATGGCCAAGGCCTGTTGATGCGCAACAACGGCGACGGCACCTTCACTGATGTGACCAAGGAGGCTGGACTGGGCATGTGGGGGCCAGCCTTTACGGCAAGCTGGGTTGACTACGACGGGGATGGCTATCTCGATCTCTTTGTCGTCAATAATCTGGGTGGCCTGTTCAACCGCAAGACGCCCAACCGCCTGTTCCACAACAACGGCGACGGAACCTTCACTGATGTGACTGCTGAGGCTGGCCTGAAGACGTTCTGGCCCACCATCGGTTCGGCGTGGGGTGACTTCACCAACAACGGCGTGCCCGATCTGTTCATCAGCAATGCGGGACGGCCACAACTTTTCCGCAACAACGGCAACGGGACGTTTACCGATGTGAGCCGCGAAGCTGGCATCGATCTACCCGCAATCACCTCGGTCTGTGTGTGCTGCGACATCGACGACGACGGTTGGCTCGACATCGTGCAGTTCACCTGGTCGCGGCCGCAGGACATGATCCATACGCTACGCACAGGCCATGGCCCGCGCGGTGGCACGCCGCTGCGGATCTTTCATAATAACCATGATGGGACCTTCACCGACATCGCTCGCGACCTCGGCGTCGATGGGTGCTGGGGCACGATGAGCGGTACCGTAGGCGATTTCAACAACGATGGCTACCTCGACATCTTGCTTGGCAATGGCGATCCGAGCATCGACCGCCTAGAAGCGGCCGTCCTGCTGGAAAACGATGGCCATCGTTTCCACAACGTCACCTTCGCCGCCGGCATGCCGTTCATTGGCAAGGGCCATGGTGCCAACATGGCCGATCTGGCGGGCGATGGCCGGTTGCATCTATTTGTCGCGGCTGGTGGCTTGTATCCTGGCGATTTGCTCACCACCACGGTCTTTCGGCCCAAGCAGTTGCCGGGCAACTACCTCAACGTGCGGCTAGTGGGTACGCGCAGTAACCGCGATGCCATCGGGGCCCGGCTCAAGCTGCGGGCCGGCGGCCGCGAGCAACATCGTCTGGTCTCGGGCGGAAGTAATTTTGGATGTCTCCCTTATGAGCAACACTTTGGTGTGGGCACGCTCACACAGATCGATTCTCTGGAGATTCGCTGGCCCAGTGGCCACGTGCAGCAGATCGATCAGCCTCCCATCAACCAATCGCTTCGTATTGTCGAGACGCAAGCAGGATGGGAAGTTATTTATCCCCGCGTCAGAGGAAGACAGGAGAACAGAGCATAGGACAAGCAAGAAGAACTAGTGGTACGCGAACATGAGGAGGTTACACACTATGAAGGTACTACGCGAGGGACGGCCAAGCGATGACCATGCCCCGTTGCTAGAACTGCTTTTCTCAATCAATCTGCGTGAGTTACCTTACCCCATAAAGGAGATCATAGGCGAGATCCCGAATTGCGTCCAAGGGACGTACTACCTCAATGGCCCGGCTCTATTCGCACGGGGGATTCCAGTACTGCCACAGGCGCGACGGCAACGGTATGGTCGGTGCGCTGCAGTTCGATCATGCTCATGACCACTTCAGCAATTGCTTCGTGAGGACGCTCAAGTTTGTCACCGAAGAAGAAGCCGGCCATCGCGCGGTTATCCTTCTCTCAGGAGAGACTAGGGTATGGGGCAAGAGCAGCTATCCCAGTTACGCGCGGTACGAACGCGTACTTCAGTCATGATGCAGGACCTGTCGCAGAAACAACTGGACTACATACCTGAACCGAGTGAATGGTCCATCGGTGAAGTGGTGGATCACCCCATCTTGTCCGAGCAGGTTCTGCGAGGGGAAATAGCGATCTTGATCGGACAAACCAGGAGCGGCCAGACACCATATCTCTATCGCTCGTTCGCTGAGTTCGATGCGCGGCCCACCTTTATCCCGGAATGCGCTCTGCCATGGCTCGAAGTGCCCCCCAACGTCTTCAGTATGTTTATGCAGGGGAGCATGCGTGAGTATATCGTGCGGAACGTTCCTGTGCGGGCGTTGGCGCCGGATATCACCCTGCCATGCCAAGAAAAGACGCAGGCTGAACTCTGCGAAACCCTGTGGTTGCATGAACAAGCACACCAGGCTCAAATCACCAGAGTGTTGGCCAGCCCGCAGTTTCCCTAGACAGCCTGAGTCGCCTATGTCGGCCGGGCCTATGACGTATTTGTGTGAGAGGTGCAGAGAGAGGAGGGCGGTCTTGCGAGATATCGTGGCTGGGTGTGACGTTGATCGCCTGATCTTGGATGAGCGTTCGTATGAGCCCCTAACACTTCGAAGGAGGATGCAATGGCTCTGCCTTTTCTGTATATAGAGTTATGGTATGCCAAAGACAGTTGGTGGAGACTTTCGGAGGACGAACGTCGATCGCTTTTGAGCAGTATCGACCCCACCGTGTACGGGGACTCAGCGCAATTGCTGGGGTCAGCTGTAAACAGGTCAAAGCACCCGCTCGGCAATCAGGCTTATCCCTCGTTCGCGACCTGGACGGTCGATAGCAAGGAGACCATCGACCGTATCCAACAGGGCGTCCGAGATCTAGGCTGGTGGGATCGGCACTTCGTCCAGCATACCGTGTGGGGGAGGAACGACAATCTGGAAACGTTCGAGTTCAATGTGAAGAAACCACCCACGCTGACGGAGAGGATGGAGCGCGTCGAAGAGAAGCTGGAACGACTCACCGCCGCTATTGAGAAACAATCGTCAAGTGGATCGGAGCCGGTCTCGAAGGAGGATGCAAGGGCTCTGCCTTTTCTGTATATAGAGTTATGGTATGCCAAAGACAGTTGGTGGAGACTTTCGGAGGACGAACGTCGATCGCTTTTGAGCAGTATCGACCCCACCGTGTACGGGGACTCAGCGCAATTGCTGGGGTCAGCTGTAAACAGGTCAAAGCACCTGCTCGGCAATCAGGCTTATCCCTCGTTCGCGACCTGGACGGTCGATAGCAAGGAGACCATCGACCGTATCCAACAGGGCGTCCGAGATCTAGGCTGGTGGGATCGGCACTTCGTCCAACATACCGTGTGGGGGAGGAACGACAATCTGGAAACGTTCGAGTTCAATGTGAAGAAACCACTCACGCTGACGGAGAGGATGGAGCGCGTCGAAGAGAAGCTGGAACGACTCATCGCCTCCATTGAGGAGAAATTATAGGGTGGCCCAGGTCATGCAGTTTCCAGTGGCATTTCCCCCTCCCACCTAGACATAGGGTGGGAGAAACGAGAACTGAATAACCGAGGTGAGCCTCGCCGCCTGCATTGACGTCCCCATGGTTGGTGCAGAGTGTGTGTGCTGCGACATCGATGACGACGGTTGGCTCGACATCGTGCAGTTCACCTGGTCGCGGCCGCAGGACATGATCCATACGCTACGCACAGGCCATGGCCCGCGCGGTGGCACGCCGCTGCGGATTCTTCATAATAACCATGATGGGACCTTCACCGACATCGCTCGCGACCTCGGCGTCGATGGGTGCTGGGGCACGATGAGCGGTACCGTAGGCGATTTCAACAACGATGGCTACCTCGACATCTTGCTTGGCAATGGCGATCCGAGCATCGACCGCCTAGAAGCGGCCGTCCTGCTGGAAAACGATGGCCATCGTTTCCGCAACGTCACCTTCGCCGCCGAAGGCCAGCCAGGCTGGGGAGGCGGCCTATGCCAACAGGAGAACGCAGGGACGAGGAGAGCCAGCCAGCTGACCGAGGGGTCAGACCGAGATCAGCTAGGCCGGAAAGCCGTCCTTGCCTTGCGCTGAGGATATACTTGAGCCGTCAACGCTCCTCTGCGGAGGTGAAGGAATGTCTGATAAGATCTTGCGTGACGACATGCTCAAGCTCGTCCAGTACAAAATCATTTTTTTAAAGCGTGACTATGAGCACACGTTCCAGGAGCAGGAAGAGCTTGTGACAGACAATATCGATGAAGCGGGCTTTACCGCGTGGAAAATTGCGGCATTCATCCAGCAGCTTGGCGAAAAACGCCACACGATAGTTCCTGAGAATTGGAAGCATTATCCGCCGCATGACCCACAGTATCGCCAGGGTAGTACGTTGATTGGGTTCCCTGAGGAAGACAAGAAATACCTGCGGGTGTACTACAAGGTGTTGGGCCGCTGGCCGCGTGAAGCATTCGATTTTGAAGAGCAGCAGATTAAAGTCCTCAAACAAATTCGTGACACTCTGTGCCGGACGAGGCCGCCCCGCCCACCAGGAATTCGTGAGCAGATCCTCACCACCCTACGTGACGAGGGGTTGGGAACTGCTGCCGCGCTGGCGCAAACTCTAGGGACGGAGATTGCGGCCGTGCAAACGGCGCTCGAGGTCCTAGAACAACAGGGACAGGTCAGCCGTTGGGAGGGCCGATATGGAACGCGCCGGCAGGTGGAAGCTCCTGCACAATCTCACAGCGAAGATTTTCCAAGCCCTCCAGGATCAAGGAGACTTTCAAACACGCGACCAATTGGCCGGGGGACTCAGCGTACAGGAATTATCCCAGCTCGATGAAGTCCTCAATGCGTTGGGAGCCTCGGTGGCTGTCCAACGACGGGGTGACCGGTACGGGTTGCCGGGATGGAGTGCGCGTCTCCCCGCCGTCGGAAACACCCTCCTCGCCGTGCTGAGGAGGGTACAGCGCTATCTCAGCGCAAGTGAGTTGCGGGACGAAACCGGTGAGCCCCTCGCGGCGGTACGAGACAGTCTGCGCACGCTGGAAGCCGCTGGACAGGTGCAAAGACGGGGCAGTCGGTACGGGCTACCCGAATGGTGAGGGGGGATGGACGATGCACGTCACCCAGCATATAATCCTCAGTTACCTCGACCAGCGCAAGTACCGTCATACCACGATGGTCCGCCACCAGGGGCGGGTCATCGTCTTAGGCATGGACGATGCCGGGTTGATCAAATACACCGTGCTCAACCTGCAAGGGGACAGCGACGCCCACGAACTGCTGGCAGTCCACGCCCATCTCCAGCAAATGGACCCTCTGAACTTCCCCACGGCCTTTGTACGTGTGCGTGATGGAGCGGGGGGGGTGACCCAGCTGCCCGTTGTCATAGACAACCCCATCCTCTCCAGCACGGCACGGTTCACAGCGGACGCGGCCTTCCAGGCGCTTTCAGACGACAACGACATTTTTCTCTTCCGCCAATCGCAGGCGGGCGGCCACGCCGACATGGTCGGCAACACGTTGCTGCTGGACCGGTATGAAGTGGCGGGCATCAGGTTGCAACTCAAGACCAGCGACGGCTCCCCGGAACCCACCTGCGTGCTCGACTTTATCCGGCATCTGCACGCCGGCCGCTTCGCTGCCTTGCTGTTGCCCACGGCGGATGCGACCACCAGGCGGTGGCAGATTTTTGCCTATAATGGTCAAACCCATTACATCACTGCGTTTAATGTTAAACGGTCAGCAGACGGGCGGTTTGACACACGGGTCCCGCCGGAGGATACCAGCCCCGGCACAGCTGCTGGTGATGCTGAAGTGCAAACGGCCGGCGCGACGAACCACCGTGAAGCCAGCACCCCGACGGGTGGCCAGCGAATCGCCGGATCGGCGCTCCAACTTGAGATGGGTAATGATCGCGTAGATTTTGGCACGATTGACTTTGCCCGCGATAATTACACTGTTGAAATGTGGGTGAAGTCGACGACGTTAGGACAGGCAGATCTCCTAACTGCTACAAGCCTTGGCTATACGGCACAGGGGATGCTGATCGGCTTTGGGGAAGATGGCAGGCTGCGCTATGTCCCCCGTCAGGGAGGGAACGATGCCGGTATTACATCGCCCGAACCTTGTAATGACGGGGCCTGGCACCACGTCGCTGCCGTCAAGGACGGCTCGACAGCAACGCTGGATGTCGATGGAATTTCCGTCGGCATCGCAACGGTTGGAAACAACTTCAGCACCGGACTGCACCTGCTCCTCGGAGAAGATAGGATGATTCGGGCCACAGGCTTGGGCCTATCCGTTCCGCCTGGTGGCCAAACCGGGGTAAGCGCGATAGCGATTGCCCAAGCGGGCACAGTTCGAACCATCCGGGTCAGCGCTGACACCGCTCACCGCGATCTCGAGCATCAGCAGATCACCCTGATTTCCCCATCAGGTCAGCAAGCCAACCTGAGTCGAAGTGGGAGTCGATTCTCCGCATCGACCTTGTATAGACTATCGGCCTTTGTCGGTCAGGCTACGCAGGGTAACTGGCGACTCCAGCATAAGAACACTTGCGGTGAGGTGAACGCCACATTACAGTCGTGGAGGCTCGAGATTGGCTACGATCCCGCGTCTACGGGCGCACGAGGGAAAGTGGAAATTGATGAGGTGCGCATTTGGAACCGCGCGCGCAGCCATGACGAAATTCAAAGCACGATGTCCCAACGCTTGCGGGGCAACGAGGACGGCCTGGCAGGCTATTGGTGCTTTGACGAAGGCCAGGGCAACACCGTCTGCGACCAGACCGGAGCCAATGGCCATTCCGGTACGATTCACGGTGGCACCTGGGTGGACTCCGACGCCCCCTTGGAAACCCCTGAGAGGCAATATTCACTCCAGTTCGATGGGGTGGGAGATTACATCGATCTGCGTCACTCGGCTGCCTTGCAAATCACTGGAAGCCAGACCATCGAAATGTGGGTCAAGCCGGCCCGATTTCCAGTCAGGGAAGGTGGTTTATATTGCAAAGTGTTTTCGGGCGAAGGATCTGCGCTAATTAATGGGGATGGTCGACTGCGTTATGGCTATGGGCAAAATCCGAGCGATCTTCTTGGCTCTAGCGGCTCCTACCAGTTCATTGATTCAACGAAGTCACTCCAGGTGAAGCAGTGGTCCCATGTGGCGATAGTACGGAATCTGGAGGCGCCGGAAGGCAAACTTTCCTGGTATATCAACGGCGTCCTAGATAGAGAAGTCGGTGCGCAGTTTGCCACGGCCAGAGCGGGGAACCTCCCGGTGCAAATCGGCAGGCAATCCGGTCGCAGCTTTTATTTCCCTGGCCAAATCGACGAGGTGCGTGTCTGGAACCGTGCTCGCAGCGCTGACGAGATTAAAGGCGATATGCACCATCAACTTGAGGGCAACGAACCCGGACTGGTGGGCTACTGGCGCTTTGACGAAGGCGCGGGTACTATCGCCCACGACCGGACTGCCAACGGCAATCATGGCACTATCTATGGAGCGCAAATGGGCCCCCTCTGCACCTGTTGAAAAGCGGCCAACCTATCTGGAGGCGGAATCCGCTATCCAGTTTGCTAGCGATGACACGTACGTCGATTGTGGGGCCGGGATCGATCTGCGTGGGACCGACTTTACGATTGAACTGTGGGCCAAACGCACCAAGCCAGACACCGGCCCGCAGTTTGCTATTGGGTACGGCGACAGCAAAGAGCGCCAGCACGTGCTGCATATCGGATTTCGCGCCAACAATCAATTCACCTTCGCCTTTGGGGATGATGAAGTGAGTACCCAGCGTCGCTTCCGGGATACGAACTGGCATCATTGGGCTTGTGTCTACACACACGCCGCGATGGAGCGAGTGATGTACTGCGATGGTGAACAGCTCAACCCCAAAAACAACACGGCGAAGGCCCCGTACCAGGGTACAGGGCAGTTTGTGATTGGTAAGGTCCCATGGGGCGACGGCTGGAGAGGGGACATTGATGAAGTGCGCGTCTGGAGGTGTGCCCGCAGCCCCGATGACATCCAACATGACTGGTCGCACCGCCTGGTGGGAGACGAACCGGGCCTGGTGGCCTACTGGCGATTTGACGAAGGGGCGGGGAACACGACACGTAACCAGCTGACCAACGCCCATCATGGGACGCTCTACGGCAACACCAACAATGCCATGTGGGTCACCTCATCGGCACCGGTACGGGACCACCCGAGCCTGAACCGTAGCAGCTTTGCCCTCGCCGGACACACCATTGCCTCCGGGCTGTCAGCCCTGCTCTATACCCCGCAGAGAGGGTCGCAGACCGACGCCACACCAGACATCGCCCGCGTCCTGCTTGCCGTGGCGACGGTTGGTGCCCACACCGATGGACAGCCAACCGATCTGCCGTCCATCGCTCTGGTGGATTTTGCCGTCTCCCCATACGGTAAACTCGGGCAGGTGCCGGATACGCTTGCCCTGCCAGCCGTAACGGCAAACGTTGCGGTGATCAGCGACCTCCAGCGCAACGCGCAACGCGAAGTGGCACTGCAAGGGTCCATCATCCATGGTTTTGTCCCACAAGACCCGCCGCTCGCCGCCAGCACCACGGAAAAGGACGCGTATTTCGGCAGTGCAGTGGCCATTAGTAGCGACTGGGCCATCGTCGGGGCACACGAGGCCAGTCCAGATGGGGTTGCGCATGCGGGCAGCGCTGAGGTCTTCCGCCTGAAAGACGATAAGTGGGTCTACCATCAGACCCTCATGGCCAGGGACAAGCAGGTAAATGCCCATTTCGGCGTAGCCGTGGCTATCAGTGGGCAGTGGGCGATGGTCGGGGCCTACGAGGCCAGTCTGCCTGGCTTCGATTATGCCGGAAATGTCGAGGTCTTCCACTTGAAAGACGATAAGTGGGTCTACGATGAGCCCCTCATGGCCAGCGACAACCAGGCAAACGCCCATTTCGGCGTGGCCGTGGCCCTGGATGAGAAATGGGCCATCGTGGGAGCGGATACGGCCAATGCTGGTGGTGTCGCGGGTGCAGGGAAGGCATATCTGTTTGAGCTCGTCAACGATACCTGGGCTGACCGGGGTGCAATCGAGGCCAGCGATAGGCAGGAAAATGCCGGGTTTGGCAGTGCCGTAGCCCTGAGTGGTGGCTGGGCCTTGGTTGGGGCATATGGGGCAGGTCTCGATGCGCTGACAGAGGCGGGTAGTGCCTATGTGTTCCAGCTCACCAGCAAGGGCTGGGAGGGAAAAGAACCGCCCCTTGTTGCCAGCGACAAACAGGCGAGAGCCTATTTTGGCAGTGCGGTAGCTCTGCATGATGGTTGGGCACTTATTGGAGCGGACCGTGAAGACGTCGAGGGTGCCGAGCATGCGGGCCGCGTCTATGTGTTCCGGTTCAACGGCGAGGATTGGGAGGAGAGATTGCCGCCGCTCGCTCCCACCACGATCCAAGCTCATGCCCATTTCGGCCGGGCCGTTGGCCTCAGTGAACGATGGGCCATTGTCGGTGCACAGCAATTGACTCCCCAGACCACCGACCGGGTTGGGAGCGCATATGTTTTTCAGCACCTCAACGGGACGTGGGTGCCAACCCACCCCCTCGCCCCCGACACTTCTCAGACCCACGCTTCGTTTAGTAGTGGGGTAGCACTTCATAGAGACCGGGTGCTGATCAGCTCGCCTCGGCAGGATGTTGATGGCACGACCCAGGCTGGGCGTACCTATATATTTGACTCCTTTCTCACCGCGCATTTAGCGGAACTCGACCGCGTTCAAGCTGACATCGAAAGCCTGCAAAAAGATGTCGGCAACGCGGCGCAATCCCTGCTCCTGGTGCATCGGGCCCCCTCTGGCCTGACAGTCTACGGTGGGGTCATCGCCGTGGCCACTGCGGAAGGAACCCCATACCTGGTCGATGGCGCCACGGGTGTGTGTTTATGGCCTGCTCTGCTGTTTCGACGTATTGACAGGTAGCCTTTTGGCGGGACCCTCTCGACCGCATGAGAGCACGCCTGAGGCCTCGCCGTAGAAGGCGGAGTGATCGATAACTTCCAGTACCCGCCCAGGATCCCGAGTTCGTCTCTATCTGGACTCTGCGATCGACGGGGACATCTTTACCGGCACGTCTGTCGGAGCGGTCAATGTCGCCTTCATGGTGTTCCAACCAGGGCGGTCGAGCGTGGAAACAGCTGCTGACCTGGAACATTTCTGGCTGTATGAAGATGTGGCTCCCTGCGCTTGCGCTGGGGGAGAGGGTTGGAATGAACTAGGGGTCTTGGGCAATGGCAGCGCTGCTGATGTAAGTGGAACCAGCACGGCGCGTCCGTGAGAGGGTGAGGCTATGAGCGTGCTGAACACGAGACCATCGGTTGATGACCACGCCCCAGGGTTAGAGCAGCTGTTCTCCCTTAATCCCCCTGAGTTATCGTACTCCATCGAAGAGATCACGGGCGAGGTCCCAGATTTCCTGCGGGGGACGTATTATCTCAACGGTCCGGCTCGATTCGCCCGGGCGGGATTGCAGTACCGCCACTGGCTCGATGGCGACGGCATGGTCTGCGCACTGCGGTTTGAGCGGGGGCGCGTGGTCTTTATCAACCGCTTTGTCAGAAGTCACAAATTCATCACCGAAGAGAGTGCCGGTTACCCCATCTTTCGCACCTTCGGCACCGCCTTCGAAGCCGATTACATGAAGCGTGGCATCGCGCTTGAGTCGCCGGTAAACGTGAGCGTCTATCCCTACGCTGGCAGGCTCCTGGCGTTTGGTGAACAGGGCCTGCCGTGGGAACTTGATCCGCTGACGCTTGAAACGCGCGGGGTGTTCACCTTCGGCAAGCGCCTGAACGACGTCAGCCCCTTCGCTGCGCATCCGAAGGTTGACCCGGCCACTGGTGAGATGTTCAACTTTGGCGTCTCCTTCTCCGCCACACAGCCGACGTTAAATGTCTATCGCTTCGGTGCGCAAGCGCAACTGCTCTATCGCAAGCGCCTGCGACTCGACTTTCCCTGTTCGATGCACGATTTCGCCATGAGCCCAAGTTATGCCGTCTTTTACTTGAGCCCGTACATTGTGGACATCGAAACGCTGCTACGGCGAGGGTCGGACCCTGATGCATGCACTCCGGTGGGAGCCAGAACGCGGCAGCCAGTTGCGTATTGTCTCGCGCGACAGCGGTGAGGAAACCGCCACGATTCCCATTGGCCAGCGCTACTGTCTGCATCTGATCAACTGCTTTGAAGCGGACAATCGCCTGATGGTCGATGTCATTGAGTATGACCGGCCGCTCTACGACCAATACCAGGTGGTGCCCGATCTTTTCACCGATGTCAGCGCAGGACACCCGGTACGCTTCGTCGTGGACATGAACAGCCACGAAGTGATAGAACGGTGGGAGATTGACTATCGCCTAGCACCTGATTTCCCGTCGATTGATCCGAGGCAAGTCACCCAGGCATACCGCGACTTCTGGATGCTCGGAATGTCAGCGACCGGCCGACGTGGACGGAAGTTCTTCGATCAATTGGTCCACGCGGATTGGGGGGAGGCGACCGCCGGCGACATCTATCAAGCACCAGCGCGGCAGTATCTCGGAGGCGAACCGATCTGCATCAGTGATCCGCGTCATCAGCGGACGGGGACGATCCTGTGTCAGGTCTTCGATGCCGAGCACAGGACCAGCGCCTTTGCGCTCTTTGATGCGTTTCATGTGGCCAGCGGTCCGGTGGCGATGCTGCGCTTGCGGGAGCCCCTTCCCGCTCCTCTTTCACGCCTCGTTCCGCCGGGGAGACTAACGCATGCTGACGACTCATTTCGAACGGTTTCGCGCGATTCGCGCACGCACCTTGGCCCTGGTTCAGGGGCTCTCTCAGGCGCAGCTGGATGAGGCCCCGGCGCCGGGTAGCTGGTCCATCGGCGAAGTGGTGGACCAGCTCATCTTATCCGTCGAGATCATCCGCAGGGATGTTGCCGAACTGATCGAACTCACCAAGGCCGGCAAGCCCCCGCACCTCTATCGCTCGGCCGCCGAGTTTAACATCACCCCCTTCTTCATGCCGAAGTGCATGCTGCCGTTTCTCGAAGTCCCCTTTAACTTGCTGAATATGGTCGTGCCGGACCACGTACGGGAAGTTTTTGTGCGTTATCGACTGATCCCCGCGCGAACGGCCGATACGGCCACCCTGCGGCGAGGCCGGTCCACAGCCGAACTGTACGCTGGACTGTGCTTTTCCTTCGAAGAACTGGCGGCACTGTGTGCGACCCACCCCGACCTCGACTACGACACGCTGCTGCACCAACACTCGTTGTTGGGCACCCAGAATGTGCCCTATCTGCTGTACAGCATGGGACTGCACGAAGAACGCCACCAAGCGCACATTGCCGACTTGCTCCCGAATGCCCAGTTCCTTAAAGCGGGTTGAGATGTGGCGGAGCACAGTCAATCGCCGCTTTCGGCTGGTCGCGATCGTGGAAAAAGAGAGCTCGCGTAGTCGGACGCAAGTCTTGAGAGGAATGGGTAAAGAGAACGTAACCTTCACTTCATCCATCCAAGGTCGTGTCGCACTCTCGACGTCAGGCAGTGATCATAAGGACCAGAAACATGGAACACCCTCTGCAACGGACCACTCCGACGCGGATCTGGACGACGGCTGCGTACGGCGTGATGGTGCTCTCGACTATCGGGCTCTTTCTCCTCATCCGCCTCTATGGAGAGCTCCTCACGGCGCCAGCTGCACTCGAGCCGCCTCTCCTCCATCGCGCGAATACAATCCCACAAGTTGATGTCTTCTGGCACATTCTCTTGGCCCTCGTAGTGGTCATTGTGACGGGTCGGGTCATCGGTAAGCTGTTCCTTTTCCTACAGCAGCCACCTGTCATCGGCGAAGTCGTGGCCGGTATCCTGCTGGGACCCTCCTTTCTAGGGCGCCTAGCGCCGGAGATTTCAACCTACATACTCCCACCAGCGGTCGCCCCGTTTCTGGGAGTGATCGCTCAGCTAGGAGTCATCTTATACATGTTTATCGTTGGTCTTGAGCTGAACGTGGGACACCTGCGGAAACGAGCCCACGCCACTATCGCGATCTCGCATGTGAGTATTATCGCACCATTCTTGCTGGGCTCGCTCCTGGCGCTAAGCCTCTATCCGCGGCTTTCCAGCAACGACGTCCCATTTACGAACTTCGCCCTCTTTTTGGGCGTGTCCATGTCGATCACCGCATTTCCCGTACTAGCGCGGATTTTGACCGACCAGCAGATGAGCAAGACCGACATCGGAGTGATTGCGCTCACATGTGCGGCAATAGATGATGTTACAGCTTGGTGCTTACTCGCCTTTGTGGTCGGCGTGACGCAAGCGAAGGTAGGCGGGGCGTTGCTGGTCATGCTATTGACGCTGACCTATGTTGGCTTCATGTTGGTTATCGTGCAACCTCTAATTAAGCACCGCATAGCGCGCTCTGGCGAAGCGCCATTCCCCCAACGACTCGTCCCTCTCGTGTTCGTCGCGCTGTTCCTCTCCGCCCTGACCACCGAGTATATTGGTGTCCATGCCATTTTCGGGGCATTCTTCCTCGGTGCCGTGATCCCTCACGATAGCACCCTCACCCGTGCCTTCACGGAGAAATTGGAGGATCTGGTAGGCGTCGTCCTGCTGCCTGGTTTTTTTGCCTTCACTGGGATGCGGACGCAGATCGGTTTGGTCGCGGGTGTGGAACAGTGGTTCGTCTGCGGCATGATTATCTTGGTGGCCACGAGTGGGAAATTTGGGGGATCACTCGCAGCCGCACGGCTGACAGGTCTCAGCTGGCGTTACTCGGCAGCACTTGGCATCCTGATGAATACCCGAGGCTTGATGGAACTCATTGTCCTCAACATTGGGCTCGACCTGGGCATCATCTCCCCCACCTTATTTGCTATGATGGTGATCATGGCGCTCGTGACGACATTAGCAACGACCCCATTGCTGCGGCTTTTGATCCCCATCTCTGCGTACCAGAGGAGCAAAGCGACTACGGCAGGTGGGGATGCCGCCAGCCACAGAATCCCTCTCTCCGCCTCTCGCCCGAGGTCATGATGCCGAGCTTCAGCAAAACGGCTCTGGGTTCAAAAGGAGAGTACCCATGTATCAGTCCGACCTCGCCTTATTTGGCGCCGCTCGACAGCGCACCTTGGATCTCGTTGAAGGACTGACCCAAGTCCAGATCGAATTCTCGCCCGGCCCCGGCCAGTGGTCTGTGGGGGAGGTGCTGGACCATCTCCTGCTGGCGGAGGCTCTCAATCGTCGGGACATCGCGGAGCTGATCGACATGGCGAAGAACGGCCGCAGGCCATCTCTCAAGCGCACATTCGCGGATGTGAATGTGTCCATGGCATACATCCCCAAAGGCTATGCTGCCATATCTCGAAGTGCCATTTCGGTTGTTGAGCATGGTCGTTCCGCGCTCCGCACGCGAATTCCTGACTCGTTATCGACTGGTGCCGGCGCAAAGCCCGGACGTTGGGACACCACGCAAAGGTCGATCCCTCGACGAACTGCGCCAGGAGCTGCGCGCTTCTCTGCAAGAGACGGAGGCTCTCTTTGCAGCGAACTCGACGCTAGACTACCAGGCCATGATTCACCAACATCCGCTGATGGGCGTCAACAATGTGCTGCAATTGCTGCGCATTGTCGCACTCCACGAGCAGAGGCATCAGTCGCAAATCGGCGATATCCTCAAGCTTCCCGGCTTTCCTCGGGCGGCCTGACCTCAGTCTGCTCCGAGCGTAGGTGTTGGCGCAGAGAATACGTGGAGGGAAATGCAAGGAACTATTGATCATCGATGATGGCACGTATCCAGTGGGCGACCTTGCCACCGGGCTGCCGGGCGTTTGATATTAATGTGTGCCTGGCCGCTATCTTGATCGTGCAGGGTGGCAGGGCATCAACCGACCTCGCATGTTTTCTGCGGACACCCTGGCATCCTACCAGGCCGCTGTCACGGTCATCGGTTGAAGGCCCTACACGCATGCAGGAATGCCATCATTATTGCTTCGATGTCGGCTACTCAGGTACCGGCGCATACGGCTGTGCCGGATGATTGCCGTGGAGCCAATGCACCTGCCATGTACTTCGATCCGCTCTCCCTACATACCGTCGAAGTTGGCTCCAGTCCTCTGGGGATGGACGGCAGCCTTGGATATGAAGGCAAGTCGGTCATGGTCCGGGGACATCCATACCATCATGCCTTGAGCACGTTCCCTCTGGTACATCTGATGTTTCAGCTCGACGGATGCTTCCGGCATTTTAGCTGCCAGGTAGCGCTCAATGATGACGTGCCCGCTGACCTCTCCCAAGCAGATTTCAACGTTCTGGCCAGCGGGCGTCAGGTGCTGGCATTTTCCCACCTTGTGGCGGGTGAATGCCGCACCCATTTGACACTGACTGCTTGGGAGATCGACGAAAGCCTCAGGCCTCCCGGTTTTCTTGGCGAGCCTGGGCGTGACAAGTCACCCCGGCAACAATTGATACGCCGACTGCGTAAACACTGGAAGAACGTAGAGCTAAAGGAGCCTAACCATGTCGCTTACAGGGAAGGTCGCCATTGTCACGGGTGGAAGCCGTGGCATTGGTAGGGCAATCGTCCTGGAATTGATTGCCAGCGGTGTCAAAGTGGCGTTCACCTACCAAACCAATCGAGAAGCTGCTAATACCCTCTGTAAGGAAGTGGAAGAACAAAGGGGCGAGACTGTAGGCTTCCAGCGAGATGTGACCGATTTTGAAGGCGCCAAGGCTGTTCTCGTGGCCGTCAAGGAACGCTTTGGCCGGATCGATATGCTGGTCAATAACGCCGGTATTACGCGCGATAAGCCTCTGGCCATGATGCAGGAGGAAGATTGGCGGGCCGTGATCGAAACCAATTTGTACGGGACGATCAATTTCTCGCGGGCCGCCGTATATGCGTTCATGAAACAGAGAAGTGGACGTATTGTGAATATTACCTCGGTGAGCGGCCAAACGGGGCTCCCCGGTCAGACCAACTATTCCGCCTCTAAGGCTGGCATCATCGGATTTACCAAGGCACTGGCAAAGGAGGTCGCGAAAACCGGCATCACGGTCAACGCCGTGTCCCCTGGGTTCATCACCACGGATATGCTGGAGGCTATGCCCGAACAACTGCGCCATCAGTTGCTCGCCACCATCCCCATGGGGCGCTTTGGCGACCCCGAGGAAGTCGCTCGGGTGGTGAAATTTCTCCTCTCCAAGGACGCTTCCTACGTCACGGGCCAAGTGTTCACCGTCGACGGTGGCCTGTACATGTAATAAATAATTGCCATTTACCTAGCCGGAACTTCACGCTGCGGGACAGTCCGCGGTTGTACCAGCGCCATCATCGTTGACCCGACCTGCAGTCCTGCATATACTGGCTTGGCATATACTGTGCGATGCCAGGCAGTGTCAGGCAAGAGCTCTCCCAACGCCGGCGCGACATCGCTATTTCTGCTTCGTAGATCTCATGGTCGAGGGGGGATCGAAGGCGGGGGTAAAGTATTTCTGCCATGGAGTGCGCATGCGAGTGTCCAAGTAGAGTTTGGACATCGGTGGCCACAAAGACTGCTACTGGTTTTCATACGTATCATCACCTTCTCGGCGCCGGTGGACATCATTAAAATCTTTATGTACCGTCCTGAATATTTCGGGAAACCTTTCTGCGACCTGGGACACGCCGTCCTGCGAGGTCCGTCCACTTGGAGTGTTGGCGAGCGTGAGTTATTTGGTGCCTTCACCTCGAAAGTGAATCGTTGTGTGTTCTGAGCCAACGCGCACGGCGCGGTCGCGTCGGCGGGACTTGGTCAAGAAGTCACCCAGGCAGTCTTCACGGACTGGCGCACGGCCCCGATCAGCGGGAAATTGCGGTCGATGCTGGGCTTTATCGAGAAGCTGACGCTCTTACCCGACCAACTTGGGTCTGAGGATGTAGCCGCCTTGCGAGCTGAGGGACTGACAGATCAAGCGATCGCCGACGCGATATACATCTGTGTGGGGTTTAATATCATCAATCGGGTCGCCGATGCGCTTGGCGTCAGGGTTCCGCCGCCCAAGGTGTTTGCCAGGGGAGTAAAGTTTTCTCTTGTCTTAGGGTACAAGCTGTTGAGCGGTCTGCAGATTGGACGTACCGGCAGCCGACATAGGTATGGCCTGAAGATGGAAAACACACAGAGAGAGAACCACACCGCGGCTGATCCCTATGGCGGCAAAGCTGAAGCAGCTACAGGAAGCGGTACTCTCTGGACCAGGGTTGCTAGACCCACGGTACGCAAGGCTGCAAGCCTGGCGGCTGAGCTACCCCCTGCACTAGCCCCATATGTGCAGAAGGTTGTGAAGCATGCCTACAAGGTAACTGACGAGGATATGACTTCGCTTCATCAGGCGGGCTTTACCGACGATCAAATCTTTGAGGTGACGGTGAGCACGGCGCTGGGCGCTGGTCTCGTACGCCTCGAGTCGGGCCTGAGCGCCCTGCGCGGCAAGGCACTTATGACTTCGATTGGCACGGCGAAGGTCTTGGAACGCTTGCCGACGGATCCCTGAGTGCACTTGGCTGGGCGGCCAGAGGAGACAAACTCCTGCCGCCGGGGGAGGCGACGGACTGCGTGAAGGAAATCTCGTCCGGGCTTCTCGCCCAGGTTGTGCAAGTTGGCGCTGCCCTTTCCAGACCGCCCCAGATGGTCAAACCGGCCAAGCAACCACAGACATTCGCATACGTTACAGCGCCTTGCATCCCTTCTCATGAATATCATCAAGTACTAGTACCTATCGCGTCCAATTCGAGAGAGGGTCTACTTAATGTAGGCCTTTTTTTTTCGGCGCTCTAGATCTGTATCTGGGTCCTCGATCTATTGTCTGAGCACGCTGGGACGCTTAACATCAGCCTAATTCGGGCCAACCGCTCGACCCGTTGGGGATCGGTATCTTTGGCCAT
Source organism: uncultured Nitrospinota bacterium (assembly GCA_963707985.1). Classification (GTDB taxonomy): domain Bacteria; phylum Tectomicrobia; class Entotheonellia; order J063; family CAVPRW01; genus CAVPRW01. The sequence goes on along the minus strand of CAVPRW010000017.1, from coordinate 35,205 downwards.
CAGCTTGGCCCGTTTCCAGACCCAGCCGAGTTCGTGCGGCCAGCGTCGCGTAACCCCCCGGTGCTTCCGGTACCAGCCATAGGCGTCGCGGAGGTGCCTTGCTCAAGGCATCCAGCGACCGGCCAGCCACGACATCCGGATGGCGGTGCGCACTGGTGCGGCCATCGTCCTATCCTCGTCGGTGGTCCAAGTCAGGGTGCCGGCACGGCAAGCGTATACGGCGCGATAGACACTGGAGCGTGGGCAGAACAAGACGGCTGTAATCTCGGTTAGGGTGTACCCCGCCGCACACAGCAACAGCACATGCAACGCCAGGACGGAGCCATATCGGGGACGGCGCCGCGCCGCGAGCATCTGGGCCTGTTCCTCCTGGGGGATATCGAGTACGGTGGTTTGCGGCATGGCAGGGACTCCTGGTTATGGGAGGGCGGGCCTATCCACCGCATCAGAGTATGGCCTCACTGTGCCTATCTTGTGTGGTCCAGTATAGAGGGCAGGGGCAGGGCGCATCGTCGCAGCCATAGAGGGGTATCCGCTGGTGTATGCGGGCCGCAGCGCCGTAAGGGAGTGTTATGACGACATGGTTCGATTCTCTGTTTCGTGTCTCGGCCCAGGTCGCCGAGAGTGGCATTGTAATGATGGATTCGGCGATGAAGACCATGCAGTCTGCCATCGGCCAACTGACAGGCGTCGCACCCGCCGAACGCCAGAGCTTTTCCGGTCTCAACCTCGCCGACCCGCGCCAATGGCTCACCATGCCGCTGCAGTTGCCCCTGTCCCTGGGCACCCTGGCGACCCAGATGAGCCTTCAGATGCTGCATGCCGCGTCTAAGACACCTACGCGTGAAGCACCCGTTGCCGTGCCTACACAGCAACTCGGCGCGACTGTCGCCGACTTCACGCTGCCTGACATCCGCGGGGGACAGCGGACATTGGCCTCGTTTCTCGCGGGGAAGAAGGGCCTCGTGGTCGTATTCTGGTCCGAGACCTGTTCGCACTGCATGCGGTACGATTCCTATCTCAATACCTTCGCCGCGCGGCACCCTGAGGTAGGCCTGGTCGCAGTTGCTTCCCGACATGGGGAGGGGGTCGAGCAGATCCGGGCGACGGCAGCAGCCCGGAACCTGATGTTTCCCATCCTCCATGATGCTTCCGGATCTGTCGCCCGTCAGTGGTTCGCGCAACAGACGCCGCGGGCATTCCTGCTCAACCCCGAGCTCAGGCTCATGTATCGCGGCGCCATCGACAATTTTAAATATCCGGAGGATCCCGATTATCAGGCCTATCTCGAGCCCGCGATCGCAGCGTTTCTGGCGGGTAGGCCAATCGAAAGGGCCGAGACCGCCAGCTTCGGGTGCGCTGTCGAGTCAGTGTACTACGTACTTCCGAAGCCGCTAGCCTGATGGCCCCAGGGCGTATCGTCGCAGCCATAGGGAACATGCACTCTTGCAGCGAAGGCCGCAGCGCCGTTCGGGAGGGTTATGACGACATGGTTCGATTCTCTGTTTCGTGTCTCGGCCGAGGTCGCCGAGAGTGGCATGGTGATGATGGATTCGGCGATGAAGACCATGCAGTCTGCCATCGGCCGACTGACAGGCGTCGCACCCGCCGAACTACCGGTGAAGCCGCCTCTCCACGGCCCTGTGACACTTGATGAAGCCGTCGCAGACCTCTGCAACCGCCTGGTGCGGATCGCCTGGACAACTCCCGTTGCGACCGGAAAATGCCGCGGAGCTGGGGCGCGAGCTCGCGTTTTCCTTACAACAGAGCTTTGCCGGTCTCAACCCTGCCGATCCGCGCCAATGGCTCACGCTACCGCTTCAGTTGCCCCTGTCCTGGGGCACCTTGACGACCCAGCTCAGCCTGCGGACGCTGTATGCCGCGTCTGTGGTGGGTCCCGACAAAGTCTCCGGATTCATGTCGTACATGCTCGATTCGTTTACCGACATCCACGTCATGGTCAGTCTCCAGTACAAGGAACAGATGGCACGATATCAGAGGCAGCTCGAAAGGAATCCCGATAATCATGCTGTCAGGTTGCAGCTGGGCAAAATGTATGCAAAGCTGGGGCTCTATCCGGAATCCGCAAGGGAGCTGGTACACACGGCGACTGATCCAGCGCTGCGGGCCGAAGCGCTGAGCGAAGCCACCGTGGCGAGTTACCGCGGGGGTGATTATCGACAGGCCATAGAACATGGGGTCGGCTCGCTGCAATCTGCTCCCGATAGCTTGCGAACGCGCTTCTGGCTTTGGCTGGCGGCACAGCAACTCGGAGGTTATCCGGCGGCGGTGCCGGAGCCATTCCGGATCGAGGTGAAAGCCGGGCGCGGCACGCCGAGTGTGGAATTCGAAGATGTGGCCGCACAAATTGGTCTCGACAAAACGGCTGCCGGTCGGGGTACGGCCATTTTCGACATGGACGGTGATGGTTATCTTGACGTTATCATCTCCTCAGGACACGGCGGCTGCTCGGTGTACCGTAACAACGGGGACGGGACTTTCACCGACGTGACCATCGGCTCCGGCCTCGAAGAGTGCGTCAACACGTTTATCATTGCCGTCGGCGACTATAACAACGATGGCCTGGATGATCTCTACATCACCCGGCTCGGCTTCTACGTAGGCGAGTCCATGCTGCTGCGGAATAATGGCAACGGCACGTTCACCAACGTGACAGCCGAGGCCGGAGTTGGGTGCTGGGGACCGAGTTTCACCGCACACTGGGTTGACTACGATTGCGACGGCTATCTCGACCTTTTTGTCGCAAATAATCTGTCCAGCTTATTCGACCGCAAGAATCCGAATCGCCTGTTCCACAACAACGGCAATGGCACCTTTACCGAGGTGTCCGCGCCGGCGGGCCTGATCACGATGGTCCCGACCATTGGGAGTGCCTGGGGCGATTACAACAACGATGGCTATCCTGATCTGTTTCTGAGCAGCGGTGTGGGGCGTTCGCAGCTGTTCCGCAATAACAGGGATGGAACCTTTACGGAGGTGAGCCGGGAGGCACGTCTCGATGATCTCGCGTTTGGCTCCGTGGCGTTTTGGTGCGATTATGACAACGACGGCTGGCTAGACCTGGTCCAGTGCACCTGGTCCCCTGAAGATCATGTTTTGCACACCCTCATCCATGGCGAGGGCCCTCCCGAGGGGCGGCCCATGCGCATCTACCACAATAACCGCGACGGCACGTTTAGCTTGAAAAACCGGGAAATTGGGATTACGGGTTGCTGGGGCACAATGAGCGCCAATGCGGGTGACTTCAATAACGATGGCGCGATTGACTTCCTGCTCGGCAACGGTGATCCGCATATGAACCGCACGGAGCCGCAAATTCTTCTGGAGAACGATGGCACAGGCAGGTTTAGGAATGTGACGTTTGCTGCAGGCTTTCCTTTTATCGGTAAAGGGCACGGCGCCAATATGGCTGATCTCGCGGGTGATGGGAGATTGAGCCTGATGATGGCCTCGGGAGGAGCCTATCCGGGGGACTTGATCACGACCTCGGTGTACCGTCCCACAAAGCTACCGGGCAACTATTTGAATGTCAGGCTGGTCGGGACCAAGAGCAACCGCAACGCCATCGGCGGTCGAGTCCGCCTGGATGCGGGTGGAAAAAGCCAGCACAGGCTCGTAGGAGGTGGCAGCGGCTTCGGGTGTCTGCCATATGAGCAGCACTTCGGCCTCGCAGCCCTTCGGGAGGCCGAAGCTCTCGCCATCGTGTGGCCCAGTGGGTTGACACAGCGAATCGAACGTCCGCCCGTCAACACCACGATTCGGATCATCGAAGGCAAAGCCGGCTGGGAATCTGTCTATCCCAACCGCACTGTAATAGGCTCGCAACCCGATGGTTCTCATGATAACCTGGGCAATTGGTAGTGCTGCTGATGCGAGTGGAACCAGCACGGTGCACACATGAGAGGAAACCGGTATGAGCGTGCTGAGCACGCGATCATCGATCGATGACCACGCCCCAGGGATAGAGTAGCTGTACTCCCTCAACTCTCAGGAGTTATCGTACCCCGTCGAGGAGATCACGAGCAAAGTGCCAGATTGTCTCTGGACGGAAGGTCTTCGATCTACTGGTGCTTGCGGGAGCCCGTGCCGGCCCTCTGTCACGCCGCGTGCCGCCGGGGAGATTAATGCATGTTGAAAACTCATCTCGAACGCTTTCGCGCCATTCGCGCGCGCACCCTGGCCATGGTCCAGGGACTCTCGCAGGCACAGCTGGATTTTGCACCCGCGCCCGGTACGTGGTCCATCGGCGAAGTAGTGGACCATCTCATCTTATCCGTCGAGATCATCCGCAGGGATGTTGCTGAACTGATCGCACTCACCAAGGCCGGCAAGCCCCCGCTCATCTATCGCTCGGCTGCTGAGTTTAATATTACCCCCTTCTTCATGCCGAAGTGCTTGCTGCCGGTCCTTGAAGTCCCCTTGAACTTTCTGAATACGTTCGTGCCGGACGGCGTACGGGAATTTTTTGTGCGTTATCGACTGATCCCCGCCCGAGCGGCAGATACGGCCACCCCGCGCCGGGGCAGGTCCACAGCCGAACTGCGTGATGGGCTGCACTATTCCCTAGATGAATTGGAGGCACTGTTTGCAGCCAACCCTGACCTCGACTATGACAAGATGAAGCACCAACATCCATTGTTGGGCACCCAAAATGTTCCCCATCTGCTGTACACCATGGGACTGCACGAAGAGCGCCACCAAGCGCATATATCCGACCTTCTCACGAATGCCCAGTTCCCCAAAGCAGGTTGAGATGTGGCGGAACCGCTTCTCTTGCCGCTTTCAGGTGTTCTTTCCGCCTCTCGCCCGAGATGATGATACCGAGCTTCGGCAAAACGGCTCTGGGTTCAAAAGGAGAGTACCCATGTATCAAACCGACCTCGCCTTGTTTGGCGCCGCCCGACAGCGCACCTTAGAATCTCCTTGAAGGACTGACCCAAACCCAGATCGAATTCTCGCCCGGCCCCGGCCAGTGGTCTGTGGGAGAGGTCCTGGACCACCTACTGCTGGGAGAGGCTCTCAATCGCCGGAACATCGCGGAGCTGATCGACTTGGCGAAAAGCGGCTGCAGGCCGTATCTCAAGCGCACGTTCGCGGATATGAATGCTTCCATCGCATACATCCCAAAGGCTATGCTGCACTTTCTCGAAGTGCCATTTCGGTTGTGGAGCATGGTCGTGCCACGCTCCGTACGCGAATTCCTGATTCGTAATCGACTGGTGCCGGCGCAAAGCCCGGATGTTGGGATACCACGCAAGGGTCGATCCCTCGACGAGCTGCGCCAGGAGTTGCGCACTGCTCGGCAAGAGACGGAGGCTCTCTTTGCAGCGAACCCCACGCTGGACTATCACGCGATGATGCACCAACACCCGCTGTTGGGCGTCAACAATGTGCTGCAATTGCTGCGCATTGTCGCACTCCACGAGCAGAGGCATCAGTCCCAAATTACCGATATCCTCGCACACCGTGGTTTTCCGCGAACGGCTTGACATGAGCGGGCTTGGGAGGAAGTGCTGCGCTGAGACATCTGTAGGAAAGACATTTACCTTAGAGAATTCAAATGTGTAGAAGAGCGTAAGATGGCTCCGACAGGGTCATTCGGGGAGGCGACGGATCGTGTGAGAGAAATCTCGTACGAGCCTCTCTCCCAGGCTGTGCCCGTTGCTGCTGCCCCTTCCAGCCCGCCCCATCTGCTCGAACCCGCGAAGCAACGACAGACGTTCCCACACGATATAGCGCCTTTCATCCTTTCTCATGTTTACCCTTCTCATGTCTATCATTAGTACTAGTACCAATCCCGTCAAACCCCTAGTAGGTCTACTCGATGTAGGCCCTTTTTTTTGGTCCTCTAGATCTGTATCTGGGTCCTTGATCTATTGTCTGAGCCCGCTTGGACGCTTACCATTTGCCTAATCCCCTAGGTATTGACATCCAAACTGGAACGGGCTGGTTGCGAGTTCGAGGTTGCGCAGAAGAAGCTCCTCAATGATTTAAGTATAGGTCAGCAACGGTATCCCCAAGAGGGGGCAGGTAGAAACATGCCTTGAACCCCGGTTTGGATCGAGGGGTGGGCGTTGAGGCGGGTGTCTTTTGCCCGTGTATTCCTTGTGCCCAAACCTTGTTTACGGTGCTTGTTATGTCAAGCTCACGCATCACGTTTCCCCGTACTACTCCAATGAGTTAGAACGATTCACAAAACTCGCAACCAGTGCAAAAATTCGAGGGTTAGGACCGGCCATGGCGAATACGAGCAAGGCTGCATACGAAGCGCAGGCCGTCGAGTCATCCCGCATGCTTGAGAAAGCACTCCCGGAGGAGGCTCGTCTCTCAGACGGGGATAAATCGTTCCGCCGGCGCCGATGGCTAATTTGGCTGGGAGTCGCGGTGGTCGTGTCGGCTGGCCCTGTATGGCGGCATGGTGATCCTGGGAGTTGCAGTGGCACTGTTGGCTGCCCTGTCCTGGGGGATGGTGACCTATGTCGACCGCGTGGGCCGGGAATTTTTCTCCAAAGGCCGGGACATCGTGGTGGCACTCAACACCGATGGCCAGGGGGCTCCGCGCCCGGGACCTCACGACCCTGGAAGGGTTTTACGCACCGGACTTTCAGGGTTGCCTGCTAGGGTTGACCAATTTACAGCTCATGGACAACCGAGACGGTGTGCGCATCTATGCGTTGCAGTCGACGCCTGAAACCTCCGACCGCCAGGCCGCGCTGGCGGAGTGGCAGGCCTATCTCAAGGGGTTCGCGTCGATTGATGAGGTGCGGTTGCATCTGGACCGCATGGAAAAATGGCGCGGCACGGATGAGGTGGTGGCCAGCGTGCGTTTTGAGCTGATCGGGGTGCCCGAAGGGGAACTCCAGATGGGGATCGATCGGGCATACTTCCGGATGCATGTTGACGCATCGCAGAAACCGTTCCACATCCGCCGGGCGGAGCTCATCCAAGGCGACCGGATCATCAGCTCACGGCCCCTGTTTGTCGATGTAGCAGCCGAGGCCGGCATTGATTTTGTCAACCAGTATTATCCTGCGTTTCTCGACCAGCCGCTGAAATTCGGGATGATCCGGTACGGGCCAGCCGGGATCACGGTTGTCGACTACGACAACGATGGGTATTACGACCTGTTCATTCCTGACGGTGTTGAAGCCAAGCTGTTCCGCAACAACGGGGACGGGACGTTTGAGGATGTGACCGCACAGGCCGGGCCTGACGGGCTTGGATGGGGTGACTGTGGCGCTGTTTGCAGATTATGACAACGATGGGTACAAAGACCTGTTTGTCAGCCGCTCGTTCAAGCCCAACCAGCTGTTCCACAACCGCGGGGACGGCACGTTTGAGGATGTGACCGCACAGGCCGGCATTGGGGCGGACAACTGCACGACCGCGGCGGCATGGGCGGACTATAACAACGATGGCTGGCTGGACCTCTATGTTGGCCGCTACCTCGATCCAAGGAAAGACATTCCCACCACATTTTATGCCCGCAACGGGGAGCCTAATCAGCTGTACCGCAACAACGGGGATGGGACGTTCACCAATGTGACCGAGTCGGCCGGCGTGGGCGATGTTGGGCTGTGTTTGGGAACGGCCTTTGGGGACTACAACGACGATGGGTATCCGGACTTATTCGTGGCCAACGATTTTGGACGCAAAACGCTGTATCGGAACAACCGCGATGGCACGTTCACGGATGTCACAGTACAGACGGGCACGCTGGCCTACGGAGCGGGGATGAGCGCCACGATTGGCGATTACGATAACGACGGACGGCTAGACCTGTACGTGGCCCACATCCGCTCCGAAGAGGCATGGTTTGCCGAGTGGCCAACGGTGTTCCGCTACTTGATCACGACCTGGCGCCAGGGGGTGTGGCGGACGGCGATGCCGATGTTTCTTGAGATCTTCAAACAGTCTGGGTTCAAATTTGTTCGAGTCTTCAAAGATATGGCCTCGGGGAACACGTTGCTCCGGAACAAGGGGGACGGCACGTTTGAGGACGTGACTTGGAAGGCCAATGCCAATCCGCCTGGGTGGTTCTGGGGGACGAACCTGGCCGATTTCGATAATGACGGCTGGCAGGACATCTATGCCGCCAACGGCTGGGTATACAACGACAAGGACACCGAAATCGAACTGGACTTTCTGAACAAGGTGGTCAGTGAGCAGTGGCTCTACAAGACAGGCTACCTCTTCGATCCCCGTTATTTCGGCACACAGTCATGGCACGGCTGGGAGCGCAACCGCTATTTGCGCAACAATGGGGACGGGACGTTTACAGAGATCGGTCGCGCCATGAATACAGACCTTTTACTCAACAGCCGAGGGACGGCCGTAGCGGATTTCTGGAACCGTGGCGTACTAGACATTGCGGTGGCCGCGTCGACCGATCGGCACGCCCTGTTGCGCAACGACATTGCTTCCGGCCGTAACTGGTTGGTCGTGAAGCTCATCGGTGCCGCCGGAGAGCTGGACCATGGCACCAACCGGGACGCCGTGGGGGCACGGGTGACCATTCGAGCCAATGGACTCCAGCAGATGCGCGAGGTAATTGTGGGCGACAGTTATAGCTCACAGAGCACTCTGCATCTGCACTTTGGGCTGGACCGAGCCGCGCAGGCGGATGAGATGATCGTGCGCTGGCCACGCTCGGGCATTGTGCAGCGCTTTGAACACGTCGCAGCCAACAGGTACTACGAGATCAAGGAGGGCCCATCTCAGTTGATGGAAAAGCCCTATGGAGCTGGAGAGCACGGAAAGTCGGCAAATAATGAACCTGAGGGTGTCTGAGAAGGCTTTGCAGTGGGGGGCACACGGTCTTGTAGTGGTCGGCTTGGCCGCCGTGTTGCTGGGAAACTGGCCATCGGTATCCTCGGCTGCAGAGCAGACGGACGGGAGCTGGTTTGAGGAGGTGGCCGAGCGGGCCGGGGTGCTACACAAACATACCAATCGGTCGTTCAACAATGCCTACGCGAACATTATGAAGGGATATACGGCCCTGGGGGCTGCGGTGGCTGTAGGCGATTACAACGGCGATGGCTTCGAGGACTTCTTTGCGACGACTTCCCAAGACAACGGCAAAAATCTGCTCTACCGCAATAACGGAGATTTTACATTCACGGAGGTGGGTGAGGCCGCCGGTATCGCCAACGGAAACGACGCATCCAATGCCTCGGCTGATGCGCTGTGGTTCGATTACAACAACGACGGTAGGCTCGACCTGCTAGTGGTACGGTTTGGCCATAGCTTGTTGTTTGAGAATCTGGGAGACGGGACGTTCAGGGACGTCAGCACACGGGCCGGGCTGAACCAGCAGTACCTCAACAGCATCGTGGCCATTGCCTTCGATTACGATCGGGACGGCTACCTGGACATTCTGTTCGGCAATTATTTCCAGCCGGTCAACCTGTTCAACCCGTCGACGCCGCACTTCTTCCCTGAGAGCTTTGAGACCGCCAACAACGGTGGAGGGGTGACGCTCTATCACAACAATGGGGATGGGACGTTCACCGAGGTGACGGACAAGGCCGGGCTGCGGTGTTCTGGATGGGTTCTGGACCTGGGCCATGCCGATGTGGACCATGACGGAGACGACGACCTGTATGTGGCGGTGGATTTCGGTCAGGACCGGTTTTTCGTGAACAACGGCGATGGGACCTTCTCGGACATGACGGAGAAGACCATCGGCGTCGACACCAAAAAGGGGATGAATGCGGACTGGGGCGATTTTAACAATGACGGCCTGTTCGATGTGTATGTGACCAACATTACGGATGAGTACATGCGGGAGGGCAACTTCCTGTGGAAGAACAATGGGGACCTCACGTTCACCGACGTCGCTCGCGAAACCGGCACATACGATACTGGATGGGGCTGGGCCGGGAAGTTTTTCGACTATGACAACGACGGTTGGCTGGACCTCTACGTCGTCAACGGCTGGGTATCAGCTGGGGAAGAGAACTACGTGGTGGACATTTTTCAGTTGATCACCAGTCCCAACGTCGACCTTTCCGACGCCCGCAAATGGCCGCCGATGGGGAACAAGACGCTGAGCGGCTACCAGGAGAAATGCCTGTTTCACAACCAGGAAGGGACGCAATTTACGAATGAAGCGGCGCGCCACGGGTTGAATTCCAAGCTGGACGGACGAGGGATTGCCGTGGCCGATTTTGACAACGACGGCCGGCTAGATTTGTTGGTTTCAAATGCCAATGCCAAGCCTTTACTGTACCGAAACCTCCAGCCCACTGGCAACCGCTGGGCACAATTTTCGCTGCAGGGTACCCGATCGAATCCGCTTGCGGTGGGGGCGCGACTGTGGATCACAGCCGGCGGGCAGACACAGGTTGGGTTTGTGAATGGGGGGAACGGGTTTGCTAGCCAGAGCTCGATGCGGGTGCATTTCGGTCTTGGCAAGGCGATGCTGATCGAACGCCTAGAAGTCGCCTGGCCTTCGGGGGTGAGGCAGACGTTTACGAACCTCCAGCCCGACCGGATCTATACCATTGTTGAGGGCCAGTCCGAGATCCAGCCGTTCCAGCCGCAGGGCTCGAAGGGCCTGTCAGAGACCGGCTCAGTGCATGGTGTGGAGATACGGAAAAATCGTCATTAGTGGGGAGAGAAACTCGACATGGGATGGATAGCGGCTGTTGTGCTGACAACGGCTTTAGGCCTTTTCGACACGGCACAGGCCCAGGAGGCTGAGTCCCTGTTTCAGGAAGCCGTGCAGGCCGCACAGGCCGCAGATTACGAGGCAGCCCTGGCCGGCTTCGAGGCGGCGTTGCAAGCTGATCCTAACAATTTGCGCTACGGCAATGCGTATCGCTTAACTGGGGTGAAGATCAACCAGGTGAAGACCTACGACCGGTGTATTGCCTTCTTCAAGCAACTGGTAGCCGATCATCCAAAGGCGCCGAATGCCTGGATGAACTTAGGCTATGCCTACGTGGACAAGATTCCGTCAGAGGGGGCGATTACCCAGGTGCTCCTCGCGAATACGGCTCTTGGACATTTTAGTGCGGCCCTTGATCTGGAGGAGAGTTGGTTGGGGCGCTATACGAGGGGCAACAGCTACTTATACTGGCCGGCGATTTTCGGGCGGACGCGGTTGGGGATTGCCGACCTGGAAAAGGCTATCGAGTTGTCCAAGCAGATGGACAGGCACAACTATCAGGCGCGGGCCTATAGAGGCCTGGGTGAGGCCTACTGGCGGCTGAGTGACATGGAAAAAGCCCGGCAGATCTGGCGGGAGGCGTTGGAGTTCTTTCCCGGCAATGAAGAATTGCAGGTGCTCCTGGAGCAAGACGACAAAGCCTTGAACGCCTTCCTCACGGCTCACTTCGAACCCGGCAAGCGCGTCGATACCAATGTCAGCGCCATCTGGGAAGATACGGCATCGCTGGTCCACCCAGGGCAAGACCACCAAGTCCCGCCGACGCATGTCGAGACGGGGAGGCACGTGGATACCACTGAGGGTGAGATCTCGGGAAAAGCGAATTGAGGGGACTGGGACCGTGGCATCTGGACTTGGAATGTGGAGGGCTGGCTCTGGGCTTGCAGCGTGTTGGCTCGCCCTAGCGTCAGCAACGTGGGCAGCGGAGATGCCCGGCCATGCGAGGCTCACGTTTGAGGAGATCGGTGAGCGGGCAGGCGTACGGTTTGTCCACTCGCCGCGCAAATTTACCGGTCAGCACAAGGCCCAGGTGCTGGAGATGTTCACCTACGGCGGGGCGGCGGTGGCGGTGGGTGATTACAACAACGACGGCTTTGATGATCTGTTTGTGATGGATTCGGATACGGGCAAACCGCACCATTTAATGCGCAACAACGGCGACATGACCTTTACCGACGTCGCCGAGAGCGCTGGCGTGGCCGGAGGAAACGACACGCAGTCCATCTGTGCGGACGCGCTATGGTTCGACTACAACAACGACGGTCGGGTGGATCTCCTGGTCGCTCGGTTCGGGACACCGATTTTGTACCGCAACGATGGACCGGGCTCGGACGGCAACTATCGGTTTACGGATGTGAGCCAGGGCGTAGGATTGACGAAGTTCGGCAATACGGTTGCTGTGATCGCGTTCGATATCGACAACGACGGCTGGCTGGATCTCATGCTGGGGAACTACTTCCAGCCCGTGAATCTGCTGGATTTGAAGACACCCCACGTCCTACCCAATAACCTGGATTACGCGGATAACGGTGGCGGTGTGACCCTCTGGCACAACGTGCCACTGGCCAATGGCGAGCGGGGATTTGTGGAAGTGACCGACGCAGCGGGATTTGGCCGCCATACGGGCTGGACGCTGGATCTAGGGCACGGCGATTTCAATAACGACGGCTGGCAGGATGTCTATATCGCCGGGGATTACGGGACCGATCGACTGTTTTTGAATAAGGGTGATGCCACCGGGACGTTTATGGAGGTCACAGAAACAGCCATCGGTTACGACACTCGCAAGGGGATGAATGTCGACATCGCTGATTACGACCGCGATGGCTGGCTGGACATTTATGTCACCAACATCACCGATGAGTACATGAAAGAGTGCAATATGCTGTGGCACAACAACGGGGATGGGACGTTCACCGACCTGTCGAAGGAAACCGGGACCTGTGATACGGGCTGGGGCTGGGCCGCCAAGTTCGCCGATTTCGATAATGACGGGTGGGAAGATCTGTTTGTGGTGAACGGCCTGCGCTCGGCTGGGGAGCGGAATTACATTCCAGCACTGGTGGAGATGATCATCAGGCCCAGCGTGGATTTCTCGGATCTCAATAGTTATCCGGATATCGAGGATATGAGCTGGAGTGGGTATCAGAAAAAGCACCTGTTCCGCAATATGGGCGATGGAACGTTTAAAGACGTGGCTGCAGAGGCAGGCGTGGATACGGCCCTGGATGGCAGGGGTATTGGTGTGGCCGACTTCGACAACGACGGGTTGTTGGATTTCTATCAGACCAACGCCAATCAGCCGGCGTTGCTGTTTCGGGGGCGTACAGAAAATACTGGGAACTGGGTCGAGCTCAAGTTGATTGGCACCAAATCGAACCGCGATGCGATCGGCACCCGAGTGGTGTTGACAGCCGGAGGGCATTCCTATCTCAGCGAGGTGAATGGCGGAAACGGTTACGCCAGCCAAAGTACCACACGGCTGCATTTTGGGGTCGGGTCGGCCGGCGCTGTGGATCGGGTAGAGATTCGCTGGCCCAGTGGGCTGGTACAGACGCTGCCGCCAGAACAGGTCGCCGCGCTCATCAATAAGTTCACGTATATCCGGGAAGGGGAAGGGCTCGTGAAACGATGAGGTCGGTGGCACACCTTGCCCTCTTGATAGTGCTGTTGATCGCGACGAGCCTACCTGTCACTGCGCAGGATGAGATGCTATGGCATTACCGCAATCTGGGCAAGGCGTTCTATGAGAATCGAGCCACCCAATATGACGCTGTGGAGACGTTCAAGAAGGCGCTCGACCTGGCGCCAGATTCGGCACAGGAGCGGGTGAATTATGGGCTCGCTTTGCTGCGCGCAGGAAAGAAGACAGAAGGCATCGCCGAGCTAGAGAGGGCGCAGAAGCAGGATCCCACCATCCCGCATACGTGGTTTAACCTGGGCATTGCATACATGCGGGACTCGAAAGAAAGCCGGGCGATCGAGCAGCTCGAGGGCATGCTCCGAGTGGTGCCGGACGAGCCGATCACCCATTACAACCTTGGGAAGCTTTACTGGCGCAACAATGAGACTGAACGAGCCCTGAAGCATTTTGAGCGTGCCACCGAGATTGCACCTAATCTGGCCGGTCCATACTACCAACTGGCTGCGGCCTATCGGAAGGTCAATCGGCTCGAGGAGGCACAAAAGGCCAAGGAAACGTTCGACCGCATCAAGAACCAGCAGGCCGGGGCAGCCGTGCCGGAGGACCTGGAGTGGAGCTTCTACGCGGAGATTTATGAGACGATCGATCCGCAACAGGCCCAGGGGAGCAGCGCGGCGGCGGAGGTGCGGTTTGAAACGCAGATTCTGGACCAGGGGTTGGATGCCACCACAGCTGGTCTTCTGGTGCTCGACGTCGATGGCGACTTGAGGCCAGACTTGCTGGTATGGTCTACCACAGGCGTGAAGCTGTATCAACAGGGCAAGACAGAGATTCCAAGCGGCATGGAGGACATCAAGGAGGTCGTGTCGATTGCGCCAGGAGATTTTGACAATGACGGGTTGACAGATCTGTGTGTGCTGACCTCGCAGGGGGCCGCACTGTACAAGAACATGGGTGGAAGGTTTGAGAAACAAGCTCTGACCCTACCCGTCGGGAGCTACCGCAAGGCGGTGTGGCTGGATTTCGACCACGATTACGACCTGGATCTGATCCTGCTTGGGGAGGCCTCGGCACTCGTCCGTAATAATGGCCAGGCAGGGTTTTCTGATCTGACCCATGCATTTCCGTTTGTGACAGGGGCAGCCATCGATGGTGTGCGCATCGATGTCATTGCCGACACCCAGGGGATGGACCTGGCAGTGGCCTATGCAGACCGGCCAGGGGTGCTCTACCGGGACCACCTGGGCGGCAAATATGAAGCGGTCTCGCTCGAAGTGGTCCCCCAAGGAGGACTTGGCCTGCGGGCCTTCGATGTGGACAACGACGGCTGGACCGACCTGGCCGTGGGGGACGGTACCGAACTTGTCCTGCTTATGAACGACCGCAAAGGTGGCTTCCAGAGCGCTAAAGCGCCAGCGGGTGCGAGCGCCCCATTTCTGTTTGCCGACCTGGAAAACCGCACGCTGAGCGAGTTGGTGGCGAGCGGAGCGGTGTTTCGGAATAGGGGGCGGGGAGCGTTCGATGCGGCCACGCGACCCAAAGGCCTAGAGGTAGCGGCGGCGATGACGGCGGCCGATTTCGATGCTGACTGGAAGCTCGATTTGGTGACGGTGGGGAGCGATGGCGCGCTACGGGTGCTGCGGAACACGACCGACAGTGCAAACACTGGGCTGCGCATTGGCTTGAAAGGCGTGAAGAATCTCAAGCTGGCCCCGGGCGCGGAGGTGGAAGTGAAGGCCGGCCGGCGGTATCAGAAGCAGATCTACGATGGCGTGCCATTGCTCTTTGGGGTGGGAGCCTACACGTCAGTGGACACGGTACGTATTACCTGGCCCAATGGGACGATTCAGAATGAAACGCGGCAGGCTGTCAACCAGGCGCCGGTTTACGAGGAGGCACAGCGGCTTTCTGGCTCATGTCCGATGATTTTTACCTGGAACGGGCAGGCCTTCGAGTTTATCACCGACGTGCTAGGTGTTGCACCATTGGGGGCCAGCGCCGGCGATGGACAATACTTCCCCGTCGATCATGACGAGTACGTGCAGATCGACGGGTCGTCGCTGCTGGCTGTCGACGGCCGGTACGAAATCCGGGTCACCGAAGAACTGCGGGAGGTGGCATACCTGGACGCGGTCAGGCTGATCGCGGTAGACCACCCGGCTGAGGTCGAAGTGTTCACCAACGACAAGTTTAAGGGACCGCCGTTTCCTGAGTTTCGTCTGTTCGGGGTGAGGGAGCGAGTATATCCGACGAAAGCTCAAGATCACCTTGGTCGTGACGTCCTCGCTCGTCTTCAGAAGCGCGATCGAACCTATCCGGACGGGTTTTCCCGAGACTACGCAGGGGTTGCCGAGTTGCACCACTTGCAACTGGACTTCGGGGAGGCGTCCCCGGATAACCGAGCGATCTTGGTGCTGAGCGGATGGGTGGACTGGGCTGACGGCAGCACGTTTCTGGGGATGTCGCAGCAGAATGCGGCGGGCCTGATTCTACCGTACTTGCAAGTCAAGAACGAGCAGGGCGAGTGGGCGACCGTCATTGAGGATATGGGTATTCCCGCCGGGAAGCCGAAGACCATTGTGGTGGATCTGACCGGGAAATTTCTTTCCAAGTCACGGGAGATTCGCATCGTTACGAATCTGTGCGTGTACTGGGACGAGATTTTTCTGGGCACAGACCCGGGGACGCCGTCCATGTGGCGTACAGATATACGTGCGGAGTCGGCCAAGCTACACTTCAGAGGGTTTTCGGAGGTGGTCATCCACCCAGAGCGGAAACAGCCCGAGCGCTTTGTCTACGAGCACGTGCGGCCGCTGCACCGGTGGAACTGGAATCCGACCCCAGGCCTTTATACCCGTTACGGAGACGTGAGGCCGCTTCTGGAAGCCGTTGACAACCTCCTGGTGATCATGGGGTCGGGGGACGAGTTGCAGCTGAGGTTCGACGCCACACGCCTCCCAGAGCTTGCGACAGGGTGGAAACGCGACTTTCTGCTGTTCGTGGACGGATGGGCCAAAGACGGAGACGCCAATACGGCGTTTTCGCAGACGGTGGAGCCTCTCCCCTTCCATGGCATGCCGCAGTATCCGTACGCAGCACCCTACGCATATCCTTCCGACGGGGTGCACACCCGCTACCGAGAGTTTTACAATACCCGCCCCGCCCTACGGCTGATTCGCGCGCTGTACGAAGGGGCAGCAGAGGTTGCGACTGCGTCTTCGTCTGGCATGCGGGGAAGATAGCATGAAACAGAGCCCTTGAGAAGGGAGCTTCGCTGTCGCTGAGAGCCTCGTGGTGCCAGCCAAGGAAAAACTCAGGCATGCACTTCAGGTGAGGATCCGACACCTAGCATGAGGAGGAGAAACGATGACGGATATCACGCTACAGAGCAGCCAGCTATCTTGGGCTGCGACGTCCAGTTTCCTCGATAAGCTCAACCATCAGTGGCATAAAGTGGGCCTGCAGGTCTTCATGGTGATTGTTTTGGCGCATTGGGCCGAGCACCTGGCACAGGCTGTCCAGGTCTATTTCCTCCACTGGCCGATTCCCGCCTCCAGGGGCGTCCTCGGTTTATGGTTTCCGTGGCTGGTCAAGTCAGAGCTGCTGCATTATCTCTATGCGTTGATCATGATCATTGGCTTGTGGATCTTCCGCAGAGGGTTCCAGGGGGTGTCTTACACCTGGTGGATGGTCGCATTCGGAATTCAGTTCTGGCACCACATTGAGCATGCGCTACTCCAGACCCAGGCGATTATTGGACACAATCTGCTGGGCTCACCTGTGCCCTTGAGCATCGTACAACTGTGGGTACCTCGTGTCGAGCTTCATCTATTTTACAACACGGTTGTCTTCATCCCAATGGTCCTGGCCATGTACTTTCACATGTTCCCGCCGAAGGGCGAGCAACCCAACTTTGGGTGTACGTGCGCCTGGCATAGGGCAGCGCTTGAAAACTATTCCGTCTGAAGCGAGGTCCATCATGGCCGGACCGATGAGATGGGCTCAGCTCTGTGCTCGATCGTCGTGGCTCAAGGGCCTCGTGTCAGGGACGGCACTGTTGTTTTGCTGGCTGGCGCTGGCGAGCGCCCATCCAGGACCACCGACACCGATACTGGTTGATCGCATGATCGGCCCATATCTGGCCTCAGTCTGGGGGCACCCGGACCTTGGGAGGGGGACCTTTTTTATCAGGCTGGAGCCGCCTCCAGGTGGCGAAATTTCGAGCGATGTCACGGTGTATGTGGGGATCCGACCGCTCAGCAACCGACTGGCTGAAGTCCGCTATCTGGCCCAACGTCAGCTGCTGCGTAGGTATGTCCAGTATCAGGCCGAAGTGCCCTTCGATGCTCAGGAGCTGTGGCGGGTGCGCATCATCGTGCAGAGCTCGGACGGTAACGGGGAGGCGACAGTTGATGTTGAGGCAATTCCGCCGGGGTTGGGTCAGTGGGATGTGCTCCTCTACCTCTTCCCATTCCTCGCGGTTGGATTGCTCGGGTTGCAGATGATTCTTTACAGGCGAAACCGCAACCAGGGGATGAGAGAGCAGTAAGGCAGCGGTATCGTACAGACATGGGTTGAGTACGTGATTGTGGAACAGGATTCGAAGTCGCATCTGCAGCATTAGTCCATCGAGCAATGTGTCAGGAGATAAGCCTTATGGTGCCGTTGCACAGCGATCCAGAAGGCTCCTGTGACACATACCGATCTGAGCCCTGCCAAATGGCGTAGCGGCTAAGGAGGCACGCATGAACAGGCGCATCCTAGGCGTCATGCTGGGTATTTTGTTTGTGGGACTGATGGCCACACCCGTCGTGCTCAAGCGGGTATCCGCACGCCACACGCCCATCGCCGTCGACGCCCCTCGTGACGCGGTGATGGCACGCTATGGGTTCTGTTTCCAGGAGGTCGCCAAGGCCGCTGGCATGGAGTTTACGCATCAAGCTGCCTAGCCTCGATCCCCAACTCGCGCCTATTATGCCGATGGTCGCGTCGATGGGCGCCGCGGTTTCCATTGTCGATGTGGATCGCGATGGCTGGCAGGACATCTACGTCGCGAACAGTGGTGAGGGCAGTCGCAACCGCCTCTACCGCAATCTGGGCGATGGGACCTTCGAGGACGTGGCGGCTGCCATGGGCGTGGCGGATGTCAATCAGGTCGGCACAGGCGTGTCCATGGGCGCGGTCTGGGGTGATTACGATAACGATGGGTACGAAGACCTCTTCCTGTATAAGTGGGGCCGTCCTGAACTGTTCCACAACGAGCAGGGGCGCCGATTTGTGCGCGTGACGCGAGCATGCCGGGCTACCGAGCTGGATCAATGCCAACACGGCGATCTGGCTGGATTATGACCGCGATGGGCGGTTGGATTTGTTCATCGGCGGCTATTATGCGGAGCACGTCAACCTGTGGAAACTCGAGACCACCAGGATCATGCCGGACAGCTTCGAGTATGCCCAGAACGGCGGACGGAAGTACCTGCTGCGCAACCGTGGTGATGGCAGATTTGAAGATGTGACAGAGAAACTGGGCATCACTAGCCGCCGCTGGGCCTTGGCGGCGACGGCGGCTGATCTGCGCGGAACCGGGTATCCCGACCTATTCATTGCCAACGATTACGGCGTCTCAGAGCTGTATTTCAACGACGGCGGTGTACGATTTCCGCGAAGTGGGCAAACAATCGGGCGTTGGGTTTGCGCCCAAGAGCGGCATGAACGCGGCGGTCGGTGACATTTTCAATCAGGGCCAGTTTGCCATCTATGTCACGAACATCTCTGAAGAGGGCATTCTCCTGCAAGGTAACAACCTCTGGGTGCCGAAAGCCGGGACTTCGGGAGAACAACTCCAGTATGAAAATCTCGCGCGCGAAATGGGCGTCGAGCTCGGCGGCTGGAGTTTTGGGGCACAATTCGGCGACCTGAACAACGATGGCTCCCTCGACCTCTATCTGACCAACGGATTTATCTCAGCGGATCGAGACCAGAGCTACTGGTACGATTTTTCGAAAATTGCAGGCGGCAACACCACGATCATCTCCGATGCGCAGAACTGGCCGCCGATGGAAGGCCGCAGTCTGTCGGGCTATCAACAGAAACGCGTGTGGATCAACGATGGCACCGGGCAATTCTTTGATGTGGCGCAGGCGGTGGGAGTCACCGACACCTACGACGGCCGTGCCGTGGCGCTCGCCGATCTGTGGAATCGTGGCGTGCTGGATGTCGTGGTGGTCAATCAAAAAGGGCCGTTGTTGCTGTACAAGAACACCGTCGTGTCGGACCATCGTGGATCGCCTTTGACCTGGAAGGCAGCGTCAGCAACCGCAGCGCCATTGGCGCGCAGGTGCGGCTGTTCTGGAATGGGCAAGAGCAAGTGCAAGAGGTGTCGGGTGGCAGCGGTTTCGGGGCGCAGAATCAGCGCCGCTGTGCATTTCGGTCTGGGGAAAGAAGCCCACATCGAGAAGGTGGTGATTCGTTGGCCGTCGGGGCAAGTCCAGACGCTCACAGCGCCTCAGATTGGCCACATTCATCAGGTAAAGGAGCCAGCATGAATCCAGAACTCAGTGTGTCGACCACATCCGTCTCGTCCACGACGACACCCTCGCCATCTGTATGGGCGCATTGGCGCAGTTTTGACAAGCGCTATCTCGCGCCCATGCTCATTACCTGCATCCTGGCCGCCGGACAGCTGTCGTTTGGCTTCTTGGAAAGCTATTCGCGGACCGCGCTCGCCATTGTCACCGCTCTCGTGATAGAGCTCGTGGTGGGGCGGATTTTCTGGGGGCAGTGGCCGAATCTCGCCAGCGCCTACGTCTCGGGGATCAGCGTCGGGATTTTGGTCCGATCACCAGCCATCTGGCCGTATGCGCTGTGCAGTGCGCTTTCGATCATCTCGAAATATGTCCTGCGGGTCAAGGGACGCCACCTCTGGAATCCGTCGAACTTCGGCATCTGCGTGATGCTGGTGCTGGCGCCGGACGTGGTCGCGAGCCTGAGCATTCAGTGGGGCAATTATCTGCTGCCGATGATCATCGTGTGGATCTTAGGCTCGTTCATCATCTGGCAGGTGAAGCGGTTTCACATCTGTGCCACGTACGTGGTGTCGTTCTTGCTCTTGGCCTATGTGCGTAGCTGGATCACCGGCCATCCGTTCCTGGCGGAGGTCGCCCCAATCACCGGGCCGATGTATCAGCTCTTCATCTTCTTCATGATCACCGACCCGAAGACCACCGTGCAGACGACCTGGGGGCAATGTGTCGTCGTCTTTCTCGTCGCGCTGGTCGAGATGATTCTGCGGCTGCACGAAAGTGTCTATGCGCCATTATACGCGCTCTTCCTGGTCGGGCCGACCGCGAACCTGATCGAAATCTGGTGGCACTCGCGGCAGCCTGCCCCAGCTGCTGTACCGAATGTTGCCTAAGACATTGTCAGCAGACTCTTCGTGCATCCCTCGTCACAATCGTCTGTGGGTTGCCGGGGCAATACCAAGAGGGGGAAAAATGCATTAGCCTGAACAGATGTCATGTCCTCAGGGCTGCGGCTAGACGCCTCCCAGTCCAACCGGTTTCTGGCCCCTGACGTCGCAGCGGAGCCAAATTTCTTTAATCAAAATCCTGAGGTCCTGAAGTTTGCTCTGAGTAATCTACCCAAGGGGGTACGTATGCCGAGCTCCGGGTCATCTTGAAGAGCCTGTGCAGCTCTCTCTTGAGCGCCGGTATCATCCCCCGTCCTTGCCCTCACGAGATGTGGGTAGATGGAAGCTGTATCAAAATGTCGAACCGGTACAGATCACCCTAAAAAATAGGAGGGGCATGGCTTTGTTGACTTCGGTGATGACGCAACTCGCCTTCATTTGCATTATGTCGATGTTGTTGGGCGGAGGCTTGCAAGGGTTCGCAGACGTACGGCCTCACGTCTTTCATGGCATCATCAGCCAGTCGAAGCCACGCGCGGCCGACTTTACGCTGACCGGCCATACCGGCAAGCCCGTCAGTCTCGGTGACTTTCAAGGCAAACTCGTCATGCTCTATTTCGGATACACGTATTGCCCAGGCATATGCCCGACGACCCTGGCCGAGATCGCGCAAGCCTTGCAAACTCTAGGACCGAAAGAGGCAGAGAAGGTACAAGTCCTCATGATCTCGGTGGACCCGGAGCGGGATACGCCGGACCGCATGGCAGCATATCTGGCGCATTTCAATGCCGCGTTCCTGGGATTAACCGGGACGCCAGAGGCGATTGCCACGGCTGCAGCCTCCTATGGCATTTACTACAAGAAATATGCAGGGGCGACGGCCGACAGCTACTTGGTGGATCATACCAGTATGGTGATCGTAGTTGACCAAAAGGGTCTTGTGCGGTTCCTTTTCCCATTCGGCACGCCTGCACCGGCTATGGCTGATGACTTGGCCGCGCTGCTGCATGATGCTGCGCCTGCATCTGACGGGCCGCAGATCCAGGTGGAAAATGCCTGGGGACGATCTTTGCCAAGCATGGTTACTGACAGTGACTTCTACATGGCTATTCGCAACATGGGCAACACGACCGACAAACTCATCGGCGGGCACTCTCCGGCCTGTGGCATGGTCATGCTGTACGAGGGATATCAGACACCACAGGGGGTCATGGGCATGCGGCCGGTTCAGGGAGGTTTTATCGAGATTCCGCCGCATGGGCCTGGTGGAACTCAAAGCCGGAGGCCTCCACATCATGTGCATGGGCAAGAAACAGGATTTTACGTCAGGCCAAAGCTTGCCGCTGACGTTGGAATTTGAGACGTCTGGGGAGATAACGGTGCAGGTGAGTATCGGCGATAGTCCTACGCACTCACAGAGTCGAGAGTAGTGGAAACGCGGGATGATATGATTGAAAACACAGCCCTGAAAAATAGTATCTCCGGGTCGCCCACAACTTTGGTGTCTGCGGTCTCAAGCTCTGGTGTATGGTCATCTTTCTTGCGGTCCTCCCCTGCACAGGGGCCAAACTCAGTCTGACGTTGGTCGACTCGCATACCTAATCCACAATCCACAAAGGAAACAGACATGGACGTGATTCGATATGCCGCAGCCGCATGCCAGACGGCCATGCAGAACCCACGGTCGCGGCGCGACATGTGCGCCAATACCAACCGAATGCTGTCGATGATCGACTCCGCGCTGGCGGGCAGTGCGCCCTTCCTGCCGGTGCGCCTCGTGGTGTTTCCCGAGTTCGCCCACGCTGCGCCAGTATTTCCAACCGTGGAAGAGTTGCTCGACAAGCTCGCCATCCCCATTCCGAACGAGCACACAGAGCGGCTGGCAGCGAAGGCATGCGAGTACGGCATCTACATTCAGACGGGGACAATGCTCGAAGAGGACTCCCAGTGGCCTGGAATGGTATTCAACACGACGTGCCTGATTGGTCCCGAGGGCATACTCTACAAGTATCGGAAAGTGAACACCTGGATTCCGTATGAAGTCCACGCCAGCCCTCACGACCTCGAGGGCTACGAGGAACCAATGTTTCCAGTCGCGGACACACCGATTGGTCGTCTCGGGTGTGCGATCTGTTACGATTGGCTGTTTCCGGAAGCGCTGCGCCAACTCGCCGCCAACGGCGCGGAGGTCTTGATTCGCGTCTCGGCCTACATGGACCCATGGGGCGCTACCGAGCCAATGAACTGGTGGACGGTGGTGAACCGGTGCCGGGCGCTCGAAAACATCGCCTACGTGGTTGCCGCCAACCAGGGCGCCAGCCTCACGCAGTATCCCCCATACTCATGGCCTGGTGGCATGCCCTCAGAGACTGCGTTGCCTCCGGCAGCAAGAATGTCCATATATTTACTGCCGGTTTCAAGGAGACAGGCGAAGAGGAAGGCCTGAGGCTTCAGGCGGAGATCGAGCAAATAGCCCGCGATGGAGACCTGCGGGTTATTGGTCCCAACTGCATGGGGGTCTATGTGCCGAAATCCCGACTTTTAACGTGGGGAGGAGCTGCAAAAGAGAGCGGACCCCTGCGCACTTATAAGTCAGAGCGGCGGGCATGCCGAAGATTTCTCACCCGTTTCGCCGATCAGAGGTTCGGCTTGCATTTCAGCAAAGCCGTCAGTTTCGGAAATGCACTGACGCTGGACAGCACGGATTTTCTCGGTATCTGGCCGATGATGAAGATACAAGGATAATCGCGATGTACCTGGAAGGAGTGAAGGATGGAAGGAGGCTGCTTAATCTGGTGCGACAGATCAGCCGAACAAAGCCCGTGCTTATCCTGAAGGGCGGTTTGACGGATTCGGGGGCGAGGGCGGTTGCCTCTCACACCGGGTCGATGGCCGGCGGTCAAAAGATATGGAATGCGTTCTTCAAGCAGAGCGGCGCATTAAGGATGGATTCTTTAGATCAGTTGGCCGATGCGGCTTTTGCGTTTTTGAATCTCGGCGCATCGGAGGGCCGCCGGGTGGCCGTTGTCGGCACCGGAGGCGGTGTGGAGTCGCAGCGGCGGACAGCTGCGCCCGTGATGGCTTGGAATTGCCGCCATTTCCGGAAGAAATACGGAAGACGCTTCGTGAAGTTCACACCACCCGCGGGACGATGATCCGCAATCCGATCGACAACCATTTGGCATTTATCGAACTGAAACTCTTAGGGCGTACTTTAGACCTTCCTGTCGACATCCGGGTTTATCGACATGTTCATCATTTCGCTTCACCTGGACTGGTTTTCCGGAATGGGCGAAGAAAATCATCTGGCAAATATAGCCAACTACCTTGCCGGTCCGGCAAGGGAACACTTACATGAAAAGCCCCTCGTGGTCGTATGGAGACAGTATACGCCGGAAAACGTCGAGATGCGCGTCAATTTCGAGCAGATATTGCTGAAGGCCGGCATACCGGTTTACGAGGGACTTCCCCGCGCCGCCTTTGTGCTCTCCAAGCTTGCAGAATATCACGAGTTTCTGAGAAAAAATATTTAATCTCTCAGGACGAATTGTTTCACTTAAATGCGGCTGAAAGGGCAATAGATAATGGATTATTCACTCATAATTCGGTATAATCGAATACCAGCCTCCAGAAGAATTTGAATTTTATCGTATGTCCGGAATCTCTAAAAGCAATAACCTCAGTACTCGCGATTGCCGCTTTTAATGTCTATGGAATAAAAAAATCGGACGTGCTCGACTACAAGGAAAGAAGACATTTTTTGCTAGTACGCATCAACCGGAGAACCGAAAATGCCGCCTACCCTGCTTAAGATGCCGCTTGTTCCTTCTTTTTCTTTTTCCCCTTACCTTCTACAGGGGCTTCCTTTGCCTTGTTCTCTTTACTGTCTTCCGGATCTTTCTGGGGGCAGCCGCCTTTTCCGCCTTTGTCTTCGCCAGTTCTTCCGTCTTCTTTTCGTAGCCGGCAATCGTCTTCAGTCTGGCATTTATGGCCTTAATATTTGCCCGCAATTTTTTCACGATGGTATCTTTTTTGATCTTGGAAGATTCGATCCCCTTTTCAGACAGGAAGGACAGCCGGTCTTTCAGTCGTCGTTCGAAATATGCCTTTCGTTCCATTTGTGTCTGCTTCTGCTTTGATCCCATATTTTCTCCCCCTCCGATTCCCTTGTTTTTCTCCGGCAGCTCATAGACTATGAAAAGCTTTCTCCTCCCCACCGAAGAGATGAATGCTGTGGATACATGTATCAGTGATTACGTTGAAAAGCCATCAATTTAAAACTATAGATTGCGCGCTTGGCATCCGGTGCTTAAGGTTTTACCCGGCCCCCGAAAATCTGTTTCATCTTCAGAAACAAAACTAAATTTCCCTGAACTTTGTACGAAAACATTATGATAGGGGCATTGAGTGACCCGCTTCCTCTTGTCCAAGGGAAGCCAATATCTTGAAGGCAGCCGGAGGTGGGAAGGGGGCGGCGATATAGAGAAAAATCTGCCGGCCCTGGTTGGTTTAGATACAGAGGTCTCACCCTGTTCTTGCATTCTTGCTACCCGGCTTGCGAATAAAATTCGTGATTTTAACAGTATTTAAATGGACACTTTCTTTTTGATTGTAGTAATAGCATTATAGCTATTCCTAAAACTCATTTCCTGAATCCGGGTCTCCGGTCAAAAATGGGAGTTGCTCCAAGTTGCGGGGCATTCCGCAGCAGCAGTAGAAAGGAGAGATTCAATGAAGCTACAAAAAAAATGCAGATGCGGCAATATGATACTTTCATTAATCTTGCTGATTTTATTTTTTTCGTTAATGTATGTAAATTATTCATTGGTCCTGGCTGCCGATGACCAATTTATGGCCGACAAACATATCGCCAAAGGCATTGCCTGTAATAGTTGTCACAAAGAAACACCCCCCAAAAACCCGGTTCCCACGGAAGCCTGCTTCAAATGTCATGGAGATTATGCAAAATTGGCAGCTCAGACAAATAAAGTCACTCCAAATCCTCACGAACATCATAATGGCGATTTGCCCTGTGAAGCCTGCCATCATGCACATAAGCCATCGGAGAATCAGTGCCGCGCCTGTCATAACTTTAATTTTAATGTTCCATGAAAGAGAGATAATTTTGGTTCATCTAATCAGAGCATGGGTCTCCTTTTTTGCGAAGAACTTTATACTTTGACAATATTACATTCTTTTTTTATTGGAGCGGCAAGGCGGCGGCGCATTTCTCCATCCTCATGTCGGCACCCGCTACCGGCGACTACAAGGATTTTACCCTGCGCAATTAACAATCTAATCGGAGATTACTAAAGTTGTTAGCGGAAAATATCATCCAAGTCATAACCTGCCTGCAGCTCGGCTTTGACGACGGCGTCACTGGCTATCTCGACAATCTTGAGGAAGCTCTTGTATCCGCTATCCATGGCACATATATGGTACTCGCCTTTTGGAACACATACCCTTGCCAATCCGGCATCATCGGTATAGTTCGAATATTCGGAACCCTGATATATGGAGGGACGGAGAATAACGCTGGCCTTTTTAAGCGGGGTCTTTGTTTCTCTGTCGATAACTTCTACTGTTACGGTGTGCTCCGGCTGCTCTGCGACTCCGGCCGCGAAGGTACAGGCAGATTCCTCATGCGGAAGCTCCATGCCTGACTTTGGGAACTTGACCTCCCACAAGTAGCGACCTTCTATCCCCGGGGCGTTTGAGTTCCACCTCAGCACAAGACTGGGCAGCCGCGGTCGACCAGGGGACGTCACCAAGCAGACGGGTCGCCACCATTACACCTTCGTAGTCACGGATTTCGATCTCCTTGCCCGTCAGATCGCATCCGCCGGAGCATTGAACTCCGATCTTGACCCTGAACGCAGCGTTCAATACAATTGGAGAAGGTACATCCCAGACTTGAATGCTTGTTACGTGAGGTTTGACGCTAAATGAAAACGGCGTTGAGCTCTCTTCATGTAAAATCCCTTCCTTCCCCTGCGCCATGAACACGGTGGTCCATGTGTATTCCCCCGGCTGGGTCGGTACCCTGACGCTAAATTCATCAGTCTCGTTGACTATTCCATCAAATGGAAGCAGTTTAATTTGCTCTACAACAGCACCTGAATTATCAAAGATTCTAACTTGCCCCCCTTGAAGATTACAATTGAAAGGACACGCGACTACGACCTTGAGCATTATGTTGCTGCCGGCATAAAGCTCAACAGGAGCTGCCTTAACCATCGACACGCTCGTCTCATGCGCTTTAATTTTTCCAGTCACATTTTACTCCTCAGCGATGATAGTCCTTTTAGATAACCACAGCAGACTAATCTATCAGGGGGGTCGGAATTACCCGTCCCCCCTGTCACTTATCTCAATAATCTTCTTGCTACACCATGTCGCGTGGATTCCAGGGCTTCTCTTTAGCAGCGTTTTGACCAGCCACACGTCCATACCCAAAACATCCGGCACCCACATTGGACATACATTGGTACACAATGGTCCATATATCGCCATTTTCGCCGGCAGAGTATAGCCTTGGAATAGGATTGCCCCGTATGTCCAGCACCTGGGATTTTGTATTGCGCGTCATGCCTCCCTGCGTATTGAGAGTACTGGGAAAGACCTGTACTGCGTAGAGTGGCCCGCCGACGACAGGTACCAGGCGCACTTTCGGTCTTTCATACGGTACGATGCCGGGTCCCCGATGTCAAATTGCGTGTCTTTGCCCGCTGCACAGTCTTCATTCCATTTTTTTACAGTTGCTTCCAGTGCATCAGGGTCTCGTCCAATCTTCGTCGCGAGGTCGCGGATGTTCTCCCCCTTGATAATCCAGCCTTTCGCCAGTTCGGCGCTATTGTCCGGACTGCACTTATAACCTTCGATATTGTCCGACCAACTCATCCCGCTGCCGAACAGACGGCCCGCTCACTCGGGCCGCCTCGTCGAAGATGTAATGCATAGGCATCGGAGTGCTTGTCCCGGACATATACCCCGTTTTCGATTATCTGGCCGGTACTGCCGGCGGCGCGTTCCAGCGTATTTATCCCGCGACTTTGCCAACCCACCTTGGCCGTTCGATATTCATCCCGGAACCTTTTGTTGTTGGCACCCACCATAATGAAGCCGCCCTTCGGGAGCGTTCGGGCAATCGGGTATTGAAGCTTTGTATCCGGGAAGAATGCCGGCGGAGAGATAGGAGGGAGCAGCTATGGCGCTCATGTTCCGTATATCGGCTCCCGCTTCCCAGCACATCTTGATCGTCTCTCCCGTGTTGTGTGGGCTGCCCTGTGAATAGAGCTTGCTGATGCCCTGAAAGTCTCTCGTCATCTGCGGTGTTGTACTCGTAGCCGCCGCCACAGACGCACACGGCCCTCTTGGCCTTGATAAATATCTCTTTACCGGCGTTTTCGGCTTCCACGCCCAGGATTTCCTTGGTGACTGGGTTGCTGGACCAGTCTCTTGGCCGGGGTCTCGAACATTTTCTTGATGCCCTTTCGCTGAAGAATCT
Source organism: uncultured Nitrospinota bacterium (assembly GCA_963707985.1). Taxonomy (GTDB): domain Bacteria; phylum Tectomicrobia; class Entotheonellia; order J063; family CAVPRW01; genus CAVPRW01. Next base: position 6,953 of record CAVPRW010000017.1, on the reverse strand, counting down.
GATCTTCAAGGGCGTACCAGTCCCTGCCCGGTTCCTTTTTCCGGCGGTACCCAGTAGAACTGGGCTTCCTTCGCAATGGCTTCCGCTCCCGGAAATTGGGGATAGAATGGAATCCACTTTCCACGCCCCCGCCAACGTTGCCCTCAACTAGCTTTAATACCCAGACTCGCGAACCATTCAAGGTTCTTGGAACTTTCTTCGATGTAGAATCGGAGATGTTCGTCAGGAACGGGAAACCCTAAACCGGCAGTCGTCATCTTCAAATATGCAAAATAGTCTTCCCAGATATATTTGGGCGGGGCAAATAAAGCCTTGGCCGCATACTCGACTGTTGCCTCCTTGTTCCTTCTGGTTCGCTTTCTCCAGCATGAGAACCGAGGCTTTAGCACGATCGGCTTCGATGGCTGCTGCCTGAGCTGCAAAACCGGCTCCGACAACCACCACGTCAGCCTCATAGTCCCACTTGGCGGGCAGCCAAGACTTCGGCTGTGCCTTTGGCGCTGACAGGGCAGTTCCTGCAGCTCCAACCACCAACCCTCCCACTGCTCCAGCAGCGGCTCCCTTGACGAAATCCCTTCGCGTTAGTCCTTTCTGCTCTTTCTTAACTTCACTCATGACTGTTTCTCCTTTCTTGGTTGAATTTGGTGAATTCTCTCTGTTCAGGCCCATGGTAACACAATATCTCAGCCATATATTTGTTGCCCCAGTCCCTCACATCCAGCTTTCAATATTTGTACTAATTATATCACAATTTTCGAATAAACAACATCCAAGTATGACGACTCGAAATCCTGCATCTTCTTCGAGGTTGATGAGTTGTGGATAACAAAGACATTGCTTATTTATAAGCGAACAGTAAAATTCTCAATCATGTATGTCAATTAAATATCGGCTGCAAAATGTTAAGTTCGGTGTCGATGTTCGTCTGATGTTAATTGCACCTTTATCCCTTTTGCTTTCCGTGCTCGTCCAATGGGCCGCCACTTTCTTTGAATCGCTCATCAGCCCGCAAGTCAATTTCCATGGTCAGGTTGGTGCCCTTTCCAACAACGGATAGCAAGCATCCATCCGGTCCACACAACGTTTGATGTTGACCAATCCCATGCCTGCGCCAAAACCCATATCGCGAACTTCTTGCGTGGCGGTAGACCAACCTGGCTGCAATGCCAATGACATCGGGGATGCCGGGACCGTCGTCGATAGTTTGCATCAGGACGCGGTGTGGTTCAATCTCCACCCGGATCACTCCTCCTTGATCGGTGTGTATGACCAGGTTCATTTCAGCTTCATAAACGGCAATTCCGCACCGCCTCGCCATCTGCGGATTAGCCCCCAGGCGAATTAATGCCCGCTTGAAATTGCTCGACGCGCGACCGCCACTGGTAAAGTCGCGCGGTTTTATGTCGTAACGTAAAATCAGGCTGGTGCGATCGGACGTGATATCTTGAAAAGGTGACTGGCGCGGTAACGACGAACTTCCTCTTCATGATAATCTTTTTGCAGCGCCAGCAGCAGACCGCTAGTGATATCGCCCTTGGTGATGATACCGACCAATCTGTCGTTTTCATCCATCACCGGCAGTCGGCCAAAACGCTGTTCGCTGAAAATCTCAATCGCTCTGACCACCGGCTCATATACTTTCACGGTAACAACGTTGCGAGCCATGTATTGCGAAATTGGCTCGGCAAGTTCCCCTTTCCTCATGGCATGGATGAGGTCCTCGATGCTGACAAGCCCAACCAGGTTTCCCCCTTCCACTACCGGTGTACCGGAAATCCGTCCTTGACGCATGATCTCCAGCAAATCATTCATAGGAATATCCGGCCGGACAGATTTGACATCAGACACCATTACGTCGCCGATCTTCAGATCGTACGACACCGCTTCCACGCGACTGATCTCGCGAACATCCTGGTCGGTTATCACACGGCCTTTGCGACCATACATTTCCTGCAAAGTTTTGTTAGACATGGGGTTCGGTCAGCATCTGGCCTTCGAGACTGGGCAAACCAGCTTTGTACAGCCGTCCGCACAGTTCAAACATACCATAAGGGCTGGAAATAACGGGGATATTTTCCCGTGTTGCCAGTTCCAGCATATCGGGTTGAGCACTTTTACCCGTACCAAAACAATAGCCCGTACATCCGCCATTTGCGCAGTACGGACAACCTGCAAATTCGTCAAGCCTGTGAGCAAAAGAGCATCCGGCTGAATAGATGACAGAACATCGCTCATCAAGTCTGCCCCGCAGCCGCCTTTCACATCTCCCTTAAGCGAAGTCTGTGGATTTAAAACAAATCCGTGTACAATTTTTACGATCTCTTCCAGGTTCATGATCTAAAATGTTCTCCTTGCGACGCTAATGCTTGCAAATATCTGTTTGCCAGCATAAAACTTATCACAATATCAGATTGAATTGAATTGAATATTTTCCATAAAAAGCATTGCTTTTTATGATGTGTGAATATGAAGAAGGAATTTGTGAGTCCTCAGTTCGGGTGGTCTTTTATAAAAGTCAAACACCTGTGATATAAAACAAAATAAAAATTTATTTATCTCATCTCAGTTAAAGGTTATTTTCCCTTTTATTTATGATAAGAGATAAACCTAATTAGATCTGCATTCTCAAATCCGCATATAATGGAGGATATAATGTTCAAGAAAATACTATACCCAACTGACCTTTCTGACGTGGCTGCAAAAGCTCTGGCTTTCATTGAGCAGTTGAAAGCTTCCGGAGAGGAAGAGGTCATAATACTATATGTGATGGAGGATAAGTATTTCTATCTTCTGGATGAATATTCTGCGATAGACATAGTTAAATTCGAAAATGATGTTAAAGACGACATCATGAAAGGATTGAACACGGTGGCAAATGTTCTCCGGGACAAGGGGTTCAAAATCAACGTGAAAATTATCAAAGGTGCTCCCGTAACCGAGATTCTCAGAATAGAGCAAGAAGAGCAGTCTCTATCATTGTACTCGGATCGCATGGAAAGAGCAACCTCAGAGAGATGTTATTGGGATCGGTTTCGGAAGCAGTCATAAGAAAATCCTTGCGACCTGTGCTCGTCGTCAAAAGGGATTCATAGGTGTAAAGGTTCTGTCTTGTGTCAAACGAGACCCTAGAATCTAGCGGAAGCTACTTGACCGCAATAACTGCCTGAACAGTTTTGCGGTGAGGGTCATAAATATATTAACCTGCTCTTGCATGTACCAGCAACAATGGTGTCTCTCCATGACGCAGTACTTTTTCGGCAACGCTGCCGAAGACCCAGCGACCTAACCCAGACCGCCCATGGGTGGACATGACCACCAGGTCGGCGCCAATCTTCTTACATACCTCAATGATTTCATAGGCGGCATCATAGCCGGAGGTTACAATATTGGTTACATCGAGGCCTTTCTCTTTCAGTTCTTTCTCCAGTGCAATCATTTCAGCACGTAACTCGTTTCTTCTCATCCTCATCAAGCTTCGTATAATCAATATATCGCAATAGAGCCCCTGACCCATCGTCATAGATGCGAATCATGTGTGCCATCTGGAAGAGGGTAATACTCACCTTTAACTTGGTAGCCAGTTCTTCTCCGACCGGTAGTGCCAGTTTGCTGAGTCAGAACCATCCAGAGGTATGAGTATACGGTTGATCAGTCGCTTCTTTTCGTCAGTCTCTTGACATTCTGAGGTCTAATGAGCATTACCGGTATCGGCACAGTTCGGCAGACATGGTCAGTCACGCTGCCCAGCATTTTGCCGACTTTAAGACCAGAGGCGCTGACAGCGGTCATAATTATCAAATCTACCTTGTTTTTGTCTACAAGGTTGCAGATATTCTCTGTAGGCTCTCCGGCCTCGACTTTTGTAGTTACTTTTACTTCTGTACCCTTTGGCTGGTCTTTTCTGATATTACGCTGCACAGTCTCAGCCAACCTATCAAGATACATCTGATGCATGTGCTCCTGCTGCGAGTGCTCATGCCCGCGTACATGATACAAGACTACCTCAGAACCCAACTTACTGGCCAACTCCTCTCCGTAGGGAAGGGCCATCTCAGATAGTTCAGAACCGTCCAGTGGTAGTAGTATTCTTTCAAACATCCGAACCGTCTTATTCATTTTTATATTCTCCTCTACATTTTGATGTCAATGTTTCATACCTTCTTAATGAAGCCCCGCTTTGACTTTACAAGTCTGGATATCCCTCTCCCGCAGGAGGAATAAATGCCCTGAATTGGACGTCTTAAGCTTTTTAAGAATGGCATGACGTGGGTTCTTTATTACCCTCATACGGTGACACTTTACGCAAAATCCCTTTTGACAAGGCATTGCTTTTCATGGTGGGAGTATATGAAGAAGGAATTTGTGTGTCAAGCGGATTTTGGCAGCACAATGTGGGGTGTTAGCCTATCATTGCGCAAGAACCTCAAATCGGTTTGAATCTTTTAATCAGAGAGCTTGCAGTTGAATAACAGATAGGAAACAGGAATTGAGAAGGGGCGGCAAGCGCTGCGGCATCGCTACCCAGTGCCGCGCCGAATGCCTATCAGTGCAAGCACCATAGGCGCTGACACCATTCGGCATTCGGGTGAGCACATTCGGGAACCATGTTATTTTTTCTCGGTGAGTTGAACCAACAGACCATGAGTGGATTTGGGATGCAAAAAAACCTGAGGGCTGCCTACGCCAATGAGCTGTACACCGGCATCGCTTGCATGGCTTTTTACCGTAGCAGCCAGGTCATCGACAGTTAGGGAGATCGTGTGCACTCCTTCTCCACGGCTATCGATAGCCTTACCCACTGCTGAATCAGGACCAAAAGGGGCCACTACTTCTAAAAACCCCCCATTAGGGAAGGGGAAAAAGGCCTGCTTGATACCCAAAGCTTCGGACTCGGAGGTGCGCTCCAACTTCATTCCCAGTTTATCCCGATAGGTGCTTATGCCTTCATCAATATTTTTCACGCGCACAACAATATGATCCATACCTTTAATCGCCATTTTTTTCTCCTTTATCATTATAAATAAGCAGCAACAGTTAATCCGTCATAATCGACGGTAAATTCCTCCGGGGAACTTTGGCTTAGATTTCTCGCGCCACGCGGAATCCGCTGTGCATGGCTCCCAATAAACGACCGGGCTCAGCACAATCTCCGATCGTATACAGCTCGGCAACTTTGCCTTCCAGTTTATGGGCTATCTCACTGTCAGCCTTCATGCCCATAGCGAGGACAACGCTATCCCCAGCGAAGAACGTCCTGGTTCTCCCTTTACGATTCACCCGCACACCCTTTTCGGTTATCTCCTCCGCTTCGGCATTGGTCTCCATCCTGATTTGCGTCTCTCTCAGCCTCAACATAATAACCCAACGGTAACTCCTCGAAATCGTTGCCCATTCGATTGAGCATCTCTAGGATGGTGACGTTCTTGCCCTTTTTGATCAGGAACTCAGCCGTCTCACAGCCTATCGCGCCGCCGCCGATGATGATCACGTTCCGGCCGGTATCTTTGCGCCCGGTTAAGACATCTATAGCTGTTGCCACATTGATTCCCGTTGCTCCGGGGATGCGGGGAATGATGGGTGTGGCTCCGGCGGCGATGATTACCGCATCGGGCTTTACCTTTTCGATGGATTCGACGGTGACATCCTCATTGAGCTTACTCTCTACTTCGTGTTTGTACTGTACCGTTAGATACATCGTTGAAGTTTGCTAACTCGTCCTTATGGGGTGGGAGGGGCGGCAACCAACAGTTGCCCGCCCAGACGATCGCCCTTTTCCGCAAGTGTGACCTTGTGGCCTCGCGCGGCAGCAACTGTGGCTGCCTCCATACCCGCAGGGCCGCCGCCAATAACAAAAATTTTCTTGGGGTGTTGCGTGGGTTCAACCGTATATTCCATTTCCCTGCCGGCCTTGGGATTGACGGTACACTCTATACCATTGCCTCTCCCCATCCCTCCAAAGCAATGGGAACAGGCAATACAGGGGCGGATGTCGTCGAATCTGTCCTCTTCGGCCTTGTTGACAAATTCAGGGTCGGCGATGAGGGGCCGGCAGAGGTATATCATGTCCAGCTTCCCCTCGGACACGATTTGTTCCGCCAGGATAGGGTCATTTATCCGGGTACCGCCAATGACGGGAATGCTGACCGCTTTCTTGATGCTTTCACCCAGGTATATGTAAGCTCCCCGGGGAACAGACATCGGGAGGAAGGGAACCGGCGCCTCATGCCAACCCGTCGTCACGTTCAGGCAATGAACGCCGGCTTTCTCCAGGATGGGGGCCATTCTCTTGCTGTCCTCGTGGGTGTTGCCCCCTTTCATGAAGTCATCGCCTCCCAGCCTTACAATGAATGTATAGTCCTCTCCTGCCTTCTTCTTGCCGGTTTCGATGGTTTCCAGAAGAAAGCTCATTCTTTTTTCAAAACTTCCGCCATACTGGTCGGTGCGCTTGTTGGTGAGCGGAGAGAGAAACTGTCCAAAAATAGACCCGGTGGAGGCCTGGTATTCCACGCAATCGAATCCAGCTTCGCGAGCCCTCCGCGTCGCCTCTCCCAGGGCTTCGATCATCTGGCGGATTTCATCTAACGTCAGAGGGCGTGGTTCGAGGGCGCCGGCGGTATGAACGAAGACGACATCGGATGGGCCTACCTCTTCAATAGGGGCATCCCCGCCCCGCCACCACCTTCCGCCAAAGGATAACTGGACGCCGATCTTGGCATCATGCTTGTGTACGACATCAGTCCATTGGCGGAGGCTAGGGATGAGTTCATCCTTGTATATGGATACACCGCGGGGGTTAGGCTTACCGGATCCAATCGGCTGGAGCATGCCCCACTGTAATCAGGCCAACACCGCCCTTGGCCCTTTCTTCATAAAAGCGCAGCAGTCGCGGCGTCACCCGGTCGTTTTCGCCGTACCCTGCACCACCACCGATGGCGCCCATAACGAACCGGTTT
>CAVPRW010000016.1:0-135952 GCA_963707985.1 uncultured Nitrospinota bacterium | reverse complement strand
GCACCTAGTCGAATACCTGCTCTGGCTGAACCGCTGTTTCCAAGCGCACAAGGTGGAGAAGACCGCCCGTGATGCACTCATGCTTGGGTACTGGGAACAGGTGCTTAACGGCCTGGTGTACGAACTGTACTTCCCCGAAGCGCTATACGCCCGTGGCCTGCGCCTGTTCGACCTGGTTCAGCAGGCCGTCCTGCCGGCACTGGACGCCATACCGGAAGCACATCGCCTTAGCCGCCTGTGCAAAGAGTTCGAGCGCGTCTATGACCTCCAGCATCTGCTCCGCGCCGCTTTGCATGACCTCCAAACGGTGGAAGAAGTCCGCATCATCGAAGGCAAGGCGTGAAGATCACCAAGATTGAGATCAAGCATTTCCGCGGCTTCCCCGGCCCGGCCATATACACCTTTGACCTCCCCGGCGGCAAGAACCTTCTGCTCTACGGTGAGAACGGCAGCGGCAAGTCCTCCCTCTATCACGCCCTCGACCAGCTGTTCAACGTCGCTCTCCCAGCGCCTTCATTCGCCCCTCCAACTGACAAGACAGCCATCAGCGTGCGAGCCGAAAATTCCCCTATCATCCTGAGGTGTTCCACGACCGCACACTCGCATCAACCGAGCGAATCCAGTATACTGCGGCGCACGGGAAGACCAGCCTCACATGTCACGCGTTCCAGCCGCGCCTCACAGGGCGCATGCAAGGAGTTGCTATGTACATCCTCATGGTGCGACTCACAGTCAAGCAAGACCACATCGACGACTTCATCAAGGCCTCTATTGCAGATGGCACCGGCTCGGTCCTGCACGAGCGCCCAGGGTGCCACCGATTCGATATCATCCAGGACGAAACCAACCCCAAGCTCATCGCCTTTACCGAGGTGTACAGCGATGAGGCGGCGTTCGAGCACCACAAAACCACGCCGCACTTCGCACAGTGGGACGCTGCGGTGAAGAACATGTTGGATGGTGCCGTCGAGGTCTCTTTCTGTCGGCCGGTGTTTCCGCTGGGCGACGCCATCTGGGATGCCCACCGACCGGGTGCCGTGGAGGACCCAGCGTTCAGCAGCAGCTTGCACGTCATTCATGCTCCGCTGCCCATCCAACCGGACAAGGTGGATGCCTTCATCGCGGCGGTCAGGCTCGACGGGCTGGGCTCGACCCATGAGGAGCCTGGCTGCCTGAGGTTCGATGTATACCAGAATATCCACAAGGCCAATGAGTTGTACCTGTACGAGGTCTACGTCAACAAGGCAGCGTTCGAGTATCACACCAAAACCCCGCACATCGCCAAGTGGCGCGAGACCGTGAAGGACTGGTACGCGGGTGAGCGCACCGGCGGCAGGCGTGGTCGCAACGTCTGGCCGCCCGACAATTGGGGCTGGAGTTCAGGCAAGCCGGGGCGGTGATTGCCCCTCTGCGAGCACTGCGGACGAGGGGCTTCTTTGACGTGCCCATGCCGACGAGCAATCCCCTATGGGCTTGCTCGTCGCTGCTGACCCGGATATAGCCACCTGCCTGCATACGGTGCTGCCTCTGGTCGAAGGCTCGAAATCCCCGCGACATATTCGATCGTAGCCTACTAATGCCCTATCGGATGAGCCGGGCGCGCGGCAGCGCCACCCCGATCGCAACGATGAGGAGAGCGCCCGTCGCGCCCATCGATGCCGCCGCCCAGCGGGCACCCATGAACGCCGACAGCATTCCAGCCAGCATGCTGCCGAGCGTCAGGACGACTGAGCTCATGTGAAAGATGGCCATTGTCCGTCCGCGGAAGGCGGATGGAGAGTACGTCTGGACGACGGTTTGCACGAGGGCGTGGGAGCTCACGTGGGCCAGGCCGACCAGCGTCATCAGCCCCAACGACAGCCGGAATGAGTCGGAGACCGCAAAGGCAACGACGCTGAGCCCGTAGATCGTCACGCCCCACAGCATGAGGAGACCCCTCGGGAGCCGGTCACCAAGCGAGGCGATGAGGAGGGCACTGCATAGCGCACCCACACCCATGGCCGTCAAGAGCCATCCCTGGCCGGTAGCCCCGACACTCAAGAGGTCGCGCGCAAACACCGGCAAGAGGGTGGTGAAGGGGACGATGAACAACGAGGCGCACATCATGATGAGGAGTCCCGCGCGTACCACTTCGTTGCGCCAACTAAACTTCCAGCCCTCGACGATGCTCTGCCCGAAGGACGCTCCGTGCGCGGCGCGATCTCGCACACTGGTGGAAGCAATCGGGGCCGGGCGAAGTTGCAGGGTCCAGACGATCGCCAGTAGATAGAACCCCACCTGAACGGCATAGCAGCTCGCCGTGCCGAGCGTGGCGATGAGGAAGCCGGCCAGGGCGGGGCCCGTGCTGCGAGCCACGTTAAATATGACAGAGCTAAGGCCGATCGCGTTGGTCAGCTGGCAGGGAGGCACCGCATCGGCGACCATGGCTGCCCGGGCTGGTAGATGAAACGTCTGGACCATGGCCATTGCGAAAGCCGTCGCATACACATGCCAGGGCTGGATGCGGCCGCTCAAGATGAGCACGGCGAGCACGGCGTACATCAACCCGGCGAGCCCTTGGGCGACCAGGACCTGTAGCTTGCGGGGGTAACGGTCGGCGACGCTACCGGCGACCGGGGACAGCACGAGAATCGGAATGGCCTGGACGCCGTGCACCAGGCCGAGTTGGACGGGAGAATTGGTGAGCTCGTACATGAGCCAGCCACGGGCCACCTGATCCATCCACATGGCCATGGCGGTGGCTGACTGTCCGGACCAGAGCAGAAGAAACTCGCGGTGGCGCAGTGCTGCGAACGTCCGTAGGCGTAGCAGAGCTCCGAGAGGACCTCTGGACCGCTGGGCATTTCTCTGCTGAGCAGCCTCTTGCTCTGGCGCTCCAGGCGGCGTCATGTTGGCATGCGGGGCCGCCTCGGCCATGGCCTCTTCCGTCTACCAGCAGCAGTGGTCGAATGCGCCCGCTGGACCTTTGGCCCGAACGCCGCTGATCGCTGCTTCGGACTCACGGGGACAGGCAGGTAGGCACAGTGCCCCTGGATGCTTTCCGGGGGCACTGCAGCTTCGGTGCAACGTCTCACGCTTACCACACGGCGACTTTGGCCTGGGCCTCGACCTTCTTGGCCATGGGCGTGTCTTCGAGGTGGAAGAATTTGATCATGTTCCCCGCCAGAATCGGGTACGCCTCCTCCCAGGGTACACCGGCAAACATTTTATCGGCGTAAGACCGGGTCTCCGGCCAGTCGCACTCGATGTGCGGGAAATCGGTGGCAAACATCAAGTGGTCGACACCGATGTGGTGACGCATCTCGATCGCGGTCCGCTCGACGTGCTGCACGCTCAGCACGATGTTGTCGCGTACGTATTCGCTGGGCATCCGCTTCGGGGGATCGAAACCGAGCAGACGCTTGTTCCAGCTCAGGTGTTTGTCGTACCAATAGTCCGCCATCTCGAGCCAGAGGGGATCCAGCCGACTCGGGTCTCGGCAAAGAAGATTTTGAAATCGGGGAACCGGTCAAACACGCCCGACAGGATGAGTGGCGATATGGTCTTGGCGGCGTCCATACCCCAGCGCGCCACATAGTCCACGATGTGTCTGGTCGACTTCAGGACCTCAGGATCCGGATTCGGGAACAAGAACATGGGTTCGCTGGCGCGGGGGCCGTTGCGGTTGAACCCGACGTGAACGGTCACCGGCATGTCCATCTCCTGGGCAGCGGCCCAGAATTTGTCGTCTTCTGGGGTGGGATAGACCTTGCCGCTTGGAAAGACGCCCAATAGGACACCCTTTAAGCCCATCTCGGCGGAGTGCGTGAGCTCAGCCAGGGCATCGTCGATATTGGTCCACGGCATGACACCCATGCCGAGCAGGCGGTCAGGCGCCACAGGGCAGTATTCTTCAGCCAGCCAGTCGTTGTAGGCTCGGACAGCTGCCTTATACGCGTCATCATCCTTCATGTTGCGCCAGAGCCCAGGCCCAGCCGCCATGTTCGGGAATAGCACCTCAGCCGAGAGGCCGTCCACATCCTGCTCCTCAACCCGCTGCTCAGGTGGTCCAATGCCCGGCGTATTCTCGACTTTCACGCCGACGGGCTGCCAGTCGTCGGCCTTCCTGCCGCCTCTCAGGTCGATATAGTTGACCTTGAACGGCCCCGAGCCCTCCATGACGATGGCGTCGCTCCCATCCGCCAAGGTCGTCGTGCGCGGCGCGAGCTCGCGGAATTTCGCGGGCATCCGGCGGGTCCACCGCTCTGGGAGGACTTCCAGGTGCCCATCACTGGACAGCATTGGATACGTCTTCGCCATCTTGACCTCCTTCAGGTCTCATAATGCTCTTCAGGCATGACGCCGGATTTCCCCGGCTGAAGTTCATGCCCACATGATAGTGAGCGTATAGCAAAATGGGCTACGAAGGGCAAGCTTAAATCTATACGTGCCCCGGAAGCAATGCCTTGTATCGGCGCCTTGAACGGCAGGGTTTTACGGCGTGTTCGAGAGGAGCGCGTTCCCCAGACTCACGCTTCAGCAGTATTACCGACATGGAATTCGTCTTGCGGGTCAATCTCGACTTCGGGTATCGGCGGATACTTGGAGGCATCGAAGGGCGGCAGCTCCGGTTCCGGCGCGTTGAGTTCCCGGAGGTGGCGGCGGGCATTTGTCAGGCCGAAGTGGTAGGCGTAGGGTGGCCCGTCGCACCAGGCCTGCTTGTAGGCCTCGGTGGCAGCGGCAATGGCGGCCTCCCGGCGGCTCTGATCGCGTTCGAACTGTGCGAGGACGTTGAGCGCATCGGCGTGAAAAAGCGGATACGGCCCGCGCTCAGCGGGGGTCCAGACCTGATCCAGGAGTTCGCGCGCGGTGTCGTCATGCTGCTGCCGCCGGTGCAGTTCGGCCAGGGCCGTCAAAGCGGGAAGTTCTTCTTCGACGTAGTTGACAGCGCGGGCGCGGGCGAGGGCATGGTGCAGGCGCTCGGTGGCGGTGGTCAGATCGCCTACGCCCAGCGCTGCCTCGCCGTGGAGTCGGGCGGCTCGGATGAGGTCGCGTTCGTGGCACTGGACATGCGCCAGTTCCCAGGCGCGTTGCGCGAGCGGCAGCGACTCGCCGGGTTGACTGAACCAGAGGCAGCGTTGCGCGAGAGAGGCGTTAACGAAGCCTTCGCTTTATTTGTTTTTTTGTGCAACCAAGATATTCAGCGAACGGCCAAGGCTGATCGCTGATGAGGAGGCTACCCCACATGCGGCGAGAGTGACACCGACAAAAAAGAGGCTAACACCTTCTCGGTATCGGTGGCCTTGTTCGTGGCCAATTCCCAGTGCACGGCACGCAGCCGTCTCGGCTGCATATAGATGACTAGAGCGCCAGAGAGGATGGGAGAGGTTGCATAACTCTACGGCCTCGCTCGCCTCATCTTTTGCCCGTTCATAAATCTCTGTGGAACGCCGAAAGAGTAGCTCGCCACGACCCGGCTCGCCGCTGAGTTGGTATGCGATGGCCAGCTCACAGCGACTGGATGATATGACTGCGAAGCTCAACTGGCGACTTGAACTCCAAACGCCCGCGGCCGTGGCAGGCACGGTCTTTCAGTGTATTCAGCTTTGTCTGCGCGCCTTTGTCTGCCTCGACCATCGTAATGGTCGGCGGGTGATCGTGGTGCATCATAAAGACGAGAATGGGAAGGTCGCACTCCACGGCACGGTTGAGCTCCATTTCGGTGATCGAGATGTCGTGCCCTTCTGGTATGTAGCCGTAACGCCAGGCGTAGATCCCGATATAGATGTCGGCCTCGTCCACCATCTCCAGCGACACACGAATGGCGTCCGCATCGCGCGCCGGCAGATGCTCCATCGCGCTTGGGAAGATGCCCTGGCGTAAGCAGGCATCGATCGCCTGCTGGCGATGCTCTGGCAAATCGCGTGACGTGCTGCTAATCATCGCCGTTTTACGTTTGGGCTCCGGCATACGCTTGTCTCGTGGTGTTGCGAGGGCTCAGGGTGCTTCAGGAGTGCGCTCCTAAGCGCCAGCGCATAATGCCGTTTGGACTGCTTATCCCTCTGGAGATAGCTCTAGATTCGCCTGGGGGGCCGTGGGCTCCCCGCCTAGCTCCAGTGCATTGCTGGGGGGCCGTTTGAGGACGGCAAAGGCCAATGCGCCCACCAGCGACACCCCAGTGTAGATCCAGATGGGGAACGCATAGCTGTGGTAACGGTCGTACCACCACCCCACGAACACCGGGGCGAACAGGACCCCGGGGAAGTTGGCGAACTGGATATAGCCCCGCAGCCGACTGAAGGTCTGGCGGCCAAAATATTCGCCGACCACCGCCCAGTTGATCGGCGCGCTGGCGTCGCAGATGGCGAACAAGAACACATACGTCAGGAGCATGCCGACGCCGTGCCAGGGCGAGGCCAGCAGCGCAAAAGAAACCGTGCCTGCGAGGGAGGCCCACATGAGCACCGGCGGTTTGGGGAAGCGGTCCGCGGCCCAGCCGAGAATCAGATACATGGGGACCGTCAAAAACAATTGCAAGCCAAACATGAACGCCGCTGTCTGCTCGGATACCCCCTTACTCGCCATGATGGGGATGATATGCACCGTCACGCCGGCTTTCGAGACCAATCGCAACGCCGTGCCCACGGTCAGGTTCCAGAACGCCCAGGAGTGCAGCGTCTGGCGCATGCTGTATTCTTCGGGGGGACGCCAGGCAGGCTGGGCCCACCGGCTACGTCGGGGTGTTGAGGGGCGTGGAGGGTCCGGAATGCTGCCTGGCGGGTCGCCGTCCATGGTGAGGCCCATTCGCTCCGGCGCATCCTTGATGAAGAACGACAGCGGCAGGATCACCACTAGTAGGACGAGGCCAATGATCTTGGCCGTGGTCTGCCAGCTCAACGCGGCAATCGCCAGGGCCACGACCCCCACCAGTATGGCGGGCAAAAAGGAGTCCACCGCCTGGAACACCGACATGGCCAGGGCCTTGCGTCGATAAAACCAGTTATTGATCAAGGTGGACAGGGCATAGGAAAAGCCGAGGTTGGCCCCGGCAGTGACCACTAACAGATAGATGCAGCCAAAGGCCCAGAGGCTCGTGGTATAGCCCAGCGCCAGGAACCCGCCACCGCTCATCAGCGCCCCGACGAATAACGCCAGACGTGGGCCAAACCGGTCGATGAACCAGCCGGCCATAGGACCGGTCGGTCCGCTTTCCGCACGAGCCAGTGAGAAAATGAGCGACACGGCCGCGTTGCTGGCTCCAAAGCCATCGCGTACCGGCGCCACGAAAACGGGAAAGCCCTTATTGACAGCGGTCTTATTCAGAGAGCTAAGGAAACCGCCCAACCAGACCATCCACCAACCGTAAAAAGGTGTTTTGCGACCTGCCCCCTGACGTTCCCTTAGTCCTGGAACCAACAATGTCAATCCTCTATCATAGGTATCATAGGGTGATTTAACAGGCTGTCGGCCATACAAGCGAACAGGTAGTGCGGTACTGCTCGTACACCCTCTGCTGGCGCATTATAGTCCCTCACTCATGGTCAGCCAACCCTATTCTCTATTGGCACTGCAGTGAGAAGCCATGGGCTTTCCTCCCGAACTCCATGCGAAGGTGGCAAAAACTACGTTGGCCAGGCTCCGCGCCCCTTCCTCGGCCGTGGCGTATGCAAGGTCGCCTGCGTGTGGCATCTCTGCTCACGGGGGCAAAAAAGGTGGTAGTATACATCCGATCCACGCGAAAGCGAGAGAGGATTGACAGGCCCCACAGACCTGCACTATGCTCCGACCGCGCCGTCGATGTTCTGATGACGGCAGGGAGAAGGTCGATGGGGTATCGCGAGTCACATACCCCCCTGAGCATGGAGAGGACAGATGCCAAAGGTGATCCCTGTACCTGATGCGTTAAGCAAGCCCTTCTGGGATGCTGTGAATGAGAAGCGGCTGGTCTTGCAGCACTGTGCTGCCTGTGACAGGCTCCAGTATCCACCGCAACAAAGCTGTCAGGTCTGCGGGTCCGCCGACAAGCTGGAGTGGAAAGAGGTCGGCGGGAGGGGCCATATTGCTACGTATATCGTGATAGAGGACGGCCGGCTCAACCGTCGCATGCCGGATCAGCCGTACAATCTGGCGTTGATTACCCTGGACGAGGATACGCGTGTGAATTTTTACTCCAATCTTCCAGGCACCCCCCCCTACAAGGTCCCGGTCGGGGCCGCTGTCCAGGTCACCTTTGAGGAAGTGGCGCCGGGCCAACTGATCCACGAATGGCGCGTGGTCAACTAACCCACCGTTCCGGCGCATGCGACGTCGCGATGTGTCATCAAGAAAGGGAACCAATGGCTACGCAGAGTTCTTATTCCTGGCGGAGAGATAAAGACGGTTTAGGGGTCTGGGAGCACCGGGGTAAGGTCGCAGTTGCCGGGTATGGTCATTCCCCGGTGGAGCGGCGCTGGGACGGCACCTCGATGGACAAGACCCTGGGTGCATACTCTATACTGGCTTGCCAGAAGGCCATGGATGACGCGGGCGTCACGCCCGACCAGATTGATGGCGTTATCTGCTGCCAGAGCCACATTGCCGGTGCCAGCGGCGGTTCCGCATCACAATGGGCGCCACGGCCTTACTTTGACCCGCCCTACGACTCTGAGTGGGGGCTCACGCTGGTGAATGCGGAGTGGTTAATCAAGCAGATGCACCTGCCCAACGTCAAGTATGCCCCTACCAACGTGCCCACCATCAGCGAAATGGTCGGTATGGCGTCCCAGGCGGTGGGAGACGGTATGTGCACCACCTGTCTGGTCATCTACCCCACGGGTAACCTGGAAGGGCGGTATCGCCGCGGCGGCGAGAACGCTGATGACTACGCCAGAGGCGCGCGCCAATGGACGGTACCCTGGGGTAATCACGGGGGGAACGACTTCATTAACATCTTCCCGCACAATCAGTATTGCCTCAAATACGGTGGCACCCATGATGACCTGGCCCCCTTTGTGATCAACCAGCACCGCAACGGCCTGCTGACGTCGTGGGGGTATAATGCCAACCATGGGATTCCGCAGCTGACCGTGGAAGACTATGTGACCTCGCGGTATATCCTAAATCCTCTCAGGATATGGGATTGTGACCGGCCGGTGAACGCGTCAGCCGCCTATCTCTTCACCACCGCCGACCGCGCCAGAGATATGAAGCAGCCACCGATCTACGTGCTGAATCATTCGCAGCACAACTTCAGACAGCGCACTACCCAGCCAGACCTCGATGAAATCGAAGAGTGGACCGACCGCGCGGCCCGGCGGATGTTTGAAGGAGCTGGGCTTGGGCCGCAGGACGTCGACATCTTCAACCCCTACGATGGGTATGCCACCATGACGCAGTTCTTTCTGGAAGCGTTTCAATGGCATGGCGTCAAGCGGGGGGACGCTTTCGCGTTTTATGCGGGGGATATCCGCGTTGAGGGCCCGCATCCCTTCTGTTCCAGCGGGGGCAATCTCGGGAACGGGCGGACGCGCACTGCCATGTATACTGACAGCATCGAACAGCTCAGGGGCACTGCGGGCCCGCGGCAGGTCAAGGTACGGGCCGAGACCGCACTCGCCGCTTTCACCACCCCCAGCAGCGGTGGCTGGATCATGTTCGGGAAGCACCCGAGCTAGACATCTCCCTCGTCACTCGGACAACGGCACAGCTGGACGTCATGTCTACAGCGGGCCGCCTGTGCGGAGCATCCGAACAGTTAGGGCACTCTCCCCAGCACTGCTCCAATGCTCCCCCACAGGCGACGCCCAGCCTGTCTGTCCGAACACCCTTTAGGGCCGTACATGGGGCACTGTCATCGCAGTCGACAGAGCCCTGTGCTCACCCGAGGTGCTGATGGATGAACGTGATCATCTGCTCGAGGTCTGCTGTGCCACGGGCGAGGAGAGATGGAGCAGCAGACCTTCGCCCTCGCCCTCAAAGATGGTCACGTCGATCTGGCCACCAGCCTGGCGGTACTGTCGGACGAACTGATGGACGCTGCCTGGGACGTTAGGGTACCGACTTATGCCCCAGAATCCCCATGAGCTGGCGCAGGTCTGGGAGGGTCTCCAGCGTCTCAACCATGCCGATGACGCGCTCAATGTCCGAGGGCTGGAGGCTCCGCCGCGCGCATGCTCTGACCTTGCTCAGGTGCTCGTCCCGACTCATGGGGTTGGCGATGGAGCCGCGGTAATGACGACACTGTTCACTAAGTTCCCGCCCATCACCCAGGCCCACTCGGGCGACAGCCCAGGTATCGGGGATACCCGTCGGAATGTCCGGGTTGGCCTTGATCCGCACCTTGGGTAAGAGGGCTTCGACCCGTGGTGAAAATCGTGTGGCATCACTAAATGAGTCGATATCCACCTGCCCCTCGGCGAGTGCGACGGCCCCACAGTAGGCGAAACTGAACTTGCCGTCCAGGCCGCTCCTGACCTCCTCATGGCCCCGTCTGACAAGCCCCGCCGGGACCTCCAATTCCAGATAGGTCACGTCTTCCGCACGAATGCGGTGGCGCTGCTGGAGGGTCTGTGCCGCCTCGATCGCCCACTGCATATAAATCTGTGCCGGATAGCGCTTGATATTGAAGCCAGGGGCGACGAGCTGGAAGGTGGTGCCCAGGTCGCGGGTCAGGGCATCCCAGTCGAACTCGGCACCGAAGAGGACGTCGACATACCCCTGGTGCGCCTCAATAATGCTGTCGTGGCTGAGGAACCCTGCCTGAGCCAACAAGGCTGCCTCGACGCCCTGGCGCGCCGCAGCCCCGGGATGCGTCGATTTCACCATGGTGCCGGTGTTGGCGGTCAGCCCGCCGGTATGAGAAGCGGCAATGCCCAGGGCCATATGCATTTGCGTCTGATCGAGTCCGAGCATCTTGGCGCCGGCGGCAGCGGCCCCTACAGGGCCAAATAGGCCTGGGGGATGAAACCCGCGCAGGTTGCAACGCGCTGAGGCGCGGCGAAAACGCGCCTGTAGCTCCCAGCCGATGACGTACGCCTCGATGAGCCGGGCACCTGGCGCGCTGGACATTTCGCCCAGAGCCAGGGCTGGAGGTAACACGGCCGAGGTCCCATGGGTCGGAGGCTGCCCCTGAATCTCGAAATCCAGGCAGTGTAGAAAAACCCCGTTGGCAAAGGCCGCCGACGGCGCATTGGTCTGCAAATCGTGCCCCACGACATTGCATAGCGGCGCTCCGCCGAGCTGCTGCACGTACGTGCTGATAACCGCCGCGAGCGGCTGGGTGGCACCCGCAAGCATGTTGGCCACACCATCCATGATGCCGATCTTCGCGGCGCTGATGACCTCCTGGGGGAGGGTATCGTAGTGCGTGTCTGTGATAAACTGAACCAGTCCGTCGGTTGCTCCCATAGCGCTTTCCCTCATACTCATTGTGTTGCCCCCTCCGCTATCTGCAGGCTCCCCGCACGCCGTAAGAGCCTATACGACTGTCTGGCACGTGTCGCCGGCCATTATCCCCGACTCGCGCTGATCATGCCAGTGCCAATGGTCACTCGTGGGCGTGGCATGAACAACAGACGCCTGAGGGGGATAATCCGCATCTCGATCGGATGGTCCGGGCGCTGGCCGCCACATCGGCGCCATCCTCCAACGATCAACATTTTCTGCGCGGTGATGTCGAACGTGGGGATACTCATCATACTCTCCCTTGTCTGGTCCAACTCCCATGGACCTGGCTCGCGGCGGCCCGCTTGTCCATAAAGACGGCAGAAACCTCTGGGAGCTAACGGATATGATGTTCCACCACGGAGAGGCGGATGCGGTTGCTGGTGTGGGCAACCGAGTGCTGCTGCGCCTCCTGGACCACCTCGCTTGCGGTGACGCGCTGCCACGTGGCCATGTCGTCAAACCAGACTTCGGCGAGACCGTCGACGATGGTTTCGGGGCCGGACTCCACAAGGGAAACGGAATACTTCCGCAGGGCTGGAAACCGCTTTACGTAGGGGACATGGCGCTCCAGCCACCAGTGGGCGAATGCCTCTCGGTTCATAGCGACGCGGCGCTTGAGGCCCGCGGTGTACTTGAAGCGGGGTGGAGTGGGATGGTCGATAATCGTATGCTCCGTCAGGTTCAGGCGTTCGCGTCGAGCCACGTGTGCGTCGGCGTCGGCGCGTGCCGCTTGGCCCGCTGGGCTGGCAAAGGCCGCATCGGCCGCCGCCAGGTCGTCGAACCAGAGTTCGGCCATACCGTCAAAGGCGCCCTCCAGCGCGTCGGCGGCGAGGGAGATGATGTATCGTCGCAGTCCAGGGAGTCGCTCGGCCAGTGCCTTGTGCTGGCCCAGCCACCAATCGAAGAAGACCGGCTGGAGGAGATCCGTCCGACGCTTTAGGTAGATGACGACACGTTGCATAGCGCACCTCCCGACGTCACCTCGACGCCACCAAGGAAGAGCTATTTGAAGTCCTTGAGGCGACGCTGGTTCCCGGGCGAGGGACCCCACGTTCCACCGGGCTGAGCGCCCTCCTCGACATCGAGTAGGCCTATCGCCCTCCTGGCGGAGTGGCCGGCGCCTCACCGCGTGAGATCGTCCCCGTGGCCCGTGTAGGACATCAGAGGCGCCAGGCGCTGTTTATTCGGGAAGCCGGGTGGACTGCCAGGCCACCATTTGCCACTGGCCGCCGTTGTTGACGTACACGTCAGTAAATCGGACGCCAAAATTATTGGGCCTCCCGTTAGACATGACGTGCATGCGGGCCATTCCTGTCAGCACCACCGCAGTGCCCAAATCCTGTGCCTTGACATCGGAAGGCTCGACCCCTGTATAGACCGTTCTGCCGGATTCCATGGCCTCGATGAAGCTCTTTTTGGTGTCGAGTCTGGCCGTCGAGTGGGTGTAGATCAGGTTATCGGACAACAAGGCGTTCAGTGTGGCGATATCCTTTTGGGCCATGGCGTTCATGCGTTTTCTGTCAAGGTCGATGATCATCTGCGCATTGTCTGTCATCGGTTTCTCTTCCTTTCGCGTATAAGTCGCGGTTTTTTCTAAGGTTCGCTGACGCCCGAAGGCACGTCCAGGGCGCTTCCACGCCATGACGCGGGATCAGCGCACCTCGAGCACGAGCTTGCCCTGCAGGTGACGCGATTCGCTGACTCGGTGCGCCTCAGCCGCGTCGGTGATCTTGTGGCGGATGATGTTCGGCGGCCATACCGCACCGATATCCAGGAGCTCCAGTATGCGCTCCAGATGCTTGCGGTCACGGGCTACCCCCGGGCGCAAGACCTTTACATCACTACGGGGCGGCTGAGAGCCTTCCGGTGCCGCCGAGATCCAGACGAGTCTGCCGCCAGGCTTTAGAACGGCATAGGAGCGGAGCTGGACTTCGCCGCCGACGGTGTCGAACACCACGTCACAGTTAGAAACCGCCTTGGTGAAATCCTCGGTGTTGTAGTCGATGACCCGGTCCGCGCCGAGTCGGCGCACATAGTCGTGGTTGGCAGCACTCGCCGTGGTGATGACCGTAGCACCGATATGCTTGGCGAACTGGATGCCGAATCCGGCCACGCCACCGGCACCTCCCTGAATCAGAATGGTTTCGCCAGCTTTGAGCTGCGCCGTGTCCTCGAGAGCCCACAGCGCGGTGAGGCCGGTCAACGCCATGGCAGCCGCCTCGGCATGGCCGAGGCGCTCTGGCTTCTTGGCGATGATCGCGGCCTTGATGGCGATCTTTTCCGCGTAGGCTCCCTCGACGCCTTGATCGCAGACTCCGAACACCGCGTCACCGACGGCGAGGTCGGTGACACCTGTGCCGACCGCGCTGACCACGCCTGAGAAGTCGCGACCCAGGATATACGGGAAGCGCAGATTGGAGCGAGAGCTTCCCAACCGCACTTTGTAATCGGCCGCATTGACGCTGGCCGCGTGAATGTCGACCACCACCTCGCCCGGCCCGGCGATCGGGTCCGGCGCCTCTCCGTACTGCAGCACCTCCGGCCCGCCATGTTTCGTTAGCAGCACTGCTTTCATGGCCTCTCCTCCCCTTTGCAACGGCTCGTTGCCTGCATGCCCGGCTGGATGAAATGCAGCAACTGGCTCCACCGCGTGGTCGCCGAAGCGCCCCATGGAATCAATGTGGTCTTCGCCCCCAGTCAAGCTAACCAATCATAAACCATGAGCCCTAAGACGTCTAGACAAAGCGCAGAAGCAGCAGAGGCATTGGGACCCGTGAGTGGCCTTGAAGCACCTCTGTCAAGCGAGGGGCTCATCGCCCTTCACATACCACAAGACATCAGATTTCAGCGCAAAAGCAGAGGATACTCGATGTCTGACCACCCCCACCTTATCTAGAGCGCCCCAGTCCTTGGCCCGCATGGTGTCCACCTGGGCCTGCGTCCAGGTGAAGAAATCGAGGTCATCGTTTCGAGTGCCCATCACTGATCCTCAATCCCAGGAATGGGATTCATCTAGGAGCCAGTCCCCGTCAGCACCCCTTCCCACAACTCCTGAGCTGTTCCTCACTCGCCTGCCGTCAGTATATGGCGCGCCCACCACCAAGATTATATGGGTTGCCGGTGACAGGCGTACCTTCCGATATGGACGAAAGAGACTGTGCGACAGTGGCGCGATCTGGTCAAGCCCTGCACATGGCGGCCCGATATATACGGAAAGGAGGCGAAAGAAAGGAGAATTTATGCGAAGTCGTCAGACTACACTCACCGTCATACTGATCATGGGCGCGCTTGCACTCGCCGACCCGGCCGGGGTTCAGGCATTTGACCGTGATGCATCGCGCCAGACCACGCTGGTGATGCAACGCTGCCTGACCTCGCTGGGTTATGATACCGGCGGCGTGACCGGCACATGGAACACCCAGACCGAGACCATGGCGTATCGCTACGCCGGCAGCAAGGACCTGAACCCCTATACCGATGGCTATCGGGTGGGACAACTTCTGATCCTCGACTGCGTCACCAGGGCTGTCCAGCTCAACGACCAGACCATGCTGGCGGAGATCTCTCATCTCGGGAGCTACGCCGAACCGGTCGCACCCGGCGAGGCCTTGGCATCCATGCAACGCTGTCTGCGCGATATGGGCTTTGATCCCGGTCCCATCGACGGCATCAAAGGCCCACGCACCGAGGCGGCACTGAGCCGCTGGGCGCGGCGCCGGCTCCTCGGCGGCGATTATGCGGCGAACCAAATCACCGCCATGTTCATGGCCGACTGCGCGCGAACAATGGCTGGGACTGCGCCCCCACCCGCTGCGATGCCGCAGTATCCCCTCTATACCCGCTAACCGGTCAGGAACGAAAACCCATCCATACCTCTGCCTCGTCCATCTGTTGCAGGCGCGCCTGGGTTCCCGCGGGGACGTCCTCCCCGCATCGGGCGCGCCATGCGCGGCCGCGCTGAGCCTGGCAGACTGCGCCCATCGACAGTAAGAGAGACCAACACATGCTGCCAATCGCCGTCGCTTTCCACCTCTGCCGATGCTATCCATGTCGACGCTGAGAATGGCTGATAGCGGAGTAGAAGCCAAGGGGAACAAGGTGACCGGCCGATACGGCGTCCTTCTTCAGCCGTCCATATCCTGCCCGAAGTAATGGTGGACGGCAGGACAAAAATGCGGTACAAACCTTGTGCTTCACCTTCTTGCCGGCCCCGTCGGCACGTCGGTGACGCGCCACTCCTCCTCTCGCCATGAGCCGATGGTGGCCGAGACCGAACGGGATGACGATCGGCGATGGTTTCGATTCTTCGACACAGACAGCTGCTGTACGCATGCAGAGGGAGCACATATGAGCGCAGGAGAGCGACTACCGGGAACGCCGACGCCTATGTACACCTGGACCGGAGCCGGAGGCCTGACGATCGCCGGAGACACCTGGGGTGACCCCAATGGGCCGCTTGTAGTCCTTCAGCACGGCGGTGGTCAGACCCGTCACGCATGGAAAGGGGCGGGCGAGACCTTGGGGAACGCTGGCTACCACGCCGTAGCGTTCGACGCCCGAGGTCATGGGGATTCCGGGTGGGCATCGGCGGACGAATACGGTCAGGACTACATGGTCAAGGACCTGATCTGCGTGGTGGAGGCGCTTGGGGGGAAGCGGCCGATCCTGGTCGGGGCATCGATGGGAGGCGGTGTCAGCCTCATCGCCATTGGCGAATCTCACTTGGCTGCGGCGGCGCTGGTGTTAGTGGACATGGCACCTCAGACCGAGCCCGAAGGCTCGCGCCGCATCCAGGCATTTATGGATCAAAAACCCGAGGGCTTCGACAGCCTGCAAGAGGTGGCCGATGCCATCGCCAACTACCAACCGCATCGCCCCCGGCCGCGGATGCTCGATGGGCTCGCCAAGAATGTTCGCCTTGGCGCCGATGGCAAGTATCACTGGCACTGGGATCCTGCCCGGCGCCGCGCGCGTGGCGATCAGACAGCCCGACGGGAACGGCTACACGCCTGTGCGAACAACCTCAACGTGCCAACGCTGTTGGTCCGAGGAGGCCTCTCCGATGTGTTAAGTGAAGCAGGGGCGCAGAGCTTCCTGAAACAGTGCCCACACGCCGAGTATGTGAACGTGGCGAACGCCGCCCATATGGTCGCCGGTGATCGGAATGACATCTTCGCAGACTCCGTTATCGCGTTCCTCAAGCGAGTCGCACCGGCCAGATGAACGAAGCACAGGACTGACGCACGGTCGTGGTATACAGGGAATGCTTGCGGAGGAGCACTGTCCCGCAATGCATTGAACAACACAGCCACTGTCGAGGATCCTACGGGTATAGGTAGTGACTCAGTTTGAAATTCAGCATCATTCCCGCACACGCCGAAACCTTGTAAAATCAACGACTAGTCGGGACCCCGTTTTTTCGGCACGGACGACGAAAATGAGCCACTACCTCCCCCGCTGCCGCGATTCCTCCTCCTTTTGACGTTTGAAGTCGGGACCCGGCGCCATTAGAGGGATGTGCCTGTTCGCACGGAAGACGACAAGCAGGGAAGGTCGCAAGTGTGTGGCAGGATAGCCACACGGTGCGACCCAAGTGGGGCAGTTTCTGCATGGCCTCCTCGTGCCGCTGGCCCTGACGGCGCAGCTCGTAGTCTTGCTGTTGATGCCCTCTGTGACGGCTGCTGATCTTGACACATGCCATCAGATTTCGTGGTAGACAGCCTGGGCCTCGTCAGTTGAGAGCCGTTTATCCTTCGATTTTCTGTATGTACTCGACGCGTAGTTGCCTGATCTGTCATGGAATAATCTCAATGATATCAAAATATTGAGATCTTACCATTAAATCCGGGGGAATCTGGAATGTCCTTCTCTTTCCTTCGTCCAGCCTAAACGGGGGACGTGAAGGTCCGATTCGGGGTCGCGAACGGCTCGGGGGGCTGCTGAAATACTATGTGCGTGAAGCCGCATGAGTTTCTTGACCATATGAGGGAAGGATGCAATCTGGAGAAACTACAGCAAGCCATTGTTTTGGTGGGATAAATTTCTTTTATCACTCTATAAGTGATTGACATCATTGTACATGGAAATCGTGGGTATTCGCACGGATTGCACGGTTACCCCGATCCCGGCGCCGCCAGGTCCATTCCAGACCCTTGAGGTCGTCGGAGACAGCCATGGCCTCCGCCCACAACTGTCCAAACACGCCTGCTTGGATCCACTGGATAAAGTAGTAGTAGAGGGTGCTGGATGGGCCAAAGCGTTCACGCGGGCAGTCGTGCCAGGGGATCCCCGTGCGCAATACATAGAAGATTCCCTCTACGATGCGTCGGAGGTCAACGGTCCGCGGTCGCCCTTCCTGGCTTTTCCGTGGGGGGATCAACGCCTCCATGCGCCGCCACAGGTCATCTGGCAACTCCCAGGCCGGCAGGTGCGTGGGACGGTCGGCCTGCATGGCTGTCCCCTGCGGCATGCGCGCGCTTGGGGAAATGTCTCCCTTCTCCGGGCTTCGGCTGTGTGTCGATTGGCGCAGCGCATGAGGCTCGCAGGAGCTCGTGAGCTGATATTGTTTTAATTTCCGATAGACGGTCATCCGAGACCAGTGGAGCTGCTGGGCCGCCTGGCTCTTATTCCAATGGGTGGAGACGAGGGCGGCGAGCAACAGGTCCCGCTCGGCTAGCGGAAGCCCCCCGGCGTCTCCCAGTCGCCTGCGAAACGGCTCAGGCAAATCCATGAAAGCAATCGCTCGAGACTCACAGTAAATAAAGATAGCCTCGATAAGATTTCTGAGCTCCCGTACATTGCCAGGCCACTCATAGCGCAGCAGGGCTTCGAAGACGTCGTCCGTGAAGCCCTCGACCTCCAGGCCACGTTCCTGGTTCCATTGTTGAATATAATGATCACATAAGGGCCAGAGGTCCTGCTTGCGGTCTCGTAACGGTGGCAGGTAGATGCTGGCCACATGCAGCCGAAAATAGAGATCTGATCTGAACTGCTTCACGGCGACGAGTTGCTCTAGGTCTTGATTCGTGGCGGCGATGATCCGCAGGTTCAGTGGAATACGCCGCTGGCCGCCCAAACGGTGCACAGCCTTCTCTTCGAGGACTCGCAAGAGCTTGGCTTGGACAGAGAGGGGCATATCGCCGATCTCGTCAAGAAAGATCGTGCCGCCCTCCGCCCGCTCGAAGGCGCCCCGGTTGGAGGTGACAGCCCCAGTAAAGGCGCCTCGCTCATAGCCAAACAGCTCACTCTCGAACAGGCTGTCAGGGATGGCGGGGCAGTTGAGACAGAGAAACGGCTGCTGCCACCGGCGGCTGCGCTGGTGGATCTGCGTGGCGACTAGCTCCTTGCCAGTGCCGGTTTCTCCGGTGATGAGCACGTGACTATCCGTCGCCGCCACTTTGCTGATATAGGCTTGGATCGCCTGCATGGACGCGCTTTCCCCGATGAGAGGTGAAGGCATACGCTGGTCGGATGGACGCTGGTGCGGTCTGGCTGGAGGCTCCATGGGTCACCCCGGTTTCTTGAGAGACAATACTTGGTGGCCTGACAAGAGGGAGAAGCTCCTTGCAATTGAACTGGTTGCGAGTTTTTTGGGTGACGCCGAAGCGTCTCCCATTGACGAGGCCACCTCCTCCTGGTGCGGTCGTCTGCGTGTTCAGCCCTAGCGCAGTATGCATGGGCCTCAGTCCTGGCCATGGGTGCCAGACCGCTGATGGACCGGCATGTATCCTGCGCAAAGATTGTGCCTGCACGAGTGCTCTCCTCCAATTGTGCCATCATGCACGCATCACCGAAGGCAGTCCACCCGCTATCCGCAAGATACAGATACACGGCCCCCTGACTGCGTGCAGTTTCTGATCCGTTCCAATGGGTCGGCAGTGAGTCCGGCAGCGCATAAGGAGCGATACGCTTCCCGCCGCTGCGGAAGCGTCTGTCCCAAGTGCACAACTCATCGTGCGGGCTGCCGATGCAGTTGTTCTCCCCCAAGGCGTTAGCAGCATCACTCGACCAGCGATAGTCTTCGGGCCGTGCGACGATAGCCGCTCGCACCGGATTCAACTCGATATAGCGCATACAGGTCAACACAGAGGCGGTTGATTCGACGATGATCCCCTTGTGGCGTCCTTCCCATCACGTGCCGCGTCGACGGTAGGTGTGATTGATGTACCCGACGTACTGGCGACCGCATTCCTGAAACAGCCGGCTAATCGCATCTCCGGCCTCAGGTGTCAGTAGGAGGTGGATATGGTTGGTCATCAACACGTAGGCATAGATGGCACAGTGACAGGCATCCGAAACCCGTTTCAAGATCTTCAGGTACTCGAGATAATCCTGCGCCTCGAAAAACACCGGTTCCCGGTTATGGCCTCGTGGCATGAGGTGGGCGAGAATGTGCGGAAGGTAGAATCTTGCTTTTCTCGGCATCGGCTTACAGGGCTTTTCGGAGTGGATGGCGGGCGCGCAATCCGGCGAATCCTAAAAATCCCTTGTCGGTCGTGATCCAGTCGCAACCCGACTCGATTGCCAGTGCCGCGTGGTAGACATCTGGAACGAGGTTCCCTGTAGCGTCACTTGTGCGCAGAAGCTTCTCGAAAATGGTCCAGTGCCGGGGACCAGGCCTGATGGGAACCGCGTGTGGTTGACCGCGGATCTGATGGACGACATCCAGCGCCACCGCCAGGGGCGTCGGACGCTCAAACACGTGCGGCGGCGCGGCTTTTTGCGCTGTCCACTGCACCGTGAAGTTAGGCCGTGTAACGCAGAATATCGTGGTCTGCCCCGAATGACCCTGTCACTTGTATCACATTGCTGTTCACCACTGATCGCCCTGCAAACGGCTAGGGTGGAAGGAAACCCAAGCAAGAGCGCTAGGGGCTGAGCTGTCGTAATGCCGTAAAAACTTGACGTGCTTGGTTCAAGGCGTGCCGGGTGACCACATCTACCCGCTGCATGTTTGGGTCATCATAGTCGACTTGGTTGCGCCGGTGGCGCAGTTGACTCAGATTCCAGCCAACGACTCTGTGTTGTCTATGTGAATGTTGATTGTAGTAGTCGATGACAACTTGATGCACACGGCCTCTGTCGCTCCTAGGCAGTGTGAGACCCTCGTTATCGCGGGCGTGATTGCGGGCTGTACAAAACGCGGCATAGTATGCCCGGCTGATGGCTGCTCGGCAGCATGCCTCCTCGTCAGCAAATGTTGCCCTCGTATGAAAGAGAGCCTCAGCCAATGTCAGGTATTCAGCCCAGGCAAAACTCATACAAATTCGAGGGTGAAGAGCAGTTTACCCTTGGCGCGTGGGAGTTGCTCCAGCCACCAGGCAGCGCCAAAGGCATCAAGCTGTTCCTGGGCTTGATCTGCCGGGAATGTCGTCCGTAACGCGATGACGAGATACTCCCAATCGTCTACTTCGGGGTCCGTCTCGACGTAGACCGCCAGGGTTGCTGTCTCGCCAAAAATCTTCCTGAGCGGGTCTAGGGACTCCTGCAGCATGGGGCGCAAGAACGGGTAGCGCTCCAGAAAGGTGTCCACTTCCGGGTCGAAGTCTTCGGCTGGTGGGGTCTGTCCAGCACTAGCCACAGTGGGCAAGGTGAGTTCTGAAGCGGTATCGTTGCCTTGGCCATTTTCCTGCTTCCTCAAACAGTGTTCCATCTCGGGTAATTCGAGCACCGCAGCCATATGGCTATCCTCCTGGCAGTTTTTTGTCTACTTTGTGGTATGATGCGTCCCCAGCACGGGCCAAACATTGCCCCCAGTCAGTCCCCCCGAGCAACCCTGGTCTGACCAACCTTACCCCGTCCTGCGGGGCTTGTCCAGCACGAGCAGCGCTGCGCCACCCCTGGGGGCCGATACACAAACTGCTGGGCCCTTGGCACTTCGCGTACGTCCTGGGTCTGCTTCAAAGCCTGAAGATGCCCGAGAAAAGCATCCTCTCCCAGCAGAATCTGCCTGCGTACGTGCGGGACGACTTCGGCCACGGCCCTCCCCTTTCGTCAGGGCTGATTGCCGACATCGGTTCACGGCATAATGTGAGCAAGATCGCAGCAGGCACCGTTGCAAAGGCGAAGGCGTAGTCGCATCCTCAGGCGTCGCTACATTCTACCAGGCGCATCAAGGCCCTCGACGGCGGTCCCAGCAGCGAGATCGTAGCACTCCTCAGTCAGGTGCAGCGACTCAGGCATGATGGGCTGTAACAAGGCCACGACATCAAAAGGTTTGGGGTGTCCCATAGGCGCATCCTTGCATGACTGCCTGAAGGCAGACATCAGGCGTGGAACTTCTCCCGGTGCCATTGCCCACATAGTGCGCAACACCGCGTTTCCTCGCGTCGGGAGACCCTAATCCACGGGGGAATATCGCCCAAAGACGATCATGCCTTCTGTGGTGAGGTCTTCCTCCATAGCCGATTGCCGCACAAGGGCGGCGCGTCCGTTGGCGCGGTCGCGAGTGATACCCAGGATCGCCGCACACACCCATGCCTTGTCTTTGCCACGCGGAAGAGCTGGATGCAGGCCGTAGTCAGTTCACTGTTCCATCGGTATGCGTGCACGTTCACCATTGGGCTATGCGGCCATGGCTGTGGACGGTCTCTGCTACCGGGACGATAGGCACATGGGACGATAATCTCTGCAGCCTTCTCCGGGTTGACAAGGCCGAAGAAGCTCTCTCTTGGTCGACCAAGGTCGCCTTGTCCCGCCCGAGAAACAGGATGAGAAAGGTCGCATGATTTGCGGCATCGACGTAGATGGTGGCGCGGGCGTTCCCACAGCTGCTCGTATGATACATGGCACCTGGCCATGACCAGACCGAACCATCCCAGCCCGAACCGGATTGAGCACCACGTAGCGGCACAACTCCAACAGGTAACGGTCCTTTTCAACCAGAATGGCTGTGTACCGTCCTTGAAACCCATGCCCCACCTGACCCTGGCGCCGGTTGGCCTGCTGCGTATTGACCCCATTAAGCTGCCTAATCCCCTGGGCCAGATGCCCCTCCGGGGTTTCGATCAACAGATGATAATGGTTATCCATGAGGCAGTAGGCGTGGCATAACCAGTGATACCGCTGGAGGATCTACGCCATAAGGTCCAAAAGGCCCGGCGGTCCGCGTCATCGCCGTAGATGGCGGCCTGGGCATTTCCACGGCTGGTCATATGATAGATGGCACCGGGACAAGTTAGGCGCCATGGGCGACTCATGACGACAGGATAGCGGATTCAAACTGATTCTTCACGACCTGACCCTATTATCTGTCGTAGTCGGCAAGCTGGGCCGTCTGCCCAGGCCGCATTACAGAAGAGATTCAGGGTTTCGGTATAGGTGTGATGTTGCCGCTAGGAGAGACTAGCTTTCTACCCGGCAATACGCCGATGTCCCTCAGGAATTCGACCATGGGGGTCTGATCGTACTCGTAGACTTCCCACTTCCACTTTTCACCGTTCGGCAGCGGTTCATACGCGTCCATCCACTCGGCGTACTGCTGAGCCTGGGGCTTCCCGCGCAGGGCTGATTCGGTGTTGGGTTTGATTTCGATGATGGTTTTTCCCTTGCGCCAGAGCCGGTCAATCCGGGGTTTGCCACGGGCCGAATAGTACTCATGAGGAACCTCGTACTCAGGGGTGAGTTCCTCTGGATTCGGCAATTTCTTGTTGAAGACGTTCTCGCTGCCTGTTTTCTTGGCTAAACGCTTTAATATGTCGGGGTTGGTCTGGAGGAGTTCGGCATTTTTATCGGTCCATTTTCCTACCTCAGTCACAACCGTTTGCCGACGGCCTCCGGGAGTCGTGCTGGGGTTTATGCCAGTTTGCTCGTACACGTCGCCGTATCCTTCAGGCAGAGGACCCTCGTGCTTCGGCGCGGCCGTAACTTTTGGGTCAGGGGCCGGGATCTTGCGCCCGTATGTGATTCCTTTCCCGGACTTCAGATAATCTTCCACTGTCTGTACTGGGCTGACGGAATAGTCGGGATTGGGAGTCGGGGTTGGCTTGGCCAGCGTGATCACGTCCGGTGTCGCCGGCTTGGTTGGTGGCGCTGCCGGCGTGAGCTTCACGGGGGGTGTGGGCACGTCTGCAATTGTTTCTATTCGGAATTCGTCACCGGCCGTTGTTGTTACCCGGATCTCGTTGGCGGCACCGGCCAGTTCCTCTTCCTCCGCCGCCAGTCGCTCGATTGTGATCAGGTTGCCGAACGAGTCGTAGCGATAGATCATTTTCATTCCTGCCCATGGAACGATGATGCTGCCGATGGTGAAAGGCCGGTTCTTGAGCGAGGTGGGATCGGCCTCAGGAAGCGAGTTGATGATGATTTGCTGAAAGGCCAGGTTGATCTTGCGCGGATCCTTCACACCCGTCGCTCTCTCAAATTCCTCGCTCGCCGAGAGCTGCTTCCGAGGCGGTGACGCCTGCACCGGCGGCGGCGCAGGGATCGGCACAGCCCGTGCAAATCGCACTTCCAAACTACCGTCTTCCTTGAAGCAATATTCAACTTCCCGCCGGGAGGGAGCAAATGGAACCAGTTGCTCGAAAGTTTCCGAGACCTGGCGCGCGATCTGCTCTTCGGAAACTTGCCCGCGAGCGCGTTCCTTGATCGTGTAGGGTTCCATGGCGGCGGGAGAGACTGTCTTGCCGTTAAACTCCAGAGTGACATGGAACCCTGGTCCAGCTTTAGGGCACTGGCTGGTGGCCACTTTACCGGGAGGGGGTCCGTACCCACCCTCGGTGCAGGACTTGTAGTACTGCGACAGCATCGACACGAGGAGATTGAACGTGACCTTGGCTGCTGGATCGGATGCAAAGCGCGATTGCCTCGCAGGGCTCGGGGTTGCGGCGGCAGGTGTCGACTTCTTGGATGGAGTCCTAGCTGCAGTTTCCACAACCAAAGACAGACTCTTGTGGGTGAATGACTCTGTGTCAGGGTTATAGGACGCGGAAAACTTCAACTTCACCAGCCGGCCCTCTTTGCGATCCGGGTGACTCTTTCGGTAGTATGCCTGGAATTCCGCAGCCATCTGTTGCAGGGGGCGGTCGTCATGGCTGTAGCGAACGTAGTCGTCGGGAGACGTCCCGCGAAAGCTGCGGTTGCTGAGCAGGGAGTCCATCAGGCGGATGTAGAACTTGTCAGGGTCCTCCTCCCAGCGAACTTCTATGACTGCCTCGCGGGTACCCGACTGGGTTCTGTCGCAAAGTTGCTTTTTCGAGAGTGTTGGCATCTGTAAGCCATTGAATTTCTGGCACCCGATTTTGGAATTTGGCCCCAAAATCGAACTTTGCGACAGGACCATATTTCGGACCAAGCTCCTCGTGAAGATAGAATTTTTGCGGAGCACAACGATGCAATTATTGCGGACCACAACACGACCTAAAACTGCGTGCACTTGCATGTTGATGTCTTGATGTGTATATTACGATGCATGCGCACGACGCTGACACTCGACGATGATGTCGCCATCCGCCTCACTCGCTTGCAACAACAAAGCGGTCGGACCTTCAAAGACGTGGTCAACACGGCGTTACGGACCGGCCTGGATCAGTTAGAGGCGCCGCCCTCCGCTGCACGCTCACCCTACCATCTTGAGCCGGTTGCCCTGGGCCCACGCCTCCCCGACCTCGATAATATTGCGGACATTCTCGCAGTCTCTGAGGGTGAAGGCTATCGATGATCTTAATCGATGCCAATCTCTTGCTATACGCGAAGGTGGCCAATTATCCGCAGCATCGCCGGGCACACGGGTGGCTTGAAGCACGCCTGAACGCGCCTGGTCGAGTCGGCCTCCCATGGCCGAGCCTACTGGCATTTCTGCGTATCATTACGAATCCTCGCCTCTTCGAGACGCCCCTCAGTATGGCCCAGGCCTGGGGCCAAGTCCAGGAATGGTTGGCCCTGCCCACCGTCTGGACCCCCGGCCCGACCGAGCGACATGCAGCCATTCTGAGCCAGTTGCTGCAGTCAACCAGCGTGATGGCAAATCTCGTGGCGGATGCGCATCTGGCGGCCTTATCCATCGAGCATGGGCTCATACTGTGCAGCAGCGATAGTGACTTCGCCCGGTTTCCAGGCCTGCGCTGGGAAAACCCGCTGCGGGATGCCCCTGAGGCAGTATAGGTCTTCCGAGGGCGTTGATAATATCGATACGGAAGAGATGGACCCGGTGGCGATGGAAACGATTACACGGATTGCGGATGAGGTGTCATGGCCCGGGAACATCACAGCCCTGCCCCTACACTCGTGGTGTGGTGGAGGGTCCATACCCAGCACCCGACTGTTCTCCCAGGTAAGGGAACACTATGGATGCCATATACCTCTCTGGTTTTGTCGCGCTGGCCGGGTCGGCTGTCGCTGGCCTGACCTCCATCGCGAACATGTGGCTGACCCAGCAAGCGCATACCAGAACGCAGCAGCGCGGCATCATCAGAAGGAGCTCAGCAAGGCCAGCAGGGGATCGGGAGCGGTGAAGCGGGCCATCGGTCCCTCGACGGGAGCTGGCATCGCCGACCGCTCGGGCGCCCGCGGGTCACTGAGGAGATCGAACATCTCGTGGTCCGGATGGCTGAGGAGAATGCCACATGGGGTTATCGACGGATTTAGGGTGCCCTGGCCCAGCTGGGGTATTCCATCGACCCGATCACCGTCCGGAATATCCTGGGCCGTCACCAGCCGTCACCATATAGAGCCGGCCCCGCAACGACGGACGTCGGGCATAAGGTGGACGCCGTTCCTCCAGACACATGGGGAGGTGCTCGCCGCGACTGATTGCTTCGCGGTCGAGGTCGCCACCTGGTACGGCCTCGTGACGTATGATGTGCTTGTCGTCATGGAACTGGCCACACGGCGCGTACAGATGGCCGGGATGACCCCGCATCCCACCATGGCTTTCATGCAGCCATGCGCCCGGCAACTGACGGATCCTGTGGACGGATTTCTGCTGGGCAAACGGTCTCTGTTGCACGATAGGGACACCAAATTTACACACATGTTCGATGCGCTGCTGAAGGACAGTGGCGTGGAACCCATCGTCTTGCCACCACGGAGTCCCCATCTCAACGCCCACGGTGAACGGTTTGTGCGCTCCATCAAGGCGGAAGCCCTCGATCATATACGCATACTGGGCGAGCGGTCGCTGTCGTATGTGGTCCGGCAGTATCTGGTGCATGATCATGCCGAGCGGAATCACCAAGGCCTCGACAACTAACTGATTGCACCCGCTTCAGACTCTGGGAGCCACAGTGGTCAGGTCAGGCGACGGGCGTGCCTGGGTGGATTGCTGAGCTACTGTGATCGCGACGCAGCATGATGCGATGTGTTCACCAGACGCTGACTTACGTGAGGTCATGATGTGCCCAGGGCCAAGGAGGGTCATCCATGTCCAAAACCTATGAAGCCATTTATGAAGATGGCTACTTGCAATGGCTCGGAGCACAACCCGGGGCCGGTCGTCATCGCCTCCGGGTGACCATCATCGATGGTCACCCACCGCAGCATTCTCCCCAGGAGGTCCATCGCATGTTGGAGGCGACACGGGGCGCTCACCGCACCCCCTCCACCGCAACGTCCATCCGACGCCCGTCAATACACCAGTACTGATGTCGATGCGAGGCGTTGTACGGGTGAGGCCCATCGGCCTGCGTCACGCCTCGCTTGGGGACGTGGGGGATATCGTCATAGAGGAGCTTGTTTAGCGCTATGACCCGCCCGATCGTGCGCACTGAGACATCCGACCGGGCTAGCAGGCTCCAAATCCGGAACTCCCCGGCATCCGGGTGGGACTTCTGGAGATGACCTGGGCCATCAATGGTAGCCACATCGTGCGGACGGGGGCATGAGGCACGCGGCTGCGGTCCCCCAGGCTGGCGAAGTGTTCGGTCTCGAAGCGTTGGATTCACGCATCGACCGTGGGTCGAGACACGTGCAAGACGCGACTGATACTGATCGTATCCCGCCCGCGATTATAGAGCTGGATGACCTGCAGCGGGGCCTGATAGCGGTCGGGATGCGCGTGGTCGTCCCACAGCGCCAGGTGCCCCTGACAGGCGACGGGACTCGCCTGCCAGAGCGTCTTGACTGTCTTGTGGTCGATCGGCGTGCCACAGGTGATGAACAGGATGCGCGCCAGCTCCCGGTAGTGGAAGCCGTCATAGAGAGCCTTGAGGCGATCGATCTCCTGCCGCACGGCGTCCTGGATAGGGGCGACCCGCCTCCGGTGTATCACCTCGACATCGGCGGGTTTGACTTACCCAACAGCGTCTGTCGTCACGCACTTTGCTCCACCGCGCTTTTTCGCGCATGCACTGGGAGTCGCAGTAACCCCCCGAATTCAGAGGCGACGCTGATCAAGAACGGCACCTGATCAGCGTCGCCTTAGGTGTACGGGGGGAAGACCGCAGCACGCATGAGTCCGTGAAAGCGGCGATCAATCAACGTGGGTCCCTCGCCCGCCCGCCGGCCACCGATCAAACGACTGCGGCGTTCCGATCAGTGGCGTGTCCAGCGGCGCGGCGACGCCAACGAGGACCGCGATCGAATTGCCGCCGGGGTTATTGATCAGCGGGGTTGGCTTCCAATTATTGGCCAGCCACACATTGCCTGACGGGTCGATGGCGATACCCGTATTGCGATCCAGGGCGTCGCTCGTATAGCCAGTGCCATCCGGCGAAATGGCTTTGCCGACCTCGCGCTTGGTCGGTGGACACTGAGACGTAGCAACGCCGCAGAAGTGGCTGACCCGGTTCGGTGCTTCCCACGCCGCCGTGTTTTCAGGATGTGCCAAGTCGAACGGAAAGCCGAAATTGGCAACCCAAATCGTATCGTTCCCGTCGACCGCGACCCCCCAAGGAATGGTCAAGCCGCCACCGGTGAACGGTGAGTCGGCATGAGGCGTGCGATCAGGGTGGCGGAGGAATAACGCGATCGAGGGGGCGGTGGCAGCGGCAAGATCCGGGATGTCGGGCGGACAGGGGACATCCATGAAGTCGGAGTTCGCGACCCAGATGTTTCCCCGACTGTCAGAGGCGACGCCCATCGGGCGCCTGAGTTGCGTGCGGCCATGTGAACCTTCCGGCGGAATGACGTCGATTACATGGCCTTGGGGTCCGATGATGGCGAGCGTGCTGTTCAAGGATCCCGTCGCCCAGGCATTCCCCTGATGATCGATCGCGAGACCGAACGTCTTCATCTTCGCCGCGCTCGCGGCGACGGGCGGCGGGATAGGGATCTCGAACGCCTGGCGAGGCAGGCCCTTCGGATAGAGCGTGACGGAATCGGCGGCGCAGTTGGCAATCCAGATATTCCCCTGGCGATCGGGCACGGTGGCCTGTGGCCAGGAGATCGGGCCGGCCGTGAGCCCGTCGTCCCGTGAGAGCGCCTTTCCATCTGGCCGGAACACCGAAACGCTGTTCGCCGGGGGTTCCGGGCAGCCGGTTCCCGCGAAGCCGAAATTGCCGACCCAGATGAGGCCGTTCGGCGCGATCGAGATGCCGAAGCCCGCCCCCGAGAGACCGCCGCCGAAATAGGGCGACCCGGGGAAATTCTCTCCCCACGGATAGAACTTCAGCAGGCGTGTGCCAGCGCAGGCGAGCTTGTCCGGTGGCTGCGGGATGTAGTTGTCGTTCACCCAGAGGAACCCCTTCCGGTCGATCGCAAATGCTCCGGGGCCATTCAGCAGATTGTTCTCGTCCTGAACGCTGGAGAAGCTGCCGGTGAATTTCAGGAACAGGGTCCACGCATCCGGCGGTTGATCCTGCGCCAGCGCAGGATCATAGGCCTGCCGCTTGAAAGACAGATCGAACAGCTCGGCGACGTTCAGCCACGGGTATTTGGCGATGTTCGCCACAGCTTGGAGGACGGTTGTCGGGCGCGGTCCACCCGGTACCGTGGTCGCAATGAACAGAGCTTCGCAGCCGCTGTGCGTGGCGATGCAGTAGGCAACGATATTCGCCAGGGAATTGAACGTCCGCAGCGCCGTCGTTTCCGGACCGTTGGGAGGTAGGCGCAGAACGGCGGCCACGGTCCCCGTTTTTGGGTCGACCATGTTCGCGGCCATGCGGATGGCGTTGAGCATGCCATACTGGTTGCCGTCGATCGCGGAGCCGTCCACGAACTGCGCGAAGGCGAACCCGGTCGCAATGGTCGTGCGCTCATTGACGACCACGGGGCCGGCGACCGGCGCCCGACCGATTGCGCTCGCTAGCATGGCCGGGCCACGTTCCGCGCGAACGAAGAGCATCGGCTGCAACGACGAGGGCAGCCCGGGGGGCAGCTGGTAGTCGATCTTAAACTTACCGGCGAGATCCGTGGTGGCGCGACCGAGGACTCTTGTCGTGCCGAGGGGTCCGACAAAACGGGCGTACAACAAGACCTCGTACGCCGCCAAGCCAATGCCGCCACTTTCCACGGTGCCGCGAAGGCTCGTTCTGCTCTCGCCCCTGGCGCTGGGGCAAGCGGTCGCAGTCAACACCAACAGCGCGATAGTCGAACGGGAAAGGATTCGATGGAGAAGCATGACAATCTCCTTGCATGGCCGCTCGACCCGTGCTCGCAGGACGGGCCATCTACGCGGCCAGTGATCCCGAAGTTCCTCGGGTTGTAGTCATCAAGTTGGTGATCCTACTCCGGAAGGCGGCGGGGAGCTTACACGCGTGATCGAGAGCGTGTTGCGACCTGACGTGAGCGTCCCGGGGCGTGGTGTCCGAAGGACGCCGGCCCAGAATGGGGCTATCGTGGTCGCGCACGTTCGATGGATTCGCAGCCAATGCACGGCTCGCGCGAGTGAGGGGCTCGGACGGTACGGTGCCTCCAAAGCAGGCGGGCTAAGCGCCCCTAAGGTTCCCGTGACGCCGAGCTCTTGAGTATAGAGACACATGTGCACATGACCCTCCCAACGGTCTTATGCGAGATGGAGACCGCATCGTCCGTTAGGGCTGCTGATACGTAAATTCTTCAGCATAATAGCCCAAATACGGACCTCATACGTCGAGAATTTCGTCATGATGGTCAGTGGCAGGGAAAGGCTGAGGAGAGGTGCAGGTGAGTCGGCGGAATTCCCCACCAGCGTAAGGGAGGTCGTGACGAGCTTTGTAACGTATCCGGATAGACCTGCTTCATCGCTTGGGGGTGCCGTAGATATAGTGGTCCAATTGGTCGGTAACGTCTGATGGTAACGGGGCAAGCTCTCCGGCAGGGATGGTCGCGGCAATCTCGGCCAACACCTCGGCAATGGGACGGGTATCGTGATCTTCAGCGCTATGTCCGGTCGCA
Organism: uncultured Nitrospinota bacterium; assembly: GCA_963707985.1. Classification (GTDB taxonomy): domain Bacteria; phylum Tectomicrobia; class Entotheonellia; order J063; family CAVPRW01; genus CAVPRW01. The sequence continues at coordinate 105,301 of CAVPRW010000016.1, read as the reverse complement.
GGATATACAAGGATGCGCAGTTTTTGGCCAGAGAAATCGGGTATCTGGGCAACAATCTCTTCCCAGGTTCCTTCAAGCGCAAATAGTGGGGTAGTCATCGTCTTGCTCCTGCCCGTGTGGTAGCAGTGCGGCACGGCCGACCACATTCGTATCCATGACGACACGCACGTGACTCGTCACGCAAGAGCGACTCCAAGATCTCTGGAGTGAGGCCACGCGCTGCAGCACGTGCACCGATCTCGTCCATAACTGCTTGCAGCGGCTTCCCTGGTGGCGTGGTGAGGTCTTGTAACCGGAGACTCAGGAGCAGTTGCATCTTGCGCTGATCTTCCGGTGAGGCCGCAGCAAAGGCTCTGACAGCCTCTGGCTCGACTTGGATGGTAATGGTCGTGGTGGCCATGATGATGATTCCTTCACTTTCAACAGTAATAGCCTGCTCTGAAAATCTCTGTAGAGGATTGTACTCCAGATGACCACGGCAACTCAATCGGGCGTTTGCTGTCTATCAGACGCGTACGGGCTTGTAATGCCCGTGCGGCAATGCTCCTACGCGCTCTGAAGGATGCCGGTGAGCCGCGGATCGCCCGAGCTCAGTATGTATGCGCGTGTCACGGCCCATAGCTCCCGACCCTCTCGTATAAGCTGGCGCACACGGTTAAGGGCCTGTTTGGATCTATCCCGCGCAATGACGTTAGGCTTATCAGCGTGGTAGGTCGCCAGTTCCTTCAAGTACTCCTGCACACAGTTCCAGCACTCGGCCCAAACAGCCTTGCGCTTGTCCATGAGCGGGGGAAAGTCGAGGTTGTATCGTTCGACTGAGTACTCGACCCGTGCCCTCTCCCATGTGTCGGTGAGGTGCGCAGCCGGTATGGCACGACCCTCCATATTGCAGGAGAGCAGCCCCGGATCGTCCTCGTCGATGGGATCGAGGAGCTATGCATCCTCATACCGAACATCACCGTGGGGCGCGATTCGCACGCATCCAGGGCGCAGTGGGAAAGAAAAGTGCCTTTCTTGCGATTCCCGGCATTCCCACAGATCCTGAAGTGTTGCCAATCGCATGCGGGCTACCAATACCCCTCAGACGAGGAGCCGTCGGCAGCTGCCGGATATGTTAGGAGGTGACGGCCATCTGCGCTGTAAGATGACTGAACGCCTGTTCTAATTGTTGCTGCAGGTCTCGATCCTCCGGATGCTCCAGAATCAGCCGTACCAGCACCTCATCGGGGTAGCGTTTCGTCTCGTCCTTCGTCAACGTGATGATACTACCAAGCACCCGATGTTGAACCTCAGTAATGCGGCGGAGCCGCGCGGGCTGGGTCAAGCCCTCTCCTCCGACTTCATAGGTATCGCGGGCGAGAATGGTGAGGGCATGTGCAAGGTGGACGAGGAAGTCGATTTTTTCTTGAGGGGAATAGTTGCGGAATATCTCAATGGCTTGGTGCATAGTCATGGGGGAGCCTCACACTTTATGGTAACACCTCCCGTGGCAGACTATTCACGTCAACACCACGTTCTTGAAGAACCTTGATGGGTGTATTCCCGTTCATGATGCGTCCATCGGGTTCGACCTTGAGTGCCTCGATATTCCCTGGTTGCAAGGATGGGAGGATAACGACCCTGGGTTCAGCGGCGGGGGCCACACCACCACCGCCCTCTGACTGAGCCACCGAACCACAAATGCCCGCTGTCTCCCCGTCCGCTACATGCCGTCGATAGCGCGGCCTATGGGAGCGTTTGGACATGCGGATATGCCACAATCTTTGGGTCAACCGTCATAAGTGCGCAGTTATAAATGCGTGCCGTCGCCACAATCAGCTGATCAGCGGGGTCGCGATGAAACGTGCCCGGTAACCGCGTTGACTCCACCACAATGCGCGGCGTGAGATCCAGCAGTCGCATGCCAGGATAGCTTAATGCTTGGTCAAGCCATTCGGCGATTGGACAGGGCAAGGTGAGCCGAGCGTACTCCACTAACTTGGCCACTTCCCAGCAGGAGATAATACTGAGACCAAACCCTTCGGCTTCGTGTGTCTCGAGATACATGCGATGCGTTTGCGGCAAATGCACTTCGCCATGCACCCACCACACCCAAATGTGGGTGTCCAGCACGATCATCGGGCGGCCTCCCAGTCCGCCTGGGCGACTGGTTCGGTCGGATCGATATAGGTAATGGGCGTACCGCGCAGTAGGTAACGGTCCTGAGGCCGCACGGTGGATGGTTGAACCAGGATGATCACTTCCACCGCTTCGCCTGCTTGCAGTGGGAGATGACTCACCGTGAGCGTGCCATCTTCCTGAATGGTGGTATTTACGCGATAGGCCTGCATAGGGGTGACCTCCGCAAAAAAGTGCGGGATTATTATACTCCAGGGCGAGCATCAAGGCGGTCTAACGGCCAGACCTGAGCGGCGCGAGCGCTTGCGAGCGTCCGCTCCAGTGTGTGTTTACCGGTCCATCAGCAAAAAACTCCAACGATCCAGAGGAATCGACGACATTCATGCGCGGTCTGGCTCCCGCGTCACCGTCGTGTCAATCCCTTTGAGAAACCCACGCATGTCTCTGACAGACCGGACAGGAATCAATTCAATACGGCTCTGGTAGAGGATGACTTGCACTCTCTGACCCGGCTGCAGATCAAGGGCTTCCCGAATGGCTTGCGGGATAGCTACGTGGAATTCTGGTGAGACAATTGCCGTCTCCATGAAAAGCTCCTCTTCAACCATGATAGCCGGGCAATGTACAGGTAGTATTAGCCGCCTAATGTACTGGCGATAAGCTGCGGCCGCGGAAGAGTGTCGACGGCAAACCCTTGTGAGGATACGCTGTGCTGCCAATGACCGTAGGGTTTCCCTCGCCTAATAATACGATGCACGATGGCCTCGTGCCCCACCTCGATACAGGGTACGGAACAACGCCGAAGTGACGCTGCCGGCCGATCAGGCTGAGCTCACAACCTTAACCCTCTTAATCTTTTTCAGCTCATGCGCTTCAGCCCGTTGGGCATGGTAGAGGTCCCACCGCAACTGCAGATGCATCCAAAAATCCGGCGATGTGCCAAAGTACTTCGCCAGCCGGAGCGCTGTGCTGGGGGTGAGGCCACGCCGCCGGTTGACCAATTCGTTCACCCGCTGGTAGGGCACGTAGATCCCTTGGGCTAGGTCACGCTGCGTCAGTCCCATGGGCTTCAGGAATTCCTCTACTAACATCTCTCCTGGGTGCGTCGGTTCTCGATGGGTGGGCACTCGAATCATGGTATACAACGTCTCCCAATCAGTGATAGTCAACAATTTCCACTTGTGCGGGACCCCTCTCCGTCCAGATAAAGCAGATGCGGTAACGCTGGTTGATGCGAATGCTGAATTGACCGCGCCGGTCCCCGCACTAAGGCTTCAAGCTGGTTTCCAGGAGGAATCCGAAGGTCATCGAGACTCACGACAGAATCTAGCTGGTCGAGTTTGCGAACGGCAATGGGCCAGAGGTTTCGGGGGCATGTCTGGCGCGCATGCCTGGAGTTTCGACCGTTGAAGATATCCTCTGTCCCTGGACCCCTGAAGGACACGATCATGCAATCTTGATAGCATGGGTATCATGCGATGGCAAGAACGGATATATCCAGGCGGGCTAGACCTAATGACTGCAAATGGGTAGGCTGAACTCCTGGGCTCACGCGGATGAGCTTGCCACATGCCAGACGCTTCAGGGTATGCAAGCCGTCTCACCGCTCGCCGACGGCCCAGCCACCAAGAATAACGTGGAGGGAATAAGGCGTTCGTCCTCATGCACATATGTGTCGAAACGGGGACGGCGGAGGACATCATTCAGTTCTGCGACCGTGGCAGACGACATGAGGAGCGTGCCGTGCTCCAGTGCACGATCGAACGCCTGCCGTGGCATAGATCGTGGTAGCAGTGCGGCACTGACGACCACATTCGTATCCATGACGACACGCACGTTACTCGTCACGCAAGAGCGACTCCAAGATCTCTGGGGTGAGACCACGCGCTGCAGCACGTGCACCGATCTCGTCCATGACTGCTTGCAGCGGCTTCCCTTGTGGCGTGGTGAGGTCTTGTAACCGGAGACTCAGGAGCAGCTGCATCTTGCGCTGCTCTTCCGGTGAGGCCGCAGCAAAGGCTTTAGCAGCCTCTGGCTCGACTTGGATGGTAATGGTCGTGGTGGCCATGATGATGATTCCTTCACTCTCAACAGTAGTAGCCTGCTCTGAAAATCTCTGTAGAGGATTGTACTCCAGATGACCACGGCAACTCAATCGGGCGTTTGCTGGCTATCAGACGCGTACGGGCTTGTACTGCCCGTGCGGCAATGCTCCTACGCGCTCTGAAGGATACCGGTGAGCCGCGGATCGCCCGAGCTCAGTATGCATGCCCGCGCCACAGCCGACAGCTCTTGATCCTCACGCATAAGCTCGCGCACGCGCTTAATGGCCTGTTTGGATCTGTCCCGCGCGATGACGTTGGTCTTGTCATCGTGGTAGGTCGCCAGTTCCCTCAAGTATTCCTCCACACGATTCCAGCACTCGGCCCAAACAGCCTTGCGCTTGTCCATGAGCGGGGGAAAGTCGAGGTTGTATCGTTCGACCGAGTACTCGACTCGTGCCTTCTCCCATGCATCGGTGATGTGCGCGGCCGGTATGGCGCGACCCTCCATGTTGAAGGAGAGCAGCCCCGGATCGTCCTCGTCGATGGGATCGAGCAGCTGCACATCTTCAAACCGAACATCACCGTGGGGCGCGATTCGCACGCATCCAGGGCGCAGCGGGAAGAAAGTGCCTTTCTTGCGGTTCCCGGCATTCCCACAGATCCTGAAGTTTTCCCAATCAAACGCCAGCCACCAATACCCCTCGTGCGAAGTGCCGTCAGCATCCTTTGCGGACTTCTTCGGTCGATAGTGCTCGACATCCCAGTGGCTGAAGCAGTCCTTCGCTTCCGAGAACCAGCACTTCCCGTGGGAAAGATTCAGCAGCCACTGCTTGAGCTCGCCCCACACGGCGCTGTTGTCGTCGATGATTTTGTCTCTAGCGGTCGCATCGGGAGCCGCCTTCAGCTCGTCGAGCAGCCTGTTGGCCTTGGTGAGCCAGGCAGCGTCGGGCTCCTGAGCTCGAAGTGGGATATGCCTCATGCCGGTTCACCCCTCCCGCCGGCCTCTTCTTCGGCAAGGACTTCTTTGAGAACTTCGTCGGCCAGCCTGGCCTGCGCCCCGATCTCCTCCTTGGAAAGCGTGGCCTCTGGCTCTGACCCGAGCCGGCGCGCCAGCGCGTTCGCAAAGTGGTCGAAGTAGGGATTCGGATGCGTGCGAGAAACACTCAGCTCGTTCAGTTCCCTCGCCAGTTGCATCAACTGGGCCTGCTCGGCATCCGTCTTCTCCCTCTTTCCGAGAAGCTCGTAGTGTCGATCCAGCTTTGCCAGTACCTCCGGGGCCAACGTCGAGCGCAAGCCGTAGAGCTCAGACTTGAGCAGCCCCTCTACGCCAATGCCAATCGGGTCATACTCCGGCTCCGAGGAGACGATACGACTGTCCTCTCGTGCCAGGATGCGCACCTGGTTCTTGTGCAGGCTGCCAATCATCAGGGGGTTATGGGTCGCGATGATCAACTGGCCCTTCTCGGCGCTGATGTTATCCTGGAGCAGCTTCAGGTAGTCGTAGGTCCACACCGGGTTGAGGTGGGTGTCGGGTTCGTCGAGGAGGTACAGCGACTCGTCGTTCTGTGTGAAGAGCAGCAGCCCGAGCACGGTCAGGAGCTGCTGCTCACCTTCACTCATCTGCGTGAACTTGATGCGCGTGCCGTCCGTGCGCTCAACGGTGACGCGCACCTCGTCGATCAGGTCGCACAGGAACAGACTCTCCAGGTAGCCGAACAGCGTCTTCGAGTCCTCATCCTGCTCCTTGAGCCTGGCCAGCTCCGATCTCGTTCTTGATGAAGAGATAGAGCCGCTCGGTCCTCTCACCCTGCCGGCGCACGTCGCGTTCGACGGCCTCGGTGTTGCGGATCGGCGCGAGCGCGCGGCCCCAGAGCCGATCGAGAAAGCCCCTGAACGCGCCGCGGGCGTACCAGAAGCGCTCGTCGCCGTCGGCCTGTCTGGGTCTTGTTCGGTGCACCCGAGCCACGCCACCAGGGCGTTTTCAGCACAAAGAGCGCTGACTCGAAGCCCGTGATGCCGAGATACCGCTCCAGTAGCTCGCGCGCACTGGCTGGCGTTGCGAGGAAGAACGCCAGCAGCACAAGCTGGCTGTACTCCTTGCGGCAGAAGAACAGCCGCCGCAGCGGCAGGTGGCGATCCGGGCTCTTCAGGATGCGGTCGTAGTGCCTGCGAGTCGGACGGTCGAAGTGTCGCTCCAGCCGACTGCTCCACCCCGAGTAGTAGGCGAAAACGTAATTGGGCAGGTAGGTGTCGAGGTCGCGCTGAAAGGCCGCTTGCGTCACCGGCTTACCGTCGACCATGATGTCGAGGCGCCTGCTCGGCCGCGCGGGATCGGCGTCGATCCGGATGGTGTGCTCGCGGCACACGTACTGCAGCGTGTACGCGAAGCTAGGCGCACCGCCCAGCTCCAGCTCGCGGAAGATCTCGACGATGGCCTCGATCAGGTTCGACTTGCCCGAGCCGTTGCGGCCGATCAGCACCGTCGTTGGCTGCGATTCGTCGAAGTCGATCTCGAACGACCGTAGGTTGCGATAGTTCGGGATGCTGAGACGGTCCAGCCTCATGCAGCCTCCAGCATGCGTGGTGCATTCGACGAGTCGCCGCGCTTCTCCTGCAGCAGGCCGCGCGCCTCCTCGTCTTTGAGCTGGTCGTAGAAGTCGTCGATGTCGAGCTGGGACGCAGACCATAGCGCCTCGGCGGTGAGCGGGCCACGATCCTTGAGGATCATGGTCAGGTGTGTGTCTTGGATGTCGTTCGCGCGTGAGCATGAGCACCTCGGTTTTCTGTGGTGTCTTAGGGCGGCCGCTGCCTTTGCGCCGCTTGGGTCCGGCTGCGCCTTCCGTCGCCTCAGCGCGCGCGGCGCGGATGCGCTCCAGCAGCACGGAGGCGGGTTCGTCGTTGGGGTCCTGCGGCACCAGCTCGCCGCGGAAGGCCTTGGCGAGCAGTGCGGGCGTCAGGCGTTCGACCTGGGTGCGGGCGGCGGTGTAGCGGGCTTCGAGGCGGTCGGCGTAGGCGAACAGGGCTTCGACGCGGCGGACGATTTCGTCCTGCTCTTCGCGCGATGGCAAAGGCACTGGTAGCGCTCGAACGTCGCCAATGTTGATGCCGCGAACCGCGACGCCTTTTACCGCGCCCTTCATGCGCGTCTGCGCAGACTCGGAGCGGAGAAACCATAGAGACGTAGTCTCGATTGACGAGCGGCTGGATCGATAGCCGCGCCGAGATCTTGCGTGATATTCGCGCCCTCAAGCTCCTCGGGACTAGCAATCAGACGCCCAACCGTGCCTCGAATGGACAGCAGCAAATCACCGCACTTGAGCCGCGACCGCTTGAACTCCTCATCGATCTTCGGCGACGTCTTGCGAATCGTGCTCAGATTGAGCCTGTCATTCGGGAAGTCAGCGACACGAATATAGGGCACGCCTTCCTCGAGCTCAGGCCCTGGCTTCAATGATGCCGTAGGTGATCGGCCGATCGGGCAATACCAAGTCGCGTAAGGTAAGCAGCGCCCACCCTCGGGAAACATGTCCGCCGACAAGTCATGGACACCGTCGGTTGGCGGAGCAGCGTTGCCAGCTTTGTGCCCGCCTGCAGCCTCATGTGCAGTGTGTACTGTGCAGCCAGCTCCGTTGCATCAACGCTTTTGGGTTGGCTTCCCGCCACTCCTCCGTCAGCTTGCCGGAGGTGGCGGCGGCGAGGACGGCTTGGCGGAAGCGCTTGAGGATGGCGGGCACGCGGTCGAGGCGTTCGCGGCAGGCGTCCACCCGCGCGAGGACCGCGTCGAGCTTGTCGGCGATGCGCTTCTGCTCGTTGAGGGGGGCGAGTGGGACACGGAGCCGTCGAACATCGGCCTTTGTGCAACGACTGTGATTGTAGTGCCAATGCCTCTTGCTCCATCCACGGGCTGCAATGTCCTGCAGTAATGGCAGACGCGTATCTGGACATGTACCACTGATGGGATCGAATGTCGACAGCATCTATCGATGCACGCTCGTACCGATCGGCAGCATCTGCCGATTGCCAACCTTGCGGTCCCAAGGTTGCCGATACTGAGATCAATACAGCACCGCGTCTCGACAGTCGTGCCGTCTGACACCCTCGTCTGAGAGCGTCTGAGCAGTCTCGGACGATCGAAGTTGGCTGATCGAAGATCGCTTGGCTTCACGAATGCGTCAGGCCACCGTAATGACTCGCGATCTCTGTCGGCGGAGTGCTTCCCGGAGCTATCACGTCGCAACATCAGCCGAGCAGTTACGCGATGCCCAGCCTTGAGGAAGCTCGCTCACGCCTCCACCTCCTCGCCCAGCTCCTCCAGAATCCCGCGCAGTTCCTCCATCGCGCCTTCGAGCTCGCCCATCGCCTCCTGCGCGAGCGCGGCCGGCTCCGGCAGCTCGTCGGTGGCGCCTTCGCTTTCGTCCTTGAGCCAGGCGATGTCGAGGCTGTCGCCGCGCTCGGCGATCCAGTCGCGGGTGAAGCGGCGGAAGCGGCCCGCCTCGCCGGTGTCCTTGCGCTGGGCGAGGCTCTTCGGCGCTGCCGAGCGGATCGTCGCCGAAGGCGGCCTCGAACTCGGCGAAGTGCTGCGCGCGTGAGCACGGTGCGCTTGCCGAACTGCGGCATGTTGGCGCGCAGGTCGTAGACCCACACTTCCCTGGTGTTGCCCTTGTCCGTCTCGCCGCGGGTGAAGAAGAGCACGTTGGTCTTCACGCCCTGGGCGTAGAAGATGCCGGTGGGCAGGCGCAGGATGGTGTGCAGGTTGCACTTGTCCATCAGGTCGGCGCGGATCTGCCTGCCGGTGTTGCCCTCGAACAGCACGTTGTCGGGCAGCACCACGGCGGCGCGGCCGCCGGGCTTGAGGGCGCGGTAGATGTGCTGCAGAAAGCAGAACTGCTTGTTGCTGGTGGGGAAGGTGAAGTCGGTGCGCGTGGGCAGCCCGCCGCCCTTCTTGGTGCCGAAGGGTGGGTTGGTGAGAATGAGCGTTGCACCTTGCTTACAGAGCGCTTCGCCTTCCTGCCCAAGCGTGTCGCCGTAGCGGATGCCGGCGGCATTCGGGGTCGGAATCGAGCCCGTGCAGCATCAGGTTCATCAACGCCAGCCGGTGGGCGTCCTGCACGTGCTCCATACCGTAGAAGGTGTTGCGCCGATACTTGCGTTGCTGCGCCTCGGTCCAGCGCATCGGGGTCGCTGTGCTCGCGCAGGTAGCGGTTGGCGGCGATGAGGAAGCCGCCGGTACCGGCCGCCGGGTCCTGGATGATGTCGTCGAGCGTCGGCTGCATCACCGCGACCATGCTGTCGATCAGCGGCCGCGGCGTGAAGTACTGGCCGGCGCCGGATTTCTTCTCGTTCGGCGTTCTTCTCCAGCAGACCTTCGTACAGATCACCCAGACCTTCCTGTCGGGCACTGTACCAATCGAGCTTGTCGATCTCAGTTACCAGCGTGGAGAGCGTGGCCGGTTTCTTGATGAAGGAGCTGGCGTTGGCGAAGATCTCCTGCACGAGCGCGCGAACCGTGGCTGCCGAGGTGGATCAGCGTGAGCTTGTAGGCTTCCAGCCGGTCGGGCGCGGCCTTGGCTTCGAGGTCGTCCCAGCGGTGGCCGGCAGGGATCTGGTCCTCGGTGCCGGTTTCCTTGGCCATCTTGAGGAACAACAGGTAGGTCAGCTCGGTGACGTACTGGTGGTAGGTGACTCCGTCGTCCTTGAGGATGTTGCAAAGGTTCCAGAGCCTGGCAACGATGTCGGTGGTGATAGTGCTCATAGGTGGCTAATGTTCTCCCTCATGACAAGATAGCGCCGGGTATTCGCAACGGTAGGGGCGTTAGAAACCATGGAACCTGATACTCCCTCGCAGCCCCGACTGTCCTTTCTTTGCGAAGCCGCCGCGTCGCTGGTTGAGGTCACACGTGTATGATGAGCATGGTACGAGTGAGTTCAACAAAGTCGTGAGACACAAAGGCTGCAGTAATGTCGGCCATATGCTGTGTCACGAGCGTTTCGAGTGCCGCATTGGTAATGTTCCCCGTGGAGACCAGAAGGAGCTTGTAGGGCACTCGCTGTATGGTGAAGGTATTGACAAAATCGGCATCCTTGGTTACGACGATGGCGTGGTCGCGGACGGACAGCTCCCCAAGCTCCGGGTCGGGGGTGCGATTACCTCTGGGCAAGTCGAGTGTATGCACTGCCTCATGTCCAAATGCGCGGAGCTGATATGCCAAACGGCGGGGGAGATGCGCGTCAACGAGAAACTTCATACTGTGAGCGGTTGCATACGCTTTACCTGGCTCAGGCGGGTAGCAAAAGCCAGGGTGGCGAAGATATCCTCCCGTTCCAGGTCTTCATAATCTGCCAGGATCTCTTCAACGGTCATACCAGCACTGAGTAACTCCAGCAGTATTTCAATGGGATAGCGCAAACCGCGGATACAGGGCTTCCCATGACAGATATGTGGATCGATGGTGATACGTTGCATCAGGTCATCGGCATTGGGCATCTGCTGTGGGCTCATACAGTGTTTCCCCCTTTTGATTCAGACTACACTACTTTTTGATGTTTGTGTAGCGTACAGAGTGGAGTGCGCACCAACCATCTACGCCGTAGCCCAGAGTGATTCGTTGAAGGTGTCCAGCACCTGCTGGAGCTCTCCACCGAAGATACGGTCGAGCCGGGCGAAGCCGCCGCCCTCACGCTTGAAGACGAGGTCGGGGTCGTCCAGCGCCTCGCGGTCGACGAGCACGTTGGCCTTGGTCTGGGCGGCGATCCTTCTGCAGCCACTGGCGCTGCGGCATGGTCCAGTGGCGCGAGGCGAGTATTTTCTGTAGCGCGCTGTCCACGCGCTGATCGTAGGGCACGAGCGGATCGCCGATGGCGGCCTGGCGGATGTAGCCGACGATGCGCGCGGCGATGTCCTGGTTGGTCATCTCGCGCCAGGCCGTGGAGAGGCTCGCCTCGCTGAAGCCCGCCCGGTCCAGCTCCAGCGCCAGCTCGCGCAGTTGCTTGCGGGTGAGCTCGCGCGGGCGCGTGAGCACGGTCACGAGGGCAGGAATGGCGTTGCCGCGAGTGCGGAGGAAGTCGGAGAACTCCTGGAGATAGTCTTCCGGCCGTCTGGCCTGCCCGTAGCCGCGCTCGGTGCCGAGCAGCCTATCGTCGTGATGGGACACGAACACCGGCTCGACGTGGCCTTCGCCCTGGCGGTCGAGGATGTCGCCGAGGTCGGGGTTTTGGCTGAACCAGGCGGCGATGTCGGCCAGCGGCATGGTCTTGAGCTGCTCGATGAAGGCCTCGGGCGACATGCCGGCGCAGGTCTCGAAGTCGCGCGCGGTGGCTTCACTCAGATGGCGTTTCTTGCGCTGGAGCTTGGCGACGAACTGGTCGCGCACCAGGGCACGCTCTGCCTCGCTCGCTACCTGCACGAGCTCGCGCGCCAGCTGGGTGAAGGTGATGGCCGGGTTGACCACCACGGGCTGCATGGCGGTCATGCCCTGCAAGGCTTCGTAGATCTGCACCGCGTCGAAGATGCGGAAGGTCTCCTTGCCGATCGCGTCGCACCGGCGGGTGGCGCGGCCGAGCATCTGGTCGAACAGGATGCGGCTGTTGACGCCGCGCAGGAACACGAGGTTGCAGATCTCGGGCACGTCCACGCCGGTGGTGAGCAGGTCCACGGTGACCGCGACGTTCGGCTGGCGCTCGTTCTTGTAGCGGCGGATCAGGTGCAGCGGCTTGTCGGCGGCGCCGGTGATCTTGATGACGGCATCGTCGTCGATGCTGCCGTAGTGCTGCTCGAAGGCCTGCTTGAGCAGGTGTACCACCAGGTCGGCGTGGGCGTCGTTGACGCAGAAGATCAGCGTCTTCTGCCGCGACGAGGGGTCGAGCTCCTGCGCCAGGAACTCGCAGACGACGCGGTTGAAGGATTCGGTGATGACCTTGCGGTTGAAGTCCTCGACGTCGAGCTTGATCTCGTCAGGGGTGGTGAAGAGGTCGAGCTGGTTGTGGCCCGCGTGGTAGACCTCCACTTCCTCTCCCACCCTCCAGACGATGCCGGAGGTGGAGAGGGCGGTATTGATCTGCACCGGTGGCTCGTGGTCGACGAGAAAGCCGTCGATGACGGCCTCGCGATAGCTGTAGGTGAAGATGGGCGCCCCGAAGATCTGCGTGGTGTGCAGGGCTGGCGTGGCGGTGAGGCCGATCTTCACCGCGTCGAAGTAGTCGAGCACGCGGCGGTACTTGGAGATATAGTCGTCATAGCTGCGGAAACTCAGCTCGGTGTCGGACAACTCGCGGTCGAGCAGGTAGCCGCGGTGGCATTCGTCGACCACGATGCAATCGTACTGATCCACCGCCGGGGGCGCCTCATCCTCGCTGGGATACAGGGCGCGCTGCACCATGCCCTGTACGGTCGCGATGTGCACGGCAGTGTCGGTGTCAGGCTTCGGCTCGTCCAGCTCCTTGATGCCAAAGATGTCGGCAAAGGTCTGGAGGCTCTCCATGCGCGTATCCTTGAAGGCGTTGGCCGCCTGTTCGCCGAGCGCGGACCGATCCACCAGGAACAGTACGCGGCGGAAGCGTTTTGCTTTGAGCAGGCGATAGATGAGCGCGATGCAGGTTTTCGTTTTGCCGGTGCCCGTGGCCATGGCGAGCAGCATGGCGCGCTGGCCACCGGCGATGGCGGCTTCGGCGGCCTGGATGGCGGCCTGTTGATAGGGGCGCAGCGAGAATCCGTAGGCGAAGGGCTCGTGCCTGAGCTGCTCATGCGCGCGGTCTTCGTCACGCCTCAGGAGCGCCGTAAGACCCTCCGGCGTATACCAGCCATCGAGGGCGTGGCCAAGGTTCTCGGCACGGCGCAGATCGCCGAACCAGATGCCACTCCTGGTGGAGAGCTGCCGCAAGAATGGGCGCCCGTTGGACGAGAAGGCGAACGGAATGCGGTAGGCGCCATCCGTCCCCCAGTTCTCGGCGTGCAACACGGTTTCAGGCGAGGGCATGAACCCACGGCTGTATCGCTTGGCTTGTTGCAGCGCCGCCGACACATCGATGTTCTGGCGTTTGGCCTCCACGACCGCGACGGGTGTCAGCCCCACGAACAGGACGTAGTCGGCCGGTCCGCTGTGCGTGGGCCATTCGGCAATCGCCAGGTTTTTATGCGGCTCGGGGCGAGCGCCTTGCGAGTAGATCAGGGTCGCGGAGTCCGCGGTCCAGCCGGCCTGTCGGAGTTGCTGGTCGATCAGCTTGCGCGTCTCGATCTCGTCGAGGTGTAGCGCCGCAGCCGCGGTGTTCGCCGCGGCGACGAAGGCGGTCACGGTCTCTCTGGGTTGCGCGGCGGTCTCGGCCTGCTGGGCGGCGAGCCGCTGCTCCAATGCGGCCTTTGCTGCCTCAGCTTCGCTGGCCATCTGCTCCCAGAAGGTCTGCTCGTCCTGGGCCTCACGGAGCATAGCTTCGGCGGCGTCCAGACGCTGGGCGGTGTCCTGATGGGCCGCGAGGCCTTGTTCGAGCGCCTGGCTGAGGCGGGTGAGCTCAGCGTGCAGATCGGCGCTTTCGTCCGGTGGGGCTTGCGGGGGGATGAAGGGGCCGGATGTGAACGAGGGGTTCCTGAAGGTGCGGTGGAACCAGAGCCCCAGCTGCCAGGTGATCTTGAGTGCGGCCAGGGCGGCGCGATGGTCGCCTACCATGGCGTGGCTCGCGGCGTTGCCGGCGCGCCGCACTTCACCGAAGAGCTGGGCGATCTCGCGCGGGAGAATGCCCTGATCCTGCAGGCGGCGCAGCAGGTCGTACTGGGACTCCTCGGGTGACTGGTACAGGCCGACCTTCGTCGCCACCAGCTGCGCCAGCAGCTCGGCGAGCTGCCGCAGCTTGAGGAGCGAGGTGTTGGGGTCGTCGGGAAAGTACCGCTCCGCGAGCATGCCCAGGCGCAGGAGCTGCTCGTCATGCTCTTGCAGATGGGCGAAGTTGCTGGTGAGAAGCGGCGGCTTGTTCATCGTTTGGTACGCATCCAACCACAGATGAAGTACCTGTGGATCGATAGAGGATTTGGTCCAAAAGACATCCGCCTGAAAATGAACCCTGAGCTGAGTTCAGCAGTATTGTACACTGTGTCGCCCCATTCTCCTAGTCCCTTCGGCACCTAACAGCCAGCAGTATGCTGCGGGCCACAGCCCTCTACATAGTACCAAAGCCTGTATTGACAGAAACCCGCCTAGATGAGCAACGACCTCCCCCCATGAGGAGGTATGGAGGCAAACGGGTCGCTTAAGATTCGAGGGGCGGGTGCAGCCCAACCAGCATCCAAAGCCGGCGTGCTTGCACCATCCAGTCGTTGTTCAGGCGCAACGCCTCGATGGTTGTGCGACCACACGATGTCAGCCCGTCCATCGTGTCGCCATGCTCACGCCAGGCGAAATGCTCAGCCCAACGCTGCAGTCGTGGGTGAAACAATAGGGTGGGCTTCCCGTCTCGCGGAGAGGGAAGTGGCATACTCGTGGCCGCTCTGCGCTGTCGCATCGGTGCAGGTGGCCCGCATGAGCGTCTGCTGCAAGGCCGCTGTCGTGCGGTGCCAGAAGACATGGAGATCTGTGGCAGACATCTGACAGGCTCCTGTTGTTAGAGGGGCTCGGACCCTGGGTCGTCGTCGCACGCCGCCGGCACATCCGCGAGGACCTGGGCGGCGAAGCGCATATCCACCGCGATCCTACCCTCTTAGCCTTTGGAGTTGATCTGGGATGTCTGGGAGTGGTTCCCGCATAATGTGCGGGAATGTGTCCCTTCGCTAGCGTCCCTCAACCTCCTATGTTGGCAACCCCATCTTCTCGAAAAGGTCATATAACTCGCGCGCGGAAAGCCCCAACTCAGCCGCAACTGCGCGGAACGAGAGTTCCCCTCGCTCATAGCGGGCATGCAGTTGGCGAACTGCTTCTGCATAACCAGCTTCGACAAGTTCCTGGACCACGGAGGTTGGCTCCTCCCCTCCTCTTTCGCTCTGCTCTTCGCTCACCTTTACCTCTTATCCCGTCGCATATCCCCTGCCAATGCCGTTGCCCACGGAACTCTATCGCCCTATCGCAAGCACAAAGTTCAGTTGCTCAAGGCTCTTTATGGATTCCAGAGAGCTCAAGCGGTTCCTCGGCGGTAGGTACTCTTGATAGTTCACCGAAATCCCAGTGCAGCCAACCTTTCGTGTTTCTCGCTTGCCCAGGCATCATGCGGAACAGCCCGGCTATAAGCTTTGAGAAACGCCGCGGCCTTGCCGACATCTCGCAACTGCTCAAACACGATGACCAGACGTCGCAAGACTGCCGGTCGCCCTGGAAAATCCCGGTTCAGTCTGAGCAGAATGTCACGAGCCTCTTCGTACAGAGCTAACAGCCCCAACACAGATGCCTTTTTCAGCAGGATATTCGGGGTTTCGCCGTCCTCGGCGATCATGGTCTCGATGAGCTCTCGCGCCTGGTCAATGTCACGAGTTTCCAAGCAGCACTTCAAGGCAAGTTGACGAAGGTCTCGCTTGACGCGGGACGATGCGGCGAGCATGCTGGGGTTGGCCTGTACATCCCTCCTGGCGTCAAAAAATCGGCCATCTCGTACGGCGGCGGAGACCATCATGAGGAAGGCATGGGCATCGCCAGTCAGTACAAACTCCATGCGGGCAACATTTTCCGCGCGTGCAAACTCTGATTTGTCGATCAAGTCAAGCACGTCGCTCGACCAGTCAATGGTGCCTTGTCTCTTGACGCTGACAGTTCGCTCGGGAACATAATCGAGTTGGGCCTGTTTTGCCCGCTTCGTCGCCAGTGTCAGTTCCTGCATTGTAGGCCAGCGGTCCATCGCATCGTGCGCGAGACATCTCAGAATCACTTCTTCGAGGGCCGGGCATACCGATCGATTGATTTCACGTGGCCGTGGGAACGGTGCATGCCGGGCGACTTGACTCAAGGTATCGTGTGGCACACGCGACGTCACCAGGTGGTACAGGAGAACGCCGAGACTATAGATATCGGCGCTGAACACTTCTGTACGGCTGCACCCACGGCAAATTGATCCCACCACTTCTGGGGCGGAATACAGAATCGTGCCACCGTTTTCGCGTGTCCGAGCGTACATGTCTTCGGGAAGAATGCTGCTACCAAAATCGGTGATCTTGGCGTCATCCTCTGATACGAGCACGTTTTGTGGCTTGATATCCCCATGGGACATTCCCAGGTCATGCAGGTGGGTCACACCTGCCAATACCTGCTCAAAAATTCCGAGGATCTTCGCATAGCTCGTCACGAATCCCTGGTCGCCACGCTCGAGAAGCTGAGCCAGCGGTAGCTCCCCACTAAACCGTGGTGCAGTGAGGTTGTAAAAGAAATGGGGGTCCTGACATATTTCTCTTGGCCATGTGTCCACGCACAGCCAGGAGGATCGTCATGGACCCCACGACGGTATGCTGCCCGAATGTGGCATGTCCCGCCCGCGGCCAAGCAGGCGAGGGCCATATTCGTCTCCACGCGCGCAAGGACACACGGAGGCTCTGCACGGCGTGCCACCAGACGTGTACCGCCACGACAGGCACCGCGTTGTACCGCCTGCGGACCTCGGCAGAGCCGGTCAGCCTCGTGGTCACGCTGCTGGCGCACGGCTGTGCGCTGCCAGCGATCGTCGTCGCCTGTGGGTTCGATGAGCGGACCGTGGCGGCGTGGGGGGCGCGCGCTGGCCGACAGGGCCAGGCGGTCCAGGAACATCGGGTGGAGCGCCCACGAGACCTGGGCCAGGTGCCAGCCGATGCGATCCGCGTCAAGACGCCGGGCGGCATCGTGTGGATGGCGCTGGCGATGCTGGTCAAGACACGGCTGTGGCTGGCCGGCGAGGGCAGTGCGCCTCGTGATAGGCCGCTGATTCGCCGGCTCCTCGAGCGCGTGCGCCGCGGTGCTGCGCCCGCTCCGCTCTTGCGGTGCACCGATGGCGTGTCCGCCGACGTCCGGGCGAGGCGTGAGACCTGTCGCGATCCGGTACGCACAGGCGCGCCCGGGCGCCCTCGGCTGCGCCCCTGGCGCCATCTCGACATCGCGCAGGTCGTCAAGCGCGACGTGCAGCGGCGCGTGGTCGACATCGAGCGCCCTATCGTGGATGGCACGCCCACGCGTCGAGACGCTCAGTCGAGACGCTCAGGCGTCGCTCGCACGGGCACGGGGTGAGCCACACCGCAGACATCGAGCGGCTCCAGGCGACGTTCCGGGAGCGCTTGGCGTCGCTGACACGCCGCGGGAGCGCGCTGGCGCGTCGTCCGCTGACGCGGCCGCACGGGATGGATCTGATCGGCAGTGTCGACCACTGCTGTACGTACCCTGCCAGTCTGCGCCGCACGGCATCGGCGGCTGGTATGACGTGTCTCCAGAGGACGCCTAGCATGGCTGCCGGGATCACGGATCATGGCTGGACCGTCCAGGAGCTGCTGTCGTTTCACGTACCACCACCCCGCTGGACGCCTTCCACGCCGCGGGGGCGCCCCTCGCGGGCACGGAAACGCCTGATAGCACGCTGGTGCTCATGACCACGGTTTAGTGTGGAGCTACCCGTCATCAGACATCTGCGGCTTCTCTTTCTCCAGCCCCTGCGTCTGGTCCATGAGATACTGGGTCTCGGTGAGGATATGTTGGAGATAGGGCCGTGTCGAAGCTGACATATTCGATCTCACACAGAATATGCGGACCAATGTAGGGACTGAGTGATTCGGGTGTCACCAATTCCACCCGTCGTCCGAACAATGCCTCTAAGAAAAAAGCAAGCTGCATGAACGCGTCAAACGTCTTGCACCCAGGCTCGAATTCCACCAGCATATCAACATCACTCTCGCGCTGCTGGCGCCCACGGACGAAGGAGCCAAACAAGCCCAGACGGCGCACGCCAAAAGCGTCGGATTTGGTGCTGATGCTCTTGCAGAAGTGCTAGAAGGTGCTCTCTTGTTTGTACTGCCACGATATACCTACGACCTTTCGCTGGCGGTGAGCTACGCCCGATAGTCGCAACGGTGCAGGAGCGAAGGCTCTTGGGCGTCGGCTCCACTGGAACGATGTTAGGTGCGGCTCGCCATGCGCGCCACCGCCGCTGCGCTAGGATACCTGCTTACTGCTTGTAGAGTTTGTCGCTCTAACAACCGGTCGCTGTCGTTGAAGGCCAAGATACGGCTGGTGACCTCGCCAATGTCTGAGAGGGGCACAATCGTCACACCGTCGAGGGTAAAGTGCTCTGCCCAGCGGTCTGTACGTGGATTGAAAAACCGCACGAAGCGCCCTGTGCCCGGCACGATCGACCCGATATCACTGCCTTTGGCCCGATTGCAGAACGCACAGGCGTAGGCGAGGTTCTCCGCGTCCGTTGCCCCACTATGCTTTTCGCTGATGATATGGTCCACTTCGCAGCCAAAGACCGTATCGTCTTCGTGCACCAAGCAATATTCGCACAGGAAATCTGCGCGCACAGCCACCAGGCGGCGCACGGCAGCACCGACGTAACTACTCATGAGGCAGATAGGCCCGAGCGCGCGCTTTGGCTAGCCGCATCACATGCTCCAACTGCAGGTAGTGGTCCAGCTCAGCGGTTTCCTCCGGCGACAGACCAGTGGTTTTCTCCCGGTGGATCAAGTCCGCCACGCGTGCCTTGGCCGCCTCGGAGGGCTGAAACATGACCACATCACGCGGGCTCGCCCCAGCCGCAATAAAATCAATGATTTCTTCGTAGGCTCGTGTCATTGGCATCCTGTAGCGCCTCCGCCAGATATCATATCCGCAACTTTCTTCGCAGGACGACTGCTGCCAGACTGGCACTATGCCATTTTGGGCATCGTGGTGATGAGGGCGCCGAGCACGTCATCGCTCATTGAGGAGCGCGCCAAGACAGACCAAGCGCTGTAATGAGCATGGGGGCCAGCGTCACAGACCCTGTGAATTCCGTGTCAATGACAGCGTCGATGGTTTCCTGCTGTCCGTGTGCCCCAGGAACAACAAGCGGGATCGTCGCTTCGTGATTCGCGGTCACGACTCCAGTGATCATGCCGTCTCCGGGATAGTACGTGGACCAAAGCGGTGCACGGCACGGTGCCCAATGCGGATAAACCACGTCTGGGCATTTGGATAACGTGCTAGGAGGCGGTCTGAGGCCGTGAGCACACCATCGGCGACCTCAAAGGCCCCAGTATCAATGTCGATGGCCACGATCTTCCCCTGATTGCCAGCTTCGACCTGTGGACGGATAGAACGTTCGTAGATCTCATCGCCACGCCGGGCATGCTCTTCGGGACTATAAGGTGGTTGCCGTTTCGTCATTGGTTTGTTCCCAGGTTGGCAGAAAGTACAAAACTGTATTCACTCTCATGCACTCTTTGTGAGAGCGCGGACATGCAGGATTTCCCGTGCATGCATGGGCCGAATGTCATGCTGGGATAGGGTTAACACCGCAAGCGTGGTTCCTTCCCCGCTTACAAACTCGACTTCAAAGGTCACCCCGTCCTTGTAGCAATGGACTACGGCTCCCACATCTCCTTGGGTTAAGCCATAGGTTTCGAGATCGTGGACCAAGACCACAGTGTCCAATTCACGGATCATGCCCTGCTCCTCCCCAACCCCTGGCTGGATCAGGAGGGATATGCCGTCACAAAGCGCGGGTTGGTCTCGCCTGGTTCGAGAATCCACACCGTGCAGATACGCGGCGAAGCGCCACGTGGTGCTTCCAGCACCCCCTCGATAATATACTTAACGCCGTGTGGCGATGGGACCACGTCTTGCACTGGTGCGCTGTGTGCGAGGGTCAGTAATCCGTGCTCCAACAGACGTAGATTGGTCTCATTGAAGCCCAGCGCGCGGAAAAACGTGGCTTTGGCTTTCCCAATGGCATGCGTTTCCAAGAGCAAATAGGCGCTCAGTTTTTCGGATGGAATGTACGCCTGGAGGCCATTGGGAAGCTGCATCGTTGTTTCTACACCTTACCGGATTCATCAAAAATTGACTCGGGCCGGACACCGAATATCAGTATGAGGAGCCGAACAAGGCCACCAACATCCATCAGCTTATACATGACTCAGTCGAGATCGCGACTACCTTCCTGCAATGCGTGCTCAGCTGCGACCAGGTCACCTGTCATGATATCTCTCCATCAGTATGGACTCGCTCCGCCTAGTTGATGGCCGCGTACAGTGCTTCGAGATCAACGAACAAGGGAGGCGCCCCTTCCGTATCCACGCCACTTGCTGTAATGCGAGAGAGGAGAGCACATTCGAGCTCTCGATTGCCTTGCTCCAATTGCTGTTTGGCTGCCTTGAGATCGTCTTCTGAAAGCCGTGAATCGATGAGGGCTTCGACCAATAGCCTGGCGGCCGTGATCAACCTTTCCGCATCAAAGTAGTCACGCTGCGCACGTTGGAGCAGATTCCCGGCCGCAACAGGATCTTGTAGCCATGGGATAAAGACCCCCAAGACATCGTCCCTAGACACACGCGGATGGGTGGAACCGGTGGAGACGGGATTCAGTTGTCGTACCGTACTTCTCAGCTTGAGTACCCCATAGAGATACCACGAGAGCGTTTGCTCGTTCGGACGCACACACAGTAATTCAGTCGAACCCAGGGCACCAGCTAGCTCCGTAGGTATATACGCCACTTTGTTCAAATAGGGCCGCAGCTTCGAAATGACAGGACCTTCTGGCAGTGTGCGCACAGTCCCGACCACTGCCTCATTGGCAATCGTCGACGGAGTCAATGTTCCACAGGATGAGCCAATGCTGTCCAAGCCAATATATAAATCGCTGGGGGAGTATGTCGATACCACGGGTGTCTCGACCGTGGCTACATCTTTCAGAAGCTTACCTCTGTGTTGCTTCAGATACTCACGCACCTTCATCCGATCCGGATTGAATTCCCCGGGATTCAGCGTTCCATCAAGCAGTGAAGCCGGCGCACGTCTATGCTTGGTCAAGCCGGCGAAGGGCTTGTCAATTTCTGGATAGGCCATGCCCACCAGATCATTGAAGGCGGCCTCGAACGCCACGTGGCTCCGACTCGTCTGCACCTTGAACAACGCCACTCGTGGTGTTGACCATCACCCACAGCCACACCAACACGCCGTGCCGATACCAGCCGGTCTCGTCACGGTCATTGACGGGCGCCCGTCGGGCTTGCACCGCGAATGGCCTCAGTCATGAGGGTTTGAGGGCCTCCGAGACCCGATCCACCGCGCGTTGAATCGCGCCTTGGCTGATCGGCACTCCCAGGACCGACCGGCAACACTCCTGCACGGCGCTGCGACTGCTCCGCTGACTGCCCGACAGCTCACCCAGCAGGGCCGTGAACCGGGGACCATCGCCGGAGGAAGCGGCTGGGGGAACCGGGGCTTTCGTGACCCTGCCACACCGGGAACAGCGCGCCTGCATACAACACAAACTGCTGCACGCTCATCTGGATGTCGGGCAGCTCGATGACCTGATGGGTATCGTAGGGGCGCGCGTCGTGAAACGTGGTCTGCCCGCAGCCACAGGCCGGGAGCTGGACCTCGATGACCTCGGTCGGCTCCAACAATGCCTGGCGATGCCCCAGGTGTCCGGGCCTGGCCCCGGCTTGCCCTTGGGCGTGCTGGAGGTGTGCGGTTTCACCCAGGGAGGATCCGCGGAGGGCGGACGATTGGTATTGGCCGAGTTCCGCTGCACTCCGTGCTTCGAGGGCCGCCATCCGCGCCTCAAGGGTCCTCATCCGTTCTTCTTGTTGCCGAGTCACCGCCAGCAAGTGGATGACCAATTCTTGAACGACCACAGGCGTCTGTTCCCATGTGGTAGGATCCAGCGGCAGTCCTTCGAGCAGTGGGAGGGAGGCAAACATAGGGAAACCCACGCGCAGTGCAACCCGTTCTCCCGTGAGCGGTGATTGCCGCTGTTATAGCGCCCACTTCAGTAGCGCCAATGAGCCATGTGACGGAGATCGAATCGGCAAGGCCCACATGCCATGCACACCTGTCTCCCGCTAGAGGCTGCATTCCCCGCATTCTCTTCCCTTCTATGTGTCCGGGGTCCGGAGAGCCCTACGCCCCGAGATAGCGGCGCAGCCAGTGCATGGCATGGGCATTGAAGTCCGTGCACGGGGCATGCGTCAGGTCGGGGTACACGTGCAGCGCTTTCGGCGCGGTGAGGCGCTCGAAGACCGGGACAATAGTGGCGGCGGGACACACCTCGTCACGCATCCCCACGTTGACCAGGGTGGGGCATTGGATTGACGGCGCCAGATGTAACGGGTCGAAGTAGGCCAGCGTGTCCAGGATGGCCTGCCGGGCCTCGGGGTGGGCGGCCACATAGTCATGCAGCTCGCCTATATGGGCGGCTGGTCACGGTGATGGCCACCGGGTAGTTGCACAGGAACGGCTCTTCCGCCACCGCCACCCGCAACCGCGGGTCGAGGGCCGCCGTCGCCAGGGTCAGACCGCCGCCCTGGCTGCGGCTCCACATGCCCAGCCGCGTGGCGTCCACCTCCGGGCGTGAGGCCAGGAAGTCGAGCCCGCGCACACAGTCCATGTAAGCGCCGCGATAGTAAAACCGCTCTTTATCCGTCACATGGTACGTCAGCTTGGTACTATGCTCCAGGGTCCACTCCTGGCAGCTTTCCCCCTGGCCTCTAGGATAGAGGGTCAAGACCGCGAAGCCACTGACGGCGAGATGGGTCGGAATGGGCTTATCCCCGCCATAGCCGGGGACGGCCAGCACCGCGGGCACCCGGCCCCCCGACAGGCGGTCCTTCGGCACCGTGTACCAGGCGCGCAGGCGTTTGCCCTCAAAGCTGTCCAACTGCACGAGGGAGGTGACGTACTCGCGCCCACTCTGCGCTGCCGCGTCGATGCAAGAGGCACGCATGGGCGTCTGCTGCAAGGCCTCTGTCGTGCGGCGCCAAAAGGCGTGGAGATCTGTAGGGGACATCTGATAGGCTCCCGTGTTAGAGGGGCTCGGTCCCGGTGTCATCGTCACACGCGGGCGGCGCGTCCGCAATGACCTGGGCGGCGAAGCGCATATCCACGCACCGCTCGTAGGGAACACTGTGCTGGATGTAGCTCCCTGACCGACACGCCGCGTCGAGCCACGCCAACCCTGCTGGCTGTAGCATGGGCGTACGGTTCCACACACGGAGTGTTTGATAGCGCTCGAGGGCCGCCGTCAGCGTCGGCCGCGGAAGGTCCGGGAAGAAGGCTGCGACACAGGCCGCGAGCTCGGCGGCGCTGTGCGTGGCGATCCACTGTTGGGTGCGATACATGGCGCGCGTCATGCGCAGCAGACCCTCCGGATCACGGGCGATGCATTGTCGTGTCGTATACAACGAGGTATACGCCGTGAGCCCGCGGGCAGCAGCGGCATACCAGAGATGGCCCACGCCTGTCTCCACAGCCTGCTCCACAAACGGTTGAAAGGCCTGCATCACGTCGATCTCTCCCGCGCCTAAGGCCGCGAGGTTGTCCGGCATAGACCGCTCTGGCATGCGCCGGACGTGGACCGGATCGAGCCCAGCCAGGCGCACATCATGCTGCAGGCATAGCCACGGCGTGGGCACCTCGCTCACGGTGGCCAGCCGCACGTGCAAGAGGTCTGTGAGCTGCCAGGTGGGATTGGGCTCGCGGCCGACCAGGAAGAACGGGTCGCGTCGGACGACCTCGCAGAAGATCACCAGATCGCTGTCCGACTGCTGGTTGTTGTCCAGCAGGAGCCGGATGGGCCCTCCCCAGGCGACGTCCGCCCGCCCGCTGCGCAGCGCCTGATTCGTCTCGGCGGCAGTCGTTGACATGACCCGCTTTACCTCCACGCCCTCCGCCTCATAGGCGTTGAGCGCGAACGCCGCATAGAAAGGCGTGTAAAAGACCGCACGGAAGTTTTCCACGAGTGTCAATGCCATAGCTCTGCTTGCTCCTGCCTTGTCGATGTTGCCCCAGTCGTCGCTGAGTCGGAATCCAACAGACTTCACGCCTGCCTCATCCGCCGGCGAATTTCGTCTTGTACCCCAGCTGTTGCAGCGCCACCGCGATGGTTTCCCGGTGATCCCCCTGGATTTCGATGACGCCGTCTTTCATCGTCCCCCCACTCCCGCACGTCTGCTTGAGGTGCCGTGTCAGAGCTTTACAGTCATCCGGGGACAAGTTGAGGTTTTTGATCAGCGTCACCACCTTGCCGCCACGCCCTTTAGATGTCCGCTGGATGACGGCGGTGTGCTGTGTCGGAGGATGGGCACGACCCTGCGGGGCAGATGGCTGCCGTTTGCGCAGGTCGCCCTGCTCGGTCGAATATACCAGGGCATCAGGCTCGATAGGCATACAAGGTCCCTCCCCGTGAGGGCTTCACAAGACATGTGGGCTGGGGGGATGCCCACAGGGAGACAAAGAAAGTCCACACAAGCCTTAGGCTCCCGATTCAGGAGCCCTTGACCGTCTGGTTCACGAGCCATGAGCGGCTTCGAGCAGGTCCATTTCATGTAGCCGAAGCCTAGAGGTACACGACCCGCGCAACAACCTCACTATACACTGGCGAAGGTCTTCTCACACCATATGCCTACAATACCTCAAAGATAGGCCTATCGACCTGCGTCTCATCTCCTAGACCACAGAACGAAGCCAAGCGCCATGGAGGACGTATGCAGCTTCTGACTCTACCTCCCGCTCCAAGCCGCCGAAGGTCGCTTCTGCCCACGCAGCAGGTTTCATGAGAACGGCCTCTTTGAGCCGAAGGGGTAGGTCGAGTTCCACATAGCGCACCGACTCGTGGGCAAGCCACAGACCAGTCTGGCCCGTGGCGGAAGGGGCGAGTCGGGGGCCGGAGCTGATCCTGTGAGAATGATGCCGCAGCCGCCGCAAAACTTTTCCCTGGGCTTATGCACCAACCCACACGTCGGGCAGGCAAACGCCAATGGCGCCCCGTATACGGCAACCCACGCAGATGCGACGCATATCCTCACGTCACCATAACAGGGTGATCCACGATGGCATTATAGAGATAGCCCTGTTCATTCCAGGGCACACGTTCCGGTTGGGTGTGACTGGACTCATCTGCCGCTTTCACCTGGATCACGTACTGGCCTGGCCTGGCGTCCCAGTCGAAGTCCCATTGTGCCCATGCCTGCAGGATATGGGGCTCCTGCAGTCTAGCTCGCTGCCAGCTCAGCCCGTGATCGAAGCTATACTCAACCCTGGTGATCTTGCCATACGGCGACCAGGAGCGTCCGGTCAGGCGATGCCGACCGGCTTGGATTTGGGCTCCCATATCCAGTTCCAAGGCGCTTTTCAGATTTTGTAGCGACAGTACGGGTCCCTTGGCAGGAGGGGATGTCGGATAGTCGGAACCTAGCAAAATATAGGTATCCGTATTCCAAGGGGAAAAGAGGGCTTCCTCGGAGACCTCGATATGCCCCACCCACTTGATGTTGGCTACCCCGATCCAGCCAGGGACGAGAACCCGCACCGGGGAGCCATGATCAGGGGGGAGGGGCTCGCCGTTCATGCCGTACGCCAAAATGGTGTCCGCAGCCATGGCCTTTGCAACGGACATCGGGCGGCGCACCTTGAGGTCATCGAGACCCTCTGGCATCACATCCTTGGCCGTGCGCTTCAGCCCAGCCCGCTCCAGCACATCGCGCAAACGTACCCCGGTCCACTCGGCGACACCGACGGCACCTAACTTCCACTGTGTCCCTTGGGCCTTCTTGCCATAGGCCTTCTCAAAGAAACTCCGTCCATTGCCGGCACACTCGATCGTCCGAATCACTGACACCGATGGCATCGACCGCAGCGCATCGTAGCTCAGCTCCAAGGGGTGTCGAACACCCGAGCCCTCGACCTTGAGGTGCCAGGTAGAAAGATCGATGCGGGGCGTACGGGTGTGATTGCGCACAAAGAAGAGCTCGTTCGGGACCACATAGCCGCGCCCGGACATACTCTGCCAGCGCATCTCTTTATTACTGCCGTAATCGAAGAACAGTTCAGGAGGGGTGGGCTTGACCACCAACTCCTGGGCGGAAGCAGCTTCCGCTGCCTGGACCTGCCTGGGCCATGCGCCTCCAACCAGTACCGAGGCCCCCCCCGCCGCGAGCCACTGCAGCATGCGGCGGCGTGAGATGCCGAGCGCTCTGGATCGCTGCCAGATCAACTCATCCGCGCGCACCGCGTGATACTGCGCCTCGTTTTGCAGGTCGCTATCGCGTAGCCAGGACATATGCTCTCGCTCCTCCCTCTATGGTTGATGGGCTGTCCGTCGCACGGATTGGATCCAGCCTTTTCTGGTCGCGCGTCCCTAGTTCGTCCAGGAATAGATCATAATATATAATTTATTATCAAATATTATCAAGTGTACTTCACGTATTATCAAGTGGCATGCACGCAGAAGTTCCTCACGCAACCATTTTGGCGCTCACCTCCGCCAGCGAGCGGAAGTGCCGTGCACCCTGTTCAGACTGTAGCGCTTCCCCCACCCCCCACCTCTCTAGTCGACCCTCACATAAGTGCCAGGCGAATCAATACAGAATCGAAGGGAGAAACGCCCCCATGGGTGCGTTGTAAAGGCCATAGCTCATCAATGTGTTGGTTTGGACCACCCGTAGTCCATGCTCTAGACACCAGCGGAATAACTCAGCATTGCGAATAGGCAGGAGAAAGCCAGGGTCCGGGAATGCTGCTGCCGCTCCGATAAGAGCTTTCAAATCTTCGTTCGTCTCACCGACCGCGTGGCCGAAGAAGGCAATTGCCGTGGTATATCCGGTGATGCGCTCGGCGTGTTCAACGACGCGGGCGCTACCCTGCTGGATTGCCTCACGGAGCTCTCCAGCACGATCATGCCCATGGACGCGTTGACAGACGTGATTGCTGGCGGCGAGATCCATCTCGGTGGCTGGGCGCACAACATAGCCTGGAATTTGCACAGCAACCGGCGGACCTTGCAGCGTCGCCAAGGGCTCCTGGATCGTGAACCCGAGCTTGGCATAGAGGGCCAGGGACCGGGCGTGATAGGCCGCCTGTACCAAGCGGACCCCAGGGAAGCGCTGGTGGGCGACCCGTTCCAGGGCATGTTGCATCAGTAGACGCCCAATGGCCCGATTCTGCACGGCGAGATCGACGGTGATCGGACCAATGCCGGCAACGGTCGAGCGTTCGTCGATAAAATTACTGCCCACGATGCGCCCCTCAAGCTCGGCGACCATAGCATAAAAACCTGGATGCGACAGCAGCCCTGACAAAAGCCGGGTTGCGACCTCGGGATTGGGAAAGGCAGGCGGAAAGCGATGCTGCTCAGCGATGGTCTTGAACGCCGCATAGCAGATCACCCCGCATGCTGGAGCATCTGCAGACGTACCCGGACGTATCGTGACGCTCATGTGACCCTCCTCTCACTGAAACGCGCATGTCTATGCCGAAGAGGCAACTGGTGCGCCTGATTATACACTACCTCCCTTCGCCCGCATGGTGCTGGTCTGCCTATCGCCCTCAACGGCTCTTGCCATGGTGCCTTGGTCAGCGGCACGGCGGAGTTCGGCTGTCTTCCATGTCGATGTGCGCCCGTGGTGGGGGGTGGGAGATCGCTTGAAGGGTCTCAGGAGGCTCGGTGAGCAAAAGAAACACGCTTCTCCCCACCTGTAGGCTTGACAGGCAAGAGCGTTCTCCAGTAGGCTGACCCCAGCATCGCGCGGCTCACCTCTGGTTGGCGACACGGCCAACACTCCCATCGGTCATGGAGGACTTCTCTATGGTAGAACAAGCTGTCCTCTCGGGTGTCCGAGTACTCTCCCTTGAACAAGTCCATGTGCTTCCCTGGGGTACTGCCTTCCTGGCCGATTTCGGCGCCCAGGTCATCCGGGTAGAAAGTCCTGACCACATGAACGACCGGCGGTCAGGCCCTTTTCCCGACGGAGAACCCGGCGAAGAATGGTGGAACGAGGGGGGCACCTTCGCCTATTGGGGCCGGAACAAGGAGAGCCTCTGCCTGGATGTCACCGAACCCCGCGGCAAGGAAGTGTTCCTGAAGCTGGTGGCGCGCAGCGATATCGTCACCGACAATTTTCGCCCCGGTACCATGCTGCGCCTTGGTCTTGACCACGACAGTTTAGCCAGCATAAAACCGGACATCATCACGCTAAGCTGCACGGCCTACGGCCACACCGGCCCGTGGCGAGCCTACGGGGCGCGAGCACGCACGGTGGATGCCGTCTGTGGTCTGTCGTTTTTGACGGGCTATGCAGGGGGCGAGGCTATCCGCGCCAGCAGCAACTATATGGATCATACCGGCGGGCTCAATGTCGCCTACGCCCTCTTACTAGCGTTGTACCGTCGCCGCAAAACGGGCAAAGGTGCACGCATCGATCTCAGCATGTATGAGACCGGGGTTTCCTGTATCGCGCCAGCTATTCTGGAGGTCCAACGCGGTATCACCCGCCCACGCCTCGGCACGACGCACGCGTGGAAGGCGCCGCACAACGTCTATCCTTGCCAGGGCGACGACCGCTGGATTGCCATCACCGTATCCACCGATGACGAGTGGCAACGGCTCCGAGCGGTGATGGGCGAGCCCTCGTGGGCGATGGAGCGGCGCTTTGATACGGTACCAGGTCGTTGGCAGCACCGCGGCGAACTTGACGAACAAATCGGGCAGTGGACCGCAACGCACGACAATGAAGCCCTGACCCATCTGCTGCAGGCCCATGGGGTACCTGCTGGGGCCGTTCTCACGGCTCGTGATCTGGTGGCCAACGCGCATCTCCGCGAGCGTGGGTACTTCGAGGTGTTCACCAACACGAACGCGCCTCGCGTCGGTCCGAGGGTCTATGCCGGGCGGCCTTTCCGCATCCCAAACATCCCGGAAGCCCTGACACTGGTTTCGGCTCTGGGGCAGCACAATGTGCAGATCTTGCGTGAGGTCGCTGGCCTCTCGGAGGATGAGATGCAGCAGTTGCTCGCCGCCGGCGTCATCGCCAACCGTCCGCCGGATGTCTCCATGCCGGCGGCGACCCCTTCCCGGTCAACCGCCCGCGAGCGCGGGAGGTGGTTCGATCCAGATTATCACGTACTTGTGCGCGATTACATCGGTCCGCTGGCTGCCGCACCGGGGAGCGATGATTAGATTGGCGCCAGATTTAGACATCTGGACGATGTTCCCTCTCCCTTCGGGAGGGAGTTAGGCTGAGGGTGGTATGACACGGCTCAATGGTTGGGATTCCCTCACGCCGGCCCTCTACCATGAGGCGAGCGAGAACGAGTGGAGGTGAGCGAATCATGCTGGATTTACTGGACGACGTCCGTGTACTGGAACTCACCAACGGCCTATCCGGGGCCTTCTGCGCCAAGCTGCTGGCGGACCAGGGCGCCGACACGCTGAAGGTTGAACGCCCCGGATGTGGCGACCCGTCGCGTCACGAACCTCCCTTTATCGAAGGGGAACTGCACCCCGACCGCAGCGCGCTGTTCCTGGCCTTCAATACCAATAAACGCAGCATCACCTTGGATATCACGACGCCCACCGGGCGGGCGGTGTTGTTGCGTCTGATCGCCGACCGGGACATCATGATCGAGAGCTTCGCGCCGGGCTATCTTGCTGATCTGGGTTTGGACTATGAGACGCTCCGACAGACGAACCCTGGCTTGATCGTGACCTCGATTACCCCATTTGGGCAGACGGGTCCCTACCGACACTATCAGGGCAACGACCTGATCACCCAGGCTATGGGCGGATTCCTGTATATGACTGGCCAGACCGACCGGCCACCGATGGGAACAGCCTTGGAGCAGACGGCTATTGTCACCGCCCGCAACGCCGTCATTGCTACCATGGCCGCGCTCTTCCAGCAGAGGGAGAGCGGCAAAGGCCAGCATATCGATGTGGCGATGATGGAGGCCGTGATCAGTACGCCCCCGAATTTCATCCACCAGTTCAGCTTCACGGGGGCCATCGGCGGCCGCGGCATGGGGGAGAGTGCCGTCCTGGACGGTATGCATCTGGCGACCAGCGACAGCCCGGTGACGCTGACCACGGCCGGCACCGGCGGGAACCCCATGGAAACCTGGGCGGTCTTTCTTGATGAGCCGCGCCTGCGCGACCCCAAGTTCGAGAGCCGGCAGGGGAGAACACAACATTGGCAGGATCTGCTGGCCCTCGTCGAGGGGAAGTTATCCCAATGGAAGGCCCGCGATTTCATGAAGGAAGCCATGGACCGGCGTCTGGTCGTGGGGGTGGTGCAGAGCCCTGAGGAGGTGGTGAGCTGTCCGCATTTGGCGGCGCGTGGCAGTTTCGCTGTCTTGGAGCATCCTGAGGTAGGAACGCTGCAATATCCCGGTGCCGGATTCCTCATCGACGGTATCAACCCGGTAGCAGGAGGGCGCACCGCCCCGCGTCTAGGGGAGCATAATGCGGTGATCTATGGTGGGGAGCTGGGGTTCTCCGCCGAGGAACTTGTCGTGCTTCGAGCCGCGGGGGTGATGTAGATGAAAGTCCAGGACGTAGGCGGCTAATGCTGGCATCTGATCATGGACGTTTGACCACCTTGATCATAGTTGATACAATCGGGCACATTGAGAGGCAAGGCTGCCTTCGCGTGCGGGTGTTTGCTCTGGGGAGGGGGTATGGGAACCAACATTAACGATGATATGTTCACTCCCGACGTCATCGCCGATCCCTATACATACTACGGCCAACTGCGAGAGGAGGATCCGGTTCACTGGAACGAGAAGTATGCCCTGTGGGTGGTCACCAGTTACGATGACGTCGTCTGGCTCACCCGACACCATGAACTGTTCTCGTCCGCCGTATTCAAGAACGACCCGAGGCCAGCGTACCCAGACATCGACGAGTCGGACCTGGGGCTCTATGAGTACGTCCGGCAGTATCAGGCCGATCAATTCATCCAACACGACCGCCCCGAGCACCTCGAGATGCGTAAGGTGGTGCACGGATATTTCACCCCGAAATCCACAGAGGCCTGGCGCCCCTTTGTGCAGTCGGCCATTCACGATCTCCTCGACGAGGCGGAGGCCAAGGGGCGCATGGACGTCATGCACGACTTTGCCACCCCCCTGCCGGTGCTGGTGATCGCGCAGATGATGGGTGTTCCTCGCCAGGATCGGCCCTACATCCGACACCTCGCGGAAAAGCTCCTGAACATCGGTCGTGGGGAACGTGACCGCATGCAGCCGTTGACCGAGGGTATGAAAGGCATGATCGACTATGTCTCGCCGCTGGTTGATGAGCGCATCGTCAACCCTGGCGATGATTTCATATCGGTGTTGGCTCAGGGGGAAAAAGCCGGGGTCTTCACGCGACACCAGGTACTGGTGAACACCTCCTTGCTGCTTCTGGCGGGCCACGAGACCACGATCAACCTCTTGTGTAATGGTACCCTGGCCTTCATCCGCCATCCGGAGCAATGGGAATGGCTGAAACAAGACCCGGCTGGCAGGACGGTACGAGCGACAGAAGAGTGCCTGCGCTATGATGCGCCGGTCAAGTCCATCCAACGCATCGCCTCCCAGGATGTCGATCTACATGGCAAGCTGCTGCGCAAAGACGATCGCATTCGGTGGTTCATTTCCTCTGCCAACCGTGATTCGAAGGCGTTTGCTGCGCCTGAGACATTTGACGGCACCCGCCAACCGAACCCACATGTGGCCTTTGGCTCGGGGATCCATCACTGCCTTGGGGCGTCGCTAGCTCGTCTGGAAGGTCAGGAAGCCTTCAAAGCGCTAGCTGAGCGCTTTCCCAATCTACAGCTGGGAACGGAAGAGTTGGAATATCAGCCCAGTATCACCTTCCGTTCGCTCAAATCCCTGCCAGTGACCTGGAATTAGGGGGCGTTATGGCGCGAAAGGTCCGAGTCACGGTTGATCACAATGTGTGTGTCGGCAATACCATGTGTGAGACGATTGCCCCAAAGGTCTTTGTGCTCAATGAGCAGCGGCAATCGGAAGCGGTGAACCCCGAGGGGGATACCGTCGAGAAGATTCTGGATGCGGCGGAAAACTGCCCCGTCAGTGCCATCATCGTGGAGGATGCGGAGACCGGGGAGCGGTTGTTTCCATAGGCTCCGCATCACGAGTTGATCTCCCTCTCGCGCTGGGAGAGGGAACGAAAAACTGTCCCTAACTTCCAGCCAACGTGGGCTTTCGATCAAACCACGGTCTGACGGCCTCGAGCTGTGACGCCAGTCGAAACAATGTTGCTTCATCGCCGTAGCGGGCCACGAGCTGCACCGACAGCGGCAGGCCATCGGCAGTCTGCCCCAGCGGCAAGACGATGGCTGGCTGTCCGGTGATGTTGAACCACACCGTAAATGGCGAGAAGGTGAACACGCGGCGCCAGTATTCCTGCACATCGTCCAGCATCATGTCGATCCAGCCAAGCTTCGGCGGTAGCATCGCCAGCGCCGGGGTGAGCAGCACGTCGTATTGCGTGTGGAAGGCTGCCATCTGCCGGCCGAGCTTATGCGCGGTTTGTGTCCCGCGCACATAATCGGCAGCGCTGAGTTTTGCCCCCATGACATGCGCCGAAGCCCAAGTCACCTTCTCCACTTCATCTTCGCGTGCGGGGCGTCCAGCCGTAGGATGACTGGAGAGATTGACCAGGGTGTTGGCAGCCATCAGGGACAGAAAGGTAGGGATCACGGCGGCGCGGTCGATGGCCGGGTCGGCCTCCTCGACCTGGTGGCCGAGCGTGGCGCACAGTTGGGCGGTGTCTTGCAGGGCCTGGAGATACTCCGGCGCCACGGGCGCATCATTGGGCGTCACGGTGGTAAAGGCGATGCGCAAGCGGCCGGGATGGGCGCCACATTCCTGCAGGAACGGTCGAGCGGGTGGGGGGACAGTGTACGGATCGCCAGCGCCAAGGCCTGCGGTCGCGTCCAGCAGTGCGGCGCTATCGCGCACGGACAGAGTGAGAGCATGCTCCGTCGACAGTCCTCCCAGGCCCTCGCCGAGGTAGGGTGCCATGGTGTTGCGTCCGCGTGTTGGTTTGAGGCCTACCAGCCCACAGCAGGCGGCAGGTGCCCGAATCGAGCCAAAGCCGTCGGAGCCATGGGCCGCCGGCAGCATCCGCGCCCCGACCGCGGCGGCCGCCCCGCCGCTTGAGCCACCGGAGATGCGCGTCAGGTCCCAGGGGTTGCGGGTAGCCCCGTGGAATTGCGGCTCGCAGGTGAGGCTCAGACCCAATTCACAGGTGTTGGTCTTGCCAAAGATGACCAGTCCGGCGCGCTTCAGCCGTTTGACCTGCTCGCTGTCCTCTGCTGGCACGGCGTCGGCGAAAAACTTGCAGGCGCGCGTGGTCGGGACCCCAGCCAGGGCCGCCGAGAGATCTTTGACGAGAAATGGGACACCAGTCAGCGGCCCATCCGGCAAACCGGCCTTGATGGCCTGGCGGCCATAGTCATAGAGCTTCATGACCACAGCGTTGACGCTCGGGTTGCGGTTTTCCACGCGCGCGATGGCGGCGTCGAGCAATTCATCGGCGCTGACCTGGCGACGCCGCACCAGGTCAGCCAATCCCAGCGCATCGTAGTGCTCGTATTCGGCGAATCCACTCATGCATGCTACCCCCAAGTATCGAGTCCGCTGATTGAGGCATGCTGCCCGATTGGTGAGGAACCCCACGTCGGATTGGCCTGAGACATCCAGCGAATCAACTCCTGGAGGTCCATAGCTACTGCCGGCTGCCTGGTGTACTGCCTTGACTCAACCGTCGCCAATGGTTCCGAAAGCGCGTGCGCTGCCACGCGATAGCGGTACGGGGCTGGACGAAGGCGAGCGTGCTTTGCCACCCTGACCACACGCGGGCGAGCCAGGCTCAGAGCAACCGATCCGTCGGCTGGAGGCGTGGCTTGGGTACTGACCGCCGATAGACCGCCAGCTGATGCCGCTGCGCCAGGATTTCCAGTTGTATGGAGCAGCGGGGCCGGAAGCACGCGGCGAGACACGCGAGCAGCGCACATATGACAGGTGGCATCGTAGATGACCTCATCCATAACGATCGGCAAAGCTTTCACGGGTGCCCCCCACAGAGCGTGAGAGGTACCACACTACCACCCAGATTGACGGCAACTGCAGGAAAAGTCAACGAACTTCGAATGTCATGAGTTTTCGGGAACCACAGGGTTGTTGGGCCATCGGTTAGGTCTCCGCTGGATGAATGGTTACCCAACATACCGCAACCATGATGGCTCATTGAAGTCGTCCTGCACGGCGGTGGAGCTCTGTTATGAGCACCGATGGTTAACCAACCGTCGCAGGGCATCGTGTCGTGCGTCTGATCGGTGTCGCCCTACCGAAACGGGAGCGTGATCCCGCCTGGCCCAACGAAGCCTTTGGACGGGGGCGATGGCGACGGCTGCGGCCGTGTGTCTGCCGCGTCCATCCCACGTTTTTTCAGCTCCGTATGGATGCACGTTTGGAAGTGGATGAGGGCATCCGCGGTGAGGGCATCCGGGGCGTCAGCGAACCGTTGGGCCAGCGCCCGACACGCCGGAGACGGGTCCGCCGCAGCGAGGTTCAAGCTCCCCCATACCACCCCCAGGAGCACCCAGAAGAGGATTTGTCTTCGACGGTCGATGATGTGCATCGTGCTCCTCCTACCGCTGTGCGCGATGATGTCCGATGCCGTGAGAGGATAGAGATGCGATGAAGAATGCTGCGTCACGTGGGCATTGTCAACTTAATAAGTGAGCGGTCAAACCTCTCCCACTTTAAAGGGATGTATGGTGCTTATACAGCTCAAACATCCCACCCAGGATCATAAAATGGCCTCGAGATGAGCTCAGTGTCCCACACGACAACTCTGTTTGGTAGTAGATGTTACCATTAAGTTGACAATGCCCGCATCTATCATAACGGACATCCTACCCTTCTGCCTACTCAGAATAGCCAAAGTCGACTCTAAAGGAGCCGATCGCTTTCGTAGGGGAGCAGCGTCTAGACTATTATTGCCGGCTCGCACGCGTTGGGTATTGTGCCACGACATCTTCCCTCAATCCGGGGCGCGCGTTAGGCAGGAACAGTGGCTCGCATCTATGCTATGCGTGCTGAAGTTCCAATATAAGCGCAGGCCTTGATCGGTGGCCCGCCTTCCTCTAGAGCTGGGAGGGATACCAGAGAGGCGTGGGGAGCCTGGGGCCAGTGGACCAGCCCTTGCGGCCGTTCGATGATGCTGACGACCGCCGCCTGAGTGAAAACGGCTGTATCAAAGCAGCCAAACCATCGTGGGACCTGAGCCATCCGCCCCAGAAACCCGAGCGGGCCGTGCGGGGGCCGGTCCTGTTCCCCCTGCTGCTGTGCGCCCTGGCCACGGCGTCTCGACTGCCGGGTGCGCGGGAGGCAACCGGCGGGGAGCCCGTCGGCTGGCACGGCGGGCGGCGCCAGCGCCGGGAGCAGACGCGGGACCAGGTCAGTGTGTGGGCCCAAGGCGATGACGGCATCGTTCATCTGGCTGAATACGCACTGCTGGTGGGGGTCCAGCACAACGCTATCCGGCCAGGCATCGGCACCCGGCAGGAGGTCCTGGCCAAGTATCGGCTCACCAAGCGCGGCTGACCGTTATGTCGGAATCTCAGGAGTGTCACTGAATTTTCGGGAACCACAAGGGAAAAACAAGGGATACTCCGGCCAATTCCGCGGTTACGATGTTCCGGCCGCAACCGTCATGGGGTCGACCGCCTCGGCCGGCGCGCCATAACCGTATGCGCCGAGCGGGTCGAAATAGCGATCGGTGTCGCGGAGATAAAAGATGCGCCGTCGGTACAGACCCCTGCCGCTTTCGCGCGCCTCGCCATAGCCGACGACGAAACGTGTTCTGCCGAGGTAGTCTGATGGCGGCCCGCTCGGAGTCAAGGTGACAATCGTGGCTTGCCGGACATATTCAAAACCTGCCGGATCGTGGAGCCAGACGATGCGGCTTTCATGGGCCAGGACCTCGCCGAGCCGGTATGGTTCATCCTTCGGGCTGGTTCACGTATCGATCAATGGTGACGGCCAGATCGATTTGCTGTGCGGTCAGTGACATACGACAATCTCCTGAAAGGAACCGCATCGCGTGTCGCGATCCTGCCGCAGGCTTTGTCTGGAGGTTTCAACAGCTCATAACTGTCGGGCCGCAACAGGCACGCCGCGGCCGCTAACGGCCTGCTTCGAGGCGGTCCAGAGCCTCGCGCGGCGTCACGATCCTGACGCCCTCCACCTCGCCGAGGCTGAGCATCCCCGGCTTGTCTCCGGACACGATCAGATCAGCCCTGCCAGCAATGGCGGTCGCGAGAATGATGTTGTCGTCCGGATCAGAGGAGAATGCGACCTGACCTACGGACTCTACGATGATGGCTGCGGCTTCGATATTCTCGAGAACATCCCGCGCCTGCTCCGGGCTTATCCGGTCACGGAGCCGCTCATAGCCAAGCGCCCGCTGCAATTCACTCAGCTGCGCCCCCGAGGTCACGAGTTCGAACGCGCCGTCCAGCCATCCCTGGATGAGTTTGCCCGGCGGACCTTCACTGGATAACAAGCCCGAGATGATGACGTTCGTATCAAGAAGGATTCGCACGCGCCCACGCCACGGCTTCGTTGGCCAGAGCCATCGCCTCTTCTTCGGTGAGGCCGGCGTTTTGAGCTTGCACTTCCTTCACCGTCCGGCGCAGGATTTCCTTGCGCACGGCGGTATCGACAAACTTCGACAGATCACCCTTCTTCATACCGGTCCGGGCCAGGTGAGAACGGACCAGGCGGTCCGTCTTTTCTGAAATGGAAAGATTCCAGCGTGTCATACGCCTTCTCTTTGTGTTTATGCGCCCATGCACCTAACATACCATGCCATAGACAGGTCAGGCAAGCGTATACAGTTGTCTGTCCCGAAGGTCGTGTACCTGCAGCGTACGGATAAATGCCGACGGTATCATCGGGTGATATATCTCCCTTCCATCACGACGGAAGGGGGGCACCATGGGACACGATTCGCTCTTCGATGCACAGTTGATGCTCGCCTGGCTGTGGCTCTGCGTGCTCGGGTGGTGGGCATGGCGACACGGACGACCTGTACTGCTCCAGACGACGCCTAGGCCCGCAAAGTCCATCAAGACACGCGCCAAAGAGCCTACACCCTTTACTGGACTGATCCATAAGCCACGCTGTGACGCGTGTGAACACGCCGTTGCACCTCGCCTCCAGGCGTCCTCTGCACCGCCGCCTCTGCTGACGTTCCTGCGGGGTCGGCGCCGCACGGTCGACACACAGCATCACTTTTGTCCTGCGCACCATTGTTCCTGTTATGGCTGGCCAGGTCGGGGGAATATCCACGCGAATGGTCATCCCGGTAGCCAACCGTGGCGTCAGCTTCAGTGCACCCACTGTCACACCTATGTTCAGGAAACCCACGGCACGCCATTTCAGGGGAAGCGCGTCTCGCCTCAGATGCTGGTATGGGCCATCGCGGCTGTCGCTGAAGGGCTCGGCATCCGCGCCGTGGCTCGCGTGTTCGAGGTCGACTCGAACACGGTGCTTCAGTGGTTAGTGGAGGCAGCGGAGCATCTCAAGATCTTTTCCCAGTATTTCCTGCACGACGGGCATGTCACCCAGGTGCAACTCGACGAACTCTATGCCAAGCTTGGCGCAGTCAGGATCGGCGAGGTCAGCGAGGCCATGACGATCCATCGCCTGTCGTGCTCCCCGCATTGGGTGTGGGTGGCGATCGACCCCGTGTCCAAGCTACTGCTGACGATCGACGTGGGTGAGCGGACGGTGGCGATGGCCCAAGAGATCGTCCATCAGTTAGTGCAGGTCTTAGCACCCGACTGTGTGCCACTGTTCATGACGGATGGCTTCAAGGAATACGCCACGGCGCTGCTGGCCAATTTCGGGCAGTGGGTGCAGCCATCGGCGCCGCCAGGTTATAGGCCCCGTGCCCAGGCCCCGCTGGATGCCCCTGCCACAGCTACTCTATGCACGGGTGGTGAAGTCGTACCGGCGTCGACGCCTCGCCCGCGTCAGCCATTGTGTCGTCTTTGGCACGTTGGCTGCTATCGAGCAGGTCCTCGCCGCGCAGGGCTGGCACATCAACACGGCCTTCATTGAGCGTGTGAACCTCACCATCACTGCCAGGCCCACCCCATCGATGCCGTGGTGGGGCGGAAGTGGCAGGGCACCGACGATGGGCTGGGAGGCACAACGGTCTTTGTGCCCAACGCCCCAGTGGACCAGTCCTTGCGGCCGTTCGATGATGCTGACGACCGCCGCCTGAGTGAAAACGGCTGTAACAAAGCAGCCAAACCATCGTGGGACCTGAGCCATCCGCCCCAGAAACCCGAGCGGGCTGTGCGGGGGCCGGTCCTGTTCCCCCTGCTGCTGTGCGCCCTGGCCACGGCGTCTCGACTGCCGGGTGTGCGGGAGACAACCGGTGGGGAGCCCGTCGGCTGGCACGGCGGGCGGCGCCAGCGCCGGGAGCAGACGCGGGACCAGGTCAGTGTGTGGGCCCAAGGCGATGACGGCATCGTTCATCTGGCTGAATACGCACTGCTGGTGGGGGTCCAGCACAACGCTATCCGGCCAGGCATCGGCACCCGGCAGGAGGTCCTGGCCAAGTATCGGCTCACCAAGCGCGGCTAACCGTTATGTCGGAATCTCAGTGCCATGCGTGAGTGTTCATTGACATTCCTTGCAACCGCTTGGTACACTCGTATGCCTTCGGCTTCATCCAGAGAACAAGGCCCCGCAAAGCATACTAGCTTAACAGCGCAGTGCTCCCTAGGAGCGGCGTAAGAATCATAGAATTCGGGCGTTCGGCGGGGTCGCAGGGTTTCTAACGGAAAACCCGTTGCGATCATACAACCGCAAAGTCAGGCTGTGTCAGTGGGCTGGCACGTAGGGAGTCCAGTTCAGTGTTACCAATAATGCAATATAACCGCGTTGGGAAAACCGGATTCCGGATCAGTGCGGTGGGATTTGGCACATGTCAGTTGCGTCTGGTGCCTGAGCGGCAAGCGATTGATGCTCTCAAACGGGGCTTTGATCTCGGCGTAAACTGGGTGCATACGGCGCCGGACTATGAGGGTGCAGATGACCTCATCGCTAGAGCTATTGCCGAATCTGGTCATGACGTGATGACCTTCTCGCAAGGCTACGGCGACATGGCGCATTTCGAGTATCTCTTTGAGAGCACCTGTCGGAAATTCCACAAGAAGCGCCTTGAGATGTTCGGGATTGGGTGTATTGAGGACCGTGAAGCTGTGGGTGAACAGGTCTGGGATACCGGGGGGATGATCGACTTCCTGCTCCAGAAGAAACAGGAAGGGAGGCTGGGCGGAATATTTTGCACAACCCATGGGGCACCCGATTACGTTGCCCATTTGATCAGCGCCGGATACTTCGATGCGGTCATGCTGGCATATAACCCGTTAGGGTTTCATCTGCTCTCATATGATCCGAAGGGGTACAAGACGTTTGAGGATATCCCCAAGACCCGAGAGCAGGTTTTCCCTTTGGCTGTCCAGCATCAGGTGAGTTTGCTGATCATGAAACCCTTGGCCGGAGGACTGCTATGTGAGAGCAAGGCCTTCCCGCCACACCAGCGGTTCTCGAACGAATCGGTGAAGCTCACCGCGACAGATATCCTGCGCGACATCCTGCGTCAGCCCGGGGTGTGTGCCGTTGTTCCAGGAACCGCATCGGTGGAAGAGGCCGAAGAGAACGCCCGGGCCGGTCATTGCTCTATCGAACCTCCACGAAATCGATCAGAAGTCATTTCACACATCGTTGGCGAGATGCGCTCCAGCCTCTGCAGTCGCTGCGGACTTTGTGACTCCCTCTGTAGCCAATCCTTACCTGTCTCCTGGCTGTTTCGGGACGCCTACATTAGCAATTATCCCTCCGAAACGTTCGAAACCCTCGATCAGTTGCAATATTTTCATTTGCACCCACACGACACAGCGATCTGTAGTACCTGTACGAATATCACCTGCCATTGCCCGTACGATATCGATATCCCAAGGCAGCTCAGCCGCATCCATCAGCAGATGTTGTCGCTCAGGGATCGCGGATTCCTAGCCGCAACGCCGAGTCAGCTTCAAGAAGATCTCATCAATGGACCCTTCACCGTGCAAGTGGTCAGTCGTGACATCCCCAAACGTCTCCACCGTGGTCACACGGCCGTCTGTCGCCTTCACGTGCATAATGCTGGGGAAAAGACGTGGACCCCCTCCAGCGTCGTGTTGGCGGTAGTCGAAGCCGGGAAACTGCGGCAGCAGATTCCGCTACGGCACGCTGTCGAACCAGGCACGCGTACCCACTTCACCTTTGTGTTGACGGCCTTGCAAAGGGCTGGAGATTGTACGCTGCAATGTTTCCTCATGTCACCGACTGACGGAGTCATTGCTGATGATGCCACCGAGATTCTTACCTCGACTTTGTCTGTCGACAATGAACCTTTCATGCCATTAGCACGCCTTGTGCCAGTTGCACGCCGCTTGCACCAATACTATCTGCGGATTAAAGAATTCACTTTGAGGCAGATTCGTCTTTTCTTCACCGCGACTCTCTAGAGGGAGATCAGAGGCCTGGAATGCGCTGGCCCTTTCGCAAAAAAATCAATCTACATCCGATCGTGTCACTGCCCTTACCAGAAGATGTGCCCGTGTCAAAGATGTTACAGAACTATGGCGTTTACTATCATGGCCACAACATTCCTGAACGCTTACCGGCCAATACCATCGTGGGAGCGTGGGTGTGCCTAGAGAACCGTGGCAATTACCCGTGGCGGCTCCACCATCTAGAGGGAAAGCGGGTCGATTTAGTCATCAGATGTGATGGAACGCTCT
Source organism: uncultured Nitrospinota bacterium (assembly GCA_963707985.1). Taxonomy (GTDB): domain Bacteria; phylum Tectomicrobia; class Entotheonellia; order J063; family CAVPRW01; genus CAVPRW01. Next base: position 64,360 of record CAVPRW010000016.1, on the reverse strand, counting down.
TGGCAACACATTTCATGCCTCGGGCTGAAGTGCACCCTGGTGAACGCGTCACGGTCCATTTCCCTCTCCGCCTGCTGTGTGGAGAGGGTGTCCACGAACTTCAGCTGGAGTTAGTGGAACAACAGGTCACTTGCTTTACGGATCAAGGCGTGGACCCGTTGAGGTGGACACTTGTCGTCGAACCAGCCCCAGTGAGCCATAGCGCCAGGCTTTACGAGCAGGCCGCCCGCATCTCCCCCTGGTATTACCAACCGACCCAGGGTGTCGGTCGCAGTCTTGATGGTCGGCTATTCCCGCTCTTCATCTCGAGGGCCAAGGGCTGCTATCTGTGGGATCTGGAAGGGCGCCAGTATATCGACTACATCATGGGCTGGGGGTGTGCCTTGCTGGGCTATGCCGATGAGCGCGTCCAGAAAGCTATCCGGGAGGTGCTAGACTCGGCGGCGGTGGTACCGTTCCCTCATCCCCTCGAAATCGAAGTGGCTCACATGCTCACCGAGGATATTCCCTGTGCTGAGATGGTCGTGTTCGGTAAGAATGGCTCCGACGTCTGCACGGTGGCGGCCCGCCTGGCGCGGGTGTTTACCGGCAAGAAAACCATTCTCTATAGCGGCTATCACGGCTGGCAAGATTTCTGGGCTGAGCAGGCGGGTTTCGCCGCTAGCGGCGTGCCCGACCGCCCGGAGCGCTTGATCCATCACTTCAAGTTCAACAACTTAGGTGATTTTGTGCGACTCTATCAGCAGCATCGGGACGATTTGGCAGCAGTGATGTTGGAGCCGTCTGGCCCTGGTGAGAGCATCCAGGGGCCCGTCCAAGATGCAGATCGGGATTTCCTGGCAGCGATTGCGCAAGCTGCCAAGGAGGCAGGGGCGTTATTGATCTACGATGAAATCATCACCGGCTACCGCTATCCTTCCAGCAGCGTGCAACGGGCGACCGGAGTGATCCCTGATCTGACCTGCTTAGGCAAGGCGCTCAGCGCTGGCATGCCACTTTCGGCTTTAGTTGGGCGTGCGCATATCTTTCAACGAAGTATGCACAATACCCACTATGGTCCTACCTTTCGCGGGGAGATCTATTCATTCGCCGCAGCTAAAGCCGCCATGCACATTTATCGCAATGAACCGGTGGCGGAGTACGTATGGGACTATGGCGCTAGGCTCCAGCAGGGAATTAACCGCCTGTGCCAGCAATTGGGCATCGCTGCCGCGTGTGTAGGGCCGCCATTCCGTATGGCACTATCCTTCAATGAGCCTGATGCGGAGCGTCTCCGGCTGAAACGGACGCTGTGTCAGCAAGAACTGTTCAAGGCAGGTGTGATTACCTATAACGGTGTCATGCTCCCGAGCTACGCGCATAGCGATCATGTCCTGCAAGCTACGCTTGAAGCGTTTGGTCTGGCCCTCGAACGAGTGGGCCTGGCCGAGCGCGAAGATGCCTTCCATCGATATTTGGAGATCCCCTTACTGTAGCCACAGGGCTGCTCGCCCTAACCCATACTCCACCTAGCTCCCCTGACCTTCACCTGCGATCTCGCTAAACTGCTCGGAAAACCGGCCAACAAGATTTTCCAGGCGAGCAAACTCTTTGGGATCACGCGTATCATTCTGCCGGCAGACATCACAGACCTCACACACACCTTGTCGATGTTGAGCCTGGCGCAGATGCGAGAACAATCGCCCTTGCCACAGCGCCATAAAGCCTTTCGAATCGGGAAAGCGAAAGGGGGTTGTACGGGAGAGGTCGACAGCGGAGAGCGGTCCCAGACAGGGATACATATAATGCGTTTCATCTGTTGTATGACCCGCATTGTTCGTACTTCCGATGGCGCCTTGCCGCCACAGAAAATGGCAATGTTCCCCGACGGGTTTGTCGAACTGCAGCCCATTCAGAAAGCGCCCCAGCGTCCACTCGTTGGTCTCAATGCGCGCGAAATCGTAGAACGCTCGCACTTCTAAGCCGAAGGCAATCCGCACCTGATCGCTCGGAGAGGGGATTTCGAGAGACACGTGGTGGGCCTCGGCCTCGCGCACCGTTTCCAAATACAGCTCGTCGTACTGGTCGCGGCAGGTGGCCAGGGTCATCTCTGCCTGGTATTTTTCAGGATGCTGATAGCCCAGTCCAAAATACGGGAAGGACGTGAAGCGATCGATCCCCAACTCACGACACAGCGCTGGCATGTGCGGCAGGTCGTTCAGACTAGCCCGGGTCAGGACCATCGATCCACACACCAGCGGCCAGAGCGAGCGCCGCGCTCGCTTTACTTCATGCAGCGTACGCAGGTTACCGCAGACTCGTTCGAACTGGTCGCTTTTACACACCTCTTTCCAGGATTCTCGAGTCGCCGCATTCAATGAGACATTGATCCAGCGCACATTCCCAACCATCGCGTCGATGACGCTGGGGCGATGCAGAGCTAGGCCATTGGTGAAAAAATTCATCCCCAGGTGAGGATACTGCGCGGCGACATAGGTAATGATGGCCGGGAGGTCCTTGTTGAGGGTCGGTTCTCCCAGCCCGCTGTTCAGCCGCAATGTCTGCGCATGACGGAGGAAATCCATCCTCGCCACCTGTAAAGGCTCCACGAACTTCGATCGTCCGACATCGTGTGTGTAGCCGCAGAAGCGACACTCGATGTTACAACGCCCCGTCATCGATAAGTGAACCTCCGGCGGGAAACTCCTGGGTAGTATCGTCCCCAATCGATACTCGATATCGTTGAGCAGCGTGTTGAAGACCCAGGGGACCTGTGACGCCTCACGTTGTATGGTCAGCGCCTCGGCCATACGGCTTGGATCGCTTCCGATGGGGGCACGACTCTGCGGTTTAGAAACGACCTCCTTGAATGCAGTGTTCAAAAATCGCGGCGAATCAGCCCGACGTCTACACGTGGCATCCCTCACCTGGCGCATGGCAGGAGAATTCTCGACGCCCGATGGCCTCACGGCGATAAAGGGGCTCTTCGTGAGGGTGCTCCACTCCTCTTCAAGGTCGTCATCAATACAAGCCGTGAGATATGTTAGGGCCTGCCATAGCCGTCGAGACCCTAAGCGGCCCCCCAACCATCTGACCGTAAACGCCAACGCATGTGTATCGTGGTCGCTCTGAGTGCCACACCATGCGACGTTTTGCGCCAGCGCCCGCTGAATCAAGGCTTCAATGGGCGGCGGATCTGAGAGTAGGAAAGCCGTATTCATGAAGAGATGAATGCCAGCCTCTGCTAGGCGGGAAAGGGGGAAGGGCGTACCATCGTGCCATCGCCAAAGATGTCGTGTCTGGGCATTGACGGCCAACGTTTCCACTGGCTCACCAGTCCACCCTTGGGCTAGATTCGAGGCTGCCTGGATGAGTTGACGAGCACTGTCGGCTACTTGGACGGGTTGAAAGGTGCCATCCACTGCAAACAATAGATAGCAACGCACGGAGCCTGACCGGACTCTATGCCTGAACAACATGACTGTACCTCCTTCATCACTATCGCATCCAGATCTGAAGGGTAGTGAGTGCCAGAGAGAGTTTGAAGCATGTGGTAGAACGCTTCCACGACATGGCGTCGGAACTTCGGTAGTTCATCTATGAAGCGCATGCCGTGTTGGGCCAACAGCGAGATGGGCACAATTTTACATTCCATCTCTGATGAATTTCTGTTTACTGTCCGAAGTATTGCTCCAGCGGTTGCCGCAAAACCTCCAGGACATGGCGGCGGAACTCAGGGAGTTCATCCAGAAAGAGCACACCATGGTGGGTCAGCGACACCTCACCCGGCATGGGCACGTGACCCCCGCTGATCAGCCCTATGCGTGCAGGCGGCCAGTTCGAGTGAGCTAGAAGCTCCCTGCGTGGTGAAACAGCTTGGAAGGACGGGTTGACACGCCTCAGGGGATGAGGATCCCCCGGCCTCGTAGGCGACCGCTTTCAAGATCGCTGATCGCATCGTTCACGGCCTCAAGCGCATAGGTGGCCGTATGCAGGGCGACTTTGCCTTGGGCGGCTAGCGTCATCAGCTCGACCAAGTCGTTGTAGGTGCCGACCAGATTGCCGACGAAGCTGACCTCGGTCGCGATGATATCGATCGTGGGGACGACGAGTGTGCCGCCGTAGCCGATGCTATAGTAGCTGCCAGCGCGGCGCAGCAGCGCGAGACCATCCTCGATCGCGCCCCCCTCACCCACAAAGTCGATCACCGCCTCGGCCCCGCGTCCATCCGTCAGCTCCTTGACCTGTGACACCTGGGTGCCATCGACCAGAACCGTATGATCTGCCCCCCAGGTGCGCGCCAGATCGAGAGCCGCCTGGGAGCGATCGACGACGATGATCTCGGCGGGCGTCAGCGCTTTGAGACACTGAATCCCAATGTGGCCCAGTCCGCCAGCACCGATGACGACGGCTCTTGACCCCGGATACAGCCGGGGCGCTGCCTTCTTGACGGCGTGATAGGCGGTCAGACCAGCGTCGGCGAGCGCCGCGACGTCCTTGGGGGCCAGGCTGGGGTCTAGCCTGACCACGGCCCGTGCGCCGGTCTTCAGGAACTCGGCGAAACCGCCATCGATCGAGATACCGGGAAAAGCCGATCGCACGCAATGCATATCATCGCCGGCTCGGCAGGCGCGGCAGACACCACAGGTGATGAGCGGGTGGACGATCACTGTCTCGCCCACGGCGACATGGTCTACCGCGGAATCCCACGGCGTGGACCCAGCCGGCGTTCTCATGACCTAAGGTATATGGAAGGGTGATGCCGGTCTTCTCCTGCCACTGCCCTTCGATGATGTGCAGGTCCGTGCGGCAGAGGCCGGCCCCACCTATCCGCACAATGACGTCATGCGGACCGGTGAGCGTTGGCTCGGGTACCTCGTCGACCACCGGACGCTCGTCGTATCGGTGCAGGCGGACAGCTTTCATGGGTACACCTCGATGTCCAGCTCCTCTGGCCCGACGAATCGCGACCCAGGGAGCCCCCAGGCGCGGAAGAAGTCGCCGGTGGTTCGGCAGAGCTCGACGTTGATGGCGTTGGCCGACCGGATGAGTGCCGCGTTCAGGCGTCGCGCGCGGGCCACACTGGCCCGCGTCGCCGCCGAGCCATCGCCCTGGACCAGCAGCGGGGCCTCACGACCAATGGGCTGTCCGGCGGTGGCACGCCGGGTCAAATCCGCCAGCAGCACCTGCCGGGCCTGATAGGTTAAGAAGGTGAGGCGCTCGCCCGCCCGCCCGCGGCGCGGCGTGTGCTGCACCGCCCAGGGTTCCGCGTCAATCTCTGGGATAACGCGCCCAGCCATGTCCAGCGAGCCAACATTGCCGACTCGCAGCCTGAGTAGTTCGGCCAGGTGCAGGCCACTCCCGATCAGGGCCAGCAGCACGAGGCGGTCCAGCGCAGCAGGCTCAGCACCCGTCAAAGGTGGTGGCGCAGGCACGCCAGGCAAGGGCCGCCAGGGCACCATGACGCTGTTCACCCGGAACCAGATCTTGGGCCCCATCGCGAGACCGGCGACCTGGCTTGCGGTCGCGCCGGTGAGGGCCGAGGCAAAGGCGCCGAGGGCACGTTCGGCCGCCGCCGGTTCGGTGCGTGCCCGTTCCAGCAGTGCCTCGAGATCGTGGTGCCCGGTCAGCGTCCGAAAGCGTTCGAGGCTCGCGACCGATGTCCGTACCCACGAGGGCTCGCGGCAGCGCGCCGCCAGCAGCTCAGCCATCCGGCGAACCGATGGCCACGCGAGCAATGCGCGCTCGCGCCGTCCGGCCAGGACGTCTGCGGCGCTCATCGGTGGCCTCGGGCGTTGATGCGCTGTTGGAGCGTGTCGCGCAGGAAGTGATCACGGAGCACCACCGCACACGATTCCACGCCAGGCACCGCTCGCACTCGCCGTCTGATATCCTGCCCGATGCGGACCGCGAAGACGGATGGACACAGCGGCGACGTCAGGTGGAAAGAAACGGTGACGTGATGCCCCTCGACCTGCACGTCATCGAGCAGACCCAGCTCGGCAATCGAGCGACGGACCTCCGGGTCGCGCGCCGACCCAGCCGCCTCGCGGACCGCAGCCATGTCGATCGTCATCGCGCCACCGTCCCGGCCACGCCCGTGTCGGTGGCGGGCTTCGAGGCCTCGTAGGCGCGCTTGCGCTGGGACCACTCGTCGTGCTCGACAGCTTTCAGCTTGGACGGGATGTCAATGCCATACAGTCGAGCGATATTGCCGCCGAGGATCTTCTGCTTGACCTCGTCGGTGAGGTCGACGCCATACTCCTGTTTCAGGTCCTCTGGGAGCTGGAACGCCATCAACTCGTCGAGCTGCCAATGCGGGTACCAAATCGGAAAGTCGGTCCCATAGATGATCCGGTCCGGTCCGAGCCAGAAGAGCAGGTTGGCCATGATCTCGGCAAAGTAGCGCGGGCGGTTGTGAATGAACGCCAGTGCCACCGCGAGCGAACCGTAGACGTTCGGGCAGCGCGCGGCGATCCAGCAGAAGTCGTCGAGCCGCGGCAGGCCGATGTGGTCGATGATGAAGTTGAGCTCTGGGTACAACCAGGCGGGCTCGTCGATGTCGCGAACGTCGAACTTTGCCAGCGACAGCGGCTCGACGGCCGGTCCCTTGTGAAAGTGCATGTTCTTCACCCCGAGCGCGAGGCACTTCTCATACAGGGGGAAGACCATCGGGTCATTGGCGCTCCAGCCGCGCGACGGGCCGCGCCACTCGGCGGTGTACCACTTGAAGCCCTGGACCTCGCAGTCCTGAATCTGGCGCTCGACCTCCTCGAGGGCCCGCGGGTCCCGCGGGTCAATACCGCCGAGGGAGATCAACCGCTCCGGGACGCGGGCACGTAGGCGCGCATTGCTGTCGGCCGTCACGAACCCCTGGTGGTAGAAGTCCATCAGCACCTGGGTCGACAGGATCGCCATATCGGCATCACCCTTGACGAACATTTCCTCGAGAAACCAGTCCGGGTCGACCTTGCGGAACTGTGTCTCGTAGTCCATCGTCCAGCGGGGGTCGGGCGGGTTGAGGCCCTTGTGGAAGGCGTAGAAGGTCTCGATGAAGGCTTCGCCGAAGCGATTCTTGGTGTTCTCTGGACTGGCATCCCACGCACCGGTGTGCGCATCGAGGACAAAAGACCCATTCTTCATTGGTCGATCCTTTCACCTGCCCGCCAGGTCTACCGGGGGCTGACTGTGTCGTCTCCTCCATCTGCTACGGCCCTACGACCGTGGTGAGCAGAACCCCCACAGCATCGCGGCCAGCATAACAGTTTGCCACATACTGTCAAGTCGAACTCCCGTGATGCCAATCCAAGGATCGGCCGGGCCCTGTGAGCTTACACGTGCCCAGGGCGGCTTGGCGTGTGACGATGCCTGAGGGACAGAGCTGACGCCATGTGTGCCCCGCTCCTGAGGCCTATACGTTGGCATGGGTGTGGGGCCGACGCCCACATTGCCGTCGGTGACGGGCTCGCAGTTGGTCCCTGTCCAGAGCCCCTCTCATCACAGCGAACTGGGAGGCCAACAGCGGCAATGACATGAACGAGCTCAGCAGTGTGTGGGATTTTTTCATGTCGAGGGAGTGGGATGAGCGCCCATGAAGACGGACTTTGTCACCCGCAACCGGTGGCTGCGGATCGTGGCCTCGCAGACACGCATCTGATGAAACATCTTACGGAGTTGGGTTAGTACTGGCGCATTCGTATCAAAGGGAGTTTTTGCATCTATCGCGATGGGAAACGTCAGTGCTAAAGTAACTCGTATTCGTTTGTCGCCAGGGAAGGCGCTTTTCTGGCATCATGTCTATATGACCAAGCAGGCCTATGGTCCCGTATACCTCGCCCTGGGGCGGCATATAAGCAGTAAGGAATCCTGGTTCGTGGTGAGCGATGAGCCCACGGAGTCAAAGACGTTTGAGGCGTATGGACGGCGTTTTGACATCGAAGAGAATTTCTTGGATGATCAGGCCAATGGCTTCCAGCTGGAGCCGTTGCTGATCCGGTCGGCGAACGCCTTGGAGCGCCTGTATTGTGTGTTGGCCATGTGGTAGAGGTCGGCAGGAAACTGCTTCGGTCTGCACGGCCCCGTGCAACTCGATGGACGCACCGGGTGTCACGTCCTTTGTGAGCCGTGGTATTCCTTTCGCGCTAGATAGCGACACACGACTAGACTGGCTGCAAACGTGGACGTCTTGTGATGGGTCCGGTCATGCCAGTGATCGAACGTGCAGGGTCGGCTTCAGCGGATGACACCTTGCGATATAGACGTGTTCGCGGATAGCGTGTAACACCTGTGGTGCCTGACTGTCAATAGCCAGCGGAGGTGACATGATGAAGAGCACCGAAGCACGTACATCTACACGGAGTATCGTCGCGCAGCTACTGCGCTGCGCCTGCTACACGGCTACCCTCTCCCTCGGGCTAGGCATGGCCAGCCTGGTGAAGGGCGGCAGCGGTCACGCGCCTATCGCCTTCCACTCCATCGCACAGGGGACGGCGAGCGGCATTGTCGCGCCACAGGAGGTCGTGATTCAATCCGCGCCGGCCTGGCAGGAGCTCTGGCAGCAACATGCCCCTCTGGGCCCCCCTCCCCCTCCGATTGATTTCGCTACGGAGCTCGTCGTCGGGATCTTTCTAGGACAGCAACCCACCGCCGGCTACCAGGTCGAAGTCGTGCAGGTGGAAGCGGGGGACACTGAGGTGCACGTCATCTATCAGGTGCAAATGCCACCGCCCGATGCCGTGGTGGCGCAAGTGCTGACACAACCATTTCATCTTATCCGAATGCCCAGGGTAGGACTGTCGATCCGGTTCGAACGGCGCTAAAGCCGTCAAGTAGTGATGTCTATGTCATGCTTGCCTGGCGATTCTGTGCTACTGTTGACCTACAACACGTATCAATCAAGGCCTGTAGGTGGAAGCGGATGACATGACCAGCTTTGTGCAGACGTAGGCCAACAAGCCGTGGATCTGGATCGCCAATGAGCCAATCTTTCGATCTTATGGTGAGATGATGATTAGGGTATCGAAAACAGGGTGGAGGGATCAGAGGGCCGTGCCCGGCGGGAGCGGGCATGGGCAGCTGTCTTTGTCGTGGAATTCGATTGACAGTTAGCGCCGGCAGGGTGTATGAAAAGCCAGCATTAGCGGCGACGTGCGAGGCCGTTGGCACGGTCGCAGGTGTAGGTCATTCCAGAAGTTATGCAATGGATTTCCAGGATAATCAGCGCTGTTTCGTCTGCGGTAAACACAACCCTGACGGCCTCCACCTCGAGTTCGAGCCGGAGGGGGTGTCTGGGGTGCGAACTACCTACGTCATTCCCGAGCGCTTTCAAGGATTCGCTGGCATCGCCCACGGCGGGATTCTGGCTACGATTCTCGATGAGTGCATGGTGAATACCGTTTGGCTCCGCGGTAGTACTGCCGTGACCGCCCGCTTGGAGGTACGCTTACGTCGCCCAGTCGGTGTGGGCGAACGAGTGACTTTTCACGCCGAGGTTGTGCGTGAGGTATCCAGTCGCTTCGAAGTGATCTCGCACGCCAAACTCGATGATGGCACCGTGATAGCCGATGGAAAAGCCCTGCTCATCAAAGTACGGAGCGAGGCTCCACGGCTCTCGGGATAACTCGTGGCATCGGGATCAATCATGGAATCCTCGTTGGCGTTTGCCACGCAGGCCGTACATGCTGGGGAACGCGCCCCAAAGCCGGATTTTACACCGGTCAATACGCCCATCTACCAGAGTGCGTCCTTTGTCTATGATACTCTCGAGACCATGGATGCAATTTTTGGCGGGGAGCGCTCGGGCTACGTTTACACGCGTTATGGCAACCCCACGGTGGCCGCGCTGGAGTGCGCGGTGGCGACGCTGGAGGGGGGCGAAACGGCGGTCGCCTACGCGTCCGGGATGGCAGCCATCCATGCCACGCTGCTGGCACTCGAGGTGGTCTCAGACGTCGCCGTGGTCGCCGCCCAGGACTTGTATGGCGCCACCTCGACCCTGTTGAAGACGATCTTCACGCCTCAGGGGGTGAATGTCCGCCTCGTGGACATGACGGACCTCAATCAAGTCGAGACCGCCATGCGCGACTTGCGCCCGAAAGTCGTGCTAGTGGAGACGATCTCGAACCCATTGCTCAAGGTGGTCGACCTCGGGCAAGTGGCTCTGTTAGCTCATGCTCACGGTGCGACGCTGGTGGTCGATAGCACATTTACCTCGCCTTACCTGCTGTAGCCTCGTAGGCGGCAATGGTCGAAGGCCAAACATTCGCCATGACGTGCGTGGCCTTAGCGCTTTCTCGCTGGTGTCGCTTCTGGAGTAGCAGGGGAGCCAGCCGATGATGGTATGGGAACGACAGGTGTCCAGCCGCAGGCAGTTTTTTGTAACTCCTGCTTGAGCAGGGCTTTCTGTTCCTCGGGGAGCTTGGATTCATCGATTTTCTGGGCTAATTTTTGTTGGGCCCCGCTCCCCCAACTCCAGTGCAGATTTTCTACATCCATCTCGATAAACGTGAGGCGCTTGGTGTCAGGGTTGGCACCCAACTGCCAGGTGCAGCCCGTGGCCGTGTCAAGCAGGAAGACACCCGATTGCTGGCCGGCTGATACCGAGACCAGTTGGAACCGACCGATTGGTATCGACGTTGGCTGCGCCGTAGCCATGCGGTATGGTATCCAACACACACTCAAAATGATCAAATAGGGCCATACCTTGCGCATCAAGATATGCCTCCACCTGTAGGCAAAGCGCTGTGACCTTCCCATCCTCCGAGGATGGGAAGGACGGGCCTGAGTGGGGAGGGAAGACGGGCTACGGGTGCTAGACGCGCGTCGGCAGGGCAGCCGTGGCGTGACCGATGGCACACTTTTCGCCACGCTGATTTTCAGCATAGATCTCGCAGTCGACGAGGTACTCGCCGTCCTTGTCGTATTTGTTAGTGATTGTACCCTTACAGCTAATCGTGTCACCCGGCCGCGCCATGGCGCGGTAGCTCACGCCGAATTTTTTCAGCGCCGTCGGCGATGGCAGCCAATCCGTTACCATTTGTGCCAGCCACCCGGCGGTGAGCAACCCATGCACGATGACGCCATCCTTCAAGCCGGCATTCACAGCGAAATGATGATCGTAATGGATCTCATAATAATCCCCTGAGGCCCCTGCGTATTTGACCAATTGCCTGGTAGTGGGCTCCTTCATCAGGATGGGAAGCGCATCCCCAACGTTCAGGTCATCGTAGTAGACCGGTCGTTTGGCCATAGGTCATATCCTCGCTAGTCACGCATGATGCCGGTATTCCGGCCTTTGGCGACCACTTCACCGTGTTGGTTCTTGAAAGTAAGCTCGGTGATGACAAACACCATGCTGCCGGTGCGACCGCTGCGTTCGCTGACGTCGGCGTATTTGGCGGTCAGCGTAATGGTATCTCCGGCGTAGATCGGTTGGTAATACTCATATTCGTTGCCACCATTGAGGCGCACCCGGCCATATTGGAGCTTCAGATCGGGCAATTCCTGCGCGCGGAAGGTACATAAAAACGTGGGTGGCGCGATGATGGTTTTGAAGCCAGCGGCCTGCGCGGCCTGTTCATCGAGGTAGATGGGATCCTCGTCCCCAATTGCCTCAGCAAACTTGCGAATGGCTCCCTTTTCCACGTCGTAGCTCACCGGAGCGGACTCCACTCCCAAGGCACTTCGATCGAATTCGACCACGATGCTGATCCTCCCATGCCTGCTAGCGCGATGGCGTTGAAGGCGGTGCCCGCCGCCCTGGCTATGGCGGTGTGAAGGAGAGAAGGCCAGGATGGCTGGCGCAGATTCTCGTATAGCATGCCGGTAAACATCCTGTCAAGGCGCTTAGCCCTTGTCAGACACTGGTTTTCGACCCTGGCCGATCTGGCCCCTGCCAGGCTGGCGGGGCGCTGGCTGCCGATCACCGTCAGCCCTATCGGGGCGCTGGCGCGAAGACCTCTGGGTGGAGGATACCGATGAAGGGGAGGTTGCGGTAGCGCTGCTGGTAATCCAGGCCATAGCCGACCACGAACGCATCCGGCACGTCAAAGCCAGTGTATTTGATCGGCACCTCAACCTGACGGTGGGCGCGCTTATCGAGGAGAGCACAGACGTTCACGTCCGCTGGATGGTGAGATATGAGGTGGTTGCGGAGGTATGCGAGGCTAAGGCCCGTATCGACAATGTCTTCGACAATCAACACGTGCTTGTTGGTAATGCTTTCGGACAGATCTTTGAGGATGCGGACCCGACCCGACGACATATGGCGATTGCCGTAGCTGGAAAGGGCGATATAATCGATCGTCAGCGGTAAGTCGACCGCCCGTGCCAGGTCGGCGCTGAATATCAGTGCGCCCTTGAGCACAGCGACGAACACGAGCTCTCTGCCCTGATAGTCCATGGCAATAGCTCTGCCAAGGGCCTGAATACGACAGCTCAGCTCGGCTTCCGAGATGAGCACCCGCTGAATTGCCTCACGCCACATAAACACTCCGCAGCATCGGGTCTTCACCGGCATCGGCAAGGCAGTTTTGTACCACGCGCCCATCGTCGTCGGGCTAGGGCGACTACCGGGCACGAACATCAGACCTCACGAGCCCTGCATTATTCGCCAACTTGCCTCGGATCGTCAAGTCCCAGGCGCGGCCATTGAGCTATACCAATCCGGATCGTGCCGACTTACCAGCACACTGTTAAAGTATTGCTGATTCTCATTGATCGGATCATATCTATGTTGTTGATCTTCATTATCTATATTGTATCATCATCCCTTTACGGACGGCACCATGAGGCCAGTAAGGAGGTTTACCTCATAAATCGTCACGACAGTTTCGTCTGTCATATCCACGTCAGAAGCCGTCCTCAAAGCACCGAATGTCCTTGACATGGGTGTGTTGAGACCTTAGAGTGATAGATAATACAATATCTCCCGATCGTCTGTAAAATTACGGTTTTACGGACTGTGGTGCTCGAGTTGGCACCAGGCAAGCCTGCGGGGCTCATCGCCCGCTGGGCCGGGAGACGCGGCGAGGAGGGAGTCGATGGACGACATCTTCAGAAAGATCGATGAACACACCCAGAAATTTCGTGTGAGTCATTGGGAAGGCACTTTCCGCGACTATCTCCCGATGGTGCTTGAGAACCCCAAGCTCGCGCAACTGGCCCATGCTCGCATCTACGATATGGTCCGCTCCTACGGTGTGGACATAGACGACCAGGGGAATGAACGCTTCCACTTCTTCGCACGGGAACTCTTTGGGATTGACGACGCGCTGGCGAAAGTGGTGGAATACCTCAAAGCAGCTGCCATGGGGTCTGAGGTCGGGAAGCGCATCTTAATGCTCTATGGGCCGCCGTCTTCAGGGAAGAGTCAGCTGGTCATTTTGCTCAAACGTGGCCTGGAGGAATTCACCCACACGAGGCTGGCGCCGTCTATGCCATCACGCGATTGTCCACAGCATGAAAATCCCCTGCATCTCATCCCGCACCCGCTGCGGCAGGACCTCCTGGATGACTATGGCATCTACATCGAGGGCGAGCTGTGTCCGATGTGTGCCCTCAATCTCCGGGACAAATACGACAAGGACATCTACCGCGTGCCGGTCCAGCGCATCTTCTTTTCGGAAAAGGATCGGACGGCCATCGGCACCTTCGTGCCGTCGGATCCCAAAAGTCAGGACATCTCCGAGCTGGTGGGCAGCATCGATCTGGCCACCGTCGGCGAATTCGGCGCGGAATCCGACCCGCGGGCGTATCGCTTCGACGGCGAGCTCAACATCGCCAACCGCGGCATGATCGAGTTCATCGAGATGCTCAAGGCCGACGAGCGCTTTCTCTATATCCTCCTCACGCTCACCCAGGAGAAGAACATCAAGACCGGCCGCTTCTCGCTGATCTATGCCGATGAGTTCGTCATCGCCCACACCAACGAGGCCGAGTTCAAAGAATTTCTGGCCGACAAGAAATCCGAAGCGCTGCAGGATCGCATGATCATGGTGCAGATGCCCTACAATCTGCGCGCCTCCGCGGAGGTGAACATCTATGAGAAGCTCTTGAAACGGGCCAGCCTCGGCACGATTCACATCGCGCCGCATGCGCTGGAGGTGGCCGCCATGTTCGCCGTCCTGTCGCGCCTGGAAGAGCCGAAGATGGCGGGGCTGACGCTGGTCAAGAAAATGCGCCTGTACGATGGGCAGGAGGTCGAGGGCTTCCGGCAAAAGGACATCAAGCTGATCAAAGCCCAGACCGAGCGCGAGGGCATGGATGGCATCTCGCCGCGCTTTGTCATCAACCGCATCTCCTCCTCGCTGATCCGGCCCAATACCAAGTGCATCAATCCCATCGACGTCTTACGCGCCATCAAGGATGGCTTCGATACGTACAGCGCGTTCAAGCGTGAGGACCGGGAGAAGCTCGATAATTTGATCGCCGACGTGCGCCGCGAATACGACGAAATCGCCAGGAACGACGTGCAGAAGGCCTTTTTTGTGTCCTTCGAGCAGGAAGCCTTGACCTTGCTCGACAATTATCTCGACAACGTCGAGGCCTATCTCGACGACAAGAAACTCATCGATCCCCTGACGGAGGAAGAGCGCGAGCCCGATGAGAAGCTGATGCGCTCCATCGAGGACAAGGTGAAAGTTCCCGAAAGCGGCAAAGACGCCTTCCGCAACGAGATCTTTCGCAAGGTGGCGATGGCCCAGCGGCGCGGCGAACACTTCGACTACACGACGCATGAAAAACTGAAAGAAGCCATCGAAAAACAGCTCTTCGAGGAACGGCGGGATACGATCAAGTTGACCGTGTCGACGCGTAATCCGGATCAGGATCAACTCCGCAAGATCAACGAGGTGGTCGACACCCTCGTGCGCAAGGAGAGCTATTGCGCCGAATGTGCCAACGAGCTGCTGAAATACGTGAGTAGCTTGCTGGCGCGGGAGAAGTAACCATGTCAGAAATCCCGTGGGACCTGAGGCGGCGGGCCCTCAAAGATAGCATCCGCCACGACAAGCGCGTCAAGGAGGCCATTCGCAAAAACCTCAAGGAGCTCATCGCCGAGGAGAATATCATCACCTCCGACGGTCGGAAGCTGGTGAAAATCCCCCTGCGCTACCTCGATCAGTACCGCTTCCGCTTTGGCCAGATGGGGAGTGGGACTGGACAGGGGAAGGGCCACGTGGGTGATGTCATTGCGCGCGATAGCGAACGCGGTGACGGCAGCGAGCAGCCGGGAGATCAGCCGGGCGAGCAGGTCTATGAGGCCGAAATCTCGGTAGAAGAGCTGACGCGCATGATGTTAGAGGACCTGGCGCTGCCGTGGCTCGAGGAGAAAGATCAGCAGGAGATCACCACTACCACCTACACCTTCGACGAGGTGCGGCGGAAAGGCTCGATGGCCAATATCGACAAGAAGCGCACCTTGCTCGAAAACCTCAAACGCCATGCCGCCCATAGAGAACCGAAGGTCGGGGCGTTTCGCGACGCCGACCTGCGTTTCAAGGTATGGAGCGCGCGCGAGGAGTATCACTCCAACGCGGCGGTGTATCTCTTGATGGATCGTAGTGGCTCGATGACCACCGAAAAGAAGTATATCGCCAAGAGCTTTTTCTTTTGGCTGGTCCGCTTCCTTCGCCTCAAATATAAAACCGTGGATACCATATTCATTGCCCACGACACCGAGGCCCAGATCGTCCCCGAGCACGATTTTTTCACCATCAGCAACAGCGGCGGCACGCTGTGCTCTTCCGCTTATCGCGTGGCGTTGGAGCATATCCAGAAGACCCACCCTAAGTCGCAGTGGAATAATTACGTGTTTCACTTCTCCGATGGTGATAACTGGGAGGAAGACAATCGACGTTGTCAGGAGCTGGTCACTGAGCTTCTTGACCACACCACCATGGTAGGTTATGGCGAAATCCGCTATCGCGATGAAGCCACCTTCTACGGTTGGGTGAAGTCCTTCAATCCGGCATGGAGCACTTTGCACCAAGAGCTCAGCGGCATCACCCATCCGCGTTTTGTCACGACCGCCATCAAGCAGAAAGAAGACGTCTACCAAGCCTTGCAGGCGTTTTTCGGCAAGCGCGAGGGCGCAAGCACTGCTCCTGTGTCTTCATAGCCGTCTTTGGCGCGGGGAGCAGACGATGCCTCCCCAGCGGCATGCATCGGTGCAGCGTTTGCGGCACACCTTCAGGGGCAGGAGCTCTCACAGGCCTTGCCCCTGCTTTATGACACGTTGCTGGAGTCCTCACCGACGGACTCCGTAGCGACATCGGCCACCTCACCTCCCAGATAGCTCCCCTCCTGAGTCAGCTGCGCCTGGGCCTCGGCGGCTTGTGAGCGTCGGTTCACGCCGATCAGCTCGGGTTCATGGGCCTTTCCACCTTCCAGAATGGCATCGGCGAGCGTTCCCGTAATCAACCGAATCGAACGGATGGCTTCGTCATTGCCTGGAATGACGTAATCGACATCCCCCGGGTCGCAATTCGTATCCACAATGGCAATGGTGGGGATGCCCAAGCGTCTGGCCTCACGGAGGGCAATCCGTTCCTTGCGGGTATCAACGGCGAAGAGGGCATCCGGCAAGCGGTCCATCGTCTTGATGCCTAGCAGGAAACGCTCGAGCTTCTGCCGCTCCTTGCGCAACTGCATGGCTTCTTTCTTGGGGCGCAGCTCGAGCTGGCCCTCTGCTTCCATGTGCTCCAATTCCTGCAGTCGCTGGATGCGCTGACGGATGGTGGCGAAATTCGTGAGCATACCGCCCAACCAGCGTTCGGTCACATAAAACATGCCACACCGCTGGGCCTCCTCGGTGACGGCTTCCTGGGCCTGGTGCTTGGTGCCGACGAACAGAAAAGTCCCCCCATCGGCGGCTAGGCGCCGCACGACACCGGCGGCCTGGCGCAATTGCCGCAGGGTCTTTTGCAGGTCGATAATGTAGATGCCGTTGCGCGCGCCGTAGATATACCGCTTCATCTTGGGGTTCCAGCGCCGCGTCTGGTGCCCAAAATGCGTCCCAGCTTCCAGCAACTGCCGCAAGGTTACGGTCGCCACACTGTCTCTCCTCCCTTGGTTATGTCTCCAACCGACGTCGCTCTGCCCGAGGCTCCACGAGAGCTCTCAGGCAGAGGGTGGGTTACGACCCACCCCGTTCACGCTCAGCCAAAGCGCTTGGACACCGTGTCCCAATTGATATTGCCCATGAACGCATCGATATACTTTGCGCGTTCGGTCGCCTTGAAATCGACGGTGTAGGCATGTTCCCACACATCCATGATCAACACCGGCTTAAAGCCAGCGATGTGTCCGACCTCGTGATCGCCAACCCAGTGATTGGACAGGGCTTTGGTGTTGGGATCCTGAAACATGATCGCCCAGCCGATACCGCGCATGAGCCCGGTGTTTTTGAAATCCGACTCCCAGGTTTCGTAACTGCCATAGCATTCCTGGAGCTTCTTGTACAACGCACCATCTTTGCTCAAGGGGGCGGTCGATTGCAGGTTATCAAAATAGTATTCGTGCAGGACCATGCCGTTATACTCAAAGCCCAGGCGGCGCTTCAATTCGGCACAGTCGGGAGTATTATTCTTACCATCCTTGATCATCTGGGCGATGGTGTCGTTCAGGCGGTTGGTATTCGTCACATAGCCTTGGTACAGGGCGAAATGCACGTCGAGCTGATCCTTGCTGAGGCCTTTCAAATCAAGCGTCCAGCTTCTGGCAGAGTATGCCATGAGTATCCTCCCCTTGTCTCGTCATGAAACGATCCTCGCCGTGGTTTCCATGGCGCATCACCGTCACGTGGCCTGCTGTCAACATTCCCTGCAAAACGCGTTATAATCGGAGCCACCTTGATTCATGCGGCCACCGCTGCGCGATGGCCAACATGGCCAGATCGCCCGAGAGCCACTCCGCGGTTTAGTAATGAAGTAGCGTATATTGGCTCGGATACAGAGCTGCATTATACTGATACTACCCTGCGCCTGGCAAGGGAAAGCCGCAATAGAGAGCTCTATCACGGTCCCTGGGCCGCTGAGGCAGAAGGTGTTGACTGCGACTCAGAGGATTCCTACCAGGAAAGGTGCAGGCCATCGGTAGGTGATGCATCGTAGAGAATGACCCACAAGGGAGGGCCTCATGATAAAAATTTACACCAAAACAGGCGATACAGGGGAAACCAGTTTGTTCGCTGGCGGCCGAGTCTACAAAGATGCGGCCCGCGTCGAATCCTACGGCACCGTGGATGAGCTCAACGCCTGTCTAGGCATGGTCTGCGCCCAGCTGGCGAATGACGACGTGCTGGAATGCTTGCGGCGCATCCAAACCGAGCTCTTCGATCTGGGCGCTGACCTGGCGACCCCGCTGAGCGCGGCCACCCGCAAAGAGATTCCTCGTGCCCGCGAGGAGCAGACGACCCGCATGGAAGAATGGATCGATCAGTATTCCGAAGGGTTACCAGCGTTAACGCAGTTCATTCTCCCGAGCGGCTCGTTGCCCGGAGCTGCCCTGCATTTCGCCCGCACGGTCTGCCGGCGTGCCGAACGCCAGGTGGTGACGTTGAGTCGAGAGGAGGAGATCAACCCCGAGATTGTCCGCTATCTGAACCGGTTGTCCGATTTACTCTTTGTGTTGGCGCGTGTCGTGAATCAGCGCGCACAGATACCCGAGACGACTTGGCAGCCCTAGGCCTCTATTGAACCGACCGTGCGACCACCTCAAAGCCGACGAGCACCTCGCTCTTCATGGGGATGAGCCATAACCGCGGCACACGAATGTTGTATTCCTGCATGTCCAGGTGGATTCGTCCCCGACCTGTGACGCGCCCGTCGGCAATACTGATGGTTGTCGGCACCTTGACATCGCGGGTGACCCCATGCACCGTGAGCTTTCCTTGCAGCACCAGGTCCCAGGTCCCATCCTCCGCTGCAGCTTGCGGGGTCAGCAGCTTGTCCACACGAAACTCGATGGTCGGGAAGCGGTCCACTTCGAGGAAGTCTCGGCGCATGTCGGCATCCCGCTCGGGGTGACCCGTAGCCAGGCTTGCCGCACCAATGGTCACGGAGGCATCGGCGAGCTGAGGTGGAGAGCGGCTTTGGATGGTGAATCGACCTGTGAGCTGTTGCGTTTCTCCACGGAAACTGTGTAGGCGCGCATCCGCATCGAACCAGACGCGGCTTTCCGCCGGCATGAGGTGGAACTGCATGGGATTGTCGCTGGCTGCACGCGCGACACGACACACGATCCCACAGACGACCAGCCCCACCACGAATGCCAGGCAAATCACTACATCCTCCTTCCGGAGGTATCTCACCACCCGCCAATGAGTGCCGTGCTGACAGAGGATTGGTAGACCCTCCCCCCTGCCCAGCATACAGAATGCCCGCTGTATCATTCTTCCGTTCCACCCGGCTCACACGTCTTGGCGACCGGTGATGATTCTGCTATCTTAAACGACGCACAGGTAAAATTACCTCTGTAGTCTCGGCGTGTCTCGCCTCGTATGAGTATCGTATGAGTGATGGCTATGGTGGATGACAGCACTCAGCTCCGTCACAACATGGTGGCACAGCAACTGAGCCAGCGTGGCATCGAGGATCCACGCGTACTCCAAGCGATGCGTGACATCCCACGACACCTCTTTGTGCCGGCACGCCATCGTGCCATGGCCTACGAGGACATGCCCCTGTCGATTGGTTATGAGCAGACGATCTCACAGCCGTTGATGGTAGCGATGATGACTGCGGCGTTGCAGTTACATGGCCATGAGCGTGTCCTGGAGATCGGCACAGGCTCCGGTTATCAGGCAGCGATCCTAGCCCGTCTCGCGCTCGTGGTGTTCTCGATCGAACGCATCCCCGAGTTGGCTGTCCAAGCCCGTGCTACCCTGGCCATGGCTGGGATAATGAACGTCCACGTCCTCGTGGGAGATGGGAGCTTGGGCCTGCCGGAGCATGGGCCCTACGATGCCATAATCGTGACCGCCGCGTCCCCACAAGTGCCACCGGCATTGATCGACCAACTGAAGCCAGGTGGACGACTGATCGTTCCGGTGGGAGATCGGCATGAGCAAACGCTCATGCGTTTAACGGCGATGAGCACGGGACCACGGGTCGAACGTCTGGGAGGATGCCGGTTCGTCCCGCTCATCGGGCAACAGGGCTGGCTCAATGACGAGGCACCACAAATGGGTGGGAGGTAGGTGCTCGTCGGGAGACCGTTTTTGACCAGCCTAGTAGGGGGGAAGCAAGCCATCAGCCGCTCCCCCCTGCCCAGCCTGACGAGGGGTGAACGTTAACCCTTTCTACTCTTTACCGGCAGAACCCCATTTGGACTGGAATTCATCGCCCGCGAGCTTGTAGTAGTCGGCATTCTTTTCGATGAAGGAGCGCCATTTGTCCGGCGTGTCATCAGCCGTAAAAATCGCGGTGACGGGACATTCGGGTTCACAGACACCGCAGTCGATGCAGGTGTCGGGATCGATGTAGAGTTGCTCGGCGTCGTCGAATTCTCCCTCTTCCGACGTGGGATGGATGCAATCGACCGGGCATACCTTGACGCAGGCGGTGTCCTTGACGCCGATGCAGGGTTCGGCGATGATATAGGCCATGTTCCCAGCTCCTTATGCTAAGGGTACTTGACGTCCCACCAGGAGATTTCGCTCCTATTGTACCAATATCCTCAACACTTGCCAAGCTCTTTGCCTGCCATACCCAGCGGCGACGCAGCTTGACACTTGACTTATACACACCTTAACAGCTCTGTCAACCCAGCCGTCACCTGGCGAGCGCCCCACAGCGTTTTCCAGTCCCCTGGCCAACGATTCAGCGACGGTTGCTCAGCACGACGGGGCAATAACCAGAACCACCCCATATGCTACCAACGTCATCCAGAGACCGACGTAGCCGGTCTGCACACCACGGGCATGCCCGCGGACCCTCGGACCATACCACCGCTGTAGAGGGCGCTAGTGCTGGATGGCGAACGGCCGCTACTGTAGCACACCCTGGATATCCGAGCAACACACCCCTATGCCCGCAACAATCATGGTTGAACACCCAGATTTGTGGAGTAGAATAAGAAACTTGTTGAGGCCTTGTCTGGGCCCATAGTCCTCTAAGTGCAGGGCCATGAGACAACTCCGACGCTACCGACAGACATGTATCCAACCTGTGAACGGGGGGTGAAAGGGGATGGCGGTACCATCGATGCAGAACGAGATGGATTCCGATACGTACCACATGGCCGTGCGCCAACTCGACCTGGTAGCTGAGCGTTTGGGGCTCGAGCGCGATATCCTGGCAAGG
Organism: uncultured Nitrospinota bacterium; assembly: GCA_963707985.1. Lineage (GTDB taxonomy): Bacteria > Tectomicrobia > Entotheonellia > J063 > CAVPRW01 > CAVPRW01. Next base: position 43,079 of record CAVPRW010000016.1, on the reverse strand, counting down.
CTAAGGCTACCACAGCGTTGTATGGTGGTGAGCGTCCCAGTGCTGATGGATAATGGCGAGACGCAGGTGTTCATTGGGTATCGAGTCCATCACAATCTCGTCCTTGGGCCAGGGAAGGGAGGGCTGCGCTATCACCCGAGCGTCAGCCTTGGGGATGTCAGCGCCCTGGCGATGTGGATGACGTGGAAGTGCGCCCTCGTGGGACTCCCCTTCGGTGGTGCCAAAGGGGGTGTCCATTGTGATCCCACGACCATGTCTGCTCGTGAACGCGAACGTCTCACCCGCCGCTATACCCAGGAGATCCTGTTAGTCATCGGCCCGCAGGTCGACATCCTTGCCCCTGATGTGAACACCAATGAAGAAACCATGGCCTGGATCATGGACACCTACAGCATGCAAGTCGGCTATTCCGTGCCTGGGGTGGTCACCGGTAAGCCCATCGTCATCGGTGGGTCGTTGGGGCGGAGGGAGGCCACCGGGCGAGGTGTGGTGTACTGTGTGCAGGAAGCGTGCACCCTGCAGAAGATGCCGATACAGGGGGCACGCCTTGTGGTCCAGGGGTTTGGCAATGTGGGCTCGGTCACTGCCGCGCTCATGCATGAGTTGGGAGCCCGCGTCATCGCGGTCAGCGACGTCCAGGGTGGCATCTATCACGACCGTGGCCTTGACATCCCGAAGCTGTTAAAGCACCAGCAGGAGAAGAAAACGATCGTCGACTTCCCAGAGGCTGCAGTCATCACCAATGCTGACCTGCTGACCCTGCCCTGTGACATTCTGGTGCCTGCAGCGCTGGAACGCCAGATCACCATGGATAATGCCCCAGCCATTCAGTGTCGAATCCTGGCCGAGGCAGCCAACGGCCCCACGACCCCCGAAGCGGATGTCATCCTGCGCCAACGCGATATTTTTGTCGTCCCAGACGTCCTCTGCAATGCCGGCGGGGTCACCGTGTCGTATTTCGAATGGGTGCAAGATCTGCAAAATTACTTCTGGACCGAAACGCAGATCAACCGTCGTCTCAGGCAGGTGCTGATCAAAGCCTTCCGAGAGGTGTCTGCTGAGGCCGAGCGTGCCCAAGTCGACATGCGCACCGCGGCGCTGATGCTAGGAGTCGGCAAAGTGGCTCAGGGCGAACGTGTGCGCGGGCTCTTTCCATGAGCAACAGGATTGCCGACTGCGCCGTGGAAGAACCACACTCGGTCGGAGTCCTCAGTGCCTTGGACTGGGCTCTTACCAGTCCCCATCTCGACGTTTCAGCGAGCGCAGGAGGGGAAGACCAAGCATCAGGGCCAAGCCATAGCCGAGCAAGCCGGCAATCGACAGTCCCTTGACCACAGGGCCGATGTGCGCCTGGATGAGCAGGGAACCACCGATGATCAAGGCGCAGACCATCGCCCCGCGCACGGCACGATGCCACATTTGCTCCCACTGTTGGAGGACATGCGCTTCTGTGACAGGCGTCAACTCCACCCGCACGCGGCCATCTTCGACAGACTGGAGAATGCGCTCCAAGCGTTGCGGCAATCGGCGCGTGAGATGCAAGACTTGACGGGTCGTGCGCCAGCCGGTTTTGAGCAGAGTATCCGCTGACAGCCGGCTGCGCATGAGGCGTTCGACCTCCCAGCGCGCTTCTTCCACCAGCGCAAAGGCGGGATCGAGGGCTCGAATCACCGCCTCAAGGGTCATCATCGTTTTCCCTAACAACACCAGATTCGAGTGCACCTTCAGATGATGCTTGCGCCCCATCTCGAACAGGGTTTCGAGGATGTGAGCGAGAGAGATATCGCGTAAAGGCAGGTCCAAATGCTCCGCCAGCAACTCATCGATTTCATACTGCATGGTCCGCCGATCCAAATCCGCCGGCATCAACCCGAGCACGATACATTCATCCAAGAGCGTCTCGACGTCCTGTTCCATCATGGCCAGCAAGATCGTCACCAACCCAGCCAAACGATCGCGCGACACGCGTCCGACGATACCGAAATCAAGCAATCCGACACGGCCATCGGACAAGAACAGAAGATTACCAGGGTGGGGATCAGCGTGGAAGAAGCCGTCCTCGAAGATTTGTTTCAGAAAGGCCTTATAGAGATTGGCCGCGATGTGGTGGCGATCGTCTGCTGAGCGTCTGAGCACTTCGCGCAATCCCTGACCGACCATGTACTCGATGGTGAGCACACGCGGCGCCGAATATTCCCAAAACACCTGTGGCACCACGATCCCCGACATGTCGCGCAGATGCTCTCGAAGCCGATCAGCATTGCGCCCTTCGCGTCGAAAATCCAGTTCCAATAGGATGGTTTTGCGGAATTCCTCGACCAGCCCCACCGGGTCATAGCGCCGACTCTCGGGGATACGGCGGGCCACCATGTGCGCCAGATGCTCCATGATGGCCAGATCCTTCAAGATCATCTGACGAATTTGCGGGCGCTGCACTTTGACGATGACCTCCTGCCCGGTTTTCGTGCGCGCCAGGTGGGCCTGGGCAATAGACGCCGAGGCCAATGGCTCGGAGGCAAACTCTTCGAAGACGTCCTTGACATCCCGCCCAAACTCCTCAGCGATCAGCCGCGCCACCTCGGCATACGAGAAAGGAGGCACCGCATCCTGCAACTTTTCGAATTCGCTGACATACTCCTCAGGCAGCACATCTCGCCGAATGCTGAGGATCTGACCGAATTTGATGAAGGTAGGCCCGAGCTCTTCGAAAATCATCCGTAGACGCTCGGGGAGTGAAAACGCGATCACGTCGGGGACGGGCTGTCGCCGTCGCCACCAGCGCACCCCGGGGAGGCGCAGGCGCTGAGCCACATGGCCGAAGCCGTGTCGTAACAAGACACGACCGATTTCACGTAGACGGGGAAGGTCGCGCAGGGTATCAAACCAGCTGATCATGCGCTATCCTTTATGGCCCAAGCAGAACGATGGACAGATCGTACCTATCAGGATGAGCTCACAGGAGTGGGAGGAGGGAGGTCCTACTCGCCCTGCACAGCTGAAGAATCCCCCACATTAAGCCGTTTATATCCTCCCTTGACAAACGCCTGCTCGCCAATCAGGGAACGCTGCAGGAGGGCATCGTGGACCATCGCTCCTTCGTTGATGATACTGTCCCTGATAATCGAGTGTTCCACCACGGCCTGGGAGGCGATGGAGACGTACGGCCCGATGACGGATCGACGAATATGGGCCCCGGCCTCGATGCATACAGGCGGAATGATCACCGAATCGATGGTATCAATGAGTCGCTGATGGCCATTTTCCAGGAGCACACGGTTGGTGTCGAGGAGGGCCTCGATCGTACCGCAATCATACCAGCCCTGCACCGGAGCCGCCTCAAGGTGATAGTCCTCATCCAGCATGAGCTGCAGGGGATCGGGGAGATAAAACTCTCCCTTAACCGTCCGCCCTGCGTGCATCACCCGTTCGATGTATTGCATCAGGCCAGGCCCGTCCTTCAGGTAGTACATCCCGATCATCGCCAGGTTCGAGAGTGGCAGTTCCGGCTTCTCAACGAGACGCACGATACGGTCACCCTCAAGTTCCACGAGGCCAAAGCGTCGTGGGTCGTCTACCTCACGCACCCAAATCATGCCATCGGCTTGATGGGTCCCGATCTGGCTAAGGTCGGCGTCGAACAACGTATCGTTGAAGATGATCAGGACGTCCTGATCGATGTACTGGCGAGCCAGAAAGATCGCGTGCGCGGGGCCCTTGAGCTCTGTCTGGCGCACATAGCGCACAGGCACCGGCGCTGTGGCGTCGAGGAACTGTCGGATGCTCGCTTCTTTCGACTCATCGGGGTCGATAATGAGGATCAATTCCTCCATGGGTAATGAGCGAATACGGTCGACGAGATGGCCAAGAATCGGCTTGCCTGCCACTCGCACCAGCGACTTCGGTTTGGTATGCGTGTGAGGGCGCAAGCGCGTTCCCTTGCCAGCAACAGGCACGATGACTTTCATATATCTCCCTCCTGATCGAGATTCGCCTATCGTAAAATTTCATTATAGCAGGGGACCTTTCCTAAGGTCGAGCGCCCTAGGTGCCGCTAGCCATGATGGAATTGACAGGAGGCCTCAGCCATGCCACAGTGTGGCAGTGCACGGGGCAACACTGATCCGACGGCGAAGAGAAACATTCATGCCACCTTTCGATGTTGAGCGTTTTCAGCGTCTGCTGCGGACGCGTGTGATGGGGCAACAGTGCCTTGCCTTCGACGTGCTGATTTCAACGAATACTTTCCTATACGCACTGGGGCGGCAAGGAGAGCCCGAAGGCACCATCGTGCTCGCCGATGAACAAACGGCAGGTCGCGGCCAGGCTGACAAGGTGTGGATCTCGCCACCGCAGCGCAACCTCTATGTATCCCTGCTTCTGCGCCCATTGATTACCCCTGCACAGGCGCCACTGCTATCGCTCCTGGCAGCTGTGGCACTGGTCGATACCCTGCGTCAGGAGGGGGCCGTCTGCGGCATCAAGTGGCCCAACGACGTCCTCATTCAGCAGCGCAAAGTGGCGGGGATCTTGACGGAGATGGAAACGCACCAGGATGCTGTCCGGTTCGTGGTGGTTGGCATCGGCGTCAACGTTAACATGACCGAGGCGGACCTAGATGAGCATCTGGGATCAGTGGCCCAGCCTGTCGACATCGTTACAGGTGTCCTTGGGGCGCGAGATTGCCCGAGAGGAGTTGCTAGCTGCCCTCATGGGGAGCCTGGAAGCGTGGTATACCCGGTTCATCAGCCAAGGGGAGACGGTCTTGCAGGCGGCATGGGAGGCGCGCTCGCTCATGCATGGCCGACGCATCCGCGCCCGAACGCCTGGTACAACCTGGGAAGGCACGGCTGAGAGCATCGATCGAGCCGGCCGTCTGGGGTTGCGTCAAGATGACGGCGCATTGGTGACGCTCACGTCCGCCGAGGTGCGCTTCCTGGACTGCACCGGTGCTTGACCGGGCTCCCAGTCTGCCGTTATGGTACGCGCCGGGGAAATCGCGAGGATGCCTGGTGATGACGAGGAAATGATGCTGACGCTGAAAGATATCGAGGCCGCGCGACAGACGATTGGTGACGCCATTAGTCTCACCCCATGCCAGTATTCCGGATTTTTGAGTCGCCTCACCGGTGCGCAGGTCTATCTCAAGTTGGAAAATCTGCAAAACACCGGGTCGTTCAAAATTCGCGGCGCCCTCCATAAGCTCAGCACCTTGAGCCCTGAAGAGCGCCGTGGTGGCGTCATCGCCGCGTCGGCGGGGAATCATGCCCAGGGTGTGGCCCGTGCCGCCCTGCAATTGGGCATCCGTGCCACCATTCTGATGCCGGAGGCGACGCCGATCACGAAAGTCGAGGCCACCAAAGTCGCGGGCGCAGAGGTTATTCTGCAAGGGGAGACGTTTGATGATGCCATGAGCGTGGCGCGATCCCTGGCAGCTGAGCGCGGCTTGACGATGATTCATCCCTTCGACGATCCAGCCGTCATCGCCGGCCAGGGGACGATCGGCCTCGAAATGTTGCAGCAAGTGCCCGAGCTGGGGGCCGTGGTGGTACCGGTGGGAGGGGGAGGGCTGATCTCCGGTGTCGCCGTCGCCCTGAAAACCTTACGCCCAACCATTCGTATCATCGGTGTCGAGGCCGAGCACGCCGCCTCTGCCGTGCTGTCGCGCCAGACCGGTCGGGTGATGGAACTGGGCGCCATCAAGACCATCGCCGATGGCATCGCTGTCAAGCGTGTGGGAGACCTGACCTTCGCCCTCATGCAGCAATACGTCGACGATCTCGTCACGGTGAGTGATGAAGATATCGCAGCGGCGATTCTGCTCTATATGGAACGTATCCGGGTGGTGGTCGAAGGGGCGGGTGCGGCATCGCTGGCGGCCCTGGTCAGCCGCAAAGTACAGCTCGATGGCGTGTGTACAGGAGTGGTGGTGAGCGGGGGCAACATCGATGTACAGATGGTGGCCAAGATCATCGAGAAGGGCCTGGTACGCACTAACCGACTGCTGCGCCTTACGGTCGAGCTACTCGATGTACCCGGCGCACTCGGCCGTCTGTCAACACTGCTGGGGCAGTTGCGGGCCAACATTCTGCAGATCTCACATGACCGCCTGACCAGCGACCTGCCGTTAGACCGCGCCATTGTGGATATCAGCCTCGATACGCGCAACCGTGAGCACCAGGATGAAGTGATGCAGGCGCTCGACCGGGCCGGCTATGCACCACGGCGGAAGGATTAAAGGGTGGTGAGCTTAGGTCGTATAGTAGGCGTTTTCCTTCACATAACCTTCGGTCAGATCGCAGCCCCAGACCCGCGCTGAAGCGTTCCCAATCCCCAAATCCACGCCGATTTCTACCTCTTTTTGCCCGAGATATTTCTGCAAGGCCTCCAGATCGCATTCGACTGGTGAGCCTAACTCGAAGACGGCGGTCGGACCGAAGCGAATGGTCGTGCGATTGGGTTCGATGTCTTGTTCGTCGGCGCATTTCCCCACCGCCATGACAACACGCCCCCAATTGGGATCACAACCATACACCGCCGTTTTCACCAGCGGCGAGTTCACCACGGCTTTGGCGACGAACTTTGCCTGGCGGGGATTCTTGGCGCCGCTGACCTGCACCGTCAGGAGTTTGCTGGCACCCTCGCCGTTGCGGGCGATTTCGCGCGCCAGATACTCACAGACTTCAATCAACGCTGCCTCGAAGGCACGCCGATTCACCGCTCCCGCTAGGCCGTTGGCCATCAGTACCACGGTATCGCTGGTGCTGGTATCGGTGTCGATGCTGATGGCATTGAACGAGCGGTCCACCACGCGCCGCAGCATCGGGCGCAGCGTATGCGCAGGCAGATCGGCATCGGTCATGATGTAGGCGAGCATCGTCGCCATGTTGGGCTCGATCATCCCTGCCCCTTTGGCAATGCCGGCCACGACCGCAGACCCCACTGGCCGCGAGACATACTTGGGGTACATGTCCGTGGTCATGATGGCACGCGCCGCGAGCTCCAGGTTATTTGGACGAAGCTCATCACGAATCCCCTTCAGACCGGCACGGATCTTGTCCATCGGCAAATGTCGCCCGATGACCCCGGTCGAGAAGGGCAGCACATCGCGCGTGTCGATCCCTAGCTCACCAGCCACCAGTCGACACATCTCGACCGCATCCTCGATGCCGCGCTGGCCAGTCGCCACATTGGCGTTCTTACTATTCACCACGATCGCCTGGGCGAAGCCATCAGAGATGTGCGCCCGCCCGACGATGACCGGTGCACCGGGAAATCGGCTACGGGTGAACATGGCGGCTGCCCGCGCTCGCACCGTGGAATAGATCACCGTCATGTCGAGCGTCTCATCCTTGATGCCAACATTTTTCGCGGCCGCTAAAAATCCTTGAGGTTGCTGGTGCATGACCGGTGATTCGGGGTTCATCTCTGACGATTCCTTCCTTGTATTTGCCTGTCCCTTCGAGAGATCGATGACCGCCCTACATCCCTCACCCTGACCCTCTCCCGGCGGGAGAGGGGACGACAAACCCACTCTTCTGAGGGGTTGTGGGGGGGCGATCAATTGGTTACAAATGATGCTGTGGCTGTACCAGTCGCACTGAGATGTGATTAAACGCCCCTAATTGGCCATGATGGCTGATGACGTTGCCAGTCAACTGGTTTGGTGTGCCACCAGCCCCGAGCCATGTCCCCTGATTGGTGAAGAGTGTATCGCGACGTTGTACGGCATCAACTTGGATGCGGACCCGCATGCTACCGTACGGCGATTCGACCAGTGCCTCTTCTCCCGGCGCCAGCCCCGCCTCTGCCAGCACCTGAGGATGTGCCCATACCTGGGGCAGCTGGTCGCGGTCGCGATCGAGCACCTGCGAGTTCAGTCGGGTGTTCGTTTTACCGGTAATCAAATAGAGTGGGTAGCCGACTGTCGGGCGGAAATCCTCTCCCCAGGCCGTGAGAAACTCGAATTTTTGTGAGGGTGTATAAAATTGCCGATCCGCAAACGGCACATCCTGCGCTAGCGGGTGACGTACCCAGCCCGCAGCCCGCAGGCGCTCTAGAGTGATGCCATAGCCCTGCATCGGCGCGGTCAGTCGGCTAAGCCATTCGCCCGGTGTGCCGGCCATTTCAGCGCCAAATCCGAGGCGCGCGGCCAGGCCTTGAAAGATCGCCAGGTCCGATCTGGCCTCACCACAGGGCGGGACCACCGGTCGCACGTAGCTGAAATAGGCGTTCCACCAATCCGTCACCAGCAGGTCTTCCTCTTCCACAAACGTCGTGGTCGGCAAAAATAGATGGGCGTACTGGGCGGTGTCCGTGAGGTAGATATCATTGACCACCACGTGCTCGATGCGCGCCAGCGCCTGGCGTACCAGATCGGAGTTGAGGGCCTGGGTGACGGGATTGGCGCCGCAGACCCAGGCGAGGCGGATAGGTGGATCATGGGTTTCCAGTAGGTCACGCCCGATGCTTGGTCGCAACACCAGGCGCCGGACTTTTGCGTGATCCGCGGCCATCCATGACTGGTCGATCAATGCCGGCAGGCGGGAGGCGTAATTCACGCCACCACCGGGCACGCCAATATTGCCCGTGAAGGCCGCCAATGCATCGATCAGTTGGAACACCTCGGCTCCGGTCATCCAGCGCTGCGGTCCCATGCCTAGATGAATGCTCCCCGGCTTCTGAGTGCCATAGCGATGCGCTAGGGTATCGATCGTCTCGGCCGATAATCCTGTGTGGTCGAGAATCGTCTCCTGATCGACACCCTCTAGCAGACGTCTAAAATCGGTCAGATTGGCCGTGGCGGTGATCAGGAACTCCCAGTCCACCAGCCCTTGCCGCAACAGCGACTGTGCCAGGCCGATGGCCAGATAAGCGTCGCCCCCTGGCTTCAATGCCACATGCTGATCAGCATACTTCACCGTGTCCGTGCGGCGGGGATCAATGACCACCACCGTTGCCCCGCGTTCCCTGGCGGCCTTCAGCAAGGGGAGCATATGAATATTGGTGACCATGGGGTTCCGTCCCCAGATCAGAATCGTCCGGCTATTCAAAAGATCTTCGGGAGCGTGGCTACGCACGGCGCCATAGCTGCTGATCTGTCCAGCGATTCCCGCCCCCGCACACAGGCTTCCCACGGCTTCAGTGACCCCACCCCAGAGGTTGAAAAAGCGACTATTGAGCGCTTTCAGGAGGCCCATGGAGCCTGCACTCTGATAATGCAGTACCGCCAGCGACCCATCCTGGGCCTTCAGGGTGGTGAGCCACTCAGCCAGCGTGTCGAAGGCGTCACCCCAGGTAATGCGGCGCCACCCCCCTTTGGTGCGCTGGAGGGGGTGCAGGATACGGGTTGAGCTATAGACTCGTGAGGGGTATTGATAAGTCTTTTTGCACAGAAATCCACGTGTGAGTGGATGTTTGGCATTGCCCTCCAGGCGAACCACCCGGTCACTCTCGACGTGGGCGATCACCGCGCAGGCGTCGGGGCAGTCGCGGGTGCAAGTCGTGTGAACAATGGACATCGCCCTATCCTTCACAAGCGCTTCAGGTGAGCGGCTACCACAGAGCTCACCGTCCAGAGACACTATGCCTCCAACGCTAGACCTTGAACCTTGAGCTGTGACCCAATTTACGAGGGCAGACAGAGCAGCACGCGCAGATCCTCAAACCCCGTGGCATACTCGTGCCAAGTGCGCCCGCCATCGAATGTCCCCACGAGTTGCCCGCATAGCGTGCCGGCGAACAGATGGCGGGGCTGGAGGGGGTTCATGGTGACCGTCCACAGGGTGCTCTGCAGAGCGACGTCTCCCTGGAACCGTGTCCAGGTTGCCCCCATATCGACGGAGCGATACAGGGCGCCTTCATCACCAAAGGGCGCCACACCTGCCGTGGCATACAGCACGTCGGGGTTGTCGGGAGTGACCATCAGACTCCGAAAATAGGTCAAGGGCAGATCATCTTTCAGGCGCAGTGCCTCCCAATGCTCGCCCCAATCATTACTCCGAAAAATATCCGAGGCTGTGGCCACATGTAAGGTGGGCGGCGACGAAGCGCACACGCAGAGCGCATGCACATCAGGGTCCGTGAGCCCCTCATTGATCGTCTCCCACCGATGGCCCGCATCCACGCTCCGCAGCAGACCACCCACTTCTACACCCACATAGATGGTCTCGGTATCTTCGGGGTCAACTGCGATGCCTGTGATCCGCGTCGTGGCCGGGAGCTCCAACGCTAGTTGCGCCCAGGTCCGTCCTCCATCGTGGCTGCCATACACCCGCGCTGGACGTGTACCGGCAAACATCAGGTCGGGATCTTGAGGACAGATATACAGGCTCCACACCTCGATGGTCTCGTCGATGCTGCGAATCGACTTCCAGCTTAAGCCGCCATCCTGGCTACGAAAACAGCCATGGTCGGTGCCAGCGAACAGGAGACTATGATGTTGAGGGTGCGCGACCAACGCGCGCACATCGCACTGTGGTGGTAAGCCATAATTGATGGCCTCCCAGTGCTCGCCGCCATCGCGACTGCGTTGTACTCCCTGCCCGATCGTTCCAGCATACAAGAGTTCATCGAATTTGCTGCTGTATCCGCGTTGCATCCTGACTCCTCCTCGTGCCTTGTGGCAGAGCCACAGAGGGCAGCAGACCCTGTACCGCATGTGTGGGATATTGGGGCGGATAGGCTCAGTTGTCAACACAAAATGTGCGTAAGAGAGAGCACAGGGCCAATTAGCCCCCGACCACAGGACTACGCCTTGACAAGACGCGCCTCGCTTCCTACACTGCGGGGTCTATGGGTGATTTCATGTCGATTCCAGTACGGCATTCTCTTCGCACCCTCTGGCGAGAACGCACGCGCCCGATCCCCTGACAGAAAGGAGTGGGTGGCTATGGGCCTCGTCGTCGGCACACCGACCACACGCATCGATGCCCTCGAAAAAGCGCTCGGCAACGGCAAATTCGCGGCAGACATCCAGCTCCCAGGCCTCTTGCACGGTAAGCTGCGTTTAAGTGATCAGGCCCATGCCCGCGTGCTCTCTGTCGATACCAGTGAAGCCGAGCGCCTGCCCGGCGTCAAGGCGGTGCTGAGCGCCTGGAATACACCGGAATATCGCTTTGGCAGCGAGTTTCAAGACCAGACCCTGTTCGCTCGGGAGAAGGTGCTGCACCGCGGGTCGATCCTCGCGGCGGTGGCCGCCGTGGACCTGGAGACCGCTGAAGAGGCCGTGCGTCGCATTCGTGTAGTCTATGATCCCCTACCCGCAGTGACGCATGTCCTGGACGCGATCAAGCCCGACGCACCGATCTTGCACGAGCAGTTGGCCACCTATGCAGGTGTCAATCCGGCGCATATCCGCGGCAACATCTGCGCGCAGTCGATGGTGGCATGGGGCGACGTCACTGAGGGCTTTCGCCAGGCCGATCGTGTGTTCGAGCATACCTTCACGACCTCTACCGTACATCAGGGATATCTCGAGCCGATGGCCGGCGTGGCGCAAATCGAGCCGGGAGGGAAACTGACGCTGTGGACCAGTACGCAGGGTACCTACGTCGTGCGCTCACGGCTGGCGTCACTGCTGGGTATCCCTCTGCATAAGGTGCGCGTCATCGTGCCCCATGTCGGCGGTGGCTTTGGGGGAAAATTACAGACGGTGCTGGAGCCCTATTGCGCATTGCTGGCCCAGCGGACAGGGCGCGCGGTGAAAATCGTGCTGTCACGCGAGGAGGAGTTTTTCCTGGGCAAACCACGCTCGGCGGGGGTGATTCACCTGAAAACCGGCGTCACACGGGATGGGATGCTGGCGGCTCGGCAGGCCCTGATGTACTTCGATACCGGCTTTGCCTGTCACCCACGCAGCACCGAGATTGCCCCGACCATCATCCGTGGACCCTACAACATCCCCCATGTGCGGTTTGAGGCCTATTGCGTCTATACCAACAAGATGGGATGCGGGTCGTTCCGCGGCCCTGGGGGCATCCAGGCACACTTTGCCGGAGAATCCCAGATCGACATCATCTGCCGCGACCTCGGCCTCGACCCGGTGGAATTTCGGCATCGCAACGGCGTGCGTGAGGGTGGGACCTCGGGCGCGGGTGTGCGCCTGCGCCATGTTGGGATGCGGCAGGCGCTGGATCGTGCCGCCGAAGCCGCCGGTTGGAGGAAACCGCTGCCGCGTCAGCCCGGCAAACGCGTTGGCCGCGGCTTGGCCTGCGGCGAATGGCGGCTGGGCGGCGGGCGAGGGTCTGGGGCGTGGGTCAAGCTCAACGAGGATGGGACGGTGCACCTGATCGCCGGGATGAGCGAAATCGGCAGCGGTTCCAGCACCGCCATGGTGCAGATCGCGGCCGAGGTATTAGGGGTGGGAGCTGACGCCGTCGCACTGGTCAGTGGCGACACCGAGACCACGCCATTCGACACGCTCACCGCTGCTAGCCGCGTCACTGTCTCCGTCGGCAATGCGGTCAAGCGTGCCGCCACCGATGCCCGCGACCAGCTCTTGCAATTGGCTGCGGAACGGCTCGAAGCCAATGTCGCGGACCTCGACTGCCGCGATAGTCGTATCTTCGTCAGAGGCTCGCCCGAGCGCGGCTTTGGCCTTGGGGAGCTGGCCCGTTATGCGCAAACTCTCGGCCCTGGACCGATTCTCGGCCGTGGTGCCTTTGCATCGCGTCCGCCACAATCGTTGCATACCTTTGGCACGCAGATCGTCGAGGTGGAAGTCGACGAGGAGACCGGACAGGTGGTGCTGACCCGGATCGTGGCCGCTCACGACGTGGGCTGTGCCATCAATCCGCAGGGGGTCGAAGGCCAGATCCAGGGTGGCGTCACACAAGCCATCGGCCACACGCTGATGGAGGAGGTGAAATATTCGCCGAATGGCGATCCGCTGAACGCCGGATTCCTTGACTACAAGATCCCGTCCATCCTCGACCTGCCGTTGATCGAACCGGTCATCGTCGAAGAGGCCGATGAAGAGGGGCCGTTTGGCGCGCGCGGTATCGGTGAACCGCCGATACTGGCCATGGCCCCGGCCATCGCCAACGCTATCCACGATGCCGTTGGGGTGCGCATCACCTCGCTGCCGATCACCGCCGAGAAGGTGCTGCAGGCGCTGCGGGAACGAGGCGGGAGCGGTGTGAGCGGGGGTGGATGAGCGGCCACTGGCGACTATCGTTCCTGTTCTCTCACATCAGGGTTGGCCTCACGCTCGGCAGCCACATCGAAGATTTCTGCGGGCAGCAGAGATCGTACGGCGTCAATAAACTGTTCCGCCTCGAGCAGCGCCTTGTTGGCCTCGGCGTGACTCACATGGGCAGCACCGCCATCATCTCCGACGCTCCGCAGGTCGGATAACGTACTGAGGCTTCTGCCCATGGCCACAGACAGGCGGCCTGAGCTGACATAGTCTCGGTGGATGAGCGCCACTACGCCACGGTGACTTCGAAACGTTTTCCCCTCCGCCAGCAGCAGGGTAGACGCGGCAGAGAAGGCAGCATAGTATGCCCGCGCGGCTGAGAAATCAGGGAAGCCCGCCACGAGGAGAGTCTGCGTCGCCCGCAGCGCCTCCTGGGCGCGCTGCCACCGTTCGACGATTTCTCGTCGCGATGCCTTCAGAAGGCCAGGCCCTCAGCCTTCGCCTGCCGCTAGAGGGCATACTCGCCGCGGTGGTAGAGCGCCACATCCACGGGCACCACCGAGAAGAGACGATCACTCTCCAGCTGGAGGGGATAGAGCACTTCCCACATCCGCCGAATTTCCTGGGCTACGTCGACCGGGCCTTCCAATAGTACCATCAGGTCGATATCACGCTCTGGTGCCGCCGTGCCTCGGGCACACGAGCCATAGAGCACGATGCCGTGCAACCGTGCGCCATAGAGCGTATGGAGGAGGGCACGGCATTTCTGTAACGTCAGATCGTCGGGGTTCATCGCCATACCTCCTTTCCTCCGATGTGCCCCTAATCCGCAGGCTTCAGGAAATGCTGGACAGCACGTTTGCCGATCTTGTGGCCATGATTAAGACCTTCCTCGACCGCTTTCCGAAAATGAAATCCCGCATAAATGCGCGAGGCGCCGTCTTCGGCGGCGGCTTGCGAGAAGCTGGAGTACGACCGCAGCACCTCATGGGCCCCACCACACCGTTCCTCAGGGAGCGGTAAAGTCAGGCTGCAGACACTAAAGCTTAGATGGTCGGTCTCAAACACATGCAGCAACACTTCTGCCGCTGCTCCACTCTCGGTAGTGTCAGCTGAGTCATATTCCGGGCCAGGTGGAGTCGTTAGCAACGGCTCCCACGCCGGGTCGGCGATCGTGTCTGGGTTGCCGTCGGTAGCGGCGAGCTGAATGGCGGTGATCGGCCGCCAGTAATTGTAATGAGTCTTGGTCTCCACCGCACCGATATAGCCGTCGGCCAGCGCCATGTTCAACAGAGCGAACAGCTGCGCGTGCTCCCAGACATCGAGCCGTGATGCTCCGGTGACCGTGCGCGCAATGCGATTCCACAGCAGCGGCTTACTCTCCAGCCAAAAGTATGCGATCTGCGTTTGTTCAGTCGTCCGCGTGCTACTGTCCTTGGCGCCAAGACGTTTGACCTCGTTAAAATCCGCCGTGTACTTCGGACTGGTGCCTTTATAGGGAGGTCCCGGTTGGAACTGGGAACTCTCTTCGAGCACGAAGGGCGTAACATGCCGCCATCCCGGCAGGACGACGAACCCCGTCCCAGGCGTGAAGCGGTATTCGCCAGGCTTTGTGCCCTGAGGATAGTTAGGATCCACAAATGGCGTGTCCGCCCCATCGGCGACCCTCAAGGCCAGGATGACCGCGGCCGCAGCCTGCCCGATCACCACGCCCTGCATTTTGGGAGTCCCGTCCGCGATGGCTTCGAGTGCGGCAGTATAGTCCTCTTCAACACTGCCGACGCCAGCATCGAGGCATTCCGGATCAGATATTTGTTTGAGGATCGACACCAGCACGTCGTGCGCCGCTGTGGCCACGGCCGCCTCCGCAGAAGCCCCTGACGGTCCTCGAAGGTCCAGGACGTAGGGCTGGAAGCGGCGATTGATCGTGTTCAGCGCATCGTGGATCGCAATGTGCACCATGGCATACATCCGTGTTGTATTGATGGGATCGAGACACGCGGCGATGGTGGCCTTCTCGGCATTCGCATTCCAATCCGTGACCGCAGCCGCCTACACGAGAGGAGACCAGCCAAGGCTCAGAGCGATCCAACAGAGTCCAAGCATAAACTTGTTCATAAACCCTCCTTTCCGGTGGTAACCTCTAGAGACGCTCGTGGCGGGCAATGGATGTCTCTTACCGAGTACGACGTACCCTCGCTGCCCCTGGAGTCCACAACTGCCCTCTCGATGAACTGACGAAGTGAGAGGTGCCATGGCGAGCAGTGCCGAGCCGGTCGGCACCGTGGCCCGTCATTGGACGCGGAGTAGATGCCCTCGACCGTGATTTTCGGCTGGCCATTGTCGCGACCTGCGACTGCTCACTACTCCGAGAGCCCTTCACACGGGGTCCTCCTGACCCATGGGCAAGCGTCATGCCAGGCGGAGCCGTGGTCTAGCCCTGGGCTGGCAAGGATTTCCTTTGACGCATGGTGAGGGGATGGCTATACTCTGGCCGCCAATATTGGTTGTTACGACCAGTCGGGACCAGCGCTATGGCACGCTCCAGCCCGTCCACCCACGACCATCCCACCGATCGCCTCCTGGGCCACTCGTCGGCCATGCACGCCCTGCGTCTGCAGCTGCGTCACTTAGCCAGCTTCGATACCCTCGGCAACCCGCATGCACCCACAGTCCTGCTCCACGGCGACACCGGCACCGGCAAGGGACTCATCGCGCGCATCCTGCACGACAGCGGTCCCCGCGCCACTGGCCCATTTCTGGAAGTCAACTGCGCCGCCATCCCGGAGACGCTGCTCGAAGCGGAGTTGTTTGGGTTTGAGGCTGGGACCTTCACCGATGCCAAACGTGCCAAACCCGGCCTGTGGTGTGATCCAGGCCGCTCGGATGTTAGGACTTAGCCGTGCCGCGATACGCCATCGCATGTCGCGCTACGGGATCACGCGCCCACAGGTGGCGCCACATCCGGGATTGCCCGGCGTGGAAGACGGGGCTGGCTCCCTGCGGGCCGAGGCGCTCTCCTTAGAGTCGACCCAGGAGCCCTCGCGAGTTTCGGCCGCGAGTTGGGAGCAGAAGCCAGTGGCGGTGCTGGCGATCGAGCTGACCTGGCCGGCCATCGGCGGGGGGGATGCCTCGCCCTATGAACCGTGGACGGCTGCCCGCCGCTGGGAGCGGATCATTCTGGAGAAGGTGCACGGCTTTGGTGGGGTGTGCCTGCAGCGCTCGCCGTCGCTGCTGCTCGTCGCCTTTGGCCTGCCCCAGACCGTGGAGCAGTTGCCGCAGCGCGCGGTGCAGGCGGCGCTGGCGGTGCGGCAATTGCTGGGACAGGCCACGCGACCTGACGGAAAAGAGTCACGCCCTGTAGTCCGGCTTGCGGTTCATCTAGGCCAGGCGCTGGTGGGGAGTGGCACCCATGAGCCCATGGCCCACCTGCACCCTATCGGCGAGGTGCTGGCGTTGCCGGTGCGGCTGTTGGGCCAGGCCGCGCCGGGGGGATCGTGGTGTCGGCGCCGGTGGGGCGGCTCGTCGGCGGCTGGTTTACGCTGGAATCGCGGGCGGGGCACTCGGGGGATCGACCGTCGGACCCGGGCGGAGCGTCTGCCGTCGTCGGCCTGCGGCCGCAGCGTTCCCCGTTGGAGATGGATGGGCAGCGTCCCCTGAGTCGGTTCGTGGGGCGAAAGCGAGAGTTAGCCATTCTACACGATCTCTTAGGCGCAGGTGGAAGGGGGCCAGGGGCAGGTAGTAGGGCTCGTCGGCGAGCCGGGGGTGGGCAAATCCCGCCTGCTGTACGAGTTCCGGCAGCAGGTCGGGACGGCTGGGGAACAGGCCTCTCCAGAGGCGCACGTGCGGTATCTGGAAGGACACTGCCTGGCCTATGGGAGCGCGCTCCCGTTTCTGCCCGTGCTCGACCTTCTGCGCGCGCAGTGTCGGATTGGGGACACCGACAGCGCCGAGGCGATCACCGAAAAGGTGCGCCTGACCCTGCATTCGGTGGGCATGGACCCCGAGGAGGGGATGCCGTATCTCCTGCGGCTGCTTGGGGTGCCGATGGGGACGGACCAACTGGCGATGCTCCAGCCCGAGACGATCAAAGCACGGACGTTCGCCACCCTTCGGCAGCTCTCTCTCCACAGCAGTCAGCGCCACCTACTGGTGCTCGCCATCGAGAACTTGCACTGGATCGATCAAACCTCTCAGGACTTCTTGGCATTACTGGTCGAGCAGCTGGCGGGTACGCGCATCTGCCTCCTCCTCACCTATCGGCCGGGGTATCGGCCGCCTTGGATCGAGAAATCCTATGTCACCCAGATGGTGTTGCCGCCCCTCTCGCCGGAAGACAGCCGACACCTGCTGCAGGCGGTTCTGGCGACGGATACCACCCCAGACGCGCTGATGGAGCGGGTGCTCGCCAAAGGGCAGGGCAACCCCTTCTTTCTAGCAGAGATCGTCCAGGCACTCGTGGATCAGAGTGTGCTGGGACGGCCTGATGCGGGGGGGATGACCGATTGGATTCCCCACCCCACGACACCGCTCACCGACGTCCAGATCCCGCCTACCGTGCAGGAGGTATTGGCGGCCCGCATCGATCGACTGGTGCCGGAGGAGAAGGCGCTGCTGCAAACGCTGGCGGTCATCGGCACGAGGATCACGGCACCTCTCCTCACGCGGGTCGTGGACCAACCCGACGCTGCGCTCCGCCAGCGGCTCTCGCACCTGCAGGCGGCCGAGTTTCTCTACGAGCGACCGGCTGGACCAGAGCTTGAGTATGTCTTCAAGCATGTGCTCACCCAGGAGGTGGCCTATGCGTCCCTTCCCCGGGAGCGGCGCCGGGTTACGCATGCACGCACGGCGCAGGCCATTGAGACACTCTACGCGCAGCAACTGGAGGACCACTATGGGGAGCTCGCCCACCATTACCGCCACAGTGGTCAGCCCGAGCAGGCGGTCGTCTATTTCCAGAGGGCGGGCCGGCGCGCCCACGAGCGCTCGGCTACTAGCGAGGCGATCCGCCTGTTGACCACGGGGCTAGAGCTGCTCCAGACTCTCCCCGACACCCCTGAGCGCAGCCGCCAGGAGCTGGACGTGCAGATCACCCTCGGTCAGGCGCAAATGGCCGCCAAAGGTCAGGCGGCCCCGGAGGTAGAACAGGCCTACACCCGAGCCCGCACGCTCTGTGAGCAGGTGGGAGATACGGCTCAGCTCCTCTGGGTACTGGGAGGGCTGCGGGGGATTCTATAGCGCGAGCGGAGGCCCTAATTGCCCTCGCTCGCCAGCACGAGTTTCGAGGCATGTTGGCGCGGGGAACAACACTAGAGGGCTGGGCGCTGGCCGAACAAGGCCGGCGAGCCGAGGGCATGGCCCAGATGCGCCAGGCCTTGGCGGCCTATCAGGCTGCGGGGCTAGCAGTGTCACCGTGGTTTCTGGCCTTGCTGGCCGAGGCCTATGGGCACATGGGACAAGCGGACGAGGGGCTGAGCATCCTGGACGAGGCGCTAGGTCGAGCACACACAGACGACGAACGCTGCTACGAGGCAGAGCTGTATCGGCTCAAGGGCGAGTTGTTGCTCGCGCGTGCTGCGGAGCCTCACGCCGAGGTCTGTTTTCAGTTGGTCCTCACCGTTCGTCCGCTCACTGGCGGTGCGCACCGCATAGAGGATCTTCCAGGCCTCGGTCCCTCGCTGGATGGGGCCAATCAGGCGCGGGTGCTCATGGAAGGACATCGTGTGCGTATAGCCATGGACCTTCGCGCCATGCGGACACCGCTCCCGTTCCTGGGCAGGGCACTGCAGGCCGCAGATGTACTGACGGCTGTCGCACTGGTAGTTGTAACCGTTCGAGCGACACAAGCGGCCGCAGGGAGCCTAGGGGGTGCCGTTCATATCATCGCCGCGCGCCAAGAGTGCCTCCGGGGAGCAGTCTTCGTGGCGGGGATTATAGGCGATCATGGGGATGCCTCCCCGGCTCCGGATCCCGCGGTCGTTCTCGACCACGTCGTCGCCGGCATCGGCCAGCTCGACCTGCTGGGACCGGAACGGCATGGCAACTTTGGCACGATGCGCCTGGAAGTGCAGGCCCTCATGAGCATTGGCCGGAGACGTGGAGGTGCCCACGGGCAGCTCCAATCCCAGCTCGATGTCGATATTCGTGGACTTTTGGTGGAGGTAGCCGAACACGCGTTCTGTGTGTGGTGGATTCTTGGTATCGCTGTGGTCGCCGACCTTGGCGTCGAGATCGGAGGGGACCTTGGGGCAGCGGCCCCACAGCTCTCCCTGAGGGCCCTGAGTGAGATGGGACCACCGGACGCGCAGGGGCGGAAGCTGGTCTGGGGGCAGGGAGAGCCACGCGGAGAGTCGCTGGGAGTCGGGCGTCTGAGCGCTGTCCGCGGGTCAATACTCGACCTCCAGGAGCGCCGCGGTGGGCTCATGGGGCTTGCCCTTTTTGGTCGTCGTCTGCAGGACTTTTTGGACCACCTCGGGGAAGGGGCAGCGGATCTCCAGCCGTTTGGCCCCGGCCTGCAGTTGTCGGCCGAGTTCGTCGCGGCTGGCTTCATCCAAGGCGAGCTGCTGGCAGTCCTGACAGCAGTAGGCACAGCCCTTGAACCGGGAGTAGGAGGGCTCCAGCTGGCCATCCGTGGAGAGCAGTTCTCCGTGAATGAGGCCGAATTCCCTGAAGAGGCCGACCAAGACGGCCAGGGCGGCTTCGATAGCCTCCGCGCCCACGCGGCGGCGGAAGTCGCTCAGATCGTCCTCGCCCGGAATGGCCGCGTGCAGACCGGCCAGTTCGCGAGAGCGGTGGCCCTTCTCCTGCTGGCGCAGATCCGCACAGCAGCGGCATAGTCGGGGTAGCCATCCAGCCGGCAGGCCAGCTCCAGGAAGAAGGAGCTGGCTGGATCGTCGCAGTGGCCCCCTTCTTTGGAATAGTACGGGGCCAAGAGGGCGCGAGTGAAGCTCAAATCGATCGTCGCACCGATCAGCCAACTCGAGTCCCCCCTCGACCTCGCCCGCGCGTTGTCAACGCCTTGGAAAGGATCTTCGAGCTACCCCAGGCCGAGGCGGTCATCACGCAGGCGGAATTAACCGCTGCGAAAGTTATGATAGATTTAGTAAGGTATACTTTTGGGCGATCCAGCAGCGTATCGACACAACAACGGTATCGCGAGCACGAGCGAAGAGGAAGGACAATGTCACAGACTCCAACGGCCCACATTCACCTTGATGAGGTGGGAGTCGCATGGATTGACGATACGAACGTCAAGGTCATCGAAGTTGTCCTGGACAAACTCGCGCATGGCTGGAGTCCCGAAGAAATTCATTTCCAGCATCCCGACCTATCTTTGTCGCAGATTCACGCGGCCCTCGCATACTACTACGATCATCAGTAGGCGTTTGACGCCGCCATAGAGGAGCAGCTCCAGCGGGTCGAAGCCCTGATGGCACAGGCGGGTGAGTCACCTGTGCGGAAGCGGCTGCGCGCCTTGGGCAAGTTGCCGTGAGCGTACAGCTGTATATGGACGTGCACGTTCCTGATGCGATCACAGTTGGCTTGCGTCTGCGCAGAGTGGACGTGTTGATGGCACAGGCGGACGGTGCCAGACGTCTCTCCGACGCCCTGCTGCTTGATCGTGCGACGGCATTGGGTCGCGTCCTGTTCAGTCAAGACGAGGACCTGCTCCGCGAAGCGGCCCAGCGGCAGCAGCAGGGTGGGTCGTTTGCGGGAGTTATCTATGCTCATCAACTCAAGGTGACCATTGGGCGGTGTGTGGGGGACTTGGAACGATTAGCTCACGCTGGTGCGCCTGAGGACTTTGCGAATCGGGTGCAATGCTTGCCGCTGCGGTAATGGAAAGAGAGGCAGCGATGGAATATACAGGCTACACCCACGGGCATGTGATCAGCCTGAAGGCACCGCTCCCCGTGCCCAACGGGACGGAGGTAGAAATCTCTATCCCACCAAACAGGGGCAAGCGACATACAGGTCGCGAGAAGTTACGTGTGGTGAGCGAGACGTTCAGTCTTGTCCCCGCTGATGTCTCACGTTCCTCCAACGCAGCGCATCCAGGCAGGTGCAGGCCCTCACCTGCGTCCATATGTTGCTTGAGGTCGCGCGCCGCTTGATGATGCTAGAGGCCTTGCATACGGGGTTGATCTCAGGAGGCCAACTGGCGAGCAAGTTGAAGGAGCAATCCAGGATCGTCAAGAGCTTTCGCGAGTATCGCCGGTTCAATTCAACAAGTTCCACGCCCGTGAATCCGCTAGGGCGATCACGTCGGCCCTTGTAAGAGCTAGCGAAGTCGTCCGTGTGCAAGAAGGCTTGCTGAGCAACGATTCGATCACAGTTGCCCTGATGCGCTGGCTCGGGTTGACAGCCGTCGCAACGTATGATGCAGATCTGGAAAGGGTGGGAGACCTCCGGGTCGATCAGCCCGCCGATATTCCTTGAAGGCCATCCGTCAGGTGGCATCGAGTAGAAGCTTCTTGAGGTGGCTCAGCATGGCCCCCATGCCGACGTATGCCTACGACAGAGAGGACGATGTCGTATACATTTCTTTCGCACCAGGGAGAGAAACCGACCGCGGCGGTAGAACTGCACGACACTATCTTGCTGCGCCTCAATCTGGCCGAGAAGCGTGCCGTGGGCCTGACCCTGATGGACTTCTCGGTGTTAGTGCACATGACGCCGCTGGGGCCTCGCGGTGTCCAGTTGAGCGGCTTGAAGGATCTTGAGTCAGCCTGGCAGGAGACCGTCTCTATCGAAATCATACCGAAGCCTCCAGTCAATCAGATTCTCCACGTCTCCAGCCGTCGATGACCGAAGCGATCCCCATCACATCGGTCATGAAGCCGCCCATGCCGGCACCCGTGCTCAACCAGAGTGCCCGCAAGAGCGAACGCTTTTTCCCCCTGACATTCAGAAGGCCAACGCATTACTCGAAGCGTCCGTAGACCTCTGAACTCCCTTGGGTACTTCTTGCGCCAAGAGCGGCCCACGCGAGCCTGCCGGCGCTGAACTGTCTGCTGCCGTTGACCTGTACCACGCCATGGAGATGACGTTCTGGCTGCCCCAGGCCGAGGCCCCCTGGTGTAGATGGCGTGAGTCACACCGGTTCATGACACTTCCCCCGACATGGCCGGGCGCATTAAGGAATGAGCGTGTGCGCCATCCGGGGTATGCGCTCGTCGGTTTGCCCACCGTTCTACCCCCTGCTATAATCCGCCTTGAAGGAGGTGAAGGCACATGACAACCCTGGAGCCAGAAGTGGTAGAACTCAAGGCCCACGTGTCGACCGCCTGGAAGCCATAGTACGCTTGCTCGCAGGTGATGCGCACAAGGTGATACTGCCAGCAGTGGGTGAACCCCAGAACCAGGGACCACCTCCTGGCCTGGCTTAAGACCCAAAGGGCTGGGTTCGTCACCCGACCCCTGAGGAACACCGCATGGCCGCTGAGTGGGATATCCTATCGGAGGCGGAGCAGCAGGCCCACATCCATTTCATGCGTAGCCTTGCCCGCTTGACCCACTGTTGAGCCGAGTGCTCCCATCGAAAACCGCCGCTAACCATGGCCTTCTACCAGACTCCGATGCGAGTGCATTGGTGAAATATTACGTTACCGAACCCGGAAGTACCGGGCCGCCAGCTGATCGATGCGCAAGACCCCGCGAGCGGCCATGCTCATCACATCATCCTTGTCGCTGAGATCACACACGTGGGAGGTCGCTGCCGGGCTGGCCGTCATCGCGCGTGTCGGTCGGATCAAGAGGGCAGAGCGGGACTTCGCCTATCGTCGCTTCATGAGTCAACTCGCCCATCGCTATGCGATTATGGCGCTGAGCACGCATGACTTTGCCACAGCGGCGCATTTGACCCAACAGCATCCCTTGAAGGCCTATGATGCTATCCAGCTGGCGACGGCCTTGCGCTCCTACCGCCTCCTCGCTGACCACCAACGCGCCTTCACCTGTGTTACAGGCGATACCCCCCTTATCGCCGCAGCACAGGCCGAAGAGCTTCTCACTGATAACCCATTCGATCGCCTTTCCCCCAGCGATATCCCTGCACGCTCTGGGTGACTAGACAGCCGAGGCGCACGATCATCTATCTGCTCAGCTCCGCCCGCCTGCACCTCATTTTCATTCCTTCTCCACCCAGCGCTCCTCATCTGGCCTTCAGCAGACCCTACTTGCCCGCCTGCAGAGGGTTTGCTAGACTCCAAGAAGAGTGTAATAACGCCTCGACAAATTCAACTCCATGAAGGACGTCTCATGCAAGCGATGGAATTGAAGCTCCGGCTACCTGAAAAGCTCTATCAGCGGCTGGAGCACACGGCACGTCTGGCCCAATGCGATGTGAAGGATTTTATTCTCTTGGCGTTGGAAGCGGTTGGTGCCTCCCCTGCCGGACACGCTTCCGCCTGAGTTAGCAGCGGATTTGGCGCGTTGGGCAGTATTGGACGATGAGGTATTGCAGGCCATGGCCGACGCTTTTCTGCCACCGAAACTGCAACGGCGCTACGCCACCCTACTGCGAAAAGGGGAAAAAGGGCGTCTGAGTGCACGCGAACGCGAGGAGTGGGAAGCACTCAAGCAGCAGTATCAGCGCATCTCCGAGAATAAAGCCAAGGCGCGGTTTCTCCCGACCAGCGAACGAAGGCCCGGATGGTGAAGGGAAATAGTGGGTGGTCCTATCCCGCTCTCTCTGCGTCGCGCATTGCGTGCAGAGTTTTCTCCTTCTTCCGGAGCCGCGCTGTGCCTACTGCAAGAGCCCGGAGCAATTGCTCGGCATGCCGTTGGAGGTCGATCATATCATCCCGAGAAGCAGCCAGTGGTAAGGCCGAGCTAGCCAATGTATGTTTGTGTTGCCGTACCTGTAACAGCTATAAGGGGCGGCGTATCTATGCCCGTGATCCCCTGACGGGAAGGCAGGTGCGGATATTCCATCCACGCCGGCAACAATGGAGAAGACACTTTGCCTGGAGTGCGGACGGGAGTACATCTTGTCGGGCTGACGGCTAGCGGGCGCGCAACGATAGAAGCTTTGCAACAGACGAACAACCCCCTCATCACACACCTACGACAACTCTGGATTGCCTTGCGCCTGCACCCACGTGAGCAGGGGCCTTGAGGTTTCTTCCAGGCGGGGCTTGCCTCTTTGACCTGCCTCGGTCCTAATAAACCGGGACGATAGGCTTGATGTGACGGGCGGCCTATCGTCCCGTTCCTGACGGCAGGAAGCGCATCAATCCACGCTAATACGTGTGGCGTGCACGACGCCTTGCACGTCTTGAGCGTGAATGTGATTACCGGACACATCGAAGTTCTTCGCCGTCCATGTGCCGCTGAAGCTCTTGCCGTCACTGTCGACCTTCAGCTTTACTCGCATCTCGATGTACCCGACCAAGGTGCCCGGAACGCCGAAGCCGCTATCCTGGGTGCTCCAGTTCCATCCCAAGTGCCGGGTCTTGTACTCGCGAGACCCCACCCGCTTCCATACACCAACGCACGTGTTGTCGAGCGCGGGCGGGACCCCGTTGCTGAGCATTCCCTCGGTGCCATCGCTGTGAAACTGCTGGAAGGATTCGTCAAACACCGCCCCGTTGGCATCGCCAATCCGAAACACGGAGCGCCACATGCCGACCACTGAATTGTCCGCTTGATCGTTATCAGCTGTCGTTATGGGAGCGATCAGCGCGATGACAAGCAGAGCCGCAATACAAACGATTCTCCAACTTCTCATCTTCATTCCCTCCTCGTACCGAATGAAAACTTAGGTTTGGTGATAGGCGACATGCATGCAGTGCTGAAGAAGTATCCTGCGTCGTTTGCCGCCGACCACGTGATGACTTCGGTCGCGTGCTCGTACCGTCTTCAGGACCCGGCTGTGTCATGATCGATCTTCAGGTGCTACTCCGTTTTCGTCTATCGAAGAAAGAACATGTCCTAAGCCCTCGGCTAGCCTCAAATAATCGCCTTTGGCAAAAACGATGCCAGGTGCCGCGATCAGCGATCGCTTTGTAATTTCGAACGATTCCGCTTGCATCTCACCTCTAGAGGTCTCTAGAATGTGGCGCCACTTCTGGCCACAGCGGCCCCCTGTGGCGCCATAGCGCATCCATCTGCCGGGACAAGAAACGGAGACCGCTATGGCCCGCCCACTGCCTCATTCCCTCTGTCCAGCCTACCGAGCGCCTGCTAGGTGAGGCGCCCACCATCGTCGCCTTGCGCGCGCAGCTTCGCCATTTGGTGACGTTCGACACCCTCGGCAATCCGTTCGTCCCCACCGTGTTGCTGCATGGGGAAACTGGCACCGGGAAGGGGTTGGTGGCGCGGATCATTCATGATAGCGGCCCACGGGCGCAGGGGCCTTTTCTTGAGGTGAACTGCGCCGCCATCCCGGAGTCGTTGCTGGAGGCGGAGCTGTTTGGCTTCGAGGCCGGCGCCTTCACCGATGCCAAGCGGGCCAAACCTGGCCTCTTTGAAGCAGCCTCGGGAGGCACCCTGTTCCTGGACGAGATCGACGCGCTCCCCTTGACGCTGCAAGGCAAGCTGCTCACCGTCATCGAGGCCAAACGCGTGCGGCGGCTGGGCGCCGTTGTGGAGCACCCGATCGACGTCAAGCTCATCGCAGCCACCCAGGCAGATCTGCAGGCTCGCGTCGCCGAGGGTCAGTTCCGGGCCGATCTCTACCATCGCTTGGCGGTGGTCCTATTGGAGGTGCCGCCGTTGCGTGAACGGGGGGCGGATATGGTTTTGCTGGCCCAGCATTATTTGCAGCACGCTGCTGAGGCGCATCGGCTGAGCCCTAAACGCCTGGACCCGCAGGCTGAGGCTGTGGCTACAGCGCTATACCTGGCCGGGCAACGTGCGCGAGCTCGGCCATCTCATGGAGCGGGTGACCTTATTGAGCCCGGACCCCGTGATTGGCCCGGAAACGTTGGAGCAGCTCTGTGTCCCTCTCTCGAAGTCGTCGACCCCCGTGTCAACCAGCCCACCTGAGGCGGATACTGAAGCAGCGGATGAGGCCGCGCAAATCCGGCATGCGCTCCAACAGACGGCCGGCAATGTGGCGCGCGCGGCCCGTTTGTTAGGGATGAGCCGCGGGGCATTTCGCCATCGTATGGCGCGCTATCGGATTGCACCGTCAAGCCAGGGGGGTAAGATAGGCGTCGCCTTGCCCCAGGAGCGAGCTGGGCGGCGTATGGGGCCAGCCGTCCCTCAGGATGATGGGCAAACGGTGCTGTTGAGCCGAGCAGCATCGGCTCCAACTCAGAGCTGGGAGCAGAAGCCGGTGGCGGTGCTGGCGGTGGAGGTGACCTGGCCCGCCGACAACGACGGGAGCGCTTCGCCGTATGAACCGTGGACCGTGACCAGCCGCTGGGAGCAGACCATCGTGGAGAAGGTCCAGGGCTTCGGCGGGGTGGTGCTGCCACACACGCCAGTCGCTGCTTATGGCCGCCTTTGGCGTGCCGCGGACGCTGGAGCAGGCGCCGCAGCGCGCGGTACAGGCAGCGCTGGCGTTGCGGGGCATCGTGACAGATACCCCTGATGCAGGGCACTACCCAGAGCTGCGCATGGCCCTCCACTGGGGCGAGGTACTCGTGGATACCGAGGCGATCGATCCTACGGGGCGACTGCTGCCCATAGGCGACACGCTGGCACGGCCGGGGCGGCTACTGGGGTATGCCGAGCCGGGAGAAATCTTGATGTCCCCCGAGATGGAGCGGCTGGTCGGGGGCTGGTGCGAGCTGCGCGCGTGTGAAGAGCTGCTCGGAACGGAACAACCCCACCAGCCTCGGAGCGTACACCGTGGTCGGACTGAGGTCCGAGGGTTCGCCGTTGCAGCTGCATGGGCAGCGTCCCCTGAGTCGATTCGTGGGGCGCGAGCGGGAGTTGGCCATCCTGGACGACCTCCTGGAGACAGGTGGGGGAGGGGCGGGGGCAGGTGGTAGGGATGATCGGGGAGCCCGGGGTGGGAAAGTCCCGCCTGTGCTATGAGTTCATCCGCGCGCATCAAACCCACGGCTGGCTGATCCTCGAGACCAGTGCCGATTCGTATGGCCAGGCGACCCCCTACCTGCCCATCATCGATCTGCTCAAGGCCTACTTTCAGCTCGACGCCGGCGATGATCGGCAGACGATGCCGGCGACAGGTCACCGACAAGCTCCTGGCGCTGGAGGCAGACCCTGCAGCCGATCCTGCCGGCGCTCCTCATGCTCCTGGAGGTGCCGGTCGAAGATGCCCCGTGGCAAGCCCTCGATCCGTCGCAACGCCGCCAGCGCTTCTGGACGCCGTCAAGCATCTGTTGCTGCGGGAGAGCCAGATCCAGCCCTCTGTTCCTGGTCGTCGAGAACCTCCACTGGATCGACGGTGAGACCCAGGCGCTGCCTGGATCAGCCTGGTCGAGAGTCTGCCGGCCGCCCATGTGCTCCTGCTCGTCAGCTACCGTCCGGAATATCACCACGGCTGGACGAGCAAAACCTACTACACCCAGCTCCGGCTCGACCCGCTGCCCCCTGCGACCGCCCAAGGCCTTGCTGCATTCCCTCCTGGGAGATGACGCCGGGCTCGAGCCGCTCAAACAGCGCCTGATCGAGCGCACCGAGGGCAACCCCTTCTTCCTGGAGGAAAGCGTCCGGACGCTGGTCGAGACGCAGGTGCTGGTCGGTGACGCGGGGGCCTATCGCCTGGGCTAGGCTGCTCCCGAGCATCCAGGTGCCAGCGACGGTGCAGGCGGTCCTGGCGGCGCGCATCGACCGGCTGCCGGGTGAGGAGAAGCGCCTGCTGCAGACCGCCGCGGTCATCGGCAACGAGGTGCCCTTACCCTCCTGCAGGCCATTGCCGAGCTGCCCGAGGCGCACTGCATCGTGGCGCTCGCCCACCTGCAGACGGCCGAGTTCCTCTACGAGACGCGCCTCTTTCCCGAGCCTGCGTATACCTTCAAGCATGCCCTCACGCCACGAGGTGGCCTACGGGAGCCTCCTACCAGGAGCGGCGGCGGGCGCTGCACGCCCGGATCGTCGAGGCCCTCGAGACGCTCGACGCCGAGCGGCTCGCTCGAGCAGGTCGAGCGGCTGGCCCACCATGCCCTGCAGGGCGAGGTATGGGACAAAGCCCTGGCCTACTGCCGGCAGGCGGGGAGAAGGCGCATGGCGCGCTCGGCCTACCGCGAGGCGGTGGCGTGCTTTGAGCAGGCCCTGGGTGCTCTCCAGCATCTGCCTGAGAGGCGTGACACCATCGAGCAGGCCATCGATCTCCGCTTGACGCTGCGCAATGCGCTCTTTGCGCTCGGAGACCATGGGCGATCCTTGACCTCCTGCGCCAAGCCGAGACCCTCGCCCAGGCGCTGGGCGATCAACGTCGGCTGGGGCGGGTCTTGCTCCTACTGATCCGCCATTTCTGCCAAGGCGACTATGACCGGGCCATCGCCTCAGGCGAGCGCGCCCTGGCCATCGCCGCGGCCGTCGGGGATTTCGGCCTGCAAGTCGCGGCGAACCATCCTCCTGGGCCAAGCCTACTACGCCCGGGCGACTATCGTCGGGCCCTGGACTCCTTCGGGCGGAACGTGGCGTCCCTCGAAGGCGACGTGGTGCTACGAGCACTTCGGTCTGGCCGTCCTGCCTGCCGTGTTCTCCCGTACCTGGCTCGCCGGGTGCCATGCCGAGCTGGGGGCGTTCGCCGAGGGGATCGCCCGCGGCGAGGAGGGGGTCCGGATAGCCGAGTCAGCCGCGCAGCCATACAGCCGCATGTCGCCGTTTCATCGGGCTTCTGTCCCTCCGCAAAGGGGACCTCGCAAGGCCCTCGCCGTGCTCGAACGTGGCCTTGGACTCTGCCAGGACTGGAACCTGGGGCTGGTTCCCCAGCATTGCCTCGCACTTGGGTTATGCATATGCCCTGTCCGGGCGTGTCGCCGAGGCCGTTCCTCTGCTGGAGCAGGCTGTGGCACAGACGATTCCCACAACAGAGTAGGCGTCAGGCCTCTGGATGTCTCCCTGGGCGAGGCCTATCTACTGGCTGGTCAAAGAGAGGAGGCGATCCAGCTCGCCGAGCGTGCCCTGACGCTCGCCGGCGAGCACAGAACGCGGCCACCAGGCGTGGGTCCTGCGCCTCCTCGGTGAGATCGCTGCGCAGCGCAATCCGCCAGAGGTCGCAGCAGGCCGAAGCCCATTACCGGCAGGCCCTCGCCCTAGCCGAAGAACTCGGCATGCGCCCTCTCCTGGCGCACTGCCACCTAGGCCTCGGCACTCTGTATGCCAAGATCGGCCGACGGGAGCAGGCCCGCGCCGAGCTGTCCACCGCCATCGAGCTGTACCGCGCCATGGACATGACCTTCTGGCTGCCCCAGGCCGAGGCTGCGCTAGCAGCAGGCGCTATGAGATGCTGGTGAGAGGTAGAGGCAACCCATCAAGTGCCCTACGAAATTATCTTTGAACCAGATGCGGTCGAGCACTTACAGGGGTTTTCAGCCAGAGCCCAATCCATTGTGCTTGACCAAATCGAGGTACAATTAACCTACCAACCTGACGTGGAAACTCGAAATCGCAAGCGACTCCGTCCTAATCCGCTCGCCCCCTGGGAGCTACGTATCGGGGAGATTCGCGTGTTTTATGACATGAACGCGGATGCTGTAAGCGTGAGGGTCATTGCTGTGGGGCGAAAGGAGGGCAGTCGGCTCATCATAGGCGGGGAGGAGATTTCGTTATGAAGCGTATTGCCATCGAAAGTTGCAGCTTAAGCGTTCAGGAACTGGCAATATTAGCGGAGACAGAGCCAGTGATTCTGACCCGCGAAGGTAATCCTATCTTGGGGATCGTTAGCGTTGATGAGGCGGAGGTAGAAGCTTGGTCTTTAGGAAGCAATCCAGATTTTCTGGCGCTGATGGAGCGCTTTCGAGGCCGTGGGCGCCAGGAGGGGGGCCTTTCATTAGCGGAGGTTCGCCGGCGGTTGGGCATCTCTCAAGGGACCAGTGGTAAGCTCGATGTTCCAGAGGAAGCTAAAGAATGATAGGGATGCTGCTCTCCATTCCTTTTGTTGCAGCGGAGTGAAGCCGAGCTGATGGGGGTGGGACGGCTGTCGTAAATACGAGACTACCTACTCTTGCGCTCGCACCATAGAGAGGCTATGACCTGGCAGGTATATTTGGCAAAAGCTAGGAACAGCCTTCGTACAGCTCAAAGCGCCTATGACACAGGGAGACTTTGACTCCTGCGCCAGTCGAGCCTATTTTGCCGTGTTCCAGGCTGAGATCGCGGCTCTGATCAAGCTGACAGAGTTCCGCCAGGAGCAATGGAGGCATGATCGTGTCCAAGCGGAATTCAACCGGAGGCTCATCCAGGCCCGCAAGTTCTTTCCTGCTTCCTTGCGATCTATCCACGATGATCTCATGGGCAGAAGACATACTGCGGACTATTCCGATCAACACGTCAGCGCGCGGACTCGCCGAGCAATGTCTCAGAAGAGCGGCTGAGATGCTTACCGCCATCGAAAGAATATTGGGGGAGCCATGAAAACACGAGTCACCTTTCCAGTAGACGCCAAGACCCTTGATGTACTGGCCAAGTTTCTAGGGACATTTGAGAAGATCAGCCCTGAGCCCGTACATCCACCAAAAGCGGTTCTCGGGGAAGATAACATTATTTTTGTAGAGGTTGGATATAAAACGGATGATGACGCCATTCTTATGGGGGAACGTATGGCAGAAGTATCGGCCGATCTCGTGGAGGAGACGGACGTGACCGTCGTTCTCGCCCCCTTTGTGGCTGCTGAAGCCAGGCAAACCTGAAAGGGGAGGTGATGAGCAAGCGGTGGACGTGGGGCGGCGAGCCTCACACGAGGCTGTCTGCCGTGGCCTCTTGCAGGAGGGGCCAGGCGGGTAGTCCGATGTCGTAGGGTTAGAGATACAACACTCTTGAAGTTTGCCAGGGCGCAGAAGGGTGGGGAGGAGCCGGAACAATGCCATACCGCATCTCACGATTGGGGCATGTCGAGATTCGCAGCCTGGATCTGGATCGTGACTTGGATCATTATGTCAATGTGCTGGGCTTGCAGTTGACCGGTCGGGAGGGGAAAACAGCCTACTTGAAAGGGTGGGATGAGCGCCATGCCTATTCCGTCTGCTTGACCGAGGCCGATCGGGCGGGTATGGTGCGCATGGCGTTCCGCACGGTCGACCCAGAAGACCTCGACTATTATGAGAAACGGCTGCAAGATTTTAGTGTCAAATACGAAGTCGTTCCAGAAGACTACCGCCGCGGCCGTGCGCTGCGTTTCATGGCGCCGTCTGGGCATACGGTTGAGCTCTATCACGACATGGAGTACACAGGGAACCTCCTGCCCACGCTGAACCCGGCGCCATGGCCTGAAGGCCTCAAGGGCATTGGCGTGCCGCGCCTGGATCACACGCTGGTGACCGCGCCGGAGCCGCATACGGCGATTCGGTTCTTTCAGGAGGTCCTCGAGTTTCGGGTCAGCGAAATGCTCGTCGATTCGGATGGCACGCCGCTCGCCGCCTGGCTCTGGCAGCGCCCAGCCCCGCACGATCTAGCCATTGTTCCAGGCCGGGCCGGAGGGTTCCACCACGCGGCCTTCGTGGTGGACTCGACCGATGCATTGTTTCGAGCGGCGGATATTCTGGCCATGCATAAGGTACGCATCGACTACGG
Source organism: uncultured Nitrospinota bacterium (assembly GCA_963707985.1). Lineage (GTDB taxonomy): Bacteria > Tectomicrobia > Entotheonellia > J063 > CAVPRW01 > CAVPRW01. The sequence goes on along the minus strand of CAVPRW010000016.1, from coordinate 11,290 downwards.
CCCGGGCCGTCACGGTATCACGCGTGGCACCACCATCTACTTCTTCGATCCGTCGGGCAACCGTCTGGAGACTTTCGGCGGCTACAGTGCCTATCAAATGGATCCGGATTCTCGCCCGGTCACCTGGACGCAAGATCAGATCGCCCAGGCGGTTTTTTACTACGCTCAGGAGCTCAACGAGACCTTCTTGAGTGTGTATACCTAGACCGCCGCAGAGAGCAGGCCGGGCGCTGCTGTGACTCGGACCCGAGGGCAGCGGTCGGCCGCATATCGTTGACATGAGCGAGGCTTATACCATCACGCTGCTGCCGATGGGAGAGGTGCTACCCTGCTCGCCAGGAGAGACTGTGCTTAGTGCCATTCTGCGTTCGGGAGCACGAGTGTCTTTGGGCTGCACGGGTGGTGGATGCGGCGTCTGCAAGATGCGCCTCATCTCAGGCCACCTTGACTATGGACGATACTCAGCAGCCGTCTTATCTGTGGAAGAGAGACGGGAGGGATTCTTTCTTTCGTGCCAGGCCAAGCCAATGAGCGATCTGACCATTCAGCTGACCGAGACAAATAGGTATCGCAGAGCGAGCATATGCCTCAGCTAGCCTCCGATACCTCGATAGCCTGGGAGGGAAACGCATGAGCGAGGTGCAGGCACAAGTGACCACGCGTCCGATGACCGGCGCAGAGTATCTGGAGGCCCTCCGCGATGGGCGAGAGATCTGGCTGTATGGTGAGCGCGTTAAGGACGTGACCATCCATCCGGCCTTTCGTAATGCCACCCGCATGGTCGCTCGTCTGTACGACGCCTTGCATGACCCCGCCCAGCAAGCGGTGCTGACCACCGAGACTGACACCGGCTCGGGTGGACGCACCCACAAGTTCTTCCGGGCTAGTCGCAGCGCTCAGGAGTTGATCGAGGCGCGCGATGCCATCGCCGCCTGGGCCCGTATCGGCTATGGCTGGATGGGCCGCAGTCCGGACTACAAAGCCTCATTCCTGGGCACTCTGGGCTCTCACAGCGATTATTATGCCCCCTACGAGGCCAATGCCCGCCGCCTCTACCAGCAAACCCAGGAGAAAGTCCTGTTCTTGAACCATGCGCTCATCAACCCGCCGGTCGATCGCAACCAGCCGATGCATGAAGTCAAAGACGTATTTGTGCACGTCGATCGGGAGACCGACGCGGGCCCGATCGTTAGTGGGGCGAAAGTGGTGGCCACCGGCTCGGCGCTGACCCAGTACAACTTCATCGGCCAGTACAGCACGCTGCCCCTGCAGCATGAGGAGTTCGCCGTGGTCTTCGTCCTGCCCATGGGCGCTCCCGGGCTAAAGCTGATCTGTCGGCCGTCCAATGAGATGGCCGCGGCGGTGATGGGCAGCCCCTTCGACTACCCGCTCTCTAGCCGGCTAGATGAGAACGATGCCATCCTGGTCCTCGATAACGTCCTGATCCCCTGGGAGAACGTCCTCATCTACCGCGACATCGAGAAAGTCAGCAACTTCTTCCCAGCGTCGGGATTCGTCAATCGCTTCACCTTCCACGGCGCCACCCGCCTGGCGGTCAAGCTCGACTTTATCGCCGGATTGCTCATGAAGGCCGTCGAGTGTACCGGTGCCAGTCAGTTCCGCGGTGTGCAAGCGGCGGTTGGCGAGGTGCTGGCCTGGCGCAATATGTTCTGGGGCCTCACCACGGCGATGGCCGCGAACCCCAATCCTGGCCCCAACGGCACGGTGTTGCCCAATGTTGACTATGGCTCGGCATACCGGGTGCTCGCCCCCACCGCCTACCCCAGAATCAAGCAACTCATCGAAGAAACCGTGGCGAGCGGCCTCATCTATATCAACTCCAGTGCGGTAGATTTTCAGGTTCCTGAACTGCGCCCCTACCTCGATAAATACCTGCGCGGCTCCAATGGTTACGATGCCGAGCAGCGCATCAAGCTCCTGAAGCTCTTGTGGGATGCCGTCGGCACTGAGTTCGGCGGCCGGCACGAGCTATACGAGCGTAACTATGCCGGCAACCACGAGAACATTCGCATGGAGATGCTGTTCACGGCGATGGCTAATGGCTCGGCAGACATCTGTAAGGGGCTGGCGGAGCAGTGCATGCGGGAGTACGACCTCAGCGGCTGGACCGTCCCCGACCTCATCAACCCAGACGATGTGAATATCATCAAGAGAAGTACTGAGCGATGAGTGCTGAGGACCGAGTTTTTGCCAGCTTCTGACTCAGCACTCAGTCCTCAGCACTCAGCACTGTCTTTGGGAGACCTAGACCGATGCCGAAGGTGCTGGTTACTGCTAGGTATTTCGCGGGGGACTCAGAGCCGCTATCGGAAAAATCTCTCCATCCGAGTCCAAGCTGTCTCCAGATGAGATCGCAGAGACTTTCTTTGACGTCGGGATGGCGTGGAACAGGGGCTTTTTTGCCGGTCCTGGGATTCGCGTAAATGTCGTGCTTCTTGCCATGCCGCTGCACATAACAACCTGCCTCGACAAGCTCGCGGATAAACTCACGTCGCCTCACACCTCTAACGCGATTTCCTTGCTCTGCGCCCCAGCCCGAGGGCTGCGCTCTTCTGCCTCCACCATAAGCCGGAAGGCTTCCTCGATGTTCTCCTCGAGCTCTTGAAGCGTTTCCCCCTGGCTGAACACACCGGGAACGTCCTTGAGCCTACCAACATACCAGCCATCATCGAACCAGTATTCAAGCGTAAAATACCTCACCATAATTTGTCTCCGTCATCTAGTCTGTCGACATGGACTACCTTCTCTTTCTAAATACAGCAGTCCACTTCGTTATCGTGAAGCCAGACGTCCGCCTATACCCAGAACTATGCGGATCTTTCTTCGAGGAAAGTATACAACAGCTTGCCAATCACAAAACCGCTCGGAAACAGCAGGAAGCCCCACCAGAGCGAGAGCTCAAACCCGAACAGCAGCGCCACTGGCAATACGACCGGCATCAGGAAAAAGCACATATTGAGGATCAAGCCTTCCTTGTGGAAAAGGTCGACCAGGAGCGAGGACACCAGGAAAAAGAGCAGACGCAGACTCATCCAGAGACCGATCCGCACAAGGCTTTTCCCCAGGAACCAACACGTGAGCAGGAAGGCAATGCCTGCAGTGTACCAGGAAGCGAGTGGCACGTGGAACCACCCAACACCGATCCACATGAGGAGCGCATACAGCAACCAGGTGCCCAGGCCTATACCCAACAAGATCCCCGTGCGAACCATCGTCAGCTGGGCCAGCGTTATCAAGCCTGCATGCAGCATGAGTTCGAGGAGATAGCTGTAGAGGTCGGCCTGCTGCGTGAGGGTGTCGAGGGGCGCTGAGTCTGGGGCCCAATCCGCATGGACCCGGCAGAATGAAGAGGATGGTTGTGCCCGATTTTTACATTGCCGGCCAGCCCTGGTGGTCGCCTGACATCGATGCGAGCGATGGCTGCGGAACAGGTCAGCGAGGGGGATGGGCTGTGCCCCCGACTGAGGCCTCGTGGCTAGCTCGCCTCCCAGGTGAGGCACCGTCCCTCGATGCGATCCACCGCGGCGGCGCCCTGCCCGTGCCCGACGGGTCGATGTCTGGGTCGATCTCCCGCCACGGCGCCGGGAGGTGGCAGATGGCGGGGCGAACGTCTTCCACCCCTCCTGCACCCGGTCCAGGAACGGATATTGGCAGGCATCAAAGAGCTGAACGACCTCTGGGTAGGTATGCGCCCGTAGCTCCAAGGTCGTTGCATCGATCTGGTCAGTGACGAACGTGCCGAGAGTGCGATGGCTCCGTACGGCGGTGATAACCAGAGGATTATCACTCCGCAGGAGTAGTCGGCCCTGATCGGCCTCGAGCGTCAGGCGGTCGATCTGCGTGCTCCAGCGCTCGATGTCGGCGCGAACGTTGGCTGGGATGTCGGTTTGACTATGCGTCTCAAGCGTCTGCAAGATGTCGGCGAGGGAGAGTCCCTGGCGCCTGGCTCGCCAGATCGAGGCTGCGGTGAGCTGGTAAAGGCTTTGGGCCTCAGTCGCACTGGCCGGTTCTGCAAAGGCGGACAATGTCGCGTCTAAGGCGGTCGTGTCTTCTCCGGGGTGCTTAGGCACCGCGAGCGAGCCATCGGGTTGAACTGTGAGGGAACCCTCGGACGGCATACCGGACTCCCATGGGGCACGCAACGCGCGACCTACATTTTTCTTCGCGATCATGATTCTAACAACAGGTATCATATCACATCTGTCACGTGGCGAGTCCCCCCTATCCTCCCTCTCGCGGTCGGGTGATCATCCATCAGTGTCAGATTATTCATATTTATATATCAATATTGATCTTATTTTGATAGAATAGCGCCGTCGTCTTGGTCGTCATGGTCACCACACGACCTGTTTGACCTCGAGGAACCGCGCGATGTTATCTATTCAGCAGACCTGCCAACCCCGCCAGGATATCTTGCAAGGCTCCTTCAATTCAGAGATCTTCACCGCCAGCGTGAGCCAGGTGGTGGATCACTATCATGGCAAACCGGCCGTCACGCATGCGCTCTACACCGATGCCGAGCAGTTCTTTCGCGACGCGACGTCTGCCACAGAGGGCCTGCGCATGGTCCTCACCGATGTCTTCAGCCGTCTCGCCGGCGAGCTCAGCACCCCAGCGCTGCACCGCCTCGAAACGGTATTTGGTGGGGGCAAGACACATACCCTAATTGCCCTGACCCATCTGGGTTTCCGCGGCCGCGAGCTGTCGACCTTCCTGCTCGCCTTGCATGGCTACGCCCGTACCCATGCTGGGATTGCCGTCGTGCTCACGCTCGCCAGCCAGAGCGATGCTTTCGCCCGTCAAACCAGTCGCCTGGTCGAGCTCATCTCCACGGTGCGGGGCGAGGACGTGGACGAGGACATGGCCCTCGGCATGGCGGAGCAAGCCGAGCGTGGCATTCGCAGCGTCGTAGCCCGCGATGCGGTGACCGTGGTGCCAGTACAGGCCGCAGAGATCTCGCGGGTGCTGGCCCGACGACTGTTCGATCGCATCGATCAGCAGGCCGCCCGCGAGACGGCAAACGCCTATATGGATAGGTACGGCAAGAGCGCCGCTGCCCTCCCTGACCGCGTCAAACGAGAGGATTTCCGCGCAGCGATGGTGTCCCATTATCCTTTCCATCCGACCTGTATGGAGTTCCTGACCCAGAAACTGGCCACCATCGAGACCTTTCAGGGTACCCGCGGGGTCCTGCACGTCCTGGCCTTGGCGGTACGCAGCCTCTGGAGCCAACAGCAGCACGTGCCCATGATCCACACCTGTCATCTCGATGTGCGCGAAGCCCGCACTGTCAACGGAATCCTCGGCTGCACCGGCGGGGGTGATCTGCGGCCCGTCCTCAATACCGATATCGGCGGCGCCGACACGGCATCCCTGGCCGCCGGTCAAAGCCGAGCACAGCTCGCCGACCAGAAGAATCCGCATCCGGCTGGCGTCCCACGGTTCGCATATACAAGGAAGACCGTGTTTCTCCACAGCCTGGTGGGACACGCCGAGGGATTAGGCTCCAACCTGTTCGGTATCGCCGAGCGAGATGCCCTGTTCGAAGTGGCGTTTCCGGGCTTGACGCCGCCGCACATCGACATCGCGCTGCACGAGATCGAGCACAGCGCCTCCTACCGGCGCTGTCGACAGGGACGTTACTATGCCAGCCCCGAGCCCTCGATTCCCCGTGCCCCGGCGGGGATCCGAAACGACCTGCGTGGCGAGGAGGAATAAGGATGGGTGCCGAAGCCGTTATATGGACGGAGGGAAAGACCGATTGGCAACACTTAAAGCGCGCGTTCCAAGCTCTCGGAGTAGGAACCAGGCTGGCCTTCGAGGAATTCGATAACGACTTCGGGGATGACCAACTGCTCAAACAATGTGCTGGACTGGCACGTGTAGCACAACCTCTTCCCACAATTTTCATTTTCGATCGCGACAAAGACGAAATTGTCCGCAAGGTCGAGGACGCCAACCTAAGTTACAAGGTATGGGGGAACAACGTCTATTCCTTCGCGATACCTATTCCCACACATCGAAATGACCAATCGGTGATTTGCATTGAGTCTTATTATACCGACGACGAGCTGCGAACCCCCGATGAGGAGGGAAGGCGGCTCTTTCTTTCAACAGAATTCAATCCGACCAGCGGGCGACACCGGGCAGATTCTAAGCTGAGTATCGGCAATAAAGGCAAACTTCCATCGGAGGGAAAGGGTGGCCGGGTGCGAATCGTGGACTCGGAAGTCTACGACGAGCGAAGTCGCAACATAGCCCTGTCTAAAGCAGACTTTGCCAAGAACGTGGTAGCCGGAAAGGGGGCCTTCGGTATATTCCATTTTGAAGCGTTCCAGGTAATTATCGCAATCATCGACAGTATCATCGACCAAGCGCACGAGAAGATCGACCTCCCCTTTGGCGATATTGAAACGTTCTTCAAAAGCCTTGAACAATTCGAGACGCCACAACAATTCCAGGAGATTGTGAAGGCCGCGATCCGCGCCTGCAAGCTGACCGCCATGACTTTCATCGCGGCAACACTTCGCCACTATGAACAGCGAATCATCGATCAGTCCAGCGCAGATGCCAAAAAGGTCCGACCGATTAGGCAGGTCCTTGCTCAGAGTTTCGGAGATCCTGCGCTGGTGACACTGCAGAGGCTTGCGCGCCACTGCTACCATCTTGTCGATGAGCATGCACCCAGTGCTGTCTGCACTCTGCGCGCTTTAATGGCAGAGAATCCTACTCTCGGCCCAGTCGGTGATCTGCTCGACGACTTAGAGAAAGTGTTCCCCCCTCCTGGGGACCGTGGGCGCATCGTCAAGAAGAGCCAACTCAGAAAGCCGGTCTTGGAATATGTGCTGCCAGAGTTCGGAAAGTACGAGGGCCAACTATCAGGCCAATTCGAACCGACCTCAGCGGATGTTCTACGAGGCGCCGATGTGGCCAGATGGCGCGCAGCGCTTTCGTTGCTCCTCGATTACTTCGCACCACTCCGGTCGCTGACATTCCGAGTACGAAGAATCGAGCGCGTGCGCAACGACAGCGACGAGTTCGATGTCCTGGTGACGACCTATCGAAATCTGCGGGCTTCCGTAGATAGCGTGACACAAACATATGAGGACCTGGATAACAACCGCCTGGAGACCTATGAACTTCTCCTGACCGAGGAAAAAGGGGATACCGTGCTGGACCTCTTTCCCTTCATTGTTATCAGAGAGAATAAACTTCACTACTACACCCGCACTAAGGCACGCGGTTACGAGTACGACGCTGTCTTTGGGCTCGCAGGCCACGTAGAACCAACCAAGCGCAAGTTTAGCCACGTCGCACTGCGGACGACGATTGCGGCAGATTTACAAGGGTTGTTCTGGACCGAAGTTACGCCTACTGTGAACCACTTGGGCGTCAGAGCGAATATCCCGGCGCACGGCCCGATCGTCGGACGGAAACAACAAATCTCCAATATCATGGAGCAGATTATCGAAATCCCCAACCAGAATGGCATTGTGCACGGTCCTGGAGGCGTCGGAAAGACGGCTTTGTTGATCGAGCTCTCTCGGCGGCTTTTCGAGGAAGCGTCTCCGAAACTCGTCTATTTCCAGAACAGCATCTGGGTTTCGGCGAAGCCCGACTACTATGACCCTACGCTCGACCGAGTAGAGGCAGGTCAACCTCAATTCCAATCACTTGATAACGTCCTAGGAGCTATCCTCGAGTTCCACGAATTTGAAGACGCCAACACGTACAAACCCGACGAGAAAAAGTCGCTGGTGCTGGAGATGTTGCGAAACGAGAAAACGCTCTTAATCCTCGACAATTTCGAGAGCGTTGCGCGCACTGGGCAGGAGGATATCTTGAATTTCTTCGGCGTCACAGCAAAGCGAGCCCTCCGAGACAAACCAGACTACTTCAAAGTGCTCGTCACCTCGCGGGAATTGATTCCATCCGGCTTTCATCAGATCAGGCTGAAGGGGTTAGATAAGCGAGAATCGAAACAGCTAATGCAGCGATTGTATGAGCCGTACGCACGTTCTGGGAAGCAACAACTCACAGACCAGCAGCAAGATGCGCTATACGAGACCACACAGGGTATTCCCCTGATCATCAAGCATTGTTACGGCCAGGTTTATGAGTACAGTTGTGAAATAGGTGCGGTTCTACAGAGATTATCAACAGCGGGCACCAAGGTCGTCGACTTCAGCTTTGCGGAAGTATTTGATCTTCTCAAGAAGGATGACCTTCAGCTTCGGACCATTTTGCTACTAGAGTTAAGCGCTCGCTCCCTGATGGCCCGCCAAATAGCAGATATCCTCGCAGTCGATGAGGGGAATATAGAAAAGAGGTTAGCTCAGTTGGTTAGCTTTCAATGCGCAAGTACGATGAGTACAGGCACAGAAGAGAAGTATGGAATTAACGATGAGGTACGATTTTTAACGAGGCGACTAACTCTCGAAAACGCCATGCTTGCTACAGAAATCAAGCGTCAAATCTCTAGTTTAGCAATGGATAAGCGGATGGATTACACGCAAGCGGAGTTTGATGCTGTGCTGACCTTTGAGGATTACATTTCTCAAGGGCACTATCTTCTCGCGGAGAACTTTATAGCCGAGCAATTGAGAGAGCGCCCAAGTTCCTTGCTTCTCAACCTTCGTTATGCCAAATATCTTAAAGAGATCAAGCGACAAACGCAGGAAGCGATAGAGCGGCTTGAGGCTATTCTGGTGGCCAGCGGGTACGACCAGCAGGTCTTGCGTCTGCTTATGACCTATTACATAGCCCTGGAGATTCCTAACTTTGAGCAAGCGCACGGTTATGCGCGGGAACTTGAGGCTGTTTCGGCGCAGAGCAAAGAAATCAAGGCCGAGCTAGCGCAGTTTTATGTAGCGTGGTCAACCGCTCTGAAGATGAAGGTGGAACTCGATCCTCTTAAGGAAATGCTCCGTCAGCAAAAGTACAAGGAACTGGCGGACACCGCTATCACGCTTCTGAACAGTATTGCTTCAGGTACCTATGAGTGGCACCATCTATTGGCACAAAGCTACTACAATCGGTGGGATTACGGGCAGGCCTTGCTGCATGTCAATGAAGCCATTGCGGGTCTTCCGAAGGATTCTCATTTGTACGCACCGTACCGACGGCTACATCGTGAGATCCTAAAGAAACAAACGCTCTACGCCCCCCGTCGCGGAGGATGATACGAGCATCACCCAACGTGCAAGCTGTTCAAACTGTTAGAGGCCAGCAAGTCCCGAGAGGATCGCGTGGGATGAGTCGTTGGCCACTTTAGCGTTCTCGCTACGGACCTCTTGAATTGAAGGCATTGGGGTGGCAGCGGCGCAACATCACCTCGTGAAATCTCTATGCGTCGCCCAACAAGGCGATGGAGACCAACGCGCAAAAGGACGCGTGCGGCTCATCGCTACGGCGGTAAACAGCCAAGTATTATGAGCGCGACCAAGGCCTTAACCATCATTGAGTAACCGACATTGAGCAGGTGCTTAACGAGAAAAAACCGTTTATCCTCCACTGATGGTGTAGCGACCTCAAGGTGAGGCAGTGGAGGAGCCCAGCCTGGTATCGATCTGCGTCGAACGCCTGGATCACTGAGGCGTGATCGCTTCTGTGATCACAGACTTAGGCCTCGTTCATATGATTAAGGCTCGTCTCGTGCCCGATGCACAAGAAGTCATCACACCCGGCGAAGCTGTGGCTGGGATGATCCTGAATGGCCTCGGGTGTGCCAACCGACCGTTGTCCTTGACCCCACAGTTTTTTGCGAGCAAACCCCTCGATTTGTTGTTTCGTGGAGGCATGAGCGCCGACATGTTCAACCGCTTTACGCTCGGCCGTACGCTCGATGAGGCCTACACCTATGGCTGCGACCTCCTGTTTCAGGAGCTGGCTCTGGCGGTCTGTGCCCAAGAAGGCATCGACCGGCGCGGCAATCAGCTCGACACCACCAGCTGTTCACTCAGCGGTCAGTACGTTCCCGAACGTGATGAGCACGCCATGACCAGCACCCATGGCTACTCCAGAGATCCCCGGCCAGACTTGCAGCAGGCGGTCTTGGAACTCATGGTGTCTCAAGATGGGGGTGTCCCCTTTCTGAGCAAAAGCTGGGACGGCCATACCTCGGACACACAGATGTTCCAGGAGCGGGCGCAGGCGTTGATGACCGCCTTCAAGAACGCGCCCAGCCCACGGTATCTGATCGCCGACTCGAACCTCTACCACGACGACAATGCCGCCAACCTCGAACACCTTGGCTTCATCACCCGTATTCCCAACACCATGGGCTCCGTCTCCCAGGTGGTCCGACAAGCCCTCACCGGGGACACCTGGCACCCTCTTGATGAGAAAACCCGCTATCAGCGTCTTGAGTTGTGTCACGACGGCATCGCCCAGCGCTGGCTGGTGGTACATGCACAAGCGGCCCTTGAGCGCGCCGAGGCCACCGTTAACCACGCCAGGCAGCGCGAAGAGGCGGCCATAGCCCAACAACTCTTTCACCTGCAAGTCCAACGTTTCGAGACCCCTGAGATGGCCCAAGAGGCGCTAGCAAGGTTGGCCAGGAGCTGGACGTATCACCAGGTCGAGTCCTACAACCTGATCGAACACAAACGCGATGCACGTAAAGGTCGTCCGACACCGCACACGCCGCTGAAGGCGATCGCGTGGCCAATCCAGGCCCACGCCCGACCTGAGCAGGAGGCACTTGAGCACCGGAAACCATACAAAGCGTGCGTTGTCCTTGGAACCAACATTAACGCCAGCGAGTTGAGCGATACCGAGGGCATCCAGGCCTATAAAAGCCAGTCCCGTGTCGAAGGAGGCTTTCGCTTGCTCAAAGACCCGCTGTTTTTTGTCTCATCGGTGTTCGTCAAAAAGCCCTGCCGTATCCAAGGGCTGTTGATGGTGATGACCCTCGCGTTGTTGGTCTACTCGGTGATACAACGCCGACTGCGCCAGGAATTAGCCGCGCACAACGAGACGGTGCCGAACCACATTCATCAACCGACCACGGCGCCGACCTTACGTTGGGTGTTCCAGCTGTTGGAAGGCATGCACCGCGTCCGGGTGACGGCGCAAGGGCGGGTGCATGATCTTATCGAAGACCTCAACGACGTGCAGATCAAGGTCCTCCGTCTGCTTGGCGAACAAGTCTGTTGTCTTTATCAAATTTCTCCCGGGTAGGGTTGCTCAATGTTAGTGAGTAAGTATCCTTATGTCCAATAAGAGCATAGCACTCCTGCGCTTTCTAAAAGATACCGCGACACTTAGG
>CAVPRW010000015.1:0-189959 GCA_963707985.1 uncultured Nitrospinota bacterium | reverse complement strand
TCGCATACGCGAGATTATAGGGCGGTCCATGCAGATAGATGGTTGAGAGCTGAGAAGTGAGAAAATATGGCACCGAACGCCAGGCCTGAGCCGCGCGCACTACCGGCGCGTCGGCTCCAGGCCCTGGTTAGATGCGGATGCTGCTGGCTTCCAGGGACTATGGCTCTTTTGTGAAACCTGCTTGGACAAAGTGTTGAACGAAGGCAAAGGCGGTACGGATGCCGAACTTTGCATGACAGAGAAGGAGATGCAATCCCGTTGAGTGAGTAATTTTTATCATATGATGATAGCGCTGGAAATACGTTCCAGCCTTCGTAGAATAATGCTGTATCAGACAGGAATCAACTGTACCGCGGGACTCTCCAAGAGATCGCTCCCGACTTGCACAGCCTTCGCATGCGCCCCCCGACTGTTGAAAAACGTCACGACTTCATCGAACACATAGGAGGTTGTCACCAGGCGCGGCAGCGCAGTCACGACACCTTCCAGTGCCATATGGCCGCCTGATGGTGTTGGTCATTGAGCGATTTCGAGTGCCAAGAGATATCCGGTGTCCACAAACACGGCATTCATCGGTCGTAGAGATACCGATCATGGTGGAGGGAGGCATCCTCCACATCGAGGATGATCGGCTGCGTACCAAGGGCACGTATCGGGTCATCCGCTTGCACAGGCACGACAATGATCAGGTTTTGTTCTTTCTGGATCTCCACCTCCTCAATGCCTTCCAGCCACGCTTTAGGAATGTTCACCCCGTTTTCTGTCACTTTTGTGCGCATCGGACGCTCCTGGACAAAGGGCCTCATGCCTCGATAATACCACAAAACGGTAGAGCGACGGTTCTGGTGCGAACCGGGCACCAGAGGGAAGTAACTCAAGGCTCTCGTTCTATTGCACCCTCGGCATCTAACACTGGCTGTTGAGCCGCGAGCCTCGCAGGGAGAGAGACGCGGAGCGGCTGTCGCCCGAGAAGCGCAGTCGGCTCTAACGCCCTTGATAGGCGGAGCGCGAGCGACGCCTGCAGGGGCGTTAGAGGGGACTCAACAGCCAGCGATAAGCGGATGGGCGGAGCCCAAGCGAGCCCTGCGAGCGGTCCGCTTATCGCGAAGCATGAGCCGTGCGGTTTACCGCGTCGGCTCCATGCTCTTGTTCGGCGCTAACCGAACCAAGGATATATAAGGGAAACTCAGTACATTGCTTTAAAGTTGGTGAAGGCTGTTTGAAACAGATTTCTCAATCGCTCAATATTAACCGTTGAACCAGGTGTGGCATTAGGCACACATATTTTCTTCCTTTTCGCTAGAAGTTTTTCCGCAGAATCTGAGAATGTGTTAATCACAAAGAAACAATTCTGCGCAGAAAGATCGGTTTGCAACCCAATGAATTCTCGTGTCAGACCAAGTGGTATATTTGTAGCATAGAACTTACATTCTACGCCGATTATTAGCTTTGAAGACCTAGGTGATACTGAGTTTAGTCTACAGGTCTCTGCTTCAAGTTGTAAGAGTACAGCAACATCACATTCATGTAATACACCAGATTTGCCAGATACACGAATTCCCAGATGCGCTTCTAGTAGCGGTTTTCCCGAGAAACTTATAATAGCGTGTGTATACGGTTGCGTCTTCGAGAATATAAAACCAGGACTTGTCCGGAAGGTAAGAGTGGCTGGCGTTGCTCCAAAGCTATCTCTAAAAGATATCGATGCCCCCTCCACCCTCGCAGCGTCCAAAACGATGCTAAAGATATAAGCTTCGAAGATGTCTGAGGCAGCTGAGGTGGTTGCAAAACCAGATGTAATGGTTGCTCCGAGCGAAGCTTGGATGGCGGCAAGTAGCAACTCGTTAGAGGTTATCATGGATACGCTTTCTCAATACTTGCAGATGCTCCCGGAGCTCATCAGCTGCGACTTTTCTGGTGATGGTTTGCTGATTGGAAACCAAGTGAGTAACATCGTTGTCTTCAGATATAAATCTTATGCCATCAATACGTTGATTTGAGACAATGTTCTCCAGGCTTGATATGGTAATATGCGCCATTTCAGCAGTATTGACGGCCACTTGTTCTATTGTATCTATAAGTAAGGTTAGCTGCTCTTGAGGCGTATACGGCACTGACTCGGCAAGGTCCGCTTCGGCACCCAACCGGAGAGAGAGTTGTCTCTCTGTGGCATCACTCCTGAGTGTCCTAACTTTCTTTTGCTGAATTTTACCCAGGCGCAGAACCTCATTTACCTGATCGATTGCCCATCCGAGTCCCATCTGTCGCAGAGCAGCGACTAACTCCTGGTAAACTTCTATGCATTCCTGATCTGTCACGAGATCCTCCCTTCCAAACAGCCTGGTCGAAAGCGGACTGATGATAGGGCGGAGATTATAACTTACCTCAGCCCTGAAAAAATTTTGGAGCGATCTGGAAAATTGCCGCCGAACGCGGCTGTTGAGCCGCGAGCATCGCAGGGCGACGGGCCCGAAGGGGCCGACGCCCGAGACGCGGAGTCGGCTCGAACGCCCTTGATAGGCGGAGCGCGAGCGACGCCTGGAAGGGGCGTTCGAGGGGACTCAACAGCCGCGATAGCGGATGGGCGGAGCCCAAGCGAGCCCGGCGAGCGGTCCGCTTATCGCCCGCGGTGAGCCGCGCCCAATGGCTGAAGCGACGCAGGAGCGGAAGCTATTGGGCGTCGGCTCCAGTGCCTTGTTCGGCCCGCCTACCTCATGTCGGTCAGGTCGTCAGGTGTTCCTCTGGCTTCCGTCTGGTCTGACTAACCCTCTGGGAGCGCGTGAGTTCCGCTGGGTGTCTCCTCAAGTGCTTCGCCGCTGAGCCCAGCGGGAGGTCGATCATATTGCACCGCTTCAGTTGCTTGCTCCTCCGCTGCAGCAATCGCGTCCCTAACAGCAACGACCTGTGTGGCGAGATCCCTGAGGACGTCGTCTTTGCTAACACCTAGTGGAGGGACAAGCGGTGTACAAAGGCAATCCGTGTTCCACAGCTTAGTCTCCAGTGCACCTGCCGGTTCCGTGACAAGCCAGCTGTGCAGCGCACTTTTCGCGACTCCATAGTGCTGTCGCCAACTCTCGACCACAAGCCAAAACGGCGTGCGTCCGTAGCGAGCCCAGAGTTCGAGTTCCCGACCGATCCATGCCTCCCACTTCCCAGGGCCGCCAAGGCCCACCCTCAGGCTATTCATACGGGACCCCATACCGTAAGGTTCACGGCTGAGAACATTCACCAAAGCCCATTGGATCTGCTCAAACTCTCGCCAGCGCCTCCCGAACTCGGCAGCCAGCTCGACGGACCTCAAGGGGAGGAAGGCCTGCTCGGCATCCACCTGTTCGATTAGTCCGCGGAGTTGGGTTGTATCCTCCACCAACTGCCGCTCATCGGCGTCGAACGCAGCCTGAGACACCGTGTCAAGTACACGCCGCCAGGACGTGACCAGCAGGGTCAGTCTGTCGCCGAACCTACACACGAGAGGTTGTGTCGCAACGACTTGTGGTTGACCCCAGTCTTCGTGAGCTACTCTACGTCTAAGTTCGTCGCTGTACATTGTAGTGGCCCGGTCCGGGCACACGAAGACGAGTGCTGCGGCATCATTGTCGCCGCGATGTGTCATCAGCGCTTTGAGGTACTCCACAGGCTGATTCTCCGTGAGCCCAGCCCAGAACTTGTTCTCAATGAAGAGGAGTTGGCGACCGTCAGCCGTCGAGGCGACGATGTCTGGACAGCTGCCGAGCTGCTGCTGCATCCGGGCCTCAAAGCGCACCAGCTCCGGTAGGGTCAAGCCGCTGACCCGCTGAACGTATTGCTGAAACGCCTGTCGCACGGGCCGACTTGCTGACAAGAGAAAAACGAGCCCATCACTCGCCGCATCCTCTGGTTTTCCGCAGCGGCGCAAAACGACTTCCGAGAAGATTGTGGGTCGCGACATCATCAGATCCCCTGAGGTCTCCTGAGATTAGCCGAACGCCAGGTGTCAGCTGCTGCCGGAAGCGGGAGCGAGGCACGAGCGAGCGCTGTAGGCAGTCAGCTGCACACCCTTGTTAGCCAGCCTGGTGGCCTGTTGAAGCCCGGAGTTCCTCCAGTGAAATTGCACGGGTTGTCACAACTTGGTCAAACCAGTCAATGACTTCTGACAGTAGCTTTACATGTTGCTCTAAGAAGATACCAATTTGTGTCTGTTTAGAGCCGAAAGCGGTGGTCAGGGAAAGCAGGGCATACCGATCATCAATGATAAGCACATCAATGCCTAGAGGGGAATCTGTTCTCAGAAATCGGGGCTTTACGAACTCAGAGACTCCATACTTGGCGTAAATCGCGGCTCGTGTAGATAGCGCGTTCGCGAACTTTTCTGGCAGAATGTCTTTGTCAACGACTATGACTGGCTGAAATCGCACTGGCCTTTTTTGCGTTTCCCGCTCCTGGATGTAAATAGCCAGTTTGTGTGCAAACTCGTCAGGTAGCTTGTATTCAACACCCAAAGCATGAACCAGGAGTCTTATATTCTTATTTGCCCTCAGACATTGCTTCTCCATTAGCGTCGTCAACTCCGAACCATACATAACGGTACCGATGACCGCTCTTTCCCGTTGTGATCTAATGAAATGACGGTTCATCTCCTCAGCTTCGGCCATGAGAGCCGATGGGAAGAAATCTGTAGCAACATTCGCTTCTCGTAAGCGTTGGACACCCTTTCCAGTAATGGATTGATTCGGATCAAGCATGCCAATGACCACACGGGAAATCTTTCGGTTAATTAACCACTCTGCACACGGTACGTTAGGATGATTTCTTGTCGTACACGGCTCTAGAGTCGTATATACGGTCGCACCCGCAAGGACATCCTGAGGGAGCTTCTTTTCTAGAGCAATAAACTCTGCGTGATCGCCAGGATGTTCTCCCCGAAAGGCTGTAGTAAGGGGTTGATCATTCTTGACAACTACTGCGCCCACCATCGGGTGGATTCGGTCGTCTTCGGGAGTAGATTTGCTTGCCTCTTGTAAGGCGAGTCGGATGAAATGGACATCACGTTCCGTCATAAACTCTCTCCCGATAACAATACCTTCGCCAATTAGGCGGGGTTGACTGCATCGTTCACCCGCCTGAATTGAGCCACCCGGGTAATCGCCTGCTCAATAAAAATCAGCTCTGGCATTTCCGGAAGCAATTTTAACGTTTCAACCACATACTTCCGGCTACGGAACCAGGCTTTCAGGTCGTTCACACTTCACTCCGGCCACTGCGTGCGCATGGGACGCAGTCACGGCGTGGGAGACATTCACCATGAACTGAGAGATTCGCACTGTTGTATACCGGCGTTTGCTTGATGGTCATGAAATCTTCCAGGCCCCAGTAGTGTTTGGCATCCCGAAAATTGAACTCCAGCTGGAAACGCAAACGATCATAGTGCATATCAATTCGCGCATCGGAAAGGTCCAGGTCACGTACTGAATAAGACCACAGCAGGCAACCGCTTGTGTGGTCAGATTGCGTTTTACAATCACCACAATATTGAGCAAATCTGCAAACTTTTTATGCCATATAGCGTAGGTATTTGGTAGATCTTGGTCTCGATAGCCTCTTCAACAGAAGATATTCTTCAACTATGCTGCAGGGATATGCTGATAAGAAGACTATTGTCCCATCGGTTTGCGCTTTCCACGGCCTGCATACGGGCCATCATAAGGGCAATAGAGCGCCGCATCATGGCGCAGTTTGGAAATCAACTGTGACCCGAGTTGTCTGACCATTTGCAGCGCATCATTATGGCCAAAGGCGCCCAGCAAAGACAACGTACAGCACCTGTAATTGAGCGCCGATCAACTGCAGTAAACGCTTGATGGTCTCTTGGACGAAACGGAGCTACGGGCTCGACGTGACGTCTCGCCGATGCTGATTTTTCGCCCTGTCGGGTCGACCATTTTTCCCCTGGGACTTTTTCTTGCCCACCTCTCGAGGGTGGTCAGGGTGCTGCTGGGCGAGTTGTTCCAGCATGACCGGGTAGGAGGTGCGGCGTTTGACACTCATCAGCGATACACTCAGAAAACCCAGCCCACGGACCATTTTCCCATACAGGGAGGAAAAAAACCGATCCAATCCATACGTGTGCTTGCCCGCGTTCGTTACCACCACGTCATCGCCACCGATCCAGATCAGCATCATCTGGCTCCAACAGGATCGGTGCCGAATCAGCACCCATTGGAGCGTGGCCCAATTGATGCTGGTAATGAAGAACCGCTGGATCGTCCGGTCAGCCCCCTTTGCCGGCCCAGCGGGACAGCCCCTCATCGTCACGCGTCCGGTCATCGACAGCATCGCTTCGGTCACCCGGCTGAGTTGGCGCAGCGTGGTGGTATCCAGACACTGGCTTAAACACGCTAAAATGCGCATCATGTCAGGCACGGGTGGCTACTCCTGGTGTAGAGTTGGGTGGGTTTTTCCCTATTCTACACGATATTCAGCCGCCCTCCCTCATCCCCATTTTGGCGAAGGTATTGAAATGCCAGAGCTGATTTTTATTGAGCAGGCGATTACCCGGGTGGCTCAATTAGGGCGGGTGAACCATGCAGTCAACCCCGCCTAATTGGCGAAGGTATTGATAAAAGGAACGCGTTACTTATCCACTTAGCCGGAGCACTAGCAGTCCACGCCTTCCAGGGTGGCTCGGCCTTTGTTCTGTCATTGAGGAAACGGCCGATCTGAGCAGGAGCTGCCGCGGCGTCTTTCAGCAGACGCCGCATGACTGATATCCGCGGAGCAGGTTCCCCCGGCGTGGTCGTTTTCTTGGCATGACCGGGTGCAACACGTGGCGCCGGGGGACTCGTAGATGAAGAAACCGATGCTCCAGGACCAGTCGGTGCTGACCCTGATCTCATTCCTGAATCAGCTCCGATCAGGTTCGGGGCACTTGCTACAGAGTTCCTCGCCTGGTCTGGAGCCTGGCCGCCTGGCTCCGCGGCTTTGGACTCTGGAGGTTCTTCGGATTCGGAGGATGCAGTATCTGTTGTGTCCCCAGCTCCGGCTGGTGCCATCTGTTGGGGCTCGCTGCTGGAAGTCTTAGAGTCGTCCTGGTCACTCTGCGAGGCCGGCGCTTCTTTCCAGTACTGGTGAATATCGGTGTCTTCTGGGTGTGGTGGTCCCGCCTGCATACCATCACGGTCTACCAGGCAAACCGGCGACGCCGCTGAGTACATGTAGGAGTTCACACCCGCGACGATTCCCGCCGGATCAGCCGCCGTCCACCGTCCCAACCACGGCGCGTAATACCGCGCCCCGTGATAAGTAAACCCCGTCTCCTCATCCCGCTCCTTCCCCGTATACCGATACCGCTTCGCCGCCGCTTTGATGCTCTGATCCACCGCCTGATACGACGTGCTGCCGTACGGGGTAGTACTCCTCGTAAGAAATGACGCTGCGCCTTGTCATCCAATTCGAGACTGGCCGAGCCGAGGTGATTGCCGAACTGATAGCGGATGAGTTGCGGCGGTGAACCATCGTTACCCTGCGTTCGCGTCTCCACCAAGGCGATGCGCTGCTTGTCATCCATGATGTGCAGCGTCTCGCGTTCGAGCGCGATGTCAGTGCCGTTGCCATCGAACTCGCGGTAAATCTCGAAGCCGCCGAGATAGATCCGCTCCGCCTTGCGCGTGCCGTTCTGCCGTTCGGTGACCTTGCGCACGCGCTGCCCGCCGGCGTCGTACACGTAGTAGGTCGTCTCCGGCACTTTGTCCGGTGGCGGAGTCGCATTGACGGCCTGCCGCGAGGTTGCGCTCAACTGATCCTTGAAATCCCATTGCATCAGCGTGAGATGCGGCATGCTGGTCATGTTGCCGTGCGCATCGTAGGTGTAGGGCTCGGTCGTTCGCGCCCACCGGTCGTGCTGCTCAGGCGGTTGCTCTTCTTGGCGGCTTCGATCAGGCTCGCTTCGTTATAGGCGTAGGTGCGCGTCCAGTTGCCATTGGCCGCCTGATGGATCAGCTTCTCGAAATTGCCGACGGCGTCGTACAGATACTGCTCGGTGTAGTTGCGCATCGCCTGGCCGTCGCCGGGGTGCGGCAGGTTGACGCGGAACTCGTCGTTCCAGGTGGTTTGCGGCTGCGCGAGTTGACCGATGTGCTCGCGGCCCGTGGCGTTGATCAGCCGGTAGATGGCGTCGTAGACGTAGTCGCATTGCGGCGGTACGACCTGACCGTTGAAGTAGATCGTCTGCTGGGCGTCGTCGCGGATGTGGGTGATGTTGCCGGCGGGATCGTAGGTGTAGAACAAGTCCTGGACATGGACCGCGACGTCAGCTCGCGGCGTGCTCGCGGCCGCGTCGGTGGTCAGATGGATCAGGCGGAAGGTCTGGTCGTCGTAGGTGTACTCGGTCAGCGCGCCGTTGCCGTAGTCGATGCGGGTGCGCTGGCCCTTGGCGTCGTAGTCGATGTTGGTGACGGCATGCAGATTGGCCGACGGCGGGTCGAGTAAGGCGCTCGGTTCGGCGGTTTGCCCCAGCCAGGCATCCACCCGTTCCAGCAAATTGGCCTCGTTGTAGCCGGGCCGGATGACGTTGATCTTGCTGTTGGCTTGGTTGCCGTGCGGCGCGACCATCTGGATCGGCCGATTGAGCGCGTCATAGCGGGTGCTGCTGGCGAAGATTTCTGTTTCCAGAACGGGCTGTGGATTCTGCGACCAATCCGGTGTGGCCTTGTAGTCCTGCACCAGTTGCCGCGTGCTGCGCAACAGGTTGCCCTTGAAGTCATAGCGCCTCGCTGGTCACGACTCCGGCCGTGTCGTAGTGCTTATAGGGTTTGCCGCGCAGATTGGCCTGCAGGACCTGAGCGGGAGTGAGGCCGCTACTGGCGGATTCGCCGTAGACGGTTTCCTCGAAGCGGATTTCGCGCGTTGGGTTCAGCACATCGGCGCCGATGACAAACGAGCGCAACGGACGGCGTAGCTCGTCGTATTCGGTGCGCAACGTGTGATCACGGCTATCCCAAGCGCGGATCGGCTTGCCGGTAACATCGTTCAGCATCCAGCGCTCGCCCGCCTCCATGCTGGACTGATGGATGCGGTTGCCGAGCATGTCGTAGTCGTAGCGCATGACGACGCGGTTGTTGGCATCGTTGACCTCGCGCTGATTGCCTTCGATGTCCAGAGTCACGCGGGTAGCGATATTTCTGTGCCGTCGCCGTTGGCATCCTTGCCGTTGTCGGCGACCGTCAGCATGGGCCGACCCAGCGTGTCGAAGTAGGCCACGGTGGGCGTTGCGGCGTGGGCGGCTGCTTTGTCGGCTGCGGCCTTTTCGTCTGGACCCTTCTGCCCGTTGCGTCGCTGGTCGTACCAGGTGGGCAGGTAGTCAGCAGTCGGGGAGACGCTGAAAGAACTCGCCGACATCGGGATCGGTCTTGGGGTCGAGCACGTGACCGTGTCGTTCACGTCCCAGGTTTCTTGCCGCCAGGGATCGAAGACGACCTTCTCGTAGGTGTGGTTGGGATGCAGCGTGGCGACCACCCGTTCCACAGGGTCGTAGAACAGGATCGGCGTGACGCCGGTATCGGTCATCTCCGGTTCCGCTTCGTACAGGTGCGTGCTGCTGAAGAAGGGCTCGTATTGTTTGACCGGCTTGCCTTTGTTGTTATAAACGGTGCGGCCTTTGCCGACCCAGCGAGGGTTCGCGCTGCCCAACACGGGCACGCCGTTGTTGCGCCTCAATGCGCCGGGGCTGACATCGCCGTTCGACAGAAGTACGTTCGCCGCACGGATCGGTGCATCACCCGGCTCGGCTTGAATCTTCGATTGCAGGTCCCGCCCGAAGCCGTCGGAATACGCGAAGCTGATCTGAATCTGCAAGCCTTGCGGCGGGAGCGCATCGCTGGCATGGGTTTCGCGGACCAGCGTGGCGGCGAAGGGCGGTTCGCCGCAGCGGTGGAAACGATCGAGGTCGTAGACAACGCGGCTGGTGGCGCTCTTGAGCAGCGCTGCCTTGAGGTCAGCGGGACGCGCGACAAAGCCCTGTAGTTGGGCCAGGCTTGGATCGGCATCGAAGTCGCCGAAGTCGTCGAGTGCATCGCCAAGCGTCTCGCTGCTCTTCCCACGAACCGCCGTGGCGACCGCCAGGCCGAACGCGTCGAAGGCCGCGAAAGCGCGATTGCCATTGGGGTCGGTCAGTTGCTTGGCTTGCAAGACACGATAGTCATGCAGTGCCTCGACGGTATTGCCAAGTGCGTCGCGCGTTCTGGCAGGAAACAGATCGTTCGCATAATCCACGAAGCTGCTGTGCGCGAATGGATTGCGGAAGCGCCGCGGCAGGAAGAAGTGGCCGGTGGCTTCCACCAGCTCATCTGGCGGCGGTGGCAGTCTCGGTCGGATGAAAGAACACCCGCCCGGAAGGAATCCACCAGCGGCCATCGCCATCGAGATCGACATAGCCGCCGCGGTCGGACGCCAGGCTGGTGTCCGCCAGAAGCACCGCGCCTGGATTGGGCAGCAGATGTTCCGCCGCCTGGCCAGCGTGCGGCCGTTGGTACACGGTGCTCAATAGCCCCGGCGTAAAGGCCAGCTTGTAGCTCTCTCCAGGCAACGCCAGCGCCTGCACAGTCCGTAACGGGAGCAACTGGCTGAGATTGTTGCTGCGGTAACGGGTTCGCAGGTCTTCGATGGGACGTCGGTAGACGCCCGCACCGGTTGCGCGGGTCGCGTTGATGTCTTCGTAGGGAAGATCGTGTGCGCCATCACCCGCCTGGGCGGCGAGGGCACACCATTTCCTCGAACCGGAACAGGTTGGTGATGTCGGGTTGTTGTGAGGTCGGACGCAGCTTGAGCAGCTCGTACGTCTGAGCCTCGGCCGGGAGCGGCGTGCGATAGGCATCGACGGCAAGGACGGCGTTGGTAAAGCTGGCTTCGGTGAGCGTCACGAACAGCTGCTTCTGCTTGGTGCGGTCGGCATCGGTCAGCACCGGATCGGGATCGTCGAAGCGGCGGCCGTAGGCAATCGCCACGGACTGGCGCACGTTGCCGTAGTCGTCCACGTCCAGAGTCATGGTATGCGTGACACGGGGATCGGCCAGCCATTTGGTGCCTGGATTCTGCGCCGCGGTTACGGCATCGACGATCTGCCCGTTCAGGACGGGAAACAGCTTGCGCTCGTAATGGAAGTCGATGGTCTCGCGCGCGTGCGTGAAGAAGACGGAGTGGCGATTCGCGCCGCGCGGCTGCACGGGTTGGATGGTGTAGTTGCGCTCGGAGACGGAATACGGCCGGTCGGACGCGTCCTTGTCGTCGAGCGCGTAGATCTCCTGCCGCAGGATCGCGCCCTTGAGCGAGCGGACGGCTTCGCGGGTTTCTTCGATTGCGAGGTCGGATGGAAGCACGGTGTCGTCGAGCAGCATCGCCTCGCGTTGAGTCAGGCTCAGTTCGCTGCCAGGCTGGCCGGGATCGCCTTCGCGGTAATACTCGTCTTCGAGGTGGCGTGAGATACGCGCGCCGGCGAGGTAGGCGCCGGTATGAAACCAGGTCTTGGTGAGCGTGGGCGGCACATGGAAGGCCGCATCGAGATTGGTGGCTGGCGGCGTCTGACCCGATGGGGTGAGGACGCCAAACTCCTCGGTATCCCACTGGTCGACCCGCCCGAAGCCGCGAAACTCACGCTCGATGCCGTCGAAATACCCATGGTGATACGCAGAGCGCGTGACGAAACGGTTGCCGCTGATGAGATCGCGGGTCTCGACCCTGGTGACGACATGCACTGGGAATGGCAGACGCGTGACCCAGGGCGTTCCGGCCGCCTTGTCTTCAAGGTAGAACTGCGTGGAGGATGCGTATTCGACGCGGGTTTCGGCGCCAAGGTTGTTGCGCACCGTCGTGAGCAGATGCGGCTTGATGCCGCCCATGAGATCCAGATAGCGCAAGGAGCGACGCGTGTCGCCCGGCAAGGGAGACGACCAGAGCAGACAGGCAGTGCCCCGTCCGAGAAAATCGACCACGGAGACCGAGGTGAGATTATCGGTGCGCGGCACCCGGCTCAGTAGTCGCGCCTCGGACAGACTGTTGCCGTGCTGGTTGAGATAGACGCGGACGCCGTCACGACCGAGATAAACGATATCGGTGGGACCGGAGCCGTCGGTATCGGTGAGATGTACGCGACGCTGGTCGAAGGAGGCAGGCGTCGTCGAACCACGGCACGTTGTCCATGGTGACCTTGGCACCGAAGCGGCCATAGCCAAGGTTAGGCCAATAGCAGACGTCGCTCACCCGTATCCGCACCACATCGGACAGACCATCGCCGGACATGTCGGCGAGGTAAATGGACTGCGTGCCATCGGCGAAGACCAGGCGTGGTCCGTCTTCCTCGTCCGCCGCGAGCGCTACATGGACGGCTGACCCAAATCCGTCCTCCGCTTTGGATTCGTACCACGTAGCGCAGACCTGGTCATCTGTCACGAGGATGTCGGCATGACCATCACCGCTCAGGTCCACGAAGCGCAGGTTAGGGTCTTGCCAGTCGAGGTTCGGCAGACCGCTGAAGGTGCGAAAGCGATCCCAGCCAGCATCCTCAGTACGCGCAAAGAATCCCGGCGTCGGCGATGCGAATTCCACCAGATCGAGATTGCCGTCGCCCGCCAGGTCGAGGAGTTGCTGCCGTCCGCGGCTCAATGCCGCCAGCGAGGGACGGGTCGACACGCATTCGATCGGACCGAACTGGCCCTCGCCGAGGTTCGGCTTGTAAAACCAGGCATCGGCCTGCTCGCTGAACACACCAGCAGATGCCCTCCCCGTCAAGGTCGACCCAGCGATAACTGCTGCCGTCGATACCGGCCGGAAGGTTCTGCAGGCTCAGCTCATCGACTTCCTGCAGGGGGATCTGGTCGTAGGTCAAGTCGTCGAGCGGGCTGACCGAATAGCCGAACTCAAGCGGTGGCAATGAACGCTTGAGGTAGCGAGCAGAAGGTGACGCGATCCGCTTGAAGCCTGACTGAAGCAACCTGCGAAACGAAGGAACCGTTAGGCTTTTCCTGATAGGCAAACTCGGTGGAGCGTACCAGGTAATCGTCGACACCCAACTCGTCTGGAAAGTGATGGAACATCAGCACCCGCCGGCACAGGCGGTAGCTGCGCACCTCAAAGCAGGACCGGTAGGTCGAGAACGGATCGAGGCGCGCCGGCCACGTGCCGCCGATGGGTGGCTTTACGGTAGCCGTCGCGAAAATCCGGCCATCCGCATCCGCGGGCATGTCCTGATAATGGCCCTCGCCGTAGTCGAACACGACCTCGAACATCCAGCCCGCGCTGCTGAAATCCGGCGCGGGGACGTGGGTCTGACGGAAGCTGGGTTGGGTCGGGTCGATGAGCAGCGGCTGTCTATTGCCGTAGCGGATGGTTTTCAGATAGCGGTTTGCCGCGCGCACGCGATTGCGCTCGTTGACCTGGGAGAGATCGACGTTGTCGTCGTTCTCGGCGACGTATTCATAGACGATCGCGTTGCCCTTGTCGTCGTAGCTCTGGCAGATCAACCAACTGAAGACGTGACTTGGGTTGGCTGGGTCGGCGATGCGCGATTCGGACGTGCTGCCGTAGACGGTGAGGACGTTGTCCTTCGAGATCGAGCGCCAGTGGGTATCGCCGTCGCTGAGCCGCGTCCAGCGTTCGATGCGCGCGAACAGTCCCTCGATGCGGGGGCGGTAGCGTTTGACCATATAGCCGTTGCGGGGTTCCTCGTCGCGAATCAGATGGCCTTGTTGATCGTGAGCCCAGGTTCCGTCGGGGTTCTTCTTGAAGACCGGCACCAGGTCCTCGGCCCCGGAGAGGATGTAGACGTCGGACTCCTCGGCATCACGATACTGCGGCAGCCCTTTGTCCGTCTTCCGAGTGATGGCAGGCAGCGACAGGCTCCATCCGAAGCCGAAGGGACCGTTGCCGGAACCTGAATCGTAGGACAGTGAAAGCTGCGGGCCGAATCCGGAGCGGCCTGGGCTTGTCGCGATGGGCACGCGTCATCGAGCCGGTACCTGTCACCGGATTGGCCGCAAATTTCTCACCCATGCCGCGGATGGCGCCGCCGCCCTTGGGCAGAGAGATGGTCGGGGCGGAGGGCTGAGGTTGATCGCTGCCAGCGTCCTTACTGTCACCTTGTCTTTGACCAGCGAGCATGAGTTTTCCTCTCTGCCGATAGGCCATACGCGGGCCGGGAGATCCCCCTAGCCGTGTCTCGGGACGGATCATGATGTGCAGGTGAGAGTGTCTGCTCAGAAGCGCCTGCTTGTTTCGTCGACCCGCCTCTCTAAACCGATTCGTTACCCGGTCGGTTCACCGAATTGGCCCGGATGATATCAACTGTAGGACGACACGCTGTCATCCCGTTTGGCTTGCCGCCGTCGCCAAAACGCCGACGATGGCCAGCGCTGCTCCCGGCTGTAATACATGGTTCGCAAGCGTAAATAATCATCGAAACGCTTTGGGTCGAGCGCGCATAGCCCGCTAAGGCGTTGTGGTCTCCCAGCCACCAGTGCTCGATGGCCAGGGCTGCCTGCAGTCCGGACTCCAGCGCATGGGAGATGCCTTGGGATGACAGCGGATCACAAGCCGTCGCCGCATCGCCCACCGCCAGCCACTGTGGTCCAGCCAGGCGGTCTCTTCGGTAACTATTCGCCGCAAACCGGCGCAAGCCTGGTTCAAGTACGTTCCCACGCACGCGTGCATAAGTATGAGAGGTCTGTTCGAGTCGGCTCTGCCAGTGATCGATGACTATCCCCACGGCTGCTGGGCATCAGGTCGGCATCAGTCATGTAAGCGACGACGAGTCGGGCATTCGGCAGCCATGCGGAGTACCACCAGCCGTCCTCGCCTGCTTCTACAAGCGTGTGAGAGTCAGGTCCTCCCCCGAGTTCGCTGCTAGAAAAGAAGCCGATAAGACCAACAAGGCGATCGTAAAAGATTCGTTGGGTCCCCTGCCAGCGACCCACGACAGCAGCCCGTCCCGTGGCGTGGACCAGGAAGCGTGATTGGAGGCAACATAGCTTCCCATCTAACACGAACGCCACCTGCCAGCCTTGGGAGCCGAGCTCTCGGTATGTCGTCACCCGCGCTCCCCGGTACACGCGGGCACCAGCACTTCTCGGCGGTTTGCGCGAGCATCGCATCAAAGCGCTGGCGATCAAGATGCCATCCATGCCCATAGGGATGGAAGATGAAGTGGTTCTCGTAGAGCTCCTCTTGCCCCCAGGCAGAGAGGATGGCAGGCGAGGGCGCATGCCCGTCGTTGAGGAATTGGTCCCATACGCCTAGATTCATGAGTGAGGAGCCGTGCGCGTGGGGGCAGCGTCTCGCCGATGCGCACCTGGTCGTAGTGGGACTTCTCGATGACCACGACGGAATGTCCGGCGCGCGCCAGCGTGATGGCCACCGCCGCGCCCGCCGGGCCTCCGCCAAGAATAACGACATCACAATCAGACCGAGGGAGGTGGTGGTTTGAGGGAGCGTTCATCTTCGACATACTCCACGTGTTCCCGACGGTCTTCGCGACGACAAACCCAAGTTGCGCCCACTTGTCGACCATGTCTAGGTGCTTCCAATCGGACGGCACCCACTCAGCATGGAGCTCCTGACCGCGCCGCACCTCATTTGGACGCTGGCCTGGCCACCAGTCCGCGCCTTGCTGGATGCTGCAATCGTTGAAGTCGGCTTGCCACGGCACGGCCATTCTCGCGGTCAGCGTGCCGGGTGGCAGAGCCGCGTTGATGCGGAACGGGCGCCGTGTGTCGTAAGTCGCGTCATCAAGCATGACCCGGCTGGCCTCGATCCCCGGAAAGAACGGCCCGCCGACACACGCTTCCAGCGCGGCGCGGTCAAGCGCCTGCGGCCGGTCCTGCTCCGGCAGCTTCTCGAGCGGCGTCGGCACAGGCTCAGCCCCGGGCCAATCGGCGTCAAACTTGCCATCCTTCCATCGTTCCATCCGTTTGTATTGCACCTCGGTCAACGCCGCGCCGGGAGCTTGACGAACCGCTTGAGTGGGCAGCTTCGGCATCGTGCCGCCGCCGCCTTGCGGCGTTCCTCAAGGCCCGAAAGATTTGGTCGCGAGCCCCGGCGGCTTGTGGTGTATTGCTGGACAACTCGGGCAGGCGCGAGATGAAGTGGAACCTGCCTTCGCCGTGGCGTATCGCCGCCACCTTGCTGACCCAATGGAGATTCGAGACCCGGCGCAGGATCGGATAAATATCTCTGGTAAAGGAAACTGATGTGGCGTCGCTGACAGCGAGCCGGGGATCGAAGCGCGCCATCATGTTGTAGACGGCGTCGTAGAGTGTCACGACGTTCTCAATCGGTGGCGCGAAATCTGGCGGGGCGACAATCACCCAGGCTGGATCGGCGGCAATAGGCGCGGCGCTGCCGGTCAGTCGCACTGTGGCGCGCACCGGGCCATCCGCGACATCGTCGCACCAGCCGTCGTTGTCGGCGAAATCTTCCAACGGGCTCTGAGGGAGCGATTGCGACTTGCCATGCCCGCCGAGGACGATCAAGCGCCCGGCGGCGTCAGTGAGCAGGTCTCCGAGCGTCACGTCGATGGTCTTCATAAATGTGCCGCGCACCTTCGTCATCGCCTGATTGGCGCCGCTGATGCGCTGTGGGCCAGGATCAATGATCAGATCGCTCTCCGGTTTCCCCTCATTGCGGCGGCCAGGGGGTTGAAACTTGGGCGCTGCCGCCTTATGATTCGCCAGATGGACTTCCCACTCTATCTGCGCCTCGGCGGCGGTGATCTCGCGCACCTTCGTCACCACACCCGCGGCATCTTCGGTGTATTCATAGATTCGAAAGCGCGCGCCCTGACGCTTGATATGCATTTGTTTGTCTTTATACGTGCCGTTGGGGGAGGGTGAAGCATCTGGTTTATTCAGGGAGGGTGGAACCCCGGGTGCCTCTGGGCCGATGAAATAGTCGTCAGGACTATCACCAACCCGAGCGATCCCGATTGCTGGATGGATGCGATACGTCTGTGGCATCGGCTTCTCCTCTTGTGGCATTATCGGTCAACCCACTCACACAGAAATGGGCGCCGGTGCGTAGGATAGCTTCTCGGCTCTAGAGGAACGTACGGTCGACCGCAACATCTCTCATGATCACGTCGAACTTCTCAGAGCACCTCCGTCAGCGATCACATCTGCGAGCGGAGATCTCCTGTTTCGAAGTAGAACTCGATGCCCGGTTCGATCACTACTGGAACAGACTGGCCAGCCACCTCCATGACTCCTGAAAGCTTGTGATCATTCATGTTGCGTGTCGTGGTCGTGCGTGTGAGCATTCATCCCCTCGCCTCCGTTGAATGGGTTTCCCCATATCTCTCAAATACCGCGCAAAGAAGCTCTCGATGCGCGGGCGGTACGGGTAGATATCGTAGGTGACACCATGGACGGTGCGCCGCCGCCGGACGTGGCCGCCGCCCTGGTCCAGAACCGGCATGAGGTTATCTGTGCCGGAGAGCATAGAGACATTGGGCCCGTCGCCGTAGAGATAGCGCAGCAGGCCCTTGTCGATCTTACGCGTGATGGGGGCAACATACAGCGCCGGTCGACGCCAAACAGGCCATTCCGGGCACCGGAGTTATGGGTGAGGGTCAGTTGCGGGCCCAAGCTAGCCCATCCGGGGCCAGAGGCGAGCAGGACAGTCAAGGTGCCGGGGGCCGCGTTGGCGGTGAGTTTTTCGCCCATGTCGCATACCGCGCCGGAGCCTTTCGGGAGGGCGACGCTCGGCAGCAGTTCGGGGCTGCGTGGGGGCGTCGCAGCGGGGGCGGTATCGCGAAAGGAGGCATGGGAGGGCTGCCACTCGCCGGAGGTCTCGCCCGGCTGGGATTGCGCGGGGGCACTCTTCACCGTGTCATCTGGACTGCTGTTATCCACTGTCTATACCTCCCGTCCCGTCTCTGCCGTCCAGTTTCGAGATATCGGCAACAGTCACGTCACCAGCGTTGGAGAACCTCTTGTATCCGGTGATAGGCGTGCCGTTCGGCGCGCGTGCCGACACATCCCTCTCACGGGTGGAGGTACGCTTCCAAGAACTGCAGCCGGTTGTCGACCCCGCGCGAGATGTCGGTATAGACGGCCGCCGTATCTGCATCGCCGACATCCGCGGCGTGCGTAATGGCGTCCCGCATCGCCGTGGTGTAAGGCGCGAAGCGCTCCGCCAGCGCCAGGACATGCGCGTCACCTGCCGTGATGGTCGCCGGGATACTCCGGCAGCGTCGAGTGCGTTGCCGCGGTGCGGGCCGTGCCCAGCGCCACCCCACCGAGCACCACGAGGCGTTCGGCCATCAGGTCGGTGTAGGCGTCGAGTTCGGTGGCGATGGTGGCGAAGACGACCCGCAACTGAGCGCCTTCTTTGCCCTTGACATTCCAGGAGGCCTGTTTGACCTGTGAGCGCAGATCCACCGTGCAGGCCAGGGTCTGATTCAGCAGCGTCATCAGGTACAGGCGGATTTCCAGGGGGATATCGATCCGCGTCGGATGGAGAACTGGGTGGCCGTCGTGATCGCTCATGTCTTTCCCCCACTGCTATCCGCCCTTGGCACACGACGTGGTGTGCGGGCTCCCCAAGCATCGCCGGGCATCCCGCCACTCGTTCGCCCAGATAGCAGATAAATGTATGGCGGGTATTCCGCGCTGTCTGTGAATTTCCGTCGAAAAATGTTGAAATCCCGCCGAAAATCGTGCAGGTGGGGAAGGAAGATGCCGCGCACACGTTCCGCGCTCAGCGACCTGCGATCCGCCACGACACCGGGAGACCAGGTGTCGGCCCCTCACAATAGCGGACTGGAAAGCCAGGAGGGTGAGATGGTGCTGTGCGTGACGGCGGAGAGGCCCCAGAGGCCATCTCCGCGATCGGAAAACGTGCGCATGGGGAGAACACACGGCAGCCCATCGACGAAGGGACTACCGTTGGGTATCGTTTCGGTAGGCTTTGGGGGTTGTGGCGACATGCTTCCGGAACACTGCGGTGAAGTAACTTTGATCCGTGAAGCCCACCTGGCGGCTGATGTCGATGATGGGCAACGCGCTCTCTGTCAGCAAGCGCTTGGCACGCTCGATCCTGCGCATGATGAGATATTGGTGGGGAGTCTTACCGGTCGCTTGCCTGAACAGACACGCAAAGTGGGCAGGACTCGTCTGCGCCACGGCCGCGATCTCGGTCAACGAGCACTCGTGCTCCAGATGCGCCTCGATATACTCGGTCGTGCGCCGTAGCTTGGGTTTGGAGAGACCCCCGATCCATGCCACCACTGGTGGTCTACAGGCCGCATAACGTTTGAGGAGATGGACCGCCAGCGCGTTGGTCAACGACTCGGCATAGAGGCGACTCGCCAGGGTTTCAGCGTCGATCTGGGCCTGCAGGACCAGCGTGATGTGGTGGAGCAAGGGATCGCCAGTGCGCAGGTGCGGCACCATCTCGATGCGATCCGCCTTGGATGATTCGTAGGCGGCATGGACGAGCAGCACGGGGTGCACATACAGGGTGATGAGCTGGTGCATACCCTTCCCGGCGTGCCCACATGAGCTCGCCGGTCGCGCCGGGAGACCACGTCGCATGCGGTAGCCAGGAGGAGCCCCGGATCGAGGTAAACGGTCAGGCGTTGCGCCTCTCGTTCCCAATCGAGAGCCTGTGGTGGAGATGAGGGCACGAGGACACAGATCACCCGCGGTCAGGGACGGTTTGGGGTGCCGTCCCGTGCCCATGTGCGGCCCTATGCAGCGAGATACGGTGCCTATGCCATCCCAATCGAACGTAGCGCCAGCAGTCATGGGCGACAGATGGACTCGCTCTGCCGTGAACTTGCATACTCCCGGCTCTGCAGACATGGCTTCCTCCCTATAATCAACACGTGCCCGTTCAGCTCGAAGTTGCTTCTGTGAACCCGCGTGCGCCGCAGAATCGTGGCGTAACCTTAGACAAGGTAGCGGGAGGTGCGTTAACGACGCTGGGTCGGGGAGATGTCCCTCCCCATGGGGAGGGGTTCGAGGCTGGTCAGGAGTTGCGGCCTGGGGAGGAAACGGGATGTCCCAGGAAGGGCCTCCAAGATGGGATATTTTAAGGGGGAGACCAATGCTTCCTTCAGCGACGTGCTCCTTAGCCGTGGCAGCAAAAGAGAACCGTAGGGGAGCCGCACAGATATGACATGTAAGTGCCAGTATAGTGGTCTGAGATGTCGTGTCAACAACCATCCTGCAGCACTGGTCAGGAACCTCGCAAGACCCCAGAGATCTCCTCCAAGCCTTCCATACGCAGTTGTCCAAGTCACGATAGTGTATTCCGGCTCGGTCGATCTGCCATCATGCGCAAGAGCGATACCAACCTGTGCCATCTCAGTGAACAGGGGGCATGGTTGAGCAAATCGACGGTCTACATTAGAACGGCCACAGCAAGCATATGCACAGGATTACGCAGCGACGAAGGTTCGGCAGCTGCAGAGGCACCATATTGCTTGCAGGCTCGGGCAGTTCTGGGTCTGTGCAGATTTGCACGCACTGCTCAGATCTGCGCAGTAGGAAGGGAGGGATAGGCCTTTGCGGAAGACGAGCGATCGGCTGCTGGGCGGGAACGGCGGTCGAGCCTGGAAGTGGACTAGCATGGGATGGAGCGAAACCTCGCCACGCGGCCGAAGTGCACGGGCGTGCGGCAGCCTTCATCAGAACGATCCCCGCTCCTCTACAGAGCGCGGGGGCTCGTGGCCAACCTTGATCAGACCTTCATAGCCATCGTCCAAATTCGTGCCGCTCAAGATTTGCGCGATCCACCTCAGCTGTTCCGTTTCGGGTGTGTCGGCCTCGAATGTCAAGATGTAGGTGCCAGACGCATGCGGGCCATCGCAGGCCTTGAATGAGGGATGTTGCGCGATTTGCTCCACAAACGTGTCTTCATCATGGATGCGGTAACGGCCAGCTCCATGGCCAGTGGTAGGCATGGTAATCACATAGATGCGCTCGGCGAGGTGGATCAGGTCACGAGCATTCATGCAAGAGTCTTCCTTTCGTCTACCGCGCCAGGGGCTGGCAAGCAATCTGTTCATTGTCCATGCTCTATGGATCATGCAGCTGATAGGGCATGAGAGTGAGGCGTATACTGCCCATGGCACGAGTGTTTCTCAGGTATGCTATCCGAACGCGGTGATCAGCTCGCAATGCCCCATGATGTGCATGTGAGCTGTGGCTGACCGGCTCTGGTGTGGTGTCCTCACCGATGAACACCCGTAGTAGATTCGGAGCGTCAGACAGCTCCTTCGTCCCTGCCCCATAGCCAATGCGGTCGATGCGCAGCAGGGGGAGCGTGCCAAAACTCTCGGCCAGCGTCGCCATCAAGGCTGCGCCGGTCGGCGTCGTCAGTTCGCCATCTCTGCCGCGCGCATAGGTAGGAATCCCTTTCAACAGCTCGGCTGTCCCAGGGGCTGGCACGGGGAGCACGCCATGGGCCGCCCGTACAAAGCCCGAGCCGGTATTGATGGGCGATGCCACAATGCGCTGGATACCCAACAGGTGTAGTCCGATCACCGCTCCGGTGATATCCACAATGGCGTCGATGGCACCCACCTCATGGAAGTGGACATGCTCCACGGTGCTCTGATGGACCGCCGCTTCAGCCTCGGCCAGGCGTGTGAACACGGCCAGTGTGCGCTCTTGCACGGTGGCGTCGAGAGCACTGGCGTGGATGATCGCTTCGATATCGTGCAAACCGCGCTGATGGGGCTCGGCATCGCCCAGGCGCACATGAAACTTCGTGCCGCCGAAGCCCCGCTTCTTGACCTTTTCGACCGCGAGCTCATACCCCTGGACATTGAGCAGAGCCAGTTGCGCGCGCAAGTCTTCAAAGCTCAGGCCTGCATCGAGCAGTGCCCCAATCGTCATATCGCCGCTGATACCGGAGAAGCAGTCGAAATAGGCGATCCGCATCGTCATCTCCGCCGGCGCAGCCCCGACCAGCGCGCCATTAGTGTTGCTGCAACTGCTCCGCAACGAGTGCTGGCACCTGCTCCAGCGCTGCCGCCAACTTTTCTGGGCTTTTCCCACCCGCCTGCGCCATGTCGGCACGACCGCCCCCGCTGCCGTCCACCAACGCCGCCACGGCTTTGGCAAGCTGCCCGGCATGCACACGCTGGGTGAGGTCTGTCGTCACGCCAGTGACCAATGCCACTTTGCCATCCGCGATAGAGGCGGCTACGATCACCCCAGAGTGCAAGCGCTCCTTGGCCAGATCCACCAACCCCCGTAGGTCTTTCGCCTCGAGGTCACGCTCCTGCAGCCGGAGAACGTTCACCCCCTGCACGTTGACGACAGCCTCGCCCAGATCTTGGGTGCGAGCGCTGGTCAGGCGCCCTTTGAGGGCATCGACTTCGTGTTCGAGGTCGCGGACGTGTTCCAGGAGTCGCTGCACGCGTCCCGGCTCTTCGAATGGCTGCGCCTTCAGCAGATCGCGCACCTCACTCAGGGTGGCCTCCTCACGTCGCACGTGCGCAAAAGCGGCCGTGCCGGTGAGGGCCTCGATGCGACGCACGCCAGCGGCGACTCCGCTCACCTGCGTGACCTTGAACAGGCCGATTTCGCCCGTGGTATGCAGGTGCGTGCCGCCACAGAGCTCCAGGCTATAGTCGCCAATCTTGATGATGCGTACTTCATCGCCATATTTATCGCCGAAGAAGGCCAGAGCGCCCATCTTCAGCGCATCGTGCAGCTCCCCATGCGCCACCTCGATGGGACGGTCCTCCCGCACACGCTCGTTGACCATCTCTTCGATGCGGAAGATCTCGCGGTCCGGAAGTCGACCGGAATGGGTAAAATCGAAGCGCAACCGGTCAGGGGCCACCAGGGAGCCGGCTTGCTTGACATGGTCGCCGAACACCTGTCGGAGCGTGGCATGCAGCATATGCGTGCCCGTATGATTCAGCGCGATGGCCTGCCGGCGGGGCACCTCGACGCGTGCCAGCAGCACATCCTGCAGGCGCACACGGCCACGGGTGACCAGGGCGCGATGGACCGTCAGGCCGTCCACCGGACGCTGGGTATCCTTGACTTCCAGGACCACATTGGGGCTGACCAGTAAACCCGTGTCGCCCACCTGGCCACCACCCTCGGCATAGAACGGCGTTTGATCGATCACCAGCTCGATTTCGTCACCGTCCTCCGCCTGCTCGACCACCTGCTCCTCCTTGAGGATGGCGAGGACTCTCCCCTGCGCTTCGAGGCTATCGTAACCCAGGAAACGCGTGTGGCCGAGGCGCTCGACGAGCGTCGGGTAGACGGACTTCACGGACGTATCACCGCTCCCTTTCCAGGAAGCCCGGGCCATCTCGCGTTGTCGATCCATGGCCTGATCGAAACCCGCCATGTCGAGTGCCAGGCCCTGGTCCTGGACGATTTCCTCGGCCAGGTCGAGCGGAAAGCCATAGGTATCGTAGAGTTTGAAGACCTCTTCGCCAGGGATGACGGTCTTGCCGCCCTGCCGAGTGTCATCAGCCACCTTCGCCAGCACTCGCAAGCCCGTTTCGAGCGTTTCACCAAAGCGCTCTTCCTCGTGCAGCGTGACATCGGCCGCAAAGGCGCGCGATGTGGTGAGCTCGGGATATGCGTCCCCCATGACATCCGCAACCGCCCCCAACACCTTGTGCAAAAACGGCTCTGTGAAGCCCAGCATTTTTCCGTGTCGCGCCGCGCGGCGTATAATGCGCCGCAGCACATAGCCGCGCCCGTCGTTGGCCGGCAGCACTCCATCGCTGAGCAGAAAGCTGGTAGCTCTGGCATGATCAGCGATCACGCGCATGGACACATCGTCGGCTGGCAAGGCACCGTAGTGCTTGCCACTCAATGCCTCGACGGCAGCGATGATCGGGCGGAAGAGATCGGTGTCATAGTTACTCAACACCCCTTGCATTACGGCGGCGACGCGCTCAAGACCCATGCCGGTGTCGATGCTCGGTCGCGGCAATGGCGTGAGTTGACCTTGCCCATCACGCTCGAATTGCATGAACACGAGGTTCCAGATTTCCACGTAGCGATCGCAGTCACAGCCGACAGCACAACTCTCTCGACCACATGAGGCCGCCGGTCCATGGTCGTAGAAGATCTCCGAGCACGGGCCGCAGGGGCCGGTGTCTCCCATAGACCAGAAATTGTCCTTCTCGCCGAACCGGAAGATACGCTCGGCCGGCACACCAACGTGTTTGTGCCAGATGTCGAAGGCCTCGTCGTCATCCTGATAAACCGTCGCATATAAGCGATCTTGCGGCAGGCCCAGCGTGACTGTCACGAATTCCCAGGCATAGGTGATGGCATCGGTCTTGAAGTAATCGCCAAAGGAGAAGTTGCCAAGCATCTCAAAAAACGTGTGGTGGCGGGCTGTCCGTCCCACGTTCTCCAGATCGTTGTGCTTGCCTCCAGCCCGCACGCATTTTTGCGCCGTCGTGGCTCGTGAGTACGAGCGCCGTTCTTTGCCCAGAAAGACGTCCTTAAATTGGACCATGCCTGCATTGGTAAACAGCAGGGTCGGATCATCCCGCGGCACCAGGGAAGAGCTGGGGACGATCGTATGCCCACGATCGGCGAAAAACTGGAGAAAGCCTTGGCGAATGTCATGACCGGTCATTACGGTTCCTTCCACATCTGAGCCCGATGTATGAGGCCTCATCCGACGCTGACGGTGCGAGCGTCACCGCGAGATGCCCTCAGTGCCTGGATGCCTCGTCAGCGTTGCCCGTCATCTGCTGGCCGCTTAGGAGACGAACAAGACCTCTCGTTCGATCCAGGCGATCACGTCTGGGACCCCTTCGCCGCTTTTGAGATTGGTGCAGACGAATGGGCGCTCATCGCGCATTTTCTTGGCATCACGGCGCATCACCGCGAGATCGGCCCCAATGGCGGGGGCCAGGTCGATTTTATTGATGACCAATAGATCGGAGCGAGTCACCCCCGGGCCCCCCTTGCGAGGAATTTTATCACCCCCAGACACATCGATGACGTAAATCGATACATCAACCAACTCCGGACTGAAGGACGCCGCCAGATTATCACCGCCGCTCTCCACAAACAACAAGTCCAGGTCGGGAAAGCGATCCAACATACGTTCCACGGCATCGATATTGATCGAGGCGTCTTCGCGAATGGCGGTATGCGGGCAGCCGCCGGTCTCGACCCCCATGATGCGGTCGGGGGATAAGGCCCCACTGCGGGTGAGAAACTCAGCATCCTCGCGGGTATAGATATCGTTGGTAATGACCGCGATGTGGTAGCGATCGCGCAGACGCTTGCACAGGGTATCCAGGAGCGCGGTCTTCCCCGAACCGACTGGCCCTCCCACACCGATTTTGACACACGATCTCTGCATTGGTCTAGTCTCTCAGCGATTCCCTGTTGAGTGCCGCGCACCACGCCGTTTAAGCATGGCCCGACGTAGCGCTGACTGGCGTAAATGGCAGCTGCACGCGTTCAACCGCAATCTGCTGCTGGCTGAAGTATGCCTCCACGACCGGCTCGTAGAGCGTTTTCAACCCGTCCGCGGCGATGTCCAGTGGCAGATGACGGTTACCGATTTGATAGGCAACGAACGCCGCTTCCCGAAGGTTTCGTGGTCGAATGAGCAACACCTCCTCCTGGGCGAGGTGCACTTCGATCCAGCCACCCGTCACGGGTAATAGATCGCCAGCGTGCAGCCTCGTTCCCGTCGGCAAAGCCAGCGCGATCTCCTGTCCTTGCGCTGTGTGAAGTTTCTGCCGACTCTTCTGGCGCTCCTCCCAGGTCAGTGAAACGGTGTCGATAACGGAGAGGTTCGCCTTCGCCTCGGCTTTCACGATATGGTCGATGACCTGCATGGTCCCTCCCCCGGCACTGCCCTGGCCATGACCTCCTGGGTACCCCGCTCAATACGCGAAAGCCTGCGGTGCCTTCGGGAGGTCTGGTCGTGCCGCAGTCAGGATCAGCGTGCCGTGCATGACTCCCTTGGTGCCGATAAGATGCTCGGCGATGCAGCGACATCTGTGCACTGGATTCCTCAGAGTACGAGCACGTCCAAGCAATATACCGCATCCAGCGGCGCATGCAATGTGGCGACAACGACACTATAGTGCTGATGTTAGAATACAATCAAGTCGTCCGCGCTTCCCTGCATACGAGTCTCACGAAGAAATATTACAAATTCAAAAAACATGCTACACACGTATACCAAGATTTGCAGCCGGCCTGCAACAGGCATTGGTAACTTATTGCGGCCAAAAGCATTACCGTGAATGGACGGGCATGCCGCCCGTAATCCATATTGAGGCCTAGTCGCTAGGGGAGTGGTCGTGCGTGGTCTGGTCTGGAGACTTCCTGGTACATGCTGACGATACAGGCATAATCGGAAAGAAGGATTTCGTATCAACGGCATAGATGTTATTATATGATAATTTTATAGGTTAGAATATTAAATTAAGAATATATTGATAATATCAGTAACCAGATCACTGTTTAGAGGCTATAGTCAACCCCAGCAAAGGAGGTCATCGATGCTGACGAGACGCTCGTCGCTACTCACCCTGGCTGGACTCGTGAGCGGATTCCTCGTCACTGGCCAGTTCAGCCTGCCACGGCAGGTGTCCGCCCAGCCTACCCAAACCGAGATTAAGCAGAAAGGCAGGCAAGGTGCGCAGAAGGCTGTGGTGAAGTGGGATTCCTTGAGCCCAGAGCAACAACAGCAGCTGCAGGACAGATGGAAAATGACGGCAGAACAAGCCCAGGCGAAATGGAATTCGATGCCCCCCGAGCAGCAGCAACAGGCGATGGCGAAGGGTAAGAGCGCCGCTCAAAGGGCTCAAAAGAAGTGGCAGTCACTGCCGCAATGAGTGCTGGCGGGTGGGTGTCTTGTCCTGTCGTCCCTCGTCCGGCATCAGCCAGATAACCCTCACAGGCCTGAGCACACGGTTCTGTCTCCCCAGGGGAGAGGCTCAGGCTGAGGGTTGTTGCAGGTCTCCAGCGTTTCCCCCTCCCCTACCACCGACCTTGATTTCCGCTCTATTCTGCAGTACAAGGAACCGGCGTATACTCCCAGGCAAGCATTTGGCGACACAGGAGGTGAGAGATGAAGATCGGTGTGGTGTTCCCTCAGACAGAAATCGGCGCGAGCCCAGCGGCTATCCGCGACTATGTCCAAGCTGCCGAAGACCTTGGCTACGCCCATGCCTTGGTGTTTGACCATGTGTTAGGTGCCGATGCTCGGCGCTATGTCGGTTGGAATGGCCCATACTCCCATATGGATATGTTTCATGAACCGTTCGTGCTGTTCGGCTATCTCGCCTCCTTCACCCAGCGGCTGGAATTGGTGACGGGGGTGATCATTCTCGGTCAACGCCAGACGGTGCTGGTGGCAAAGCAAGCGGCTGAGGTCGATGTCCTCTCCGGCGGCCGCTTGCGCCTTGGCGTCGGTATTGGCTGGAATCAGGTGGAATACGAGGCGCTGGGGACCAATTTTCATGATCGTGGGCGGCGTTCAGAGGAGCAAATCGCCGTGATGCGCGCCTTATGGACCCAGGAAGTCGTGAGCTTCAAGGGCCGTTGGCATCAGATCACCGACGCCGGCCTCAACCCTCTCCCGGTGCAGCGTCCCATTCCCCTCTGGTTGGGGGGCAGAGCTGAGGCTGTGATCAAGCGCGTGGGGCGCCTGGCCGATGGCTGGTTCCCACAATTTCCTCCAGATAAGGCCGGAGAAGACACCCTGAACCGCATGCGACAGTATGCGCGAGAGGCAGGTCGTGATCCGGCAGCGATCGGCATCGAAGGGCGAATCAGCTTCGCCGGAGGCAATCCCGACCTCTGGGCCCAAGCGGCTGAGGCGTGGCAAAAGCTCGGTGCCACGCATCTGTCAGTGAACACCATGCGAGCGGGGCTACACTCACCCGACGAGCACATCAAGGCCATTCGCCAGTTCAAGGAGGCGCTGGGGTAATAGGCGCAGCGCTATGGACCTTACCCCTTCAGTCCTCCAGCGGCAAGGCCGGACACCACATAGCGATAGCACATGAATGACAGTACGATCGGCGGCAGACTGGCGATCAAACCACCGGTGACCAGCATGCCCCAGTTGACGCTGTGACGCCCGATGAACTCCGCCAGGGCCACGGGTAGGGTCTTCGACGCATACGTTGAGGTGAAAATCAGGGCGAAGAAGAATTCATCCCAGGCGTTCAGGAGCGTAAAGATGCCGGTAACCGCCAGGCCTGGCGCTGCCAACGGCAGCCCCACGCGGGTGAAGGCTTGCCAGCGGCTGGCGCCATCCATACGGGCGGCCTCCTCAAGTTCCTGGGGGATGCTTTGAAAATAGCTGGCCATGATCCAGACGACGAAGGGCAGGCTGAAGGTCGAGTAGGCCAAGATGAGCCCTACGAGGGTGTCGAGGAGTCCGGCACCGCGCAACAGACGAAACAACGGAATGATGAGCGACACCGCCGGTAGCAACTGAGTGCCCAGCACGACCAGTAACCAGACGCGCTTGCGAGGGATATTGCAGCGCACGAAGGCATAGGCTGCCGGCGTGCCCAATGCCATGGCTACCCCGGTGGCGCCGACGCTGACCAGCAGGCTATTCCGCAGCGCCATGACAAATGTCGAATGGCCTGCGGCTTCGCCGAACGCCGCAGGTTTGAAGATCTCGACATAGTTGTGCAGGGAGAGCCCGGCTGGGGAGATCGCGACCTCTTCTCCCAAGAGGCTTGCTTGTGTCTGGACGGTGCTCAGGATGAGCCAGAGGATCGGCAACAGCGTATAGCCAAGATAGAGCAGCAGGAGCACGGAGCGCGTTGCGGGGCTGAGAAGGACGCCTCGTCGCATGGTCTTAAGTCCTCGTGTCTGTGCGCAACAGACGCATATACAGCATGATCCACACCAGCATACACGCCGTGATGAGCCAGGAGATCGCTGCGCCATAGCCAAAGAACAGATAGCGAAACGCCTGATCGTAGGCATAGAACGCCAGCACTTTGGTGCTGTCGGCCGGGCCGCCGTTGCCGGTCAACACGTAGATGAGGTCAAAGGCGCGGAAGGCCCCGATGGTCCGCAGCGCGACGGCCACCAACATGACCGGACGCAGCATTGGTAGGGTGATGCCGCTGAATTTCTGCCAACGCGTTGCCCCATCCACCTCGGCAGCCTCATACAGCTCATGCGAGATCGGCTGCAGGCCTGCGAGCAGGAGCAGCGTCATGGTCGGCACCGTTTTCCAGGCGTCGGCCAGGATGACCATGTGCATGGTCCAGAAGGTGTCACTCAGCCAGGTTTTGGGAGCGGACAAGACTCCCAGACCAACCAGCAAGGTATTGGCCACTCCATACGTCGGGTTGAGAATCCAAGCCCAGAGCACGCCGTTGCTCACGGTCATCAACCCCCACGGGAACAGTAAGGCCAACCGCGCCCCCAGATTGCCCCTGAACCGCTCGTTGAGCAATACGGCGAACAACAGCCCGAGGGCGAGCTCAAGCCCGACCGAGACGCCCGTAAAGTAGAGGGTGCGAAACAGCGACTGCCAGAACGCGGTCTGCCCAAAGGCATAGAGGTAGTTGCCGAGGCCGATAAATGGCTGCCCCTGCTCGGGATGCGCCAGATTGACACGGTGCAGGCTGAGCCACAAAGCGTCGACCAGTGGGTAGCCGACCACTAACAGCAGCACCAGGGTCATGGGTGCCAGCATGGCCAGGCCCAGCGCCCGTCTCGGAAAGCTCGCCAGGCCGAACCCGCGTGGTCAGTGGAGTTGTTCGCCGGGGGAGTCGTATCATCGAGGCGTGTAGAAACCCTCGTTACGGCGTGGCCGAGGCCCTGTTGATGTCGTCGATGGCCGCATCCATGGCGTCCTTGGGGCTGACTTTCCGGAGCAAGGCCCGGTGTAGATGCGTTTGCAGGATATCCGAGGTCCGAGCATAGCTTACCAGCTGTGGGCGCGTCACCAGATACGTGAACTGCTCGCCATACACCGGAAAATCCTGGATTGCCTGCTGTAGGGTCTGATCGTGATAGAGTGATGCGAGGATCGGGTAATTGCCCGTCATGATCGCGGCCTTCGTCTGCCAAGCCGGGCTGGCCATGGACTCAAGTAGCTTCCAGGCCGCGGCTTTGCGCTTCGAGTGGGCCAGAATGGCCCATCCCTCGGCACCGCTGACGCTGGCGCTTTTGGCACCACTCCCGCCGGGCAATAAGGCGACACGGATATGGGGCGCGGCCGGCGATTTCGTCGGGTCATTCGCCTCGGGCAATACCCCTTCCCAATTGTAGGTGAGGGCGTAGATGCCAGTCTGCAGGGCTTTGCGCACGTCGTCCTCGGTGGACTCGAGCGATGCCGGATCGGCTCCACGATGCGTATAGAGTAGCTGTATCATCCACTGCAGCGCCTCCGTGCCCCCCATCGTATTGAACACGGCCTGGTCGCGGTCATCGAGGAACTGTGCGCCCGCTTGCGTGAACAGGATCGATAGCCAATCGCAGACCAACGCCTCGGATTGCCTCCATGACCAGATCGAGCCCCATTGGCCTGGCTTGGTGAGCTGGCTCGCCTGGACCACAAACTCGTCGAGTGTCGTCGGGGGATGGTCGAAGCCAGCCTCTTTGAGTAGCCTCTGGTTGTAGAACAGATGTTGAGCGCTGTTGAAGAGGGGAATGCCATAGATTCGGCCTTTATACATGACCGCACTGAGCGCCGAGGCCGGTATATCTGCCGTCATCGTCTCGGGCATGCGGTCGGTCAGGTCATCCACCCAGCCTGCCGCGGCGAACTGTGCCGTCCACACCGTGTCCATTTGGACCACATCCACGTCGGCGCCACCGAGTACGGCGGTGTTGATCTTGTCCAGGCGCTGATTGTATGGGACGATGGTCTGAATGATCTCGATCCCAGTGGCATCGGCAATATCTGCCAGCAGGGGAGCATAGGCGTTGGTGACGTCGGACCACAGGAGATTGACGACTTCCTCGCCATTGACCGTGGGTCCCCTGCTGCCGCAAGCGACAAGCAGGCTGTTCGCCAGCACGGCGCCGCCGACTGTAGCAAGGGTGCGGAGAAAGGTGCGACGGCTAAGAGGCATAGCGCTGTGGGGGACTATGGGAAGGATGGCCCTGGCTTTGTTCCCCTTCCTGATAGCGGCGGTCAGCCATTCCCAGGAGGTCCAGGGTTTCATTCAGCCAGGTGATCAACTGCTGATATTTCTCCACGTCTTCGCGTGTGAATGCCAGTCCCAAGAGGGTACGGACGAGATAAGTGATGTCTTCCTGAGAGATGGTATCGGCGTTTTGACTGAGCAACGCGGTGACGTCAGCTTCATCCTGACGTCGCTTCTCAAGGGCCGGCCGGTCTGGAATAGCAAATAACTTCAGAAGCAACAAGTCGCGCACTGACACCACCTTGGCAGGAATATCGTGCACCATGACTTCGACAGCGTTATCGATGGCTGTACGCCCGTACCGTAGGGTTGCCGGCAGCACATCCAGATGTGTCCCTTCCACATCGAACACCATGACGACAGCGGTTCCACGGCGATAATACGGCTGGAGCAGGCGCTGCACCCGTGGGATATCCTCGCGCCTCACCAGCACGTCGATGTCCTGCGTTGCCCGAGGAATGGAATGATAGCCCATCGCCACTCCGCCGATGATAGCGTAGCGGATCTGCGCCTCGTTCAGTGTCCTCAAGATATCCCTGACCCGCTCTCGTTCCATAAGCTTCCGTCCCCCGAAGAGGTCGCCGTATTCCTCCGAGAGCGTCAGGCAGGTTTCCACCCCATTGAGTCCTGGCAGTAGGCCCGTGAATCGTGGCTCTTCGACCTGGCTCCCACGTTCATGCTTCATTGCGGCGTACCTCAGCTTGTGTCATCGCCGTGCCGAATACACATCACCCCTAGGTGTCCACTTAAGCCACGGCCTTCAAGTTGGGTCGCTTGGTTTGTTTTCGAACCACGGACTGACGCTTCCAGCCCCGTAACTGATCGAAGACCGAAGGCCGACGGCGCCAGTTGGGATCAGTGCCCGAATGGGTGAGAAGTGCCGCGATCCTGTCCCAGCGCTGCATGGCCTCGGCCCCCTGCAGGTCGAAGGCTTGGGCGATGGACTGACAAGACACAGCCCGCTGCAAAGCGAGGCGCCTGGGGTGGAGCGGTGCCTCCGTGCGTGGCGCATCGGCCTGCGGTGGACGAGTCTGTAGATTGTGCGTGTGCGCGAGGAGAGCGGCGATGGTCGAGGCGATGAGCGAGGCCTGCAGGAGCGTCTTCAGGGAGCATGGCCGCTCGGAATCAACCGTGTCCAGCCGGTGCACCGACTTGTCTAATCTGATGCTCAGTTCGACCTCCCAACGCACGCGGTAGAGGTCAGCGACCTGCCGCGGGCCGATCCGAGGCGGCAGATTCGTCGGGAAAAAACAATAGCCCTTCGGGGTATGGACCTCCACTAGGCGAAGGGGCAGCGGGTGTTTACTTCCGCCGATATGGACATCGGCATCAATGCACGGCCATCGAGCACAGGGTTTCATCCGCGCGGAGGGCGTCGAGGGCGGTGCCAGGTAAGAAGGCCTGGGCTCCCCTGTCCTCGGGCAATCTCGTCGACTGTCGGCTTCAAGTTGTCTTTGCGGGGATGACCACGCGCACGCCGTGGGCGTCACAGGCGCGGCGGCGCTCAATACCCGCATATCCAAGGTCGGCGAGCAGGCCGTAGCCCTGCCAGGACGCATCGATCGTGAGATGCCGGCTATCATGCGCGCGGGCGGGGCTAAAATGTTACCGCACTGGTGCTCCGCAGCCCACGGCGAGAACTGTATGCACCTTGATCGCCGCGTACTCCCCAGTGCCGGGAAATTCCTCCCGCAAGGCATCGCGGACCCGGACGGTCGTGGCATCGACGCTAGACCAATCCTGCACGCCACACAGCGGTCCCGACGGATCGACCT
Organism: uncultured Nitrospinota bacterium; assembly: GCA_963707985.1. Lineage (GTDB taxonomy): Bacteria > Tectomicrobia > Entotheonellia > J063 > CAVPRW01 > CAVPRW01. Next base: position 157,067 of record CAVPRW010000015.1, on the reverse strand, counting down.
GGCTGCGCCCGGGCATAGGCAATGGCGCGTTCGGCCAGGGCCGTCATGAACCGTTCGAGGGGCTCGTCGAACCACCGATAGAAGGCCGAGCGCGCCACCCGGGGCACCTCACCCTCCAGATAGGACCGCAGGACATCGGCCTGATAGGCTCCGCCTGGCGTCCCTGCCGAGATGACCATGGCCCGGACCAACATCCCCAGATGCAGTTTGCGTTGTCGCTCGATGACGCCACACTGCACACAGAGGCGGTCGATCTCATCCTGGGGCAACATCGCTTCGAACACGTGGCGTACATCCTCGCCTGTCATGTGGCGTCCCTCCGGTCTCTGCCGCGAGCTTCTAGCCTGCCGCCGAACCCATAGGGAAGAGTAGAACATGCGGCAATGCTGTAGTCAAGGCAGGGACCCAGATCCCGATTACCTATGGAGTTGGCTTATGTGGACACCTATGGAAATGGGCCATCCGCCGCAGTCATATTTGACACTCTGTAAGTTTCCATAAACAGAGGCTTTTTTCCTTATAATCACCTTTCTCGGTACATCCCTCGTTAATAATGCGAATCGGCTTTGGGAGTGAAAATGGTGGCAGTTGTAGATCTAAAGGTCTCCAATTACCTGTAATCATGAGTTCTTTATTTTTCTTTACGAGCCCAGGGTATGTTGTGGTTAGTAAGTATATTGAACCACTTCTTTTGAAATTTCTAAGAGCTTCAATCGCTGCACGTAGGGGAAGATGTACTAAACAGTCTCGGCAAAGTATCATGTCTGATTGCGGTAAATCGTCTTTGGTTATATCTAATACGACAAACGCCCTTATTTCACTACCGTGCCTCCGCTCGTTTGCTGCCACCAGTTCGGGAACAATATCCGCTCCGATATATCTGTTCAATCTTAGATCTACCTCTTTCAGCCAGTAAAAATCACCGCAAGGTGCATCAAGCAAAGAGTTTATGTTTAGCTTTTTGACTAATTTTGCTATGTCTTTTCGAATTATTGTAGTTTGTGTAATATCAGAACCGTCGCCGGATATGGACTCTTTATTACCCCAACTATTTTTCTGATATATCCTGAAAAAGATATCTTGCAAAGAGTCCTTGAAAATTTTCTCTCTGATAAAGGCACGAACCCGCAATCTGGTCATCTAATCTCCTTTTTCGATGCCTTATTCGATGGCCATGTCGGCGGGGACAAACACCCGCTGCCCCGTCTCCTAATCGGGGTCCATACCCCCAAGGGCGAAGGTTTCTTCCTGACGAATCTACCGCCCCGGATCGGCCAGCGGTGGTAGGTGCTGACCATCATCGCGTGTGATAGGAGGTCGAACTGAGCAGCAGATTCGACAGGTCGGTGGAACGCATGGATGCGCTTCATGCCGAGCAGCCATGTTCCTTGAAGACGCTCCTGCATGCCGCGCGCATACACATCATCTGAAGACTCGTCCACTGTAGGTCGGTGCGCCACACACGGAAGCGCCGCTTCACCCTAGACGTTCGACCTTGCAGCTAGCCAGTCTTGTCAGTCCATCGCCCACACAGCGCTAGGTTAAGATCGCCGCCCTCCTTACGCACGCTGGCAAAGATCCCAACTCACGCCGTCGGTCGTCGGCCGTCGGTCTCCGATCAGCTGCGAGGCTGGAAGTGCCAGCCCGTGGTACGAAGACAAACCCATCACCACCATTTGAAGGCCGTGGCTTAAGTGGACAGCTATAACACATCACCATTGAGACGCGCCCACAACCATCTATTTCTGTCACTTCACCTGTGGATTATAGCCATGCCTGTTTGTCGGTGTCAACGACGGTGCCGCGGTCGAAGCTGATAGCTGTCAATTCACGCCTGGAGTAATCGTTGGCCCTATTATACAATCAGCTCGAAAATCGTCTCATGTATTTGACGCCCGCTCAGAACCCACATGCAGGGAGGTGGAGGATGACCTACGCAGGGCAGCCGCTGAATCGGTTCGAGGACCCTAAACTGCTAACAGGCCGGGGTTCCTATGTCGATGACGTTCAATTGCCTGGTATGCTCCACGCTGCGGTGCTGCGTAGCCCACATGCGCATGCGCGTATCCGGTCGATCGACGTGTCGGCGGCCTTTGCCCAGGCTGATCGCGTCATCCAACAGCGCTATCATGTCCAACGTCTGGCCCCCGTGCCCTTGGAAACCCGAGGGGTGGCGGCCTCCTACCAAGCCGACGAGGACTTTTTGACGGTATGGAACTCTACCCAGGCACCGCACCGTATCAGACGGTATCTGGCTCCGATCCTCAAGCGCCCACAGAGCCGTATGCGCGTGATCGCGGCCGACGTGGGAGGGAGCTTCGGTGAAAAAGGGTGTATGTTCCCCGAGGACGTAGCTGTCCCGTATCTCTCCCTGATCTTGGGGAAGCCGGTGAAATGGGTGGCTGACCGGCAAGAAAACATGCTTACCTTCCACGGCCGGGGCCATACGGCTCGATGTCGAAGCAGCCGTGAAGCGTGATGGCTCCATTCTGGGCCTGCGCGTGCGTATCATCGCCGATCTGGGGGCCTATTGCCTTTCGTCCACCACGTTGGTTCCCCTGCTGACCAGCCATCGTATCGCCGGGCCATACAAGATACCAGCGATCAGCATCGAGGTGCGGGGCGTCTTCACCAACAAACCACCCACCGGGGCCTACCGTGGCGCCGGAGGCCCCGAAGCGGCCTTTTGCACGGAACGCACAGTCGATCTGATCGCGAACGACCTCAATCTCGATCCGGCCGAAGTACGCCGGAAGAACTTCGTCTCTCCCGATGCCTTCCCCTACAGCACTCCTACCGGCATGACCTATGACTCCGGCGATTATGCACGAGGCTTCGAGCGGGCTTTGGAGTTGGCGGATTACGCCCACTGGCGCGAGCGTGCGCGGCAGCCGAGGGGCTCTACAGAGCCGCTCATCGGCGTGGGCTTGGCGACCGTCGTCAAAGCTTCCGGCGCCCAGGGAGCCTACCGCACCGATAGCGCGCAGGTGACGATCGCCCCGACGGGGCATGTCACCGCCTACACTGGCGTGTCGCCGCATGGTCAGGGCTCTGGCACGACCTTCGCTCAGATCGTGGCCGATGAGCTGGGAGTAAGCCCTGCCGAGGTGGACGTCCAGTATGGGGATACAGCCATGTTCCCCGAAGGTGGCGGTACCGGGGCCAGCCGTGGTCTGACGGTTGACGGATCTGCCCTGTACGCAGTGCTCCAAGAAGTGCGCCGCAAACTCGCGCGTATCGCTGCTCACCAGCTCCAATGCTCTGAAGAGGAGATCATCTTCCAGGGAGGGCAGATCTGCCGTCGCCACCACCTCGAACAGACCATGTCCTTCGCTGCGGTCGCTGCTGCGGCCTATGACGGGGCCTTCCTACCTCCTGGCGTCGAAGCAGGGCTGGAGTGCAGCGGTACCTATACCCTGCCGGCAAATCCCTATGCCTTCGGCGCGCAAGTGGCGGTCGTCGAGATCGATCGTGACAGCGGCGAGGTGCACATCGTGCGCTACGTCGCTGTGCACGATTGCGGCCGCATCATCAATCCGAAGCTGGTGGAGGGGCAGATGTATGGCGGCATCGCCCAGGGAGTTGGGCAAGCCTTGATGGAAGGTGTCGTTTACACGCTGGAAGGCCAGTCCCTGACGGGAACTCTACTGGACTATGCCGTCCCAAAGGCAGCTGCGCTACCGCCGCTGCTCTTAGAAACCATGGAAACTCCCTCGCCCACCAATCCCCTGGGCGTGAAAGGCATCGGCGAGTTGCCAACGGTGGCCGCGCCAGTAGCTCTGGCCAATGCGGTGATGGATGCACTTTCCAGCGTGGGCGTGCGCCATCTCGACACGCCGTTAACTGCTGAGAAAATCTGGCGTGCTCTGCATGGCAGAGTTGGTGTCTAGGCGGCAGCATCGAGTCGGTGATGGGCTTTGGACAACAATGGCTGGCGCAGGTACAGGCACGACAGCCTTCAGCAATTCAACGCGACAGCGCCTGCGCAACAGAGCTTGACCCCATGTGGGGTGCATGCGACAATAGCATCTAACTCTCTGCCACCAGGGTGGATGGGGCGTCGTTTATGGCTAAAGAGGCGTCAACGACGAATCTCACATTCATGCTCGCACTGCAGGAGGATGGAGGCGAAGGGCGTGCAGACGTGGCGCTCAGTGGCGGAGAGCGCCAGAGCACGAGGGTACGTCAGGCACTTAGAAGGGTTTGGACCCTAGAGGGAGGCATGGCCATGGCATCGACAACGATCCTGGTAGGAACCGTAGGGCAAGGTATCATGCGTAGCGGTGACGATGGGGCGACCTGGCGGCGTGTGGGGATCGGCCAGGGGATGCACTCTGATGCGATGGTGCGCACGCTGCTGAATCACCCGCACCGGCCCGAAATCGTTTTTGCTGGCACCGAGAAGGGATTGTATCGCAGCGACGACGCGGGGGAGAAGTGGCGGCTGATAGATTCTCCCCTGACCAACTATGCCGTCTGGGCGCTGGCCGTTGATCCTGTGGTCACTGAGGTGATGTTTGCGGGAACCGGCACACCGACCCCGTCGAAGGTTTTCCGTTCCACCGATGGCGGCGTCCATTGGGAGGAACGCCCGGCGGGTATCGCTGATGAGTGCCCGAATGTGGGGATCCCGCGTGTCACAGGCATTGCGATCGATCCGCTGGACCGCCAGCAGATCTGGGTCGGCATCGAAGTCGACGGCGCTCGGCATAGCACCGATGGTGGGGAAACCTGGACGGCGATCAACGGCGCCATCCCGAATCCGGATGTCCACAATGTCGCGGTGGCAGGAGGCCCACCCAAGACCGTCTTCATCGTCGTCAATAATGAAGTGTACACCAGCACCGATGAGGGCGGCACCTGGACTCCCCTGCATGTCAAGGAAGTCTTCCCGTGGACCTATCCACGGGGCATCGCGGTCCAGCCAGGTCATGCCAAGACGGTCTTCGTGACCATCGGCGATACCACTCCAGGGCGCACCGGAACGGTGATGCGTTCGAAAGATGCCGGCAAGACCTGGGAAAATCTACCTCTCCCGGTCCAGCCCAATACGGCCATGTGGGTCGTGCACCTGCAACCGGTCGACCCCAACATTGTCTTTGCGGGTAGTCGCTATGGCTATCTGTATCGCAGCGATGACGGCGGGGATTCCTGGAGGAAGCTGGCGCGGGAGTTTAGCGAAATCTCCAGCGTGCTGTGGCTGCCGTGCTAACGATGGATGATTGAGGGGGAGGGGATGGAGTGGCGAGTCTGGCCAGACGCCACCCCCTCTCCTTCACTCTGCCTTCCGACTGATCCCACCAGACCGCATCCCAGCGCACGACATCGGCGATGCCGGAGAAAGCGCTAGGATTCTGCCCTTTGATCTCAAAGCTCGACAACAGCCGCGTGGGCGATGGTCATGATCTCATCCAGGCGTTTGCTGTGATAGGGCTCGGCCATCTGCGAATTGGTCAGATAGGTGAATGACACCCCGGTATCCGGGTCCGCCCACGAATAGGACGTCCCCGCACCGCCGTGGCCAAACGTGTTGGGGGCGGCGGTGCTCCCCAGGCCGCGGATCATCGGCGATAAGCCGCGCACATGGACCCCCAAGCCGCGATGCATCGGCAGGCCAAAGCGCTCGTCGATGCGGTCTCCGGTATGATTACGCGTCACGTATTGGACGGTGCGCGGTCCCAGGATGCGGGTGCCATTGAGCGCTCCGAGGTGGAGTAACATTTGATAGAAGGTCACCAGATCGGTGGCGGTGCTGTATCCTCCTCCCCCTGGCACGCCGGCACGCCAGAAGGCCGGGGTGTTCCGATCCGCTAGCGTCTCGTGCTCCCCGCTCTCAGTACGCTGATAGGCTCCCGCCAGTCGATCGTGCAGCGCATCCGGCACACCAACCCGCAAGCCGTGCAGTCCCAGTGGCTCCAACACGTGGTCGCGGATGAACTGGCGGTAGTCTTGACCGGTGACCGCCTCGATGAGGACGGCCTGAGTCCAGTGCGCGGCGGCAGTGTGATACTTGACTCGAGCGCCGGGTTCCCAGTCGAGCGTGAAGTTGCACACACACTCGCGCAGAAGTGTATGGTTCTCCCAGGCCTCGGGGGGCACATTGGCATCGGGAAATCCGGCCTGATGCGACAGCACGTGGTGTAGCGTCACCCCGCCCTTGCCAAACCGCGAGAATTCAGGGATGTAATCGGCCACGGCGTCGTGGAAACGCAGGAGCCCATGCTCCACCAGATACCAGATGGCACACGACGTGATCGGCTTCGTCTGCGAATACAGCAGCCACATGGTCTCCTGATCCGCGGCCACAGCTGGTTGACCCGCCCCTGCCAGGCGTGCGACGCCAAAGCTCCGAGCCGCCACCAATATGCCATGGCGGGCCATGGCAAGGGCAGCGCCGGGATACCAACCGGCGGCGATATGCGTCTCGATCCGCTCATAAAGGCGCTCGAGGCAGGCCTCATCGATACCTTGCCGGACCGGGGCGTCTTTTTCGAGAACAGGGGCAAAATTCGGAAACGGTGGTGCTTGTACAGTAGCCATCGATCACTCCTTTGTCATGGGTGTACAGGTGTTTTTCCCGACTCTAGCAGATTGCAACAGCGAGGTAAATCGTTTTCGCAGGCGATCGGAATCTCGCATACCTTACCTGGAGTTTCCTCGTCGGGCGCCGTCGCGATCATCCGTAGGGAGGGTGTCGCACCTGGAAATTGTCGCTCGTGGAGCACGTCTCGCGTGCTAGAATGGCGCCCTTTGCCGACGAACCATGCACACGCTGATGTCATCAGGCTGTCATCGCACACAGATCGTCTAGAGAAGGAATCACTCGGTGTCTCATGCACCGCAGCTGCTCGCGCTCGCTGCTGCCATGTGCTCAGCTTTGGCAACGGTGTTCATCCGCCAGGGGTTACGACACGGTAATTTCTATGTCGGATTCTGGATCAACGTCATCGTGGGGGTGGTGGGATTTTGGGGCGCCGTCCTGGTGCTGGAGCCCGCTGATGCCTATCGATCCAGTGCCATTCCCCTATTCGTGTTGTCGGGGATCATCGGCACGGCTGGAGGCCGACTGCTCCGTTTCGTCAGCATCGAAAAAGTCGGGGCCCCTGTGGCCGCCTCGATCATCAACCTGAATCCATTTATCGCCAGTGCTTTGGCCATCTTTGTGCTCGGTGAGCAGGTCACGCTGCCGATGATCGCCGGTACAGGCGTCATCGTGCTGGGAACGACACTGTTGTCGCTGAGTGGACGGCAGGTGGGTTTCCAGCCTTTGGACCTGTTCTACCCCTTCCTCTCCGCCTCGTGCTTCGGCGCGGTGGCGATCATCCGCAAGCTCGGCCTCAGCCATGCAGGGCCGTTGTTTGGCTCTGCCGTGAACATTACGACCGCACTCATCACGTTTATGGCTTTTCTTCTGGCGTCGGGAAATCGCCAGGTGCTGGTGTGGCACGGCCGTGGCCTGGTGTATTTTGTGGGGGCGGGGATCGCGGAAAACCTCAGTGTGTTTCTGGTGCTGGTGGCGTTGGGCCTGGGGGAGGTGAGCGTGGTCACGCCGTTGGCCGGCACGGCGCCGCTGTTCGTATTGCCGTTCACCCGGCTATTCTTGAAGGGGGTCGAGCAGCTCACGGGGCGCATTATTGTCGGCGCCATCCTCATCGTGTGTGGCGTGTTTCTCCTCACCATCAAGGGGTAAGACACGCCTCTATGGCGGTGTGACGGTCCGTACGATGCCGGTACCCCAGCTCGGTCTCGCCGTTGGAATAGCGAACTGGGGTACCGCCTCGGCCGTTGAGCCCTACCGGCCAGCCGGCCCGTCCCGATAGAAGCGGATCAATCCTGTCGAAGGGGGCGTCACACCGAGTTGGCGCAGCATGGTGACGATTTGGCCACGATGATAGGAGGAATGATCGATCACGTGCTGGATCATCTGCGCGTAGGAAGCGTTATGGCTTCCCGAGCGCGCAGTCGTCGACAGTGTCTCTTGCAGCTTCTGATCATCCATGCTGGTGAGGAATTGGCTCATCTCGTCGCAGACACCTTCCCAGAAGGCTTGGAGCTCGGCAACAGAATGCATTTGGTTGATGGCCGCCGTGCCGGTGTCGCTCTTGCCCTGCCAGCGGCTGAGCCAACCGCGCTCCGCCCCGATGATATGCGCCAGTGTCCCATGGATGCCGCCATGGCTACTATGCATGTCTTGTCCATACTGCTCGGCGGGAAGTTGGCTCAACGCTTCGAGGAAACACTGGTTGGCCCACCGGTTAAAGGCTACCAATTGGCTGATTTCCTGTAATGTCATAGGAGTTCCTCCTCGCAGTGATCGGGTACACGCATACGGGATTTTCACCGCTGCTGTGAGATTCTCCAGACAGCCTGCAGCACTTGTAACTGTATCATAGCTCTCTCACCTCACACCTTTCCTCAGGCTCAATTCTCAACTGGCAAGCGAATGGTACCAGGCAGGACGGTCTGATCTAGGATGACAATTCTTCATGGTTAGAAGAAAAACAATTCATTGGATTTTTCCTATCATATACCGAATATTATGGTCAAACATACGGTTGGGGCACTCACATATAACGTACATAGAGATGCCCCCTGCTTCGTTCATGGAGGAGAGACAACATATGCGTGCCCATAGCCAAACAATCGACCACAGACCCCAAATCGGCGTTCCTGCTGAGGTTGGTGGCCTGGATTGGCTGCATCGTCTGTACCAGTGGTTCCAAGGTTTCACCCATAGCCCGCGGGAGATCCCACCGGTGAGCCCCTATGGCACCTGGGATCCCGAGCGCGAACGATTCCACCCATTTCGAGCTAATTCTGCTTTAGACATCGTTATCTCCCAGCGCGGCACGTCATGGTCGACACAGCTCTACAACTCCAGCTTGTAAAACCTGACCAGTCCTTGCAATTCCTTGTAGGTAAAGGATTGGGCTGAGGGTTAGGACTCATCGCTGCTTTTCCCCTCACCCGGTCCCTTCCCACCAGGATACAACCCCTCGTCTGCTGCATCTACCTCCCCAGCGTACAAAAAAACCTTGACACCCTCCTCACCATTTGGTAGTCAGGCACTGACAACACCTATACGTCATCATCGTCTCGCGAACAGGGCGGGTATTCTCCGTCAAGGTTTGGCTCATGCCGGCCAGTGCCTGATGTGCTCACACTCGGTGTATCGCCGCGGTCTCGTCACACCTCGCGGCGGCCCCCCCTTGCTCATCTCCTGGAGGTCGACGCACTCGCATGGAAGGCTTACCCTGACGCAACCGCGGGCTGCAGTCGGAGCAGTGCCGACCCTTTCTTAAAGCGATCTCATGATGGGAAACCGATAGCCTCGATTGCAACAAAGGAGATTAGTTATGGCAACAGAGGGTAGCTCGCAGATGTTAACAACACCGCGCCTGCGTTTTGCGCCGGTATCAGGCGCAGCGGAGCTGTTCAGCCCAGCATTCGTTGAGTATCTGGTGCGGCTACACGATGAGTTCACGCCCCGCATCCATGGCTTGCGGGCCAGGCGTGCCGAGATGCTCAAGGCAGCCCATGAGCAAGGGATGATGCCCGCACACCTGCCGCTGTCTGAAATCAACACTGGCAATTGGCAGGTGCCCACCGTTCCGGACGATTTGCTCAAGCCTGGCATCGAGATCTCCGGACCCGCCGCGATCACCAACATGTTTATCAATGCCCTTAATCCCACTCCAGAGGGGACACGCGCCGAAGGGGATCTGGACGACGATGAGGACTCCGCCCGACATTGTCTCAGCGATACCGTCAAAGCCACCTGGAACCGCCTGGAGGCGGCACGGAGGACATTGACCTTCAGCGATCCCGAGCGTGGCCGGACCTATCAAATCGCCGACGGCGAACTGCCATTCTTCATGCATCGTGAGCGTGGCATACACCTCGACGAACCAGAGGTGACGGTCGACGGCGTGGCCATTCCGGCCAGTACTCTCGGCACTGCGCTGACACTGTTCTATGTCGGCCGAGAACAGGCCGCCCGCGGCCAGGGCATTTACTTTTATCTGCCCAAACTGGAGACTGTCGAAGAGACAGCGCTCTATCGCGACCTATTCGACGCCAGCCGCGCACAACTGGACTTCCTCAGAGATGCCGTGATCAAAGCCATTCCGCTGATCGAATCGTTGCCCGCAGCCTACCAGATGGAGGAGATGCTCTACGCGCTGGGTCCGTATGCCGCAGGCTTGAACGCAGCGCGCTGGGATTTCAAGGCCAGTATTTTTGAGTACGCCATGGCCGACCCCAATGCCGTGTGGCCAGACCGATTTGGAGTCGACATCAAGACCACCCCGTTTTTAGCGAATATCTTCCGACGCCTAGTCGCCATTTGTTTAAAGCGCGGGGCTGCCCCTATCGGCGGGATGGCCACGCCGTTACCCAACCCCGATCCTGAAGTGAATCGCATGGCGGCGGAAGCCATCCGGGCAGACAAGGTGTGGGAGGCACAACAGGGCTTTCTCCGAGGCTGGGTGGCCCACATCTTCCACATGAAGACAGCAGCCGATCCCTTCAAAGAGGTCGCCGCATCGGGCTGGACACCGACGCCGGAGATGGCCAATCCGGACAATTATCCCATCGAGATCAAGGTCCCGGAGGGGCCCATCACGATGGAGGGCACGCGTCGCAATGCCAGAATGGTGATCGAATATGTCGAGGGGTGGCTGAATGGCCGCGGGGCTAAGGGCATCGATAGCTTGGCCGGCAGGCCGGGCTTGCATACAGCTTTGATGGAAGACCTGGCTACTGGGCGCATGTCGGTTGCGCAAATCGCCCAGCGCATCCGGCATCGTGCGCGCGACTCCCACGACCCTTCACAAGTGCATGACTTCGCCATAGTCAAGCGGTTACTGCAGGAAGAAGGCGAGGATATTCTCTCCCGATTACAGGCAAGTATCCGCAGTGACCGCGACAAAGCCGCCTATGCCGAGGCCGAAGAACGCTATCGCAAGGCGGTGAAGATCGCCATGCGGTGGATTAAGAACTACACAGAGCTGAATTTTAGAAGTCTGGGCTCTTATACCATCGCTGACCTTGACGCGATCGCCGCCGCCGATGAGGCGTTTTAAGGCCACGCGGGTCGGGCGGACGACTCCTGCGAGGCGAGGATTTGCTTGCATTTCGATCTTCGGTTAGAGTATATGATGCGTGGTCATGAGACGACTTACAGGCATCGCTGTGAGCGCCTGTTGTCCGAGGCAATGCTCCTGGGAGCATTCAGCATCGCTGGAGAATTCCGTCACGATGCCTAGGAGTCCGGTTCGCTCACCATAGTCCGAACGATGGACGCGAGCTCTGAAGAGGGAGGTGGAGTCTTGCAGGCTTTCGATTACGCTGCCGCGCAAAGTATCGATGAGGCCGTCTCCCTACTGGCCAAGCATGGAGATCAGGCACGTCCGCTCGCCGGTGGGACAGACATCATCGTCGCCGTTCGGGAAGGCCGCCGACAGGTGGCAATGTTGGTGGATATCAAGGGTATTCCAGAGCTCAACCAGTTATCCTATAATGCCGCTCAGGGCCTCACCCTGGGGGCCGCAGTGCCCTGTTATCGGATCTATGAGCACCAGGAGATCGCCGCAACCTATCCGGGGCTGATCGACGCCGTCTCCCTGGTGGGAGGTACAGCCATTCAGGGGCGAGCGTCGGTGGGCGGCAATCTGTGCAACGCTTCTCCGGCAGCCGATACCACTCCAGCGTTGATCGTCCACAGCGCCGTGTGTGTCATCGCTGGCCCCAATGGCAGGCGCGAGATGCCGGTGGAGCAGTTCTGCACCGGTCCAGGACGCACCGCCTTACAACCTGGCGAATTCCTTGTTGCGCTCCGCATGCCGTCGCCCCCGCCACACTTCGGGGCCCAGTACTTGCGTTTCATCCCGCGCAATGAGATGGACATCGCCGTGGTGGGGGTCGGTGCCTCGGTCGTGTTGAATCAGGATCAATCGTCCTTCGTCTCCGGCCGTGTCGCCCTTGGGGCGGTGGCGGCGACGCCACTGCTGGTGGAGACGGCGGCAGCGGCGTTGGCGGGGAAAGCCGTCTCCGATGAGACCATCCAGCAGGCTGCTGAGGCCGCCCAGGCTGCGGCTCGTCCGATCGACGACATGAGGGGAACGGCGCAATATCGACGACACCTGGTAGGAGTACTCACGCGACGCGCGCTACGAGGCGCCATTCAACGAGCCAAGGAGCGGTAAGACATGCCCACGAAAGTACACGTGCAAACGCGGCTGAACGGTGAGGACGTCGAGTTCCTGTGTGAGCCGCGCCAGAGCTTATTGGAAGTATTACGCGACGTTCTCGGCCTCACCGGTAGTAAAGAAGGGTGTAATAACGGCAACTGTGGAGCCTGCAGCGTCATTCTGGATGGGGTATTGGTCAACTCGTGCTGTGTGCTCGGGGTCGAGACGACTGGGCGTGAGGTGACCACGATCGAGGGCATTGCCAGCCCTGATGGCCTGCATCCGATACAGCAGAAATTTCTGGAGCATGCGGCGCTGCAGTGTGGCATTTGCACGCCGGGATTCATCGTGGCGGCAAAAGCCCTGCTGGACAAAAATCCTCACCCGACGGAGCATCAGGTGCGTTATTGGTTGGCAGGCAACCTGTGCCGATGCACCGGCTATGACAAGATCATCCGGGCCGTCCTGGATGCCGCCCAAACCATGGAGGCGAAGGTATAATGGCCGAAACGACAACCTATAAAGTCATTGGCACACGCCCCATACGGCACGATGGTGTGGAGAAGGTGACCGGTCGGGCCATCTATGGCGCGGATGTGCAAATGGCTGGGCTCTTGCACGGCAAGGTCTTACGTAGCCCCCATGCCCATGCGCGGATCCGCTCCATCGACGTCAGCCGGGCGCTAGCCCTCCCAGGGGTCAAAGCCGTCGTGACCAGTGCGGACCTGCCACCCGCCGAAGATCGCACCATCCAACTCGGTGAAGGGGCGGTGAATCTGAAGTATCTGAGCAACAACATCCTGGCCGGGGACAAGGTACTCTACAAGGGCCACCCGGTGGCCGCGATAGCCGCCACTAGCTCGCACCTCGCCGAGGAGGCGTTGGGGCTTATTCACGTCGATTATGAAGTACTGCCGCCCGTGCTCGATGTCCGTGAGGCCATGCAAGACAGCGCCCCCTTGCTGCACGAGAACATGAAGACCAAATCTCTCGGGCAGGAGACCGACAAAGTCAGCAATGTCGCCACCCACACCCAGTTCAAGCTGGGGGATGTGGAGAAGGGTTTCCAGGAAGCTGATGTCGTCATCGAGCGCGAATTCACCACCGCCACCGTACATCAGGGGTATATCGAGCCGCACAACGCCACGGCCATGTGGAATCCGGATGGACAGTTGACCATCTGGGAAAGCACGCAAGGTGCCTTCACGGTCCAACGGCAATTGGCGCCGGTGCTCGGTATCTCGGTGGCGCAGATCCGCGTCATTCCGGCGGAGATCGGTGGCGGCTTTGGCGGTAAAATCAACCTGTACCTGGAGCCCATCGCGGCTGTGCTCTCCAAGAAAACCGGACATCCGGTCAAGGTGCTGATGAATCGGGCGGAGGTGTTCGAGAGCACGGGGCCGACGCCTGGGTCATACATCCGCGTGAAAATGGGCGCCACCAAAGATGGGCGTGTCACGGCAGCCCAAGCCTACATGGCCTACGAAGCGGGAGGGTATCCCGGCTCGCCGATTGGCGCCGGCATGATGTGTATTTTCAGCCCATATGACATCCCGAATGTCCTGATCGATGGCTTTGACGTCATGGTCAACAAGCCGAAAACCGCCCCGTACCGGGCGCCAGGGGCGACGAATGCGGCGTTTGCCTCCGAGACGGTCGTCGACGAGCTATGCGAGAAGTTAGGCATGGATCCCCTGCAGTTCCGCCTACGTAACGCCGCGAAGGAAGGCACGCGACGCCCCGACGGGCCGACCCATCCTCGTATTGGCTATCTGGACACCGTCCAGGCGGCGCTCGATAGTGATCATTACCGCACGCCACTGGAGGGACCTAATGTTGGCCGCGGTGTGGCCTCGGGCTATTGGTTTAATGTCGGCCTGCAATCCAGTGTGTCGATCAACGTCAATGCTGACGGCAGCGTGACGCTCGTGGAAGGCTCCACGGATATCGGCGGAACGCGCGCCTCGATTGCCATGCAAGCCGCCGAGGTCTTGGGCTTGAAGGCCGAAGAAGTGCGCCCGATCGTGGCGGATACCGCCAGCGTCGGTTACAACGATGTCACGGGTGGCAGTCGTACCACGTTCGCCTCCGGCTATGCCGCCATCGAGGCGGCCCAGGATGTCGTGCGTCAGATGACCGAGCGCGCCGCGCGGATCTGGAAGGTCGAGCCGACAGAGGTGACCTTTGCTGACGGGGTGTTTCATCAAACCAATGCAGCCGATCAACGTCTGGCCTTTAAAGAGGTCGCCGCGCAGCTTGGGCGTACGGGAGGGCCGGTGACGGGACGCGCCACGGTGGCGCCACGAGGGGTCGGGGCGGCATTTGCCACGCACATCGTCGATCTCCAGGTCGATCCCGAAACCGGCAAAGTCACGATCCTGCGCTATACCGCGGTACAGGATGTCGGCAAGGCCATCCACCCGAGCTATGTGGAAGGACAGATGCAGGGAGGCGCCGTGCAGGGCATCGGCTGGGCGCTCAACGAGGAATATTTCTATAACGACAAGGGCAGCATGGCCAACGCCAGCTTCCTCGATTATCGAATGCCCACCAGCCTGGACCTACCGATGATCGACACCATCCTGGTCGAAGTGCCCAATCCAGGGCACCCGTTCGGCGTGCGTGGGGTCGGGGAGGTACCAATTGTGCCGCCAGTAGCTGCCATTGCCAACGCCATTTATCGGGCCACTGGGGTGCGTCTGCGCCACAGCCCCATGTCTCCGGGACGGGTGATGACGGAAGTGCTGGCCAAAGGTTAGAAACCGTGGCATTTGTGTGGATTCCTTCTCTATTGCAGAGCCTCACCGACGGTGCGGACAAAGTTGTGGTGTCCGGAGCCACGGTGGGGGAGGTTATCGAGAACCTTGAGGCGCGTTTTCCAGGGGTCAAGGACCGGTTAGTGCAAGGTGGGGAGATCCGGCCGCACATCGCCGTCGCGATCGACGGCGATGTCAGTCCTGAGGGGCTGGAGCAAGACGTACAGGAATCCAGCGAAATCCATTTCATTCCGGCGCTGAGCGGGGGCATCGATGATGTCCCTGCGCATGCACCACGGCAATTATCGCCTCACTGCCCTTCCATATAGAGCCCTCAACTTACATCGTATCCAATGGGCTGCGCACGCCCTTCCCGCCGCGGTTGAGCACATGGGTGTAGATCATTGTCGTGCGTATGTCCTTATGGCCTAGCAGCTCCTGTACCGTGCGGATATCATAGCCGGCTTCGAGCAGATGGGTCGCGAAGCTGTGACGCAAGGTGTGACAGCTGCCCGGTTTTGCGATCTTTGCCGCACGCACGGCCTTCTTCATCGCCTCCTGAAGCGTCTTCTCATCGATGTGATGCCGACGTTCCTTGCCGCTGCGCGGGTCAATAGAGCGCCTGCGGGCGGCAAAGACATACTGCCAACCCCACTCACGGCTGGCGCCGGAGTACTTCCGCTCAAGCGCAAACGGCAGATACACCTCGCCAAAACCTTCTGCCAGGTCCTCTTCGTGCAGGACCTTGACTTTTTCCAAATGTTGCCGGAGTGGCTCGGTGATGGCTTGTGGAAGCATACTGACACGATCCTTTTGCCCCTTGCCGTCGCGCACCAGGATCTGGCGGTAAGTAAAGTCGACATCTTTGACGCGGAGGCGAACGCACTCCATCAAGCGTAACCCTGCGCCATACAGAAGGCTAGCCATCATCCAGTGTTGGCCGTCGAGATGGGCGAGGACGGCACGGACTTCCGCATGGGAAAACACCACTGGGAGGCGTTCAGGCTTCTTCGCTCGTTCCACCTTCCCAAGTGAATCGACGTCCCGATGGAGAACTTCCCTGTACAGGAAAACGAGAGCGCTTAATGCCTGGGTTTGGGTAGAGGCGGCCACCCTCCCCTCCACCGCCAGGTAAGACAGAAAGGCACGTATCTCCGGTGCACCCATAGAGGCGGGATGCCTTTTGTGGTGAAAGAGAATGAAGCGTTTGACCCAATCGATATAGGCTCGTTCTGTGCGAATACTGTAATGTTTGAGGCGAATGGTGTTGCGTACGAGATCGAGGAGTTTCGGCTTGTTGTCCAGCCGTGTCCTACCGTATAATAGCGGAAATTTTTCGTATAATTCCAGAAAAGTCAAGACAATTCATAGTATACCGTGCTTTCATATCAATGGCAAAGTGGATATATCCGCTAAACGTGGTGATAGATCACGACGTTTAGCGGGCCTACTCTATGTTGGACGAACCCGCATCGGCGGGGGATGTGACGCGAAACGCCGATAGGATGATGTGTGATTGAAATCACACCAGATCACCGTACACAAGATTCTGCAACAGGGTGATGAAGCGTATGCGCATGACCATGCCCTGGCTGGCTATGTGCGTCGTGGGGTGCAGGCGATGCTTGCCTGTCGTACCGCGCGGCTCGGTGGGCCTATCCAATCCTGTCCCGAGGGACATATCGACCGGATTTGGGACCATTCCTGTCGCCATCGGATGTGCCCGCCATGTGCCTGGCTACAGATCGAGCGCTGGCTGGTGCCACAGAAGGCCTGCCTGTTCGCCTGTGCGCATGACCAGGTCATTTGCACCATCCCCAGTGAACGGCATGACCTGTGGCTGGCCAACGTCGCCGTGATGACCCATCTCCTAGTTGCCTGTGTGCGCGACACCTGGCTGGAGTTGCGAGGCGATCCCACCTCTCTGGGCGCCACGCCCGGCATCCTCGCCACGTGGCACACGTGGACCCAGACGCTGCGCCTCCATCCGCCTATCCACGCCCTGGTGACCGGTGGGGGCCTGACCAACACTGGTCGATGGGTGCCCGTGCGACACGGGTTTTTGCTCCCCTCGCGGGTGGTCATGGCCCTCTTCCGGGGCAAGCTGCTCGCGGCCATCCGGCGGGCGGTGCGTCAGGAGCCGTTGCAGCTGCCCGACGGGATGCGTCCGCAGCGCTGTGAAAACCTGCTCAACAAGCTGGGTCGCGCGAAGTGGAACGTGCCCATCTGCGAGCGCTCTCCACACGGGACGGGGGTGCTCATCGATCTGGCGCGGTACGTGCGGGGTGGGCCGCTCGCCAAGCAGCGGCTGGTCTCGAGCGCCCACGGGGAGGTCACCTTCCGCTACCGGGTCAATGGTGAGGCGTCGGACCGCCGGCCACGTGGCCTCATGACCTTGCCCATCGCGGAGTTCATCGGGCGCTATCGACTCCACGTGCCGGCACCGGGCACCCGGGTGGTGCGATCGTAGGGGCTGTACGCGCCCACCAAGCGGGAGATGTTGGCCATTGGCCGAGGGCACGTGGGGCAAGGGCCGGTGGAAGTGCCCGTGGTGCGAGACTGGCAGACGGCATGCCGCCAGCAGGGTGCGGAGCATCCGGAACGCTGTCCCGTGTGTGGGCAACGGCTGGTCTGCCGCGACCTGATTCCACGGTGGCGGATGCCACCCCCAGCGGAGGTGGCGGCAGGAGCCACCAGCAAAGCGTTGGTCCTGGACGGCTGAGGGAGGGGTCTGCCCTGACGCCGCGCCCATCGTGGCCCAGGACGATGCAGGGCAGTGACGAACGCCTGGAGTTCCCTCTGTCGTCGCCACCATACCGGCCGTTGGATGCCCTCGGCGGTGATCGACGGGGCCTGTCGCGGGTAATGGGCTGGTATACATTCCAGAGGACGGAAGTGCCCCACTCGGTGCGCGGGTCGTCCAACCAGGTGTTGAAGCGGACCGCGGCCGGCGCGGGGGTGCCTCCAGCTATGGGTCTCGCGGCCGCTTAACGCTTATTCGTCGTTCGGCTTCCGCTTTGCCGACCATAGAGGTATCGTGTAGGCTGTGTACGGTGTAGCATTCTTGTCATGACGGAACAACAAGCTTCTGGGACAGTGAGGTATGTTGACCTACAAAGCGATGTATAAGTTTCTTGAGCACAATGTCCATGCGGAAGTGTTAGATTTCCCCGGCACTATTACCGTTGGGGACACTCTGCAAGAAGCCCGTCGGTTGCTGGCGACCGCCTTGGTTGACATGGCGGAGACCGCCTTGCTCCGTGGCGAGCCGCTCCCTCAGCCTGATCCCTCGTGTACCGATCCAGAGGCCGATTTGGAAGAGCCGATTCATTTGCTACTGACCGCCGCGTCGCATATCCGCGTTGTGCCCCAGCCGGCTGTCCCATGAGACGGCGCGACCTGCTCCGCCACTTGCAGCAGCACGGGTGTCAATTCGTACGGGAAGGCGGAGAACATTCGATTTGGGAAAATCCCGCGACGCATCGTCGGGCCTCGGTACCACGCCATAACCAGATCCCTGAGTTCACGGCGGCCCGCATCTGTAAGCAACTGGGTGTGCCGGTGCCCGCATGATGGCGTAGCGCTGACCCGGAGGGGCTATTCCGTCCCTGGGAGGTATGAGAAGCGGGAGCAAAGGTGTGAGGTGTGCAGGGGTTCTGGAGAGCGGTGCTCAGTGCACATCCCCAGCCGAACCAGGCACTGGAGCCGACGCCCTACAGCCTACGCTTCGCTTCAGCTTTCAGGCGCGGCTCACCACGGGCGTTCGGCAACTGCTTGACACAGGATGGGGGCATTTGAGTTCCTTGCCCATGGAGTTTGCCGCTCAAACGAAAGGGTTGATGGGGAACAACCATGCCAGACAAGGCTCAAGAGCAACAGGCGATTGCGTTGTTCATCGAATCGTTCCGTATCATGCATGGTGTTGAACTTGCAATCCGCAGCGATCATGTAGAGGACTTTCCCGACTTTATCCTTTCAGACCCGACTGCGAACAAGGAGATTTGGGTTGAGGTCGTGCAAGCGGTAGAGTCTGGTGAACTACTTGCGGCAGAACGTCGCGTCCAGCGTCTTTATGAGGTTGCCGCTCGGGAGTACCGCGCCCGCGGGGAAGAGGTTGTTTTGACTGTAACACTCCAGGGGGTCGAAAGCGTAACACCAAGTCCGGGCTTTGGTGTGACTGGTGTCCTGCTCTCTGGGCCGGTCCGAAGGATTTCCCCTCCAGAGTGGATAGCCAAGGCCCTTGACCAGAAGGGACAACCTAAGCGTTACGGCCCAGCCGAGCGCGCGAAGACAACTTTGTTGATTGACTGCTCGCGAGAGGTGCTTATCGGGCAAGAAGATGCCGTTGAGATGCGCAACCAGCTGGGAGGCAGCACCATGGGCTTCAAGGAGGTCTGGTGCACATCGATAAACTGGACGGCACCGCAGGCTCTGGTTCTTGCCCCATAGCCGCTTGCTCAATAACGGATGTATTTTTGAAGACTTGCTGTTGATCCTTGCTCCTACCAAGCCGAACAAGGCAGTGGAGCCGACGCCCGACAGCTTACGCTGCGCTTCAGCTACCGGGCGCGGCTTACCGCCAGCGTTAGACAGATAGGCGACGTTTTGTCGGTCGCCCACAGTGGTGTGGTCTTTCCAACAACCTAAATGCAGGAGGAAGAACAATGCAAGGGACGTACTCTGGTTTGTACGGATGGACGTTGTCCTCAACGGTCCATGAGGTGGAAGAAGGCCATGTATTCACGCAGGATGTGTATAAAGGGACGTTCTTCAATGACGCTGGGGAGGGGTTCCTCCATGAATCGTCGTGGGCCTCTTTTGGGGTGACCGACCTCATCAATGGCAAGGGCGACGCCCATGGCTATGTTGTCGTGACCGACAAGAACAACGACAAAGCGTTTCTGGTGTGGAAGGGGAAAATAGACCCTGCGACGGGCTTCAATGGCGATTACCAATGGACAGGGGGGACAGGACAGTATACCGGCCTGAAGGGCAACAATACCTTCCAGGCCACCATCATCGGTTCGTCCTCCGAGGGTCGTGGCATACTGAAGGGTGAATGGCAGTTGCCCTAACCCATCCCAGGCAGGAGGCGTTCAGCCTGCGAGTCGGCGGGAGCCGCCAAGCCCCGGTGGAGCCAGAAGGGCGTGAGCTCGGTCTGGCATTCTGCGGTGGCACCGGGCAGTACCCCTCGCTTTCCAAAGCAACGCAAAAGAGGCAGGGGGTGCTAAATCGGTCAGCCTTTGAACGCCCTGCGGTTGCATGGCTGCGGGGCGGCGCAACCCGATGAACGCCAGGCGTCAGGCGACGGCTTCCAGCCGCGCCTGACGCCTGGCGTTCATCGGCTGCTGAAGCGTCTTCTCATCGATGTGATGCCGACGTTCTGTAACGCTACGCGGGTCAATGGAGCGCCTGCAGCCGGAAACGACGTACTGCCAACCCCACGCACGGCTGGCAGCAATATACTTCCGTGCAAGCGCAAACGACAGCTACACCCCGCGAAACCCTTCTGTCAGGTCCTCTTCGTGCAGGACGTCGACCTTTGCCAGCGGACGGCACGGACTTCTGCACGGGAGCATACCACTGGGAGGCGTTCAGGCTTCTTCGCTCGTTCCACCTTCCCAAGTGAGGTGACGTTCCGATGCAGAGCGCGGCTTTAGGAGGGTGGTATGGTAGCCAAAGTTCTCGGTACACAGCTGGGAGTGTTCGATGGGATCGGGGGAATCGGTCAAGGAGGACCGCGATGCAGTTATCAGGCAGAGTGGCGCTGGTGACCGGCGCGCAACAAGGAATCGGCAAGGCAATAGCCCTCGCCTTTGGACGTGAAGGCGCAAACGTGGTGGTCAATTACCTGGACGATCAGGGGGCCGGTGAGACCATTGCGCAGAAGATTTGTGAAGCCGGCGGGCGCGCGGTGGCCGTAGCGGGGAGCGTCGCACGGGTGGGGGACATCCGTACCATGGTCGAGGCGGGGAAGGCCTTCGGAGGCATCGACGTTCTGGTGAACAATGCCGGCATCTTCCCGAGAGTCGACTTTTTGCAGATGACTGAAGCCCAATGGGATGAGGTGCTGAACGTTAACCTGAAAGGCACCTTCTTTTGCACCCAGACAGTGACACGCCAGCTGGTGGAACAAGGTAGGCCAGGAGCTGTCGTCAATCTGGCGTCTAGTGCGGCGTTCCGGAGCTCGCCGCGGGGGGTGCATTACGTCTCCAGTAAGGCTGGCATCGTTGGCTTCACACGCGCCACAGCGCTGGAGCTAGCCCGTTACCGCATCCGCGTTAATGCTATCGCACCGGGGACCACCGATACCGCACAGCCGCGCTATGGCATGTCCGAAGAAGAGCTGCAGGCAGCTGGGCGCCAGGTGCCCCTGGGGCGAATGGCTGTGCCGGATGATATCGCCAGTCTGGCGGTGTTTTTAGCGTCCGAGGGGGCCAGCCACATCACCGGCCAGACCATGCACGTCAACGGCGGAGCATATTTATATTAAGATGCCGAGGCAGCTTGACAATTGGTTAGTACTTCTGCATGCTGAGCACCCATTCCGTTGCCATGGTCAACATGCTTTTGCGGTTCTACAAGCGTTTCCAAACGGTCCTAACTCCCCCTTTCGTGAAGGGGGGAAGAGGAGACGTCAGGGGCTCCTTTGATACCCGCTAAGACATCATCAATGCACGGAGGCATAGCATGGAACCGGGACTTGTCGATTATCTGCTCTACGAACCAGAGGACACGGGCATTCTATGGGTCAAGTTTAATCGTCCGGAGCGCATGAATGCGCTGATTGGCTCGGCGGAAGAGAACGGCACGGTAGCCAAGGTGGGCGAATACATGCGGGCTGGGGATGATGACCCCAATGTGCGGGTGATCGTCCTGACCGGCGTCGGTCGAGGTTTCTGCTCCGGTGCGGACATGAAGCGTGACATCGCCGACGCTACCAAAGGTGAGCGATTTTCCGGTGACCGGGGCACCACTGATGGGCCAGACGCGGCCCGAGAGCACTTCTTCCATGGCTTCACCAAGCTGCATCGCGATATCTCGCTGATCCGCAAACCCACCATCGCGATGATCAACGGCGCTGCCGTCGGGTCGGGTATGGATATGGCGCTGCATTGCGATATCCGCCTGGGCTGTGAGCATACGCGTTTCATCGGTTATCAGCAATTAGGACAGATCCCGGAAAATGGCGGCTGCTACTATCTTCCGAAGATGGTTGGGCTGGGGCGGGCCCTGGAATTTGCCTATACCGGCCACCTGGACGCTGAGCGTGCTTTCGAGTGGGGCTTGCTGAACTATCTGGTCCCCGCCGACAAGCTCGAGGAGACGACACGGGCGCTGTGTGACCGCATCATGCGGACACCTCCCATGGTGCAGTGGATTAGCAAACGCATCATGCGTGCGGCTTTGGATAGCTCCATGGAAACGACGATGGTGATGACCTCCAACGCCGGTGGGATTCTGAACGGATCGGCAGACGCGCAGGAAGCCAGGCAGGCCTTCCTAGAAAAACGCAAGCCGACGTTCAAGGGGCGGTAAGAGGGGGAAGCGATATCCACCCATGCGGCGACGAGGGTACAAGGGAACGGCAGAGCGATGGAGCATGTCTCGTTAGCTCAGGCGCGAGCAATCTGGCTCCAGGTTCTCAGGCTTCCGTTCTCGCTAGCTTCTCGCGTAGCAGCTTGTTCACCGCTTGCGGATTGGCTTTGCCCTGCGTCGCCTTCATGACCTGGCCCATGAAAAAGCTCAGCAGTTTTTCTCTACCAGCCCGGAACTCGCCGACCTCCTTGGGGTTGTCGGCGAGTACCTGCTCAATGGCAGTCACCAGGGCGTTTTCGTCGCTGATCTGTCGCAGTCCTCTTTCTTGGACGATTTCGGCGGCAGCCTTACCGGTTTCATACATGGTGTCGAACACGGTCTTCCCCATGCTGCCGCTGATGGTGCCGTCGTCGACCAACGCAAGCAACTCAGCAAGGTTCTCGGGGGCGATACGAGCCTGCTCGACCTCGATACCATCCCGATTGAGGGCACGCAACAGTTCCACCATCATCCAGTTACTCACCACCTTCGGCTTCGGATAGCGCTTGATGCAGGCCTCGTAATAATCGGCTAACGCTTTGGAACTGGTCAACACCCCGGCATCATAGGCTGGGATGCCATATTCGGAGACAAAGCGTTGCATGCGAGCGTCAGGCAGCTCCGGTAGCGTGCACCGAATCGCCTCAACCCATTCGCGGGTCGTCACCAGTGGAACCAGGTCGGGCTCAGGGAAGTAGCGATAATCATGCGCAAATTCTTTGCTGCGCATAGAGCGGGTGACGCCGCGAGTGGCATCCCACAGGCGCGTTTCCTGGACCAGTTTCTCCCCGGCGTCCAACGCTTTCGTCTGCCGGACGACTTCATATTCCAGGGCACGCTGGACGTTGCGGAAAGAGTTGAGGTTCTTGATCTCAACTTTGGTGCCGTATTCGCGGGCGCCTATCGGCCGCAGCGACACATTGGCGTCACAGCGGAAGCTGCCTTCCTCCATGTTGCCGTCGCACACCTCCAGGTATTGCACGATTGTTCGCACGCACTGCAGGTAGAGCTTAGCTTCGTCGGGTGATGACAGGTCGGGCTCGCTGACGATTTCCATCAACGGCACGCCAGAGCGATTGAAGTCCACATAACTGGCGCGTGGGTCGTCGAGGTTTTCCCCATGGATAGACTTACCAACATCCTCTTCGAGATGGATGCGCACCAGTCTGACCTGTTTCATCCCTTCCGGCGTGGGAATCTCGATGTGTCCCCCCACGACAAGCGGCTCGTCATACTGGGAGATCTGATAGTTCTTCGGCATATCGGGGTAGAAATAATTCTTGCGGGCAAATCGGCAACGTGGTGCCACCTCGCCATGGCACGCCAGTGCCGTCTTGATGGCGAATTCTATCACGCGTCGGTTGAGCACCGGCAGCACACCGGGCATCCCCAGGCAGACCGGGCAGGTTTGCGTATTGGGTGGTGCCCCAAATGTCGTGCTGCAGCCGCAAAAGATCTTCGAGTGCGTCGAGAGCTGGGCGTGCACCTCGAGCCCGATCACGACCTCGTAATCCATGGCTCTTCCCCTCTATAGCGGTGGTTTGCGTCGATGATAATCAGTGTGTTGCTCAAAAGCATGGGCAACGCGGAGGACGGTCTCTTCATCGAATGGCTTGCCAATGATCTGTAGACCAATCGGCAGCCCCGCCGAATTGAACCCGCACGGAATGGAGATCGCCGGGATCCCCGCGAGGTTGACCGGGACGGTGAAGACATCGGAGAGATACATCTGTAGGGGGTCGTCGGTCTTTTCTCCGATCTTGAAGGCCGGTGTCGGTGTGGTCGGGGCGACGATGACGTCAACCTGTCGAAAAGCTGCCTCGAAGTCCCGCAGGATCAGCGTTCGGACCTGCTGCGCCTTCCGATAATAGGCCTCATAATAGCCGGCGCTGAGGGCATACGTACCCAGCATAATACGGCGTTTGACCTCAGCGCCAAAGCCCTCGTCCCGCGTGCGCATGTACATGTCGCGCAAATTCGACCATTGCGGCGTACGGTAACCGTACTTGATGCCATCATAGCGCGCCAGGTTCGAGCTGGCTTCCGAGGGGGCTAAAATATAGTAGGCGGCCACCCCGTATTCGCTGTGGGGCAGTGTCACTTCTGTGGTCCTGGCGCCGACTCCCTCAAGTACCTGGACCGCCGCACGCACAGCTTGCTCAACCTCGCTGTCGATCCCTCCAACAAAATATTCGCGTGGAATCCCAAGGCGTAAACCTTGTGCGTTACCGGTGAGTGCCCGGGTGAAATCGGGCAAGGGAATATCGGCTGAGGTCGAATCCCGGGGGTCATGACCGCCGATGACGTTCATGATGAGCGCCGCATCCCACACATCTTTGGTCATCGGGCCAATCTGGTCCAACGATGAAGCGAAGGCCACCAGTCCATAACGGGAAACCCGCCCATAGGTCGGTTTCAAACCAACGATGCCGCAGCACGCGGCAGGCTGACGCACCGAGCCCCCGGTGTCGCTGCCCAGCGCCCCGGCACACTCATCAGCCGCTACGGCCGCCGCCGATCCCCCGCTCGAACCGCCGGGAATAGCGCTCAAATCCCAGGGGTTATGGGTGATGCCAGAGGCTGAATGCTCTGTGGACGAGCCCATAGCGAACTCATCCATGTTGGTCTTGCCGAGCACGACCACCCCGGCCTGCTTGAGGCGCTCGATCACCGTGGCATCATAGGGCGGCACGAAGTTACGAAGCGTCTTGGAGCCACAGGTGGTGAGGATCCCCTCGGTGCAGATCACATCTTTGATTGCTAGAGGGATACCGAGCAGGGGGCCGGACTCCCCCCGCTGGCGTCGCTGATCAGCGCGATTGGCCTGCTCAAGAGCTTGCTCGGGCGTGAGGGTCACGTAGGCGTGGACGCGCTCGTCGAGCACTGCGATGCGGCGGTAAAATGCCTCGGTAAGGTCACGGGCACTGATATCGCGGCTGGCCAGGAGAGCCTGTAACTCGTGCATGGTATGGGCAAAGAGGTCCATGATCGTGGCTATTCTTCAATAATGCGTGGTACTTTGAAGAAGAAATGCGATTCTTCCGGGGCGTTCTGTAGCACCTTGGTGCGGTCCAAAGAGGGCTGTACGGCATCGTCGCGAAAGACATTCGACATTGGAATCACCTGTGAGGTCGGCTCGACATCAGTCGTATCCAGCTCAGTGAGCTTCTCGAAGTAGGTGAGGATATTGTTGAGCTGAGCGATGAATTGCTCTTTCTCCACAGCGGTCAATTCGAGCCGTGCCAACTCGGCGACATGCTCGACATCGTCACGAGTGATCATGAGGACACCTTCTCCAGTTTGGCATACTTAGCTGCCACCACTTTGCGGCCCATATTGCGGAAGATGATCGTCAGCTTGAGACCGTCCCCCTCGCCCTCCTGCTTCTGGACCACCCCCAGGCCCCACTCCGGATGGCGCACGAGGGTGCCGGGTCGATACTCGCCGCCCCAGAGCTGGCGCGTATTGGGCTTGCCGTCGCGGGACAGATCGCTGGTACCCGCGGCAACAGCCGTAGACGGGCGTGTCCCCGATGCTGCTCGATCCTCCTCGTCGCGCTCGCCATGACCCCAGGTCATCCGCCCTTGCCGCCCGCTCGCTCCTTGTCGTATAGCCCGCTCTGCATTAAGCAGTGCTGGCGGAATGTCTTGTAGAAACATCGATGGCGGATTGTACAACTCGGTGCCATAGATCCGGCGCCTGACGGCGCTGGTGAGAAACAGCCGGTCTTTGGCGCGCGTCATGCCAACGTAGCACAACCGGCGCTCTTCCTCCAGCTCCGACGTGTCTTCGAAGGCCCGCCGGTGCGGGAAAATGCCATCTTCCATGCCAGAGACGAAGACCACCGGAAATTCCAGGCCCTTGGAAGTGTGGAGGGTCATCAGCACTACTCGACCCGCATCATCGCTGAGCGTGTCCTGATCGGCCATGAGGGCCGTCTGGTCAAGGAAGCTCACCAATGACGTGTCTTGGGCGCGTCCTTCGAAATCGTCCGCAGCGGTGATGACTTCCTGGATGTTTTGCCTGCGCATTTCATCCTCGCCTGCGGTGCCGTACTGTTCGAGGAAGTTGGTGCGTCGAATCAGCTCACGAATGAGCTCGGCAACGGACGAGGTGGCCGCCAGTCCGCGCAACTCTTCCGCCAAGACGAAAAATTGTTGTACTTTGCCGGCTGCGGCCCCGCTTAAGAGCCCTGTCGCCAGCGCCTCTCCCACAGCGTCGTACAGCGGGATACCACGCATCTCTGCGTGCGCAGCAATTTTATCGACGGTCACCTTGCCGATCCCACGTGGTGGAACGTTGATGACGCGCCGTAGGCTCACCGAGTCCCGCGGGTTAGCCAGCAAGCGCAGATAAGCGAGGAGGTCCTTGACTTCCTTGCGGTCGTAAAATTTCAGCCCGCCGACGATCTGGTAGGGGATGTTCGCCATGCGCAGTGCGTCTTCGATGGCACGCGATTGGGCGTTCGTGCGATAGAAAATAGCCACATCGCGATAATCCCAGCCCGCTGATAGACGTAGGCGGCCGATCATTTGACAGATCAGCGCTGCTTCCTGCGTTTCATCGACCGCCTCGATGTACGTCAATTTTTCGCCGGCCTCGCGCTGCGTCCACAGGCTCTTGCCTTTGCGTTCCGTGTTCTTATCGATGACCTTGCCAGCGGCTTCGAGAATGCTCTTGGTCGAACGATAATTTTCCTCCAGCTTAACCACTGCGCACTCGGGATAATCGCGTTCGAAGGAGAGGATGTTGCTGATGTCCGCTCCCCTCCAGGCATAGATCGATTGGTCGTCGTCGCCAACCACGCAGAGATTACGGTGTTCATCGGCCAACAGGCGAATGATGCGATACTGGGCATGATTGGTATCCTGGTACTCATCGACCAGAATATAGCGAAATTTCTGCTGATAATAGCGCAGAACTTCCGGAACCTCCTCAAAGAGCTGCCCCGTGTGCATGAGCAGATCATCGAAATCCAGACCATTCTGCTCCACGAGCTTTTTTTGGTAGAGCTGATACACCCGACGCACGGCCTCGTCAAAGCCAAAATCTTGCCCACTGCGCTGGGCAAATTGCTCTGCCGTGGTCAGTTGATTCTTCAACCGACTGATGCGCCCGGCGATAGCCTGGGGGGCGTACCGATCAGGGCTGATGTTCAGCGCGCGTAGACACTCTTTGATGAGGGCAGACTGATCGGCCGCGTCGAGGATCACGAAACTCCGCGTGTGGCTCCCGAGATGCTCGATATCACGCCGCAACAGGCGAGCGCAGGCGGCGTGAAAGGTGCTCACCCAAATGTCCTGACTGGAAGCCCCGAGGAGCTTCTCGACGCGGCGGCGCATCTCCTCAGCCGCCTTGTTGGTGAAGGTGAGGGCCAGGATCTGCCATGGTGCAACACCGTGCGTACCAATAAGGTTCGCGATCCGGTGAGTAATGACACGGGTTTTGCCGGAGCCGGCCCCCGCCAGGATCAGCAGGGGACCATCGGCATGTAACACGGCTTGGTGCTGTGAGGGATTGAGTCCTACTAATACATCCCCCACGGCCGTGGGGGAGTCGCCGGACGCCGGATGCGGGCTCATTCGACAGTCACGCTTTTGGCCAGATTGCGTGGTTGATCGACATCGCACCCACGCCGCACAGCGATGTGGTAGGCCAGCAGTTGCAAAGGTAACACCAGAACCAACGGCTGCAGCAAATCAGGGACGTCGGGTACGTACAGGACGTGCTGGGCATGCCGTTTCAGGTCCTGATCGCCCTCCGTGCCAATGGCGATGATGATGCCGTCCCGTGCCTTGATTTCCTCAAGGTTGGAGACGATTTTGTCATGCACTCGACTTCGGGGTGCGAGGATGACCACCGGCATCTGCTGGTCGATGAGCGCAATCGGGCCGTGCTTCATCTCGCCCCCAGCATAGCCCTCAGCATGGATGTAGGATAATTCCTTCAGCTTCAGCGCCCCCTCCAGGGCAATCGGGAAGGACAGACCACGACCCAGGAACAGGAAGTCCCGCTTGGTCGCGAATTCTCTGGCCAACTCCGCAATGGTTTCTTCTTGCTCCAACACTCCTTCCATCAGGCGTGGCATCTGCAGGAGGTCTTGCGCCAGCTTTTTGCCTCGCGCCTCGGAGAGGGTGCCATGTTGGCGCCCAAGTGCCAGCCCCAACAAATATACGGACACCAGCTGAGTGGTGAAGGTCTTGCTGGCGGCCACCCCGATTTCCGGGCCGGCGTGCGTATAGAAGACGCCATCCGACTCACGGGCCAGGGTGCTATCCATGACGTTGCTAATGGTCACCGTTGTGGCGCCATGGCGCTTCGCCTCGCGGGCAGCGGCGATGGTATCCGCCGTTTCGCCCGACTGGGAGATGCCCACGAACAACGTGTGCTCATCGAGCACCGGCTGGCGATAGCGGAACTCCGAACCATAATCGACTTCAACCGGGAGGCGGGCCATGTCTTCGATCATATACTTGCCGATGAGGGCGGCATGCCATGAGGTCCCGCAGGCCACGAGCAGGACCCGTCGCGCCTGTGCCAGAGCGGGTGCTGCCTTGCCGAGATCGAGCGTGGCATCACCCGTCTCGGGAAGCACTCGGCCGCGGAAGGTGTCGAGCACAGCCCGCGGCTGTTCGAAGATCTCCTTCAGCATGAAATGCTTATAGCCCCCTTTCTCGGCCATGATAGGATCCCACGTCACATGTCGAATGTCCTTCGCCACCATTTGGCCGTCGAGACTGCTGACGCGCACCCCTTCACGCGTCAAAGTGGCCACCTCGCCATCGTCCAGGAAGATGACCTCCCGCGTGTGATTCAGCACCGCAGGTACATCCGAGGCGAGGAAATAAGCCCCCTGGCCGAGACCTACCACAAGTGGGCAACCGGAGCGCGCCCCGACGACGGTATTGGGGTCGTCCGTACTCAAAACAGCGATGGCATAAGCCCCCACCACCTCCTGTAGGGCCATATGCACGGCGGCCGTGAGATTGCCGGTGAAGTACTTGGCGATCAGATGCACGATCACCTCGGTGTCGGTCTCGGTGCGGAACTCATGCCCCTCGGCGCTGAGTTTCTCCTTCAGGGCGAGATAATTTTCGATGATGCCATTATGCACGAGGACAAATCCGGCGGTTTCATGCGGATGTGCGTTGAGTTCGGTGACGCGACCATGGGTCGCCCAGCGCGTATGGCCGATTCCGATCGTGCCTGTGGGCGGATCATTCCCCACGACCTCCTCCAGGTTCTTCAGTTTGCCCACGGCTTTACGGATCGCTAATTGCGCCTCGTGGATGACGGCGATTCCCGCCGAATCATAGCCGCGATATTCCAAACGTTTCAGCCCCTCGATGAGAATCGGAACCGCATTGTCCCCGCCGATATAGCCGATAATTCCACACATCCTTGGTCCCTCCACACCAGACGTGGGTGAGTCCCCACAGGTACAACACATAGGCACAGCTACGACTCGTCTTTGGCGCCATGCGCTTTAGGCTTGCGTCCTAAGGCCCAGCCCTCGCGATGCACCTGGTCCTTGGTGTTGAAGACCAGCGCGTCGGGGGGCACCTCCTGGCGCACCGTGGTGCCAGTAGCGATGTACGCTCCACGCCCGATTCGTAACGGCGCGATGATCTGGCTATCGCTGCCGATGAACACGCCGTCCTCGATAACAATCTCGGTTTTCTTCTCGCCGTCATAGTTACAAGCGATGAACCCCGCCCCCACATTGACGTCCTTCCCCATGACGACATCGCCGATATAGCTCAGGTGTGCGGCCTTGGACTCATCGCCAATGATGGATTTCTTCACTTCAACAAAATTGCCGACCCGCACCCGCTTGCCCAACACCGATTCCGGCCGTAAATGGGCGAAGGGGCCCACCTGCGTGCCGGCAGCGATCGTGCTACTGGTGATGACACAGGAAGGAAAGATGGTTACACCTTCCTCCAGGGTGCTGTCGCGAATGACGGTATTGGGCCAGATCTCACAGTCTTCGCCGATGACCGTCTGGCCGAGGATATGCGTATTGGGGTGCAGCACCGTATCGCAGCCGATCTGGACCTCGGGATGCACGTAGGTGGTGTATGGGTCGATGATGGTCACGCCACTTGCCATCAGGCGCTCGATTACCTGTTGTCGGAGGACCGCTTCAGCCCGTGCTAGGTCAGCTTTGGAATCCACCCCGATGGCTTCACGCCAATCGTCACATGGCACCGCCTGGACCTGGAGTCCCGACCGGCAAGCGGCGCCGATGACGTCGGTTAGATAATATTCCCCTTTGACGTTGTCGGAGGTGAGGTCATGTAAGGCAGGGTAGATAAAGCCCGCCTGGAAGCAATAGATGCCTGTGTTGATCTCGCGAATGGCACGTTCCGCCTCGCTGGCATCAAGCGCCTCGACGATGCGTGCCACCTGCCCATTCGCCTCACGAACCACCCGTCCCAAGCGGCCTGGCTGCTCCATCTGCGCGGTCAGCAGCGTCGCCACCGCACCAGAGCGGCGGTGCACGTCCACCAGTCGCTGCAGCGTTTCGGCGCACAACAACGGCACATCGGCGTGCAAGACGAGCACATCACCGGGGAAATCTTTCAAGATCTCCTCGGTCTGCCGCATCGCGTGCCCCGTCCCGAGTTGCTCCAATTGGACGACTGCGTGCCAGCCGATGGCAGGCAGCGTTTGCGTGATCGACTCTGCCTGATGTCCCACCACGACCACGGCCGGGGAGGCTTGGAGGGTTCTTGCCAACTCCAGCGTATACATGATCATAGGTCGCCCGGCCACCGGTTGGATCACCTTGGGTGTTTTGCAGCGCATACGCGTGCCTTTACCCGCTGCCAGAACGACGGCTGCCAATGAACTCATGGCCATCTCCTTGATTGTGGATAAAACTGTCCACCGCGCTCATCGCAGCTAGTCATCAGGGTCATGGGCACAGCGGCGGACCCTTTCTCCTGCCATTAGTGATGCAATGAGACCTCGGTCGCGGAATCAGCTTTGGAAGACCGCCGGACCTCGACGCCAAGCGTGCGGATCTTCTTGCGGAGGGTATTGCGGTTAATGCCCAGCAGGTCCGCAGTGCGCAATTGATTGCCATCGGTTTCGTCCAGAATCACCTGCAGTAAGAAGCGTTCGATCTCACTGAGGATGATATGATAGATCTCACCGCTCCCCGCCGATTGGGCATTCAGGAACAGCGCGCGGGCCTTGCGCTCCACCAGCCGGCGTAGAATGTCGGCATCGTCCACTTCTTTAGGGCCGCTGTGGAGAGATTCAGGAAGATGTTGCGGTAGGATCATGCTGCTCGTGGTGAGCACCATAGCGCGCTTCATCACGTTTTCCAACTCGCGAATATTCCCTCCCCAATGATAGGACAGCAAAATCTCACGTGCCTCATTCGACAGGTATTTCCGCCCAGTGCCGAGCTCGGACTCGAAGCGCTGCAAGAAGTAATCGATTAAGAGAGGAATGTCCTCACGCCGTTCGCGCAATGGCGGAATATACAGGGGAACCACGTTCAGCCGGTAGTAGAGGTCCTCACGAAAGCGCTTCTGGGTGACCGCTAGTTCCAGATTCTGATGGGTGGCGGCGATAATGCGGACATCAACACGAATGGAGTCACGGCCGCCGACGCGGTAAAATTCCTTTTCCTGGAGGACACGGAGCAGCTTGGCCTGAAGGTTGAGATCCATGTCCCCAACTTCGTCCAGAAACATCGTGCCGCCGTCGGCTTGCTGAAACTTACCGATGGTGGTGGCCGTGGCCCCAGTAAATGACCCCTTCTCATGCCCAAA
The DNA here is from genome assembly GCA_963707985.1 of uncultured Nitrospinota bacterium. GTDB lineage: Bacteria > Tectomicrobia > Entotheonellia > J063 > CAVPRW01 > CAVPRW01. Next base: position 124,754 of record CAVPRW010000015.1, on the reverse strand, counting down.
AAGTTCACTTTCGAGAAGTTCATGTGGGATGGCAGCGCAGTTGACGGTCACAAACGGCCGCTTGGCGCGCTTACTATGGCGATGGATGGCACGAGCAATCAACTCCTTGCCGGTGCCGCTCTCGCCCTCGATCAGGACAGTGACGTCGCGGTCTGCCACCATGCCAATCATCTTATACACTTGTTGCATCTGCTCCGTGCGGCCGATGATGCCACTGGCGTGGAGGCTATCGCGCAGGTCGAAGGGCACTGGCATCGCCACATCCGCCGCCGCGGCACGGGCGCGCAATGCCTGATGCGCCAGGCTGACCACGTCCTCTAGGTCGAATGGCTTGATGATATACTCGTAGGCCCCCTTCTTCATGGCATTGATCGCCGTGTCAACGGTGCCTTGCGCGGTCATGATCACGACCATGGGAGGATTGGGAAACGTGCGGATTTGCTCTAGGAGGCTAAGACCGTCCATGTCGGGGAGACGAATGTCAAGAAAGACCAGTGCGTAGCTCCGCTCAGCAAGTTGGCGGAGGGCGAGGTGGGCGTTTTCCGCACTGTCGACCTTCCATCCCCGTCGCACTAGTCCACGGCTCAAAACCCAGCGGATGCTCTCTTCGTCATCCACCACTAACATGCGTTCGTCCGCCATACCGGCTCATCCTCCCAACGGCCCCTCTGACGTTCCAGGGTTGACCGGAAGATAGATCCGTACGGTGGTCCCCTGACCCGGGAGACTCTTGATGATGAAGCGTCCACCATGTTCTTCGATAATCCGATGCGCAATCGCGAGCCCCAGGCCCGAGCCTTTGGCTTTTGTCGTAAAGAATGGTGTAAACAGCTTACGTTGGACCTCCGGCGGAATTCCCACGCCCTCATCGGCGAGCTCCACCACGAGCATCGGCCCGCCACCCGGTCCAAGACGGATTGGTTCACTTGATCGGCTCGTCGTTAGCGTCAAAGAGCCCCCGTGAGGCATTGCCTCCCAGGCGTTGCGGATGAGATTCAAAAAAGTCTGCGTCAGATGATTACGGTCAGCCCAGAGATCAGGCAAGCTCGGATCGTAGCGCTGCCGAATCTGCACGCCACGCACGGTACATGCCGGTCGTTCCAGGGCAATGACGCTGTCGAGGACTTCGTGCACATTGACCTGCGTCCGTGTGAGGGGATGGGGCCTGGCAAAATCGAGCATCTCCTCCATTAAGACGTTCAAACGATCGGCTTCACGAATGATGACATCGGTATATTCGCGCGCCTCATCCGTGGTCAATTCTTCACGCAGGAGCTGTGCCGCGCCCCGAATGCCGAGTAAGGGGTTTTTGATCTCGTGGGCCATAGCCGCGGCCAAAATGCCGAATGCTGTCAGCCGCTCCGCTGGACGCTGACTCTCCTGTAACGCTTTAAACCGTCGCAGGTCTCTGACCACCAGGGCCGCCCCCAGGGTCTCTCCCATCTTATCAAGAATTGCCGAGATCGTCAGGCTCGTCGGCAGCGGTTCACCATCCCAGCGCAACCACTCGGCGTCCGGGATGAAAAAGGGATGTCCGGTTTTCAGGGTGGCGATGACGCGTGCCGGGATTGGGGATTCCTTTGGCAGCAGCGTGGCTAAGTCCGCGCCCATGGCGCGGCGCGACGAGGTCCCCGTCATCTCTTCGATGGCTGGATTGAACAGCAACACCCGACAGGCAGGATCCAGAATGACGACGCCATCGCTGAGCGAGGCTAGAATGTGTTCGGAGAGATCCGTCGATCGTTTCATCCATAGGACCTGCGTTACATGCAGGCTGATGAGGCAAGCGATACGAACATGGGAGCCCAGCCCAAGAGTGCCTACAGCCAGAACAGCGCCATCATAGCAGAATCGACCAGGGAGATCAAGGGTCATGCCAGGCCGCCACCGCTCCTGCTGGCCCACAATCTGACCCGTGCCCACCCACGTTCACGCTGCCCGTCGTGTATCCCTCTCAGCGATCACAGCCCAAAGTTGGCCCGTATACGTTCACGCAAAGCCCGCTCCTCCTGGATACCGGCTAGTGTCTCGAGGCGCTTCCCATCCCCATCGAACAACACTAAAGTGGTATTGCCCACCCCATGGCGGTTGGCAAATGCCAGCCCCTCAGGGGTATTGAGGTCTGCCAGGACAAAAGCGACTTGTCCACGAAATTCGGGGCGGAGCGCATCGACGATGCGCTTGAGCTGAGCACAGTTCGGTCAGCCCGGCAAAAATACCTGCACGATCGCCGGTTGCTTGCCGAGGACGTCGAGGTTACTATACCCTGGTTGGCTGGTCAGTGCGACGACGGCTACGATAGCGGCAATCACCACGGGAACGGCAATGAGCAGGGTGATACGCCGGCGCATGCGACTCTGCCGCCGGGCACTGCCTTGCTGCCGCACCGCTTTCTGACTTTGGCCCATCGCTGTTTCTCCTGCTCTGAGCGCACTTGCTACCGGGGCCCGCCTGCTCTCATCCATTTCCACTTACCTGTGCACATTTCCCACGTACTATACCATAAGCCGATCCTACGCCGAGAAGCACGCCGTATGGGTCTGGGATTGCCTCAGGGCTCATATGCACCTGGCTCCCCCGCCAAGGAGGCCATCAACTCGCAGCCGTTGTCACACCAGTCTAGAACGCGTCTCAGCTTGACATCTGGGCCGTATGTATGCTACGTATTTGCCGCCGTATCAGGAGCGAGTAGGTGCTTGCGGACCCGTCTCATTGGAGCGGGTCAGATGCAGGTAGAAGGAGTACGGACCCTCATGGATGACATTGACAACCTACGCGAACGGATGGACGCGATCGACGACGAACTATTGAGGCTCTTCAACGAGCGCGCCAAGCTTGCCCTGGAAATTGGTCGAATGAAAAAGGACCTGGGACTGCCGATATACGTCCCCAGCCGTGAAGAACAGATCATCACGCGCGTCCAGGAGGAGAATCCAGGGCCATTGTCGCCGACCTCCATTTCGCGGTTGTACCAACAGCTTATCCAGGAGTCCAGGACATTAGAGGAACAAGATGCGGACTCGCACGCGCGCGTGGACCAATCTGATTCTATCCCATAGTGCCCGCTCCAGTGTTGGTCGATCGTGTATCGTTGGTCTCGCTTGGTTGATCTTGTCAATCCCTGTGCCGGTTGGAGCAGCACCGATCCGTGTGCTGTTGTGGCAGAATCTGCCCACCTTCTCCCTTTCCATACCCGCTGATTATACGGTTCTCACACAGCCGGCAGGCTTGTTACCGTCTGAGGCCAACCATTGGCGGACATTCCAGGCGCAGGCCAACACTAGAAATATCCGCATCCCTGAGGCGGGTATCGAGGTCGATGAGGTCCACCTCGTGCCTCGTACGAAGGATGCAGTCATCTATGCGGGCAGCAAGCCATACCGTGGTAGCCTTGAGGTAAAATGGCGTACGTCAGGGCTGATGGTGGTCAATACGCTTGACCTTGAGGCGTACCTCTACGGCGTCGTGCCGAAGGAGGCCCCCAGCCAATGGGAGATGGCCGCACTGCGGGCACAAGCCATCGTTGCGCGTACCTATGCTCTGTATAAGAGCACACGCCAGACCAATCGTGACTACGATGTCGCGGCGCAGTATATCCGCGATCAGCATTATGATGGGTATAGCGCCGAACACGCCAGGACCACACAAGCGGTCAACGATACGGCGGGCCTCGTGCTCACCTGCCAGGGGGCATTAATTCCGGCGTATTACCACGCCGAATCGGCCGGCTACACCGAAAACAGCGAACAGGTCTGGTCCTCACCCCACCCCTGTCTGCGCGCCGTGAAAGCGCCGATACACCCCGCATCCCCTTACCTCCAGTGGTCAGCCTCGCCATCCCTGCAGGATATTCGAGCCGCACTCGTACGGCAGGGTTATGCTATAGGGGCGATCCGCTTTTTAGAACCCATCGAACGGAGTGCCACCGGCCGCATCACGCGCTTGAAAATTGGTCACAAGTCAGGGGAGGTCATTATGCGTGGCACCGATTTTCGCCTGGCGCTGGGGCCAGAGATCATTCGTAGCACACGGTTTACGGTGCAAATCCGCGATGGGCGCGCCTTTTTTAGCGGCCAAGGGTGGGGACATGGCGTGGGCTTATGCCAGTGGTGCAGCCAAGAGATGGCAGCGCTGGGCTACGATTATGAGGCCATTCTTACCCACTACTATCAAGGGTCCAAACTGAGCCACTATCAGTGACGTTGTCCCAGGTGCCGCAAGCGCTCGATTTGCCTTTACTTTGCCAGGCTACCATGATACATACTCCGTAGGAAAATTTGAAAAAGCTTGGTTGCGACGTATGATCCGGTGTGGAATGAATGGTTCGACTCAGATGCATCTGGAGCCACGATGACGAGTGGAGAACGGGGACCGGCGCCTCGTATCACACTATACACCAAGACCGATTGCGAGCTTTGCCATGCGGCCAAAGCTACGCTCATAGCGTTGCAGGCCGAGCTGCGTTTTCGAGCTTGACGAGATCGATATCACAACAGACCCCACCTTGTACGATGCGTTCCATCTAGAGATTCCCGTCGGCTATCTCGACAATCGCAAGCTCTTCAAATACCGAGTCGACCCCGCTCGCTTGCGGCGACAGTTACACCGCAGAGGGGGGTGGCGCATCGGACGCTGGTTTACTCCCGTGTAGTCCTATCCCCCCGCATCGGCCTATGTCAGTGTCGTTGGTTGTCCGCTACACAGGGGTCGTGTGGCCACCATGCGCAAGGGCTGGAGGGACGCGACGGCTCTGCAAGGGAAGGAGTGGAAGGATGGTACGTGGCTCACTAGTGCTTGGAGCCATCCGTGGGATCCCGATCCGCATCCACTTCACCTGGCTGATCATTTTCGGGCTCTTAAGCTGGAGTCTAGCCAGTGGGTATTTCCCGCAACACTATCCAGACCTGCCGATTTCCGCCTACTGGATCAAAGCCATCCTCGCGGCCCTGTTTCTCTTTGCCTCCATACTGCTGCATGAACTCATGCACGCACTGATGGCACAGAATCTCCGGGTGCCCATCGCCGGGATCACCCTATTTGCCCTGGGGGGCGTGTCTGAGATGAAACAGGAACCCCCTAGCCCCAGCGCCGAATTCTTGATCGCCATCGTGGGCCCCATAGCCAGCCTTGTACTGGCTGGGTTTTTCTGGTTAGTATGGCGAGCGCTGGCGCGTGAAGGCCCAGACCCTTCATTCGCAGCCATTGCATTATACCTCGCTGGTCTCAACATGGTGGTGGCTGTCTTCAACCTGTTACCAGCCTTCCCCCTCGACGGCGGCCGGGTACTTCGGTCGATCCTCTGGGGCATGACCAAGAATCTCAAGAAGGCCACCTACCTGGCGACCCGTGTAGGCATTGTCTTTGCCTATATACTCATCACTCTTGGGGCGGTGTCGTTATTTGCGGGGGCGGGTTTCCAGGGGATCTGGATGGCGCTCATCGGGTTTTTCCTCCTCCAGGGTGCCCAGGCGAGCTATACACAGGTTATGTTAAAAGAAGCCTTGGCGGGTGATCCCTGTTCGCGACATGATGGTGAAAGACGTGGTGACGGTGCCACCAAATCTGAGCGTCCGCGACTTGATCGACGGCTATTTCCTCACCCATGGCTATGGCGGATTCCCGGTGGTGGAAAACGGCCAGGTCATGGGACTGGTCGCGCTTGGCGACGTCAAGCGGGTCGCACCAGAGGATTACGACCGTGTGCCGGTGCGTGAGGTGATGGTCCCTCTGACGGAGCGCCTGACCATTGTCCCCGAAGAGGATATTTCGGTGGCTTTCCAGCGCATGGCCGAGGAGGCGATCGGGCGCTTGCTCGTGATGCAGCGCGGACGCATGCTCGGGTTAGTGACCAAGACCGGCTTGTCGCGTTTTTTGCAGATGAAGTTGGAGTTGAACTTGTAGTCGAGCACGCCTGACCAGTCCAGCGTGCCCCTGGTTCAGTTGGGTGTCTAACTTATACGAATCGTAACATCCCCCAATCGCGAGAGGAGGGAACGTCTCTGCAAAGGCGCCCATTCCCCGGAGAGTTCGAGGGAGACGAAGTTTTAGGCCAGCTCGCGGAACGCTGGCAGAACTGGCAGCAGCGATCACCAAAGGCCCCTTTCATGGTGATTGGGACTGTTGGCCTGATCGCCTTGCTGATATGGCTCGCCACTGGTTTCTACATGGTGGGCCCCGGCGAGCAGGGGGTCGTGCGCCGGTTTGGCAAAGAGGTCGCACGCACCGGGCCTGGCTTGCGGTACCGTTTGCCGTATCCATTGGAGCGCGTCGAGGTGGTCAACCTCGCAGTTGTGCGGCGTGTAGAAGTCGGCTTCCGCAGTGAGCCACGCTACCGTGTTATCCCGCAGGAAGCGCTCATGCTGACCGGCGATGAAAACATCGTCGACGCGCAGGCTATCGTGCAGTATCGCGTCAAGGACCCTGGCCAATACCTCTTCCGAGTCCGAGACCCTGATCAATCTCTGCGGGATTCGACCGAGGTGGCCTTGCGCAGCATCGTTGGGCGCACGACCATCGACGAGGCCATGACGGTGGGGCGGGTCCGTATCCAGGACAGCTCGCGCGACTTTCTACAGCAGCTTCTAGATACCTATCAATCCGGGTTGGTCGTCACCGAATTGAAACTCCAAGTGGTCGATCCTCCAGAACAGGTTAAGGATGCCTTCCATGAGGTGGTGCGTGCCCGCGAAGATCGTGAACGCCTGATCAACGAAGCCATGGGCTATCAGGAAGATGTCATTCCGAAGGCACGCGGACAGGGCGAGCAGATGGTGCGGGCGGCTGAAGCCTACAAGGCCCAGCGGGTGATCCGAGCGGAGGGGGACGCCGCCAAGTTCGTCTCCATCCTCAAGGAGTACGAACGCGCCCAAGAGGTGACCGAGCAGCGGCTGTATCTGGAAACTTTGCAGCGGGTGCTTCCCAAGGCCCAGAAGATCATTATCAGTCCACAACTGGAGGGAGGCGTCTTGCCGTTCCTGCCCCTGCGCGATCAAGCCCCACGTGTGTTAGCCCCTCCGAGCCCGGATGGCAAACACGGCACCGCAGAAACAGTGCCGTCCGCCCAAAGCGATCCTAGGCCAGGGAGGGCCGTCCGATGAAGCAGATGGTGATTGGAATCCTGGTGCTGTTTGCTGCCCTGTGGGTGCTAGTGCCACAGGCTTTGTTCAGCATCGATGAGCGTGAGCAGGCGATCATCACCCAGTTCGGCGCCTATATCCGGACCATCACCGACCCCGGTTTGCACGCCAAGCTTCCCTTTCGTGCAGACGGTGCACCGCTTCGATAAACGCGTTCTGGCCACGGATGCCGCCCCTGCGGAGTATCTCACCCTTGATAAGAAGCGTCTCGTCGTCGATTATGTCGCGCGCTGGCAGATCAAAGATCCTCTGGCGTTCTTTATCAGCGTAGCGACGTTGGACGGGGCCAGGGCTCGGATCGAAGATATCGTGTTCTCCGAATTACGCCAAGCCATTTCTTCCCAGGACTTTGCACCGGTGACCTCGGAGCAGCGGGAACCCACCATGGAAGCCGTGGCCAACGCGGCACGGGTGCGTACGCAAGCCTTCGGTATCGAGCTGATCGATGTCCGGATCAAACGTGCCGACCTGCCCCGCGAAGTGCAGCAGAGTGTCTTTGCCCGTATGGTGGCCGAACGCGAACGCATTGCCAAGCGCTACCGGTCGGAAGGCGAGGAGGAAGCGGCCAAACTAAGAGCGGAAACGAATAAGCAGCGGGAGATCATCCTTGCCCAGGCCTATGAACGGAGTCAACGCCTTCAAGGCGAGGGCGACGGGGCGGCCACTGCGGTGTATGCCGGGGCCTACGAGCAGAACCCACGCTTTTATGGGTTCGTACGCACCTTGGAAGCCTACGACGATATTCTGACACCGGAGACGTTACTGGTGTTGCCGGGGGATGCGGCCATGTTTCGGTTGTTGAATGGGCCGCCATCGCCAGAATAGAGTTTTGGACGGTTTCAGTGTGGACCGACCCAGCCCTTGTGGACGCTGCAGGAGGGTGACCAGTTCTCAGGGAACCTTCCTGCAACGCGCAACATAGGAAGTTCTACTGCCGGTCGTCGCCGAGTCAACCCTCCTCACCTGGATGGCTCCCTCCGCCACACCCGAGGTTAATGACCCTGAGCTCACCTGAAGCATCGCTTCAGTGACAAACATTTTACACATTTGTATCTTGCCAAGTCCTGAACAATCATTAAAATAGTGAGGAATTTTTGCCAGAATCCGGAGATGTCGTGCAGTTATTGACAGCGCGCCCTAATGTAGCGGGTTGCCGCCATCGGGTCAAGACAATGCTCCATTGGTCAGGGGATCGTTCATGAGCATCAGTAGCATCAGCCGCCGCGACATTGAGGAGATCTACGGCCTAGATAATTGGGGCGCCGGCTACTTCAGCGTGTCCCGCAGGGGCCATCTGATGGTGCACACGCAACCCAGTCAGGCCCCTGGTATCGATATCAAGGCTATCGTCGACACGCTAGGGGAGCGCGGTTTGTACCCTCCCCTCCTGTTGCGGTTTCCTCAGATCATCGCCTCGCAGATCAACCAGTTGCATGAGGCTTTCGCGCGTGCCATCGCAGAGGGGGGCTACCGTGGCCAATACCGCGGTGTCTTCCCGATCAAGGTCAATCAACGACGGGAGGTTGTGGCCCAAATCATGCGCGCCGGTCGTCCCTATGATTACGGTCTGGAGGTGGGGAGTAAACCGGAACTGGCCACCGCCTTAGCCTTACATGATAATCCGCACGCGCTGTTGATCTGCAACGGCCTCAAGGACGAGAACTTTATCCAGTTGGCGCTCTACGGACGCATGCTGGGGAAAGTCGTCATCCTCGTCCTCGAAAATCTGGGAGAACTGGCGGGGATCATTCGGGTCGTCAAGCAAATGCGCATCAAACCTCTCCTGGGCATTCGGGTGAAGCTCTTCTCCCGCGGCAGCGGCAAATGGGAGGAGGGAGGTGGTGAGCTGTCGAAGTTTGGGTTGCAGATCGGCGAGGTGCTGCAGGCACTCGAAATGCTCACCCAACACGACCTGCGCGACAGCCTGAAGATGCTGCACTTCCATCTGGGATCACAGGTCACCGATATTCGCCGCATTAAGAACGCCGTGCGCGAGGCGGCACGGGTGTATGCCAAACTCTACAAGTCAGGGGTCGAGCTCGAATACCTCAATGTCGGAGGTGGGTTAGGGATCGACTACGATGGCAGCCAGACCCCATCCGATTCAAGTATCAACTATACCATGCAGGAATATGCCAATAACGTCGTGTATACGATCAAGGAGATTTGCGAGCAAGAGGGCACCCGTCAGCCGACTCTCGTCTCGGAAAGCGGACGGGCGGTGGTGGCCCACCACTCTCTCCTGGTCATCAACGTGCAACGCGCGGTGTATCCACCACAACCGTTTAAGGACGGGACGGGCGACGGTGAGCCCTCGCAGATCATTAACAGCCTGACAGAGCTGCTCGAGCAATTGTCGCCGAAAAGCTATCGTGAGTCGTATCACGACGCCATCGAGCTGCAAGAGGAGCTATTCTCGCTGTTCAACCTGGGGTATCTGAGCCTCGAAGATTGGGCGCGCGGCGAAGCCCTCTTCTGGGACGTGTGTCGTAAGGCGGCGCGCTATGCGCGGCGGGCCGAAGATGTCTCGGATGATTTCCAACTGCTGCAGAAGGCCCTTGCCTCCAAATACATCTGCAATTTTTCGGTGTTTCAATCGGTGCCGGATTTCTGGGCGATCAAGCAGCTCTTCCCTATCATTCCGATCCAACGCCTGGATGAAATGCCGACGGAGATCGCCACCCTCGGAGATATCACCTGCGACTCCGACGGCAAGATCGATCGCTTCGTAGATCTCAAAGACGTCAAAGACATGCTGGAATTCCATACGCTGGACAATGCACCATACTACCTGGCTGTGTTGTTCCTGGGGGCCTATCAGGATATCATCGGCGATTTCCATAACCTGTTCGGGACGGTTCACGAGGCCTTGATCGCAGTTGACGAGGAGGGGAAACCGCAGATCGAGCAGGTCATCCCCGGCGATACCATCGAAGATGTGCTGCAATACGTACGCTACGATGTGAAGGACCTGTTGCGTCGCTTCACAGCCCAGGTGCAGAGCCAGGCACGCAACGGGAGCATCCCCAAGCGGGTGGCACAGCAAATGCTGGCAGGCTATCGTCGCAGCTTGCAAGCATACACGTATCTGGTTCCCGATGGTTGTCTGGGTGTGAAAGAGGATTGAACGATCTCGTCGCATGCATGTTCCGCAGCGACAATGGAGCAGGCCATAGCGCTGCGCTCTAAGCTCCAGCTCATGTCACTTGTCGCCGTGACATGGTGGTGAGCGCAGCCAGGCCCTTCCCAGGAGTGAGCCTACGACAGGGTGGACATCCTTAAACAGCGGGTCTCATACACGACGTTGCCGCGGGTTATTCGATCTCAGATTGCTGTGTTGGGGATGACAGTGCGCGATTCAGGAAGGTGATCATCATGGTCACGCGCTCATCGATAGGGCGTAAATTTAAGATTTCCTGCTTTTGATGGACGTCGAGAGGCATATTCGTCACGACTAGGTGCAAGAGATCGATGGGACTGGCCAGCAGTTTCAGATTCTTGAGTAACTCGTGTCCTTCGCCCGCGTTGGTGATGACGAAACGCTCGAATAACCCCACCATGCGACGTGTCAACGCCTGAACTCCCTCGGAATCATCCGGCTCATCGGGCCACATCTCGACTTCGGCGATCAGATAGGGCTTTTGCTGGACATAACGTAGCACGTGAACTCGTGCCAGTCCGGAGAGCAAGATGTCCATACTTCCATTCGGATAGCGCGCTGCGCGCGTGATCCGCCCCATGCCACCCACATCATACGGTGTCGGGAGCGGCGCCTCTCCTCGTCCCAGCCCGGCTGCAGCAAGAACAACCCCAGGTGTCGATTGCCTTGCAGACAATCGCTCACCATGCGTTTGTACCGTTCCTCGAAGATGTGCAGCGGCAAGACCATGTTCGGAAACAGCAGGACATTGGGCAGTGGGAAGATCGCCAATTGGTCGGGCGGCTGCGATTGATCCATAAAGCTGAACTCGTCCTCGGGTCGATTTTCTTCCACTGGTGAATTGCTCACTAGCCACGATCTTCTCCTTTTCTCCCGCTGACGTACCGCAGGTCAACGTCATTCCGGCCCATTATAACTCCCCTGGCCGAGCAAGCTCCGGCCGACACGGGCCTGAGGTAGTCCGCCACTCATTGTCGAAATTGCCGTCATTGTACCATAGCGTTTGCGGAACATCGGTGAAAAAGTCGTGTCTTGACACCCACCAACCACCGGCGTACAGTTCTCGCCCGAATTACTCGGGAGGAGCCGACTGTGGATCATTCGCCGACCGATCTGATGGTGCATCATGCTGTGGCGTGGCTGATCTACGTTGCTCATGACCTGCCGAACGGGAGGAATTATGCCGTGCATACCGGCGGAGGAACTACGGTTGTTGACCAGGCGCCTGTTCGAGGCCCTGCAGGTGCCGTCTGACGGAGGCGGCTCTGGGTGGCTGAATTACTGGTACGCGCCGATCTTGCCGGTCATGACTCGCAGGGCGTGATGCGCATCCCGCAGTATGTCCAGGCGATTCGATCGGCCCTCACCCAACCGGGCGCCCCGATTCGAGATCATTCAAGAATCGCCGGCGCTCGCCCTCATCGATGGCCATCGGGGGCTTGGCCAAGTGGTGGCCCGGCACGCTATGGAGCTGGCCATTCGCAAGGCCAAGGAAACCAAGATTAGCTCAGTCGGCGCCTACAATCTCTATCATGTCGGGCGATTGGCCGACTACACCCGCATGGCCGCTGAGCAAGAACTGGTAGGGATCATGACGGTGAATGCCGGCGGTGTCGTCTCCCCTCGTGGCTCCCTTCGGTGGAAGGGCTGGACGGTTGGGCACCAACCCGATGTCCATCGCCTTCCCCACCGGTGGCGTCTGTGCCGTTTGTCCTGGACATGGCCACCAGCGTCGTAGCCGAGGGCAAGGTGCGAGGTGACAACGCCAGCGTGGCGAGAGGACGCCGGAGGGTTGGCTGATCGACCATGAGGGCCGCCCGACCACTGATCCCAATGTCCTGTATCAAGAACCACGGGGAGCGATTCTGCCCTTGGGGGGACTGGCAGGCCACAAGGGTTTTGGGCTGGCCATGGTGGTCGAGATTCTCAGCGGCATCCTCATGCGCGTGGCGGGTTTGCAGGGCAAGGAGCACAGCGCTTCAGCAACAGCACCTGCATCGTCGTCATCGATATCAGCGCCTTTGTCGAGCCTAGCGAGTTTCACGCCGAAATCGATGACCTGTTAGCCTATGTCAAGAAGCGCACCCACCGCGCCGGGGGTGACAGCCATCATGTATCCGGGCGAGCCTGAGGCCATAGCGCAGCAACAGCGTGAACGCGAGGGGATTGCGCTGGATGAGGAGACGTGGCAGCCAATCCTGGCCTTAGCACGCGAGCTTGGCATTGACACCCCGCAGAGTCAGACATCCTAGTCCAGTCGGTGCCCGTCACATGGTCTCTGGGCCGCTTTGCAGCATGGCAATCAGCAGCATACCTGGTACAAGACCCCTCAAACCGAGCTCCGTGAGCGCGACAAGCCAGCTTCGTCATTGGTCGCCAGCGTGCTAGATCATAAATGCACATGGCAATCCTCTAGAGTCTTGCCAAAATGCCCTAAGCATACCCGCTCAGAAAGGTATGCAGCGCCCGACGTGGAGGCACGTCATTGTAGAGTATGGCGTAGATGGCTTCAAGCAAAGGGAGGTTGAGCCGGAGCAGACGGGCAAACGCATGGGCGATTTTCGTGACCTGGACGCCTTCGGCGACCTCGACGCTTTCTTTCAAGATCTGCTCCCGTGTTTGCCCCCGCGCCAATTTTTCGCCGAAGGTGCGGTTGCGGCTTTGCGGTCCAAGGCAAGTGACAACCAGATCTCCCACGCCAGCCAGTCCATAGAATGTCTCAGGCTTTGCACCCAGAGCCACGCCGAATTGCACCATTTCGGCTAAGGCTCGGGGGATAAGCGCCGCTTTGGTGTTATTGCCATACTCCAAACCATCACACATTCCAGCTGCCAGGGCGTAGATATTTTTCAGCGCCCCGCCAAGCTCTACCCCCGCCATATCATCGAGGACCTCCACCTTGAAGGTCGGGGTCTCAAACGCCTGTCGTACGGTTTCGGCATGCCGGCGTGTGCATCCCGCGACGGCCACCGCCGTGGGGACACCTCGACTCATCTCGCGGGCGATCGATGGCCCTGACAGCGCGACCACGTTTTGACGCACGGCTTCTGGAAGCTCACTATGTATCACTTCCGACATGAGATAGAACGTCTTGTCTTCGATGCCTTTGGCCACATCCAGAATGATGTGTGCGGGTGTCAGGAACGGCGCGACTGCTCTGACAAGACGCCGCACGACATGGGAGGGGACGGTGAGCATAACGATCTCGGCCCCCGCCACCGCGCGCTGTAAGTCGGTCTCGATGACTATTGACTCAGGGAGCTTGATCCCTGGGAGGTATTTGGGATTCTCACGCAGCCGCTGCATCTGCTTGGCCAAGTCCTCTTCAACCGTCCACAGCCGGACATCATTGGCGTTGTGCGTCGCCAGCAATGCGAAAGTGGTCCCAGCATTCCCCGCCCCAAGTACCGCAACCGTTTTTCCCATAGATATTTTCCTCTGTGGAACGCTCTGGACAATGTGGCCGGTCAACCCCATGGTCTCAGTCTAACGTCTGCACTCGGCATGTCAAGCGCCCAGCTGTGCCCCTCTCATTTGGCGACAATAGCGGTGCTTTTCCTGGCATGCGCCGCGGCTTCGCCCTGGGCCTCGCACAGGGTTTCCATGCTTGACCTCCGGTAGCCTCCCCCTTAGGCGGTTTATTGCTATGCAGCTGAGCAAAAGGTCGCGATGCTCGCCGGAGTGCTCACCTCGACCCTGCACGTGGCAAGGACATGGCGCGGGCGATCGCCGACGGCCTGTCGCGCAACTACCCCGATTATGCCGCGACGTTCCAGAAGAACCTCGCGGCCTACCTCGCCAACCTCGACACTGCTATCGCTCGTTGGCAGCGTGAGGCTACGCCGTTACGCGGCCTGAAGCTCGTGAGCTACCACCCGGATATGCTCTATTTCGCCGAGCGCTTTGGCATGGAAGCGGTGGGCACCATCGAAATCCGCGCCGGCATCGACCCGACACCGGGCCACCTCAGGGATCGCCTTCGCCGCGCTCGTGCATCAGATCGTCACCAGCCTATACGCGCACACCGTCCTCAGCGAGCGCTGGCTGGCGACGATCGGTTCCATCAGTTTCACGCTCAGCGCGCTCCTGGTCTTGGCCACGTTCGAGCGCCAGCGCGAGACCGAGGAGGTACGGATTGGTATTGCCTATGTTGTGGCTGCAGCGGCAAGTATGCTCTTTCTGGCCACCAATCCCACCGCAGAGGCCCACATCGGATGCTGACCTTCTCACTCACTTCAGCTGGGCTCGGCGCCGCGACGGCATTTGCCGGATTTTACTGCGCTTACCGCTTCGACCTGCCGCTCGGCCCTGCCGAGCAGGATTCTGTGGAGGGTTTGCGATGAGAGGTTACCATCTGCTGTGGCTGCTGCCAATATTCACGCTGGGCTGTGTATCGTCCTTCGTCTCCCCACCCCTGCCCCCGACGGTTCGGATGATCGCGGTGCTGCCGCCGAACAACCGTACGGGTGATCCCCTCTTCGTTGGTGGGACCTCCTTGTTGGAGAAGTACATCTTTCGATCTCCACCCGTCACGGTAGGTGATGTCCTGGCGGTAGAGGTGCGTACTCAGCTCAAGCAGCGGGGGATGACAGTTCTCCCCCGAGAATAAGTCGACGCGGCGCTAGGCGACCAGATACCGAACAGCCCGAAGGAGGCGGCTGACTTGGCTATGCGTGGCCAGCTTGAGGGCAGCGTGCTCTACCTCGAGATCGTGCAGTGGCAACCTGCGTTAGATGAGGCCCTCCACCCCTGGCGTATGCTTATCGCTGTAGACGCTCGCCTCATCGATGTGGCAACGGGCCGTGTCGTGTGGACAGCCCACCTACCATTACGACCGGTGCCTACGCCAGGAACGGTCACGCGCGCAGATGCAGACATGATCGCCGCGAAACGGGTTGCCAAGAAGTTGTTTGCATCCCGATACGCATGGCGGTGCGGTGACCCGCCCGGCTGCGTCGCGGGTTGGGCGGCGCAGCCGCTACTCCGGTCAAGGGCCCCAGCCTTTCTGGATGGCGATCAAGGTGAGACGGTCTCCTAGTTTCTCCAGTGTGAAGTGCACTTGGTCGCCTGCGGCAAGTCCACTGAGAATTTTGGGATCCGATGGCTCGAAGGCCATGGTCATGGCCTCCATAAGACCGGGGATGTCCCCGTGCTCGATAAAAATCCGGTTCATCTCAGGAGCGACCACTCGCACCACGCCCTGGGCCGGCCAACATCCTGCGATGGACGGGCGTGTGGTTTCCCCTTGCCCTTTGGTTGCGACCTCGCGCTGGAGCTTCTCCACCTTTTGTGCCCACCAGAGTGATCCCAGCAAAAACCCGATACCCACTGCCAGATTCACGAGGAGTATCACTTTGTAGAGGCGCATGGTGAATCCTCTGGCGGCGATCAATGGACATGCAGATCTGGGAGCGGGGCATCGAGCTTTTCCTGTCGTAGCACCTCGATGGCGGTCAGCAGTTGGGCTGGCTCGCTCCAGCCAACCCCCTCATCCGGGTTCCACCGTCCCCGCAGGTATCCCTGGCGATCGACGAGAAATTCCAGGTGTGCTGGCATCGGTGGATCAGGGACGGAGAATGCCGGGCTCAGGCTGCGGCGGAACATGGCGTAGGCCGCTCGCCACCTCGGAGCCGCCATCGTGAATGAGCGGAAAGGTGAGCGGTAGATGGCGCATGGCCTCGTCGAGGGCGTTGTCCTGCTGCCAGGGAATCGCCAAAATTTCCACGCCCAGTGGCCGTAGTTGGACGTAGAGCTCCTGGAGTTGCATGAGCCGTTGGCGTGATTGCGGTAGGCTAAAGAAGACCAGCAAAACCTGATCACGGCCCCGAAAATCCTTCAGGGTATGCGCTTCACCGAAAGCTGTCGCGTAGGTGAAGTCAGGTGCCACCGCCCGCAGATCAGCCGCCACGCGAGGTCCAAGAGCACGCGCTGGCTCGGACGCCGACAGGATTCTCACCACATTGATGAGGTCCCAGCGTTCCTCCTCGCTGAGGAGATTCTGGAAGCCAGGCATCGCCCTCCCCTTCATCCCGTGCGTCAACCACCAGAAGATATCCCCGGCGGTATGATCGGCGGTATGTTTGGCCGTGAGGTCGGCTGGAGGGGGTCTAAGTCTAGCGGCCCCAGGCCCATCGCCGTACCCTTCCGTCCCATGGCAGACCGCACAATGGTCGCTGTAGAGCTGCAGGCCATGGGCGATCGACAGCGCGTTGTAAGACACAATGGGGCGCACGTACGTGGTCGGATACGCGTCGATGGTGAGCTTGGGAAGCCACAGCCAGAACCCCACAACGACGGTGACCATACCGGCAGCGATGAGCCATGGCCAGCGGCGAATCCGCGTGATCAGGGCGATCAGGGCCACAAAGAACCCAAACAACGACACCTGAATACCGATCGCCACACTTGTCCGCACCCCTGGCCACCCTTTGGTGGCCTCCCAACTCAGGCGAGAGGCAAATGGCCAGTCCGGCTGTTCATGCACAGCGGGCGGCATGATACTCAAAGCCCCCACAATCAGGAGGATGCAACCTCCGAGCATGAGCTCTCCCAAGACATTACGGCGCAGACGGCGGAGCAGGAGCTGCGTATCCGCACACTCAGGCGTTGCCATGCCTTGCAGCAGCCGTGGCTTGTGGCGCAGGAGATTGAGTGCAGCCAAACCCAGGAGAGGTAACAGCAAACTCACTTTGAGCATGAGCAAGCGTCCATACGTGGTGCCGACCAGCGCTGGAATCGTGCCTACCGATTCCCAGGCATTCACCAGACCGCTGAGAATGAGGAGCATCATGCTGACCAGGGCGATAGCAGAGAAACGGCGTATCGCCTCGGCAGCGACATCATCTGCCCCGAGATCATTGCCGCGCTCCATCCACCAGAGTAATAGCACCAGCAGTGGCAGGCTGCCTAGCCACACCCCAGTGGCCAACAGATGGAGACTATCGACCAGCATCTGGTAGACGAGTGTGAGCCCCTCACCTGCGGCGGCGTGTCCCATCCACGCCTGCGCCAGGAGAATGCAGACCGCCAGCCCTACGACTTCGAGTCGCAAGGCCCACCAGTCCTTGCCATCCCGTTCCTGGCCGTGTAACCACAGGATACCGCCCAGCAATGTCATCAGCGCTAGGCGAACGAGCCAGACCCGGCCATACTGTGTGCCGCTGAGCAGGCTCCACAACCCATCAGGGGTCAGCGCTTGCCACCATGGCAGGCCCGTTACTGTCGCTAGTTGTACCCACAGGCCAAGCAGTCCGCTGAGGAACAGCACCAGGAGGCTATACCACGCGATACGCAGCACGCGGGCATCAAAACGGCCGAATGTCGATGGCCCCTCGCCCTTCGCGACCTGAAATGCCGGCCGCGCCACCACCAATAGAAAGATGAAACCGCCGGCCAACAGCAGCGAGGCGCTGAGCTGGGCGCTTCGGATGGCGATGTTGACCCCGATCATTGGCGACCCCGGATCGTAAATGGAAATTCCGCCTCCACGACATGGCCATCAACGGAGAGGACACGATACTTCACGGTGTAGCTTCCGGCGGGCAGCGTGGGGATGCCTACCGAGAGTTTCTTGCTGTCGTCGGGTCCGACCTGCACATCGCCCCCATCTATCTGCTGTCCCTCGGCGTTCCAGATGGAAATCTGGGAGAACTGTGCCTCGAGGCGTTCATTGAACCATAACACCACGCGCGTCGGAGGTGTTGACAGCACGGCGCGACGAGCCGGCGAGGATTTGACCAGATACGCATGTCCCCAGCTGTTGCTGGGCATCGTGAAAAGCATGATGAATAGGATTAACCCACACCAGAGAGCCCGCCTCATCATGACCTCCTTGCCGATTGTCGCGTATTGGAGCCTGCCCGTTGACGGCGCTCAAGGATGGAGAACACGGCCAAGGTTGCCACAAAAGCAACCACAAACACGCCGGCCCCCAGAAACCAGAGCATGGACCAGGCAAAGCCACTACTGGTATCTGGACGCGGCATCGGATGATGGGCCCAGGCAGACCCGGTGAGGCCAAGGCTGCAAAGACCAACAACCGCCGCCACGACTAGTGGACAGAACCGTCGTGTCATCTAGTGTCCCTTCGCATCGCTTTCGTCGCCGTGGCTCGGGTGTTGATGCATGTGATCCTTTGCGCCAGAGCTGGCAGGCGGTTGGGGTGCCCAGTCGAGGCTCACCTGTTGTGGTTTGATAAAGCGTTCCGCTGCCGAGGGCATGACGCGCATCGTGGTGGGTCCGATCGACAGTGTCACTTTCGCGGCTTGGGGCGGCAGTGTGACGTCGGCCTCGTAGTGAAACCCTTGACTGTCCATCATGGGCATGAGCTGTACCGTGCGTGGTGACTGTTTCATAACGGCAATCGAGGCAGACACAGGCAAGTAGGGAACGGGTTCTCCGGTCGTCCCGTCGGTAATGAACGCCCTAAGATGATTTGGGGCTGTGGCCGAGGGCGTTCCGGCTCCATGCCCGCGATGAGCCGCGCCCTCATGACCATGGTGGTCGGCCTTACCCGCGTGATACACGACACGGATGCGGTAATCACCGACGACCTGATCCAGCAATACGCCATGGTCGTCATGGCCATCGTGACGTGCCTCTGCATCATGGGTAGCATCGCCCTTCAGACTTTGCAGATAGGCCACCAGGTCGATCAACTCGGCCACTGTCAGAGTGTCTCGATAGTCGGGCATGACCGACATGCCATCGGCATCCGTATAGCCAGGCCCGGTGACGATAATCGCATTGGGGTTGAGAAGCGATTCGGCGAAGTACTCGACAGGGTGATGGCCTCCCATCCCCGTCAACTCGGGTCCGATGCTCCCTGATGAGGTGGGAGTCTGTGGGAATGCCTCCCCTCGAATCGTGTGACATTGGTAGCATTCAAGCTTGGCGAAGACTGCCCGCCCCGTGGCGGGATCGCCATCGGGGAAACGGAACTTCCATCCGGGCGGCACCCCGCCCAGTCGGTGCAGCTCCTCTGCAGTGATCTTGATTGGAGCTTTGGGATGGTCATGTGACATGCTCCCCGTTGCAGATGAGTGCTCCCCATCCTGGTGCGCGTGCAGCTCCCACACCAGGGCGAACGCCAGGAGACACACGACCCCCGACACGCTTATCCAGCGATGGCTCATCGTTGCATCCTCCACACTGTGAGTGACACCGATTGCAAGGTGAGATCGATCATGGCTGGACAGTAAGAGGGGGGGCGCGAGCTTGGGCAGACTCCCATAGCAGTGGAACGGAGGGTAGTAAGACCGGGACACGCAGCACATCCCAAGTATGATCCAGGCTGGGTAAGCAGCTCCCCTCGAGGTTGGCTGCGTTGAGCGAGATCGATAAGCCCAGCAGCTGGCAGTCTGGGTTGACCTCACCAAGATGGTGCACGAGGTGAACTGGCAGCTCCAGCACAGAAAGGCAAAAGACAAACAGGACGAGGAGCTGAGCTATTCTCCACCTGCCTGGGATGAGTCGACTTCCTTGCAAGCAACCTGCATGCATGTCGACGGTCCCCAAAGCCCTTCCGTGGGGCCAGCATCTCCCTGCGCACATGGCTAAAGACACACCAGCTCCGCTCCACGAAGACGCCCTGCAGCAGCATGAAGGGATAGCCTTCGGTTCCGCCGCAGGGCATCCCGGCCAGGGAGATTATGCCTTCTCGATCGGGGCACCGACCAGGTTTCCCCACTCAGTCCAGGAACCGTCGTAATTCCGCACCTTGGGGACACCCAACAGATATTTGAGCACGAACCAGGTGTGGCTGGAGCGCTCGCCAATCCGGCAATATGCCACCGTCTCCTTATCCAGGGCAACACCTTTACCTTCATACAACGCCCGTAGGTCATCGGCCGATTTGAATGTACTATCCTCTTTCACTGCCTGCGCCCAGGGAATACTCGCTGCCCCCGGGATATGCCCGCCGCGCTGGGCGGTTTCGCTCATGCCTGGGGGGGCGATCACCTTGCCGCTGAATTCATCGGGAGAACGGACATCCACCAAATTGAATTTGCCGGATTCCAGAAGTGTCTGGGCCACCACATCTTTGGTGGCACGGACATTATCATCGGGAAAGGATGCGCGGTAGGTGGTTTTCGGATGTGATGGGACCTCGGTGACGAGTTCCCGACCCTCTGCCACCCACTTCGCCCGCCCGCCATTCAGCAGTTTCAGCCGCGCGTCCGGATGCCCCCAATAGCGGCACTGCCACAGCGCATAGGTAGCAAACCAGTTATGGTTATCACCATAAAAGATGACCGTGGTATCCGGGGTCACCCCCGAATCACTCATCAAGCGTTCGAACTGTTCTTTCGTCAGGATGTCGCGGCGTACTTGATCACACAGTTGGGTCTGCCAATTCCAGCCAACCGCACCCCGAATATGACCCTGCTCGTAGGCCGAGGTATCGACATCCACCTCGATGATGCGCATGCCGGGGTCGGTCAAGTGTTGTGCCAACCACTCGGTACTCACCAGCACTTCTGGATGTGCATAGTCTGCCATAGCTCGATCTCTCCGTAATCCTCAAATGGTTATCCTGTCATCGTGTCCGGCTATCACAGGTCGACAGGCCTCCGACAGTGGGAGCAAGCACAACATCCTGTCCTCCGCGGACTGTCTATCTTGTCAATCCCATGCGACGTTGTCAATACAACAATTTAGATCAGATCAATGTGGATTTCAGCTTTCACGGATGCAGCAGGGGCGGAAAACGATAAGTCTTGCCATGTCCAATCGGCTCATCATCGCTGGCACGCCAACCTTCGGTGGGGTAGCCCTGTTCGACCCAGCCTGGGATGCCTTCATCGAGCACCCTTAGATTGCGATATCCTTTGGCATAGAGCTTTTTGTAGGCCAAACTGGCCAACTCGTGGGGACACGCTCAGTAGAGGACGACGATTCCTTCGCGTGGGATGTCCCGAGACCGAAGCTCAATGCTATCAATAGGAATCGAGGCGGCTCCTTTAATATGCCGGATTAAGTACTCTTGCCGACTCCGCACGTCGACGAGTGCCACCGGTGCGCCATCACTGAGCAGCTGCGCCACCTGCTTGACCCGAATCAGCTCAATCGGAATATCTTCTCCCGATGGTGACATCTGCGCCGCCTGAGACAGCCCAGTTCCCAGGATGAGCAGGAGCACCACAGTGACCACCCACGTCAGTCGCATCGAGTTCTCCCTCCCCACCGGCACACATAGCGATTGCCAAGTCTCCCCTGCCCTCCCATACCGAGCGCTGTGAAATACCTCCTCCACGCCTGGAACAGCACATGCTGTCCCGCGAAGTGTCTGTGGTGCATCCAAGAATTGTCAGGAGTCGTTTCGGCTAGGGTGTCTCACGAAGTAACAGCACTTATTATGCTATCACTCCCTTTGGGGGGTGTGCAAGCACTCTGTGCATGGGAATATGCCTAGAGGTTTTAATGAAAAGGCGTTACCGTCATCAAGCTGATAGGTCTCACCTATCTTATGGAGAATGCTCTCGCCGTATTTGTTGGCGATGTGCAGGCCTTCGGTGATGTCCTCCAGTTGGAGGGAAATCACCGTTTCGGTGAGCGGACCCTTTCAGCGACCGCGAGAACTCTCAAACAAACACCCCCCAGTGCCTCGCTGTTGGCATCTGAATGGGGTGGCGTCCGGCAGGATCATATGGCTGCTGTGTGTTATTGTGTCAGAATGCTAAGGCCCGTTGACACGGCGAGGTCGTCCCGATAGAATCGCACGTCCTTGCTGCGAGCGAAGCGCGGTTGCTAAGGAGAATGTGGATAATGGACGTCCCCAAGTGCGCCCCAACACACGATGCGTCTCCCGCCGTGGTCCTGCGTCAATTGAGCACCGGTTTTTGGCTTTCCCAGGCCATCGCGGTCGCGGCCGAACTTGGGCTGGCTGACCACTTGCAACATGGCGCCAAAAGTTGTACCGAGCTGGCGCATGCTGTGAGCGTCCATGCCGGGGCCTTGTATCGACTCTTGCGCGGGATCGCGAGTGTGGGGGTGTTTGCCGAAGATGATCAAGGCCGTTTTACCCTCACCCCCCTTGCTGCGCTGTTATTGACAGATGGGCCGGGGTCATGGCGAGCCGCAGCGATCCTGAATGGAGAGCCCTGGGCCTGGCAGCCGTGGGGGGCACTTGCCTATAGTGTGAAGACCGGTCAGCCGGCCTTTGAGCACATCTTTGGGATGGAGTTCGATACCTATCTTGCTCAGCATCCTGACGCGGCTGATACCTTCCAGGCCTTTATGCATGTCGCGACTGCTGAAGAGGCATTGGCCGTGGCGCCGGTGTACGATTTCTCGGGGCTGACCACGGTTGTCGACGTGGGGGGCGGACGCGGGGCGCTGCTGTCGGCGATCCTCAAATGCAACTCTCATCTCCGTGGTATCCTCTTCGAAAGCCCCCAGGTCATTGCTGACGCGCCGACGCTGCTCGCAGCCGAGGGCGTGGCTGACCGCTGCGAACTCGTAGCGGGAGATTTTTTCGAGGCGTTGCCGATGGGTGCTGACGCCTATATCCTGAAATGGATTTTGGTAAGCTGGGACGATGAGCAAAGCGTGCGCATTTTGCAGAACTGCCGTCGAGCGCTGGGATCGCGCGGCAAGCTTCTCGTCATCGAGCGTATCATCCCACCTGGGAACGAACCATTTTTTGGCAAGCTGGCCGACCTCAATTTGCTGGTCATGTATAAGGGGCACCATCGGACTGAAAATGAGTATCGCACCCTCTTCGCCCGGGCTGGATTTGAGCTGTCGTGCGTGATCCCGACAAATTCGCCAACGGAATTTAGTGTAATCGAGGGAAGGCCTATCTAATGGATGCTGATGTTGTTCGTCGCCGAGCCGACTCGAAAAACGGTATACAAGAGGGGCTGCAGCGCACCGCCGCGGGCACCCACGATCAGATCAGTCTGACTGATGGTATTGGCAAAGCTTTCGCGGGCTCCGAGTCGCACCCGCTCAACGCCGATGAGCAATGCCACACTGAGAGCGATCGACCCCAGCGTCAGTGCCGAGGTGAGTTTCCGATTGCTCAAAGACTGGTAGGCGAGGGACAGCAACACCATGGCGCGCTCTTGGTCTAAGCTGCTCGCACGTGATTGATTTCGGGGAACGAGATGGCCCGGTGGAACAGCAGCATGAGCATTCGATCGTAACTGACGAAAATCAGGGTCGAGGGGGCCTCCTCACCGCATTCGAACAGCAGTTCGAGAAAACGCTGGCCGGACTTGGGCCTTTTTACTCCCTTTCATGACGACATGCACGATCTGATTTGGCGGTGGCGGTGGAACGTGGATACAGGCGCCTGGATAGGGAACGAGCAAAAATTCCGTGACCTCTTCGAGATTATCTTCAAGTGGGACCATGTAGCCCGGCACGCGTGTGACTCCATTGATAAGGCCCTGCAATTCAGGTGTCATCTCACCTCTACGGAAGTTCAATCCTCGCATTATTTGCCACGATAGCGTGGATGGAGAAAGCCCAGGCTGCTTTGTTGCTGCCGCAGCGGTCTGTTGAGCTCCGCTCACGGCTGGCGCGAGCACTCCCATGAGGCCAATGATCAGGAACCACCACGAGCCTGAGCGTAACCCGTCCGGCTTGGGCCTGGTATGGATGGTTTCATACGGCCTCCGTATAGTCATGGATGCGTGTGGAGTTCACCACCGGGACAATGCCCTCCCCGGCTTGCCATGGCGCGTCTGCTGGGCGGGGTTGCATCCTACTGCAAGTAACCTTAAATCAATTTGCATTTTACGGCAATTGTAGGAGTAGTGCACTAAAGAATTTGGACCAGAAACATGCCCGACCTCGTGGCGGAACCTGACTCGCGCCTACCCAATGCTGGCGAGCGCACCCTCTCATGCAGGGCGTCTGTCCATAGGGAAGGCGTCAGTGGTGATGTCTAGATCCGTCAGCTAGGACCGGCTAGTAGAGCAACTTGACAGAGACAGTCTTTTCAGGGTACAGTGCAACTCGTTTTCATTTCATGTCAGCATGCCTGACATTATGGTAGATGTGGCTGGTACTAGGGAGTACCCTTGTGCGCTACGTTGCGGAGACTATTGATGCTGCTACTGTCGCTTTGGGTTGTTGGTATGGGAATATCGCTGGCTGCTGTATCGAGTGAGCTCTGCCCCTCCAGCGTTATGAATGGCATCGCCGTCGAGAATCCGTATGGGAGTATGTTGGCGCAGTTGGGCGGTCAATGCGTGCGTGTCTCCAGTATCATCAACGATCCCAGCTCCGATCCACATGAATTTCAAACTGACGTCCAGGTTGGCAAGGCGTACCAGACGGCGGAGCTCGTGGTCCAGAATGGGCTGGGCTATGATGAATTTTCCAACAAGATTATTGCCACCTTAGCTCAGAAACCCGTCGTTATCACTGCCGGCGATGTAGTCGGCCTGAAGCCTGGCGATAATCCACATCTCTGGTATTCTCCGAACTATGTCACGCGCATCAGCCGGCAGATCACCCGCACCCTGAGGGAGCTTCGTCCGCTCGCGGCAACGTATTTCGATGCTCAGGCTCAGGAGTTCGCTATTGCTCTCGGCCCCTATCATGCGTTGATCGAGGAGGTTAAGCGGCGTTTTGCGGGCACACCCATTGGGGCAACGGAAACGGTTTTTGTCTATATGGCGGAAGCCATGGGGCTGAAGCTGGTCTCACCCCCTAGGTTGATGCAGGCCGTTGCTGAAGGTACAAACCCGACCGTGCGCGACGTGGCCATGTTCCATGACCAGATTAACCAAAAGCAGATCAAAGTCCTCGTGTATAACACCCAGGCGGTGAGCAACCTGACATCCCAGCTCCGGATGTTAGCCCACGAGGTCGGCATTCCGGTGGTGGGGGTAACGGAGACGCTCGTACCCGTCCATGATTCGTTTCAGAACTGGCAGGTACAGCAGTTGCGCGACTTGCTCACCGCACTGGAGTACACGGATGGCTCAGCTGAGCGGCGATGAGACAGAGGATAGGGGGGTGGCGACGATCATACGGTCGCGATCGGCAACCCCTGCCATCGCCTTCGACAATGTGGCGATACAGCGTCGGGGTCTGATGCTCTGGAGCAAGGCCACATTCAGCATTAAGCGGGGTGAATGTGTGGCCGTGCTTGGGCCTAATGGTTCGGGTAAGACCACGATGCTCCGCGTCATTCTCGGTCAAGTCACGCCTACCGCCGGGCATGTGACCGTCCTGGGCTCTCCACCACAGGTGGGCAACCGGGCCATCGGCCTAGT
This sequence comes from uncultured Nitrospinota bacterium, assembly GCA_963707985.1. Classification (GTDB taxonomy): domain Bacteria; phylum Tectomicrobia; class Entotheonellia; order J063; family CAVPRW01; genus CAVPRW01. The sequence continues at coordinate 99,225 of CAVPRW010000015.1, read as the reverse complement.
TCCGCAGCGACGGGAACTGGTCTCGGATTTACTGATACGCAGTCGCGATTTGGTCTTGCTCAGCATCAATGGCTATCGCTGGGGGTTCGGTCGCGCACGCCCTGAGGAATTGCGGCAGATGTCCCGCGCCCTGCAAGCGGTGGGGGCTCTTGACTTCGCCGATGAACCGGTGGGTACCCTCTCCGGCGGCCAGCAGCAACGAGTGTTCATTGCGCAGGCGCTGGTTGACGATGTGCAGGTCCTACTGCTCGACGAACCCTTAGCCAGCCTCGATTTGCGGAGCCAACACGAGATCGTGAGGCTGATCTCAGCGATTCACCGGAGTCGTGGAGTGACGACGGTCATCGTGACCCATGACTTGAATCCGATAATTTCCATCATCGATCGTGTGCTGTATATCCTTGACGGGCATCCCCGCTGTGGCTCGATCGCCGAAGTGGTGAATGCCGACCTGTTGTCGCGCCTCTATGGGACAGCGATCCAGGTGCTGCGAACCACCGATGGTGACCTGTTCATTCGAGGTGCCTAGATGCTTTCAAGCGATGGCTGGGTTGGGATATTCGAGTACGCTTTCATGCGTAACGCGTTCATGGCGGGGACGTTCGTCGCCATGACAGCGGGGATCGTGGGGTATTTTGTCGTGTTGCGTCGCTTGGCGTTTGCCGGTCATGCGCTGGCGCATATCGGCTTCGCGGGGGCGACCGGGGCGGTCTTCCTCAATGTGAACCTTCTCGTGGGATTGGCCGTCTTTACCATAGGTGCCGGCATCGCGATGGGCCTTCTCGGTGACAAAGTCCGTGGGCGTGACGTGGCGATTGGCACGGTGCTGGCTCTGACCATGGGGCTGGGGAGCCTTTTCCTCAGTCTGTCGACGAAGTTGGCTCGGGGGGCGACGAGTATCCTGTTTGGGGACTTACTGGCGATTTCATGGACACAAGTCCAGCTGACCTCGGGGTTCGCCATCGGAACGCTCATGGTCATGGCGATGATCTATCGGCCGTTATTGTTTGCTTCGGTCGACCCAGAAGTCGCGGAAACCCGTGGTGTGCCGGTCCGCCTGCTGGGAGTCTTGTTCATGATTTTGCTGGCGCTCACCGTCTCACAGGCGGTGCAGGTGGTTGGGGTGTTGCTGATTTTCTCTCTACTCATTACGCCTGCCGCGACGGCGCACCTCCTGACCTCGCGACCCGAGATAGGGATCGTCTATGCGGTCGGATTTTCCGTGGCCAGTGTCTGGACAGGTTTATTGCTGGCATATCAAATCCCCTGGCCACCGAGTGCCTTTATCACCGTAATCTCTTTTGCTCTGTATCTTGGCGTACGACTGCTCAGACCATCTCTCACCGTAGCTCGGCAGCGCTCGGCGCAGTCTAATCTGCAGACCGTTCCGTAGAGCATGGTCATGGCCGGTGATCTGCGCGCGCGGGTCAGCCGAGTAGGTAACGATACCGCCGTCGGACAGCTCATCCAGCGCGTCGAAGCAGCCCAGGAGTTACGTGCACCGTTGCAGACGCTGGGTGAGCGCTTCTCATCACGGTTTCGGCTCTTTTCGTTTGCGCTCGCTGGCATAGGGTTTCTGGTGACGCGCGATGTCCGCCGCGCGGTGACCATGTTGCTCATCGCCTGCCCCTGCGCTGCCGGCTTGACAACTCCGACGGCCGTCAGCACAGCGATTGGCAATTAGGCGCGCCGCGGAGTGCTGATTAAAGGGGGGCCGCCTCTAGAAGCGGCGGCCAAGTTGGATACCATCGTTTTCGATGCTATGAGTTGTTTGACCATACGGGATCATTGATGATACGAATAATCATCTTCATATTCCCATCAAAAGATATTGACAAACGACTCTTGATTCTTTTAGAGTGGCGCCGATCTTCTCTTGCTGCATCGAGCCTGCTATACGTCATGATCAGCCTAGAAAGCCCTCAGTACTAGGCCTTAAGGTGCAGGTGGGCAGTATGCGTGCCTTCCATCGGGTCTTGGTGAAGCTCTCTGTTTGAGGACTTGACTTTTCATCCATGTTGACCCCTCTCTGAGGATGAGCGCTCCTCGGAGCAGGCATCATTTCTCTCGAATGACTCGTGCTTGCAGGTCTTCCTTGTCACCGAGGGGCGGCAGTTATGGGGTCCCTCCTGTCAGCACTTCTAGGCCGCGGTTCCACGGGATATCATCGGTCGGAGTAGAAAGGGGATCCAGTCATGGAAGAAGGCTACGCATCTGCATGGAGCAGGATCTGCTTCGGGATTCTGCTGGCCGCGCTCTTGGTGTTGGTGGGTGGCGTGTCTCCACAGCAGGCCGCGCAACAGCCGTCAAGCTATGCGCCTGTCGTGATCACGGAGGACTTTGCCACTATCATGGCTCGGATGAAAGCGGCCAAGGCCGAGGTCATGAAGCGACAGATGGATTTACTCAACGAGCGCTATGATTTGAGCAACCGCCCAGCGGCGGATGGGACGACCATGTCCCGCGGCAAGCCGGTCCAGGAGGGGGTACGGGTCAAACTACCGGCGGGCGTGACGTGGACGCAACTAGCCGCCATGACGCCGGCTGACATCCGCGACAAAGGACTATTCCCTAAGGGGTTTCTCCCACTGCCGCATCCTCATCACGCCGAAGGCGGTATGGTGTTCCCCGGCTTCCATATCGCCGAGATCAAACAGCAGGAAGAGCGTGATCTCACCCGCTTCGATCTCGATTTTGATCTGCCTGACCATGTCCTCCCCGAGTTCCCGCCCCCCATCTATCTCACGACGCGGCCAGACTTGGGCGACGTGTCGCAGGGAAAGCTGGTGACCATTGTCAACTACTACGAGCTGTTTAATGGCACGCTGAACCCCAAGCAGTTGGAGGGCCTACGGCTGTTGGTCACCCCCTTTCCTCAACAGCAGTTCAACCAGACCGAAGACCGCCGCACCGAGCGCCCCAGTCGCGGAGTGATGTGTTTTGAATGCCACGTCAATGGCCATACCAATGCCGCGACCCATCTGGTCGGGGACATCCGGCCCCAGGAGTTTCGCCATCGCATCGACACCCCCACCTTGCGTGGCGTCAACATTCAACGGCTGTTCGGCTCTCAGCGCGCCCTGAAGAGTGTTGAAGACTTCACCGAGTTCGAGCAGCGCGCGGCCTACTTCGACGGTGATCCCGTCATCGCCACGAAGAAAGGGGTCAATATTCTCGACCGGGGCAGCCAGGTGCACTTCATGGCCGAATTCCAAGAACTGTTCGATTTTCCGCCCGCGCCTAAACTCACCGTCTTGGGCCAGCTGGATACTCAACAAGCCACCGAGGCCGAGCGGCGTGGGCAGGAGCTGTTCTTCGGCAAAGCCCAATGCAGCACCTGTCATCCACCACCCTACTACACCGACAACCTCATGCATAACCTCAGAGCCGAGCGTTTCTATAAGCCCCAGCTGATCAACGGCCGGATGGCAGCCGCCGACGGCCCTATCAAGACCTTTCCTTTGCGCGGCATTAAAGACTCTCCGACCTACCTCCACGACGGAAGGCTGCTGACGCTGGAGGACACAGTGGAGTTTTTCAATTTGACCTTGGGAGTGAAACTCACCGAGTCGGAGAAGAAGGATCTGGTGGCGTTTCTGCGGACCCTGTAGGCCTATTCACCGCAGGCCAATTCACATGGGCAAGACCACGACCGCTTTGATGGGCCCTCCAACGCTGGCCTCCTGGAGGGCCAGAAAGCCGCTGGAGTGGAGAGCCGCGCCGGTCTTCATACCCTCGAACCCGTGCACGATCAGAGGATCTTCGTCGTGTGTCGAGGCGGCTCTCAGGTACAAGAGGGTTGTGCTTCCTTACGCCACAGTCACGGTCCTCAAATGACTCAGCGTTACCGCGGAATGCTAGGACTCCGACCTTCGCGTTGAGCTGACCAATCAAACCGACCTGTCTTGGTGCCGCCTTGCACGTCTACGCTGCCGCGGATGGCATCATCGCTGACGCGCCCATCGAAGGCCATCTTCACCTCTTCGCCTTGCATGGTCAGCGGTCACGGTGAAGCCCAGGTGATCACCCATCAGCGTCGCATTGCTGATCAGAATGGCTTCCCCCTCTGCGCTCACGGTGCCGCGAACCTCCTGATACTGTTGCTGGATGCGCAGCAGATAGCGCCGCTCTCCTGTGGAGGTTGGCACACTCATCTGCCATGCCCCGTCGACGTTGGCTGGGATGACCCAGTAGTACACGGTATGTTCATATGCTGGCCCCTTCACATAGATGACCTTATCGGGGTGCCAATCTCCCATGTCGAAGTCATGCGACGCGACACGAGTCCCAGGTCGGAGGGTGCTCAAGAGCTTGGGACGCAACTTCCGATTCAGGTCGGGGAGTAAATAGAGGGCGACGACGGAGGCGTCGCGAATATCTGTCTCGAACAGATCTTGTTGGAGAAACTTCACCCGGTTGGCCACACCAGCCCGACGGGCATTGGCACGACTCTCCTTGATCCGTTGGGGGTCGACATCGATGCCTACGCCTCGGGCTTGATAGCGCTTAGCAGCGGTGATCACCACCCGTCCATCCCCACAGCCGAGGTCGTAGACGATATCGGTCGGCTTCACCGCCAACAGCTGCAGCATCTCCACGACAACATTCTGCGGCGTCGGTACATACTCGACATCGGGTTTCTTGGGCTGAGGTTGGGCGCAAGCACTGAACCAGAGACCCTGCGACGACAAGGGCCAGACCGTATCCGACTCCCCTGAGCACGTGCGATTCCTTCATGGTTGCTTCCTCTCCACTGTCGATGACTACGACGCTCACTCGTCATCAGGCTGTTCGGGGCAGCATATCATAGGCCAGCGCAGAACACACTGCAGGTATCATACAAGCGTGGGATGCGACTACGCCCTCGCGCTGACAATCTCCCCCGATAGACCGAGTTCGGAAGAAATTGGGCCAAACCAAGGCTTGACGAGGCCCGAACGGTCGCTGGCCACGGTGGCAGCTATTCGGCAGAGCAGGTCATGGGCGCACCTTGGACAAGCATTGGGAATCGGTGCAGAGCACATTCGGAGGTGGCAGCGCCAGGTTTGTGGGCCAGGTACGGATAAGATATACCGCAAGGCCGCGGTTGATGATATAGTTGCGTGCGGATTGGGGTGCGCCGGGAGGTTGACCTTGGGGATATCAGACGTGCTGCCAGTCCCGGAGACAACCCCAGGTCATGCCCCCGAATGCTCGGTCGGTAGACACAACCCATATCCCGGAAGGGGTCAGCATGAGCGTTCGGCATGGGATCTCACGTCGGCAGGTGTTGAGGATAGCTGTTGCGATCGGAGGGCTTGCTATGGCTGAAGGTGTCAGCAACGTGTTTCCCCAATCGTCAAAGCGCATTGAGCAATTTGCGCCGGGACTGGAGAAGATTCTCTCCACGTCAGAGCCCATCCAGGAGTTGGCTGATGGCTTCGGCGGTGCCCTGGGGCCCGCCGAAGGGCCTGTCTGGTGGAAGGAAGGCCGCTACCTGCTGTTCAGCGATATTCATAACAATAAACGTATGAAGTACGTTCCTGGTCAAGGCGTGTCCGTATTCCAGGAGCCGACGAACCGTGCCAATGGATTAACCAGGGACCTCCAGGGCCGCTTGCTCGCCTGCGAGCATGACAGCCGGCGGGTCACCCGGCAAGAGTTGGACGGGAGCCTGACGGTCATCGCCAATAGCTTCCAAGGGCGGCGTCTCAACCGTCCCAATGATGTGGTGGTCAAGTCTGATGGTTGCATCTATTTCACCGATCCCTGGACCAATCCGCTGCCCCCCGAGCAGTGGGACCTGACCTTTGCCGGAGTATACCGCATCACACCCGATCTGGGCACCCTTACCCTGCTCATCGAGAATTTTGTCGTGCCCAACGGCCTCGCCTTCTCCCCTGATGAAAGCGTGCTCTACATTAATGATTCTCGGCGTCGCCACATTCGCGCCTTCGACCTGTTGCCCAACGGCACCCTGGCGAAGCAGACCGACCGGGTCTTCGCCGACCTGGGGGGCGACGAGCCCGGCGTCCCCGACGGCATGAAGGTGGATATAGAGGGTAACGTATACTGTGGCGGGGCAGGGGGCATCTGGATCATGGATGCGCGCGGCACCAAGCTGGGCCGTATCGTCCATGGGGCGCCTGCCACCACCAATCTCGCCTTCGGCGGCGATGACTGGAAAACCTTGTACTTTACTAGCCGCAACCACTTGGGGTCCGTCAACGTGAAAATTGCGGGCATACCCGTACCGACCCAGAAAAAATAACTAACGGTGGACCTAGCTCGGTGTACCGCGACCTTGATGAGGCCCTGAGAATCGGCTCATCCTCACGTGGGAGGGAACGACATGAGTGATTGGACATTCGAACTTCTCGCTGGCCCCTATGGGGGCACCACCGAAGGGCCGGCCTGGGACGGCCAGGCCCTCCTGTTCACCCACATCCCGGGCAACCGTATCATGCGGTATGACCCACAAACCGGCGCGTGCGCAGAGTTCCGCACTGGGACACAGAGCACCAACGGGCTGATGTTCGATGCCCAGGGTCGCCTCTACGGCTGCCAGAGTGGGAACCATTGCATCACGCGCTTTGATCCCAATGGTACCATGACCCCATTGCCCAATCGGTTGCAGGGGCGCCGTCACAACCGGCCAAATGACCTGGCGATCGACAGTAAAGGACGTATCTGGTTCACAGATCCATTCGGCCGAGGCCGCCCGCAGGAGGAACGAGAGCTGGACCATGCCTCAGTCCTCAGGCTTGACCCGCAACCCGACGGGTCCTGGGACCTCAAGCGCGTGACCGTTGACACGACCTCCCCAAACGGCGTCCTCTTGTCACAGGATGAACGTACCCTGTATGTGGCCCAAAGCGACTATGATGGTGCGCGGGAGTTGCGGGCCTATCCTCTGCAGGCGGACGATACGTTGGGTGCCTATACGGTATTGCATACGTTCGGACAGGACGCACGAGGAGTCCAGCGCGGCGTCGATGGCATGTGCCTGGATACCAATGGGCATATCATCGCCTGCGCTGGCTGGGAAGAGGCGGGACCCGGCCCCATGATCTACGTCTTCACACCCTCGGGGCGCGTGTTGGAAACGCACCCAGTGCCCGTGGATCGGCCGACGAACTGCACCTTTGGCGACGCTGATCTCGGCACACTCTATGTTACGAGCGGCGGCGGTCATCTGTTCAGAGTCCGGGATACCGGCCGACGTGGGTGGCTATTATACCCGCGCTGACGACACCCTGTCGTCGGTATCGGCCTTTATGCCGCGAATGGCACGTGCGTCAGTCGTCCGGAGCACAAACATAGGAGGAAGCCATGGCCAGATTACCTATCGCAACTCGGGAAAGTGTCCCAGAGGCTCAGAAAGCGCTTTTCGACGAACTGGTGCAGCGGATGGGGACAGTGCCCCGTTATGGTCCGGGCTCGGTGATGGTCCACGTCCCGGAAGCCTCCCGCTGGGCCACCGGGTTGAATGATTACTTGCGGAACCAATCATCATTGTCCAAGAAAGTTCAGGAGCTCGCTATGTTGGTGACGGCGCGGGCGCTGGACTGCCAACACATCTGGAACGCCCACGCAGCGTCAGCGCGCCAGGCCGGTGTACCTGATGCGCTCGTGGATGCCTTGCGGGATCGCCAGGAACTTCCCACCCTGGCGCCTGACGAGGCAGCAGTCGTGCACTATGGCAGGGAATTTTTCCGCACCCATCGGGTCAGCTCTGGGAGCTTCCAGGCGGCGCTTGAGCAGTTTGGCCGCCAGGGGGTCGTCGAGTTGAGCCTGACCATGGGAAACTACAGTCTGCTGGCGTTGCTCATCAACACCTTCGATACCGACTTGCCTCCGGACCGGACTGAACCACTCCTGCCGGTCTAGCTCAGCTGGCAGGCGATTAGCCTTGGTACCTGTCGCCATGAGAGCAGCGAAGGGTCACATGTGTAAAGGCGTCGCTGCTCTCGGCCTAACCGCACTGGGGGAACTACATGATTGGCGATACACCTCTTCTGCTCCCTATAGTCGTGAACTAGCGGCATGAATAGTGGCGTTTGATGCCTGAAAGGTCGCTCATGCTCTCAGACCGAGGGCTCGGCATGCCTTCCCACCCATGACCAGAAACGTTTGCCAATGGAACCTCTATGAGCTGTAGACATGTGTGCTCGCTGACAGTATTCTTGCTCCTCTGCACCGTGGGCTCCTCCGGGCGGAGTGGGTCCGTCACCGGAAATATGCTAGCGCCCCACCGGGCTACGGCTGCGACGGGTACGAAGACGGCCGAGGACTTGCCGGGAACAGCCATACCGGTATCCTCGTCCGACGAGGCGCTTCCCGACATGCCCCCAGTGCTTGACCCGCGCGACGTGTACTCTGAGACCCGTGCCGGGAACCTCATCCCGGTTGTTCGGGACTTTCCGTCGCGCATCTATGTGCCCAATAGCGGCAGCAATACGGTCGATGTCATCGATCCACAGACCTATAAGATCATCGACCATTTCCCCGTTGGCCGGCTGCCGCAGCATGTTACGCCCTCATACGATCTCAAGACCCTCTGGGTACTCAACGATCTGGGCAACACCGTGACTCGGATCGACCCTTCGACAGGGCGCAAAGGCGACACCGTGCCGGTCGAGGATCCGTACAATATGTACTACACCCCCGACGGCAAGTACGCCATTGTGGTAGCTGAGCGGCTGCGCCGGCTCGATTTCCGGGACGCGCAGACGATGCAGTTGGTGCGTTCGCTCTCAGTGCCGTGCAAAGGGGTGGATCACTTGGATTTTTCGGCGAACGGCCGCTACCTTATCGCCAGCTGCGAGTTTGCCAGTGCGCTGATCAAAGTCGACGTTGCCACGCAGCAGCTCATCGGCAGGCTCACCTTGCCCGGTCGAGGCATGCCCCAGGATGTGAAGCTTTCGCCGGACGGCGCCGTGTTCTATGTGGCTGATATGCATGCGAACGGGGTCTATCTAATCGACGGGGACCGTCTGTCTATCCTTGGCTTCCTACCTACGGGTAAGGGCGCGCACGGCCTCTACGCCAGCCGGGATTCCCGGCTATTGTATGTCTCTAACCGGGGGGAGGGAAGCATCTCGGTGGTCGATTTTGCCACCCGCGCAGTCACCAGTACCTGGCGCCTGCCTGGCGGCGGGAGCCCGGACATGGGGGGGGTGTCGGCGGATGGCAAGGTGCTCTGGCTTGCCGGTCGATATCATGCTGAGGTCTATGCGATCGACACCACCAACGGCCATCTGCTGGCCCGCATTCGCGTCGGCAAGGGGCCGCATGGCCTCTGTGTTTATCCCCAACCAGGGCGCTACTCTCTGGGTCATACCGGGGTCTTTCGCTGAGCCCTCGGCAGACTAGTGTTGCAAGCACCTCAGGGCATCAGGCACCGATCATTCTTCGCCACAAAACACCCACCTGTCTAACAGCGGTATTCCCGACACCGGTACTCGCGGGTACCGCGTATCCGCTCACAATGAATCTCGCACTTCTTCCCCTTGCGAATGGTGAAGCGATCGGGCTGTTCATACCTCGGCCGGCGGTAAGACCGATCATTTTGATAGCCGTGAGGATCCCGATAGTCGGGATAATCCCCAGATGCGGTGAGTTCTCTGCCCGCGGCAGACGCTGCGGACAGAGGATACCAGCCACACAGGCTGGCCAGGACAAGCGCCGTGCCAACGAGTTGCACACGATAGTGGATGAGATGGCAGGTAGGTAGCACGTACGTTCTCCTCCTAGCTGAGCGACCCGTTGGGACACATACCCCTGCAAGGCTTCATGGTATCGCGTAGCATCGTCTCAGCCGTATAGGCGTGAGAGCTACGCTGTTGGCAATGCCTTGACGGTTCGTCACAGCTCTATGTAGCCTAACAGCAAAGAGCGTGCCGACAGCCCACGTGGCCTAAAGCCAGGAAGCGTCGCGGGCCTGCTCCTGGTGGCCCAACCGCGGCGAGCACGACGATCGGAGCCAAGCCCAACCCCTCTGATCATGCTTGCAGGTCGCGCAGGAACATCTCGGAATAGAGAGCGACGAGGGGTCCCGGCTGTGCCCACGGAGCTCGGAAGCCTATCCGGTGAGCGGGAGGTAAGATACCGGGGAATGGAGAACGAAGCCAAATGATTATGAAACCGTGAGCAATAGGTGTCAATGATAATCCTGAGGATAGAGAACTTCTGCAGAGGATGTGTAATGGATGTATATTAGAAAACGATACACGATTTCTTGTTTTCCGAGAAGCGTAGAGACGACCGGTTTCACACAGGTCGCGTGAAGTAGTGAGGAGGTGGACGATGACGATTGGTGAGCTCATGGCAATCGCACAGACGATGGACCGCGACCACGACGTGTATGTCGCCTTGTTTAGACCAGATGGTACCGGAGAGGTGTTCGACATCGAAGCAGTGCAAGATCACCATGGCGATGCCCAGCTGGATATCTATATAGACGCGGAGGTCTTCGACGAGGAAGATGGCAACGGCGCCGTGAGTCAAGACGATGCGGCAGGTGCCCCCGATGCGGCAGAGGCTGCTGCCGATGCCTTTTTGGATTTCTGCGAGCGCCGGGGAATCACCGAGGAGGAGAAAGACCTCATTTGGAATGCGATGGCCTTCATGTGTTATGAGCAGGTTCAGCACCGGCAAGGTCCCTTTTACGAGGCTATGAGGCCGTTCCTCGCCGATGGAGAGGCGTAAACGAGGCGATGTGAACGCAGCGGGCATTCCACTTGGCGGCCGCCGAAGGCATGGATTCTCAGCGATAATCCTCCTTAAAGCCATCAGCCCACGTACATGCCAACTGCTTGATCTTGAGCGCTTTGTCGAACCTCTACAGGACCTTCCTACCTGCACGCTTCTGACGATCGGAGCGTAGCACACGCCCACAAGCCGTACAAGCCAGTTTGCGGCGCATAGCACTGGTTGACGGCGGGCTTGACCTCTGTTACCATGCCGCCGATGACTGGGCTCGGCGGTGTGAGCGTTCGAGCTGTTGAGGGCGTCTTGCCACCTTCGTCAGGCGACCCTTGAGGGGCTTTCGTGGCGCGGAAACGGCGCGATCCTTGGAGCTCAGGAGCTCGTTTCGGGGCGAGACGCGGTGGGCGACAACCAGTCTCGGGGAGCTTATGGGATTGACGGCAGGGGGAAAGCAAAGGTGGCGACAGCGGTTTCTGGTCAGGAAGAACGATGCACAGTAGACGGCGTCACGTTGCAGGTGCTCCAGGGTGGTCAGGGCCCCCCCTTGTTGGTGCTACACGACTGTGAAGTGATGACAACCTGGCAGCCGTATCACGCTGCCCTGGCGGCTCACTTCACAGTGCTGGCGCCATCCCATCCAGGCTTTGGCGCCTCGGAGCGGCCTGAAACCATCGAAGGCATCGATGATCTGGCATACCTCTACCTGGATTTCATCGCTGGCCTCGATTCCCAAAGCATCGATATCCTGGGGCTGGGGCTGGGGGGCTGGATCGCCACAGAGATGGCCGTACGCTGTGGACACTCCCTGCGGCACCTTGTCCTGGCCGATACTGTCGGCATCAAAGTCTCTACACGCACCGAAGTCGACATCGTCGAGACCTTCATTCTGAACCGTGAGCAGTTGCTAGAGGTCGGCTGGCATGACTCTGCCTTGGGCGCTGAACGGATGAAGTTACCGGGCATGCCTGGTTTACCGGAGGCGGAGTTGCTGACCTTGATCCGCAATCGTGAGGCGGCTGTGCGCTTTACCTGGAAACCGTTCATGCATAATCCTGCCTTGCGCCGGTGGCTGCATCGCATCGCGGTCCCAACCCTAGTCCTCTGGGGGGAAAGCGATCGCATCGTGCGCCCTGACTATGGTCGTGCCTTCCAGCAGGCGATACCGGGGGCTCAATTCCAACTCATTCCAGCAGCCGGCCACTATCCCTACTTGGAGCAGCCTGAAACATTCGTCGCCTGTGTCACGTCGTTCTTGAGCGAATAACGGAAGGAGACGCGAGCGATGCGCGCCTACTATTTCACCGAGATGCCCTATCCCTATTATCCGCCGGAGGTGGCGCAGCAGCTCCATTCGCAACGGGTGATCTTGCCCAATCACTACTGCGATCCTAAGCTCGCCAGCGAGCTGTACAACCGCTATCTAGATGAATACGAGTATGCCGATGAGTTGGGTCTAGATCTCATGTTGAATGAGCATCACCAGACAGTCACCTGTATCGATTCCGTGATGCCCCTGACGGCGGCGGCAATCGCCCGGCGCACCAGCCGCGCCAAGTTACTATTGTTGGGCAACCCGATCGCAAACCGTGACAACCCGGTACGGGTGGCTGAAGAGATGGCGTTCCTCGATTGCGTGACGCAGGGTCGTCTGATCTGTGGTTTTGTGCGTGGCGTGGCGACCGAGTACCACCCCGCCAACACCAACCCAGCCCAGACTCGAGAGCGTTTTGAGGAGGCTCATGACCTCATCATGCACGCATGGACCACGCGCGAGCCCTTTAACTGGGAGGGTAAGTTCTGGCATTATCGCTATGTGAACCCCTGGCCGCGACCTTACCAGCAGCCGCACCCCCCCATCTGGATCACCGGTTCGACTCCTAACAGCGTGAGGTGGATCGCTGATCATCAGTACGTCTATGCCTGCTTCCTGCAACCCTACGAGGAGCAAGAACGGTTACATCAAATTTATCGCGAGCGCTGCCACGAGCGCGGTCTCCTGGAGCCAGGGCCGGACAAATTTGGGTTCCTGGCCCTGGTCTATGTGGGCGACACGGACGAGCAGGCCCGTGAGCAAGGTAGGGCGCTGATGTGGTATTTGCAGGCGGTCCAGCATCCGGGGTTCGTCAATCCACCGGGCTATAATGCGCCCGAAACCAGCGCCCGCATGTACAGGGGCGAGAGTCGCCGGGGGGCAGGGAAGAGTTGGGAAGAGTTGAATGAGGTCGGCATCGCGATATGGGGCAACCCCGACACGGTCATCAAGAAGATCACCTATCTGCACGAGCGCTGCCAGGTGGGCCATCTGATGATGATGATGCAGGCTGGTTTCATGCCTACCGAGCATACACGGCAGAGTCTGAAGCTGTTTGCGGAGGAAGTGTATCCGGCCATCCGAGAGCTAGGCGAGCCGCTAGACGTGCCTCAGGAGGCCGCCCCAAGCCGGTAGGCACGATCGAGCAACTCAATGGGGTGCAGCACCTCGGCACGCATCCCCGCCCGCTTGACCCCCCAGGCCAGCTGCAGCAGGCAACCGGGATTGCCGGTAGCGATCACGTCGGGGTCGACAGCCGCGATGTGCTGTAGCTTACGATCCAACAGCCGCCTCGACATTTCGGGTTGCATCAGATTGTAGGTACCAGCACTACCACAACACCAGTCCGCCTCCTTAAAGGGCACCAACGCCACGCCGGGTATTTGTTGCAGCAGCTGACGAGGCTCGTGGCTGATCCCTTGACCATGCAACAAATGGCAGGGGTCATCGTAGGCGACACGTAGCGGCAGCTGGGCCAGCTGCTGGTTCAGCGTCAGACCAGCAAGAAATTCGCTGATGTCTTGGACCTTACCGCTGAAAGCCGAGGCTCGTTGCGCGTACACTTCGTCGTCTGCTAACAGCTGACCATATTCTTTCAGCATCGCGCCGCAGCCGGCTGAGTTCACAATCACGGCGTCCAGCTCGTAGCCTTCGAACACCCGTATATTTTGTTGCGCCAGGAGGCGAGCGGTTGCGAGGTTGCCATGGTGGGCATGCAGTGCTCCACAGCAGCCGAGCTGAGGGGGAATTACCACCTGGCAGCCATTTTTCGCCAGCACGCGAACGGTCGCGGCATTGGCATCCGCGAATACCGACCGCATGACGCAGCCCGTCAGGAAGCCCACCCGCCGCTGCGCACGCCCCACGGGTCTGGTCCATTCGTGCAGACGCTGGCGGACCAGGGGGGATGGCAACGCTGGAAGTAACAGCTCGACATCCGACCACGCCGGCGACAAGAGGTGCAACAAACGGCTGTTCTGTACCAGCCGGCGCATGCCGCTGGCTTGATACAGCCAGAGGAGGTCGACGAGAAGGTCGAGGCGTTTCAGGTGGAGGAGGAGCCCGGAGTAGAAGATTTGTTGCTGCCGCCGTTGCCACCGCGTCAGATGCTTCGCCCGGCGTGTTTGCTCGCGCCCGGCTTCGAGAAGCCTGCCGAACTTGACCCCCGCTGGACAAGCGGTCTCGCAAGCTCGACACCCCAGACAGAGGTCGAGCTGTGCGTCGATATCAGCCGGCTGCAGACGGCCTTTGGCGACCAGCTTCAGCAGATGGATCCGTCCCCGTGGTGAGGCCGATTCGAGGCCAGTCTCGCGGTACGTGGGGCACTTGGGGAGGCAGAATCCACACTTGATGCACGACGCGTCAACCGTCTGCATCAAATGCGCGAACTCCATTTGAGACGATGTCATCGGGGCCTCGAGAGCCATGTGCAACTCCTTCGTCAGGCTAACCCAAAGCAGCCACCAACACCAAACGGCGTCACAAGCCGCCGATGAAACGACCCGGGCTGAGGACACCCTCGGGGTCAAATTGGCGCTTCAGCCCCTCCAACAGAGGAAAGCTTGAGGGTGGCGGACCCCAGACCTCAAGCTGCACCTTGGCATCAGGCGGCGCAGTTTCCACCACTGCAACTCCGCCATGCCCGGCAACCACTCCAGCCAACTCACGAAGAGCACGTATCAGGGCTGCATCGATGGCATCCGTGCCCAGGTCTTCAAGCCCCAGGCAGAGTTTCACCAATCCTACGCCGCAATCTCCGATGATCATCGCCCCAGGTGCGAGCGGTTTCAGCGCCTGGGCGGCAGCTTCCATGACAGCATAGACTCGTGACGGGAGCGTCCCAAGCCGTATCGTGAGCGCTCCCCCACGACTCACCGTCAGGGGTGTGGGCTGGAGCGCAGATGCGGGAATCTTGACCTCACGCTGGTGCATGGCCCCTTCAAGACGTATCCGGAGCTGACATTGCATCTCACCGGAAAGCACTTGCACCATAGACGCCGCATGCCCCTGGCACATCCGTGCGATCTCCGCGAGTTGCCGTTCAACCGCTTCATCCATCCCTTCACAGTTCACTAGGAGTAGCACCGTGCCGGCATTGGCTGTCGTGGCGACTTCTGGTGCAACGGCTTGTGTGGCACGTGAGTCGAGAAGGAGGATTTGTGAGGGGAGCAGCTGCGTCGCTATCAGCTGGGCCACGGTTGCGGCTCCCGACTCGAGCGAGGGGAGCACAGCCAGCAAGGTTTCGTCGCGCTCTGGTAGGGCGTACAATCGAAACGTCGCCTCGACGATGATTCCAAGTGCTCCGAGCGAGCCAAGAAAGAGTTTACACATATCGTAACCCGCCACATTCTTCACCACCTTGCCGCCGAAGTGCGCGATTTCCCCACTCGGCAGGGCGATACGTAGGCCCAGGAGGAGGTCCCGTACGCCCCCGTAGCGTATGCGTTTGGGGCTATAGGCATTGGTAGCGATGAGGCCGCCCAAGGTCGCGATGCTAGTAGGGTATTGCAGTGGCAGCATCTGCCTATGTGCTGCAGTCAGTTGAGCGAGCTCCGCGAACGTCATCCCCGCCCCTGCGCTGATCGTAAAGTTGGCCACGTCGTAGTCGTAGACCTGGGCCAGGCGGCATAGCGACAGCACCAGATCGACACGCTTCGGAATACCTCCCAGCCCGAGTTGGGTGCCACTCCCACATGGTATCACCGCCAGCTTCTCGCGTTGGGCCCATTGCAGGACAAGCACAACCTGCTCGACGGTGTCAGGCCATACAACGGCACTGGGGATAAGGCCATCAACAGCATACGCCTGGAGACGCATCGTATGTGTCTCACACCGATGAGCACCGATGAGCGTTTCGAGGGATGCAATCCACACAGGTCTTGTGCTCATGGTTCGCAAGCCGAGCCTCTCTTACCCCCAAAGGTTCCCTGGCGATGGTATCTCAGACATCGGATCGCCGCACTTAGGTGAGAAATTTGGGTGGTGTCAATGATGGGAAGATCTTCCCCGGATTGCAAAGATGGTCTGGGTCGATCACCTGTTTGACACGCTGCATTACCGCCAGATCCGTTGCAGAAAACACAAACGGCATCTCGTTTTGCTTTTCGACTCCCACGCCATGTTCGCCGGTGATGGTCCCCCCTAGGTCGGCACACATCCGCAGAATGTCGCGGCCGCAGGCCATCACGCGCTGACACGCCATGGCATCGTTGATATCGAAGGGAATCGCTGGGTGCAAGTTGCCGTCACCGGCATGGGCCATATTCGCGATCGTCAACCCATAGCGTTCGCCGATGGCAACGGTCCGCGTCAGGGCCTCGGGAAGCTTGGTGCGGGGCACGCAGCCATCGACGATATAACAGGTGGGAGCCAGGCGCGCTAGGGCGCCATACGCGGCTCGACGACTCAACCAAAGGTGCGCGGCCTCGTCGGCACTATGCGCCGTGCGAATCTCGACCACAGCATGCTGCTTACAAATGTCCTCGACCCGGTCAAGGGTGCGCTGCATACCATCGTTTAGACCATCGAGCTCGATGATCAACGCCGCTCCAGCGCTCGCCGGAAAACCAATATGGATCACCTGATCCACCACGTCCATGCAGGCACGGTCCAACAATTCCAGGGCCGCCGGTAGAATGCCTGCCGTCATGATCGTCGACACCGCGTTGGCTGCGGCGTCGACCGAGGGGAAGAGCGCCAATTGTGTGCGCACGACCTCCGGCAGGCGAACGATACGCAGAACGATCTTAGTGACGATTCCCAGGGTACCCTCTGAGCCGACGAACAGGCCTGTCAGGTCACAACCCGGCTGATCGAGCACCTTTCCTCCCACGGTGACGATTTCCCCATCCGGCAGCACCACCTCAAGCCCGCTGATGTGGTTCGTCGTCACCCCGTATTTGAGGCAATGCATGCCGCCAGCGTTGGTCGCGACGTTCCCACCAATGGTTGAGACCACCTGACTGCCCGGATCCGGCACGTAGGTGTGCCCGTAGCCCTGCTCAGCCAATAGCTCTTTGAGGTCCTGATTGATGACACCAGGTTCCACTACAGCACACCGATTGGCCAGGTCGATTTCCAGGACGCGATTCATTTTGGCGAGTTCGATAACCAGTCCACCCTGGGTGGGAATGGCACCACCACTAATCCCTGTGCCGCTGCCGCGGGCCACATATGGGGTTCGTGTCTGTCGCGCGAGACGGACGATCTGAGCTACTTCTGCCGCCGATTTGGGAAGCGCCACAGCGATGATTTCTTCCCCTTGAAATATTGACGCGTCATAGCCGTAAGTCACACAGTCGGCACGCGAGCTGAGCACATCCACGGGAGGGAGAATGCTTCGCAACCTGTCGATGAGTTCCTGGTGATCCATAGGCGTCTTCCTCGTGTGAGAAAATTGAAGCCGTGAATGCACACGCGTCGTTGCAGTTTGTCAGCGCTTAACAGCTTCCATCCGCCGTGGCCATTGGCTCACCATCCCACGCCACAACTCTGATAACGGAAGACCGGCTGCAGCCGGTCTTCGGCAGTGAACGTCAACTCCTTGAGGCACTTGCACGGGGTGTAATCTCGCGGGTGGACTGGAGTTTCTGGCCCAACCCTGCTGTTGATACTACACTAGAAGGTGGCCACGTGACAAGGGGGGAAGGCCATTGCGGCATGCCAGAGTGCTTGCATAGGCAGCTAATGCAGACGTGTAACCACTTATCGATCCAATCATTTCTGGATTCGACCCACCTCAGATAGGTGAGCTATTCGAGTAGTATGGGAAGTCAGGGTATAGAAAGAGGACAAAAAAGTTCTACCTAATCTATATGAAACGACTTGACAGTCTAGCTGGACTAGCCTATATTCCTCGCTATCCAGTGTTCCACGCGGGGGAGGTGCATATGCCGAAGGGTACGCCTGGGCAGCGGAAAGTAGGGTTTACGTTTCCGGCGGAGCTGGTGGAGCGACTGGACGAAGCCAAATGGGAGTTGCGCAAAACCAAGGCTGAGATCGTCATCGAGGCGGTGGAAGAATATCTCGATCGCCATGGAATCAAGACAGGCAAAGCGCCACCACGGGAACGACCACGAAATCGTCGGCGAGTATCAGCCTGAATTCGGTTGGGAAGGCGCTGCTGAGGTGGGGGGCTATGGCCCGTCCACGGAGAAGCAAAGGTCGCCGGGATAACCCGCGGGGAAGACGCCCCACTTCTCAGACCTTTGCGTGGAACCCTGGGGTATAGGTGAAGGAGGGAGGCGTAGCAATGGCTAAAGCAAAGGCAAAGCCAGCCAAGAAGCCCACCAAGTCGGCCTCTAAGAGCAAGAAGTAAGGGCTCACGGAGTACCACAGTCAAGGGGTCGGGCCGCTCTCTTCATGGGGAGCAATGCGGTGCGCGACCCCTGCTGGCGTGTCTGGCCCCCGTTGCCGCCATCAGGAGTTCGTCCCTCTTGTCCGTCCCCAACACGGCTCTCATCATATATCACTTAGTCATACAAGCTGGAGTGGCGTCTAGGCGCCTGCCGTGCTCAGGATGTCGTCGAGGCTTTTCGCCGCGCCCACGATCATCGGGGTATCGCGCACCGTATATCGGCTCGCCTCGGTTTCTCGAAGGCGCATGACCAAATCCTGAAAGTCGGTCAGCGAGTTGGTATCGAAGGCCACCACAAAGTCTTGATCATCTACACCGAAGGAATAGGCGGTATTAATGCGGATCGCGGGGAATTCGTGCCCCACCTTAATATGCTCGTTCATCATGCCTTGACGCGCGTCAAACGACATTAAATACCATTCGCGAGATTTGATGAAGGGGTAGACCACCAGGTATTTGCAGTCTCCCACTTCCGGCATCGGTGCATGCAGGTGATCCTTGACATATGGCGATTCGCGCATCAACGCGAAATAGGACGTGGCCATGTGTAGGTACTTGCCGAAGCCGGTGTGAGAGATGCTCACCGCCAGCTCCTGAATGGGGTCTGGGTCTTTGCTGAGAATCCAGAGAAAAAAGTCGATGTCCTCTCGAAAGCCGGTGGTCAGATACGACCGCACCGCTACGCGGCCCGAGGCTTCGTGGATGGCGGCACGAAACTCCTTGCCCCCCAGCTGACGCTCACTGGCCGGCAATCGCCGCCAGAGGGGATCGATCTTGTAGCAGAAATAGTTGGTAAAGACCCGTTCAGCCTTGGTCCGCACATCCGCCATGATAACTCCTCCTTCCTCCTCATCCATCGTCAACCATGATCACCCACCCCCGCCGCTGGAGGTGTCGCGTTCAAGGCGCTGGGGGTGGCCCGAACCCGCCCATGCTCCTGAACGAAATCAACCACCTGCACCGCGTCTATACCTTGCTGGATCAATGCGCGCATGTCAAGTTTGGCTTCGATTTGGGACAACACCTGGCTGATCGGCGCGAACGGCTGGATGCGGTGGCACAAACAGGGTGCAACAGTCTTGATCGGGGATGATGGAGATGTCATAGCTCCCGAGGGCAATCGCTTGTGTGACGATCTCCTGCTTATCCATGCCGATGAGGGGGCGAAACATGGGAAGGCTCGCCACTGCATCGATGGCCGCCAGATTTTCCAAGGTTTGCGACGCTACCTGCCCCACACTTTCCCCCGTCACTAGGGCTTTGGCATCCACGAGTCGCGCCAACCCCTCGGCAATGAGGACCATACAGCGCCGATACAGCACTACGCGATAGGGAGCTGCGACTTCGGCAACGATCTGCTGCTGAATAGGCGCGAACGGAATGAGTATGAGTCTCGAGGCAAATTGATAGCGCGTCAGTAAGGCAACCAGATCCCGCACCTTCTCCTGTGACACCCGGTTGAGAATCGGGTAGCTGTGAAAATGCAGGAACACCACCGTGCAGCCCCGCTTCAACATGCGATAGGCTGCTACCGGCGAGTCGATGCCGCCTGACAGCAGACACGCCACGGAACCGCTCACCCCAACCGGGAGCCCTCCCGGCCCAGTCTCACGGTTGAAGAAGAAGAATGCTTCATGGGGCAGAATTTCAATCGACACGGTGAGGTCCGCTGTATCCAGGTTTACGGCAGCGCCCAGATGTTCCCGAAGATAGTGTCCAACCTCGCGGTTGATGTCAGGGGAGGTCAGCGGGAAGGCCTTGAAGGCACGCTTGGTCTGCACTCGGAATGTCCGGAACGTCCGCCCGTCCAGGGCCCGAAGAATCGCTGGTTTGAGAATGTCAAGTTGCAGTGGTGTACGGTACGCCAACGCGAAGTTCACAACGCCAGGGACTTGCGCCACTTGTCGACGGATGTCCTCGACTGCTGCCGTCGGCGAGAGGATCAACACCAGACGCCCCGTGAGGCGTCTGATCTCCTTCACGCCAAGCCCTTGTGTCGCGGCGCGGAGGTTCTCACCCAGACGTCGGACAAACATCGGGCGGTTCTTGCCCTTCAGCGCAATCTCATGATAGTGTACAACCACGCAAGGTGTGACGGTGGTGTTGGCCAAGTAACCCTCGCTACGGATGACGTGCCAATGTCCATGCCTTTTCGAGCCGCCATAGCATAGCAAATAACAGCCAACGGGTGCAACTCGCAGGCGGCAAGCCAGTGACTTCTCCCCTTGCTCGTCGCCTCTATGGCGCGCATCGTTGGCCATATTGACTTTCGGATGGGGCGATGGTAGATAAAAACCAACATCAATTTGCCACCATGGCGACCTAGCGACAGTGGGCCGTCTGTTTATAAATATGCAATGAGGAAGGGGCGACACCGATGGTGGAGCAGAGCAGTTGCAATCTGACGTCATTTGCCAAGACCGGTGGCTGAGCGGCCAAGCTCAGTCCGTTAGGGTTAACGGACGTGCTCCATGAATTGAATATCCCACGCGATGAGAATGTCATCGTGGGCACCGAGACCAACGACGACGCCGGGGTCTACAAGGTGTCTGAAGATATGGCTCTGGTGCAAACGGCTGACTATATTACGCCGGTTGTCGATGATCCGTTCCTCTTTGGGCAGGTGGCGGCGGCAAATTCGCTCAGCGATGTCTATGCGATGGGTGGGCGACCGCTGACGGTGCTGAATCTGTGCAATTTTCCGCCGGAGGGGTTGGAGAACAAGCATTTCCTCGAGATTCTCAAAGGCGGCTTGTCGAAGACCATCGAGGCGGGTGCCATACTGCTCGGCGGGCATACCGTCAAAGACCCGGAGCTCAAGTATGGGTTGTCGGTGACGGGCGTGATCGATCCCCGCAAAGTGGTGCGCAATGCTACGCCGCGTGTTGGCGACAAACTCGTACTGACCAAGAAAATCGGCACCGGCGTGCTGATCACAGGCTTCAAGGGGAAGCGCATCGGCTTCGACGTGTTGGATCGTGCCGTGCAAGTCATGGTGACGTTGAATAAAGTGGCGTGCGAGACGATGCTGGAGTTCGACCCGCATGCCTGTACCGACATCACCGGTTTCGGGCTGACCGGACATACGCTGTGGATGGTCAAGGGGGCTAATGTCGGCATCACACTCTATGCCGACCGGGTGCCCCATTTCCCCGAGAGCATCGACATGATCAAGCAAGGCGTGCGGACCGGGGTGACGCTAGAGAACAAGGCGTTGGTGGCCGAATATCTTCGGCTGGATCAGGGCATCACGCCCGAAGAAGAGATGCTTATGTACGATCCGCAGACCTCTGGTGGGCTGTTCATTGCGGTGGCGGCGGATCGTGCCGAGGCGCTGGTGCGGAAACTGCACGAGCGCGGTGTGGCTGATGCGACAGTGGTTGGGGAAGTGTTTGAAAGCCCAGCCCCAGTGATTCGTATTGCCCATAGCCGGTAGGCCATTCACGATCTGATGAGGTACAGGCCCTTTACGGGCCCGCGCATCATTGAGCCAAAAAGCGGGGTGTCTCAGACGGCCTGGGGAGGGAAGCCAGCAGCCGAGGGAAACGAGCGCGCGGTACCTACCATCATGGCTTATCGAACAGATTGGTCGTGAGGTATTTCTCACCGCGATCAGGGAGCACCGTGACAATCGTGCCCGCGCTCATCCCCCTGGCCACCTCGGCCGCCGCCGAGACCGCCGTGCCGGCACTGATTCCCGCAAACATCCCTTCCTCCTGGCATAGGCGGCGCGCCATCCGGAAGGCATCCTCATCCAGCACCACGACGCGTTCATCGATCAAACGCCAGTCCAAAATAGGTGGGATACGGGAGGTCTCCATGTTGCGTAGGCCCTGTTGCTCATGTTTGGGCTGGGGCTCGACGGCCACAATGCGCAGGCGCGGGTTGTATTCACGGAGCCGGCGCCCGGCGCCCATGATCGTCCCCGTGGTGCCCAGGCCCACCACTAACACATCCACCTTGCCTTCAGTCTGCCGCCAAATCTCCTCCCCGGTGGTCTCGTAATGCACCAGCGGGTTGTAGTGGTTGGTATATTGATTGAGTCGTAGGTAGCGCTCCGGGTCATTGCGGGCAATCTCATCGGCTTTGTCCCAGGCTTCATCGGACCCCCCGGCCGCCGAGGTCAGCACCACCTCTGCTCCCAAGATCTTGAGCATCTGCACGCGCTCGACACTCACCCGCTCGGACATAGTGACCAGCACCTTATAGCCCTTCATCGCCCCCACCATCGCCAGGCCGATGCCCGTGTTGCCGCTGGTCGATTCGACGATCACTTTATCCTTGGTCAGCACCCCATCGCGCTCCGCCCCTTCGATCATGGCCAGCGCAATGCGTTCTTTGACACTGCCAAGAGGGTTGAGGCCTTCTAACTTGGCGTAGATGCTCACATTTGGGTTAGGGTTCAGGTGATTGATACGTACCAGTGGGGTATTACCGATAGTCTCCAGGATGAGCTCGCCGATGGGCTCCATCCGATCGTCCTCTCGTCAAGCGAGTCAGCAACCGTCCGCGTCTCCAGGGTTGACGTGCTGCCCTACCATTCAAGAACACAGGCGCCCCAGGTGAGCCCTGCCCCAAACGAGGTCAGGCCGATCAGGCTGCCACGCTGGATTTTCCCGGCGTGATAGAGCTCATCGAGCGCCACGGGGTGCGTGGCGGCCGACGTGTTCCCGTAACGCTCACCGCTTCTATGCACTTTAGAGATGTCGATATGCGCCAACTCGGCTACTTTTTGCACCATACGCTGATTGGCCTGGTGCGTGATCAGGTAATCGAGATCATTGACCGTGAGCTCGGCGGCCTTCAAGGCCTCGATTAAAGCCTCGTGCATCACACGCGGAGCATAGCGTAACACCGCCTTGGCCTCCTGATAAATGAAGTTTTTCGGCATACGCTCATCGGGATTGTCATCATGCCCGCGCTTGAACTCGGTGTCGAGTTGAATGGTGCTGCTATATTGCGTGCGCAACCAACTACTGCGAATACAGCCAGGGGCGTGGGTGCCGAGGACTATCGCGCCGGCCCCGTCGGCAAACATGATCGCGGTGTTACGATCGAAGCGACTGATGGTACGGGACATGGTGTCTGTGCCGATGACCAGGGCATACTGATCCCGGCCAGAGCGATATTGATCCACCAGCAACTGGCGCTCGGCATCGATCAGGGCAAAGATGAAGCCGGTGCAGCTTGCCTGCAGATCCCAGGCAATGGCGTGATCAGCACCGATATAGTGCTGAATTTTGATGGCGGTGGCGGGATAAATCTGTTCCTGGGAGTTCGTAGCCACGAGAATATAGCGCACCTGCAACGGACTGATTCGCGCCTGTTCGAGAGCTTGGAGGGCGGCCACCGCCCCCATGGTGGAGGTGGTTTCGTCCTTCGCGATCGCCTCATACAACGCGGTCGGCCAGTCCCCCTGCGGACCGCTGTATTGGCTGGCGATACGCCGCTCTCGGATGCCGGTCAAATCGACGATTTTTTGTGCAGGCGTGTCAAGAAATCGTTCCAGTTCGTCATTCGTCAGAACCTTGGCCGGCAGATAGGACCCGGTGCCGAGAATCCCGATCCGGCATGTCATCATTCAACCTCCCTTTACCACTGCCTGCTTCCCTTCACCGGACATCAACATATCGCAATGGCAGTATCGCAAAGGCAACGGCTCACGATAGCAGACTTGGGCCTTAAAGACAAGGTGAAACGGCGACGCCATGGCGGGCCTGACCCTCCTTGACAAGCTGAAGATGCCTCTGCTAGGGTACCGCATGCGATATCGCGCGGCGATGGCTGGAGGATGGTGTCCGTCAGCGTTGGCCTCTCCCCGCGGAGCGAACAGGCCAGAACGGTCAGGCATTCCTCCCCAATGAAGGTGAGATCGATTATGCGCAAACATTATCTATTTGCCCCAGGACCAACCTCGGTCCCCCCCGAAGTCCTTCTGGAGCTCGCGAAGCCGGTGTTACATCATCGCGAGCAGGAATTCCTTGAAACCCTCTCCGAGGTGCGGGAGGGCCTGAAATATCTGTTCCAGACCTCAGGTGAGGTCATCATCCTGTCGGCCTCTGGAACCGGTGGCATGGAGGCCGCCGTGGCCAATCTGTTCTCTACTGGTGACCGGGCACTGATCATCAGCAGCGGCAAGTTCGGTGAGCGCTGGGGAGAGATCTGTCGCGCCTATGGCGTCGCCACCGTCACCCTGGAAGTGCCCTGGGGCGAGGCCGTTAAGCCGGGCGACGTGGCCGCTGCTTTGGCACGAGATGAATCGATCCGCGGTGTCTGCGTCCAGGCGTGTGAAACCTCCACGGGCGCGGCCCACGATGTACGGGCCCTGGGGGAAATCGTCAAAGCGCATCCGCAAGCCCTGCTCCTGGTGGACGCGGTGTCCGCCCTTGGTGCTACTGATATCCGCACGGATGCATGGGGACTCGACGCCGTCGTCGCCGGCTCACAAAAAGCCATGATGCTGCCACCGGGGTTGGCCTTTGTGGCGATGAGCGACAGGGCTTGGCAGCGGGCGGCGGAGACCAACTTGCCGCGCTATTATTTCGATCTGCCCAAGATTCGCAGTGAACTGGAGCAGGATGACCATCCTTATACCTTGCCCACTCCTGTGGTGGTCGCCCTCCGGGCGTCGCTCAGAGCCATCCGTGCGGAAGGGCTCGAGCGCATCTTTGAGCGCCATCGGCAGCTCGCCGAGGCCACACGCGCCGGCATCAAGGCCCTGGGCTTATCGCTGCTGGCAGAGAAATCCCCCAGCGATGCGCTCACAGTCATCCGTGTTCCGGCTGGGATCGACGGTGCGCGTATCCCCAAGCTATTCCAGGAGTTGTGCAATATCACCATCGTGGGTGGGCAGGATCGCTTGCGTGGTAAAGTATTCCGGTTGGCACATATGGGCTATGTCGATATCTTTGACGTGGTCACGATGGTGTCAGCAGTCGAGATCGTGCTTCATCATCTCGGGTATCCGCTCGAATGGGGAGCTGGAGTGCGGGCGGCGCAGGAAGTCTTGGGCACATCTATTGGCTAGTAACCCCGGCTGGCCCCGCAGGCCATAGACCACAGCACCGGAGGTAAGATCATCGATGCGTATCCTAGTCAGTGACAGCATTGCAGCGTCAGGACTCGACCTCTTGCGGAAGGCTACGGGGCTGGAGGTCGATTACTGCCCCGATGTCTCTGCTGAGGCGCTGAAGGCCTGTATCGGGGAATATGAGGGCTTGATCGTACGCAGCCGCACCAAAGTCACCGCTGAGCTCCTGGTCAACGCACGCCGGCTGCGGGTCGTCGGCCGTGCTGGCATTGGTGTGGATAATATCGACGTCGCGACAGCGACGACGGCGGGCGTGGTAGTCATGAACACGCCAGAGGGCAATACCAACACCGCTGCCGAGCACACGATCGCTATGCTGTTAGCCCTGGCACGCAACATTGCGCCGGCTGATGAGGCCATGAAACGCGGGGAGTGGGAGCGTGAACGCTTCGTCGGTGTGGAGGTGGTTGGGAAAATCTTGGGGGTCATCGGTCTGGGCCGAGTTGGGGCTCTGGTGGCGAAGAAGGCTCAGGGGTTGGGAATAACCACCCTGGGCTATGATCCCTTTGTCTCTCGGGAACGTGCCCAGAGCATGGGGGTTGAGCTTTTGGAGCTCTCGGAATTGCTCCCCCGAGTGGATTTCATCACCGTCCATACGCCTAAAACCCGTGGCACCACCCATCTCATCGGCCGTGACGAATTTGCCCTCATGAAGCGTGGCGTGCGCGTCGTGAACTGCGCCCGCGGCGGTATCATCGACGAAGCCGCGCTCTATGAGGCCCTCCAATTAAGGACAGTGGTCGGTGCTGCGCTCGATGTGTTTGAGCACGAACCTCCAAGTGATGATGAGCTATCCCTGGTGCACCATCCCGCTGTGCTCTGTACGCCGCACCTGGGAGCCTCCACTGAGGAAGCGCAGGAGCGCGTCGCCGTCGATATCGCCCAGCAGATGATCGATTACCTACAATCTGGCTCCATTCGCAACGCGGTGAATGTCTACCCTCTTGATGCCGAGATGTTGCGCAAAGTTGAACCGTACATGCACCTTGCAGAGCTGCTTGGCAGCTTCGTCGTGCAGATGGTCGAAGGGGGGCTCACGGACATTGCGGTGCGCTACAGTGGCGATGCCGGCGCCTTGGAGTTTAAGCCGATTACCGCTGCCCTCCTGACCGGCATCCTAAAAAAATCCCTGCCAGATCATGTCAATGTGGTCAACGCCCCGCATCTGGCAAAGGAGCGCGGGATTCGTGTCAGCGAGACGATTAGCAGTGACGTGGAGGACTACAGCAGCCTGATTACCATCGAGTTGACGACGGACAAGTCCAAACGACAGGTAGCTGGCACCCTCTTCGGCCGCAAGGAGCCACGCATCGTGGGGGTCGACGACTATCGCCTGGAGGCGGTGCCGAGCGGCCACATGCTCGTGTTCTCCAACCAGGATACGCCGGGGGTGATTGGCAAGATCGGGACGATCCTGGGCAGCAATCAGGTCAACATCGCTGGCATGCAACTGGGACGAGTCGCCCCGCATGGCATGGCAGTGGCGGTGGTCAACGTCGACTCCGCGATTCCCGACACGATCATGCACGAGATACGTCGGCTGCCCAACATCTTCTACGCGACCCTGGTGGAATTGTAAGCGCTGTCGGATAATGAGGGGTATAAACCTGCTAGGTTGCTCGTGAGACAACTGGCAAACGGATGACGAAGGTGGTGCCACGACCGGGCTCGCTGTCGACCGTGAGCGTGCCACGGTGCCCCTTGATGAGTGCTTGAGACACGGTTAGGCCAAGCCCCGTGCCACGTACCCCCTTGGTGGTGAAAAACGGATCGAAGAGTCGGCGTTGCACTTCTGGTGTCATGCCCACACCCGTGTCGCTCACCGAAACGCAGACTTCTTGATCTTCAGTCCAACTTCGCAAGGTCAGGTGCCCTCCTTGCGGCATAGCCTCCACCGCGTTGAGCAGGAGATTCGTCAACACTTCACGCAGCTCTGCGGCACGTCCGACGAGTTGGGGCAGTGAGGTGAGCTCAAGGCTCATGTCGACTGGCCGCCCTTCGCGCCTGGCGTGATCGTGCCAGACGGGCTGGGTGGTCTCTGCAACCTCCTGCACCAAGGCATTGAGATCGAGCGTCGTCGCTTCAGATGTTCCGGAGCCGCGCGCTAGTTGCTGCAGACGACGGACGATGGTGGCACCATCGGACGCCGCCTGGGCAATCAGGTTCAGTCCGCGCTGCAACGCGGTCGAGTCCGTTCCCTGTAGGGCAAGGATTTGTGCCCGTGTCAGGATGGTGGTCAAGACATTGTTAAAGTTGTGTGCAATGCCAGCGGCCATCTCCCCCACCATGCGTAATTTCTCGGCCTGCAGCACCTGCTCCCGAAGCTGACGCTCTTCAGTCACATCTTTGCAGATGGCCGACAGGCCCGCCAGCGTGTTGTGGGGGCCGCGCAACGGGGAAAGTGTCAGCAACACATCACGAGTCGTGCCGCTACTGGGACTTAAACGGGCATAGACCTGCAGGCTTTTGCCGCGTCGTTCAATCTCGGCGCGCCATTGGCCATACGCCTCACGTGGCAGAAGCGTCCAGATTGGTTGCTGCAGCGTTGCCGCCGCGGGGGCCTGGAACATGTGCTCGGCACTGGTATTCCAGGACGTGATCCGATCCGTAAGGTCCACCGTGAAAATGGCGTCGCCTGCCCCCTGGACAAGATTTTCCAGGAAACTTTTGGTCGATGCGACTTCGCCATAGAGGCGGGAGTTATGCACGGCCAGGGCAATGGAGTCGAGCAGTAAGCGGAGCAAGTCGAGCTCAACCGGCGTCAGGGCATCGTGCGGGGCCTCGCGCACTAGTTTTAAGACGCCGACCACCTGCTCTTGCAACACGATTGGTGCCAACACCACCTGGGCATTGGGAAGGAGGAGGACCTCAAGAGCGGCTGGAATGGATGCCGAATCAGCCGGCTGCCAACCGGGGTTCGGACCGCCTCCGTAGACCTGTCGCAGCGGCGCTCCTACAGAGGTAAAGAGCCATACGTAAAAGCCCGTATAGCCAAGACCAGCCTGGAGTTGATCGCTGAGGGCCTCCAAAATGGCCGGTAACTCCAATTGGCTCAAGATCACCTGGGAGATAGCGCGCTGGATGCCCAGCTGAGTGGCGCGCTGGGCATGCTGAGTGACGGTCTGCTGCGACGCCTGAAACTGCTGTTGGGTGAGCAAGGCCAGTGCCAGGAGCTCAACGACCGTCTGGACAAGGCCGATGCTGTCATCATCCCACAGCCGCGAGTCTGTACCTAAGCACACCAGCACTCCCGGGCCCTCGGGCGCCAAGTGCATAGGACAGAATAGGGCAGCGGTGTACCCCTGCGCGACAAGGGCGGGGGGCAAAGAGGGTCCGGCGGGTCCGGGGTCGGTGTGCACGAGGACGACGCGGTCAGCGGCCAAGCTATGGCTAAGGAGATCAGCCCAGCTGGGGGAATCGAGAACGCCTCGGAGCGTGGGTGGACAATCAAGCGCCACACGTTCGTGCAGAGGGGCAGGAGGGGTTTCACGCAGGTAGAAAAGCACCGTGGTCGCTCCAAGCAGACGTTGGACCTGGCTGAGAACGGTGCTGACCGGCTCTAGCGACGTGGCATCGACGGTAGTGGACTGCGTGAGCGTATGCAGCTGTGCCAGCAGGGTGCGCACCTCTTGCTGCCGCCCGGTCCGACCTGCGCGCCGGGCTAACGCTTTGCTGACCGCCTCTTCGAGCTCGTGTTGATGAAAGGGTTTGGTGAGATAACCCGACGCGCCGTAGGCCATGGCTCCTCGGATGCTCTCGAGAGAGGGGTGGGCGGTGATCATGATGGCCTCGACGGTGGTGTCGGTCTCCTTGATCGCTCTCAACACATCGATACCGTTCATGCCGGGCATTTTCAGGTCGAGCAGCACCAGGTCGGCTGGGGAGGTGCTGAGCACATGTAAGGCGGTGGCGCCGCTTTCGGCCGTCATCACCTGGTATTTGGCATCGAGGATTTCCACCAGTGCTGCTCGTGCCCCAGGTTCATCATCCACGACCAGAATCCGTGGTGCGTCCTGCATTGGGTCCCTACCTTTGCGCTCATGGTCGCCACTGTCAGACTAGAGCTTCATCCCTCTGCTACAGCTACCACGTGTTGCCAGGGCTGTCAAGGATGAACCCTTGCCAAAAAGCTTTGAACCGCTTCAAGTCCAGCGTTATAATAGCATAGTTGGCTCCATCAGACGGTCTTGTGCGGTAAGTGGTAAGTTAACCTTTTAATCCTGTCGTCTAACAGGGATCGTAGGCTGTATGCTCGCTTCTAAGACCGAGATTCCCAAGGGTGTCAGGGTGTATCTCCCACCCCAGGCCGCCCTCAAGCGGGAGATTGAGACCAAGCTCCTCTCTGTCTTCCAGCGCTGGGGGTTCCAGGAGATCGTTACACCAAGCTTCGAATATTATGACGTGTTGGCGCTGGGTGTCGGCGAGGAGCTTCGGGACCGCACCTTCAAACTGACTGAGCAAGCCACAGGTCGCCTGCTCGTGTTACGGTCGGATATTACTCCGCAGATCGCCCGAGTCGCGGCGACCATCCTGAAGGAATACCCCAAACCACTACGATTTTGCTACAACAGCAATGTCTTCCGCTACGTTGAGCCGCAGGTCGGGCGCCATCGCGAGGTGTATCAAGCCGGTGTCGAGCTCATGGGTCTCGAATTGCCGGAAGCAGACGTCGAAATGATCGCCATCGCGGTCGAATGCCTGATGGAGGTCGGACTGGCGGATTTCAAGATTGCCGTCAGCCAGGTCGAGTTCCTGCGCGGCCTGCTCGAACAATTGCAGTTACCCAACGAGGCGGAACGGCAGGTGCAGGTCGCATTACATCGCAAGGACAGCTCAGCGCTCGACCTCTTGATGGACGAATGTCGGCTCGAGCCAAGTGCGCGCGACATGCTCCTGGCCTTACCACATCTCTTCGGCGGCGAGGAGGTCTTCACCGCGGCCAGCCGACTGGTGAATAATCAGCGCTCGGAGCAGGCGTTAACCAACTTGCAGCTGGTCTATGACATGCTCAAGGTGTATGGCCTCGAGTCGTTTGTCCTGCTCGATTTGAGCGAGATCCGCGGTTTCGATTATTACACCGGCATCGTCTTCGAAGGATTTACGGCCAATCTGGGCTACGAGATTTGCGGCGGTGGCCGCTACGATCATCTGATCGGCCGTTTCGGCGAGGAGTGCCCCTCGACGGGGTTCGCCATTGACATCGAGAAGCTGCAGATGGCGCTGGAGCGCCAGGGCGCATTGCGTTCGCCCGTGCATGTCGACTTTCTGATCATCGACTTCAAGCCGGATAAACGGGAAGCCCTACGCATCGCCAAGGAGCTGCGACAGCATGGATATCGCGTTGCACGTGATATCATCCGCCGCGATCTGGTAGGATCGTTGGCCTATGCGCAGCGCATGGGGATTGCCCGTGGGATCATTCTGGGGACCAACGGTCTGGGGTCGCACGAGGCCTTGCTGAAAGACCTTCAAGCCGGCTGGGAGCGCGTGGTGTCGGTGAGTGAACTGATCCAGGTCATCGTGTCGCTGGACGACCATCCAGCCTCGTAGGAGAATCGGTATGCCGTCGGTTGCGGTGGTTGGGGCACAGTGGGGAGATGAAGGCAAGGGGAAGATCGTCGATTTGCTCACGCTCAAGGCCGATGTGGTGGCCCGCTTCCAGGGAGGGCCAAACGCTGGCCATACGGTGGTAGTCCAAGGCCAACAGTATGTGCTCCATTCCCTGCCAACCGGAGTGCTTCATCCTGGGAAAAAAGCGGTGATCGGCAATGGCATGGTGATCGATCCTATTGCCTTGTACGAGGAGATCGAGACCCTACGCCACCAGGGTATCGAGGTCAAGGACCAGCTGCTGATCAGCCGCAAAGCTCATCTGATTCTCCCCTATCACAGCGCCATCGATCAGGCGCGTGAGGCGTTTCGTGGCGACCGCCGTATCGGCACGACGGGGCGTGGCATCGGGCCCGCCTATACTGACAAAGCCGCACGGATGGGGATTCGCTTTGTGGATCTCTTCGACGAAGCGTTGCTGCATGATCGCCTACAGGCCAATCTGGCTGAGAAAAATCCCATCATCGAAACGGTGTACGGCCATGCCGGTTTTGACCTCGATGTGCTGCTGCCGTGGTGCCTTGAATGGCGGGAGAAGCTGGGTGGCTATCTGGCAGATACCGAGCACGTGCTGCGCGACGCCCTGCTGCAGGGGGATAACATCCTCTTCGAAGGAGCCCAGGGTACCATGCTGGACATCGACCACGGCACCTACCCCTTCGTGACCTCATCGAATACTACGGTCGGTGCCATTTGCACGGGCCTCGGTGTACCGCCGTCGCGCATCGATCACGTCCTTGGGGTGGCGAAAGCCTACACCACGAGGGTTGGCATGGGGCCCTTTCCCACCGAGCTCGACGACCAGGTGGGTGACCGTATGCGCACTGTTGGTGCCGAGTATGGAGCCACGACGGGGCGTGCCCGCCGCTGCGGCTGGTTCGACGCGGTGATGGTACGGCAAGCGGCCTGGCTCAATGGCTTTCACCAGCCTCAGCCTCACGAAGCTTGACGTGCTGGACGGTTATGACCACATCAAAGTCTGCGTCGCCTATGAATATAAGGGCAAGTTCTTCGAACATGTGCCGGATGAGCTGGAGGTCTTATTGAATTGTCGGCCGCATTTTATCGATATGGGCGGATGGCAGGAAAGCACCGTCGGGGTAACCACCTACGAACAGCTCCCGGATCGCGCCCGTGCCTACATCGAGGAGCTGACGCAACGCCTAGAGCTGCCGGTCTCCATCGTCTCCACCGGCTCCGGGCGCGAGCACAGCATCCTCATGCGCGATCCCTTTGAGACCCATGCATAGCTGAATATCTTTCCCTCTCCCAGAGGGAAAGGGGCATGACGGAGGTATGTGCGGTCAAACAGATGAATGCCGAAACCATCTTATCCCATGATACGAAAGTCATGAAACTCGCCGGTGTACGGCTGCATCGCAATCTGGACCGCGGCCACATGCGCACCAGCAGGGCCGTCATGGCACCAGGTGATGAACCTCTGTACAGCCTCCTCTTCCCCTTCTACCACGGTCTCCACATCGCCATCGGAGCGGTTCCGCACCCAGCCCAATAATTGCTGTGTATGAGCGACCTCACGCGCTGAGGCGCGAAAATACACACCCTGAACTCGCCCGGAGATGATCAGCTTCGCCCGCACCAGCTTCGATTCTTGCATTACTCCCGGTCCGCTCCATCGCCTGTCTCTCGGCCCGAAGCTACCCGCTTGGCCACGAAGATACTCACCTCAAAGAGCAGAAACAGAGGCACCGCCAGCAACGCCTGACTGAAGACATCGGGTGGGGTGAGGATGGCGGAGATAACGAAGGCAGCGAGCACGGCATACTTACGATTCTTAACGAGGAATTCCGGCGTCACCACCCCGACCTTGGCAAGGAAATACATCAACACCGGAAATTCGAACACTAGCCCAGCAGCCAGGATGAGGCGCATACAGAAGGAAAGATAGTTCGATAGGGTGATGTTCGGCTTCCATAACTCCCCACCTTGCGAGATCAGGAAATGCAAAGCAATCGGCAAAATTACCACATAGGCAAAGACGGCACCGAGGAGAAACAGGATCGTGGAGATGATCAGAAAGGGGAATGAATATCGGCGCTCATGCTCGTACAGTCCAGGCGCGACGAACTTCCAGAGCTGGAACAGGAGCAGTGGAACGCTGAGGAACAGGCCAGCATAGAATGCCACTTTCAGGTTGACGAGGAAGGCCTCGGTGGGAGCGATAAAGACCAACCGCGTGGGCATCGGTCGTTGTAGGAGTAGCAAAAGTTGCTGCGAAAAGCCGTAGGACACGGCAAAGCCAAGGCCTACCCCTACGAGACTGATGATAAGGCGATGGCGCAGTTCATCCAGGTGATCGGTAAACGGCAGTTTATCATCGGACCCGATCGCCTTTCTCCAGATCTTCGCTATCAAGCCGCATCCCCTCCTCGCCTCGTTCGATCCCCGGTGCCCGACCTTTCACGCGTGGCGGGATAGTTGGGGTACGATAGCTCGTCTCGGTACTCACGTCGGCCATCATTGTACTCTGGAAATCTTCGGCGGTCTTTTTGAACTCTGCGAACCCACGCCCGAGGGTCTTCGCCAACTCAGGAAGCTTCCGTGGCCCGACAACAATCAGGGCAATAACCAAAATAATTAACAGTTCTTGCATACCGATGCCGAACATGATGCCCACCTCAGGCCGGGAATTCGGTGAACGAAGTGACATTCCGGCGCTATCTGCCGGAGGCTCTTCCACACCAGGGAACCATAAGCGATTAGCCCCTAACAGACGAAAGGCTATCATAGGTCTGTGGGGCTGTCAACGTCCAGGCGCTACCCTACAAGCGACAGTTCCCCCTGCCTCACGACCAGTGATCACGATCCAGACTGCGGTATTGGATAGCTTCGGCGACATGCTCGGCGCCAATAGACTCCACACCTGCCAGGTCGGCAATGGTGCGCGCCACTTTGAGGACGCGATCGTACCCCCTGGCACTCAGGCCCAGCCGGCCCATGGCTGCCTCAAGAAGGTGGCGACCGCCGGCATCCAACCGACAGTAGACCCGCAAATGCCTGGGCAGCATGTGTGCATTGCAGAACAACCCATCTGCGGCATAACGCTGCTGTTGCAGGGTGCGGGCCGCATGGCCGCGGGCGCGAATGACAGCCGAAGATTCCTCTGTGGATGCCGAGGCCAGGTCACGGTACTGCACCGGGGGGACCTCAACGTGGAGATCGATGCGATCGAGCAGCGGACCCGAGATGCGACTCAGGTATTTCTTCACATCCAGGGGCGAACAGGTGCAGGTTTTCTCGGGGTGGCCACGCTGGCCGCAGGGGCAGGGGTTCATTGCTCCTACCAACATCAGTCGGGCTGGAAACGTCACTGACATCGCAGCTCGCGCGATCGTGACCACTCCATCTTCCAGCGGTTGCCGCAACACCTCCAGGACATGGCGGCGGAACTCGGGGAGTTCATCCAGAAACAGCACGCCGTTATGGGCCAGCGACACCTCACCCGGCATCGGCACGTGGCCGCCCCCGATCAGCCCCACGTCCGAGATGGTATGATGCGGCGCACGAAACGGGCGGGTGGTGACCAACGCCGTACGGTCTCCGGTGAGGCCGGCGACGCTGTGGATGCGCGTCGTCTCGATGGCCTCGGCCAGGGTCATCGCCGGCAAGATGGTGGTGAGCCGTCGTGCCAGCATCGATTTACCCGCCCCTGGAGGTCCCAGGAGGAGGAGGTTGTGGCCGCCCACCGCAGCCACCTCTAAAGCTCGTTTGACCAAGGCTTGACCTTTGACCTCGGCAAAGTCGATCGGTGCCGGCTGTAACGGGGCAAAAGCGGCTTGTAGGTCGACCTGTAAAGGATCGAGCTGTATCCGACCCGTCAGGAATTCTACAACCTGCGGGAGAGTATCGACCGGGTACACGGAGATCCCCTGGATTACCGCTGCCTCGCTGGCATTCTCGCGTGGCAGGATGAGACGCGTCATCCCGGCGCGTTCGGCAGCCAGGGAGATAGACAAGGCACCCCGAATGGGTTTCACACGGCCGTCGAGAGAGAGTTCACCCAGGAGGAGGGAGTGTAACAGCGTGGCGGTGGGGATCACACCCGTAGCACACAGCAGTCCGATAGCGATCGGTAGGTCATAGGCCGAACCTTCCTTACGGATGTCGGCAGGGGCCAGGTTGACCGTGATGCGGCGGATTGGAAAGTCCAGGCCAGAGTTTTGCACGGCCGCCTTGACCCGCTCGCGGCTCTCTTTGACCGATGCATCGGGGAGGCCGACGACAGCGAAGTAGGGCAACCCAGAAGCGAGATCCACTTCAACTTCAACAATGTAGGCATCGATCCCCAATACCGCACTGGAGAATACTTTGGCAAGCATTGTTGGGCTCCACTCCTGTATGCCTTGGGTGAATAAACAGCTGGCCGGCAAAAGCTGAGCACTTGGAGAAGACTCTCTCTATCCCAGCAGGAGCCAGCTCCTCGGCCCTGATGATGGTTACTTTTTTATATCGAATTTAACCTTTTTAAATTGAATATCTCATTCTCTCAGACATAGGCACAAAATAATGCGACCGCTGGGACCTGTCAAGAAAGCGCACGTGTAAGCCATAGCTGGCAGAGCCGCATAGCCTCGGGGACATGTGGGCTGGGCGCTCTATGGCCCGCGCGGCGAGTTGTTCGAAGGAGCGCCCAACATGGGCAGGTGGTGTGGGAAATCGACCGGCTAATACGACATGCCTGGAGGTTGCTCGACTGTTTACAGATCTCTGCTGGCCTGACCGAAGAGGTATAAATATGCCCGCCCCGCCGCTAGCCGCGCAGTGCCCCTGGCTAGCCCGATGCGAAGCGGCTTCAGTACCACCCCTCGCAGACTGATGGCCGCCCAGATAAAGATGACGCCCATCGATTGAAACAGAGTATTCTCTAGAGGTGTAGCGAGCATGGTTTCGAATACGAGAGGCCTGACTTTCATTGCCAGGGCTACCACGAAGAGATGCAGGATATAGGCGCTCAGCGCATCCTGTCCAAGAGGTAGGAGAAGCCAGCCAAGCGCGCGACGGATAGGCCCCCATGCAACGGTGACCAGTGCGAACGCGAAGGTGAAGAAGACGGCAAACACAAGCAGCCGACCAATACGGAGATCGAGCTTGCTAAAGAGGTAGTCGAAGATGATCTTATGCGAGCCTAATGAGGGCAGCAGCAGGCCGACATGGACGGCGATGACGATGGCGACAAATGCCCCGGAGATTCCCAACAGCAGGCGCTCCGAGACTGCTGCCAAATGCTGCTCAAGACGCTGGCGATGGTAGCCCGTTGCCATGGCGGTCACAAACAAGGCCTGCCAGGCGGGAAAATTGAACACGCTGTTATCGGCGATCGCCCAGGGAAATTGCGCATGCTGGGGTGCCAGCTGCCAGAGAAGCCACAGACCCCACGAGCCAGCCAGAACGTAGGTGGTCCTGGCGTGCACCAGGAGCACGAGCACCGGCCCCGCAGCGAGCACGAGAAGCGTGTAGAGCAGAAGAACATCTGTCAGGTAGAATGTACGATGTAGCGTCAAGACGCTGATGATGAGGTCAGACCAGCTGGCGTCGGTCGTCCCCTGGCCCCACCCCAAATTGACCTGCGTTGACAGGAGCATGAACGTCAGGGTCAAGCTGATGGTCATGAGATATAAGGTCCAGGCGCGCTGAAGGCTCTTCATCAGTGCAGCGCCAAGGCCCTGGCGAGCCACGACTCCCACATAAATGATGCCCATCAGGAGGCCGGAAATAAAGACGAACACTTCGGCTGCGGAAACGAAAAACTCGTCGCCCCCAGTGATCGCGTACAGCCATGAGCGCTCCCCCCCAATGTGATCGGCAACCATGGCAATGACGGCGAAACCCCGCAGGAGGTCAAGGCGCAGATCACGTTTATCCCCGCGATAGCGCCAGGTGTTGGTCGGCCACATGTGAGCGATCATTATCCGCAGCCATGAGCATCCGTGGTACACCAACCCTCTCACCGATGTGCCCCCCTCTGGGTTGCCGACAGAAGTCAGTCTACATGCCATATAGGTGATCGAGCAAAAGTCATACCGATGTTCGTGGCAGGCCGGTCTTGGGAGGTAACTATCGGGAGGCATTACGGAAGGCCGAGAGGAGAGGTCAGCGACCATCAGCGCAGGCGCGGGTCAGCCTGACACACCACTGGTCAGCTGCCATCAAGAGAGTGTGCAGGATCTGAGAGATACCTGCAGTGTGACACCTGGAGCCATGTGTGGCAAAAAGTCTCACTTCTTAGTCGGCGTCGTCGGCGTGCGCATGGTCGACGTCGAGCCCGTAGCGCTTTGCCATACGATATAAACTGCGTCGATTGATCCCGAGGATCTGGGCGGCGCGTTTTTTGTTCCCCTCAGTGGCGCGCAGGACTGCCCGGATATGCTGCTTCTCCAGCTCTGCGAGGGTGAGCAGTGCTGACGGGGCATCTAGACGCGGCATAGGCGTCTCCTGTTGCAACCTTGGGGGCAGGTCTCCCGGCAGTAAGGCGCTATTCATCGTCAGCGTCACGGCGCGTTCGATCGTATGTTCGAGCTCGCGCACGTTACCGGGCCAAGAATAGGTGCACAGCAATGCCATTGCTTCAGGTGTAATGTGACTGATGAGCTTGTGATTCGCCTCACTGTACTTGCGCAGGAAATGATTGGCTAGTAAGGGGATGTCTTCCTGACGTGCGCGCAGGGGTGGGAGATGGAGCGTAACCACATTGAGGCGATAGAACAAATCCTCACGAAAACGTTCGGCTTTGACCAGCGCCTCCACATCTTTATTGGTGGCAGCAATGATCCGCACATCGAGCTGAATCGGTTGGGTTCCCCCAACCCGACGGATCTCCTGTTCCTGCAGCACACGCAGCAGCTTGGCCTGCAGCCCCAGACTGATTTCGGCGATCTCATCAAGGAAGATCGTCCCACCATCGGCGATTTCGAAGAGTCCTTTCTTGGTGTCCACCGCTCCCGTGAATGCCCCCCGGACATGGCCAAACAGCTCGCTCTCGAGCAACGATTCGGCCAGGGAGGCGCATTCGACGGCGACAAAGGGGCGCTCTGCCCGCGGCCCATTGAAATGGATGGCGCGCGCAATGAGCTCCTTACCACTGCCGCTCTCTCCTTGAATGAGCACTGTCGCTTTGCTGTCGACCAGGCGCGCCACGGTTTTATAGACCGCTAACATGGCTGGGGTAGTACCGACGATGTTCTCGAACTTGTATTTCTCGCGTAGTTCCTGCCGAAAATAGAGATTTTCACGTAGCAGCTTCGATTGCTCTAGCGCCCGTTCGACTGTGAGCGTCAATTCCTCCATCTTGCAGGGCTTACTGAGATAATCGTATGCGCCCTCACGGATGGCCTCGATCGCCGTATTCATCGAGCTATAGGCGGTGGTCATCAGCACGGGTATCTGGGCGTTGGCACGCTTCAGGGCTTTGAGCACCTCGAGGCCGCTGATGTCTGGCATCCGAATGTCGATGATGGCCAGGTCGAACGGCACTTCGTGAGCCATGTCGATGGCCACCTGGCCCGTGGTGGCGGTGCTTACCTGATAGCCCTCCTGCTCTAAGACTTCGCGGAGCAACTCACAGGCCACACTATCATCATCGACTGCTAAGATATGTATCGGCCCCGCCATATGGCTTTCATCCTTCCTCCTGAGGGGGTAGGCGAACGGTGAATGTGCTGCCCTCTCCAGGTTGACTCTGCACCGTGATGTTGCCGCCATGCGCATGGATGATCTGGGCGCAGACGGCGAGCCCGATGCCGGTCCCCTGCCCATCCGCCTTCGTGGTAAAAAACGGGTCAAAGATTCGACTCAGAAATTCCTCGGCAATCCCCTGGCCGGTGTCATGGATGGAGGCCGCCACGCATCGCCTACGGGGTGCACCAGGCCGATCCCGTCCGCTGTCGCCTGCTTCTTCGACCGCCGTCTTGACGTGCAGTTCACCGCCAGCAGGCATAGCATCGACGGCATTCGCGATCAAATTCAGGAATACCTGTTGTAGTTGGTTGCAATCTGCCAGCACCAGCGGCAAGTCGTCCTGCAGCTCAATGCTGAGCTTGACGCTGCTGCGTGACATCCCCGGCGACGTCAGATGGATCAAGTCACGCAGCAGGGCATTGAGATCGAGTGGTGCGACCTGTGGCGGTGGTTGCTTCGTAGACGCGAGCATGGTGCGTAGCGTCTCGGAAATCCGATCCATCTGCGACTCGATGACCTTCAGGCGGCGTTTGGCGTCGTCGGGGACATGGCTGTCGGTAAGCAGCAGATGGATGTAACCTGTGATGGAATGCAGTGGCGTGCCGATCTCGTGGGCGATGGTTGCGCTTTGATAGACCATACCGGCCATGCGTTCCCATTGGGCGAGTTGCCGCTGGCTCTGGAACAAAGCCTCGTTGACGTGCTGCAATTCGTGATTGCGCTGTTCGAGAATGCGGGTTGCCTGCTGAATTTTTCCCTGCAATTCTTCATTGAACTGTTGGATCTGCAACAGCAGCTTCTCTTTCTCGTCCGTGTCCTGCCGAATCCGCCACAGCATACGGTTGAAATGCATGGCCAACTGCGACAGCTCGTCGCGACCATGCGGCACTACCTCGACATCGAGCGACCCCGCCTGCGCCCGTTGCATCGCGCCAACCAGGGCCTTGATCGGACGATACACCGCACGTTGCACAAAGATGGTCAGGGCGACGCTGACCAGTATCACCGTCGCCGCCAGGGTGAGCAGCATCTTACGGCGTTCCTTGGCCTCATCCTGCTGGGCAGCTTCCCAGGAAATCAAGACCTGGAGGGCACCGATGATGTACTTGTCGACCTTGATGGGCGTGACCACTCTCCAGTAATGGGCATCCCACCCTTGTTCTTCATCAGCGAGGGTGCGGCCTCGCATCAGGCTGGTCAACTCCTGATTGCTGAGGTTTGCGGTCGGCGGATCCTCATCCGAGGCCGCTATCGACCAGCCATTTTCTGGATTGAGGGCGAACACGTTGATTTGACGGATATCGGCGCGTGCTTCTTTGATCTCGTGGATCTTATGCACCAGCGTCTCCCAATCGTCGAGCTCCGTCGAGCCGCCGAAACCAGCCGAAATCTCCTTGGCGACTCGCATCGCTTCATCCCTGAAGCGCTGCGTGAACGCCCGCCGTGCCATCTCGGAATCGATGAGGGTCGACAGCACCAGAGCAATGATCACGCTGACGATGCTCACCGCAATCAGCTTATCACGCAAGCTCAGATGAATATGCATCCACGCCCCCCGTATCGGTCAAGACGCTGCCGCATCGAACATGAATAATATACACCACCAGCGGCAGGAACTCTCGGAGGGCGATT
Organism: uncultured Nitrospinota bacterium; assembly: GCA_963707985.1. Classification (GTDB taxonomy): domain Bacteria; phylum Tectomicrobia; class Entotheonellia; order J063; family CAVPRW01; genus CAVPRW01. The sequence goes on along the minus strand of CAVPRW010000015.1, from coordinate 58,842 downwards.
CGACCTGACACCATCTCCGTCGGCATGGACTCATCCCTAGCGCACCGATGCCTTGCTGACCGGAGTGGTGACGAAACACTGATGCGTGGGGCGTAATTGCGTCTGATGGCGGATCGCAAAGCCGGCTTCACCCAGCAGCCACTGCCAGTCCTCGGTGGTGTACTTGCAGTGCGCTGGAAAGAGACGGAAACCCCGCTGACGGCTAACCTCCGGCGTTTCTTCCTGGCGTTCCTGGCGCGAGGTGAGATAGGTCTGCAGCGGCATGCGAATCCAATCATGCAGCAGAAAGAGCCCATTGGGTGCCAGAACCCGCCGGATCTCGCCGAGTACCGGCAATGGTTCGTCGAGGACATGCAGGACAGACGTCATGGTCACCAAGTGCACCGTGCCAGCGGCATGTGGCAGGGGCTGGGTGGCGACATCGTGAACCGCCAGCGTCGGGTGGGCACCGGTCGTCGGCAATTGCCGGCCGTGGGTGATCATGGCTGGGGTCACATCGTAGCCGAAGAGCGTGGCGTCCGGATAGCGCTCCCCAAGATCGCGCAAGAACAGGCCGGGGCCACAACCCAGGTCGACGATCACCGGTTGTGGCGGGAGCTTTGGGGCGACCTGGGCGGTAAATGTGGCCCAGAAATCCGCTCCAAAGCGCTCATGATAGTTTGAGACCAGACGTTGCAAGAAGTCTTCGTCCGAGGTGCCGCTCAAGGTCTGATGGGTCGCCATCGTCTGTCTCCTTCTATGCCAGTGAAGTGTCGGTCATATCGTCCTGCTCACGCGAAAGGTTGTGCCCATGCCACGTCACTACTGTAGTCTCACCAAGGTGTCAAGAGAAAACACCAATCACGAGCGGCCGCAAGCATCTCTTCCCCCCACAACCACGACAGGAACGCAGGCATGAAGCGACGCAGGAATCTGATACAATGCAAGCCGACCTTGCGAGGACGAGGTATGGTTGAAGACGGGGATCAGCATCGGGAGGGATGGAGCATGACACCACGCCTGGAGATCGAATATTGCCGCCAATGCCGCTGGCTCTTGCGGGCGTCATGGCTGGCACAGGAATTATTGACCACATTCGACCAGGAGTTGGGCGAAGTGGCACTCGTGCCGGGGACCAACGGCATCTTTGAGGTACGGCTGCTGGGAGAAACGATCTTTTCCCGGCGGCAGCAGGGGCGATTCCCAGAATCAAAGGAGCTGAAGCAACTGGTGCGAGACCGCATTGCACCCGAGAAGCATCTGGGGCACAGCGACCGCTAAGCGTCCCGGATGACTCATGTCATCGCGGCCACTCCGAGCCAACGGTGGCAGACCAACCGTTGGCGGCATGGATAGCACAGGCATAGAGGGTGTGGCTCCGGCTCTTCACGTCACAGGCGCGACTCTGTCGCCTAGCCGTCTGGAGCTCGCCTGCGAGCGGGAGCTGACCGCATGGAGCTGTCGATTCTTTTCACACATCTGGCGATTGCCCTGGGGCTGGGGCTTTTGGTCGGTCTGCAACGCGAGCACGCGGCCTCTCAACTGGCCGGCATCCGTACCTTCCCTCTCATTACCATCCTGGGAGTCGTGTGCGCCATGTTGGCCCAATCGTTCGGCGGCTGGGTCATGGCCGCGGGTTTCATCGCCGTCTCCGGGCTGATCGTCGTGGGAAATATCGCCAAGTTCCGGGTCGGCCCAGCCGCGCCGGGGCTGACCACCGAAATCGCCATGCTCCTCATGTATGGGGTTGGGGCCTATGTCGTCGTCGGCCCTGAGGCGATCGCCATTGCGATTGGCGCGGGCGCGGCGGTGCTCCTGCAATACAAGGGCGAGCTCCACGGCATCGCGCGCAAGCTCGGCGACGAAGACCTACGAGCCGTCATGCAGTTCGTCTTGATCTCGCTGGTCATCCTCCCCGTGCTCCCGAACCAGGCATATGGCCCGTACGCTGTGCTCAATCCTCGCGAGATCTGGTTGATGGTCGTGCTCATCGTCGGGCTGAGCCTGGCAGGGTACATCGCGTATAAATTCTTCGGCGAACATGCCGGGTTGTTACTTGGTGGCATCCTCGGAGGGGTCATTTCGAGTACGGCCACGACCGTGAGTTATGCGCGCCGCACCGCTCGCGATCCGGCGAGCAGCCGATTGGCTTCAATCGTGATCATGATCGCGTCGACCGTGATGTTCGCGCGCGTGATGCTAGAAATCGCCGTCGTCCAAGCATCCTTTCTGGCCATGGTGTGGCCGCCGTTCGCGGTGCTGCTCTGTGTGTTCATTGCGATGTCCGGGATTGTCTGGTTCACCGGTCGCGATGTACAAAACTCCATGCCAGTCCAGGAGAATCCCTCGGAGTTAAGGGCCGCGCTGCTGTTTGGGCTCCTGTACGCTGTTGTGCTGTTGGCGGTCGCGGCGGCCAAAACGCACTTCGGCGACAGAGGACTGTATGTCGTGGCAGCGTTGTCGGGACTCACGAACGTCGACGCCATGACCCTCTCGACGTCGCAACTGGTAGGAACGGAGCGGCTCGACCCGGAACAGGGATGGCGGATCATCGTCACTGCGTTGATGGCGAATCTCTTCTTCAAAGCCGCCACCATTGCCGCCATCGGCCATAAAGAACTGCTGGCCAAAGTCATCTGGTTGTATGGCATAGGGCTCATGAGCGGAATCCTGCTCGTGCTCATGTGGCCCTGAAGGTTACAACAGCTCTCATCAGGTTGCACCTATCGAGCTTCACACCTTCCTGCCAAGCTGCAGGCGGGGTCTCCGATGCTTAACCAGGGCGACAATAGCGCCCCTGGCCTACCGCAGATGGACCAGGAGGGCCGTCCCCACATTTTCCAGGGGACCCTGGATCTGGGAGTTTTCGAGTGCGGCGTCGTGGATACCACTATGAAGGATGCCCATTCTATGGGCAACTGTGGCGAGCGCACACCCATGCTATAATAGCCAACTGTCTTGCTTGCGGGCGAGTCGGACGAATGGCCGAGCGCACGGGACACGGCCAGGAATGACACCAACAGGACGACCGCCCAACGGCGGAAGCCATTCAGCATCAAGCACATCCACGCAACGTCTACCACGCTGTCGACAGTGGATACGTGATCTAGGTGGGGGTAAACGGCCGAATCCATTCGGGGAAGATGCTCGTCTCAGGCGTAAACGCCACACCATGTTCCCCTCACAGCGAGTCCTTATAAACTGATAGACCCTCTAAACCTATCGCGCCACAAAACCAACATGAGGATGCTGACTTATCGGCCTCACCGAATTTCGGGAATGACAGGCGGAAATAGGAAGGGCCACCAGGTCGACCTCAGGTCCATGTAGGCAGCAGCGTTGAATGGGAAGACTCAGGTCCACCTGGTCTAGGAGGTCCACCTCTGTCGGGGAGGAGTCTGCATGCACGGTGATCGACCGCTGATCGGGAAAAATCGTCTCTTGTTCATCCGCCAGGTCGAGGCGTCGCATGTCATCATCGAGATTGGCAGTATGCTCTACCGCGCCCGCTATATGGCGACGATCGATAGCCCCTCTAGGTGTCGACTGCAGCCGGGCGACTACCTGGTAGTACTGAACGTAAACTTGCAGGCAGTTCACCCGTTGACGATTACCGAGCGGCTCGATCAGCGCACGCGGACAGGGGACGGCTGCCAATACACGTTCTACGAATATCAGGCGATCTCTCAGCGCGAATAGCGAAGAGTGAATTAGAGGTCCACCTTGGGGAGCCTCGCCAAGAAACGGATTTGCACAACTTAATCTGCAAAACGGTCCTGTCCTCTCATCGAGGATGCAAAGCAAACCGGGCCCCCATCTTTTTGAGTCCCATCTTGGTATTCGAGCAAGGTATGAGCCCTCGGAGTGAGTGGGGTTTGACTCTGAAGCGAGCCTCTCAGCAGGCGCTGGCCTCTGCGCTGGCGTTTTGCGTAAGCAATTTCTACGGTCTGTCGGGCGTGTTTGGCCTCATCGTGGGAGGGCTCCTCACCCTGTGGATGCTCGTCCCTTGTGCGCACGCTCTTCACGTGGTAAGGACCCACCTCACGCCAGGGCTGCCAGCAGCCCTTGGGCCGCCCGCAGGTCAGTGGTGTCAAAGCCGTCGGTGTACCAGTCATAGCATCCTGCCGGCAGCTGGTGGGCTTTTGCGTATTCTCCTGACCGCCCCCACAGCCGACTCAAGCTCATGGCCGCTCGTAGTTCCCAGGATTTGGCCTGCTGGCAGCGGGCGATAGCCAGAGCTCGCTGGAAGCAGCGTTCCGCCCGGGACGTGTCCGTAGGCGCCTGCTGGAGCACCAACTCCCCTTCGATCCGATGCAACTCCGCTTCATAGAGCCGTTCCCCAGTCGTGTCGGTGCTGAGTAGTGCCTCGGCCACCGTGCGCAGCCCCTCTTCGATCTGTCCTGCTTCTCCATAGGCCTCAGCCAATAGAGGCAAGTGACTCGCCCGATACAGACTGGCGCCCGTGGCATGGCGAGCGCTCAGACCCTGGAGAATCTGCGCGATGCCGTCGGCATGCTGTCCCTGGGCCATCAGTGTCCAGCCGTACAACATAGTTGCCTGGGCCGCCCAATAGGCAAAACCCTCTTGGCTGGCGAGCGCCACACTGACCAGATCGACGGGCGCTTCACCGTAAGTCAGACGGAGAAACTGCACTGGCGCGATGCACTGGTCGACCGCGATGGCCGTGGCAGCGCCGGTGACCACGAGGATCAGTTCGATGTGCGCGGCGATCACGTTACTCGTCCTTAAAGCTTGCCTTGGCATGCATTTCAGCCGCACCTCCTTTGGGCGCGAGGTTGGGCGGGACGAACACCGGCAGATCCGAGCCCATGGACGACCCGGCAGGGATGGTCGGGATGTTCGGGTACTTCCTGATCGATTCCAGGAACTCCATCAGCGGAATGTTTAAAAACACCCCGGCCCACCCGTTGTCGGCGCCCGAATAACGTCCTGGTGAGAACTCCATACCACTGGGCGGTATGCCTGATGATACAAACTAATTAAGCTTCTGAGCAGTTGTCATGCCCGCGCTCGGGCACCAAGCGGGATGACAATGGTGTGGGGCTCGCCAGCCTCGAGTAGGGGCGGTAGAAGCGCTCGATCTGGGCTGGCGACGAGGTCATTCAAACGCTGGTGCCGTGAGCCTGAGGAGCCGTTGGACCCGGAGCCCTGTCGGCACCAAGGATTGTGGCCACCTGCCGACCGGGAGGAGAGCACGCACGGTCGAGTCTCGACCAGGGGGTATCCTGCCAGCCCCTCTGCCACGGGAGGTAGGCCCGGGACGTGAGCTGCACCCCCTGTGCGGGCGTGGATGTGCAGCCGAAGACGGTGCTGGCCTGTCGGGTGACGCCTGATCCCACCGGCCAGCAGGGGGACGGGCTCATGGAGCGCAAGGCCTGTGGGACGAGGACTGCCGACCGGCTGGCTTCGTCCGACTGGTTGGCCGCGGCGGGCGTCACGCATGGGGCGATGGAAAGCACCGGGGCGTAGTGGAAACCGCTCGATCACATCTTGGAGGGCGCTGTGACGGGATTCCTGGTCAACGCCGCCCCCGTGAAGCAGGTGCCGGGGCGCACGACGGAGAAGGCCGACGCGCGGTGGTGGGCGAAGCTCAGGCGCCCTGGCTTGCGGCAGGCGAGCGTCATCCCCGCGCTTGAGCCGCGCGCCTGGCGGGAGCTGACGCGCGACCGCACCCGCCTGGTCCCGGAACGCCGTCGGGGTTGATGTGCCGTAGGTAGCTCAGAGCGGTTAAGGCAAAACACCGGCTACTGATGCTGTAAAGATTGGAACAGTGCTCGATCAGCTTGTCCACCAGCTCGGGCCTGTCTTCAACGTACGTATTTACGTGCGCCGGACTCAACTCGGCCAGTTTTGCCACGGTACCGAGCACTGGCTCCTGGTGTTCCCAATCCTGCGTCTCCGCCACCGCCTGGAACAATGTCGGCATTAATGAAATCTCGCGGCTGACCAACACTGCCGCCGTAGTTGCAACTGTATCGTGGATAGTTCTCCACCGCTCCCGGCTGCTGATACCCTCCAGCAGGGCCATGAGCTTGGTGTTGGGATCGGAAAATGCGTTGATAGCGAATCAAGCAGATCCTGGGCCGCCTGCGAAATAACCTCAGAAGAAAGCGCTTTCACATCAGGGAGCAGAAGACGTACTACGGCCTCACCTGCCATGAGCTGTACCTCAGGGGCGTTGTGATTGACCAGCACTGCCACCTGCTCTTCCAGGTGCACCAGCAACGCGCGCTCCTCCTCGAGCGTCGTGACAAGGACGAAGTCAGCCGGTACGCCATCTAGTGGGATAATAGCCGCATCACCAGCAGCGGTAGTGTTGGTCAGCGAGGCGGTGCTGCGGGCATTTCCGCCATCGATTGGTTTCGGGTCACTCTCAATGGTGGTGGGTGCTGCATGACCTTTGGATTGCGTTAATATCGACTTCACCAATCTGGCCATCTGCACTTCATGTTCAGAGGGCTGCGTGAAGTCGGCAAAGGTGAGCATGGCGAAACGTGGTGGCAACTTGCAGGTCTCTAAAAGCAGTAGGATCACCTGCCGTCGTCGTGCGGCTGGGTCGGTGGTGCCGACGAGCAGACTCTCAAATTCAGTCCACTCGCTCGCAACCCAGGCTGGTGTGAGCACCACGAGTGTATGCCGGCTATTATCCACAGCTCGTTCCATATTGACAAGGCTGGGCACGCCGATTTCAAAGTCTCGGTAATCAATGATGACTTTTAGTCCCGCTTTTTCGAGCTGTGGTAACAGCTGTCCCCGCACCCATTCTCGTTGGACATGGCTGTAGCTGATGAAGACATCGTACGTGTACTGAGTCTGTTTGCTCATCGGCCGCCTCCTCTATACACTAATACACTCAAAGGTGTCGGGTTCGCGTATAGGGAGAGGCACAGCCTGCCTCTAATCAGGAATCCACCAGGGAAAACTAGAGAGGAGCTAACCTCTGTAAACCTATAATATTGCCCAATTCGACGGGGCTAATCTGCCAATCCGCCTCTTCAATCAGCAGCGCTGATCTTAGCACTGAGGGATATTTCCTGGCGAGAATCTCCCGATGAGGCTGCGTGAGTCCCCCTTGATTTCCTCACTTGGCATGCACTAACATAACAAGCGATCCAGGCCCATTGAGGATCTAGGCAAGGAGGTGGGAGGGATGATCGAGGTAGAACAACTCAGCAAAACCTACGGGCCCATCAAAGCCATCGATGACATTTCATTCGTCGTTGAGAGGGGGGAAATTCTCGGGTTCCTCGGGCCAAACGGGGCGGGTAAGACGACGACCATGCGCATTCTCACCTGCTTCATGCCGCCGACCAGCGGCACGGCACGCATCGCAGGCTACGATGTCTTTAATGAGTCGCTGCAGGTACGGCGCCGTCTCGGCTATGTGCCGGAGAATGCACCACTCTATACCGACATGCCAGTGGTCAGCTTTCTCAAGTTCGCCGCCGAGGTGAAAGGTCTGTCACGCCGCGAACGACTGCGACAGGTCGGCCAGGTCATGGATGACTGCGGCATCAAGGACGTGCAGCACCGCTACATCGGCAAGCTCTCCAAGGGCTATCGGCAACGGGTAGCGCTCGCCCAGGCACTTCTGGGCAATCCGGATGTGCTCATCCTCGACGAGCCGACGATTGGGCTTGATCCACGTCAGATCATCGATATCCGTCAGCTGATCAAAGGGCTTGCCGGGCAAAAAACCGTCATCCTCAGCACGCACATCTTGCCCGAGGTAAGCATGACCTGTCAGCGCGTCATCATCATCAACCGCGGACGCCTGGTGGCGGTTGATACTCCCGAGAACCTGACGACCAAACTCCAGACCTCGTCACGCTTGCTCGTTCGCGTTGAAGGCCCGGCTACGGAGGTTGTACGGGCACTTGGGGCGATCCCGGGTGTCCAAACGGTCAAAGAAGATGGGAGCGGTCCAGGCCGGGTCGTGACCTGTGTAATCGAATCCAAGAAAGATTACGATGTCCGCAAGGAGGTCGCGGCCGCTATGGTGCATCAGAATTGGGGTTTGCTCGAGCTGCGGCCGGTGGACTTGACATTAGAGGAGGTCTTTGTGCGTCTCGTCACCGAGGAGAAGGAGAGCGCTGCATGAGCAGTTTCTGGCCGATCTTCAAGAGGGAACTGCGAGCGTACTTTGTCTCTCCCATCGCCTATGTCGTGATGGTGATGTTTCTCACGATCGCGGGTTATTTTTTCTATAGCAGCTTTGCGTTCTTCAATTTCATCGGGTTCCAGGCCATGAGCAATCCGATGATGGCCCGCAACCTCAATGTCACTGAGGGGGTGCTGCGTCCACTCTACGGCAACCTCGGAGTGATTCTGCTCTTCATGATGCCCTTGCTGACCATGCGACTGTTTGCGGAGGAGAAAAAGCAGGGGACCATCGAGTTGCTGCTGACCTATCCGGTGCGCGACCTGGCGGCCGTGCTGGCAAAATTTTCGGCCTGCTTGGCGGTGTATACCATCATGCTCGGCCTCACCGCTCTCTATCCGGTCTTGCTGATCATCTTCGCTCAGCCGGAGGTTGGTCCGATTCTCGCTGGGTATCTGGGCTTATTCCTGCTCGGGGCTGCCTTTATCGCCCTCGGGGCGCTCGCCTCTTCACTCACCGAGAATCAGATCGTCGCCGCCGCCATCAGCTTCGGTCTGCTGCTGTTCATGTGGGTCATCGGCTGGTCATCGCAATTCGCCGGCAGCGGCATCGGATGGCTACTATCACATCTTTCACTCCTGGAGCATTTCGATAGTTTTCCCAAGGGAATCATCGATACCAAGGATGTGATTTTTTACCTCAACTTTATGGTGTTCTGTCTATTTCTGACCCTGCGCTCGCTCGAGTCGCATCGCTGGAGGGGATAGCACCATGCCTGACGCACGCCAGCAAGGGCGATCTTGGGTCCAACGCCTCTTCGGCCGCCACGTACGCTTTGGCACCAACCTGCTGATCGCTGCCATCGCTGTCCTGGGCATTATTGCCGTGGTAGAGGCGATTTCCCTACGCCATAGCCACCGCTTCGACCTGACCGCCAACAAGCGCTACTCTCTGTCGCCGCAAAGTCAACAGCTACTGGCGCAGCTTCCGCAGCCGGTGAAAGTGACCGCGTTCTACCAGGATACCCAGACCGGGCGGGAGGCGGCCAAGGACCTCCTGGATCAATTCGCCTACTATGGCAAACAATTTACCTACGAGTTCATCGACCCGGACCGCAACCCCGGTGTGGCCAAACGTTACGGCATCACGTCGTATGGTACGATCGTGCTGGAGAGTGGTGCAAAAGAGGAGAAGGTGCTGGTTGCCGACGAGGAGAACCTCACGAACGCCCTGTTGAAGGTCATTCGCGAGGGCAAGAAGGTGGTGTACTTCCTTGAGGGGCATGGTGAGCACTCGATCAACAATACCGAGCGGGAGGGATATTCCGAAGCCAAACGCGCCATCGAGAGCCAAAATTACGAGGTGAAAGGGCTCAACCTGCTCACGGAGGGCAAGCTGCCGGATGATGCCTCAATGCTGATCATCGCCGGTCCACACAAGGACCTCCTCGAACCAGAATTGGCGGAAATTACACACTTCATCGAACGTGGCGGCAAGGTCTTCTTTCTGGTTGATCCCGACGGCCCTCCCGGGTTGCCACCTTATTTGCTGAACTACGGCATTCAAGTCGTAGAGGGTGTGGTGGTGGATCCTGTGAGCCGCTTGTTTGGCATGGACTATCTCACCCCAGTCATTGCCAGCTACGAAGCACACCCCATCACCAAGAACTTCGAGGTCGCCAGTTTCCTTCCCCTGGCGCTGGAGGTGAAGACGACTGAGAAAATGCCGGAGCGGGTGAGCGCTCAAGTGTTGGCCAAGACCAGCCCTAATAGTTGGCTTGAGCGCGGACAGGACGAACGACAGGGGATCGCAAAGGGGGAAGGTCGCCTGGCCTATAACGAAGGGGTTGATGAGAAGGGACCAGTGCCGATAGCTGCCGTGGCGACGGTGACGTCGCGCCGTAGCGGCGCAGCGGATCGAGAGCCGAAAAAGGCCGGCATTGTGGTATTCGGCGATTCGGATTTCGCCAGCAACAACTACCTCAACCTCTCCGGTAACCGTGACCTTTTCCTCAATACTGTGAGTTGGCTGGCGGAGGAGGAAAATCTTATTGCCATCCGGCCCAAGGAAAGCGGCTCCTTCTTCACCCCGGTGACGGCTAACCAAGAGCGGCTGATCTTCTGGCTGTCGATGATCGTGCTGCCAGCGGTGGTCGTGGGGTCGGGTGTGGCGACCTACATGTGGAGGAGACAGAGCGGATGAGGTGGAAGACGACGCTGGGGCTCGTCGTTGTGGCTGCCCTCCTGGGTGGCTATTACTACTGGTACGAAGTCAAGGGTGGTGAGCAACGTAAAGCGGCGGAAGAGGCAACGCAACGAATCTTTCAACTCAAGAAAGACGCCATCGAAGCGGTGACGATCAGCCGCGGCCAGGAGGTGATCAAGCTCACCAAGGACGCCACGGATGGCTGGATGCTCATCGAGCCCGTGCGCGCCAAGGCCGAGGACCGCAGCGTGGATGAGGTCTTGGATGGTCTGGTCGAGGGCAAGCGCGACAAGGTGATCGCCGAGCAGGCGGCCGATGTCGGCGATTTCGGCCTGAAGGAACCCAGTCTCGTCGTGCAAGCTACCGTCAAAGACGTTGGCACCCCCATTATTCTGAACATCGGCGCCCGTACCCCTACGATGGGCGGTTATTATGCCCGTGAAGGTGAGCAGTCGAAGATCCTCATGGTGCCCACCAGTCTGTACAGTAAGTTTGACAAAGCCGTTTTCAATCTGCGCGATAAGACTGTTCTGGCTCTGGATCAGACGCAGGTCAAGCGGGTCGAAGTGCAGCAAGCAGACCAGGTCATTACGGTCGAATCGGAGGGGGATAAGGGCTGGAAGATGGTGGCGCCCCTAGAGGCCAAGGCGGATAAGGCCAAAGTCAATGACTTGATCAGTACCGTCAACGCTGCGAAGGTGAAGGAATTCCTCGACGATGCCCCACAGGACCTGGCGAAATATGGCCTCAACCCCCCACGCTGGCGCTTGACGTTCTTCATCGGCGATGATCGGGCCGAGAAGAGCCTGCTACTTGGCGACGAGGATACCGCAAAAAGCGGTCTCAACGCCAAGCGTGGCGCCATGGACAACGTTTTCCTGGTGGAAACCAAACTGCTCGACAAACTCCCCAAGACGGTGAGCGACTGGCGCGACCGCGCCCTTATGGCGGTCAAGCGGGATAGCATGGAGAGGGTTGAGATCCGCGATGGCGATAGCAAGCTAGAAGTGGTCTGCGTCGAAAACTGCGGCAAAATTCCCGATGACCGCTGGCAGCTCAAACAACCGTTAGAGGCCAAGGCCGACGCCGTCAAAGTCCGAACCCTGTTGCGTAACCTTGAAGAGCTCAAGGTCAAATCCTTTACGAGTGAGGCCGCTACCGATCTCAGCCCGTATGGCTTGGATCACCCTACGGCGCAGGTCGACATCTGGCTCAAAGACAAATCGGAGCCGGTGACTGTCCTGTTGGGACGGGAAGATCCTGACCACGGCGGTCGCTACCTCAAGCTGGCGGAGCGTCCTGCTGTCTATTTGATCGAGGCGAAGGACGCCGCGGACCTCCTGAAAACGGCACCGGAGTTACGTGACCTCAAACTGCTGGCCTTCAAAGCCCGAGACATCCGGAAGATCGAGATTAGCCAGCCGGATGCCAGCATCGTGCTGGAGGGGGATGGAGACACTTGGAATCAGGTGCAGCCCACCAAGGCCAAGGTCGAGCCTCATAAAGTCCGAAGCCTCTTATGGAAATTGGAAGACTTGGAGTTTAAGGACGAATGGCCGGCGACGGCGGTTGCGCCCGATGTGCATGGTCTGGAACAGCCAGCGGCGACCATAACATTATGGACACAAGGGGGGAAAAAGCTAGAAACCCTGAAGCTTGGCAAAAAACTGGAAGGAAAAGAATGGGTCTACGCCCAGATCGCCTCGAGCCCGATGCTGTATGCGGTCGATGCCAAGAATCCTCAGCGATCTTCCGAAGGGGTCAGGCGACATTTGAGGCGTGCTTGACCTTACCAATTGAGTGCTTATGGGCATCTCCTGGTTTTATCGAGTGTTAGGCGTGCTTGACAATTGCCACCAAACGGCTAGAATGAGCAGCCACAGATGGTGACTCCTTTGCTTACGCTGAGATCATGGAAACGGTGCGATGGCCCAGGAGAGACGTCGGTTTCTGAACACTCAGCAGGCTAAGGTCGCTTTCAAAGGGGTGGGTCAAGGTGTTCATGTGATCCTTGATCCCCGCACGCCGTTTGGCGAGATCGAGCGCGAGCTCGAAGAACACCTCGAGCGCTCGGGCAAATTCTTCACGGGCGCGGCCGTGATCCTGGTGGTCGGTACGCGGAAACTTCGCGACGACCATCTCAAACGTATTCGAGAGGTTCTCGGCACACATGGTCTCACCATCGGTGAGATCCGCGCCAGTGTAGGGGACAGCACCCTGCCGATTTCCCCTCCTCTGCCGCCGCCCCCCGTCTATGCTCCTGCAGCCGCCGAACCGATACTGACACGACGCGAATCACTGCCGGAGGACACCGCGCTCCCTCACAATAATGCTCTGCTCATCAGGGGGCCCTTGCGATCGGGGCAGCGTATCTATGCCGAAGACAACCTGGTGGTGTTCGGTGATGTGAATCCGGGTGCCGAGTTGATCGCCGGAGGCAACATCGTGGTCATGGGGGTGTTACGTGGAGTAGCCCATGCTGGTGTCCCAGACAACAGTACGGCGATTATCACCGCCCTCAGCCTGAGACCAACCCAGCTGCGGATCGGTCACTTCATCAGCCGCTCACCGGAATTGCAAGAGAAGCATGACTCTGGCCCTGAGATCGCCAGAGTCGATGCCGAGCAAATCGTGGTCGACAGTTTTCCCAGACGGCTCCTTGGCGGCTCGTAGGCAAGACGTCTGAAGGTCAGTCGTGGGCGTTCCGGCTGGCCTGAGGGCGATAGCATGGGAAAGGGAGAATAGGCGCATGGATGGTCGAGCCATTGTCATTACCTCGGGCAAAGGAGGCGTAGGCAAGACGACCGTTACCGCAAATCTTGGCTCGGTCCTGGCTCAGAGTGGCTGTAAGGTGTGTATGATCGATGCGGACATCGGCCTCCGCAACCTCGATGTGGTGCTGGGCCTAGAAAACCGTATCGTCTACCATCTGGTCGATGTGATTGCGGGACGCTGTCGCATGAAACAAGCGCTCATCCGCGATAAACGCAATGAGAATCTTTATCTGTTACCCGCCTCACAAAGCGACGATAAAAACGCGGTAGAACCCGAACAGATGCGCAAACTTTGCCAAGATTTAAAGAAAGAGTTCGATTATATTTTGATCGATTGCCCCGCCGGCATTGAACAAGGCTTTCGTAATGCGGTCGCCGGGGCCAATCAAGCGGTGGTGGTCACCACCCCAGAGGTCTCTGCCATCCGCGACGCGGATCGGATTATCGGCCTCCTTCACGCGCAACAGATCGAGGCCCAGCTCATCATTAATCGCTTGAATTCTGAGCTGGTCAGACGTGGGGATATGCTCGATCAAGGGGATGTGATCGATATCCTGGCTATCGAGCTCCTCGGCATCGTCCCCGAGGATCAAGGCATCGTGATTTCGACGAATAAGGGCAATCCCGCGGCCTTTACCGAGGAATACGAGGCGAGCAAGGCTTTCTGGCGGATCGGGCGGCGTCTCCGCGGTGAGATCGTCCCCATCCCCAATTATAGCGAAAATGGCAGCCTCTGGTCTCGGCTCGGGAAAAAACTGAGCGACACCTTTCGGAGGACAGGGTTGTGACCGCCATTGCTGAGATGGTCCGGAAATGGTTTGGCAAGGGAGATGACGCCGACAGCAAGAATATTGCGAAGGATCGCCTCCGACTGGTGTTGGTTCATGATCGCTCGATGTTGCCGCCGGAAACCCTTGACGCTCTGCGGTTAGAGCTAATCGAGGTGGTGTCGCGGTATTTCGAGGTCGATAACGCCACCTTGAGCATGGATGTCCAGCGCACCAGGGAGTCCTGGGCCTTGATGGTGAACCTGCCACTGCGCCGAGCGCGTTCGGCGTCGTAACGGTTGTCCTCTAGGTCAAACTTGAGAGTATCTCGTAGAACTCAGGAACCCAGTGCATGCCTCGTCCAGCAAAGCGGATCAGGCCCTTTCTATCCACCACATACACTGAGCGCTGCACGGAGCGATCCGGATTGAACGCCCCATATCGTGAAGCAATCTGTCCATCCGCGTCGTGCAACAAGGGAAAATTCAAGCCCAGCTGTATGCCATAGCGCGCATGCTCCTCTATGCCTGCCGGGTTGATCCCCACTACTGTAATGTCCAACCCTTCCAACTCAGGCACATCGTCCCGCAACGATGAGAGTTGCCGGTTGCAGTCCGGTGTATTATCGCCCACATAAAAAATCAGCACGACATGCTTGTGTTCCCTCAGGGCGCTGAGGGTCACTAGCCGGCCATCGGATGCCGGCAGGGTAAAGTCCGGGGCCGGGGACCCTACAGGAAGAAGATCTGGCACGGTCATCGATCCTCCGTTACTCGCATGCTGTCGCCAACGTGGCGTCACCTCGCCGGATAGCCTGGCCCTGACGGGTCGTCCGAAATGATTATACGCTGAGCCGACGTGGGAGGACAAGATGAGGCGTCACCGGTCGCGACGCCTCGCGGAGAACGCCCGAGTGACCGGAGATGATAACGGTTGTCGGGCGCTAGGCGAATGAGCTAGACTCGACCATAACTCAGCCAGGCTGGTTCGTTGCTGAGCGACTCATAGATGACTCTGTGGCCGGAGCAACCACAGAATATGCCATGGCTTACTGCCTCGAACAGGGAGGCGGGCTAGTCGGTGGCCGTCTGGTCGATGGAGTATGGACCTGTAATCTGGGGAGGACAGCTTGTGGTGCAAAACATCGATCATATCGTGATTGCCGTGAACGACCTCAATGAGGGCATAGCACAGTACGAGAAGACCTTCGGCCTCAAGCCCTCACGCACGGGAGAACGTCCTGACGACGGCTTCAAGAACGCCTTTTACGACCTGCCCGGGGGGGGATTCCTCGAGCTTGTTCAGCCCACTGATGCTACCGGTCCAATCGCCAAAGGTCTGGCAGCACGGGGGGAGGGAGTCTACTTGATGGCCCTGGCCGTGGACGATATCGAAGCCGAGGTAGCGGCGATGCGCCAACGTGGTGTCCGGCTCATTGGGGACCCTGGCCCTGGCCAGCCGATTAGCCGTGTCGTCTTCGTGCATCCCCGGGAGACTAAGGGAGTGCTCGTGCAACTGGTCCAACGTAAGCCTGGGATGTGAGATCGTCAGAGTGGTGTAGGCTGCTGATTGATGCCAGGGAGGAGCAACGATGGAATTCGGATGCGTGTTTCCGAATCGCGGACCGATGGCCACCCCAGCGAACCTGGGGCGTGTTGCCGAAACCGCCGAAGCGTTGGGGTACGATACCATGTGGTTGAGCGATCATATCGTCATCCCAACTGAAGTCAAGTCGTTCTACCCATACGACCCCAGTGGGAAAATGCCTTTCAACCCCTCTGAGCCATATTGGGAGCCGCTGACTGTCATCGGATATGTGGCTGGACGCATGTCTCGTCTGCGTCTGGGGACAAGTGTACTGATTCTCCCCTACCGCAATCCGATCGTGACGGCGAAAATGCTCGCGACCCTCGACGTTCTGTCCAATGGGCGGGTCACGCTGGGTGCCGGCGTGGGATGGATGGAAGAGGAATTCAAAGCCATCGGCCTCGATACCTATGCTCGCCGAGGCGCATACAGCGATGAATGTATTCGCATCTATCGGGAGTTGTGGACTAAGGACAATCCGTCCTTTCAGGGGGAGTTCCATCAATTCTCCAACATCCGCTGTGAGCCGCGACCGGTGCAACCGGGCGGCATTCCCATCTGGATCGGCGGTCATACCCCACAGGCTATTCGGCGCGCGGCCCGGCTGGGCGATGGCTGGCAACCCCTGGTCCAGCGTCCGCCAGCAGACCTGCCGCCCGCTGAAATGCGAGACAAAATCGCTCAACTGCGGGCCTTCGCCCAGCAGGCCGGCCGCGATCCACAGGACATCACGCTCGCCATGGGTTCGTCGATCCAGTTCACCGATGGCGCGACCACAGGTCAGCGTAGCCTTTTCACTGGCACGCCGGCGCAAATTAGCGATACGCTCCAGCGTTACCAGGAATTGGGGATACAGAATTTTCGCTGCGATTTTCCCAGTTCGTCAATCAACGGCTTGCTGCAGGCCATGGAGCGTTTCGCGACCGATGTCCGGCCGAAAGTGGTATAAGCCTCTCCGCTGGGCGTGTTCATGACTCCTCAACTTCCAGAACAGCCATCCCTCTATCAGGTACGCGATGGCAAGAACTCCTGGCCAGTAATGGCGTAAGCGGTACTGGCACGGGCTTTGCTCCTACTTCTGATCTGACAGGTTTCCTCGCCGCAGAAGCTTGCCCCTCATGGGGGGTCGGGCCACTCGGGAGGCGTAGCACGTTCGCTGCGGCTGGAAGCCACTGTGCAGCACTTCCACAGTCGGACAAGTCAGACAGGAGGTAGGCAATGGTGTATCCGCTCATTCTCTGGTTACTTGGAGTGCCTGTTGTGCTGATTCTCGTATTGTGGCTTTTGGGCGTCGTCTAACTCCCAGGTAGACGTTGGCACAGCGGACGGGCTCTGCTGCGGTACTTCGGGACCGTCCGTGCTGTGCCGGAAACGCCCTGTAATCTATCGAGAGGCACCAGGCGCCTGACGGGTCACAGCAAAGTCCGGTTGCTTGGGTTCGGGCCTGATCCGAGTCATGGCAATGGAGCTTCAATCGCCCTGGTTGGCGCCAACGCATAGGATCCACTACTATGTGGCGGTGGGAATTCGGTAACGCGCACTCTGGTAGTGTCGCAAGGGATACGGTGGAGCAGAGTTACGCTCCCCGAGAGCGATGCCGCCATCGACATGCCGCTCTCAGGGATCTCCAATGCCAATACGGTCAGACCGCCCGTCCCCGTGACATCAGGCCTAGCACGAGCATGACGACGAAGACAATCAGGAAGAGGAAAAAGAGAAGCTTCGCGATACCAGCCGCTGCCGAAGCGATCCCACCAAATCCGAACAAGGCTGCTACCAGTGCAACGACGAAAAAGACCACCGCCCAATACAACATACGCTATCCTCCTCTCGTCAATCGCCATCCAGCCCACAGATTCCTATTGCTTCATCGGACGTGTGACAAGGCGTTACCTGAACACTTCGCAACGACCGGGCTCACGATGTAGAACCCCCGTGGCTGAGCATTCCCGTGCCCCTGCAGGTTGTAGAATGGCTCACCATGTCAGCCTGGCGCACCATTTGACCACATCGCAAGCACTGGATGAGAGCGTCCGGATACCCAGCTTCGCTCTGATCGAGGCTTTCCTCCGTTCTAGATTCTGCCGCTGTCCACATACAGCTGCGCCCCAGGAGAAAGCCCAGGCCCAGACCTACCATCAGCGAAGGTAAGGGATGGCGGCGGATGACCTCTGCTAGCCCACCTGGTAGTTCGGGCAGGAAGGCACCTGCCCGAGCCACTGTATCCCCGATGGCAGTTACCGCATGACTGAACATTTCTGGAGTGCTCGAAGCCTGTGGCGTTGACCTCTCAATGGTTTCCATAAAGTGTCCTCCGGTGATATGATTCTATTAGTGGACATGTCATCTACAACATGAGCTGCTCAGTGGTGGCTTGCTATGCCATCCCTGATGCTCAACTGTGGTGAAGCTCTCACGAGAGCGCATCAAACCGCCGGAAACTCTCAAATTGAGATGACAGCCGCGCGTAGAGCTATCGATTTGAGAGATTGTTTTCCGAGCAACCGAGCTTCGGTCCACCCTCCGGAAACCCTGGCCCGCGCGTCGTCGACTCGGTCCGATCTGTCTTTCAGCATGTGTCCTGCCTGGTTGGGCGCTCATTGGCAGTGCTGAACCTCCCTTACATGTGGCATGCTAAACGACCTGTAGCGCTCTTCTAGCCCAGCGTAGAGCAAAGGATGTGCCAGTTGCCGGCCCGCCGCTTCCGCTAGCAACAGTTTTTCTGCCTTGGCAGAGGTCGGGAAACGCCGGTTGACGCCTACTGGAGGGAAGTCACCGGCACCTGGATTGCACCTACGGCCATCGAATGCCGTATCCACGGGCGTGTCTAGTGCGCGTCTATCCCACAGGCAAACGTCATTTGGAGGAGTTGATGACTAAGCCGATAGTGACACCGATCGCACATGTCATCATGAATCGAGATTCAGGCGCCGCCGACAAAGCTGCGCTCACTACAGAGATCAAGGCTGCATTTGCCACGCACGACTGGCAGGTCGAATTCGTTTTGGCCGGACGGGGTGACTTGCAGAGCCGGACGCAGCAAACCGTTGCCCAGGCTCCCGGCGCCATTGTCGTAGCGGGAGGTGATGGCACCGTCAACACGGTTGCTGCAGCTTGCGTAGAGGCCAAGCGACCACTCGGCCTCGTGCCCGCTGGGACATTCAATTATGTCTCCCGCAATCTAGGGGTGCCGACCGAGGTGGCTCAGGCGGTATCGGTGATCACCAACGGCTGGGTTCGCCAGGTGGACATTGGAGAGATTAACGGCCGGATCTTCCTGAACAACGCCGGCATTGGCCTCTACGCACAGATGCTCGAGCGGCGAGAGCAGGATAAGCGCCGCTTTGGCCGTCGCCGCCTGGTAGCTTTCTTTTCCGGCATGCGATGCTTGCTGAGCTCACATCCACAATATGCGGTTGAGTTGGTGGCGGACGGACAAACAGCGCGACATCTGGCCACTACGCTATTCTTTGGGTGTAATGCTTTGCAACTAGAGGACTTCAATGTCACCGCCGCTGAGTGTCTCCGACACCAGAAGCTGGCCGTGCTATTGCTGAAGCTTCACAGTCGATGGGAGGTCACGGTGGCAGCCTGCGCGGCACTACTAGGGAGGCTGGATGAAGCGTCTACCACTGAGGCCTTGTGCGCAAGCACCATACGCGTGCAGACTCGTCGGCGAGCTCTGAAGGTGGCCATCGATGGCGAAATCGTCCTCCTGCGGTCGCCTCTGGACGTGACGCTTCACCCCGGCGCCCTCGAGGTGTTTGCTCCGCCCTTGGATCATAGCTCAACCACCTAGACAGGATATCCCAAGGCCTCGAAACATTACGTCCCCTAGTGACCTCGTCCCCCCAACAGCAACGTCCAAGCTCTGTGAGACCAGGAGCGACAAATGCGGTGAATCTTCGGTGCCGTGAGCAACGGCGATCGGGGGAGGCCTTGCAACAGGACGAAGGTCATGCCTGTAAGGCATAAGGGATTTCTTGGGGCCGTATGCGGTGTTTGACAGGACAGATTCGAGCGGCTATGCTGCGGAGGCATTTCTAATCGGTTGCCTCAATACAGAGTGGCAGCAGCGGTCGTCGCCGATACAGGTCTGGACAGGCGATGGCCCTGTAGCCCGAGACACACCAGTCAGGAGAAAGGCCATGCCAGTATTGTACGAAAAGCGCGATCAGGTGGGCATCATCACCCTCAGCCGACCTGAGGCTCGGAACGCCTGGGGCCAGGATTTCACAGAGGGGATCGCCGAATACCTGGCGGCGATGGAGGACGATGACGAAATTCGCTGCGCGGTGTTGACGGGCGACGACAAGGGCGGGGCTTTCTCGGCCGGTGCCAACTTGAAAAACCCGCAGACACATACGCTTGACCTCGACAGCTGAGTTTATCAAAAGCCTTCCGAAGCGCAAAGATCGCCAATTCGAGGTGCTGTCGAACTTCCCGAAACCACTCATCGGTGCCGTCAACGGTTATGCGATCGGCGTGGGCTGCATCGTGACCTTCTGCTGCGATCTGCTGCTGGCGTCGGAGCGGGCGGAATGGCGGCTGCCCCAGGTGGCCCTGGGGATTCTGCCGGCATACGGTGGAGCAGTTCGGCTGGCTCGTTGGGTAGGGAAAGGGCACGCTATGCGATTGGCCATGGGCTTCCCGTTGAAAGCCGATGAAGCCTATCGCATCGGCCTTGCCCAGTGGTTGGTCCCGCATGAAGAGTTGCCGGCCAAAACTATGGAGGTAGCCGGGTATATCGCCTCCCTACCGCCCTTGGCCGCGCAGATGGCCAAGGAGTCACTGCAGCGCGGTATGGACATTCCCAATCTGTCGGACGCCTCGCTGGTAGACCTGTATCGCTTCATGGCCCTTGAGGCAACCGAAGACAAGGAAGAAGGCCATCGGGCCTGGCGTGAGAAGCGCAAGCCCGTGTTTCACGGCCGCTGAGATCTCAGGGGCGTCGCGGCGCGGCTGGCTGCAGGCTTTCAAGCGCGCGGGGCACGATCACGCTCGATCCAGCCACAACGCGGCGGAGCGACCGCCGTAATCGTAGGTGGTGTTGGGACCATAGTTCTTCACATAGGGGTACCAGGAGCCGGTGAAGCCTGCGCAGTAGAGGAAGACATAGTATTGCTGCTCCGCAATATACCGCTGCAGGTCAAAAATAATCTGCTTGCGTGCCTCGCGGTCCTTGGTGCGCCGTTGTTCATTGATCATGGCCGTGATCTTCGGGTCGTTGACATGGCCCTTGTTGCGCAGCTGATCCGGGGCAAACAGGCCATACAGTATGTAATCCGGCTCCCAGGCATTGCTGACGGGGGCGAGGGCCATGCCGTCGAACTTGCCCTTGTCGGTCGTGGCCATATAGGCACCGTACTCCTGGATCTTGATCTCCACCTCGATGCCGACGTCTTTGAGGTATCGCTGAGCTAACTGCGCGGCATCGGTGACCAGTCGGCCGGCGCCGGTACCGGCAGTGGTCCACATTTGGGTTTTGAAGCCTTTGGGCATGCCAGCCTCCGCCAGCAGACGCCTGGCCTCCTTGGGATCGTACTGGTAATACTTGGCCCCCGCTCCGAGCTCATCGATACGCGGCGACCACTCGGCCAGGCCGCGAGAGACTGCGGGGGTCGGTTCGCCCTTGATCCAGACCGAATCGATGATCGCCTGCCGATCAACGGCGTGGGAGATCGCACGTCGAACCCGCACATCGTTAAAGGGAGCCTGGTCAGTCCGCATGTAGATGGCATGGCTCACCGTGGACAGGAAATCCTGAAAGTTCAACTGGGGATGGGTCTTCTGCACCGACTCCAGGTCCTCCTGGCGCACGCTCCACCAGGACGCCGGGCCACAGTCAAGTTGCCCGCTGCGGTACATCGCCAAGGCGGCGGAGGCATCTTCGACGACCCACCATTCCACCCCATCAACATACGGCTGGCCCTGGCGGAAGTAGTCGGGGTTGCGCTTGAAGACCGTCTTCACGTTCGGCTCATAGCGCTCCAGCGTAAAGGGGCCAGTGCCGATGGCGCTCTCAGCTTTCTTCAGGTCGCCGAATTTTTCCACCACTTCTGGGGCAATGATCCACATGACCGGGTTGGCCAATACGTCGACCAGCCAGACGTAGGGCTCTTTGAGGAGGAACTTCACGGTATAACGGTCCACCACCTCGACGCGGTCCACCGACTCCAGCAGATAGCGGAGGGCATTCCCCGTTTCCGTCAGGAAACGGTCGAAGGTGAACTTCACGTCCTCGGCCACCAGCTCACGGCCGTTG
Organism: uncultured Nitrospinota bacterium; assembly: GCA_963707985.1. Taxonomy (GTDB): domain Bacteria; phylum Tectomicrobia; class Entotheonellia; order J063; family CAVPRW01; genus CAVPRW01. The sequence goes on along the minus strand of CAVPRW010000015.1, from coordinate 37,143 downwards.
ACAGGAGGCCGGTTGTGCCATTTGACCCCTTGCCGCAGATAGAAGACGTATGTCGTGTCGTCCAGCACTTCCCAGCGTTCGGCCAGATGGGGCTCGACAATGAAGGTACCCGGGCGCACCTCCGGGCCGACTTTGTGCCGCACCAGCGTGCTATGGACGAAGCTGAGCGCGTTATGCGTCTTCGCGTTGAGACTCAGATGAGGATCGAAGTGTGGGGGATCAGACCCCCACACGCGCAGGATACCGCCGCGCTTGGGCTGTTCGGTGTCCGCCCCCCACAGTGGAGAGGGACGGTGCAGGGTCCACGTGGACAGCGTGACGCCGGCGGCGATGCCGCCTTTCAACAGATCGCGTCGGTTCAGAGACAAGGTATTGCCTCGATTGGTATGCCGTGTTGCCATGGAGACTCCTCCTGAAGATGTGAGAGTTCATTGCTTGCAGTGAGTCTTGAAGGCATGCAAGGGTCAGCATGAGACCTCTAACGCTGACCTTGTCCCTTGCACTTTGAGCCTCATCTAGGTGCTGGCGATAGCTGGAGGCCCAATCCACATCACGCCTTACTGATACCGAATTCGCGGATCCAAGTAGGCGTAGGTCATATCCACTAGCAGATTGACGAAGACGATGATCATCGCCAGTAGCAGATTCACCCCCTGCACGACCGGATAGTCTCGCTGATTGATCGCATCGAGCATAAAGCGTCCCATCCCTGGCAGGCCAAAGATCGTCTCAAAGACCACCGTCCCGCCGGCGACCGTGCCAATCTCGATGCCGATGATGGTGATGACCGGAATCACGGCGTTTTTTAGGGCGTGTTTCACCACCACACGCCGCTCGCCCATACCCTTCGACCAGGCGGTGCGGATATAGTCTTGCCGCAGCACCTCCAGCATCAGCGCCCGCGTCAGGCGCATGACGCCGGCGGACGCGGCAAACGCCAGGAGGATCGCCGGCAGGATGAATTGGCTCATGTGCTGCCAGGGACCTTGTGTGAACGGGGTGAACTGCAGCGGCGGCGCCCAGCCAAACCAGATGGAGGCGAACACGATGATCATGGTCGCTTTCCAGAACCCGGGCATCGATAGCCCAAGGATCGCCAGGCTGCGCGCCACATAATCCTTCAACGTGTCCTGCCGAATCGCCGCCAGCACCCCAATGGGCAGCGCCCAGCAGAGCCCGAAGATAATCCCCATGGCCCCCAGCTCCAAGCTCACGGGCAGCCGGCGGGCGATCTCCTCCAGCACCGGCCGCTTCGTCCACAACGACTCCCCGAGGTTGCCCCGGACCACCTGGCTCAGCCAAATCCCATACTGCACGTAAATCGGCTGGTTGAGCCCGAGCTTGGCCCGCAGCGCCTCCAGATCTGAGGCGTAGGCTTTCTCCTCAAACATCAACACTACTACGTCGCCCGGGATCAGGCGGGTCAAGGAGAACACGATGACCGACACCAGCAGGAGCGTGGGCACGACCAGGAGCAAGCGCTTGATCACGTATTGCTGCATGGTCTATTTCCTCCATCCCCCCATCCCATCCCTCCCCCCCAAAGAGGAAGGGCATGGAGAGGGTGACTTATCGATCCAGCCACAGCGCGGCGGCGCGATTGCCGTAGTCGAAGCTCTGGTTGGGTGAATAGTTCTTTACATACGGCTGCCAGGTCCCAGTGATCGTCACGGAGTTAATGTTGTCATTCTACCGCCGCATGAGCTGGCTACCACGCAACCGCGGGTCCAGGAGATCCCGAAGCGCATCTCCCAGCATATTGAACCCAAACACCGCTATACTGATCGCCACACCCGGCCAGATCGCCATCCAGGGGGCCTTATACATGTACGAGCGTCCCGAACCACTGAGCATCTCGCCCCAGGAGGGATACGGCGGCGGTACTCCAAATCCCAAAAAGCTCAGCGTCGCCTCGACGAGGATCACCGCGCCCAAGGCATTGGTGGCCACGATGATGATCGGGGCCATGACGTTCGGCAAGATGTAGCACAGAATAATCCGCAAGTGGCTCGCCCCCACTGCCCGCGCCGCCTCCACGTATTGGTTTTCCTTGGCCGCCAACGTGGCGCTGCGGATGATCCGCGACCTGTTGGCTGATGGGATGATCCCGAGTACCAGGATGATGTTCAGCAGTCCCGGCCCCAACACCGCCATGATGCTGAGCAAGAGCACCAATGGAGGAAACGCCATGGCCGCATCTACCACCCGCTGGATGATGACATCGACTTTGCCCCCGAAATACCCGCTCGTGACGCCTAAGATGGTCGCCAACAGGAGACTCAACGTCACCGCCCCGAAGCCCACCGTCACCGAAATGCGGGCCCCATACACGATGCGGCTGAAGACATCGCGCCCCAGATTATCGGTGCCCAAATAGAACTGCGCGCCGGGAGGCTTCAAGCGCTGGCGCACATTGGTTTCATCATATGGATAGGGAGCGATCCAGTGCGCAAAGATGGCGCACAGCATAAGTATGACGACGAGCATCCCCCCGAAGGCCCCCAGTGGTTTTTCCCTGACCAACCGCCACAGGCCTTTGGAGAGCGTCTGCATGCCGGCAGACAATTTCCATAGCGGTTTGGACTTCGGTAGGGACAGGCTTAATTCTGGCATCGTTGCACACCTCCATGACCGCTCTGATGTCTGAGCGCTACGCGTTCAGGAGCATAGCTATGGCAGCACATTTGCTCGTCCGGCGCTGCGCTATGCCTCCTCTCTCCTCTCCCTTGCGGTCACAACCATAGAGGCACCTCTCCTTCCCGAGGCCGTGAAAATACCGTGGCATGCACGCCAAAGTCGAAGCGGGATTAGGGGTATCGTTCTGCACGTTCGGCTGTGGGGTGAAGCATGAGATTCGGGGCACAGGGAGAGCGGTCTCACGGGCGGGCGCGGGAGACTCGCGCCCATTTGGGCAGCCTTGCATCTTCGCCCCTGAGGGCCGGCAAATCTGCATTTGATCATGAAAAGAGGAGGGTGCCCAGGGAACTCTGCCAATGATCGAGAGTTCCGCTGACCTTTTCGATGCCTTCGACTGCGCCAGGGGAAAGCTGATGGCGGGCATTGTTGCCCCCCTAGAGCCCAGTCCTTGTCGCCGCACCTCGTCGCTGCGGCAACATTCCCACCTTATCGAATGGACGGCGGCGCCTGTACGGCCGGGTGCATGGTCTGCTAGGCGCTATGGTCCCAAGTGACGCCTTGCGCTCACCGCCCGCATCTGTCACGGTTGCACTGACGTGGAGTGGACTAGACACCACAACTGCTAGCCACCCCCAGGCGGTGCCTCTGGCTAGTGAAGCCGTCTTTTTGTCCAGTGGGGTCACATCTTAGCATGTCGTGAAATGATGTCAATCAAGTTCTTACGTGAGGAAAATGCACGGGACTTGACGCCAGCTTGATGCCCATGCTAGAAACGGACGCTTGGCGTGGCTGTTACCGATCCAGCCGTTGGCAAGGTAATGTTGGAAGGTCCATCGTGCAGAAGATCTAGACCAATGGTTCCGTGCAAATCCACACGCGCATGCGTGTGGAGCGCGCTGATCAGGTTTCTATCCGGGCACCGAGAGCGCCGCTCGGCCCGAGGCGGAGGGAAGGTATGGCCAGTGTACTCGATGGAGTCCGGGTGATCGATTTTGGCCAGTACATCGCCGGGCCGCTTGCCGGCATGCTCCTGGCCGATCAAGGGGCTGATGTCATCCGTGTCGATCCGCCTGGCGGACCGATGTGGGACACACCGGCCAATGCGACCTGGAACCGTGGCAAACGCAACATTATCCTGAATCTCAAGCAACCGGACGACCTGGCGATTGCGACGCGACTCGTGGGGTCGGCTGACGTGGTGATCGAAAATTTTCGCCCAGGGGTCATGGATCGCCTGGGAATTGGACCGCAGGCGGCCCAGCGCCTGAACCCACGCGTGATCTACTGCTCCATGCCGGGGTTTGCCTCAGACGATCCGCGCGCGCAGGTACGCGCCTTCGAAGGGGTAGTCGGGGCCGCGACGGCCACCTATCGACCACACGATCCTGCTGCCGACCAGCCCATCTATACCGCCATCCCCATCTCTTCCAACTATGCTGCCTTCCAGGGTGTCGTGAGCATCGTCATGGCCCTCATTGCACGACGCCGCGACGGTGTGGGGCAGCACATTGAGGTGCCCCTGTTCGATGCGACGTTTCCATCCATCGGCGCCCGCGCCATGCAGGTCCACGATGCGGCCCATGTCGTCCCTACACCGCGCGGTATCTGGAGTGGCGGCTTCGAATGTGCGGACGGTCAATGGGTGCAATTCGGGGGCTCCGGGAATCAGAACTTCCGGGAATTCGTCGCGGCTGCCGGCATCACCGACTGGGATCAGGAAGGGCTCACCGACATCGAGCGCATCATGCGTGATCCGGATTTGTTCGCCAAACATCTGCAACGGGCACGCGAGCTCTTTAAGACGCGAACAGCCCAAGAATGGGAAGACCTGGTGGCCAGGGCTGGCAGCGAGGGCGCCGTGTGCCGTACCAGTGCAGAGTGGTTCGAGCATCCCCATGCTCGCGGTTCGCAGATGGTACTGGAGCTTGATGATCCACAGTATGGCAAGATGCTGCAGCCGGGGATCAACGTCCGCTTGTCGAAAACTCCAGGCACCGTTCGGAGCCCGGCGCCGAAGCCCGATCAGCATCGGGCCGAGATCCTCCGCGAGCTCGAAGCCGTTGCGCCAGAGTCTGCCGCACCTGCGATCGAAGCCACTCTACGGGCGGCTCTTCAGGGCGTGCGGGTGCTGGATCTGTGCATTATCCTGGCGGGACCCACCTTGGGGCGGACACTGGGAGAATTTGGCGCCGACGTCATCAAGATCGATAACCCAATGCGGGGTGGTTTTGTATCCTCCCATAACGATGTGAATCGGGGCAAGCGCAGTCTTCTCCTGGACCTCAAATCCGACATCGGCCGTGACATCTTCTGGCGGTTACTTGAAGGGGCAGACGTGGTCGCCCAGAACTATCGCGCTGGTAAGCTGGAGAAGCTCGGACTGAGCTATGAGGAAGTACGTCGGCGCAAGCCGGATATCGTGTACGCCTCGCTCAATGCCTTCGGCCATCTGGGGCCATGGGCGGGTAGACCGGGTCACGAGCAGTTTGCTCAAGCGGCGACCGGCATGCAGCGCCGATTCGGGGGCACTGGCCAGCCGATGATTCAGCCCAATCCCATCAATGACTACGGCACTGGCTTCATGGGTGCCTATGGTGTGGCACTCGCCCTGTTGCATCGGCAGCGCACCGGCGAAGGTCAGCATGTCGACACCGCCCTGGCCTATACGGCCATGATCCACCAGTCGCCCTTCATGCAAGTCTATGAGGGCAAACGTTGGGACGAGCCCAGTGGGCAAAACCGGTTGGGCTCGGGGCCATTGCATCGGGCCTACCAGGCACGCGATGGATGGTTCTTCATCGGCGCGCGACCGGACGAGGTGCCTCGTCTGGCGGCAGTGGAGGGTTTGTCTGGCATCACCTCGTTGCGTGGGGAGGCGTTGGAGCAGGCCCTAGCAAAACACTTTACCAGCGACACCGTGGAGGCCTGGGTGGCACGCTTGACGCGGGCGGGAATCGGCGCCCACCGGTACGTCGGAGATTTAGGGAAGCTGATGGCGGATCCCTGGGTGACCGCTCATGAATTGAGCCTGACACGAGAGCACGATGAAATGGGTCTGGTAACCACCTGTGGACCAGCCCCCCGGCTGTCGCGTACACCCATTCGTGTGGGACAACCAGCACCAAAACCCGGCTCCGATGCCTATGAGATCCTTGGTGAAATCGGCCTCTCCGAACGAGAGATCGAGGTGCTGATCGAGACCGGTGTGGTGCGTGTCGAAGGCGTGACCGCCGGCTGAGCGGCTGAGTGCGCTGCAGTCATGGCGATGCCCGGGCACCGGGCATCGCACACCTCTCCAAGCTGTGCATTGGTTGGTAATTCGGCTCCCGCACCCGTTGCTGAATCCCAAGTGAAGGCCCACCTGAGAGGGAGAAGCTTGTTCATCTGTCCGTCATTGACGTCCCGCCAGAGCGGCGCCACGGAGGGATCACCATGAAGGTCCGTTTCGGATTCACGTGTCGAGGCCAGGCGGACCTGGCACTTGACGACTTCCCCCAGTTGGTTGATGATCTCGAACGGCTGGGGTTCGATTCGATCTGGCTGCCCGAGCTGATGCTCAACGGCCCCTTCGATCCACTCATCGGACTGGCCCACGCTGCCGCGCGTACCGAGCGTCTGAAACTCGGCGCATACGTCATCGTGCCTGGGCGCAACCCGGTGCGACTGGCCCGTGCGCTTGCCAATCTGGACCGGCTCAGCGGCGGGCGGTTGCTGCTGATCATGGTCCTGGGCCAGCCCGACGCACCGGAGGTGATGGCCCAGGACGTCAACAAAGCTGAGCGCGGTGCGCTGTTGGACGAGATGACTCCCCTTGCTGCGGCGCTTGTGGAGTGGCGAAGTCGTGCACCACGATGGCCCACGCTATCAGCTGCGTGACGCACGCCTCACCCCGACACCCGTGCAAGTGCCGCTCGACATGTGGTTGGGTGGTCAGATCCCAGGGGCGCTGCGTCGGGCCGGACGCCTGGGCGACGGGTGGATTCCCGGTCTCCTCACGCCCAGCGAGGCCTTGGAGAAACGTGGACGCATCGAGGCGGCGGCGGCCGAGGCCGGGCGCACCATCGATCCGGAGCACTTCGGTGTCAACCTCACATACAGCCGTGGCCCCTTGCCGGCGGCGGTGGTCGAGCGACTGCGACGCCGTCGTCCAGACCTCGACCCTGACGGACCTCGTGCCGCAGAGTCGCGCAGCCTTGCACGAACGCGTCGACGAGTGGCTGGCGGTCGGGTTCTCGAAGTTTCTCCTGCGGCCGGCGGCGCCCCCTACGGACTGGACGGCCGAACTGGAGACCCTTGCTGCGGACATCCTAGAGCGCCAGACATGACAGCGCCATAGCCGTCTCCGTCGAGGAGAAGCTGGATGAAGTTCTCGGTGACGATGAGAGAGGCGATCCGCGTCAACCTCCTGGTGCTGTTGCTGTTCCATTTGCCATTCCCTATCGCTCACGCTGATGACGCTATAGTATTACCCCGAGGCGTGTCGCGGGTCAGCATTGCGAGCAACTTTTACCTCCCCTTCAATCAGCGCTATAACCCCAATGGGGATGTTGAGGATATTGCCACAGACTTCAACACCTCGCTCGATAGCCGCATCTTTCCGGCCTTAGCTCCCCTGAGCCCACTGGTGGGCGGTACGGCGAGCCTTGGCGATACCACAGTGTCTTTTGACTATGACCTTACGATCCTGTATTTCGAGGCTAACTATGGGATTACCGATCGAATCACGGCCGGTGTACGTCTTCCTTACTGGTGGCTCACGAATACCGTCAGGGGACGTTTGAATTCCGGACCCGGGATCGAGCGCCAATGTAGGGTTGAATCCCTTTTTCGGTAGGCCTGGACAGCCCCCCCTTGCACCGCTTGCGCGCGGCGGCGTGCCTGTCACAACTGAGGACATCCGGCAGCTGCTCGGGCCCGGTCTGCCCGGCATTCCCGGGTTTGGATTCAAGCGCTTCGACAGCTTCTCAGATCATGGGCCGGGAGACTTCGAGGCTGGGTTCAGATATCAATATCTTCGGACAGATGCGTGGCTATTGGCATTTACCGGAGGGGCCCGGTTTCCCACGGGCAGCGTTGATGACCCCGATAATCTCACCGATTACGGATTCGGAAGTGGGGCATACGCGCTGCTGTTTCGGTTCAATCATGACTATGCCATCAGTAGCCTCTGGCGGGGTACACAGGATACCACGTCCGAAGAAACTTTAGGAGGTCGGGCGACAGGAACCGCCCCAGGCACCGTCGTCCTCAATGGCACGATCCGCTATGATCTCGTGCTTCCCGACAAGCAGGTCAAGCGGGTTCCGGATCACGTCGATAACCCTCTGACGACCAATAAAGAGAACGTCAGTAGAGATCTTGGGGACATCATCGAACTTGAGGCCTCAGCCAAGTATAACTTTCTCACCGGATTCACCCTCTCTTCCCTGTATAAATATGGGTTTAAGCTGAAGGATCATGTATCGGGTAATCAAGGATTCACCTATAGCTCTCTCGAGGATGAAACCGACTACACGGAGCAGATTTTCATCGTTGGCCTAGCCTACTCAACATTCCCTCTCTATCTGCAGAAAAAATTTCCCCTGCCGCTGACCACCTCTCTCTCCTACAGGAATCGATTTGCCGGGTCCAATAATGTGTCCAAGTCAGCGTATATCGGCTTGGGGTTGGAGGTCCTTTTTTAGCAGACGAAGTTCCCTGGCTCCGGCGGTGAGGCACATCGAGACAGGCCCTATGGTGGAGGGCTCAGAACGCGTGTGGACATCTGTTGCCATGGATCAAGGCTCATCCATGCCGATAGGCTGAGTACCAATAATACCCTGCGCCTCGAGCGTGGCGATCTCCTGGGCCGACAGCCCTAGCAGCTCACCAAGCACGTAGCCGTTGTGCTCGCCCAGGCCAGGAGCGGGACTGGTGACACATCTGGGCGATCGAGATAGCTTCCAGGGCGTGCTGACCTGACGATATGGCCCGGCTTCCGGATGGTCGACCGCATCCCAGAACCCCCGAGCCTCCAGATGCGGCTCGGCGATGACCTCTGCCGGCGTGATCACGGGTCCGGCGGGGACGCCGTGGCTTTGCAAAATATGCATCGCCTCATAGTGGTCCCGTCCGCGGGTCCAACCGGAAAGGATATCGTCCAGCGCTTGTTGGTGCTGCCAACGCCCCGACAGTGTGGTAAATCTGGCATCGTCAGCCAGCTCAGGCTGACCGATGGCATGACAGAGGCCGCGCCACTCAGCATCGGAGCCAACGGCGATGGCCACCCACAGATCATCCCCCTGGCAGGGATAGACGCCGTGCGGCGCCATGCACGGATGCCTGTTGCCAAGAGGCGACGCCACCCGTCCCGTGAGCGAGTAGTCCACCACCGCTTCACCTAACAAGGTGACAGCGACCTCGCGCTGCGATAGATCGATGAAGCTGCCTGTGCCGGTCTGGCGTCGGCGTCGCAAGGCGGCCATCAGTGCCCCTACCGCCAGGATGCCCACCACCGGGTCGGGATAGGTCTCGTTGGTCATCAAGGGCCGGCCGTCCATATAGCCGGTGATCGAGGCCAGGCCAGCGGTCTGTTCTAACGTCGAACCGAGCGAGCCGTATTCCGTTTCAGGACCGGTCGCACCCTGGCTGCTGATCTTGACATATACCAGTTGGCGATTGGCGGCGCTCAGCTGAGCGTATCCGAGCCCGAGCCGGTCTAAGACCGAGGCCCGGTAGTTCTCGATCAGCGCGTCGCAAATGGCCACGAGCTTCAGAAACAGCTCCTTGCCCTGAGAACTGGCCAGGTCGAGGGTGACGCTCCGTTTGTTGCCATTGCGGTGGATATGGTGTGCGGAGCGGTTCCACGGCCGCTCGCCGGGGATGCCTTGAGGATACATGCGATACGTCTCCGGCGTTGGCCGGGCCAGACCGCGGTTGATATCCATCCGTGAGCAGGACTCCACCTTGATGATCTCAGCCCCCATGAATCCGAGCAGGAGCGTGGCATAAGGCCCGGCAGCGATCTGTGTCATGTCCAGGATACGAAGCCCTTCCAGGCCTGGCTGCGTCATCGCTTTTCCCCATCATTCTCGTCATGTGTAGACGCATCGACACGCGGCGGAGAAAGATCAGATCGTCCCCGCTCCACGCAGGCGTGCAAGATCCGCAGTGCTGAGCCCCAGACGGCCGCCGTATATGTCCCCATTATGCTCGCCCAATAAGGGGGCGCGGCCGTGCCGCCAGCTGTTCCCCTGGAGGCGAAAAGGAGCGCCTGGATACATGGCCTTGCCGGCGGAGGGATGATCGATGGTCTGGAAAAACTCTCGTGCCACCAATTGCCGTGAGGTGAAGAGGTCTTCGACTGTAGCCACATACCCAGCGACGGAGCGGAGCTCCTGCAGGAGGTGATAAATCTCCTCTTTAGGCTGGGTGGCGGTCCAGCCACTGAGAATCGCCAACAGATCCTGCTGGTGCTCGCGGCGGGCCTCGGGGGTGCTGAACGACAGGTTGTCCTTGAGGTCCGGGCGGCCGATCATGTCGCACACTCGCGGCCAGGTATCCTGGCGCACGCCGCGCTCCAAACCAGGGCTCACCCAGCCGTCTTTCGCCTCTACCAGCGGGCTCTCGCGCCTGCGGGGGGTGCGACCGAACTGGTGCTGAATAGAAGAGTGAATCTGCGCTACTGCCATGGTTTCCATGGCTGAGACGTCGACATGCTGCCCGTAACCTTGCACATCCCGCACATACAAAGCGATCATCGTCGCCGAGAAGGCACTCATCCCGGTGGTATAGGAGGCGGCATTGCCGCCGATTTTCAGGGGCTCGCGATCCGGCAGCCCGATGGTTTGCATCAACCCGCCCATCGCCTGCGCAATGAGCTCCGAGCCTTTGAGCTCGCGGTATGGACCTGACTGGCCAAAGGCGGTGACGGAGGTATAGATCAACCTCGGATTGAGCTCCGCCAGCGCAGCATAGCCTAATCCCAGTCGATCCAGGTAACCGGGCGGAAAGCTCTCGAGCAGGAGATCACACTCCTGGGCCAGCCGGCGGACGATGGTGGCGCCTGTCTGGCTTTCGACGTCCAGGGTCACACTTTTCTTGCCGGTATTGAGGTAGAGAAACAGCGCGCTCTGCTCAAGATGAGGGGTCTCACCGGAACTTGGAGCCGCCCGCCGCGACACATCCCCCGAGCCCGGTCGTTCAACTTTGATGACCTCGGCCCCCAGCCCGGCCAACAATTTGCTACAGAAAGGACCAGCGATGTCCTCGCTGAGGTCGAGCACGCATATATCGCGCAGAGTGAGACCGTTCTCCGGCATCGTTCGCAGCCTTTCCACCGCATGGTCGTACCTGGCCACGGATTGATGGGCCTACACAGGTCGACAAGGACATGGACATCGGGCGCGAGATTACCAAGTCCTCATTCCGAAGGCAAGCACTGTTTATGGGAGGGGCTGGATGTGGGTAGTGTGCAGGATTGAGCGCCGATCCTTGCATTGGAGATTGACAAGCCTGGCGGGAATTTCTATAGTGCGCCGCATCTTTGATGTGGCCCATAGACGTGAATGGGAGGTGTCCTGTGCAACAGCTCACCAGCAATGTGTTCGTCGACACACAGGTTAAAGGCTGTAACTTTGGGTTTGTCACGACCTCCGATGGCATCGTCATGATCGACAGCCCCCATAAGCCAACCGATGCCATGAAGTTGAAAGCGGAAATTGCCCGGCACGGCCAGCTGCGCTATATCATCAATACCGAACCCCATGGTGACCACTGGACGGGTAACGCCTTCTTTCAGGTCCCTGTCATCGCCCACGAAGGAGTCAGGACCCGCATTCTGAATACGGATATGGAGCAGCATCTGGCACGAGTGGCAGCGTTCGGCCCTGACGAGCCCAAGCTCTTAGAAAATTACGCCCCCAACTTACCAGTCATCACATTTCAAAACGGCATGATGTTGCATGTGGGCGATCACACCTTTCAGATGATCCATATGCCCGGCCATACTCTGTATCAGGCGGCCATCTTGATCAAAGAGGAGGGGGTTGTCTTCACCAGTGACAATATCTTTTACAAGGTGCAGACCTTCATTCAGGAGGCCAACCCAGATCAGTGGCTGGAGGCCCTGGAAGGGCTGAGGACGCTGGACGAGGAGATTTTCGTCCCCGGCCATGGCGCCATCTGTGACAAGAGCTATCTGGATGAACAGGGCGAGTACATTCTCGAGTGGAAGGCCTATGTGCAGAAGGCCATCGACCAGGGCATCCCGAAGGATCGAGGCCATCGAGAAGCTGACGGCGCTGACTGATCGCTATCCGATGGACGTTGGGCTAGAAGGGCAAGCCCCCAGGATCATGCGGATGAATGTCGCCAACCTGTACGACTATCTCACCGGGACCGGGATGCATGCTCGCCGTTCCTGAGAGGTTACCTCAGAGGTTACTGAGGCTACTGTGGATGCATGGGGCATTTCGCACGCTCGGTCGGATGGAGAATCGTGTGGCAAACCAGGGCAACTGGGGTGAGGAGAGATCAAGATGCGTGTGGTCATGATTCATGCTGTGGCGGAATCGATGTCGCCCACGAAGCTCGCGTTCCAAGAAGTGTTTCCTGAAGCCGAGCTGGTCAACCTCCTGGATGAGGGGTTGTTTCTCGACTTTGGCGATCAACTCACGCCGTCGCTACGCCGGCGCATGACTCAACTGATTTGTTATAGTGCCGAGCATGGGGCGCAGGCCATTGGGTTGGCCTGTTCGGTCTATACACCGATGGTGGAGATGGTTCGAGGAGTGGTGGATGTGCCTGTCATCTCCTCTTATGGGCCGGTCATGGCTGAGGCAGTCCAAGCTGGCCGCCGTATTGGCCTGATCGCCGCAGTACCAGCCACATTACGGGATGCCGAGAAGCTTTTACTGCAAGCGGCACGAGAATCCGGGGTGCCGCTGGACACCTATCCGCGGCTGGCGGAAGATCTTATGGTTGTCAAGCGCCGGGAAGGCGAGGCGGCATACTGCCGACGGTTGGCAGAAGAGGTTGACAAGCTGGCGCCACATGTCGATGCCGTGCTACTGACCCAATTCTCGATGGCCTCGGCGTTATCGCATTTGCAAAGCGCGGCCTCGGTGCCCGTGCTATCAGCTCCTCACAGCAGCGCACAATGTTTGAAGGCATTGGTATCGGTGCGCTAGTGCTTAGGCTCGATGCCATCGCCTGCGTGCCGATCGTTCCGAGCTCACCTTCCTTGCACGGCGTGATGATGATATGACGTTGCGCCGAGGCAGAGGAGTCCATGAGGCTGTGGCATCGGGGTGAGGTTCCATCTCAGGCGCTATAACCTAGCCAGCCCTGTCAGACGTCCTCTCGGAGGGCTTGTACCACCACAGCGACCGCGGGTCGATAGACGTGCCAGACATCGGGATTATAACAGGCCGGGCCAATGTGCTGAGGCCCACCAGCCGCTGCCTGGGCGGCGAGGTTCTCTAACTGCCAAAGCTGTTCCTCGTTCCCATGGCTCACCAGCCAGCCGGTAATCAGCCCGGTGAGCCAATCCCCGAAATGCATCATCGCCTCCCAGGGGAGTCCCAACCGTTGTCCGGCTAGCCCTGCCAGAGCCCCTACCACCATGGCCAGACTGGCATCATTGAGGGCTTGTGGCTCGCCACCCTCAAACCGGCGCCACGCCGCCAGCGCCTCGACGACCTGAGCCTCTGGCAAGTGCACCACCACCTCAGGAGACGCCTCCGCCGAGCTCCCGATGTCAATCCACGAGGCGGGGAACTCCCCGATGTCACCGGCCTCTCGGCAAAACTCCCGGAGTTGCGCCCAGATGCGATACAGGGGCATGTGCTCGGCCAGCATGCGGCGGAGTGTAGGCAAATCGATCAGATCCTCCAGGTGCAGCATCTCCAGAAATTCTGGGACGGAATCGGCCTGATCTGCCCAGCGTTGCACGAGGGGTTGAGCCGTTGCCATCTGATCGAGGGTGACGGCAAAGAGCCGATGCGACGGCTGGCCGCCCTCCACTAGCCAGAGAGTGGATGGCCCACTCGGATCGGGTTGCCAGGCGATCGGGATGGCCACAGATGTCTGCTCCTTTCTGCTTGTAGGTTGCTTGAGACGACCGCGGCCGGCGATCGGTGCGCCATAACCCTGGCCGCGTAGACGATCATTTCCCCACACATCCGTTGCTTACTTGAACTTGGGGACAACCTTTTCGGTCAGCAGCCGTATCGAATTGATGACCCGGTCGTAAGGGATCTGGCCCCCATAGTTCGTTTCCAGTACCACGCTGGAGACGCCGAGCGACTTCTTGATACTCCTGCAGGCGATCGGTAATAGCTTCCGGCGTGCCAAACAGCACTCGCTGTTTCAGGATGTCATCGTACGGGATGCTGGCCCGGCGCTGCAGCCGTTCGGCGGCCTCCTCGCTGGCGGCGAACCCACTAAGCTCTTGAGCCCCATACTGGATCGCATGCCGCGTGCTCGCCTCTGGCTCCGTACGGGCGCGCTCGGCGGTCTCTGCCACATAGGCGGGAATGCGCAGAGCGATATCGGCTGGGCCGGTGTGGCCAGCGTCCTGGCGCGCCTTACGGTAGAGATCGAGCCGTTCTTGCAGCTGGGGAATCGGCGTATTGGCACTGACAAAGACAGAGTGACCCATACCCCCCACGAGCGTAAAGGTGTCCGGACTTGCCAGCGCGACTCGGATGGGCGGATACGGCTGCTGAAACGGTTTGGGAACGACGGTCACGTCAGTGAAGGAGAAAAAGTTGCCGGCGTGGGAGAACTGCTCCTGTTTCCACGCCTTCAGGATGATGTCGAGGGCTTCGAGAAAGCGGCCGCGACTCTCGCCGTAGGGGACATTATATCCCTGGTAGTACTTGGTCAGCCCGCTTCGTCCAATCCCGAAATTAAAGCGTCCCTTGCTGATGTGATCCACGGTTGCGGCCTCCTCGGCCACACGCAGCGGATTGGTCAGGGGAAGAACCTGCACAGCCAACCCGATCCGTATCCTGCGGGTACGGGCTGCGATCGCACTAGCGATGACGATGGGGGACGCGAGGACGGAGCGGTCGGGACTAAAATGATGCTCGGCCAGCCAGACAGCGTCCATGCCCAGCTGTTCCGCAGCCTCCACCTGATTGAAAGACTCCTCGAACGCCTCCGCCTGCGTCATGTGTGGGCGGATGTGGAAGTCAGTGAACATCCCGAAGTCCATAGCTTGTCTCCTTTCGCTGTTGACCTTTGTCATGACATCAGGCGTGCCTGTAGAGCAACGGTGACACGATCACGTTTCGAGGATTACCCAGGTCCTCGGCTCGAGCGATCGTAGGTACGAGTGTAGAGCGAATAGGGAAAGGCGTCAACGAGAATACATCGTGGGCAGCCGATGACTTTTGCTTGACACACGGCCACGTCTGGAGTACTGACACACTATAGTCACTCGCCCAAACCCGTCATGCTTGAGAGAGGGGGGGTATGCTTTCTGGGGTAGGTTTTTCGTCCCCTCGCCCTCTGGGAGAGGGTTAGGGTGAGGGCTGGATAGTGTCATCGCACAAGACCCCTCACCCCCGCCCTCTCCCGGTGGGAGAGGGAGAAATGACCCAGGGTCAGTGTCGCGTCTAAAAAAACCTACCCTTGTGAGGGGGGGTATGGGGGTGCAGACTGCCGCTCCGCGGTGTCACATCCGCTGTGGACAGGAGAGAAACGATGCTATCTGTCAGAACTGACCTCCGTAGCAGGTTGCAACGCGGTGAGACGATCGTCGCTCCCGGGGCTTATGACCCGCTTTCGGCGCGGGTGGTCCAGGCTTTGGGCTTTACCGCCGTCTATACTGGTGGGTATATGACTGGGGCCCATACCGGTATCACAGAGCCGCTGTTGACGCTGACGGAGCAAGTCGAGGTGGCGCAAAAGGTGGCGCATGCCGTCGAGCTGCCGGTGATCACCGACGCGGGAGCGGGCTATGGTGATCCATTACACGTCATGCGTTGCGTCCGCGAGTTCGAAGCGGCCGGCATCGCCGGCATCCACATCGAAGACCAGGTCTATCCTAAACGCGCTTCGTATCACAAAGGTTTGGAGCACATCGTCCCACTCCAGGAATTCGTCGAGCGCATGAGTTACGCCCTGAAAGCCCGCCGTGACCCAGAGTTTCCTCATCATCGGGCGCACGGATGCGTTTAGCGCCGTCGAAGGGAGTCGAGAAGAGTTGGTCCGTCGCGGCATGACCCTCAAAGAGCTGAGTGTCGACGCGATCATGCCTCGCGGTGTGCGGGAGAGAGCGGATCTGGCATTCTTCCGCAAGGAAGTTCCTGGGGTGCCATTGGTGGTCATCGCTGGTGCCGATGACATCTCCGTGCAGGAATATGCCGATTTGGGGTATCAAATCATGATCTACGCCACCACACCGGCAATCGTGGCGGCGAATGCGCTGATGGAGACCTATCAGCATCTCAAAGACACTGGCCTACTGAACATCACCGCCCAGCGGGTGGCCGAGCTGCGGCGGCGTGTCGAGGAGCTCATCAGTTTACCGGAATATTACGAAGTGGAAGCGGCAACGACCGAGAGAGACAGCAGGACCCCAACAGCACCTCATGCGTGACGATTCGGTCTTGCTCTCGTAGCGCCCAGCCGCATACAGTAGCAGCGTAGCGTGTGCAAGTTGCATGTTTCGAAGTCAATCACTGTCGCAGGAAACACCAGAGTGGACCGCCCGGCGCAGCGTCGACCCAACAGCGCGCGCTGGAGCGGTGCGGAGAGCCTTATGCCTGAGGAAACCATTGTCTTCACTCCAGGTCGTGAGATGCCCCCGGATGTTCTCGAGGAGGCGTGGAGCATGAAACCGGAGGGCTTCAACCTCCACATGCTGCCGGGGAATGCCAGCGCGGCGGATATCGCAGCCGCGATGCGCGACGCCGAATACCTGGTAGGCTTTATCCGGCCCC
Organism: uncultured Nitrospinota bacterium; assembly: GCA_963707985.1. Taxonomy (GTDB): domain Bacteria; phylum Tectomicrobia; class Entotheonellia; order J063; family CAVPRW01; genus CAVPRW01. The sequence continues at coordinate 20,575 of CAVPRW010000015.1, read as the reverse complement.
TGCCGGACGAGGCTTATACGGACGCTAAACAGCTGAAATTGGTCCAGGTCCTAAGTGCTGGGTATGACCGCATCAACATCGAGGGGGCCCGCAAGGCACGTGTGCCGATCTGCCAGAATGGCGGTGCCAACTCCGTGGCTGTCGCCGAGCATACCATCATGCTCATCCTGGCCGTCTATCGCAAGCTGGTCGCCTTTCATCACAACGTCGCCCAAGGTCGATGGCATGAAGGGATCCCCCGCAACGTCGACATCTTCGAGCTCGAGGGAAAAACGGTGGGGATCGTCGGGCTGGGGTTCATCGGACAGCAGGTGGTCCATCGGCTCAAGCCGTTTGATGTCAACCTGATCTATTACGATGCCTTCCGGCGCAGCCCGGAAGATGAAGCGCGCTTGGGGATCCAATATGTCCCCTTCAACACCCTGCTTGAGACCGCCGATGTGGTGAGTCTGCACGTGCCGCTCAACGACAACACCCGACAGATGATCAATGCCGACGCCTTGGGCCGCATGAAACCCAAGGCGATCCTGATTAATACCTGTCGTGGCGAAGTGGTCGACGAGCCTGCCCTGGTCGATGCGCTCAAGCGAGGACGTATCCTGGCGGCCGGCCTCGACACGCAAGAAAAGGAACCGGCGGACCCCACGAATCCGCTGCTGACTTTGCCGAATGTCACACTTACCCCGCATACCGCCGGCCCTACCGTGGATAGTTTCCGCAAGCGCTTCCGGAACGGCTACGCCAACATCCAACGGGTGGCCCAGGGTCAGCCCCCATTGTGGGTGATTCCCGAAATGCGCGATCTTTTCCCGGATTGACCTGCCATGTGAGGGCGTGAGAGCGGCGTGGACGCCGGCTGTCATGTGTCCCTCGCCGCTGGCGGACACGAGCATGGCACGGGAGGAACCGACAGAGGAGAGCAAGCGCGATGAACCGCTTTGAATACCTGCAAGCCCGCACGCTCCCGGAAGCTATCACATTGCTGGGCCAGGACGAGGGCACCCGAATCGTGGCCGGGGCGACCGATTTCCTGGTGCGATGGCGACAGGGCCTGTGGAAACCGCGGGCCGTGCTCAGCATTCAACACATCCCGGGGCTGGACGGCGTCGATTATACCCCGACGACCGGACTCAGCCTGGGGTCTCTAGTCACCATTCGGACGCTAGAGCTGCATCCGCTCATCCAGCAGCACTACCCCGCCCTGTCCCAGGCAGCCACCACTTTTGCCGGGGTGCAGATTCGCAACTTGGCGACCGTCGGGGGCAATATCTGTAATGCCTCCCCGTCGGGAGATACCCTGCCAGCGCTGGTCGCCTATGGAGCTGAATGCCGCCTTGTTGGCCCGGAGGGTGAGCGGCTCGTGCCCCTGGAGAGTTTTTTCATGGGCCCCGGACGCACGGCCCTGCGCCCCGCAGAGCTCCTCATAGAGCTGCACTTGCCACCGCCACCACCCCACACTGGAGGGCTCTATATTAAACATAGCCCGCGCAGCGCCATGGACATCTCTACGGTGGGTGTGGCGTCGATAGTCACTTTAGAGGGTCAGAACGGCGTCTGTCGGGAGGTCAAGATTAGCCTAGGCGCTGTCGCCCCCACGGTCGTGCGGGCCAGGTCAGCCGAGGCACTCCTGCGTGGCCAGCGCCTTGAAGCCGGGCTGATCCAGGAAGCCGCGCGCGCGGCCAGCGACGATGCCAGGCCCATCGATGACATCCGAGGCACGGCACGCCATCGACGCGCCATCGTTGAGGCGCTCACCGGGCGTACATTGCGATCGGCCATCCAGATGGCCCAAGGCGCTAACTTTCCGTTCCCAACGCAGCGCGCGCTAGCAGCTGAGGCCATGCTTTGAGGGAGTTGATGACTATGAAACAGGTACTACGACTGACCATCAACGGCGAACCCTATGAACTGTTGGTTGAGCCATACTGGTCCTTGCTCGATCTGCTCCGGGACCATCTGCAACTGACGGGCACCAAGCGGGGGTGTGATGAAGGCGATTGTGGCGCGTGCACCGTGCTCATCCAGGGGAAGACAGCGACCTCTTGCATGGTGCTGGCACTGGATGCCATGGGTAAAGAAGTGATTACGGTGGAGGGGCTAGCACAGGGCAACAAGCTGCATCCGGTGCAAGAGGCCTTCGTCACCTATGGTGGAGTGCAATGCGGCTATTGCACACCCGGCTTGATCATGTCCGCAGTGGGGCTGCTGCTTGAGAATCCGCATCCCACGGAGGAGGACGTCCGGTTCGGCATCGGCGGAAATTTGTGCCGGTGCACCGGCTACGCCAAGGTGGTCCAGGCCATCCTGAAGGCGGCCGAGGTGATGCCCGCCGCAGGGGCGTAGAGCAGAAGCCAGACCCTGCTGGGCTTCCCTCACCCCAGCCCTCTCCCAGTGGGAGAGGGGGCAAATAGCGCAGGGCAGGGTGGGGATGCCGGAGGCTAACGAGTATTAGGGAGAGGAGGAGCGTCATGGCCGAAGAGCTAGTCTTGGGAAAGAGCTATCCCAGGGTGGATGCCGCAGATAAGGTGTCAGGGAGGTCTCAGTACGCCGGTGATGTATACCTTCCAGGCATGCTGGTCTGCAAGGTGTTGAAGTCCAACCGACCGCATGCTCGGATCCTCGGAATCGATACCTCTCAAGCAGAACAGGTTGCGGGCGTGCGGGCTGTGATCACCGGGAAAGATATCCCCAACATACGCTTCGGCTCCGGAGTGGTCAAAGATCGCCGCGTCTTTGCCCTGGAGAAGGTGCGCTTCGTGGGGGAACCACTGGCAGCCGTGGCCGCGGTAGACGAGATCGCAGCGCTCGAGGCGCTCGAACTCATTCAGGTGATCTATGAAGACCTGCCAGCGGTTAGGGATCCTGTCGACGCCCTGAGGGCCGAGGCTCCCTTGGTCCACGCAGACCTCCCCCGCTATGACGGCTTTGCAGCCGGCATGGGCGGCAATGTCTGCACCATTTTGGAGGGTGATCGGGGCGATGTGGACAAGGCCTTTGCGGAAGCGGACTCTATCTTCGAGGATACATTCCGCTCCCAAGGTATTAACCAGGGCTATCTGGAACCTATGGCATGCATGGCGAACGTTGACCCTTCGGGCCGCATCAACGTCTGGACCTCGACGCAGGGACCATATGCGGTGCGGGCCAGTCTGGCTGCCGTGCTGCAGATACCCATGTCGCGACTGCGCGTCATTCCCATGGAGTTAGGTGGCGGCTTCGGTGCCAAACTGCGCCTCTGCCTGGAGCCGTACCCGGTGTTCCTGGCGCTCAAGACCGGCAAGCCGGTGAAAATGGTTGCCACCCGTGAGGAGGTGTTCACCCTTTCCGGGTTCCGGCTCCCAACCACCGTCTACTTGAAGACCGGGGTACTGAAAGACGGCACCATCGTGGCGCGCGAGGCCATCAGCATCTTCGATATGGGCGCCTATCTTGGGGCAGGAGTACAATCTGGCGTCAGCCATACCGTTGGACCTTACAATATCCCCAACCACCGCGTGCGCTCCTACGCCGTCTATACCAATAAAATCTGGGCTGGCTCCTATCGCGCCTCCGGTGTGGCCGACGTCACCTTCGCCGTCGAGTCCCACACCGACATCATCGCGCGCCGACTCGGCATAGACCCCTGGGAGTTCCGCATGAAGAATATCCTGAAAGAAGGGGACATCGCCATCCAGGGCGGCCGCATTCCTCGCAACGGTCTGCCGCAGACCCTGGAAGCCGTTAGGGACCGTATGCACTGGCCCCGGCAGTTGGAAGAAGGCCATGGTGTCGGCCTGGCCGTCTGCCAGTGGCGCAGCGGCAGTGGCCCTTCGACTGCCTCCATCAGCATCAACGAGGATGGGACGCTGATCCTGCTCACCGGCTCGGTGGATATCACCGGAACGGATACCGTGCTGGCTCAGATCGCCGCGATGGTGCTGGGGGCAGACATGCAGCAGGTCATCGTCGCCAGACGTGATACCGATCTCGCCCCATTTACTGGCCCCAGCGGCGGCAGCCGCATCACCTACAGCCAGGGCAAAGTGGTGCAAATGGCCGCCGAGGAGGCGAAGCGGAAGCTTCTCGCGCTGGCGGCTGAGCGCTTACAGGTGCCGGTGGAGGCCCTAGCGTGTGCGGGAGGGCGCGTGTCTGTGCTGGACAATCCGGAGCGGGGCTATTCCCTGGGTGAACTCGCCCGCCTGAGCAATACGTCCAAAGCTGGCCCCATTATGGGCACGGCTTCCCTATCCTCCATGCCCTTCGCTCCGGTGTTCAACGCGCAGGCGGTGGAAGTCAAGGTGGACAAGGAGACGGGCAGAGTTCATATCGTACGGTTCGTGCAAGCCCAGGACGTTGGAGTGGCGATTAACCCCATGGCTGTAGAAGGACAGATCGAGGGTGGAGCTGTGCAGGGTATCGGACGGGCGCTCAGCGAAGCCGTGGTGATTCAGGATGGACACATTGTCAACCCATCGCTCACCACCTACCTCATGCCGCTGGCGCCAGACATCCCGACCATCGAAAATGTGCTGGTGGAGGTGCCCACCGATGATGGGCCATTCGGCGCGCGAGCGGTGGCGGAACCACCAGGGTTCGGCCCGCCGGCGGCCATCGCCAATGCCATTGAGGATGCGGTCGGGGTGCGCCTCAAAGAGCTTCCTCTCAGCGCCGATCACATCTTACGTGCTCTGCAAGGAGAACCAGTGCCCGAGATCACTCTGGACCTCGCGCTGTTGCGAAAGCTACGGGGTGCGGGTGGCCCCATCCAATGGGCAAGTGGTGGCTAAGGAATGGTCGCCAGCATAACCCCCTTGCGAGCCCTTCCCCATGGCGAGGAAGAGTTCGCAAGGCTCGTCACCAGCGAAGCGTTCACGGATCGTCGTGCCGAGGCACTAGCGAGCCGTGCCGGCCACCTTTCTTACAGACTTGGCCTGTGGTCCTTTGGGACCCGCGACGACCTCAAACTCGACCTCGTCGCCTTCATTTAGGGCTTTGAAGCCCGACGCTTCAATCGCTGAGTAGTGGACGAAGACATCCGGGCCATTGGCTTGGGTGATGAACCCGAATCCTTTGTCCGCGTTAAACCACTTGACCGTCCCACTGGCCATGGTATGACCCTCCTGACCTAGGGTTGAAAGAAGGCCGCCGGGCATGATCGAAGCACCAGAAAAACCGCAGGCCGCACTCGAATCGGCGCGCGGTCCCTTGAGGTCTCGCGAGGATCGACCACTGCTGGCGACTGCTGGACATGCGCGCATCATAGTCCAGAAGAAAGGTGGCGTCAAGGAAAGCCGTGTGTGGGTATCGCTTTGGCCGCAGAACCGCTGTCTCGATCTGCGACTGGCAGATCGCCGGCCTCGAAGCCACAGGGCACGAAGACACGATATCACTGGGCTCCCTTGGGCAGGAGACGAGTTCGAGGGGCATATTTTTCCGCTTGATCATGCCCCACGCCTGTGATAGGAGATTGGAGCATTGGCGATACGGGGATATCAGCCACCTACCACTTGGGAGAACGTTGCTCAGCGGAGGAAAGGACAATGCAGGCCTGCCAGCAAATGTGTGAAGTGCTCATCGAAGCGGGGATCGATCACGTCTTCGGCATCCCCGGCGGCGGGACTGGCCCGCTGTTCAATGCCATCCACGACCACCGTGACAAGATCCGCTTTATCCTCACCCGGCATGAGCAAGCTGCCTCCATCATGGCCGATGTATACGGCCGGCTGACCGGCAAGCCGGGAGTATTGCTCGGGCAGGGCGTGTTTATCGGTTCGACTGGGGCATTCGGGATCATGGAAGCATTCATGAGTAGCTCTCCCATGATCGCGCTGACGGATACCAGCGAAGCCGGCGTCTTTGCCCAGCATGGCTCATACCAGGGCGGCACCGGCGAGCATGGCTCGGTCGATCTCCTCAGCGTCTTCAAAGCCATCACCAAATACACCACCTATGCCACCACGCCTAAAGAAGCCGTGCAGGGACTACAATTAGCCATCAAGCACTCGACTGTCGGGCGTCCCGGTCCCGCGTGTGTGTTACTGCGCCGTAATGCGGTCCTGGATGAAGTGGATGCAGATATTCCTCCGGTCCTCTTCCCCACGGCGGGGTATCTCAAAGGCTCCCCGCCGCCAGCGGCAGAAGAGGATGTGGAGCAAGCGCTGCAACTACTGTTGCGAGCAGAGCGTCCGCTCATCGTCGCGGGCAACGGCGTGCACATGGCAAAAGCCTATGGCGAGCTACGCTCGCTAGCCGAGTTCCTTGGAGCGCCTGTGGCCACCAGTGCCAAAGGCAAGAGCACCATACCGGAGGATCATCCCCTGGCGGTCGGACTGATGGGGACGTTCGGCCAGAAAGCGGCGAATGAGGCGGTCGCGGAAGCGGATGTGATACTCGTGATCGGCTGTCATCTGTCTCCGAATACCACGCGTCGAGAAAACCCAGAGTTCATCGACCCCAAGCGCCAGCGTCTTATCCAGGTCGATATCGATCCCCGCAACGCCGGGTGGATCTTCCCCACTGCGGTCAATTTGATCGGCGACGCCAAGGCTGTGCTGCACCAGCTGGTCGACCGTGCCCGTGGCCTCGATGCCCCGCAGCCACCGCAGGCAGCCTCACGGCAGCAGCGTTTACAGGAACGCAAACAGGCGGCTGGTTTTCATCAGGCCCCAGAACTCTTCGCCGATGATGTGCCGATCCGCCATCAGCGGCTTATCCGCCTCATGAATGAGAGCCTCGACCCTTCAGCCATCCTGACCCTGGATGCCGGTAAAAACCGCCTATTCATGATCCATCACTATCAACCGCGGGAGGTCGGAACGATGATCGTCCCTGGCGGCATCGCGGGCATGGGCTGGGCTCCAGCGGCCGCGGTGGGAGCGAAGCTCCTGAATCCTGATCGTACCTGCGTCAGTGTCAGCAGCGACGGCGGCTTCGCGATGAGCCTGCATGTGCTGTCGACGGCCCTGCAATACCACGCGCCGACCATCTTTGTGGTGATGAATGATTCGGCCCTGGGATGGGTGCGTGATGATCGACTCGATCGGCCTGAGATTGCCGAGTACATCCAGACCGATTTCGCGGCCATCGCACAAGGCTTCGGCTGCCAGGGCATCCATGTTGAGAAACCGCAGGACATCGCTCCTGCCATCGAGAAGGCGAAGACGGCGAATGTGCCGACGGTGATCGATGTGATGGTGAGTCGTGATGAGAGCTATCGGAAGGTAGCGACACCGTAGAGAGCGCTTTCCTCACTCCAGCCCTCTCCCAGTGGGAGAGGGAGCAACAGAGAGGCCGGAGTCGTCTGGCTGGTGAACGTATACGGTCTGGGACAATAGGAGCGCAAGAACATCCGGAGCTCCGGATTCTGGGTGTATCTGGATTCGGCTGCAGAATTCCGCGAGCAATTTATCGATTGGCACCCGCCCCGCGTCGGCATGGGTGATATCCTTCGGTGCTGATGGTGAATCCCACATCTGGTGAGGACACCACCGGTCGTGGTCATACCACACGCACGCTAGGCGACCAATCCTGTCTGGCCATGGCAGTCCACGTGGCCGGGTAACGCGCCGTCTCCACGCGCCGGGTTGAGGCAAATCACTTCAACCCGGTGCGCCTTCAGCTCTAGATCTTCCGAACCGCAGGCCCTGTGAACCAAACCAGTCTGAGATGCCTGGGACACAAGGCTTATCCACGGATAATCAGGCCCTCGCACCAGGCTGCGGAAGCGGTAGAACCGCCGGATTGACGCGGCGGTCGACGCAGCGCTGGCCTTCCTTGAACACCAGTTTAATGCGCTCGTGCTCCTGTAGCATGGCAATATTCTCCAGCGGATCGCCGTCGACGACCAGCAAGTCGGCCAGCTTTCCAGGTTGGATGGTGCCGACGTCGCTCTCGATCCCCAGGCATTCAGCCGCCCAGCCGGTTGCGGTTTGCAGTGCCTGCATAGGAGACATTCCGGCTTCAACCATACACTGCAGCTCACGAGCGTTGATGTGATGTTGATGCCCACCGGCATCCGTACCGGCTCCAACTTTCACACCTGCTTCCAGTGCCCTGTGCAAACTTTCGATGTGGTGCGGTTCCAGGTCGCGACCCCGGACTCGAACATGGGGAGGGCTGACCTCGCGGTGAAAGATATACACGGTGAAGGTGGGGACGAGAAAAATCCCTTTTTCTGCCATGATGGTGATCAGTTCCGGGTCCTCGTCCAGGTAACAGCCGTGCTCGATGGAGTCCACACCGGCCTCGACGCCGTTCGCAGGCCTCGTCCCCCCAGGGCATGGCACATGACCCGTCGGCCAAGCGCGTGCGCCTCGTCGACAAGCGCTTTCATCTCATCCAAATTGAAGGCGGAATCTTTGGGACCGTGGCCAGGTCGGGAGCTGGCGCCTCCAGTGGTGGCGCATTTGATCACATCAGCGCCTGCACGCACCATCGTGCGCACGGCCGCGCGCACCCCGTCGACGCCATTGGCGACTCCCTCCGGCAGGGACTGGGTCCGTGGGGACACAACAGGTATGGCCGGAGGGGCTGATGCGATCACCGATGCCGCCAATGGGCGAGATGATGTTGATTGCCAACAGCAAGCGTGGTCCCTGGATAAGCCCTTCCTCCATGGCCTGCTTGAATCCGGCATCCAATCCAGCGGCCTCGCGCACAGTGGTATATCCGGTGGCAAGCGTGTGTTGGAGCACCGTCGCCGTCCGCACGTGTCTGGTGCTCTGCGGCTGGTCAAGCCCCCAACGATGAGCCAGGCTGTAGGTGTGGCTCGCCAGATGGTCATGGCAGTCGATCAAACCGGGGAGTAGTGTTAGCCCCGAGCATTCGATGACCTCGGCGGACGGCGGTCTGGTCATGGCATGACTGGGTCCCACGGCTTCTATCCGTGCCCCGTTGACGAGAACAGCTGCATCGCGCTGTGGGGGAGCACCCGTCCCATCGATCACCGTTGCACCAATGAACAGTTGCTGCATGTGAACCCTCCGTTTCTAGGGATCCCTTGAGCTAATCTCTTGCCGTCCACCCGTCCTGAGCCTGGCGCTGCTATCACCCTCCGACGAGAGCTGTATTCTGACGATCATGATGCACTCTGCCTCGATTTACCACACCATCACCCGTTTACAGGCAAAGATCAGGTCGACGATTTGGCCGTAGGTGAGCCGTGGTAGCGGCGAGGTGATGCCTCGTGCCATGACATCGGCTTCGCAGGTGTACATGGGGACCTCGAGTGGTGGCGGGGTTAGGACGGCGTCGTGCATCAACAGCACCGCTACGGACTGCATGTCGTGTTGGATCCTGATCGTCTGCCAGGCCGATTCATCTCTGAGGGTCCGCAGGATATGCAAAGTGGTTGCTTCGCTCGGCTCGCTGGACGCTGCTGGGGCAGGGCTCGATTGCTGAATGCCAGAGGGCGCACCGTGGACCTCAGCGGCGACCAGGGTCTGGCTCTGCGGCACGGTTTCCGGCCCTGTCGATGACGCCTGAGCCCCCGACAACTCACTCCCCGCCACCGCTGGTGTACTGGCGGCCGTCGGCTCTCCCCAGGTCAATTCCGACCGAATAATCCAATCATGGGCAATGTGATGCTGGTCCAAAACTCGCAGGAGCGTATCCTGATCCGGGGCTTCAAATTCGCAGAGCAGCCGCCCCGCCATTTGACTGGCGGAGGCGCGGATGAATCGTATCTCCTCTGCCGCCTGCATGGTGGCGATCAACTGGTTTAAGCCCTGACGCGTCATACACGCGATAATATGCATCGAGAGGTAAATAGGCACTGAAGTCGCTCCTCCCCCATCCCGCTGTCGATCACTGCCTGCAAACGTTGGCCTGTCAGTCTGTCATCGGTGCTTTCCCGAACTATCTATGCAGCTGGAGATGCCGGCAGAAGCTGGGCATCGGTCATGCTTGTCCAGTGTAATGAACCAGAAAATGGGCTGCGTTTGCAAGCCATATTCTATTGCGACGTTGTGCCGGCGCACGGCGCGGTCCACCACTCTTTTGCAGGGAATCCACCTGCTGGCCGCGAGAGAGGGAGGGCGCACGGACGATTTGACAGTTGGTCTGGGGAGCCATATATTAATGCTAATTATTTTTAATGAGTCTAAAATCATCCTGCTAGCTTGGTAGGGGAGCTATGCTGAACCTGGGAAAACGCATTCAGGACCTGCGCCGGCGACGCGAGCTGACGACCGGCGAGCTGGCGGCACGCGTCCAGGTCACGAGTGGCTTTATTAGCCAGCTCGAACATAGCAAGACTGATCCCTCACTGCAGACCTTGCAGCGGGTAGCCTCGGCACTCCAGGTACCGCTGTCGTCCCTCCTGTTCGATGATGATATCAAACCCCAGGTCATCCGCAAGGACGCTCGCCATGTCGTCCACATCGGGCGATGACGGGCCGCGGGCGTCGATCCTGTCTCCCCTCCCCTCACGCCACCTGGAACTGGTGTGGTTAGAGCTTCCACCGGGCGGAGTGTCGTGGACGAAGGGACAGTTCCATGATGGGCACGAATGCCACTTGGTGGTCCAGGGGAAAGTGCGAGCGTCATACGGCGGCGAGCGCTATCTCCTCGACAAAGGAGACAGCATTTTCTGGGATGGCGCTGCCCCCCATGGGCTGGAAAACATCGGTGACGAGGTGGCGCAGATCGTCATGGCCTTGACACCACCGGCCCTTTTGCCGTTGGAGCACGTTGACTCTGGTCAGAGAACCGAGACAGGGACATGAAGACAGAGGCTTGTTCGGGATTCCCGTGGGCCTGTATACGCATGTGAAGCGGTGGGCCTGAACAGATATGCTGGCCGGCCCCACCCCTTGACAAGCGCACTAATTGCCAAGGGAGGACTCCGCATGTCGAGATGGACCGCTACAAGCATCGCTGACCACATCCATTCTTTCCTCCATGGCACCCGTCTGATTCTGGTGTCGAATCGAGAACCGTACATCCACCGCTGGCATCGTCAGGCACTGCCCGATCCAGTCAGCAAAGATCCCTCCGGGCGTGAGACCGTGCCCTCGAATTTTGACTGGGCCCTCCGGGTGGCCGCAAGAGTGTCGCATTTGCTCCGGAGCGGTGAAGGTACCCGATGGACGCACGCCGCCGGTGGGCTCACTTCGGCGCTCGACCCAGTCATGCAAGCCTGCCACGGGACGTGGGTGGCCTGGGGAAGTGGCAACGCAGACCGGGAAACCGTTGATGCCAACGATCGCGTTCGGGTCCCACCGAACAATCCTCAATATACTTTGCGACGTGCGTGGTTAAGCGAGACACAAATTCGCGGCTTCTACTATGGCTTTGCGAATAGCGCCCTGTGGCCGCTGTGCCACCTGCACCTCGAACGGACCTCGTTCAAGCCGTCGCATTGGCGCCATTACCATGAGGTCAATGAACAGTTTGCCGAGATCGTAGCGCAGGAATGCCAAGACCAACCGGCGACCGTATGGGTGCAGGACTATCAGTTAGCGCTCTGTCCGCAATACCTGCGGCGTCGCCTGCCTGACCTCTCCATCATGCATTTCTGGCATATTCCCTGGCCCCCCTGGGAGCTCTACCGCGTCTGTCCCTGGCGCCGCGAGCTCCTGGAAGGCCTGCTCGGCAACGACCTGTTGGGGTTCCATCTTGACCAGTATTGCCAGAACTTTCTGCAATGCGCCGAACGGGTGCTTGGGGCCAATGTGGACCTGAAAGCCGGCGTTGTCGAGCACGAAGGACGAGAGACCTGGGTGCGCCCATTTCCCATCAGCATCGACTATGACTGGTGGAGTGGCATTGCCCGGCAGCGTCGGATGCCTCGGCGCCTAGCGCAACTCCGTGCGAAATCCGAGCTGGCGTTCCCGATCATTGGGCTCGGGGTCGATCGGCTGGATTATACCAAAGGGATCGTCAGCCGATTTCAGGCCATCGAACGCTTCCTCGAAAAATATCCTGAGTATCAGGGCCGCTTCTGTTTCGTGCAGATTGCCGTCCCCAGCCGGACCCAGATCGATGAATACCGCCAGGTCAAAGAGCAGGTCGAAAGCCTGGTCGAGCATCTCAACAGTCGCTTTGGGACAGACACCTACAAGCCCATTCATTATCGCTATGAGCACCTGGAACCACCGGAGCTCGTCGTCTATTATCGTCTGGCGGACTTTGCCATGGTGAGCTCCCTACACGATGGTATGAACTTGGTGGCGAAAGAATTCGTGGCGTCGCAAGTCGAGCGCAAAGGGGTGTTGATTTGCAGCGAGTTCGCCGGGGCCGCTGAGGAACTCGACAATGCGCTGTTGATCAATCCCTATGACGTGGAGAGTGTGGCAGATACCCTGAAGCAGGCCATCGAAATGTCGGCAGAGGAGCGCACCCATCGGATGGCTCGGTTACAGGAGCATGTCTCCGAGCATAACATCTTCAAGTGGGTGGCGGCGATCTTCATGGAGCTTGATCGCGTCCGCGAAGAGCGGCATGACGCGGCTCTGGCCTCAATCGAGTCGCCGCAAAGCAATGGTGCCGGACCGACACATCCATGAGGGCGGCGGGTTTCCCATCGCGTGCTGGCGGCACGCTGTTGTGTCATCGCCTTTTCTCCCTGGCGCCGAGGCGACTTGGTGGCTCATAGAGAGGGTGGGGACTATGGTGGCAGGCCTTGTCCAAGCAACTTGGTGAGGGTGGGAATGTCGGGAGCACCGGTAGGAAGAAGTCCATGCGCCTCTTGAAATCGTTTCAAGGCGCGCTGCGTGGCGGGCCCCATTTTACCATCCACAATGCCGGGATCGTAACCGGCGCGTTTCAGCTCGCGTTGCAGGCTCTTGATAAAGCTCGAGGTTTGAGTCTGGGCGTTGAGCGGATGGGACCCAGATAGCGCAGCGTGCACGACGGGAAGGTCGCTTGCCTGCGCCTTTTGCCATGCCAAAACCCACAAGAGCGCGACGAGAAGGTGCAAATAGCCTGGTAGCATACGACGGTCGCCGTGATGTTATGGACCCCGCCAGCCCGACACCTGGCCGCTCATTTTGTCGAAGATGACGTATTGCTGGTTGCTCATCGGTGAGTAGTGCCAGAATACATATGGCCCAACAGGTTCGATGCTGGTCGGCTCCCCCAACATACGTCGCACATCGTCCTGGGTCATGCCAAGGCTGAGCTGTTTTCTCCCTGGCTGCGAGTTCCCCCCTCGTGATGAGGCCCCCTGTTCCATCGCCGAGTGCTGGTGTTCCCGACTCTCCAGATTTTTAGTATCCTTGGGCGAGCTCTTCCCAGATTCACGGGTGATCTGACGATCTTCCGTCATCAGGGCTTTTCTGAGGAGGACTTCGATCGCTTGCGAGAGGTCTTGCTGCATTTGCCGCGCGGCGCTCTCGGCATTGGCCTGCCGACGTTCGAGCTCATCCACCCGCGCTGACAGTTGGGACAGGGCTTGAGTATTGGCCTGCAGATCAGCTCGTAAGCGGGCGATGTCTGTTCGGAACTCTATCAGCTCGGCACAACTTGCCAACGTGAGAGGCGTGATGGCCAGCGCCATGGCCTGGGGGAGTCTATGCCACACGATCCTCAGGGCATGCTCTACAAACATGTGAGACATGGAGCAATGGGCCGTCAAGATGGCTTGCATCACCCGAATGGCCACGTGAACTCTCCCTTGCCCCCTGAACAGCGCCTTGGGGGCTCCATCTGTTCGGACAAGGATTGGGAGGACCTCATTCGCAGATCCCCTCTTCGGCCTCCATATCGCATCAATTGCTAAACTAGCACAGCAGTTCAACGGACGCTAGCATTTGGCCGGGGGAGGATCGTCTTATACAGAGGTCGTTTGCTCCGGTCTAAGACTCGTTCTCAGAGGACCTTGGTTTTGAGCAGAGCGTTGAAGACAGGGCTGGTGTGGGCCAGGTCAATGACAAAGGGGCATCCGCTCATGTGGATGAAAGAGCCGTCCGTGTTCCGACAAATTTGCACGATTCCTCTCATCCCGTCTCCGCCTGGCATCCATGGCTCAGGCAGGATGTTTGCCCATAGGCCGCAGAAACACAAAAGGCGCAGGCTTGAGAACCTGCGCCTCGCAAGGACCCTATGGAAGACGTCAGCCCCCTAGGGTTCCTGAAATAGTAACCGTTCATGTGGTCGCAACCTATTGATTTCTTAGGGACTGAAACAGACAAATTTCCGAAACTTTTAGGATTTTGCCAGTGCATGGCGGTCTAACATATTCATTTGGCGCTATTTATTCTGGACACCCACGTGAACGGTTACATTTCAGGGTAAGCGTTCACGTGGTCGGTACGAGAAATACTTGCGAGCCGATACCTCGATCGCGTACCATCGCGCCTCATGAACGCCAAGCGGCCATTTTCCCAAGCGCTGTGGGACCACACCCCAGCCGCCGTCCCGGACTACGTCGAGGCTCTCGAAGCCCGCGTGGCAGCGTTGGAGAGTATTGTGTAGCGGTTGGAGGCGATGGTCCAGCACTTGACCGAGCACGTGCAGCAGAACTCCCGTCACTCGTCGCGGCCGCCGTCGAGCGACCCGCCCCAGGCCCCTGGCAAGCAAGTCGCGTCGAGAGCCGAGTGGACGTCGACCCGGGTGGACCACCTGGTCATGAGGGACACGCCCGGGCGTTGGTGCCGGTGGACGAAGGTGGACTCAGTGGTCCCCGTCAAGCCGGAGCGCTGTCGCCGCTGCCAGCACCCCTTGCAGGGGGAGGATCCGCAGCCCCAGCGGCAGCAGGTGACCGAGCTTCCACCGGTGAAGCCCGTCGTCACCGAGTATCAGCTGCATCAGTTGGTCTGTCCGGCATGTGGCGCAGCCACGCGGGCAGAGTTGCCCCTGGGGGTCCCGACCGGTGGCTTTGGCCCCCGCCTCCAGGCGACGATAGCCCTGGTGGGCGCATCTGCTGCGGGACATCGAAGCGATGATCGCACGGGGCGGGCGCTCGGCCGAGGTCGGAGAGGCCCTGCGAGTTCAGGCCCGCCAGATGTGGCACGGGTGGCATCGCGTCCGGGACGGCGCCGCTGACGCATGCCAGCTTCCAGACCTCCATGCCGCCCATCCGGCGGGACGTCGAGCGACTGCTCGAGGCTGGCCAGAGCTGTGGCGTCCCCAAGACCGAGGGCACCTGCCGGGAGATCTTGAAGCTCCGGCAGGCGCTGTGGACGTTCGTGCGTCACGAAGGGGTGGACCCCACGAACAATGCCGCTGCGCGGGCCATTCGTCCTGGGGCGTTGTGGCGCAAGGGGAGCTTTGGCACCCAAATACGGAGGGGTCCCGGTTCGTCGAAGCGATAATGACGGTAGTGGCTACGCTCACGCAACAACACCGCAATGTCCTCGACTATCTGACGGCCGCGTGTGAAGCAACACGGCGTGGCGAGCCCGCACCGTCCTTGCTTCCACTCCCCGCTGAGAGCCAGCAGTGCCTGCATCCCGCGGCATAGCTTGATCAATCACCTGAACGCTTACGGACATTATCGTCCTCACCCGGAGACGTGTCCACCTCCTGCCCGTGACGTTTCAGCCGCGCGTCGTCATCCCAGGCCCCTGCACTAATGCACCGGTACAGCGTCCGGACGGCCCGGGCCTGAGCGCCTTCCCAGGCCAGCACCATCGGCTCTATCGACTTTCGCGGAAGATCAAGCACCAGGCCGTGCCGGGATTGCGCGGCTCCCTCGCGTTGTTCACGTTGTTCACGACGCTGAAACCAGGGGCTCTATATGGCGTGATCCGCACGTCGTTCCTCAACCGGATGGTCAATGGCCTGCGGGGGCAACTCCATTGCAGACGCCGTGTCGATAGGCTTGGTCATGCTGTCCTCCTGGTGCCAGGGATGTGAGACAGAATGATACCCTATCAAGGGTTCGTTGTAGTACTAGGCGATGTACTCGTTCGTACGAAACCCACAGAAGATGTTCAGAGACAATACGTTCTGTCATGTCAACCCGGGAAAGACAGTCGAACTAGAGAGGAAAGTTGGCTTCCGATCAACATTTGGAGGGATGTTGAAACTTCAGAGAGCCCTATTGTCTTTTTTGACATTCCCAAGCTATACTTGTACACTCTACTGCACTTCGCCGCCAGGCGGACACGCAAGGTATAGTTTGACGAGAACGTTTCTTATGTCAATAGCACGCTAACCCAAATGTACTAGAATGTTTTCTTCGTGGCTTACTTTTTGCCCTCTATCGAAGACGATACTAGAGATTAAAAATCTACTGCAAGAGAGTCGTTTGGCCATCCTAGCATAGTCTTTTGCATAGATTTTTCCGGATGAAAGATAATTAATGAGTATCTATAGTTATTTTTGATAATTTCTAGACAGCTCAGAAAGGGGACAATAAGATGAAAAACCTGCTTGAAAGATCGTTAAGTGTACATCGCGCCACTATTTTCCGATTTCTAATCCTCTTGCCATTCTTCTTGCTCCTCTGGAAAACAGAGTGCCGTAGCTACTGAATATTTCGTTTCTACGGAAGGAAATGATGAAAACCCTGGGACATTAAGCACACCATGGAAAGCGATTCGATTTGGTATTTCAAAGCTCGTAGCTGGGGACATTCTGACGGTTAGGGGTGGAACCTATGTTGAAAACCTCAGCGGAAACTCTGGCACAGAGGAAAAGTTTATCGAAGTCCGGAACTTTCAGGGAGAAACCCCTATTGTGCAAGGGGCCTTTGTTGTTCAAGCAAGCTACTTTCGACTCAATGGGCTGACTATCAAGAACCAAAGCCTCGCCATCATTCAAGGTTCCACGAACGTAGAAATCCTAAACTGTACCATCCAAGATGCTCCTATTCATGGGCTTGTCATTGATGGAAGCAAAGGTGATGTGAGAGGAGTTAAGATTGCAAATTGTACCGTTACTGGGAGTGGAAAGTCAGCTATCAGAGGAGCCCCAGACAACTTAACTGTTCAAAAATATGATATTACCATTGAGGATTGTATGCTGTTCGGGAACGGCGAAGATGGGATTAATCTGGCGAACGCTGAAAATGTCAACATCCGACGCAATAAAATTCACAGCAATAAAGAGGAGGGGATTGATATTAAACAACACAGTAATTTTACCACGATTGAAGACAATGAAGTATATAACAATTCCAGTGGTGGGATCATGATTAATGTCACTCACTCGGATCAACCACCGCCCATTAAGGGAGGAACAAACGTTATTATACGCCGCAACCATATAAGTAATTGTGGCATAAACTGTATTCGACTTAATTCAAAAGAGGCTGGAGGATACTTTTTTATAGATCATAATCTAGTGGTACCAGGTTCTTCTACTGCGGATGGGATATATCTTTTTCGTGGAATAGGATTGAAAGTCTATAACAACACGATAGTTGGAGGAAATAAAGGAATTGTTGGTTCGTGTTTAAGGGATTCTATTATCCAGAACAATACTGTAGTAGACTCTGCAGCAGAATCACTCCTATTCCAGGGGTCAAGTAATGACTGTACAGGATATACAAATGGATTAATTACTGAGGGTCACAATAATTGGCAATCCTTGGGAACGCATATCATTAGGTGGGTAAACGGTCACCGGTATACAGCTTCAGAATTAGTAACCTACCGTTCCGATACCGGTCAGGGTTTGGGTACTTTGTCAGAGAATCCTAAGTTTATTGACAAGGTAACATATGCACTTGCTTCAGACAGTCCTCTCATCGACACTGGATTAAATATTCCTGGAATTACTGATTCATATGATGGTGCTAATCCTGACCTTGGCTACCGCGAGTTTAAGAAAGCTAAAAGTATAAATAAACCCCAAAATTTGCGGATAGGAGGTACATCCAGCGAATAGCACGAAGGATTGTGCATAGACTTTGAGTGGTCACGGAGGAGAATACGGGAACCAAGCTCCGCTGCTTAGGACATATTCGAGCACAGACATGGTCAATGGTAATGCAGAGGGACAACTGGTGTTGGACGAAACGTAACTACTCCTCCAGCAACGCACCCCCTATACTTGACCCCATTGTCAAGACCATTTTTGGGGCAAAATAAGTTAATTTCAAGAGCGTCAATTGAATACTTTGCCCTAACCAGTTACAGGCTTCGGTCTCCACCCTGGTAGACCGTTGCTGGCGCGCGGTAGCCCAGGGCCCAATGGACCTCCGCCGGAGCACGATAGGCCAAGCGTTGATGTGGCCGTTCCTGGTCCTAGAACTGGAAGTCGCTTCCGCGGCCCTCTGCGAGGGCCGGGACGGTGGCGTCGTCTTGCAGGGAAAGGTCTTCCTACGTGACTGACCTCCATACCCGTTCGACAACGATATGGTCCAGAGCCCGACCCCGGCCATCCATACTGATCGCGATCCCTGCCCGCTCCAAGCGGGTGGTAAACGCCAGGCTGGTCAACTGGACGCCTTGGTCAGTGTTGAAAATCTCGGGACCACCGTACTCCGAGCGCCCTTTCGAGGGCCTCCAGGCAGAAGCCGGTATCCAGGGTATTGGACAGCTCCCAGGCCAGCACATACCGGCTGCACCAGTCGAGAATCGCCACCAGATACATGAACCCTTGAGACATCGGCACGTACGTAATATCCGCCCTCCAAACCTGGTTGGGACGGGTGATCTCCACCGCACCCAGCAGATAGGGGTAGATCTTGTGGTCCGGCGCGGCCATGCTCGTGCGTGGCTTGGGATAAATCGCCTGCAGCCCCATCTGCTGCATCAAACGCTGGACGCGCGTTGTGGTTGATCGGCCAACCGAGTCGTCGCACATGAGCCGTCATCCGTGGCCAGCCGTCAAAGGGCGTTTGGGTATATTGGGCATCGATCAGCCGCATCAGCTGCAAGTTGAGCGGCGATGCGATCGCGGGCGCGCCATAGAACGTCGAGCGGTTCAACCCGATCAGCTCACATGGTCGGCGTATGCTGACTGTGGATGGCTCAGGTCGATCATCACGCGTTTGCCCTCAACTGAAGCTAGCAGCTTTTTTTTCAGCCACTCCAGCTGCCATTTTGAGCCGCCCAATGTGTTCGTAGAGTGCCACCTCCCGTGCCTGCTGCTCGCGAGAGCGGATGCGTTTCTTTGACATCGCGTTTTGACCCTCCACTGGCTGAGCTCATCATACCCTTTTTCCCCTGAACCCGTGGTCCAGTTGCTGCAGGTCAATTCGCAGCTTTTCCCGCTTCATGATCGCCGCTAGCCTTCATGCGGCCTCCAGGCTGAGGTCCCATGAAAGTCCGTGTCATTCCAGGTCTTTTGAGGTGAGGAAGCGCCAGTGATGTTTCAGACTGAACACGATCGCTTCCATCGTCACGCGCCCCTTGAAGAGTCTGCGGGCGGTGTAGAGCAGGACCAAGCCAGCCAACAGCCGCAACACCAGATGCCCGTAGTAGGCGTCTTCCCCCTGGACCTGGCACGCCTCCGTCGCCAACAGATGCTTCAGCGTGCGGAAGTAGTGTTCAATCCAGCTCCGCCGCTTCCAGGCCCGGATCAGACGGGGCGCCGTGACGGGGCGTGGCCTGACAGAGCAGGTCGTAGCACTGCCTTGCCTGGTTCCTGCACGATGACCACGGTCACCGACCCGTACGTGGGGCTGGTCGCCGTGAGCCGCGCATACCGCATCCCCGGCAGCTGGAGGCTGTCGCGCCAGGGCCAGTCGACTTCGGGTCAGCCAGCTCCTGACCCGTCACCCGGCGCCCGTCGGGCAGCCGGAAGACGTCGGTGCGTTTGCCCTCCACGACCGCCGTCCCGCGCTGGTGGCGCGCCACGTGCGCCAGCCACTTCGAGTCGCCAAACCAGCGATCGGCGACGATCAGGGGCGCCGGCAGCACCAGCCCCAGCCGCTGCAACGCGGTCCAGGTCCGCTCCAGCATCACCTGCAGCCACGTCAGCTTGTCGCGGCAGGGCCGCCCAGACCCCACCGGGTCTGGGCGCCGCACCGTGAAGTCCACCGGAATGACCAGCGTCCCCGCGCCGATCACCACCACCAGCAATCGTCCATCAATGCCCAGCCGGACGCGATGTTCCTGGCCACTCTACCAGGTGCCGACCAGGCCCAGTGGCTGGCCAGACTTCTTGAACACGCGGTCATCGCCCACCCAGGTCCATGGCCAGCGACGGCGCGTGGCAGGGCTTTTATCCACGACTGCGTGCCACAGCGTCACCAAAAGATCCTGCCCTCGGTGCTGGCAACTGCCGCAGCCACTTCTGCTTGGGCAAGCGCCCCCAAGATGCGGGAGGGCAAGTTCTTGTCCCAGGCGCGCACCCGGGTCAGTTCGTGGTGGGTGCGGCAGCCAAAGACGGTGGGGAACATCAGCCTAACGATCGTGCCCAGCCGTGTCCTCACCGCCTGCAGTCGCCACTGGACCTCCTCCGCCGCGTCTCTGCCACACCCACATCGACCAAGGCGTGTTCCAAAGCCTGAAGGTAGCGCTGTGCGCGCGCTTGCTCGCGCTGGAAACGCTCACGGTACTTCTGAAGGCGGCGGTGCTTCGCGTGGTACTCTCGTCGTTGGGCACGTGTCATGGGGGCCATGGGCTCCTCCTGGTACTGGGAGTTCGGTGTGTGTGCAGGAAACCATGGCGCAAAGTACATGTGATTTCAAGAGCTTTCATAGGCCCCATTCTCAACTCGCCCTATCGATAGGGCCTCGAGGTTCAACCGGAAAAGTCAG
>CAVPRW010000014.1:0-314868 GCA_963707985.1 uncultured Nitrospinota bacterium | reverse complement strand
GGCAAGAACCGACCCTCTCCCTCCTCGATTAATTCCAGAACCAAGGCATTGACGATGACGGCACGATCAGGAAGGCATGCTGATCGCAGCAAGCGTTCCCGGAAACTGAAAGAAAAGACCGATCCCCCAACCGGCCGGCGCGCACGCGCCCAAAACCCACACGCCGACGCGATCATAAAGCTCCCCATCGACCTTATAAAGCGAGTTGCCGATGACAACGAAAATGCAGACCCATCGCTACCGCGAAAAAGGCGACCTGCCCCTTCTCGGAGACACGTGCGTTGGCGATAAACCCTTGACCGATCAACAACCACATACGGCTCATGCCCCCCTCCTTACGCCCCGGCTTTTGATGCGCCCCTCTGGAAAACTGCCTGCGTGCCAAGTTCCAGGGCCCGCTTAGCATTCAGAAAGCCGCTCAGCTGGATGATCCTGGCCACGAGCCCCGTCCAGCCTGTCTGGTGACTCGCGCCCAGCCCATCGCCGTTGTCGCCATGAAAGTATTCGTAAAAGAGGATGTGGTCGCGCCAGTGAGGATCGGTCTGGAACCTCTCCGTGCCGCCGTACACTGGACGCTGGCCGTGTTCATCGCGCAGAAAAAGATCCGGCTGAGCCGGTCGGCGATCTCCTTGCTCACCTCGAAGAGGTTCATCATCTTCCCTGACCCCGTGGGGCATTCGATCTTCAAGTTGTCGCCGTAGTACAGGTAGAAGTTCTGCAGCGCCCGGAGAATGAGCAATTCACCGGCATCCAGACCGGGCCCCGCCAGTTGGAGTTGCCGCCGAACATACCGGTGTTCGACTCGCATGGCAGGTAGTCCATCCGGTACTCCTGATCCTGCACGTGGAATACAAACGGGTGCTGCGCGTGGAATTTGGCAAGCGAGCGGATGCCGTAGGGGCTCAGAAACTCGTTCTCGTCGAGCATCTTCGTCAGAATCCGGCGGAGCCGCTCCGGGTTGACCAAGGCCAGAATCCCTCGGTCCGCCACGCCAAAATGCCCCTCGCCCGTCGGGTGGATAGACTGCATGAGCTCGGGCATCCGGCGCTGGCGGTTCCGGATCTGAGCCATCGCCCGTGGGACGCGCTCCCGCCCCGACTTTTCGATGACCATGGTGGCGCATAGGGGGAGGAGCCCCACCATCGAGCGCACCTTGAGCCGCGTGGCACTGCCGTCGGGGAGCCGCAAGAGGTCGTAGTAGAAGCCGTCCTCCTCGTCCCACATGCCGTCCTGACCGGGACGGTTCATGGCCGCGGCGATAAAGAAGAAGTGCTCCACGAACTTCACGACCATGTCCTCGTAGGCGCGATCGTGGGCGGCGAGCTCGGCCGCGAGCTCCAACATGTTCTGAGTGAAGAGGGCCATCCACGCCGTGCCATCCGCCTGCTCCAGGTGGCCGCCAGTGGGCAGCGGGGCGCTGCGGTCGAAGACGCCGATGTTGTCGAGGCCGAGGAAGCCTCCCTCGAAGACGTTTTTGCCGAAGCGGTCCTTGCGGTTCACCCACCAGGTGAAGTTCAAGCACAGTTTGTTGAACGCCGACTTGAGGAAATCCACGTCCGTCTCGCCGCGCAGCGCCTGCTCGGTGCGGTGCAGGAAGATCGTCGCAAAGGCGTGGACCGGCGGGTTCACTTCGCTGAAGTTCCACTCGTAGGCGGGCATCTGGCCGCTGGGGTGCAGGTAGACTCCGCGCAGCATCAGCTCCATCTGCTCCTTGGCGAAGTCGGGATCGACGATCGCGAGCGGCAGCGTGTGGAAGGCCAGGTCCCAGGCCGCATACCAGGGGTACTCCCACTTGTCGGGCATGGAGACGATGTCCTCGTTCAGCATGTGGAACCAATCCGAGTTCCGGGAGGCGTGATATCCGGTATGGAGGGGTTTGGAGTGGTGCTCGTCCAGCCAGTTGTCCCCGTCGAAGAAGAAGAACTGCTTGCTCCAGAGCATGCCGGCGATGGCCTGGCGCATCACGTTGGCCGCGTCCTGGGAAACCGAAGGCGGCGTCACCGACTTGTAAAACTCATCGGCTTCACGCAGCCTGTCAGCGAAGACTTCGTCGAATGGCTTTCCGAAGGGTTCGCCCTTCTGGTCCGGAGAAATCTTAGAGAGCCGCAGGCGAATCACTTGAGTCTGACCGGCGCCGACATTGACTTGGTAGTGCGCCGCGACCTTGGTGCCCTGCTTTTCGGGGTTCACTGCGCCCTAATTGCCCTGTACCACGCAGTCGTTGATGCCGTCCTTGACGTAGGGGCTCTCGTTCTTTTGTCGTCCGGGGAAAAGCCGCTCGTGGTTCGTCGTGTTCTCGGTGAAGAGCAGCGGCACCTCGCCTTCGCAGGAAAGGACGAACTCACCCAGCAGCGCGTGGGTGGCCGCGACCGCGCTCGTGCCCGCCGCTGCCTTGATCTGCTTGAGGCTTGGTTTTTCGGCCGCTCGGTTGGATTCGGCAATCCACGACGACCAGTCATTGCGGAACCACAGCGTCGGCAGGAGGTGCAGGTCTGCCGCCTCCGGGCCCCGGTTGGCCACGGTGATCTTCACCAGGATATCTTCCGGACCGGCTTTGGCATACTCCACGAACACGTCGAAGTAGCGATCCTGATTGAAGACGCCGGTGTCGAGGAGCTCATATTCCATGTCGTTGCGGTTGCCCTGGTGGTTGGTCTCAATCAGATCGGCATAGGGATAAGCCGCTTGCGGGTACTTGTAGAGGTATTTCATGTACGAGTGGGTCGGCGTGCTGTCGAGGTAGAAGTAGTACTCTTTCACGTCCTCGCCGTGGTTGCCTTCACTGTTGGTGAGCCCGAACAGGCGCTCTTTGAGGATCGGATCCTTGCCGTTCCATAGCGCCAGCGCGAAGCAGAGGCGCTGCTTGTCGTCGGAAATGCCGGCGATGCCGTCCTCGCCCCAGCGGTAGGCGCGCGAGCGCGCCTGATCGTGGGTGAAGAAGTTCCAGGCGTCGCCGTTCTCGCTGTAATCCTCGCGCACCGTGCCCCACTGCCGCTCGCTCAAGTAGGGTCCCCATTTCTTCCACGGAATGCCCGCCTCGCGCGCCTCGTTCAACCGTTTTGGTCGGTCACATCGATAATCTTAGAGGCCATATCTCACCTCATCCCCCACTTTACTCTGCGCCGATCATCTCGCCTTGTTTAACCTGCTTGGCTTTTCTTTTGCCGCTGCTAGTGACCGTCGGTCGGCGCCGTGCACCTGCTCCGGTAAGGCCATCACGTCAAGCGCCTGCCGGAAGTGACCCCCGAGCGCCACTATGACGGTCGCAGCTGACCAACCTCAGGACCGGCGGTGATGGCTCCCTCTTGATTACCGGCCAGGCTGCCGGCTTCGTTGCATACGTTGGTCGGTCGCCACCTCTTCGTGGCCGTCTCGCCATGCGACAATCGGGGCTACGGTCACTCCCATCCCCTGGGACGTCGGGCCGCCTAGTGGTCCGGGCGAACCGCCGTCCGGGCGTCGACCCATGTGGGTAGTGGCACAAGAAGCGTGCCAGCCCGATCCACACGAGCTGCATCGGCCCGCTCGGGACGCGCCGAGCGAGGAGCTGCCAGCGGCGGGCTAGCGGTTGGGACAATGTGGCCCACGACTGGGACAGAGTGTCTCTGCCTTGGGGCCACCGCCTGACGGCCGCCACGCCCGGCGCGCTCACGGCGCGGCCGCTTGGTCCTGCACGTCGGTGAGCACCCGGCCCATGAATGCCAGCAACGCCTTCAATGAGCGGAAGTGCGTCACCTGCCCCGAGCCCACATATTCGCCTCGGCCATCCCAGGCCATGGGGGTCCCTGGGGGCTGGGCGAGGCCCGTGTAGGCATAGGGCCCGCGCGTGTAAATTCGCTCGCTAGATGACCCGGAGCGGTGTAAATGCTGTGTAAGCTGCCGCGGAGGAGGACGTGATGGAGCCGGAGCACCACATCCCCTTGGGGCCTTTCCGCCTCGATGTGACCCATAGCCGCTTGTGGCGGGAGGAACAGGTCATGGGGTTGCGCCCCCGCTCCCTGGCGGTGCTGCGGCGATCTGGTCGCACGTCCCGGCCGGCAGGTGACGAAAGCGGAGCTGTGACGCCAGGCCTGGGCGGGGACGCACCTCACCGAGCTACTCTGCCGGCAGAACCCGGATGTCTCACAGGCAGGAACCTGTTTCCAGCAGGTGCTCGCCTCGGCCAGCAGGCCACGGCGTTAGAGTGGCGAGTAGTGCCCTGAGCCCGATGCTCTTGGCCTGAGCCAGGCGACAGTCATGAAAATCAGCGTGTACGTCGCCGCCTCTCGCTCAGGACAACAGAAGTTGTTGATGGGGTTCATTGTTGGACTAATTGGTTGGAGGCTGCGCGAAAACAGCTCTGATAGCTTCTGGTGTATCAACTCGGGTCAACCAGGCAACCTGATCAAAATCACGATCAAAACTGGCAATGACTTCAATGCCCAGCAATCGGCAACCAAGGGCGATCAGCGCATCATGGAAATTGAGTTCGCCTGAGGTGCTGCGCACCAACGCTATCACTTGACCATACAAGCCTTGGATCTCGGACGAGAGCCAGACGATAATTTCGGTTGGTACCTCGTGCACCAAGGCATCAACGAGGCTAGCGAATTGGGCGACGCGTCTTTGTTCTTGCGCACGTCGGCCTAAAACACCGATGGCCTCGTTCAGCACAGCATCGCAGTAGACGACAGAGACGGCTGTCGTCTTGAGCGATTCGCGCACAGCTTGAGCACTGGCATGCCATGTATCGCGGGCATCGACGAGAGCGACGAGAACGTTCGTATCAATCAAGACCTGTTTAGGGGTGGTCATCGTAGAGCCGCTCGGCGTCAGCAACAGCGTCCCCACCCCACGTCACCAGTCCTGTCAAGCGATCCAGGTGTGAAGCCGGCAGTGTGTGCAGAATTAACTTCGTGGACTCCTGGGTCGTCTCCTGTGGCCCTCCTTTTTCAGTCCAACGTGTTTTGAGAAACAACGCAAAATCTAACACCTCTTCGAGCTTCTCGGCCGGAAGCTCGTCTAAAGCGCGTTGCACGGCTTCCTTAATTTGCCAGGGAAAGCTGGTCATATCGTCCCTCCGAGTTATCGTGATGCACGAATCGCCGTCGCCAAGCTGAGGAGGCCACGACGTGTATCTATTGTAGCATAGCCAAGGGTAAGACAATCAGTGCGACTAGGCCCTGCTGGCCAATGTCACACACGGAAGGCGGCCTACTGGGGATGTGCCAGGTTGGGGCGGTTATGGGACACCTTTCCTTGGCTAAAATGGAAGGCCAAGCGTGGAATTGTCATCACGATTGCCGACTGGACACCAGTCCCTTGCTGTAGTCAGGAAGAGGAGCAGATTCGGCAGAGTACTCTCGGTCCGTCGTGGCCGTCGAGCGGCTGCCCTGTCGCTCATTTCCCGTTACCTCCTGCGCCCTGTGGTCTGTGCTGAGGCCACAGGCGCACCGCGAGACCAATGATCCACACCAAACGTCGCATGACGTGTTCCCCTTTCATAAGGCTGGAAGTGGGTATTGTGGTGGACGACCACGTAGGTCACTTGGCTGCCGGCGTGGCAGTGCATCATCTACCCCGAGCCCACATATGCGCCGCGGCCATCCCAGGAGACCGTGGTCCCCTAGGGGCTGGGCGTGGAACTGTACCACAAAAGCGCCATTCATCGGTAGAGACGGCTGAGCTGGGGCCACGGGCACACCCTCGCAAGGCTACGTCAATGCGCCCATTTTCAGTTGTCGCCGGGCGCATCACACGATACAATCAGAGCCTGGGTAGGCAAGGGCCCGCGCGGGTAAATTCGCCAGCGAGATGACCCGGAGCACCACATCCCCTTGGGGCCTTTCCGCCTCGATGTGACCCATGGCCGCTTGTGGCGGGGTGTACAGGTTATTGGGGAGTGTCCCCGATCCCTGGCGGCGCTGCGCGATCTGGTCGCGCATCCCGGCCGGCTAGTGACGAAGTGGTGAGATACATCATCATCATCCTTGGGTCCTGCACACGACTGAGCCAGGGTAGAGTACCAGGCCGATAGGGAGACCAATACTCATGAAGACAGTATTCACGTGGCTCGGGCTGTGCCTGAGCCTGGTGTTGATCACGGCTCCACTGGGCGCGCAACAGACTGAGAGCGAGCTGGCGAAAAAGACGCAAAACCCGGTGGCCGACCTGATCAGCGTGCCATTTCAGAATAACTTCAACTTCGGCGCGGGCACGAAAGACCAGACGATCTACATCCTCAACGTGCAGCCGGTCATCCCGATCCGCCTGACCGAGGATTGGAATCTCATCACGCGGATAATCGCCCCCATAATCAACCAGCCGTCGCTGTTCCCGGAAACCGACAGCGCCTTTGGGCTAGGGGACATCAACCCGACGTTCTTTCTGTCGCCAGCCAAGCCTAGCGCGCTCATTTGGGGTGTGGGGCCTACGTTTACGCTGCCGACCGCGACCGACTCGGTGCTGGGGAGCGGTAAGTGGAGCATGGGCCCTGCAGCCGTAGCGCTGACCATGCAAGGCCCCTGGGTGTTCGGTGCGCTGGCGAACCAGCAATGGTCCTTCGCCGGGTGGGGTGACCAGGACGTCAGCCAGATGCTGATCCAACCGTTCGTCAACTACAACCTGCCGGACGCCTGGTACCTGGTGAGTGCCCCCATCATCACCGCGAACTGGGAAGCCAGCAGCGGCAACAAGTGGACCGTACCGCTGGGTGGGGGGGTGGGGAAACTGTTCAAGCTGGACAAGCTCCCGATCAACACCCAGCTACAGGCCTTCTACAATGTGGAGCGGCCCGACTTCGCGGCGGACTGGCAGCTACGCTTCCAGTTCCAATTTCTCTTCCCCAAGTAGGCCGGCGGGCGGGGTCATGAATCTCCTGGCCGCCCACCGAGGTGCGGCCAGGTGGGTCTTGGTGCGGCTCGTGGCCATGTATTCGGACGGGTGCCGATGACCTGAGGGCTCGGCGGCTGGAGGCCATGCACCAGCGATGTGGGTGACGATCGGCAAATAGCTGATGTCCTGGAGATTCAAGAGGCCTGGCAACATGTCTGTAACACCACTGAGCTTCTCTGCTGCTTCTGGCTACAAGATATGGCGGTGGCTGTTGGCGGTCGCGATCGCCGTGCTGCTGGTGGCGATCCTGCCAACGCTCGTACTGGCACTGTGGGGACCCTCGGTACTCGGGCGGGTGCTGAGCGACTATGCGCAAACCTCGGTTACGGTCCAGAGAGTGACGGGGGGTTGGTGGAGCGGTGTGACAGTTCATCAACTGACGGTCGCCGAGGAGCCTACACCACAGGCACCGATACTCGTGCGGGTTGGCACTGTCACGGTCAACCTACCCTTGGTGTCCCTCTTGCTCTCGACCAAACCCATCACTCTATATCTGGATACGGTATACATCGCCCTGCGGAAACGTCAGGACGGGCAGTGGAATCTGACGTCGTTGCTCAAGTCGCTTGAGACGAGTACGCCAGCACGGCCCGATGCCACCGGCATCACCTCCCGGTTCAATCGTCAGGTGACGGTAGCGGTAAGCCACGGAACCTTGCGCCTGGATGAGGCGGCAGAGCTCACAGATGTGGCTATGGGGCTGCACGTGGCAGGAGGGCGGCTGACGATCACCCAGGCTGATGCCAGTGTCGCTGGTGGTGCGATCGCTCTACAAGGCGAGCTCTCGCTCCAGGATCTCGCCACAGATCCGACGCTGCAATGGCGGCTGGCAGACATCCACCTAGGCCAACTATTGGGCCCTGCCTTTCAAGCGGTGACGATCGCTGAGGCGACCGGGCGACTCACCCCGCAGGGCAATGGATTGATGCTGGAGACCTCTGTGCAGGTGCCCACGTTTGCCCTGGCACCGGGGACGCTTGGCCAACGCGATCCGCATCTCACGCGTGTGGCCGTGGCCTGCACCCTGCAGCTGCAACCGCCGTATACACGTGTGGATGCAGAGGCGTGTCAGTTGCATGCCACCGAAGCCCAGTTGTCGCTGCGCGGCAGTGCGGCGGACTTTGGCCCCACGCCCCAGCTCACGCTGCAGGTAGACGGCAACCTCACCGGATCATTGGTCGCCGCGCTGGTCCCCGAAGTACCAGGAGAGTTTCCAGATCGGGTGCACGTGGATGGACAGCTCACTGTCCCCTTCCGGGAGCCGGTATGGCCGGCGATGGGCTGGCGTCTTGCTGTGACCAGCGAGCGCTTTGTGTTCGACGAGAACTTTACCGAGGTGCATACTACCGTGGTGAAATCCGCCGATCGGCTCGAGATTGTCGACCTGCAGGCTAGGCGCGGAATCCGGCAGGCTCCACGGCGCTGGAGCCTGGAGGCTGACCGCGCCGGGGGATGGGGGCCTACAAGTGGAAATGAACCGCATCTCCCTGAGGCAGCCGTTGGCCCACGGCGCGGCCGGGGACCCCTACCTTGTCGAAGGTACGGTGTCCGGTACAGTCGCCTGGCAGATGAACCATGAGGGCGAGCGCCTCGCGGTCGATGTACGGGTGCAGCGTCTGCACCTGCGCCACGAAGCGGCTACGCTGGTCGAGGTGCTGGAGGGCCGCTTGCACGGCCGGCTAGGACGCGACCGCGACGGCACCTGGTGGGGGGACGCCTTGACCATGCAGAGCGACGACCTGGCGGTGACCCTGCATCAGGGCCGTGTGCATCTGTCGCCTGCCGAGACTGCCCGATTTGAGATACATACGACCGTGAGGGCTAACGGCCCATGGCTGACGCCCTTACTCGCCACTGCAGGCGTCGGAGGCTTGGTGATCAGCGGTCGGAGCGAGGTCATATTAGAGGCCGAAGGCAACCTCGACCACCCGTTCGAGACCCTGAAGGGAAAGGGGGGCGTGCATGTCGCGGCAGGGTCGTTCCACCACCAGCAGTTCTCCGGCGGGAATGTGACCTACGAGCTGACCCCTGGACGATTGCACATCCATCAGGGAGTTGTGAGGTTTGAAGCAGGCACGGCGACGCTCCACGGGAGTGTCGCCGTGCCTCAACCATTCAGCGGCAGCGACGACCAACTCTCCGTTCGTTTGCACCAGGTGCCGGTGCGCCTCATGCCGCAGGGGTCGGCGATGCTGTCCACGAGCATCTTGCTGAATGGCCGAGTCACAGCACAGAGTATAGGCAGTGGACAGGTCCGCCTGGGTGTCGACCTGCAGGTCCCGAAGGCGACTCGCCAGGCACAGCAGGGTGGAGAGTCGCCGATGCGGATTGAGCTGCCGGCCTTCCGCCTCATGAGCGACGTGCTGACTGCGCCTCCTTGGGTGCGCTGGCAGACCAGCGCCATACGCCTCCAGGGAGACGGTGTGACAGCCAAGCTGCGGGACGTCGTGGCACGTCGAACCCCAACGCACTACGACCTCTCCGGAGGTGTGGACCTGCAAGCGTCCACCGAGGTAATCACCGGACTCGTTGGGGAATTACTGCCCGACCGCCTCCAGATTACCGGCCCGCTTAAGCTCGACGGGAGTCTAGTTGGGCATGTCGCGGTGGATGATGGGGCGTCACTCCGCGACCTCACGTATACTGGCAATGTCCGTCTCGCACGGGTGGACTGGGACTCCGCCTCGTGGGAGGCGGTGGCCGCTCATCTGAGAGTGGAGCAGGGCCGACTGAGCATCGATGACGCCAGCGCTCGGACGCTCGGGGGCTGGATGCGGCTCGGACCCAAGACCTTCATCGATCTTCAGGGGCCGCGGCGTGACTTTCATGTGCACCTGGCGGCCGAGCAACTCGATCTCCAGTTAGAAACCGGGAAGCGGATGCAGCTGTTGGGTCTGGTGCTGCCGATCTTCCTACTTGAGCCAGGCCGTACGGACCCGATCCGCCTGTCGGGCATGCTCGATGCGGCGCTGCAAGCCTCCGGCACCTATGATGGGCAACCGAGGTGGAGTCAGTCGGTCAACGGCAGCGGCCATTTTCGCATCACGCAGGGGGCAGTGATCGGCTCAACCCTGATTTCCGGCTTCGTCGCCAAGGCCCTCACGTTACCTGGCAGTCTGGTGGACCAGAGTCTCAAGGCGCTGTTAGATCGAAGGGGCAAGGTCTTACAAGTGATTGCGGGTTTGCTGCGACACTCCTGTGACTTCGGGACCATTAGCAGTCCCATTGAGCTGCGTGCAGGGGAAGTCCATCTCGCCAATAATTTCACCCTCAGCGCGCCAGAGTTCAGTATGGTGATCAACGGCTACAGCACCCTTGAGGGCGGGGTGGACTACGATGTACATAGCGACCTGGTTCATCGTTCGCTCTTCGGCGAAGCGATCAACCTCGCGGAGAAGCTTCCTCTGCTTGGCACGGTGCTC
The DNA here is from genome assembly GCA_963707985.1 of uncultured Nitrospinota bacterium. Classification (GTDB taxonomy): domain Bacteria; phylum Tectomicrobia; class Entotheonellia; order J063; family CAVPRW01; genus CAVPRW01. Next base: position 304,573 of record CAVPRW010000014.1, on the reverse strand, counting down.
CGCCACGTCAACCCGTTTCACCTTATTCATCGGCATCTCGAGCTCAGCGCCACTGTGCAGGGGAATATCTTCCAGCTCAATGCCGCCGGGGAACCCGATGTCCACGTCGATGTCTACTTCGTCCAGTAGCCATGTGTCAGGGCCATCGAGCCGTTGACAGCAGACGCATTCAGGATGATCTGCCATAAGGAGCCATCGCATGAGCGAAGCGCTTCCAGTCATCTACCTCGCCAGGCACGGTGAGACCGCCTGGAGCCTGTCGGGTCAACACACGGGACTTACCGACTTACCCCTGACCGAGCGTGGCGAGCGCAACGCGTGTCGGCTAGGCGAACGGCTGCGCGGATTGACGTTTGCCAGGGTGTTGACCAGTCCCTTGCAGCGGGCAACCCGGACGTGTGAGTTGGCTGGCTTCGGGACCGTGGAGGAAGTCGATGGTGATTTACTCGAATGGAACTATGGCGACTATGAGGGGCGTCGCACGGTCGAGATCCATGCCGAGCGCCCCGACTGGCAATTGTTCCGCGATGGCTGCCCTGGTGGGGAATCTCCTGATCAGGTGGGTGCACGGGCTGACCGTGTGGTGAATCGGGTGCGCGCCATTCAAGGGGGCGTGCTGCTATTTTCGAGCGGGCATTTCCTGCGGGTGTTGGCTGCTCGCTGGCTTGGACTCCAACCCGCGGGCGGTCGGTACGTCCTGCTAAGCACGGCGAGCCTGAGTGCGCTGGGCTATGAACACAACCTTTCCGAGCCGGTGATCCGACTGTGGAACGAGACGCATCATGTGGGCACGTGACCTGAGGCGGTTACCTGCAGCAGTCGGGATGGGGAAGCCGATGACGCTACTGGTGACAGCACGATGGCACAGTGAGAATATGGCAGCGGACACCACGAGAGAGGAGGCAACGGTCAACACTAGGGGGCAGGGGAAACCCAGCTCCAGGACCAACGAGCCGATCGAGGCTGGACCCGGAGCCTAGGACGAAAGTCCTATCAAGATCGCCCTAAAGCCCAATATTCCTTGCACCAGGAAGATTTTATACTGACTTTTGGCGGTGGACTGACAGGTGTGTAGTCTCGCCCCTGTCGTTGTAAGGCCTACCGTCGCTGTATTTCGGCGGGACGGTCACGGCTGCAGCAGCCACACGGACCTGAGGGCTCCTCATGGGAGGATGCTCCCCCCCTCAGGCAATGAAGCGCTTGTGGCATACACATGAATCGTGCATAGGAGAGAGATCATGACACGCACCACAGGAATGGGGTTGATGATTTGCGCTCTCGTCTTCGCAGCCCTCGCGGGGCCAGGGTATGCGGCGGACGCCACCATCCAAGCCAATGCCGAGATCAAAGGCGAAGGGCGATTCTACCGGGCCACCGAGAATATGATCCTGTTCTCAGGCTTTTTTCAGGGGGCCATCAATGTGACCACTCAGAAAGGAGACTTGATGGTCAATGCTGCCAGCCTGACCTGTCCTGGGACAATGAACGTGGACACCACCGCCAAGACGACAGAAGGAGAAGGCCGCTGCCTGTTCCTGACGCAGGATGGCACGCACGTCTATGCGCGCTGGACGTGCACCGGCAAACCGGGTGAAGGCTGTGGGGGAACTTTCAAAGTTCTCGGCGGCACCGGGAAGTTCGCCAATGCCTCGGGTCAGGGCGATTTCACGATGACCAGTACGCTCACAGACTTGGTGTTGACTATCCCACAGGGCGGCATCACGGGGAACTTCACCGGCAAGGTGGTGTGGCCGGAGCTGAAGCTCACCACGAAGTAGGGCCCGCCCGCCTATCATGGCATGTCTCCCCAGGGGTGGAGGTCGTGGCACGCACGGCCTCCACCCCTGCCTGACCATCGATGCCATCGACCACATGCCCCCTTTCCACGTCACGGGGGCCAGCATCCGCGAGACCTTGCTTACCTAGCCGATTGCGTCTAAGAGACCATGCCTACCGGTTCGGCGTCGATCCTGCGGACATCACGTCCTGGCGCTGGCCATTTGAAAGAAAGGAGACGGCGATGAGCACCGGGAGAAGAATGCCCTCCCCAGCGTCACTGGGAGCCGATGGCATGGCGGAGTTCCTGCGGCAATATGGCTGCGGCCCGGTCGCATTCTCAGGGACCGACAACGCGCTGTATGAGCGGCATCTCTTCTTCGACAACGTCGTCAAACTGGCCAATGCCGGCCCCCGTGAGCGTTTTGAGGCCTTCGCTCGCGCTGTGCGGGATATCCTCTCGCAGCGCTGGGTGCTGACCGAGGACACATACGCGCGCGAGAACCCCAAGCGCATTTACTATCTCTCGATGGAGTTTCTCATCGGCCGCTCGCTGGCCAACAATGTCATGAATCTCTGGCTCGATCCCTTGGTGCAGCATGCCGTCACCCAGAAGCACCTTGATTGGCTGAGCCTCATGGAAGAGGAACCCGACGCCGGCCTGGGGAATGGCGGGCTCGGGCGCCTGGCGGCCTGTTTTCTCGACTCGATGGCGACCATGCAGTTCCCGGCGATGGGCTATGGTCTGCGGTACGAATACGGCATCTTCAAGCAATCCATCCAGGACGGCTGGCAACAGGAACAGCCGGATAATTGGCTGCGTCACCCAGACCCCTGGGAGGTCCCGCGGCCACATGAGCGAGTCGAGGTCAAGCTCAACTGTTCGTTCGAGGTACGTGGCGGGACCTTACGCGCCATCCCCGGCCGGCCGTCGAGCCTGATCGGCTTCCCGTTCGATCGCCCCGTGGTCGGGTACGGCGGCAAGACCATCAACACACTCCGACTCTGGGCCGCCGCGGCACCTGACTACTTTGACTTTCAGGTCTTCAGCCATGGCGAGTTCGTCGGGGCGGTGGCCGAAACGCTCACGGCCGAATCCCTGACACGGGTGCTGTACCCCGACGACACCACAAGTCAGGGCCAGGGATTACGCTTCGTGCAAGAGTATTTTCTCGTCGCCTGCGCGCTGGCCGATCTGGTGCGCCGCTTCCAGCAGAGCCATGCCGAGTGGCGCACACTTCCGGAAAAAGTGGCTATTCAGCTCAACGATACGCATCCGACGCTGGCGGTCCCCGAGTTGATGCGCATTCTGCTGGATGACGTGCATCTCGGATGGGATGAGGCCTGGGACCTCACGCAACGAACGCTGGCATACACGAATCACACGCTGCTGCCCGAAGCGCTGGAGAAATGGCCGCTGGTGTGGTTCGAATTGATGCTGCCGCGCCACCTGGAGATCATTTTCGAGATCAACCGCCGTCTCCTCGGTGATGTTCGGGCCCGCTTCGTCGGTGACGAGGGCCGTGTCGCACGTGTGAGCCTGATCGAGGAGGGCCCGACCAAACACGTCCGCATGGCCCACCTGGCCATCGTCGGCTCGCACAGCACCAACGGCGTGGCGGCGATCCATTCCGAGCTGCTGCGCACCATGACCGTGAAGGATTTGGCCGAGATGTTCCCCGAGCGCTTCCACAACAAGACCAACGGTGTGACGCCGCGTCGCTGGCTGCTGATGGCGAACCCGGCGCTCGCCCACACGATCACTGAGGCCATTGGCGACGGCTGGATTCGCGACCTCCGTCAGTTGCACCAGCTCACGCCGCTGGCCGACAACCACGGCTTACACGAGGCATTTCGCAGAGCCAAGCGCGAGGCGAAGGCACGCTTTGCCGATTGGCTCCACGCGACATCAGGTCAGACGGTGGATCCGGACACCATTTTCGATTGCCAGGTCAAGCGTATTCACGAATACAAGCGGCAGCTACTCAACGCCCTGCGTATTGTGGTACTCTACAATCGGGTGCGGGAAAACCCCGGTATCGGCCTGACGCCTCGAACCTTTTTCTTCGCTGGCAAGGCGGCACCGGCATACCAGCTGGCCAAGCTGATCATCAAGCTGATCAATAACCTGGCCGGTACGATCGACGGTGATCCGTCCATGCGCGGTCGGCTCAAGATCGTGTTTCTGCCCGAGTATGACGTGTCGCTCGCCGAGCGTCTGATCCCGGCCAGTGATGTGTCGAATCAAATCTCGACCGCCGGCTACGAGGCGAGTGGCACGAGTAATATGAAGTTCATGATGAATGGGGCGCTGACGCTGGGCACGCGCGACGGCGCGACCATCGAGATGGCAGAAGAGGCAGGCGAGGAGCACTTTTTCCTGTTTGGCCTGACAGCGCAGCAGGTAACCGACAGCCGCGGTTGGTACGATCCGCACTGGCACTATGACCACGAGCCGGAGACCCGCGCGGCCTTGGACCTGATCTTCGCCGACCACTTCAGCCGTTACGAACCGGGCGTTTTCGCTCCACTGCGTGACGTGCTACTGGGGCACGGCGACCACTACATGCACCTGGCCGACCTCAGGTCATACCTCGAGGCCGACCAGCGCTTGGTCGAGCTCTACAACGACGCGGCAGGGTGGGCGCGTAAGGTTATCTTCAACGTGGCCGGCTCTGGGAAGTTTTCCAGCGACCGCACCATCGCCGAGTATGCGGCCACATCTGGAATGCGACGCCATGTCCGGTGCCCTAGAGCGGCGACCTCTGGTCAAAGAAAGGATGAGGACCCATGGCGATTTCTCCCTTAGCAGGCAAGCCAGCCCCCAAAGAGATGTTGGTCGACCTGGCCCGGCTCGAACACGAGTATTATACCTGCCGCCCCGACGTGGGCGACCCCAACCAACTGGTGAGCTTCGGCACCAGCGGCCACCGGGGTTCCCCCCTGCACGGCTCATTCACCGAGGCGCATATTCTGGCTATCACTCAGGCCATCTGCGACTATCGACGCGCCCAGGGCACTGATGGCCCGCTCTATATGGGGAAGGACACGCATGCATTGTCCGGGCCGGCCCAGCGCACCGCGCTTGAGGTCCTGGCGGCTAACGGCGTGGAGACGATCATCCAGCGTGACGACGGTGTGACGCCGACGCCGGTCATCTCGCGAGCGATTCTCGTCTACAACCGCGGCCGCACGCAGCATCTCGCGGATGGCATCGTCGTCACGCCGTCGCACAATCCGCCGCAGGACGGCGGCTTCAAGTATAACCCGACCAACGGTGGCCCCGCCGACACGGAGGTGACCCGATGGGTCGAGAATCGGGCCAATGAGTTGTTGCGCGGGGGCAACGCCGGCGTCAGGCGCATACCGTTCGAGACGGCCATGAAGGCGGCGAGCACGCATCAGGAAGATTTTGTCCTACCCTACGTCGAGGATCTGTGCCATATCGTCGATATGGACGCCATCCGCGCCTCCGGCATCACGCTGGGAGTGGACCCACTCGGGGGCGCGGCCAGACCCTACTGGGAGCCGATCAACGCCGTCTATCACCTGGACATCACCGTGGTCAACCCGACGATCGATCCAACCTTCGCGTTCATGACGGTCGATCATGACGGCGAGATCCGCATGGATTGCTCCAGCCCCTATGCCATGGCCCGACTGGTCAGCCTGAAAGATCGGTATCGCGTCGCCTTCGCCAACGACCCTGACTCTGACCGGCACGGTATCGTCACACCCACCGCGGGATTGATGAACCCTAACCACTACCTGGCCGTGGCCATCCGCTACCTGCTCACGCACCGCCCCCACTGGCCAGCACAGGCGGTGGTCGGCAAGACGCTGGTGAGCAGCAGCATGATCGATCGGGTCGTGCAGCAGCTCGGCCGCCGCCTGTGCGAGGTGCCCGTCGGCTTCAAGTGGTTCGTACCAGGGCTGTTCGACGGCTCGTGCTGTTTCGGCGGCGAAGAGAGTGCCGGAGCGAGCTTCCTGCGGCAGGACGGTACCGTGTGGACGACCGATAAGGATGGTCCGATCATGGACCTGCTGGCGGCCGAGATCACCGCCCGCACGGGTAAGGACCCTGGCGAACACTACCGCGAGCTCACGTCGGAGTTCGGCACGCCTTACTACACACGCATCGACGCACCGGCGACGCCCGAGCAAAAGGCTAGACTGGCAAAACTATCTCCCGAGGCCGTCAAGGCCTCGACGCTGGCCGGCGAACCGATCACTGCCAAGCTCACCCGCGCTCCAGGCGATAATGCCCCTATCGGAGGCCTGAAGGTTGTGACCCCCAGCGGCTGGTTCGCGGCTCGCCCCTCCGGCACGGAGCACATCTACAAAATCTACGCGGAGAGCTTCAAGGACCAGGCGCACCTGGACACCATTGTCAGCGAGGCCCAGGAGATCGTCAACAATGCACTGGCCGGTGTCACAGCGGGGCTCGGCAGCTGAAGCGTATATCTCCCCTTCAGCTACCAGAGGAGATGGGGGGTCTTCCGACTCACAGTGCCTCCTTTCGCATATCCTGATGCCAATGTCCGTGACCTGAGAGGTGACACCATGCAAGCAACGCAAATACTTGAGGTGTTAGCCCAGTTCGCCAAGGCCGGCATCGACGTCGATGCCCTGGCCGGCCAGCTTCAGGACGAAGGCGCCAAATCATTCGTCCAATCCTGGAGCGAGCTGATGGCGGTGATTGCCTCCAAGCGTGCCGCCCTCGCCAAGGCCGGTTAGGCCACATCTGAGCCGCAGGGCGATGATTGCCCATAATATACAGTACAGGTTCACGAAGTACGTTGCGCTCGGAAGGGAGTGGTTATGAACGTGTTGGTGGTGGATGTCGGCGGGACCAACGTCAAAATTTTCGCCACGGGACAAGACCAACCGCGGAGGTTTCCCTCCGGGCCGACGTTGACGCCTGAACAGATGGTTGCCAAAGTCAAGGAGCTCGCCGGGGAGTGGACCTATGATGTGGTCTCGATTGGCTACCCGGGGCCGGTGCTGCATGGTCATCCGGTTGCAGAGCCGCGAAATCTCGCCCCGGGGTGGGTCGGATTCGACTATCAAGGCGTCTTCGGCTGTCCTGTCAAGCTCGTCAATGACGCGGCCATGCAAGCCCTGGGGAGCTATCAGGGTGGCAAGATGTTGTTCCTGGGCCTGGGGACCGGTCTCGGTTCCACAATGATTGTCGATGGCGTCGTGGAACCCATGGAGCTGGCCCACCTGCCATACAGGAAGGGTACCTATGAGGATTACGTGGGACTGCGGGGATTACGGCAGCGGGGGAAAAAGAAATGGCGGCTCTATGTCGCGGATGTTGTAGCCCACCTCACTACCGCGCTTGAGCCCGATGATGTGGTCTTGGGGGGAGGCAATATCAAAAAACTGAAGAAGATGCCTCCAGGTTGCCGAGCGGGCGACAACGCCAATGCATTCGCGGGCGGGTTTCGCCTGTGGGAACATGTGAGTCATCATGAGGCTTCTACCGCCGCGACGACTCGCCGTGGTGAACAGAAGACCACGAGTGGGGAGCAGAAGGCCACGAAAGGATAACGACTATGACAGCGGCAATCCCGGTACTTACCGCACGCCCGGCATGGCAGGCCCTCGTGGCCCACCATCGGCAGGTCCGGGACGTCCACCTACGGCAGCTCTTCGCGGATGATCCCACGCGCGGCGAGCGGATGACGGCTGAGGCCGTGGGCCTCTATGTCGATTACTCGAAGAATCGCATCACCAACGACACGCTTATACTACTCCGACAACTGGCGGAAGAATCGGGCCTACGAGCGCGGATCGATGCCATGTTTCGGGGTGAGAAGATCAACTTGACGGAAAAGCGTGCCGTCTTGCACGTGGCCCTGCGCGCACCGCGGGGGGCATCCATCGTGGTCGATGGTGAAAACGTCGTGCCCCAGGTCCACGCCGTGCTCGACAAGATGGCCGAGTTCGCCAAGCGGGTTCGCGGCGGCGCCTGGAAGGGTCACACCGGCAAGCGTATACGCAATGTCATCAACATTGGTATCGGGGGGTCCGACCTCGGGCCGGTGATGGCCTATGAGGCCCTCAAGCATTACAGCGACCGCGACATGACGTTTCGGTTTGTATCCAACATCGACGGCACCGACTTCGCCGAAGCTGTCCACGATCTCGATCCAGCGGAGACCCTCTTCATCGACTCGTCGAAAACCTTCACGACGCTGGAGACGATGACCAACGCGCACACGGCGCGCAACTGGTTACTCGCGGCTCTGGGGGGTGACGAAACAGCCGTCGCCAAACATTTTGTCGCTGTGTCGACGAACGCGGCCGAAGTGGCCAAGTTCGGGATCGATACCGCCAACATGTTCGAGTTCTGGGACTGGGTTGGCGGGCGTTACTCCATGGATGCGGCGATCGGCCTGTCGACGATGCTGGCCATCGGCCCAGAGAACTTCCGCGCCCTGTTGGACGGTTTCCACCAGATGGACGAGCACTTCCGCACGGCACCTTTCGAGCGCAATCTACCGGTGCTCCTGGGCCTTCTGGCGGTGTGGTATAACAACTTCTTCGCCGCGCAAACCGTCGCGGTCCTGCCGTACGAGCAGTACCTGAAACGCTTCCCGGCCTATCTGCAGCAGCTGACCATGGAGAGCAACGGTAAACACGTCACGCTCGACGGGGAGAGAGTCGCCTGCGATACCAGCCCGATTTATTGGGGCGAACCGGGTACTAACGGCCAGCACTCCTTTTATCAGCTGATCCATCAGGGGACCCGGCTCATTCCCTGTGACTTCATCGCCTTCGGCCAGCCACTCAATCCGCTTGGCCAGCATCATGACCTGCTCATGGCCAACGTGTTCGCCCAGACTGAGGCACTGGCCTTTGGCAAGACGCCCGAGCAAGTCAAGGCCGAGGGTACGCCGGATGAGCTCGTGCCTCACCGAGTGTGCGAGGGGAATCGTCCGTCGAACACGATCCTGGCCGAGCGCCTCACACCGGCCACGGTTGGCAAGCTGGTGGCCCTCTATGAGCACTCTGTCTTCACCCAGGGCAGCATTTGGAACATCAACTCATTCGACCAGTGGGGCGTCGAGCTCGGCAAAGTGTTAGCCCAGCGTATCATCCCAGAGCTGGCGAGCAAGGCAGAGACGACGCTCAACCATGATAGTTCAACGAATGCTCTGATCCGCCGCTATCGGAACATGAAGCAGGTGTGATGATGGCTCTGGGCTTTGCAAGTCGCCGTGGCATGCGGTGCCACGGCCACGAAGCGGTTTCCCGCCTCCAACACATAGGTAGTGTACGAATCTCAACAGCATCAACAGTCGGTTCTGAACAAGGAGTGACCTATGCAACTCGGCATGATCGGACTTGGCCGGATGGGCGCAAATATGGTGCGTCGGCTGCTCAAAGGCGGCCATCAGTGTGTGGTCTTCGACAGGTCGCCAGCAGCCGTGACGGAGTTGGCCCAGGAGCATGCGGTGGGGACCTCTTCGCTGGCTGATCTGGTGAAGAACCTCGAGAAGCCTCGGGCGGTATGGTTGATGGTCCCCGCGGCTGTCGTGGACCACACCATCGCGGACCTCCTGCCTGCACTCGATCCAGGTGACATCCTCATCGATGGGGGCAATTCCTACTACGTGGACGACATCCGACGCGCCAAGGAACTGGCGCCGAAGCAGGTCCACTACGTGGACGTGGGGACGAGCGGCGGTGTCTGGGGCCTCGAACGTGGATACTGCATGATGATTGGGGGGGAGCAGGCCGTGGTCCAGCGCCTCGATCCCATCTTCGCCACGCTGGCGCCCGGCATGGGCGACACGCCTCGTACCCCTGGACGAGAGAAGAGCGGCGGTACCGCGGAGCAGGGCTACCTGCACTGCGGTCCAAACGGTGCCGGCCACTTCGTCAAGATGGTGCACAACGGCATCGAGTACGGTATCATGGCCGCCTATGCTGAGGGATTGGGCGTCCTGCGCGCCGCTAACATCGGCAAGCAGGAACACACGATCGACGCCGAGACCACGCCCCTCCGTGACCCCGAGCACTATCAGTACGACCTCGATCTGCCTGATATTGCGGAGGTATGGCGGCGTGGCAGCGTGATCGCCTCGTGGCTGCTGGACCTGACGGCCACCGCCCTGCTCGCGGACCCGGCTCTTGCGGGCTTCGAGGGACGAGTCTCGGACTCCGGCGAGGGGCGCTGGACCATCAAGGCGGCCATTGACGAGGCCGTGCCGGCTCACGTCCTGACGGCCGCCTTGTATGAGCGCTTTAGCTCGAGAGGTGAGGCGGATTTCGCCGACAAGATCTTGTCGGCGATGCGTTACGAGTTCGGCGGACATCTTGAAAAACCGGCCAGCAAGTAACCGTTGAGGAAAGGACATGACGATGCCTTCTCCCCATTCAGATGCCCTGGTCTTCTTCGGGGCCACGGGCGATCTGGCCTACAAGAAAATCTTTCCGTCGCTGCAAGCAATGGTGAAACGTGGCCACCTCAACGTACCAGTCATCGGCGTGGCCAAGGCCGGTTGGACCCTCGACCAGCTCAAGGCCCGGGCGCGCGATAGCCTCGAGCACCACGGAGGACTTGATGCGGTGGCGTTCGACCAGCTGAGCCACCTGCTGCGCTACGTTGACGGGGACTACCACGATCCGGCCACGTTTCAGGCCATCCGCCAGGAGTTGGGCTCGACGCAGCGACCGGCGCACTACCTTGCCATCCCACCCGTGCTGTTCGGGTTAGTCGTGGAACAGCTGGCCAAGGCGGGCTGTACCACCGATGCGCGCGTGATCATCGAAAAGCCCTTTGGCCGAGACCTCACCTCAGCGCAGGGCCTCAACCGGATACTTCTGTCAACGTTCGATGAGCAGGCCATTTTCCGCATCGACCATTACCTGGGCAAGCAACCCGTGCATAACATGCTCTTCTTTCGCTTCGCTAATGCCCTCCTGGAACCATTCTGGAACCGCAACCATGTCGAGAGCGTGCAGATCACCATGGCGGAAGACTTTGGGGTCCAGGGCCGAGGTGCTTTTTATGATCAGACGGGCACCATCCGTGACGTGATCCAGAATCACCTGTTCCAAGTGCTCACCAATTTGGTCATGGAGCCACCGGTGAGAACCGATAGCGAGTCGATCCGAGATGAGAAGGTCAAGGTCCTGAAGGCCATGCCGCCGCTGGATGTGAAACATCTCATCCGTGGACAATTCCGCGGCTACCGCACTGAGCCAGGGGTGAAGCAGGACTCTCAGGTCGAAACCTTTGCGGCGCTGCAATTGACGATCGATTCCTGGCGTTGGCAGGGGGTTCCCATTTACATCCGGGCCGGCAAATGCCTACCGGTGACGTGCACCGAAATCGTCGTGCGGCTGCGTCAGCCGCCGACCATGTATCAAGGCTTTAACCTAGTGCCGAACTATGTGCGGTTGCGGATCAGTCCCGAGGTTACTATTGCCTTTGGCACCAATGTGATCGCCTCGGGGGATGAGACCACTTCCCAGCCGGCAGAAATCATCGCCAGCCACCATCCCAGTGCTGCTGAGATGGATGCCTACGAACGCGTGCTGGGAGACGCCATGGAGGGTGACGCCACCCTGTTTGCCCGTGAGGACCACGTGGAAGAGGCATGGCGCATTGTCGATCCGGTGCTGAAGGCGGATACTCCAGTCTATGATTACGACGCCGAATACCTGGGGACCGCAGGAGGTGGACCAGCACGTGACACCGCCGGGAGGCTGGCAGCCCCCGATCGTGACCGGCTAGCCGGATGGGAGGCGCTCTCATGAACATGGAAATACTTGCTGATGCCGATGCCGTCGCCCAAAAAGCTGCTGCCGTCATCGCCGTGGAGGCTCGGGCGGCTGTCGCGGCCCGTGGCCGTTTCATCATGGCGGTCAGCGGTGGCCACACCCCTTGGCAAATGTTGCGTCGCCTGGCAGGCGAAGAGGTCCCCTGGGAAGCCGTGCATATCGTGCAGGTAGATGAGCGTGTTGCCCCGACGGGAGATCCGGATCGGAACTTCACCCATTTGCGCGAGAGTTTGCTTGAGCATGCGCCGCTACCTCCTGAGCAGATCTATGCCATGCCGGTGGAAGCGCCCGACCTGGAGTTGGCGGCGGCGCGATACGCCACAATTCTTAGGGAGATCGCTGGCACGCCGCCGGTGTTGGACCTGGTCCACCTGGGCCTCGGACCCGATGGCCACACGGCCTCCCTGGTCCCCGGGGATCCGGTCCTCAATATCACCGACACAGACGTCTCGCTGACCGAGGTCTACCAGGGGCGGCGCCGGATGACCTTGACATATCCGCTGCTCAATCGGTCGCGACGGGTCCTGTGGTTGGTGACTGGGAGTGACAAGGCTGAACCGTTCGTGCGCCTGTGTAATGGTGATCGGACGATTCCAGCTGGGAGGGTGCGGCAGGACCATGCCATACTCCTTGCCGACCGCGCGGCGGCGGGACTACCGGGGTTAGAGCCGACCCCACAATCATGATGCTGTCCGCACGAAACGCTGGGCAACCGCAGAGGTGAGACTCATGACCAGTGAACAATTGGATCAATTGTCGATCAACACCATCCGTACGCTCTCAATGGACGCGGTCCAGCAGGCCAAGTCCGGACATCCTGGGACGCCGATGGCGCTGGCGCCGCTGGTGTACACGATCTGGAATCGCGTCATGCGGTTCGATCCCCAGGATCCCATCTGGCCCAACCGCGATCGCTTCGTGCTCTCAAATGGCCATGCCTCGATGCTGCTCTGGTCCGTGCTCCACCTCACCAGGACACAAGCAGTGGAGGCCGACTACGAGATTCTGGGCCAGCCGTCGGTTTCCCTCGATGATATCCGCCACTTTCGGCAGCTCGACAGCAAGGCGCCAGGCCATCCGGAGTACCACTGGGTGTCGGGCGTAGAAACCACGACCGGTCCTCTCGGGCAAGGGGTCGCCACCAGTGTGGGCATGGCGATCGCCCAGAAATGGTTGGCCCATCGCTACAACCAGCCGGGTTTTGCGATCTTCGACTACGACATCTACGCCGTCTGTGGGGACGGCTGCATGATGGAGGGCGTCGCGTCGGAAGCGGCATCACTGGCGGGGCACCTGGGTCTGGATAACCTCTGCTGGGTCTACGACAACAACCACATCACCATTGAGGGGAACACCAATATCACCTTTACGGAAGACATTGCGGCCCGCTTTCTGGGGTACGGATGGAATGTCCTGCGGATCGGCGATGCCAACGATGTCGAGCGCATCGAGCACGCCTTGGAGGTGTTTCGACAGACGCAGGAGCGGCCCACCTTTATCATTCTGGACAGCCACATCGGCTATGGCTCCCCACACAAGCAGGACACGCCGGAGGCGCATGGTGAGCCGCTTGGTGACGAAGAAATTCGTCTCACCAAGCGCAGCTATGGATGGCCCGAGGATGCCCAGTTTTTGGTGCCAAATGACGTCTACGAGCACTTCGCGGCGGGGGTAGGGACACGCGGCGCGCAAGCCCGGCGCCGATGGACGGAGCTCTTCGGGGCGTATCAGGCCCAGTATGCTGAGCTCGCGACCGAGATCGGTCAGATGCAGCGACGTGCGCTGCCGGCTGGATGGGACCGCAACCTCCCCGTCTTCCCCGCCGATCCGAAGGGCCTGGCGGGACGAGACGCTTCAGCGCAGGTGCTCAACGTGCTGGCGCAGAATATCCCCTGGGTTCTGGGGGGCTCGGCGGATCTCGGGCCGTCGAATAGAACCACCCTGACGTACGAGGGGGCGGGTAGTTTCCAGGCCGACAGTCCGGGCGGAAAGAACTTGCATTTCGGCATCCGCGAGCATGCCATGGCGGCGATCGTGAACGGACTCTCGCTATCCAAGCTACGGCCCTTCGGCGCGACCTTCTTCATCTTTAGCGATTACGCACGACCCGCCATCCGGTTGTCGGCCGTGATGGAGCTGCCCGCCATCTTCGTGTTCACGCACGATGCCATGGGCGATGGTGAGGATGGCCCAACTCACCAACCGGTCGAGCAGCTGCTGTCGTTGCGTGCCATTCCCGGATTAGTCACGTTGCGGCCCGGGGATGCCAACGAGGTCGTCGAGGCCTACCGATACGTCATGCAGTTGCGCCACGAGCCTGCGGTGCTGGCGCTGTCACGCCAGCCGCTACCGACTTTGGATCGCCGCACGTACGCGTCGGCCTCCGGAGTGGCACGCGGCGCCTACGTGCTGGCCGACGCCCCTGGTGGGAGCCCTGAAGTGATTCTCATTGCCACTGGCAGCGAGCTCAGCCTCACCGCAGAGGCGCACGAGAAGCTCCGCGCCGAGGGGATCCGCTCGCGGCTGGTCTCGATGCCGTCCTGGGACATCTTTGAGCACCAAACGCAGGACTACCGGGATAGCGTGCTGCCACCAGGCGTGACCGCTCGCGTGGCGGTGGAGCAGGGATCGACACTCGGCTGGGAGCGCTATGTCGGTACGTCAGGCCGCGTCATCGGCATGCACACTTTCGGCGCTTCAGCACCGCTCAAGGAGTTGCAAAAGAAGTTCGGCTTCGAGCCCGACCGGGTGGCAGCGGTTGCAAAAGAGCTGCTGGGGAGGAAGTGAGCGAGGCAACTTTTGGTTCTCAGACGCTGTCATCCCCCCGGCAGCAGGGATGCGGCTATGCCAGTATTAAAGGTCTATGAACCGAAAGAAGGTAAGGAGAAGCTGTGGCACTTCCGCCTATTGTTCCTGAAAACCGTGAGCCTGTTCCTGGTGGCCATTCTCGCTTCCGCGGGCGGCTTGTACCTCTTCGACGAGTCTGAGGCCCCAGGTTCGGAGCGCGCGCTCAACGCCACCTGGAATGCGTTCAACACGCTCACCACCTTGGGCGATCTGACAGAGCTTAACCTGAAGCAAAAGGTGTTCCTGCTTCATGGCATGCTGTTGCTGGTCATGGTCGGTGGCTACGCGCTCTCCGCCATCCCCGGCATCCTGTCCGATCCCCAAGTGCTCCAGATCCGTGCCAGCCGCAAGGCGGCGCGGGAGATGCGGCGTGTGACCGGCCATGTCATCGTGGCGGGTTACGGCAGTATCGGGCGCTTGGTCGCTGGCGAGTTGAAGAAACAAGGGGAGCGCGTGGTGATCGTCGAGCGCAGCGCTGACACCGCATTGAGAGCTGCACAGGACGGTTTCCTGGTGGTGGAAGGAGAAGCCAATTATGAGACCACCCTGATCAGCAGCAGATTGCAGCAGGCCAAAGCGTTGCTGCTGATCTTCGAAAGCGGGGAAGTGACCGGACAAGTGCTCTCGACCACGGTCGTCGCGCGTGCCCTCCAGCCACAGATCTTTGTGGGCGCGCTCTCCAGTGACGAAACGCTACGCGATTGGCTGGTGTATGCCGGCGCCTCGAGCGTAACGCTCACCGAGCAGCTCATTGCCGACACGATCATCGGCTGTTTTTATCACACGCTCGGCAGCCAGACCCGGAAGGCCGCCAGTATGGCGTCCGAGGCAGTCGTCACCCTGCGGGAGCATGTGATCATCGTCGGTTTCGACGCGCTCGGCCAGCGCGTCGCCCAGACATTGCAGAACGACGGCCATGAGCTGGTTGTCATCGATGCGGATGCCGCTGCAGTACAGCGGGCAGCACAGGAGGGGTATCGGGTGGTGGCAGGCCAGGCCGATCGGGCACAGACCCTTCAGGAGGCGCACATCGCTCAGGCCAGGGCGGTACTCATCGCCATCAGAAGCGGCGAAAAAATGGGCTCCAAGCTGTCGATTGCCTTGATGGCGCGGGCGCTTAATCCAAATGGGTATATCTCAGCGCTGTCCCATTCGGCTACCGGTCGCAACTGGTTGAGCCATGCCGGCGCCTCAGAGGTCATTCTGATCGATCAGTTGGTCGCCGAGACCTCGGTCCAGGATTACCTCAGATATAGGGAACCGAAGCAGCCTTAGGTACTCATCGCGGGTGAGTTGCGTGCCGTGGGGAGTGAAAACGATGGCACAAGCCCGGTATCCTACGCTATATCAGATCAATACGCGTGTCTGGTTGACGGAGCTGGCCCCAGACCTGCACCGGCCGGCGACGCTAAATGACATTCCGACGCCTATGGCGGCTTGAAGATATGCTCGGGACCGCGACGTACGATCGGGAGGGCAACGATTTGCTGGCACGTGGATGCTATCTGGATGTGTCTCCCTGGCAGGCCTCTGTCTTCTCCTTGACAAAGGGCTCGTAAGACAGGCAGAGTGCTGGCGTAGGGGAAGATCGTCACCTTTTGGAAAGTTGAGACGGAAGGAGAAACCATGGACAGGGATAGCTTCAAGGAAAGAGAGCGTGCTCTGGAAGAGGGCTACTTCCGCGCGCAGGACGCCAAGCTGATCGATAGGTTGCGTGAGGACGCCAAGCTAGAAGAGATTGTGCTGGCGCTGGCGGAGCACCTGCAGGTGGACAACCCAGAGCTGTTGCGCCGGGTCATCGCGCTTGGCGTGACACTCGACACTGGGCCGGCGTTCCTTCTCGCACCCCTGGTGCAGGTTGCCTGGGCCGAAGGGAATGTTACCGATCGGGAGCGTGACACCGTCATGCGCCTCGCGGCTGCTCGCGGCGTCGAGACCGGCTCTCCGGCCCATACGCAGCTCCTCAAATGGCTTCAGGAGCGTCCGTCAGATGCTCTTTTCGATACGGCCATGGAGGTCATTAGAGGGGGGCTTGCCCTTCTGCCGCCAGAGCAACGAGAGGAGCGCCTCAAGCGCATCGTGCACGCCTGCCATGAGGTGGCGGAGGCGTCCGGTGGTCTGGCCAAGATACTTGGGCTCGGGAGTGGTGTGTCTGGCGAAGAGGGAGCCCTGCTCGAGGCGATTGCCACCACGCTCCGGGGACCTGGACAACTAGCTCAGGAGAGGTAAGCAGTGATCCCCCCACACCGTCATGCGGCTCGACCAATCACCTGCACATGAACATCTATGAGACACGCGAAGGCGTGCGCCTGATCATGAATCAACAGCGGAAGGGCCACTGGAACCGTTGGGGGCCATTCCTCTCGGAGCGTGCATGGGGTACGGTGCGTGAGGACTACAGTGCTGACGGTGATGCCTGGCACTACTTCCCGCACGATCACGCCCGTTCGCGGGCCTATCGTTGGAACGAGGATGGTCTTGCGGGCATCTGCGACCGGCACCAATATCTGTGTTTTGCCCTGGCGCTTTGGAACGGCCGGGATCCCATCCTCAAGGAGCGGCTGTTCGGCCTGACCAGCGGCGAGGGCAACCACGGCGAGGACGTCAAAGAGTATTACTACTATCTGGACAATACGCCGACCCATGCGTATATGAAGTATCTCTACAAGTACCCGCAGGCTGCATACCCCTACGATCAGTTGCTCGCAGAGAATCGGCAGCGGAGCAGGCTCCAGATGGAGTATGAGCTGGTCGACACCGGTGTCTTCGACGAGGGACGCTATTTCGACGTGGGGGTGGAATATGCCAAGCTCCAGGCGGAAGACGTTCTCATCCGCATCAGCATCAGTAATCGTGGCCCCGAGGCGGCACTGCTGCATGTGCTACCGACGCTGTGGTTCCGCAATACCTGGAGTTGGGGACGCGATGAGCGGCGACCGTCGATTGCCGCAGGGGTGGGGCCGGATCGCCCACAAAGCCGGATAAATTCCGTCATCGCCAGGCACTGGGAGTTGGGCGAATACATCCTCTACGGCTCCGAGGCTCATGAGTGGCTGTTTACCGAGAATGAGACCAACAACGAACGATTGTACGGGGTTCCATCTCTGACGCCCTACGTCAAGGATGCCTTCCATGCCTGTGTGGTGCATGGCAGGCATACAGCCGTGAACCCGGCCGCCAGCGGCACGAAAGCTGCTGCGTGGTATCGCTGTAGCATCAGTGCTGGGGAAACCCTCACCCTCGACCTGCGGCTGGCATCGATGCGTGACGAGCATCCGCTCGAGGCACCCTTCGCCGATTTCGATGCGCTGCTGCGGCAGCGTCAAGAGGAGGCGGATGAGTTCTACCGTGTCGTGCTGCCGTCGACGCTCTCAGCGGACGCTAAGCTGGTCGCCCGGCAAGCCTTCGCCGGCATGCTATGGTCGAAGCAGTATTACCACTATGTGATCACGGACTGGCTGGAGGGCGACCCCGCTCAGCCGGCTCCGCCACCCCAACGCTGGGAAGGGCGTAACCACGAGTGGACGCACCTGTTTACGCGCGACGTGCTCTCGATACCCGATAAGTGGGAATTCCCGTGGTTCGCATCCTGGGATCTGGGGTTCCATGGCATCACCCTGGCGCACATCGACCCGCAGTTCGCCAAGGATCAGATCATCCTGATGCTGCGCGAGTGGTACACCCACCCCAACGGGCAGGTTCCGGCCTATGAATGGGATTTCAATGACGTCAATCCACCAATTCTAGCTTTGGCCGCAAGAGCCATCTTTGAGATCGAGCGCCGGAACACGGGTGTGGCCGACTATGGCTTCATGGAGCACGTGTTCCAGAAGTTGCTGCTTAACTTCACCTGGTGGGTCAACCGCAAAGACGCGCAAGGTAAGAACATCTTCCAGGCCGGCTTCCTGGGCATGGACAACATCGGTGCCTTCGATCGCGACCATCTCCCGCCTGGATACCTGCTCGGGCAGGCCGACGGCACGAGTTGGATGGCTTCTTTTGCCAAGAGCATGTTGTCAACGGCGCTGCTGCTGGCCGAACGCAACCCTGTGTATGAGGGGATCGCCAGTAAGTTCTGGGAGCACTACATATACATCGCCAACGCCATGAACAGCCGGCACGAGGCGCAGCAGTCGCTCTGGGATGAGGAAGATGGGTTCTTCTACGACCGATCTGTTCTCGCCCGAGCACGGGCGTTTTCCTGTGCGCGCGCGCACCATGGTCGGCTTCGTGCCCATGTTTGGTGCCTCAACAGTGCCGGCCGATACCTTCGCTCGCTACCCGGATTTCCAGCGCCGCCGCGAGTGGTTCATCCAGCACCGGCCGGACCTGATCGACAGTGTGGAGCCGATGGTTGTTCCCGGCGTCAACGACACTGTCATCCTGGGCCTGGTGCGAACGGACCAGTTGCGGCGCATGTTGGCGTACATGCTGGACGAAGACGAGTTCCTGTCGCCATATGGTGTACGGTCGGTCTCACGCTATCATCGGGATCATCCGTTGGTGCTCATCCTGGATGGGCAGGAGTATCGGTTGGACTATGAGCCGGGCGAGTCCACGACCAACCTCTTTGGCGGGAACTCCAATTGGCGTGGGCCCATTTGGATGCCAGTCAACTTGCTCATCCTGCACGCGCTGAAGCAGTACCATCTCTATTATGGCGACACGTTCCAGGTCGAGTGCCCAAAGGGCTCAGGCCAGATGAAAACCCTGGGCCAGGTCGCCGCAGAACTGACGCGGCGCCTGGCGCGCATTTTCCTAGTCAACCAGGAGGGCAAGCGACCTGTTTTCGGATCCTGCCAGCTGTTCAACAACGATCCCCACTGGCGCGATCTGCTCCCCTTCCATGAGTACTTCCACGGTGACACCGGCCGTGGCTGTGGTGCCAGCCACCAAACCGGCTGGACCGGGTTAATCGCCGAGATCTTGATTGGCATGGGCGAAGATGCCACCACAGACCACCAGGGACCTCGATAGGCGAAGCAGGAGGAGACCAGAGGTGGAGCACACATCACGATCCATCGAGGAGGTGCCACGGAGGGTGGCCAATTGGCCCCAACCCATGAGGTTCTGGGCTGTCGCGGGCGCGATCTCGATGGCGACCCTCATCAGTCTGCTGGCGCTAGTTTCCAGCGCTGTCGGCGCGACGGAGTCACTTAGTCATGATGGACCAGTGTCGACTCCCAGTATCTTTGCCCCGGTCTCCACGCCAGCGTTTGGCATCCGCGACTTATCGTATTTTGTCCTGGGTATTTGTGCCGTCATCTTCGTCGTCGTCGGTGGGTTGCTCGCCTACAGCCTGGTCCGCTTCCGGCGTCGCGGAGGGGATGAGGGCCGTGAACCGCCGCAGATCTATGGCAGCAACCAGATCGAACTGGCCTGGACGGTCGTGCCCGTTCTGATTGTGGTCATCCTGTTCCTGGCCACGGCCCGCTATATCTTCGGCATTGAGGGCCTCCAAGCGACACCGAGTACCCTCAACGTCACTGTCGTCGGCCATCAATGGTGGTGGGAGATTCGCTACCCACAGCTCGGGATCATCACCGCCAACGAACTGCATGTGCCGGCGAGCGATCCGGTAAACCCCACACCGATCTTCCTCACCTTGGAGTCGGCTGACGTGATTCATAGTTTTTGGGTGCCCCAATTGGCCGGCAAGATGGACGTCATCCCCAACAAAACCAACCGCGTGTGGATCGATCCGCACACACCGGGACTTTACGTCGGCCAGTGTGCCGAGTATTGCGGTCTTCAGCACGCCGGCATGCTGTTGCGCGTGATTGTGCATCCCAGGGATGAGTTTACGCAATGGATCACTATGCAGCAGGCACCGGCCATCGACGACCCAGGGGTACGCCACGGGCGCGAGATCTTTCAGTCTGTGGCCTGTATCAACTGTCATACCGTCCGCGGCACGCCCGCCAATGGTCTGTTCGGGCCCGATCTGACGCATCTGATGAGTCGTGCAACCCTGGCAGCAGGGGTAGCCAAGAACACACCGGAAAACCTGCGTGCCTGGATCAACGATCCTGACACCCTCAAACCTGGGGCACGCATGCCGGCGATGAAACTGTCACGCAACGACCTGGACCAGCTGGTGACGTACCTGCTAACGCTACGCTAGCCTGGGGAAGGGACACCATGAACGGCATCTCTGACACACTCAACCGCGCTACGAGGCTGCACCAGTCCAGGTGCCCATCCTGGCCAAGTTGCACGAATGGGTCGTGACCGTCGACCACAAGCGTCTGGGAATCATGTACGTCGGCGTCGGTCTCATCTTTCTCCTGGTGGCCGGTATTGCAGCCACCTTGATGCGCTTACAGCTGGCTTTTCCAGAGAACACCATGCTGTCGCCGCAAGTCTTCAACCGTCTGTTCACCATGCACGGCACGACTATGGTGTTCTTCGTTGGCATTCCGATCGTGTTCGGCTTCGCCAATTACCTGGTGCCATTGATGATCGGTACGCGCGACCTCGCTTTCCCGCGGCTGAACGCCTTTGGGTTCTGGCTTTTGCTCTTCAGCGGCCTGCTCCTGTACTTCAGTTATCTCGCCGGTGATGGTCTGTATGGCGCCGGCTCGGCGCCAGATGTCGGTTGGTTTGCCTACTCACCGCTGACGGGTCGCGCCTTCTCCCGGGGTAACAGCACTGATTATTGGAATCTAGCCATCCTGGTCAGTGGCGTGGGAACCATCGCGACGAGCGTGAACCTGGTCGCCACCATCCTGACCATGCGGTGTCCCGGCATGACGCTCGGGCGCATGCCCCTCTACGTGTGGATGCTCCTGGTAGTGTCCGGCATGACCTTGATCATCCTCCCTCCGTTGTCCGCCGCCCAAATCATGCTCCTACTCGATCGTTTTTTAGGCTCACACTTTTTCGATACCCAGGCCGGTGGGTCGGCTGTTCTCTGGCAACACTTCTTCTGGTTCTTCGGTCACCCCGAGGTGTACGTCTTGATGGTGCCGGGCTTCGCGTTTGCCTCGGAGATCATCCCCGTGTTTTCGCGCAAAGTGATCTTCGGCTATCCGATGATGGTGGCGGCCACGATCGGTATCGGGGTGGTCTCCATGGGCGTCTGGGCCCATCATATGTTCGTGGTGGGGATGGGAAGCATGCCGAATGCCTTTTTCGCAGCCTCCACGATGGTGGTGGCCGTGCCTACAGGGGTCAAGATCTTCAACTGGTTGGGGACGATTTACGGTGGGCGCATCCGCTTTGAGATACCGATGCTCTTTTGTCTGGCCTTCCTCTTCCAGTTTTTGTGTGCAGGACTAACTGGAATCATGCTGGCGGTTGCCCCCTTCGACTGGCAGCTGAGCGACTCCTACTTCGTGGTGGCGCATTTCCATTTCGTCCTGATTGGTGCCCTGGTGTTCACCATTTTCGCGGCAATCTACTATTGGTTTCCGAAAGCCACGGGACGGATGTTGAGCGATAGACTGGGCCGCTGGCATTTCTGGCTCTTCGTCATCGGCTTTAATCTGACCTTTATCCCCCTGCATTTCGCTGGCGTCCTCGGCATGCCGCGGCGCATTTATACCTATCCGGCTGACCGCGGTTGGGATGTGTGGAACCTCGTTGCCACACTCGGCGTGCCCATACAGGCCGCGGCACTCATCGTATTCCTAGTCAATGTGATTGTCTCGCTGCGACGGGGCACACCGGCCGGGAACGACCCATGGGATGCCTGGACACTTGAGTGGTCGACGACGTCTCCACCTCCCGCCTACAACTTCGAGACGATTCCCGCGGTCAAGAGCCGGCGGCCACTGTGGGACCTCAAGCATCCAGGTGACCCGGATTGGCTGCACGAATAAAGGGATACGTATGCCATCCATGTTGAACCGTGAATCTGCGTCAGGGGACTGGAGTCAATGGTCGCGCGGACGCGCCGGTATGATCGGTCTCATCATGGCAGAAGCGTCGCTGCTAGGTATCTTCGTCGTCGCCTATCTATTCTACCTTGGGAAGAGCCTGAATGGCCCCTACCCGAAGGATGTGTTGGAGGTGCCGATCTTCAACACCCTGTGCCTCCTGGCGAGCAGTGTGACGGTTGGGCTCGCAGTACACGCGCTGCGACAAGGCGACCGGCGATGGGTTGGGACGTGGTTGCCGGTGACCGCCTTGCTGGGCATCGTGTTCCTGGCGGGTACAGCGAAGGAATGGTACCGACTCATTATCGATCATGGGCTGACGATCGGCACGAACCTCTTCGGCACGACTTTTTACGCGCTGGTGGGGCTCCATGCGTTTCACGTCGCTATCGGTGTGGTCATGCTCACGTTGCTCACCGTGTTCGTTTGGTCAGGCGACTTGCAGCCGGTGCATGCGGAGCGGGCGGAGCTGGTCTCCTGGTACTGGCATTTTGTCGATGGCGTGTGGATCGTGGTATTGACGGTGGTCTACATCGTCGGTCGGTGAGATGGAGGGAGGTGACATGCATCCAGCACAGGGACTGGAGAGCCGAGAGTCGGATAGCATCGAGATGCCGGCTCCGACCGTATGGCCCATGGTCGCAGCCCTCGGGGTGACCATGCTGAGCGCGGGCCTGGTGACGCATGTGATCGTGAGCGCCGTTGGTATACTGCTGGGATTGATTGCTGCCATCGGCTGGTGGAAAGATGTTCTGCCGCGGGCACGGGTCGAATATGTCTCTCTCCCCCCCCCTGGCGAGCGTGCCAGACCGGTCCTGCCGTCTCACGCCACGGTGGACCATCTCACCATTGGGGAGGCAGGCCATCGGGTGCGGGTGCCTGTAGAGGTCCAGCCATACTCGGCTGGGGTCATCGGGGGTCTTGTCGGAGGCATCGCCATGGCGGGGGTGGCGCTACTCTACGGGATGCTCGCGCAAGGGAGTTGGTGGTATCCGATCAATCTCCTGGCTGGCATCGCTATTCCTGGCATGGCGCAGCTCAGTGGTGAGCAACTCCGCGCCTTCAACCTGCTGGCGTTGATCATCGCGGTGCTCGCCCATGGCGTGATCTCCGTGCTGACGGGCTTGCTTTATGCGGTCATGCTCCCCATGCTGCCGCGGCGCCACATGCTGTGGGGCGGTATGATCGCGCCCCTCCTATGGACTGGTCTGATCTGGGCCATGCTCGGGGTGGTCAATCCGGTTCTCAATGCGCGCATCGATTGGCCGTGGTTTATTGCCTCGCAGATTGCCTTCGGGCTGGTCGCCGGGTTCATGATCTCACGGGCGGTGCCGGTTGCCACGATGCAGACCTGGCCGCTGGCGGCACGCGCAGGTGTGGAGGCTACAGGCATGGACCGAGAACGGGAGCGCGATCGATGAGCCGACGCTGCGCCACCTTTGTCATCGCTGCCATGCCCATAGCGCTTCTTCTCCTGATGGGCTGCGATGCCATGCCTGGCCGACCCCGCCCGGCCGATCAGCCGACCTTACCGTCCCAGGTGATGGGCTTCGCCGAGCTCTATGGCCAATCCTGTGCTGGGTGCCACGGCGCGGATGGGCGCCTCGGGGCCGCGCGACCGCTGAATGATGCCATCTATCTAGCTCTTGTCCCGCCAGATCGGCTGCGCATGATCACCGCTCAAGGCGTGGCGGGTACTGCCATGCCCGGGTTTGCCCTTGCTGCCGGCGGACCGCTGACAGAGGCACAAGTCGATGCCCTGGTCCATGAGATGCTCAAGCATTGGAGTCGTCCCTCACCGTCTCCCGATGTCCCATTGCCGCCATACGCTGCCACGGCGGGGGCCATGAGTGCCTCACACGCCGGGGATCCCGAGCGAGGCTTGAAGGTGTATACCGAGGCCTGTGCAAGCTGTCATGGGGGCGACGGCAAGGGGGGGACGAAGGGGGGATCGGTTGTGGACACGGCCTATCTAGCCCTAGTGAGCGATCAAGCCTTGCGGACGGCGGTGATTGCCGGCCGACTGGACCTCGGGATGCCTGACTGGCGCTCCTACATCCCAGGTCAACCGCTGACGGCACAGCAGATTTCCGACGTGGTGGCCTGGCTCGTGTCGCAACGTCAGCCGGTGGTGGGACGGTTGGGCAGCAGAGAGGGAGAATGAGCCACACGCGCTTGCAGAAGTGAGGAGATCATCTGATGGCACAAGACGATAGGCGTGGAGAAGTGGTGCGGGGGGGGCCACCGACCCGTCGCAGGTTCCTACTGATGCTTGGACTGGCACTGAACGCTGTGGTGGCTCTGCTAGTGGCCATCCCGGTGCTCGGCTATCTCCTGGGGCCCATCCGTCGCCGCGCGGCGCAATCCTGGATTCTGCTCGGCCCGATTGAGCGTTTTCCTACCGGGGAAACCCGACTGGCCACCTATGAAAATCCCTTCCGCGTCGCCTGGGATGGACCGACGGCACACATCGCCTGCTGGGTCCGACGACTCGAGGGCGAGCAGTTCCAGGTGTTTGCCATCAACTGCACGCATCTCGGCTGCCCGGTGCGCTGGTTCGCACCCTCACGGTTGTTTATGTGTCCCTGCCATGGCGGGGTGTACTATGAGGATGGCTCCCATGCCTCTGGACCGCCACCGCGTGGCTTGTACGAGTATGACTACCAGATCCGCGATGGCCAGCTCTGGGTCCAGGGCGGCCAGATTCCGACGCTCTCCGAACCCGTGTGAAACGAGGACGACGATGCGCCTCATCTCTGCCATAGCCAACTGGTTCGACCAGCGCCTGGGTGCGCGAGCTACCCTTGAGCCGATGATCGCCCATCCGGTGCCGCGCACGACCGCCAGCTGGTGGTACGTCTTCGGTAGCGCCACCCTCGTCCTCTTCGTCCTGCAGATCGTCACCGGCATTTGCCTGGCATTGGTCTATGTCCCCACGGCAGACCAGGCCTTCCAAACGCTGGAATACCTCAACTACCAAACCCCTTTTGGCTGGTACCTCCGTGCCATGCACTTCTGGGGTTCAAATGGCATGGTGCTGCTGATGACCCTGCACCTGATTCAGGTCTTCCTCTTCGGTGCCTACAAGTACCCGCGTGAGTTGACCTGGATCATCGGCGTGTTCCTCTTGCTTGGAACCTTGGGCATGGCCTTCACCGGACAGATCCTGCGCTGGGATCAGGATGCCTATTGGGGGCTGGGGATTGGCGCCGCCATCGCTGGCCGAGCGCCATTGATTGGACCGCAAGTGGTCGCATTGCTCCTGGGGGGGCCGATCATCGCCGGCAGAACGCTGTCGCGCTTTTTCGCGCTGCATGTGTTTGTGATCCCAGGGGTGCTGATTGGCCTGGTCGCCCTGCATCTCTGGTTGGTGCTACGGCTGGGCATCAACGAATGGCCAATGCCAGGCCGCCTGGTCGATCGGACCACGTATCGCCAGCGCTACGAGGCTGAAGTGCAGCGTGACGGCGTGCCATTTTTCCCGGTCGCGGCGCAAAAGGATATGATCGGCATGGCTATTGTCACGGTGGGTGTGCTCGTCTGCGCTGCGCTTTTCGGGCCCCATGGCCCCCGTGGGGTGCCGGATCCCACCCTGATCAATACAGCGCCGCTGCCGGACTTCTACTTCCTAGCCCTGTATGCGCTGTTTGCGCTGTTGCCGCCATGGACCGAAACGGCGGTCATCCTGGTTGGCCCCGTTGTGGCCATTGTGTTTCTCCTCGCCTTGCCATTCCTGGCTGGGACCGGAGAGAAGAGCTGGAGACGGCGGCCCGTTGCGGTGGTGAGCGTGATACTGATCGTGTTGACCGTGGTCACGCTGGCCGGTCTGGGGATCACGGCACGCTGGTCCCCAGAGATGGAGGCCTGGAGCGCCCTGCCGACGCCTGAAGCCTATGTGCGGGGGCGTACGCCGCTAGAACTGCAGGGAGCACTGGTCATTCAGAACAAGCAATGTCGCAATTGCCACAGCCTCGGCGGCGAAGGGGGCCATCGTGGCCCGGCACTCGATGGGGTGGGCACTCGACTCACCCAGGATCAACTCATCCGTCAGGTGCTCCAGGGGGGTGGCAACATGCCAGCGTATGGCAAGAACCTGACGCCCGCCGAGGTGACGGCGGTGGTCGCCTTCATGCAGACCTTGCGTCCAGCCCAGGAACCACGTGCTCGCTCGTCTGTCGTCCCAGCGACGCCGGGCCGTTGATGAGGGGTCACGATGTCTCACCCAGTGGTGGCAGCAAACGGGGTGGTACAGCCCCTCTTTGACTCTTGGACCGTCGATTCGTGGGTTGTGGTGCCTCTGACCCTGGCTGCAGGGATCTACATGCGTGGCTGGCTGCGACTGCACACACGAGTACCGCAACGTTTCGGCGGGGGACATCTCGCAGCCTTTCTTGGGGGCCTCACGGCCATCGCCGTGGCTCTTGAGTCGCCGTTGCATACCCTCGGAGCCCAGTTACTACAGGCCCACATGGTGCAGCATCTGTTGCTGATGATGGTCGCCCCGCCATTGCTCTGGCTGGGTGCCCCCCTGCTGCCGCTAGTGCAGGGGCTACCCAGGGGTATCTTGCGTATGTGGGTAGGGCCACTTTTCGCCTGGCGATCACTCTCGCACATCGTGTCAATGGCTCATCTACCCACCCGTGGCCTGGGTGGTCTACGTGGGGAGCACCTGGGCTTGGCACACCCCAGCGCTTTACGAACGAGCGCTGGCCTCAGAGCTCTGGCACGAGGTGCAGCACGCCTGCTTTCTGGCGACTGCGCTCGTTTTCTGGTGGCCAGTGGTACAGCCCTGGCCGAGCCGCACGCTGGTGCCACGCTGGGCCATCGTGCTCTATTTGATCCTGGCGGATCTGCAAAACACCGTGCTCTGTGCCTGGCTGGTGTTTGCCGAGCGGCTCATCTACCCATCGTACGCAGCTGTCCCCCCGCTATGGGGGATCTCAGCGCTCAATGATCAGGCGGCGGCGGGCGCGATCATGTGGGTGCCTGGGTCGATCGCCTTCCTCTTGCCGATCGCCTGGATCGTCGGTCAGATGCTCAGTCCTCAAGGGCCTCAGGCCGCGATCCTGAGTCACCGACACGTGGCAGCTGGCCGCTTGAGGTTCCATGGCAGTGGGAATGGAGAGGGGTGATGATCGAAGCACTCGAATCCCTGACACATAGGTCGGAACCGCACGTCATCATCGTGGGTGGAGGATTCGGCGGTCTGGCGGCGGCAAAGGCGCTCAAGGATGCCCCCGTTCGGGTCATTCTCCTGGATCGTATGAATCACCATGTCTTTCAGCCGCTGCTCTATCAGGTGGCCACTGCGGGGCTCGCGCCAGCGGATATCGCCGCTCCGATCCGCGAAGTGCTGCGTAAGCAACTCAACGCCACCGTGGCCTTGCTCGAGGTCACCCGCGTCGATGTCGATCAGCACCAGGTCTTCTTCAGCTACCTCGATGGTGAAGAGCGCTCATTACCCTATGACTACCTGATCCTGGCCACCGGCGTGCAGCAAAGCTACTTTGGCCACGATGAGTTTGCGCCGTTCGCGCCTGGACTCAAGTCGCTCACGGATGCGGAGGCGATTCGGGCGAAGCTACTGAAGGCATTCGAGATCGCAGAGATCGAGGTTGACCCCTTACAGCATCGGGATCTACTCACCTTCGTGCTGGTGGGCGCGGGGCCGACCGGTGTAGAGATGGCGGGGGCGATCGCCGACATGGTACGGGGCATGCTCAAGTCCGACTTCCGACGTATTGACCCGCGCTCCGCCCGCATCATCCTGATCGAGGGGGGTCCGAAAATTCTCCCGGCGTTCTCCGAGCGTCTCTCACGCAAGGCGCATGTGCGGCTGACACGAATGGGTGTCGAGATTCGCACCAACGCGCGTGTTGAGCAGGTTGATGCGGAAGGGGTGGTCGTGGAGGGGCGAACGTATTGCGAGTCGCACAGTCCTGTGGACGGCGGGCGTGACCCCATCGCCAGCGGCCCAATGGTTAAAGGCCGAGGCCGACCATGCCGGTCGTGTCCGTGTACTCCCCGACTTGAGTGTGCCGGGACGACCCGAGATTTTCGTCGTCGGCGATACAGCGTCTCTCGATCAAGACGGCAAGCCCCTGCCTGGCGTGGCACAGGTGGCGATGCAGCAGGGTCGCTATGTCGGGAAGAGCATCGCCGGACGCGTCGCCGGTCAACCCCCTCCCCCGCCATTCCGCTACTTCGATAAGGGGAATATGGCGGTGATCGGCCGCAACTTCGCCATCATGGAATCAGGCCGAGCCCATTTGAGTGGGTTTATCGCCTGGCTGGCGTGGGCGGCCATCCACATCGTGTTTCTCCCCCAGGCCGGCAACAGATTAATGGTGTTCACCCAGTGGGCGTGGTCGTATATCACCAAGCAGGGTGGAGCGCGCCTCATCCTGGAGCCCCGTGCCGACCCTGCAAAACGATCAGGCTACCAAACCATGAGGTTGTGCCTCTGAATGCCCTCCTGAACGAAGCTTCGGATGTGGAGCAGCTCTCTTCAGCGGGCAGCGAAACTCTGATGTACATCTTGAAGTCTAATCTTCCAGTAAGCTTATCAATCCGTTGCCTGGTGATTGGCTCCCGGGGATGGGACTAAAGTCCTAGCAAGATCGGGCTAAAGGCAAATTCCCCTGGCCACGGCGAGGTGCTAGGGTAGCATGGTGCAGCAATAGACCGGCATGGGTAGAGTATCACGCTGCCGGGCGGTAGGTATGCGGCCTCCGAGGTTCGGAGGGCGTGTTGAAAGGGGTTCGGCGATGCCGCTGAACTATGGCAGGGACATGAAGAGAGGAGCGGTGAAGATGAAAAAAAGTATCGTTGTGGCATTGGTGATGAGCCTGGCATTGTCTCTGACGGCTGGCATCGCGGGCGCCGGCGTGGCCGGAACGTCTACGATCGGCGTAGCTGTCGAGGAGATGAAGGCCGTGGCTCTTGGCTGGAGCGCCAAGAAACAGATCATGGACAAAGACGTGTATAACGACAGCAATGAGAAAGTCGGCAAGGTCGAGGATATTATTGTCGCGCCGGACAAATCGGTGTCCTATGTGATCCTCGGCGTGGGCGGCTTCTTAGGGCTGGACCAGCAAGACGTGGCTATTCCGGCAGCGCAGCTGAAGATTGAGGGGGGCAAGCTGATGCTGCCGGGAGCAACTAAGGACTCGCTGAAAGCATTGCCGAAGTTTGAGTACGCGAAGTAAACTTCTGGCGGCGCGGATAGACCGTGCCGCCGGTCATTCTCTCCCGCGTGCGGTCACAAGGGACCTTGTTGGCCATGGTCTCGCCTCTATTCCCGCTGCAAAGGTGGGGTAGCATGGAAAGCACTGCATGCATAAGCCCAGGAGGTCCGCATGGTAATGGAAAAGATTGAGCCTGTGCAAGAATATACAGCCATGATCACACAGGAGATTCTTGATCGCTACGACGGGGTGGTGCGGGTCTGGGATACGCCGCGGAGCGCCATCGATGGCGGACAGGTGGTGGATAAAATCAGCCAACCCACTGAGATCGTGGTCAGCGAAGAAGAAAAGGACATTTACGGCTCACTGCCTCAGCGTGCGAAGGTACGCTATGGCGACGGCAAAGAGGGCTGGGTGTTGTACCAAATGATTGTCAAGAGCGAAGCGGAAGCAAGGCCCTGACCGGCAGGAGTGCCTTCGAAACCACGATCTGCGCCTAATCACGCGGCCCACGCGTCGCTCAGGCAACGCCCATGACCCGTCAGCGCCGGATTTGGCATGCAGCGCACTGTTCCACATAGATCGCTCGCCCCAGCGCAGCGGTTCCACGGCCTGGCGGCAAGCCCTGGCCATCGGAGGGGATGGTGAGAATCCCACACCTGGACTTCTTCGATGCTGGGCGCACGACCCACCCCCTAGGTCGGCCGCGGCGCCACCCAGCCAGAACCGGCTTTGCCAGGCTGCCTCCTGGGATGAGAAGTAATGCGGGTCCAGACTGATCGGGAGAAAGAAGTAATCCACGTCGTCATGGTTCTCAATGCGCAGCCAAACCGGCTGGATGCCCTGGGTCGCGACATCCACACCAAACAGCGCCGCGCTCTCCGCCGCGCTCGGCACCGCTGCGGTCACCCGCACCTGGCCATCCTCCCTGGTGGCAGCCCGCTCGCGAAATCCCACCACCTCGAGGGGCTGCGGCCTGAAGGACGCGCACCCGCACAGGACGGACACCACGATCACGAGGATGGCCCCACCTGCCCCAGGCCGCCCCATGGAGCACAGCGGCCCAGCGATGCGGTCGTGCAGGAGCCTTGGCCAGGCGTGCCGCCGCTTCCTGGGGTGGCACATGTTAGGGAGCAGTGGGATCATCCTCCGTTGGTTACGACGCGATGTCGGCCTTGCCTACGAGGAGTACGAGAGCGGCCCGGCGTTGTGCCACCGACACTGGCGCCGTTGACCGGGTTTTCGACCGCGACCGGCGACGACCCCTCGAGCGGTCAGGGGAAACGCCTCCGAACCAATCGGGGATGCCCCAGTCGAACCTTTGCCGCGTCATGGCCAAGATGCCTCTTGTATGGCCCAACGGTGTAGACATCAATGCTGACGACAGCGTACGACCTGGGGCACACTCAACACGCGATCTGTGCCAGTTCCCTCACGGGTACATCCGCACGATTGTAAGACAGAACCTGGATCGTGTGTCAACGATTTTTCTATCAATGAAGCAGAGGACTATCGTCTTGTGTATCCCAAAAACGTGAATCACCTCGAATCGTGATGAGCCCTCCTTTCTTTCGGCGCTGACCTGGAGTATATTCCCCTAACTATCACTAACTAATGACCTATATACCTGACTAAGGCAGAGGAGAGTCTCCGAGGGGCGGAAAGCGAGTTCGCTCAGGGCGGGATACATACATCTTTTCTGTAGAAACTCTCACGCACGTATTACACGCCTGATCTATGCTGGTACTATCGTGGGGCTGTCTCTTTGCTAAGGTATTGATTGACAGCGTAAATCTTCGGAGAAGTCCAATGCCTACTGCCCAGGGGCAACGCTGGAGGCGTCTTATCCCTTCTCTCGCACGTGGATTATGCGTGTACTGCGTTAGACACACATAATTTCTAGGTGGTTCAGGGTATTACACGCAAAATAAGGCTGGGCTATCCCCAGGGCAATTAGGCGTGTCATACGTGAGCGCTAGTTTCTGTGCGAATCTTGTGTGTACCCCATCTTGCACGACGTGTTACCCGACTACGGCGTTGCCACCCTGGCGGACCTGGTCTGCGGGCTCGGCCTGCGTAAGCAGTATGCCTGGCTGCTCTGGCGCGGCGAGGTCGCCCTCAACCTGGAGCGATTGCGCCGGATTCATGAGACCTTCGGCGTGCCTGTTGAGGTCGTGATGCAGGTCACCTGCGCCACCCCGCCGAAGCGCCAGGGACGGAAACCCCGTGAGAGCCTCCCGTCGACCCCACCGAAGGAGGATGTATGACCACCCCGACCTATGAGACCGATTTCTACGCCTGGACGCAGGCCCAGGCCGCCGCGCTGCGGGACGGCAAGTGGGACACCCTGGACTGGGCCAACCTGGCCGAGGAGATCGAGAGCTTGGGACGCAGCGAGCGCTACGCCATCGAGAGTCACCTGCAGAACCTGCTGACGCACCTGCTGAAGTGGCGCTATGACCCGGCAACCGAACCACGGCGGGGTTGGCGGATCACGATCCGCAACGCGCGCCTCGACATTGCCAAGCGGGCGCTTGGCCACCTCCAGCACTACCCCGCGCAGTATTTCGCCATCGCCTATCGCCACGCTCGCGAGGACGCGGCCGACGAATCCGACCTGCCCCTGACGACGTTCCCCGAGGTCTGCCCGTGGCCGGTGGCGCAGGTACCAGATGCCGACTTCTGGCCGGAGGCCTAATCCATGTCATAGAACAGAAGTCGCTAATGATCACATTGGCACGTTCCCCGCGCGTGCGGGGAATGACCCGGGGGCAGGCCTGACGAGGGGCGCCATCAGTGCGAGGGGAGGACCGGGATGACTCAGGGCACCGTGGGAGGAAGTGGCGTGCGACGCATCATCCACACGAAGGGGCTCGCGGCTCTGGATTGCCGAACCTGGGGACTGAGCTTAGTGGTGGCCGTACTGCTGGGGCTGAGCGGGGCGGGCGTTGGATACGCGGCCCCGGGGGATCTCGACCCCACCTTCGGGACTGGAGGGATTAGCATCACCTTTGGACCACAGGACACCGCCAATGCCCTCATCCAGCAGGCTGACGGGAAGCTGGTGGTGGCGGGAACGTCTGCAGGTGATGGCCGCGATCACGTCATGCTCGTGCGCTACCAGCCCGACGGTCAGTTGGATACCGCCTTTGGCCCAGGAGGGAAGGTCATCACCACGGTTGGCGGTAGCAGTGGGGCCAATGCCATGGCCCTCCAACCTGACGGCAAGCTGCTGGTGGCGGGCTTTTCCAATGCCTCTGCCTCGGTGTGTGGGCCTTGCGATGTGCTGCTGGTGCGCTACGGGCCCGAGGGGGATCTGGACCCCACCTTCGGGAGTGGGGGGATCGTGACCACGGACTTCGAAGGCGGTGCTCGGGCCAGTGCGCTGGTGTTGCAGCCTGATGGTAACCTCCTGGTGGCTGGCCCCTCCACTGGTCGAATTCTGCTGGCCCGCTATCGGCCCGATGGGCACCCCGACGCCACTTTTGGTGCCGGGGGCAAAGTGGTGACGACTTTTGGTGGCTTTGGCGGAACAAGTGTGCGGTTGGTCCTACAGCCGGATGGCAAGCCGGTAGTCGCGGGTGCAGTCCAAGTGCCGGGCAACAGCGCTACAATCTTGGCCCGCTACCTTCCTGATGGGAACCTGGATAACTCCTTTGGCGTGGGAGGCAAGGTCATCATCTCCCGCTTCGTTTCTGGCAACCCAAACTACAATACGCCTTCCGCATTGGTCCTACAACCCGACGGCAAGCTGCTGGTGATGGGCTTCGCAATCATCCCATCCTGGCCGTCCTCCACGTTTCTAGCGCGTTTCCAGCCTAATGGCAGCCTGGATCCCACCTTCGGTCAAGCCGGGGTGGCCGCTCCCCCTGGGTCAGGGCAAGCTTTAATCCTGCAGCCGGATGGCAAGCTCGTCATCGGCGGTGTTCCCTTCTCTGCTGGCAGCATTCTGCTCGCGCGCTCCTTGCCCGATGGCACGCTGGACACGACCTTCGGTACCAGAGGCACGGTGACGACCCAAGTGGGGGGGACCAGTCGGGTGACAGCCCTCCTGCAGCAAGCAGACAGCAACCTCGTGGTGGCCGGCGCATACTCGGAGATGGATGCCACCGCCGTTCTCCTGGTGCGTTACCGGGCGCTGGGGTGCCCAACCGCCGACCCTCGACCCTGCCTCGCCCAGCTGGAGGACTTTGTCGCCGACGTCTACCTGGCGGCCCTGGAACGCCTCCCTGATGCCTCGGAAGGGGCCTACTGGGTCGATGTGTTGGCCACCGAGCCCACCCCTGACACCGTACGGGGGATGCTGCATGTGGTCTTTGACGGAGCCGAATTTCGCCAGCGCCCCGTCAACCCCTGGCAATATGTGGAAGCCCTCTACCAAGCCATGTTGGGGCGGGAGCCAACGCCAGCGGAGATGAATTGGTGGGTGCAGGCGGTCCTGGATCGCTTTAACACGCTGCTGCCGGAGTTTCTCGACTCGCCAGAATTCCAGCGCTTGGTGCCCAGCTGCCGGGATCCGGCAGCCGTCAGCCTGCTGGTGGGCCGGTTGTATCAATACGCCCTGCGGCGAGGGGGCAGCCCCGGCGAGCTGGTGTGGTGGACGCAGGCCATCCTCACCTGGTGTGCCGTCGACGAGGCCGTGGAGGACTTCTTCAACAGCCTAGAGTACCTGAGCGTGCCGCGCACGCTGGCCGATCACGTCACGGTGCTCTACCGGGCGCTCTTAGCCCGCGAGCCGGATGCGGGGGGCCTGGTCGAGTGGATGGACGATCTGGCCGAGGAGCTGGCGGCGCTCGAGGACGACGTGATGGCCAGCCCAGAGTTTGAGGCTCACGTCTACCATCTCTTCCCCTAGCCTGATGTGGCCCATGTTCAGGCGAATCGTTCGCCCAATACGATGAGCGAGCCCAATGGAAGCTTGAACGCCAGGAGCACCAGCAACAGGCTATCGCACACTAGGAGCAATAAGGGGGATTGAGCCATGATGACATCAGAACAGCTCGAAGACTTGACGCGTGACCCGCTGGCCTTTTTTAAGGGATTGTCGACGTGGTGTCACATGCAAGCGAACCAAGCAGATATGGAGAGGGGGCATGAAATCCCACCGCAGCGCAACGTCTGGGCAGACACGACCGCCCTGATCGACCTCACGGTTGCGCTATGGCAACAGGATGACCTCCCTGCCGACATGTGGCGGCGCATCATGGCTGGGCACCTCGAGCAAATCAGGCAGACCGTGCAATCGTACTAACGCCCGTATACGTCAGATTCGAAGGGATGACCATGGCCTATGAACGCCTGTCCCGACTACCACGTGTGCTCGGTTACCTAACGGTGTGCAACAGCGTGCTTGCGAGGTGGAGAGATGGCCCTCAACAACGCCGAACGGCAACGTCGATACCGCGAACGCCGGCAAGCGGAGCAGCCCATTCGGCGCCATGAGACGCGTCCGACGAAAGGTCGAAGGTCGCGCCCGCAATGGAGAATCGGCAGGGCAAGCTGATCAACCGGCGGTTCTATCGACTGGCTCCCCCTACCTGCGCCTATAGCCCCAGCGGCGGGCTGATGACAGACCGCTACTGGCGCGACGACGGGGAGCAGCTCTTCCACTGCCTGAGCCCCTATAAAGAGCTGGGCACGGTCGCCAATCCCCTTGGCCTCGGCCCGAAAAATAATCTCGCATACTATGTGGACGGCAATACCGATTGCATCAACCAGATGAAGCTCGTGCTTAACGTCCACCAACGCCATGAGGCCAAGCGGGTTCATCAAGCACTCGTGCGCGCGGCGAACGTCCTCACCCAGCAGGCCCTCAACACGCCGCTGCCCAAGGTGGCAGAGCAGGCTATCGCAGCCGGCAAACCCTGGCGGAGTATGGTGAAGGCGGCGACGCTCGAACTGACCCGCGACGATCGGCCGACCGGCAAGGGATATGAACCGGATTTTCTGATCCGTCCAGCAGGGCAGATGCCATGCCCCCCGCCGAGCAAGAATTCATCACCCTGTGGACTGAGGGCTGGAGACCGCCGCGATCGCCGAGCGCCTGGGCATCCCCCGCGGCACGGTGCAGTCCCGAGCGCATCGCCTGCAACAGCGCGGGCTGATCCCGCCTCGGCCGCGGGGCGGTTCCTATCCGAGTCAGCGGGCGCTGGCGCATGCCTCTGCCGAGGGT
The DNA here is from genome assembly GCA_963707985.1 of uncultured Nitrospinota bacterium. Classification (GTDB taxonomy): domain Bacteria; phylum Tectomicrobia; class Entotheonellia; order J063; family CAVPRW01; genus CAVPRW01. The sequence goes on along the minus strand of CAVPRW010000014.1, from coordinate 268,910 downwards.
CCACCGTCAACCGTCTACCCTACATCGTCGATCATCTTCGAGCCGACCTGCAAGCTGTCGTCACCGCCGCCCTGCAACCCGTGCTCGCCCGCCTCGAAGCCTTGGGGACAGGGTTGGCCCGGCCGCACACTGGTGACCGTCCACCGTCGACCGTCCACCCTGACACGTGGGAGTTGAAACAGCTGAAGCACTCGGTCCGGTGGACCGTTTATGTGCCCCAGGCCATACGGGATGAGTTGCAGCGCCGGGCCGCTGCCCGTGGGCAGAACCCGAGCTTGCTCGTGCAAGTGGCCCCAGCCCGGTAGCTGATAGGGGAGGCATAAGCTCAAGGACGGGTGAATCTGGCGTTCCATAAGTTTTTCGAGCGCCGGAAGTATCTACTTTCTGAGGGGTAGCGAGGAGGGCATCATACCATGGCAACGCCAAGGAAATCCGTGTCCACAAAACATCCCGAGGGAGAGACTGGGCTAGAGCAAAGGTGGTTGAGGAATCCTGCCATTATTGGACCTATTATCGTCGCCATTATTGGTGGGATGGCTGTCATTAGCGTGGCCTTCATCTAGCGCACCGCCCCAAAGCCGAAATTATCAGAACCCACGAAGATTGAACAACAGACTCATGGTTCCGGTAGCCCCGCCATTGGCCAAACCAGGGGGAATGTCACAATTATCTGCCAAGGAGTAGACCCCAAGGCTCTGCAGCAGCTCAATGAGCGTCTCGACAAGAAAGACCTTGCGCTGCAGGAGAAAATCCGTGCAGCCGATGAGTGGGCCCACAAGTATCGGACATTGTTCCAGCAAGCCAAGGCGAGCCAGGACAAGAAACTCGCACGACAGGCCGAAGCCTTATTGCGCGAAGGGAAGCTGGAGGAAGCGGATGCTCTCCTCACACGATCAGCAATCAGCATGGCTTAGTACTAAGCTATTCAACCGGGAATAAGCTATCAAGAGGTCGTCAAGATATTGGGCGTCCTGGGGCGGAAAGCGCCAGTAGTGCGAATGTCGCTAGCTATCTATGGCAAAACGTGGACTGGTTAGCGGTCGCTGTCGTATTCACTAGTGGTCGAGTGGGGTCCCAAACTCAGGGCGGGTTGCGCTAATAGGGTTTCTGGGAGCAAGAGAAGACATGGAGCCAATCGTTGCCGGCTATCAAGCAGGCAATCGTTAAGAGAGGATAACAATACGGTGGCCCCATCCCACCCATCACAGAAACGCTATCGCAGTCGCTGCTGCGGTCTGAAGCTCCCGGACTGGCTGCTTGGCGATCTCGATAGCCACAACTGGATTTGCCGCTCGATCGCGAACAAGGCTGACTACGCCGTCGTCAACGTCGACTACCGCATGGCGCCCCCCTGCCACGCTCCCCTCATTGCGCCTCCTTGGTGGCCACCGCTTGCGCACCCCTCTACACACGCCCCCAGTGCGCTGCGGCAGCCCGCCGGCGCGGGGCGCAGCAAGGTGCAGCACGGTCTGGACAAGTGTTTCGGAATGGGCTAGGGTAGCGCCTCAGGGATGACCTGGGGTGGCGGCCTCGGGACGGGCGACTTGAGAAGGCTGGGGAGGGGGTGGATAGGAAGAACAACAGCCCTTTTTGTAGACAGCAACCCATTGTGCGAACTTGGGCCACATTCATCAAATAGGCCAATTTTACATGCGGTTATCCATCGTGGCTAGGTTGCAGTAGCACCTGAAGAATCGCTTGCTCTCAAAGAGCGTTATCCATGTTGTCATGGTGTATCGTCCCGTTAACCCATTGAGTTCATGGTATGTATAGTTACACTCTCATGTGAAACCCTCTTTCTTCGGGGGTCTCAATGGTGCGAGTGGCCCATCTTGACGCGATTGGTTGCCGTATACCATGGATGGTGGGGGCTCGTGCGCGCGACCACCAGGCCGTTGGAGGGCGCTGATCTGAAGGATGTACTAGGGGGTGACGAGGACAAGGAGGCGTCATCGGCAAACCATGTTGCCGCTCATCTGGGTCGCATCCGGTCGTATGTGCGGCAGCCGCTGATCAATATGACCAACCGTGCCACGAGGCATCCGCCATGACGATAGCCCAACAAGAGCTCAAGCTCAAGCCGAGGACGCGGGAGCACTTCCTCCACGTGGCCACGTTGCGGCGCTGGAGGACGATCCAGGACGACGTCGACCGTTGCCGCACGCACGAGTATTTCGCCCCGGATGTTTATGCAACGGCGATCACCCGCATGGCGCGCATCCACGTGCGGCGGCTGCGCGCGGTTGGCAGCCTGGCCAACACGGCCGCGAGGGCTGGGTCAGTCCTGATGGCACTCCTGCTGCTGGCGGGATGCTCGGGCATTGGGCCAGGCACGGTGACCCGGGACCGCTTCGACTATACGGCGGCCGTGGCGGAGTCGTGGAAGAGCCAGATGCTCCTGAACCTGGTGAAGATGCGCTACGGCGACACCCCCGTATTCCTGGACGTCGGGCAGATCGTCACCGGCTATACGGTGCAGAGCACATTTTCGGCGGCGGGGAGCATCTTCAACACGAACACGGTCGTGCCGGGGGTCCCCAACAGCAGCATCGGGCTGGGCGCTCAGGGCCAGTTTACCGACCGCCCGACCATCACCTACGCCCCGCTCGTGGGCGAGCGGTTCGCACGCTCGATGATGATGCCGATTCCGCCGTCGGCCATCCTGAACGTCATCCAGGCCGGCTTCCCCCTGGACGTGGTGTTCCGGCTTGCAGTGCAGGCGGTGAACGGTGTCGACAACCGTCGGGTTCAGCTCCAGCACATCCGGCCGGCCAACCCCGAATTCTACGTCCTGCTGCAGGACCTCCGTCGGCTCCAGACCTCGGGCGACATCGGTGTCCGACGACAGCGTGTCGACAGAGACGAGCTGCTCACCCTGGTGTTGCGTCCGCATCTCGCTGCGGCCGTCGAAAACGCGCTCCTCAACGCCTTGGCCGTCCTGGGCCTGGACCCCGCCGCGCGGGAATTTCGGGTCGTGTATGGGGCCGTGGCCGCCAACGACAAGGAGATCGCCCTCCTGAGCCGGTCGATCCGCGAGGTCCTTGTCGACCTCTCATCGGTGATCTCCGTGCCCGAGGCGCACGTGACGGAGCGACGGGTGGGGCCGACGCCGGAGGCGGATCTGGGACCGGAGGGACCGGTCCCGCCCTTGATCCGGATCGCGTGCTCCCCCGACCGGCCGAGGGACGCCTTCGTGGCCGCGCCCTATCGGGGCCACTGGTTCTCAATCGACGACCGGGACATGCCCTCGAAGCACGTGTTCTCGTTCCTCATGTTCTTGTTCACGTTCGTGGAGACGGAGAGCAAGGAAGCTACCCCCATCTTGACGATCCCAACGCAGTGAGACAGGGTCTGTTCGCGGAGCCCTAGCAGGGGTGGGCACGATCTGACCGTTGCGAACAAACAGGACATGGGCTAGCGGGGGTGACGCACAGGGCATCCTCCACGACCCGCAAGTAGGGGTCCAATGATGCATCGGAGTGCGGTGTTGGTGGTCTTTAGTCTATTGTTCGTGCTGTCCGTGGAATCCGCCTTCACCCCTCCCCGGGCATCGGCCCAGACCCCTCTTCCGATCACGATCGGCTATCAGACGACCGCTGACTGGCTGCTGTTGACCGCGCGGGACCTGCAGCTGTTTGAGAAAGCGGGCCTGGCGCCTAGCTACGTGAAGTTCGTCGCCGGGGCGCCGATGATTGCGGCGGCACAGAGCCAGAGCATTGACGTGGCCGCTGTGGGCAGCGTGCCGTTCTTGATCGGACTGTCGCAGGGAGTGGACTGGGTGATGATCGGCATCCATTCGGAGGGAGCCTACGCCGAAGGCTTTGTGGCGCGGCAGGACAGCGGCATCGACACGCCCGCTGACCTGAGGGGGAAGAGGATCGGCTATTTCAGAGGGTCAACGACACACTACGGCGTGATGATGCTCTTGAGACAGGTCGGCATTCGCCCCGATCAAGTGACACTGCTCCATATGCCGCCTGCCGAGCAGGTGGCCGCCATGGCGAACAAGGAGATTGACGCCGCCATGGCGTGGGAGCCATGGATGCAGCGCATGGTGCATGAAGCGAACGCCAGAATCATCGCCACCGAGGGAGATCTCGGCATCTACACCAACGTGGCGAGCTACAGTGCCCGACGCGACTGGCTCCGAGACCACAGGGAAACCGCGGTACGCTTCCTCCGGGCGTTAGGCATGGCGTACAACGTCCTGCAAAAGGACCCTACGGTCGGAGTACGCGCCCTGGCGGAAGAAATGCAGATGAAGAAGGCGTGGGCGGAGACGATCTATCGAGAGGCTCCGCCACCCAAGATCTACGAGTGGGCGAATCCCCGGTACGACTACTCGCTAGTCAAGGGTTCGGCGTTTCACAGGAGACTCGGGGCCCTCGCCACGTTCTTGTTTGATGAAGGGGTCATTTCGAACCCCGTCGACGTGAGCGACGCCACGGACGCATCTGTCATCATCGCGGCGTTGGAGGCGTGGAAGAGGAGCCCATGAGTGTGGAAATACCATAGGGTACACACAAGATGCGTACAGAAACTATCGCTCACGTATGACACGCCTAATTGCCTTGGGCATAGCCCAGCCTTTGGTCTTGCCTGCTGTCTGCGCCGCTTTGGGATCCCTGCACCGGCTGATTTCCGATTCGGCGTCCGGAAGGTCATCCAACGTGGCCAGTCGGCCCCGCTTTTGGGATAATTCCGTCAGCCAGACGCGCGTATTGATGTGGTACAGTGCAGGAGAGCAACGATCGGACCTCTTGCCTCTTAATTCCCGCCCGTCTTTTCCCCGCCCACCTGCTCCCTCACGAGCCGGGCACCCACTTGTTCGCGGTCTAACTCCAGATCTTTGGCCTCGAGACGCCCGAACAGGTCGAGAAGGCGGGCGATCAAACCGGTCCACCCCGTCTGGTGGCTGGCGCCGAGCCCCGCTCCGTTGTCACCCTGGAAGTATTCGTAGAAGAGGATCAGGTCGCGCCAGTGCGGATCGTCCTGGAACTTCGCGGTCCCGCCGTACACCGCCCGCCGTCCGTTGGTGTCGCGCAGGAACGTGCCCGCCAGCCGGCGGGAGATTTCCTGCGTCACTTCGAACAGCGTCATGTACTGCCCCGAACCGGTCGGACACTGCACCGTGAAGTCATTGCCGTAGAAGCTGTACAGGTTCAACAGCGCCCGAATGATCAGCGCATTGACCGGCATCCAGACGGGACCCCGCCAGTTGGAGTTGCCGCCGAACATGCCGGTATTCGATTCGCCGGGCAGGTACTGGACCGTGTATTCCTGCCCCCCGACGTGAAACACAAACGGATGTTCCAGGTGATACCGCGACAGCGAGCGAATGCCGTGCGGCCCGAGAAACTCGTTCTCGTCGAGCAGGTAGGCGAGCACGCGCTCCAGCTTCTGCTTGTTGAGGATCGACAGCAGATGCCGTCCTTTATAGCCGATGAAACCCTCGTCGGTCGGGGCCACATGGGACACCACCTCGGGATGGCGTTTGCGGAACAGGGCGATCATCTCCTGCAGCCTCGGGAAACGCTCTGGGGCGTTGGGCGCGAACACCGTGGACGCGCACAGCGGCAGCAGCCCAACCAACGACCGCACTGGCAAACGCATCGCCTGGCCGTCGGGCAGCCGCAGCAGATCATAGAAGAACCCGTCCTGTTCGTCCCACATCTCGTCGTGATGCTCGCCGATGCGGTCCATCGCGTAGGCGATCCACAGGAAATGCTGGATGAACTTGAAGGCGATCTCCTCGTACACCGGGTCGTCTTCGGCCAGAATGAGGGCCATCTCCAGCATGCACTGGCAGTAAAACGCCATCCACGCTGTCCCGTCCGCCTGCTCCAGCGAGCCGCCCGTGGGGAGCTGGGCGCTGCGGTCGAAGACGCCAATGTTGTCCAGTCCCAGAAAGCCCCCGGCGAACACGTTGCGCCCGGCGGGATCCTTGCGGTTGACCCACCAGTTGAAGTTCAGCATCAACCCCTGAAACGAGCGTTCCAAAAAACGAATGTCCGCCCGGCCGAGAGTCTGCTCTGTTCTGTAGAGGAACAGCGTGGCCCAGGCGTGCACCGGCGGATTCACATCGCTGAAGTTCCACTCGTAGGCGGGAATTTGCCCATTGGGGTGGAAATAGAGACCGCGCAGCATCAGCAGCAGTTGCTCCTTGGCGAAATCGAAGTCCACCAGCGACAGGGAAATCGTGTGGAACGCCAGGTCCCAGGCCGCATACCAGGGGTACTCCCACTTGTCCGGCATCGAGATCACATCGCTGTTGAGCATGTGAAACCATTCCATAGTGTGCACGCCGTAACCAGAGGGTCGGCAAGACCCGCAGCCGGGCCGCTTCAGGCCCGCGATTGTGCACGGTCATGCGGATGAGCACGTCTTCCGGGCCTTCCTTGGCGTACTCCACGAACACGTCAAAGTAGCGGTCGGCGTTAAAGATGCCGGTGTCGAGCAGTTCGTACTCGAACTCTTCGCGCGAGCGCCTCCGGTTCGTTTCGATCAGGTCGCGGTAGGGATACTCCCGCTGCGGGTACTTGTAGAGATACTTCATGTACGAATGGGTCGGCGTGCTGTCGAGGTAGAAGTAGTACTCCTTGACATCCTCGCCATGGTTCCCTTCGCTGTTGGTGAGCCCGAACAGGCGCTCTTTCAGGATCGGGTCGCGCTCGTTCCACAACGCCAGCGCAAAGCAGAACTGTTGCGTGTCATCGCAGAGTCCCCCCAGTCCGTCTTCGCCCCACCGATAGGCGCGTGAGCGCGCCTGGTCGTGGGTGAAGTAACTCCACGAGTCGCCACCTTCGCTGTAGTCCTCCCGGACCGCCCCCCCTGCCGCTCGCTGAGGTAGTGCCCCATTTCTTCCAGGGGATGTGCGCCTCGCGCGCGTCGTTCAACCATTTCTGCTCCGTGACATCTACCACAGGGTCCATTTCTCGGCTCCTCTATTGAGTCAAATACGATTCTTTTTATCAGTTTCCAACACCAATGAGAAGTTGTATTTGCACGCCTGTATTGGCATCCTTTAGGCGGTGGAGTATGCACTCAGGAAAGAGCCGCAGGATCATTTCGGGAAGATCGTGTTCCAATCGTCCTTCATGCTCACGACGGTCCAGCCTTTGGCAACGGCTTCGTCCCAGGCCTTGTCGAGCTTGCCGACGTGCGAAGTGCGGTCGTAGGCCCATTCGCGTGCCGCGTCGCTGTGATGGACGATCAATGCGAAGCGCGGCCCGCTGCCAGTGTGATGGACGATCAATGCGAAGCGCGGCCCGCTGCCAGCGGTCGTCCACTGCAGCATTTGCAGGTCGCCATCGGAGTTGCCGAACGCAGCGATGGGGCGGCGACCGATGTGACTCTGGATGCCAACGGGCTTGCCTTCTTTGTCGTCAATGCGTTTGCTCTGCATGGTTTTGAATTGTTTGCTGCTCGGGTGTCATGGTGTGGCTGATGCAGCTTGTATACGGCATTGAACCATGGGCATGGCATCTGAGCGATGCTTTCTGAAAAGGCGGGGCGCTTCGCCATACGAAGCACCCCGCCCGCGATGCCACGGATCACTTCCCGCCAGCACCGGACTCGATCATCTTCTGGATCTTCTCCAGATTGAACGAACCCGGCGTCTGGCTCGGCGGGTAGTCCTTCATGGTCAAGAGGAACTTGGCGGCCAGTTGCTGCATGGGCACGAGAACGAATCCGCGATCAATGCCCCAGTCGTTGTACGTGTTCGCGTTGTGCTGCGCGCGCTCGAAGGAATCGCGGCGCAGGTTGAAGAGCATCGGCACGCGCAGTTCGGTGAACGGCTCGCGCCAGACGCCGAAGGCGACCCCGCGATTCTCGAGGAACACGCCCTTCCAGTCGTCGTAGCGGAGCGCCACGATCTGGCCGTCGTCATTCACGTAGATGAACTCGTGGCGGGGCGACTGCTTTGCCTTGCCGCTGAGGTAGTCGAGCTGGTTGTAGCCATCGATGTAGTTGCGATACGTGCGGCCGTTGAGTTCCACGCCCGACTTGAGCTGCTCCTTGATGTCGGCGTTGCCGCCGGCGGCGGCGAAAGTGGGCAGCCAGTCCTCGTGAGCCACGATGCCGGTGAGGGTCATGCCGGCGGGGAAGTGGCCGGGCCAGCGCACGAAGCAGGGCACGCGGTAGGCGCCTTCCCAGTTGGAGTTTTTCTCGCTGCGGAAGGGGGTGTTCCCCGCGTCGGGCCAGGTGTTGAAGTGCGGGCCATTGTCAGTCGAGTATTGCACGATGGTGCCATTGGCGATGCCGAGACCATCGAGCAGCTTTAGCAGCTCGCCCACCTGCATATCGTGCTCCACCATGCCGTCGCCGTATTCATCCTGGCCGGAAAGGCCGCGGTGCTCCGCTTTCACGTGCGTGCGGAAGTGCATCCGGGTGCCGTTCCACCAGACGAAGAATGGTTTGCCTGCCTGGTACTGACGGGTGATGAAATCCTTGGCGGCGGCGAGGGTTTCCTCGTCGATCGTCTCCATCCGCTTCTTCGTCAGTGGACCGGTGTCCTCGATGGTGAGGTTGTAAACCCAGGGCGCCATGCCGGTTCTCACCAGGATGCTTTCATCGAGATTGCGCCGCTCGGCCTGATTGAGAAAGACCATAAGGTGCACCTTGTATTCCATCCAGCGGACGGCGGTCAGCACATTCTCGGAGTACATGAAGACTGCATCACGGCGCGATTGACCGTCATCCGCAAGCAGGAAGGATGTTTGATCCACGCCATCGATGTAACGTTCGGTCGGAATCTTGTCCGCGACGCCACCGAGCGCCACGGCGGTGTTGAACAGGTCGCATAGGTCGAACAAACCATCGGAAATGCGACCGTCCTTGATCGTGCCCGGCCAGTAGGCAATGCCGGGGACGCACACGCCGCCTTCCCATGTGGTGCCCTTTGCCGCCACGGAAGGGCTGATACGCAACTGTCAGGCCACAGGTCTTCGTTGCCGCCGTTATCGCTGGTGAAAAAGACCAGCGTGTTCTCTTCCTGGCCGGTCTCGCGCAGCACCTGCATCACGCGTCCGACGATATCGTCCACCTCGACAATCGCATCGCGATGCGGAAAGCCGGCGGGACTTTTCCCGGCATAGCCGGGCGCCGTGTAGGTATCGTTATGCAGGCGTCCAAACGAGTGAATTAGGTAGAACGGCTTGTTCGCGGTTGCCCGGCGACGGATGAAATCTTCCGATGTTTGTTGCTCCCTGGATTGATGCCATTGCTCTGATGGCCCTGGTGATACGGGCGGCCAGCGCCGCTATTGCACCCGCTGCAGCGGCGGCTGTTTCCACGTGGCATCGAGCGCTTCGGCCTTCGGCAGATAGAGGCGCAGGATCATGCCGAACGGCCCCTTCGGCGCGGGCAGCCAGTTCGCTTCCTGGTCGGCGCCCGGGGATTCGTGCTGGATCAACAGTGTCAGTCCGTCGTCGGCATCGCGCTTGAACTGGTGGAGCATCGTCGAGTTGAGCAGGTAGCGGTTGAGCGGGTTGGCGACGAGCAGGCCCGCCGGATCGTCGTACATCGTCAGCGACCAGAAGGGCATCGACCGGTGGCAGCTGCCCCGGCGCGAAGCGCAGGGTGTAGCGGTTGGCACCGGTCGGCTGCTTGCCGTCGGCATCCACGAAGTAGGCCGGATACAGCGCCTCTGCCCAGGCATCGGCCATGCCGCTCTCGATGGCCTTCTTCATCTCGGGCGAGAGCGTGTCGGGATCGAAGGTCTTGCCCGCACCGACGCCGATCCTGGCAAACCGCGCCATGAGATCCTTCTCGGACGGAGGCATCGGGCAGAACTGCAGGCCAAAGTTGAGGATCCGGAAAAACTCCAACGAGGTCTTCTGCGCGTCGGGTGTCAGCGCCTTCGGGAAATCAATCGCTGGTGCGGCCTTCGGGGTGGGCTGGCCCAGGAAGGCCGAAAGCGGCTTCACGATGTACTGCGCCTGGATCTGCTTGACGTTGTCGAGATCGCCAGGATTGAAAAGCTGCGTGCGGAACTGGGCCGAGGCGATTTCGGTCTCGCAGCGTATGACCTTCTTGATGCCCTGGGGCGTTTCGCCTTTCCAGCTCGGTCCAGCGATCATGAAACTGCCGCCGTCGTTGCCCGTGGTGCGGGTGCCGAGGTAGTCGAAGTTGTGCGTGTAGAGGTCGATCAGCTGCAGGCTCCAGGACCGCGTCTTCTCGATGGGTGGGACGGTGAACACGATGGGCTCGACGCGGAGATCCAGACCGATCCACGAGTAAGGCGTGTCCGAGTTGGGCCTCTGGATAGCGCGGTCCTCGTGCGTGTAGACCCTGGGGATGTTGAAGAGCTGGTTGTACGGCGCCTTGTATTCCGGGTTCCCCTTGTCCACGAAGTAGGCGTACTGCACCCGCAGGTTGTCCACCATCGGGAAACCGTAGACGTAAGCCTCTTTGGCGATGGCGCGTGCCTCGGCGGGAGTGACCTGGGCGACACAGTCGGCACTGGCAAACATCGCCAATGCAAAAATAACCCAGACGACGATGTGCGATTGCATGCTCATGATCGTTCCTCCTTCTGGCTATTTCTTGCTGGGCACGGCATCCGACAGCTTGTAGCTGCCATGCAGCACGGACTCGCCGGGGCGGTAGACGCGCATCAGGAAGTTCCAGCCTTCGGACACGTCCACCCGGTTCGGCACGTCGTCGCAGACTTCCTTGGAGCCGAAATAGGCCGTGAACGTGCCGTCAGCGTTGAACGTCGTGTTGTACTGGTTGAGCACGCTGTTGGCGCTCTTCATGTAGCCGTCCGCGCCATAGACGGTGATGGACCAGAAGCCTTTGTTCTCCGGCACCGTATAAGTGGCCGTGTGGCATTGGTTGGCGGGGAGCTTGCCGTTGTAGTTGATGTAGACAGCGTCCTTGTTCGGGAACAGGCCCCACGCACCGGCGCAGGCGAGATGGCGCGTCTTGTCGTTCGCCACGCCGCGCGGCCCCATCCACTCGTCGGGATATTTGTCGTACCTGGCGAACTCCGCGTTGTACTGCGCCGTATGCTCCTCTTGGTTGTTCGTTGGATTGCTAGCATAGCGCTGATGGTTCCGGTGGTGAGAGCGGCCAGGGTCGTGACGAGAAGGCGATGGGTTGATGTTGGCGAGCGGATTGCCGTCCAGCAGCTGGAAGTCGGCCAGCGCCCCTTCCTCGATGAGCCTAAGACGAAATAAGGCGCTGGACAATTCCCCAAAAGGGGGGGAAAATGGGGTAGAAGTCATACGCCATCAGCCGACAGCGCTTGGCAGTACCCGGCGCTTCGTGGCTGGCGATGAGGTGGTGCGGCTCCGGCCAGAAGGAATCACGCAGCCTGTGGTCGGCGCGTCTTGGCGGCCTGACCATCGCCATCTGGGAGCAGTCTGAGGAGATGTTCAGCGGGCAGCCGTGCTGGGAGCACCATGGCAAGGTAAATCGGCACGACGACGAGCACGCCGCCAACGGCTAGGCGTCGCCCCGGCGTCGCCCTGCCCGCGCAAACCATTGCTGAATCGGCAACTGAAATCCCGGCAAGACACTGCCACCATCCAGGCGATCTGCTTCGTGGAGTATACGAAGATCGTGCAGATTGGTGTAGACGTGCACTGTGCGCTGTTCTGGGTAGACATACCAGACAAGCCGAACGCCGGCAGCAAAGTACTCTTGCAGCTTGCGCTCCATCTCCGCCGCGGTGTTCCCTGAGCTCACCACTTCGACGACAAAATCGGGCACCAAATCGGGAACCGGCTCGGCAGGGAGTTCGCGATTAGGAAAATGCTCCCAGGTAAGAAACGAGACGTCTGGCAGGCGTACCAGTCCAGGCGCGAGCCGTAGGGTGGCATCTGCTCCAAGCACCAGACCCAGGTCGTGCGCCTCGAGAAAGCTGCTGAGAAAGCCGATAAGAATGGCCGCTAATAACGATTCGTAATACCCCATCGGTTTCTCCACGAGCACGCCATCCACCAGTTCGTACAGGCGTTTCTCTCCCCTGGGATAGACGAGTACATCCGCTTCTGTGGCGGTCCCCGGAGCTGGATGGCAACGGATGCGCTGCAGCGGCACGTGGCCTAGCCGCGCGTGCAGGTCGGCCAGTGTTTCGATGGCTGGCGACACCAGAGCTCCAGTGGTCATCGGCGCTTCTCCCTTACCACTCCTCTGTACACGTTATGACCGTTGGCGTTGGCGTGCAGCATACTCTCTCCGTGGCCAAGAAATCAACGGAGTCGCCAACCGTGGCCATGTGAGTTAGACTGTATCGTAAGTAGAAACAAAGCTCTGGACAATTCCCCCAAATGGGGGAAAAATGGGGTAGAAATCTCATGCAGTCAGCAGCCGGAGCATGGCAGTGCCCGTAGCTGCGATGGGTCACAAGAAGCTTGCCACCTGGCGACGCGTGGTGGGCGCTGATGTGGTGCGGCTACTAGAAGAAGGGACTATGGTGCTCGGAGGCTTGCGGGACTCGTGCTCATCGCTGAGGATATAGCTTTCAAGAAAAAGATTTGCTGGCCAGGGGCGCTTAAGCCGCCATGGTCATTTCTGTCGGTAGACTGCACAGTGAGAGAATCTCTGCCGGCGTAGTGGCAAACTTCAGCAGTGCGTGCTCGACTGTGTCCGTAAGCGCTTCGAAGGTGGGAAAGTAGTGCAGATGCGTGCCTTCTGTTTTCACGTTCTTCCAGAGCTTTTCGATCGGATGATAATCCGGCGAGTCGCTCGGCAACTGGAAGACCGTGAGGCGCTCGGTGTGCAGGGCGAAGAAGCGCTGCATTGCCGTAGACGTGTGATACCGGGCCCCATCCTGAATGAGCAGGATGGGTTGCGTGGTCTGTTCCCATACGCTTGTGAGAAAGGTGATATACGCTGCAGAGTTAAGCCGTCCTTCCTGGCCTTGATACCAGAAGCGCCCGGTGAAGTACTCGATCACGCCAAAGACTTTGTACCCTTGGCGCTTGCCGGATGTCCTGACCAGCGGCTGGTGCCCGCGACGGGCACAGGTGTACGACAGCGTCCCCCACTGTGGGAACGAGGCCTCATCGCCAAACAGCAGCAAGGCGTGTTGGGCTGTTGCCAGGCGCAATATCTGGGGCCAGATGGTGGTACACCACTCGTGGCGCTGCGCTTCGGTGAGATGAGCGGAGACAAAGGCAGCCTTCTGGTAGCGAAAGCCGAGGTTCTTGAGTAATTGAGCGTTGTAGAAGACGTTGTAGAAGACGCCGAAGCGGTCGTAAATCAGCTGTTGGATCATGGGCGAGCGCCAGCAGGCGCTGCTAAACCCAGCCTTAATCGGTCCCTCGTCAATGAGGGTGGTGAGGGCGGCTTTTTGCATCGGGGTCAGTTTGGGGGGACGGCCTGGGGGCTGCTGGCGCGGGACCCCGTGGAGCCCCTCGCAACAGAACCGGCGTATCCACGCGGCGACAGTCTTCTCATGCACGCGCAAGACCCCTGCGACCTCTGCCAAACTCCGGCCGTTCCCGACGGCGAGGAGGGCGAGGCAAGACTTGACCTGGCGTAAGCGGCCCTGGTTGCTGGGCCGTCTTCAGCTGGCGTGCCACGGCTTTACGGGACTGTGTGGTGAGGGTAAAACGGACGCTGCACATCGGGACGTTCCTCCAAAGACAACATGGGAGTGATGTTTCTTTGGTAGGCCTTGTCCCGATGTGTGGCGGCACGTCAACCCCTCTTCAGAAAATCTTTTTCTTAAAGTCTATAGCTCCCTAGTCTGGCATCACATCGGAAATGGTTCGACCCATACCTCTTCACCACGTTCATAATCGCCGCGCTCTTCTGCCAGGAAGATGAGGCAGTTCCCCTGGACCATTGAGCGCAAGATGCCCGAACCCTGTGGCCCGGTAGTCGTCACTTCCCAACCGAGGTCAGTATAGGTTATGATGCCGCGCTGAAATTCCATCAATCCTGGACGCTTGCGGATAGTTTCCCGCAGGCGGGCACGAAAGCGGGTGGGTTGCCAATCCTTGCGTCCTGTGAGCCGCCAGAGCGCCGGCTGGACGATTTCGAGAAAGACCACCATAGCTGACACCGGATTGCCTGGGAGCCCAAAGAAATAGGCTGGCCCGATGCGGCCATACGCCTGCGGGCCTCCTGGTCGCATCTTGACGCGCCAGAAATCGATGCTGCCAACCTCGTTGAGGATGTCGCGCACCAGATCATATGCGCCCACCGACACCCCTCCCGAGGTCAGAATGGCGTGCGCTTGCTCGCTGGCACGAAGAAAGGCTTGCCGCAGCGCGTCACGCTCGTCGCCAATGATGCCAAAGTCCAGGGCTTCGGCGCCGAGCACCTCCAGTAAGCCAATCAGGGAGTAGCGATTGCTGTCGAAAATCTGCGCCGGTCCACGCGGCTCTCCGGCCTCGACCACCTCATTGCCGGTGGAGATCACCGCCACTCGCGGCCGTTTGTACACCGCCACATGAGTTAGGCCCAATGCCGCCAAAATGCCAACCTCCTGCGGGCGAATATACGTCCCACGCTCCAGCACGACATCGCCGGTTGCCACATCCTCACCGCGTGGGCGTACGTTATCGAAGGCTTTGACGGCATTGACCGGGACTTCAACGACATCGTCATGTCGCTGCACGTACTCTTGCATGACCACCGTATCAGCGCCTGGCGGCATCGGAGCCCCGGTAAAAATGCGCGCCGCCTGGCCCGTTTTGATTTCGATGTCACAGTATTGTCCCGCAGGCACCTCAGCCACCACCTGCAAGCGTGCACTCCCATGGCTCACGAGGTCTGCAGCACGCAGGGCGTAGCCATCACGTGCCGAATTCGGCAACGGTGGGATGTCGAGTGGCGCCTGCACATCAGCGGCGAGAATGCGTCCCAAGGCATCCTTGACCACCAGCTGTTCGCGCTCGGCCAAAGGCTCCACGCGTTCGAGCACACGTTGTCTGGCTTCCTCGAAGCTGAACATCCTGGGCTCTCCCCTTAGGCGATGAGTAGGATCGTTCCCATGTCAGGAGGGACCTGAAATCCGAGATGCGTCAGTCCGGCACGCGCCGTGTCACGGCGCAGAAGTTCGAGAAACTGCTGGATAGCCGGTTGCGATACCTTGTCGGCAGGGATAACAAAGTCATAATGTTCATCCTGCATGAAGCTGAAGGCCAGGTGATAGTCATGCGCCACGGTGTCGATGCCCAACCCCCAATCGGCCTTCCGCAATGCGATGGAGGCCGCCACGGCATTGTGCGATCTGGCCTCTGTATCATAGCCGCGCAAGCTCTCCGTCAGCTTGTCGAAGGACATCGACAGCGACGGAGCACAGGTCCGCAGACACATGTCAAAGAGAATGCGCGTACCCGAGCCACGATTACGGTTGACCAGGACGAGCTTGCCCTCCGTTGCAGCCATGCCGACGAGACGTTCGAACGTCGGCGGTTGCGACCAGTCATCCCCCGGTCGGTAGAGGAGCCCCTGGCGCCGTACATAACCTCGCACCAGCGCCAGCCCATCGCCCGCTTTGACAAACGGCCGGTTGTATTCGTCAGTCTGTTCGTCGAGCAAGTGCATCCCTGCGATGTCGGCCTCGCCGCGTCGCGCCGCTTGCAAACCTGCTGACGAACCGACATTGATGATCTTCCCCTGGATACCTTCCCGTCTGAGGCAGTTCACCAGAAAATCCACCCCTACGCAATGACTGCCGATCATGGTGATGTCGGCCAAGCGTAAATCACGGCTCAACAGGTGGACCTGCACCGCCTCGTCCTTGGCGAGCATCTCCTGGTTGGTGGGAATTTTTAGAAAGCCATCGGCCTGACTAAAGGTGGTCATCGAGCCCGAGCCTTTGCCGATGGGATAGGCGGTATAGCCTGCCTGGCCGCGTACGACATGGACCAACACGTATTCCAGCTGTCCTTTGCGGGAGTTAAAGCGCACCGCCGCACGGGCCGGAATGGTATGACGCTCCTCACGGTTCAGTCCGGCCATGACGCGTACAAGCGGCTGCACAAACTCCTGGAAGGTGACGGTGGCCGAGGTGGGAAAGCCGGGGAGGATGACGAGGGGGGTACGCCCCACAGCCCCAAGGCACAACGGCTTTCCGGGTCTCAGGGCGACACCGTGCACGAGGATACCTGGCGGCCCCAAACGCGCGATGACACGGTAGGAAAGGTCCCCAGCCCCCTTGGAGGTACCGCCTGAGAGGATGATCAGGTCATGGACCAGGGCGCGCCGAATTGTCTCCTCCAGGGCCGTCTCGTCGTCCGGGCATATACCTATGAAATAGGCTTCGCCGCCGTTCTCCCGCACGGCGTCGGCGATGATGCGTGCATTCGAATCGTAGACTTTGCCCTCCGTCATCAGTTGGCCGGGAGGGATAAGCTCGTCCCCGGTGGAGATGATGGCCACGCGTGGCTTGCGGTAGCACCACACCTCGGCACAGCCGAGCGCCGCCAATACCCCTGTTTCCCGCGACGATAACGCTTGCCCCTCGCGCAGGATGGTCTCCCCCTGCATGATGTCCTGGCCGGCATTGCTGATGTTCTCACCCGGCACCACAGGGTGATAGACATACAGCACGTCGCTACGGCAATCGGTGTCTTCCACCATGACCACGGCGTTGGACCCTTTCGGAATGATCGCGCCAGTGGCGATGGTCGTGGCCATCCCAGGTTGGACCTCCGCCTGCGGCACGACACCAGGAGCCAAGTGTTCGCCGCTGAGGCTGAGCTCGGTGGGACTTTCCTCGTCCACTCCAAACGTGTCGGCGGCGACAACCGCGAAGCCATCGACATTCGAACGATTAAAATATGGCACGTCGACGGCGGCAACGACGTCGCGTGATAACACTCGCCCGAGACAGTGATCGAGCGGCACGCACTCCTCACCCAACGGCGCCACAGTGATGTGTTGATGGAAGATGGCCTCGGCTTCTTCCTTCGTCAGTACGTGGAGAAATTGTTCCTGTTTCATGAGTAGATGTAGACCTCCACCTCCTGCCCCTCGTCCAGGCCTTCGGAGTTCTTGTCCACGATGACGAAACCATCGGCGCGTGTGGTCGAGGACAGAATGCTGGCGCCAGTCACGCGTAAGGGCTCGACCCCGGCCGCGGTGTAGCGCACGCGCACGAAGTCGACGCGGCCGATGGCAGAGGCGATTTTACGGGTCAGGATGCCGCGCACCCTGGCATACGGATAAGCGGGCTGCAGGCCCTGCAGACGCTGCAACGTGGGGCCGACGAAGGCATCGAAGGCCACCAGCGCTGAGACCGGGTTACCGGGGATGAGGAAAATCGGTTGCTGCCGGATGAAGCCAAACCCCACTGGACTGGACGGCCGCATCGCCACGCCATGCACCACGAGCTCGCCGAGTTCCTGGATGATGAGCGGGGCAAAGTCCTCGGCGCCGACTGATGTCCCGCCGGCGATGATCACCACGTCCTCGGTGGTTTTCTGAATGGTGTCTTTGATGACATGGTAGTCATCGCCAATGATCCCCTTGTGCACCGGCACTGCACCCAAACGTCGACTCTGACCGGCCAAGGTCAACGAGTTGCTGTCGACGATCTGGCAGCCGATCAGCGGTTCGCCAACCCGGACCAACTCATTACCGGTGATGATCAGCGCTACTGTGGGCCGACGATAGACAGGGATTTTGGCCACTTGAACCGAGGCCAGGACGCCCAGATCCTGAGGGCGCAGCCGGCGGCCGCGCGCCAACACCACATCCCCGCAGCGGATATCCTCACCGACGCGGCCAACATTCTTGAACGGAGAAATGGGCTGCAGAATGTTGACGTATCCCTTGTCTTCATTTTCCTCGGCATACTCCGCCATGACCACCGCATCGGCTCCAGCCGGCAGCGGCGCGCCGGTCATGATACGCACGGCCTCGTTGGCGCCGAGGGTAAGGTCGAGTGCGCGGCCAGGAAAAATTTCACCCTTGAGCGTCAGGGGGAGGGGATTGTAATCGGAGGCACCGAACGTATCGCGTGCGCGCACCCCGTAGCCATCGACGGCAGAACGGTCAAAATGTGGCACATCGAAACCCGCAATCATGTCCTCGGCAAGGACGCGATTGAGCCCCTCGTCGAGCGGAATGACCTCGCTCGGCAGCGGGGTGATGCGTGGCACGAGAAGCGCCAGCGCCTCATCAACATCATGGCGGGTAGCGAACCCCCGCATGCGAATGTCATGATGTTCCATCGCTCAACCCCTCGGCTACGCCAGCATTGATGGACAAGAGCGCCAGCGACGTCAGACTGACGGCAGCCCCGAGCCATGGTGGAGATTTATACGAGATAGCTCTGGGACGGGACAATCCGGCGCCGCACCGTGAATTGCTCCGCATAGCGCACACCGCATTGCATGCCGATGGAGGCCCGACGCACCCGCACGCGTTCATCGACATTCGTCCAGTCGAAGGCTTCCGAGTAGACTGCCACAGCTTTGAGGATTTTGTCGATCTGTTCGGAGACATCGACATAGACGATGGGATCATGGCTCCGATCATCCACATACTGATAGATCGGGAGATCCAGGCGATGGGGCGTATGGGGCTCCACCAAGCGTGGTAGACGTGCAAAGCGCACCGCATCCATGATGATTTTAGAGGTTTCGCGGTGATCGGGGTGGCTATTGAAGCTGTCCCAGGTGATGATCGCATCGGGCTTGAGCTCAGCGATGAACCGGCCCATCTGCACTGCCGCGTCGCGGGTCAATTGCACCTGGGTGTCACCATAATCGAAGAAAGCCACCTCGCAGCCGATGATCGTGCCTACCTCCTGTCCATGGGCACGTCGTTCCCGGGCCACCTCAGTGGGGCTCTTCGCCTTCGACATCGACGTATTTTCTCCACAGGTCATCCATGCCAACACGACGCGGTCACCGCGGTCGCCATGATTGGCCAGGGTTCCTAGAGCGCCCACTTCATCGTCAGGGTGAGCAAAGCACGCGAACACTGTTTTGCGTGAGCTGACGCTGTCTACCATGCGCGGATCCTCGTTTCCACCTACTGATTGGTTATGTCGCTGCAGCAAGAAATCACATGTGACAACGTGCAGCAGTATACGCAAATCGCTCGTAGCGAACAACCCGAATTCATCGCTGAATACTTTCCCCCTGTAGCGGGGCACCTGCTCCTGCCTCGCCCTGCCCAGCGTTCCTGTTCCCCTGGGCCCGTGCAGAGCACTCTCCTCGCTCACCACCGGCCATCATTGCCGCCATCCACGCGGCTCAAAACCCTCGCAGTGCGGTTTTCGATTGACAAGATGCCAGCTGTTGGATAGTATACGCAGCTACGATCATAGTGAACTCAGCTCTGATAGCCGCCACGGCGTCCTGATTAGGTCCATGGCGTGCGATATCAGGCGGTGCGCGTATGGGCCAGATTCCTGGGATCGAAAATCACATTGATGTCACGACTCCAAAAGCCTTTGCGCCGGGGAAATTTCTCCAGTGGATCGTTCCACTCGTTCGAGAAAATCTGCACCGCCGATTTCCAGACATGGTATGGTAATGATCCGCAGTGGGTTTGAGTGGATCGGCATCACGCTGCCCTCTAGGGAGTGTGGTGATTCTTGCCATGATCTGGAGCTTGGAGCTGCCATGTGGGGAATAACCACGGATGCAGGACCGAAGCAGGCTAGTATGGGAGGCAAACGCTCAGACAGCGAGTCCGAAACCGGCCAGGGGAACATGCGTGAGGGATTGAATGATCTTTCAGCTATATCGGCGTGCTCAAGCCTTTCTCCCGTTGGTTTCACTACTCAGCCTTGTGGACGGTTCATCGACCTGAAAACCCATGGCTTCGAATATCCATTCACCTATTCATATCCCGAACAGGAGCCTATGTATGGGCTCCATCTCCTCGGGGATAGGGTTGCCGCGCTCAGCGGCATGTCCAGGAACTTTGGCACTCACTGGGCTACTGAAAAGACCCGCGCAATCTTCCATAGCATTGACTCGCCCTATACCATCAATTGTAGTGGCCCTGTTGACAGAGCGTGTTTCAGCCCTGCATTGGGCCCACTTTTCCATTTCGACCTAAGACGGATGGCGACTCTCGGCTGTGGCGAGGTACACCCCTTTGCCGAAAGGCACCCACGGGGGCAAGGGAGTCTCAAGCGTCTAGTCGAAATTTGAGGTGTTAATTCGCTAGGTTGGTGGCGGCATGCATCGTGATCCTCTTCTCCGAGGCGGAGGAGGGACGTGAGCCTTCAGGTGATTCAACTTTTTCTCGAGATGTACTGCGCCAGCAGCCTCGCTGGCGTATGACGAGATCGGCCGATCCTCCTTATGAGGTGCCTTGCACCGCGTGTCGTCTGGGGGAGCCCTGCCGGAATCGGTTCTGGGCAAGGGGTGTCGCCGGCCTTGATGACCTGAGTTGAAACGTAAGGAGTTGGTAATGATCAACACGCAGGAAGTATGGCTAAGATCGACAGGATGAAGTTCTTCCCCCCACAGACTGGATGCTGTTCCGTCAGGCGTTCGTTGGACGTAGGTCAGAAGATTGGTCGGGTAAGCTCCCATCGGCATGCACAGTGACGATGGGTACACTCGCGTTGCGGTGCGTACAACGTGCTCACGGACGCTCTCACTTAGGGAGAATCGGTATGAGGATGCGAAAACTCAGAGCGGGCTTTAGCTGGGCAGCTATTTCCCTCCTTGTCATCACGTCATTGGCTTCTGCAGAACCGTATTTTGGGCTGTACGGTGGTGTCGCCTTCCCCCGTGTGAACAACCTAAAGTATGGCGACTTCGACTTGACCGTCGGATCGACCTCCACAACCGTGCAGGGCGACGTGACGCGCGGCAATCAGAGCTTTGACACGTCAGGGGTGTTGGGCGGCAAATTCGGCTACTTCATGGAATCGCTGCCGTTCCTCGGATTCGAGCTCGATGTCTTCAACGTCTTTGGTCCGGACTTCGCCGGTGACAACGGAGTGAACGAAGGTCCCATAGGTTCCCGGCTGAGGCTCAACACCGGGAACCAAATAAGTCTTAACACCACTGCCGTGATGCTCGACGTGGTCGGGCGACTCCCGTTGCTCCGCAGCCAGGAGTTCCCGCAGGGGCGCCTGCAACCGTACATCGGTGGGGGCGGTGGCTGGGTGAATGCCCAGATGAGTATGGATAACCGACCTGTCGGCGGCGAGGTGGACGATTCCGCGGACGCCTGGGGAGCCCAGGGCATTGCCGGTCTGAAATACTTTTTCTCGCCGAATGTGGCCCTCTATACCGAATATAAGTACGTGCATGTGTTCCCCGTGACCTGGAACATGGGGAGTGGTCAACGGGTAATGGCTCCTGGCGTCACCGGGTACGATTTCAACATGGCCACGGCGGGTATAGCGTTCCACTTCCCGCACCGCCCGCCACCGCCACCGCCGCCACCGCCGCCGCCACCGCCACCACCACCGCCACCACCCCCAGTTGCGCCGCCCCAGGCAGTCATTGAGACAATTGTGCTGCAATCTGTGCACTTTGAGTTCGATAAATCGCGGCTCACGCCGCTTGGCCGACGAGTGCTGGATGAAGCTGCCCAAAAGATCAAAGACAATCCGCGCCTGAGCGTGGTCATCGAAGGCAACACCGACTCGATTGGGACCGAACTGTACAACCTTGGCCTTGGCCAGCGACGTGCAGAGGTCGTGATGGGCTATCTAGTGCTGAGGCATCAGGTCGATCCAAAGCGCATGACACCGCTGAGCTACGGCGAATCACGGCCGATTGCGGACAACCGTACCGCGGAAGGGCGAGCGTCTGAACCGGCGTGTCGAGTTCAAGGTGTTGGTGCGCTAGCTGGGCAGGTGATTGGCGAGCTGAGCTGATAGCCAAAGGGGATCCGGGATGTCGTCGCCTGGGTCCCCTTTTCTCTTGGTATTCCGGGTAGCGTTTCCTATGCTGAGGAAGATGAGCATGCGTCGTACGTGGATGTGGGATCGGGACCTACGCGTGAAGTCGTCTGACATGGCCCCTGGGCGTCTAGCTCTGGGGAAAGGCATGCTGGTCATCGGTGCGCTGCTCGGCCTGTTGGTCGTGCCCCACGCCTGGAGGCAGCACGATCTGGCCGGCACTGCCGCAGCCGGCACATCAAACACGCCTGTCGAGCGGGATGATGGACGAGGCTGAAGTCGTCCTCATTCCCGCCGGAGAGTTCATCAGGGGCTATGATAAGGGTGGGTACGACACGCTCCCCGTGAGCCGGATCAATCTGCCAGCTTTCTCTATTGACAAATATGAAGTCACCAACAAACGCTACAAGCGCTTCATCGATGCCACCAGCTATAAGATTCCTTGGTCCCATGAGCCCGATGCTGCAGCTGTGAAGCCCTACCTCTGGGACTGGCAGAAGCGCATGTATCCAGAAGGGAAGGGAGATGATCCAGTAGTCCTGGTCAGCTGGGAGGACGCCAAGGCGTTCTGTACCTGGGCCGGAAAACGCATCCCCAGCGAGGCCGAGTGGGAGAAAGCGGCACGTGGCGCCAAAGGGAAACTCTATCCCTGGGGAAACGACTGGGGGGACGGTAAGGCTAACACTTCGGAAAGTGCCCGAAAACAGACCGCCCCTGTGGGAGCTTTCAAGGACGATGTGAGCGAATATGGAGTGTACGATCTGGCGGGCAATGTCTCCGAATGGGTTGAAGACTATTTCGCCCCGTATCCGGGCAATCCGCTAACGCGCTATGAAGAGCGCAACAAATACCGAGTCCTGCGCGGGGGTTCGTGGGATTACGCACATTCAACCGCCAATGGTTACCACCGGCAGTATGCCTTACCACACTCACAGATGACCTCGTTCGGCTTTCGCTGTGTCAAAGCGGCCAATTGAGGCCCGAGCATCGCCTCCCAGACCGTAGACCCGCTGACTAGGCCTGCAGGCCTTTGGCGAATTGCTCAATCCGATCCAAGCCGGTGTGCAATTGTTCCATCGAAGTGGCGAAGGACAGACGGATACACCGATCGTCGCCAAACACCGCTCCCGGCACCACGGCAACGCCAGCGGTCTGCAGCAAATGCTCGGCAAAGCTGACGGAATCGGTGATCTGGCCCGAGGTACTGCGCTGGCCATAAGTGGCACTGACGTTGGGAAAGGCGTAAAACGCTCCCATAGGCCTGAAACAGGACAGCCCATCCATGGCATTCAAACGTTCCACCACATAGTTGCGGCGCTGCTCAAACTCCTGCACCATGAGGCTGACCGCCTCCTGCGGCCCACGTAAGGCTTCGACTCCAGCCTTTTGGACAAACGACGTTGGGTTGGAGGTTGTCTGGCTCTGGTAGTTTCCTACGGCGGCGATGATCTCACGTGGACCGGCGGCATACCCCAGACGCCAGCCGGTCATGGCATAGGTCTTGGAGAAGCCATTCACCAGGATCCCCAATTGCGGTGTCTCCTGCATGAGCTGTATGATGCTGGTATGCACCCGACCGTCGAAGATGATCTTCTCATAGATATCGTCGGCGATAACATACATGCCGCGTCCCATCGCTAGCTTCGCAATGGCTGCGAGCTCGTCGTGGTGATACATGCTGCCAGTGGGATTGCTCGGGCTGTTGAGCATGATTGCCTTCGTTCGAGGTGACAGGTGACGCTCCAGGGTGTCGAGGGATACACGGAAGCCTTCTGGCTCAGTGGTGGGAATAATGATCGGCACGGCCTCGGCCATTTGGATGATCGTCTCATACGTCGTCCAGTAAGGGCTAGGTAAGATCACCTCATCGCCTGGATCGAATAAGACCTGGGCCAGATTGTGCAGCGTGTGCTTAGCGCCACAGGACACCACGACTTGCTCCCGATTATACAGGAGACCGTTGTCGCGCTTGAGTTTGTCGACGATGGCATCTTTGAGCTCATCGATTCCCGAAGGGGTCGTATATTTGGTAAACCCCTCGTGCAGAGCTTTGACGGCCGCTTGTTTGATATGTTCTGGGGTATCGAAGTCCGGCTCGCCGCTGCCGAAATCCACCACATCACGACCCTGGGCGCGCAGCCTCCTCGCGATGGTCGAAACTCTCAGCGTCGGAGATTCCGTGAACCCTGCCATACGTCGTGCGAGTGCCATACGTCCCTCTCCTACTTCCGGTTGCCAAGGCGCTGCATGAGGGCTGCTTCGACGAAATCGGGCACCAGTCCAGTCACCCGCCCGCCCAGGCCCACAACCTCTTTGATCAGGCGTGAGCTGACGTAGACGTATTCTTCGCTGGGCATCATGAAGACCGTTTCAGTAACCGAGTCTAATTTGCGGTTCATCAGCGTCATCTGAAACTCGTAATCGAAATCGGAGACCGCCCGCAGCCCCCGGATAATGGCGCAGGCCCCACGCGTCTTGGCATAATCCACCAGCAATGAGTGAAAGGCCTCGACCTCGAGGCCCGGCAGATGCGCGGTGGCCTGTCGGATCATATCGATGCGTTCCTGATTGGAGAACAGTACCGACTTCGAGATATTATCGAAGACACCGACATACACCCGGTCAAACAGCCGCAGGCTGCGCTCCATCACATCGATATGACCATTGGTCACCGGGTCGAACGTCCCGGGGTAGACTGCCATTCTCACCATTACCTGACCTTCCCCTCCACGCTGGTCCTGTGTCGACTCCTCGACGGCTCCCGCCGGAAACCCTAGCACTCGGCTGGGGTTCTGGAAACGCTGGCGTATCCTAGCCAACGGTTCATTCAGTGTCAAGTGCGAAGGGCGCCAGCGGTGAACGTTCCGCCAGTTGACCACAGGCGGCACCGATCTCCCGCCCGCGGCTCTCTCGGATGGTGGCGGTAAAATAATGGTCAAGCAGGATTGCCTGGAAGCGCTTGACCGTTTCCGCTGAAGGGCGTTGAAAGGCGGTACCGGGGAATTCGTTGAAGGGGATAAGGTTGATTTTGCAGCGCAAGCCTGTCAGCAAACGCGCCACCTGCTCGGCATGCGCCGGATGGTCATTGATCCCTGCTAACAGCACGTACTCGAACGTGATGCGGCGACCCGACGGCAGCGGATACTCCCGACACGCCGACAGCAATTCGCGAATGGGCCAGCGTTTATTGATCGGCATGAGCTGGGAGCGCAAGGCATCGTTGGGAGCGTTGAGCGAAACGGCGAGGTTAACCCGGAGCCCTTCGGCCCCAAATTTGCGGATGGCGGGCACTAACCCAGAGGTCGAGACGGTGATACGGCGGGGCGAAAAGCCCATGGCATCTGGGTGGGTGATGATATGTAACGCCTGGACGGTATGGAGGTAATTGTCGAACGGTTCCCCCATGCCCATGAATACCAAATTGGTCAATGGCTCGCCTGGATCGAGGTGCTTGCGCGCCTGGATAATCTGGTCGACGATCTCGGCTGGACGCAGATGGCGTCGCAATCCGCCCTTGGTGGTCAAACAAAAGGCGCAGCCAATACGGCAGCCCGCCTGTGTCGACACACATAGGGTGAGACGTGTTGGCTCCCGAATCAACACGCTCTCAATCACGGCCCCATCGTCGAGTTGATAACGCAGCTTGCACGTCCCATCGCTCGCCTGGTAGACCACGAGACCAGGCAACTGCGTCATCTGAGCGTGCTGTTCCAGCGCCTGTCGCAGCGCTTTGGGGACATCAGTCATGTCGGAGACTTGGGTTACACCCACCTTGAACACCCAGCGCGCGACTTGCCTGGCACGATAGCCTTCGACACCCCGGTCGGCCAGCCATGTCTGCAGTTGTGTGAAAGAGAGGTCTTTCAGATCGGTCATGGTGGGAAAGGCTGGGGCGATGTTGGCCATTGCATGCCTCATCACAACGGAAAAACAGGACTGCCGCAACGATATCAGTCAGCATATTCTAGCAAGCCTTCCAACACTCATGCAAGGCTTCGGGAATGCGATTGACACCCGGCGAGTAACCGGATGATAATAATGGCATCGGCTTGGAGGGTCTGTGTGCGTGCCATAGCTTTTAACCTCATCAGGCATCTGCTCGGCCTTATTGTGGTGCTCTTTGGAGTGCTCACCATCATTTTCATCATTCCCCATCTGGCCCCGGGAGGCCCGGAACGAGCTTTGATTGGTTGGCCGTACACCGCTGAGCGTGCAACAGCGTTGCGTGAGCACTATGGCTTCGACCAACCGCTTTATGAACAATATGGACGCTGGTTACGTCATTGGGTGGAGGGTGAGTGGGGGCGATCGAAATTTACCGGACGCCCTGTTATCCGCGAGGTTGAATTCACTCTACCGCTGACGCTCAAGCTCTTGGGCGAGATTTTTTGTTTAACGGTCCTGATCGGCGCGTTCTTTGCCCTGGTGGCGATCTATCCACGGGAACGGCCATACACTGGCCGCGGGCAGGGACTATGTGTATTGGCGGGCGGTTTCCCGGACTTCTACGGCGCTATTCTCATGAAGTTTTTCTTTGTCTGGCACCTGGAGTGGTTTCCCGTCGGTGGTTTTGCGTTTTTCGCCGAGCGTCCCTGGCAGGCCTATCGACAATTGTTGTTACCAGCCCTGTCGGTGGCGGTATTGTATGGCATGATCATCGGTCCCCGTGTGGCAGCTCGCCTGGTTGTGGCTGGTCATGTATCTGACTACGGTGGTGTCGTACCATCCGACCTCGCCAATGGTGGCTTCGGAAGAGTATTTGTCCGGGCTCTCGGCCATAGCGCGGTGGTTTTGCTGCAATCAGTGCCGTGGCTGCTCGGAAGCGTGTTGCTCGCGGAGAAAATCTTTACAATTCCGGGCTTCGGCGATTTCGGCATCGAGGCCTTTGTCCGGCGGGACCATCCCAAAATCCAGGCCTTTTTGATGATCGTTGTCGGTGCCTACGCGGTCACACGCGCCGTCGTGGAAGGTCTCGAAGCTGCCCGAACACGCCGTCTCGGTCGGCAGGCCGCCAAACTGAACGATGAACCACTGCCGAAATCCCCTTCAGGCTTGGGTCGCTTGTTCATGCAGGACAAGTTCTTCCTGGGCGCCGTACTGGTTCTGGCCCTGGCCGCCACCACCGTGTGTGCGAGCTCCATTGCGCCCTATCTACCGGATGAAGTGCATATGAAAGATCGTTTGCAACCGCCCACCACGCAGTATTGGATGGGGTCCGATTTGCTCGGTCGCGACATCCTTAGCCGCGTCATTCATGGTGGCCGCTATACCTTGATGATAGCCGGTGCGAGCGCGACCGGAGCCCTCATACTGGCGAGTCTCCTCGGTTACGTGCCACGGTTGGTACACCACCTGGGGATTGCCCTGATGACCCCTGTCGTGCGGGTCATCGAGACGTTTCCGCCGTTGCTCCTCGGACTGCTGTTGATGACGCTCCTGGGACAGGGGCACTGGCAGGAGATGGTGGCGCTGACCGCGGCCCTGACTCCGCACATGGCCGCCGCATTCTTACGAGGAGACACCGGTGGGCGCCGACGTGTCTTCCCCGCCACTGCCCTGATGGCCGCTCTCTGGTTACACGCGCTTGGCAGCGCCATCATCCTCGAAGCCACCTTGAACTTTCTCGACATCGGCCTGCTGCCGCTGATTCCAAGCTGGGGGGGGGATCTCAAGGCTAATTTACCGTATCTGCATGTGAATCCGGCGATCGTCTTATTTCCTGGCATGGCCGTGGTGGTGTCGGCGTTGGGCTTCACCCTCATGGCCCAGTCGATACAGCAGCAGATCTTGAAGCCGCCAGCGCTCTAACCCAAGGTCTTGATAATGCCTAGCTGAAGCCTTACAGTTGGTCAAAAGAACCGCTGGATCAGGAGGTCGTTCGCAACCACCGATGAATCAGAAACCTGCTCAGGCGAACAGCATAAAGGAGGGGGTGTGGATTCCGAGGAACACGAAGTGCAACCAGCTCACGCATTCGAACGTAGCAATGTGATGGACAAGCTTGTAGCACTGTGCAAACGTCGTGGTTTTATATTTCCATCCAGCGAGATCTACGGGGGCATCAACAGTTGCTGGGACTATGGACCACTCGGCGTTGAGTTGAAGAACAATATCAAGGCATGGTGGTGGCGCAGCATGACCCGCCTCCGCGATGACATCGAGGGGATCGACGCCGCCATTCTGATGCACCCACGGGTGTGGGAAGCTTCTGGTCACGTCGCCGGCTTTAGCGATCCGATGGTGGATTGCAAACTTTGCAAGCAGCGATTTCGCACCGATCAGGTGGGAGAGGCGAGCTGTCCGCGCAAGCCGAGTGTCGCACCGGGCACGGCGGGATGTCCAGGAGAATTGACCGAACCGCGGCTGTTCAATTTGATGTTTCAAACCTACATTGGCCCTGTAGAAGATGAAGGGGCACGTATCTACCTGAGACCTGAAACCGCGCAGGGGATCTACGTCAATTTTCGTAATGTGCTGCAGCCGTCACGCCAAAAGATCCCCTTCGGCATCGGCCAGATCGGCAAAGCCTTCCGCAATGAAATCTCTCCAGGCAACTTCATCTTTCGCTCGCGTGAGTTCGAGCAGATGGAGATGCAATTTTTCGTCAAACCCGACACCGCCATGGAGTGGTTTGAGCATTGGCGGGAAGCACGGTTCAACTGGTATCTTAGCCTGGGTATCAAACCAGAACACTTGCGGTTTCATCAGCACAGCCCGCAAGAGCTGGCGCACTACGCGCGCGCCGCATTCGATCTCGAGTACCAGTATCCGTTTGGCTGGCGGGAACTGGAAGGCATTCACAATCGGGGTGACTTTGACCTCACCCAGCATCAGCAATTCAGCGGCAAGGACTTGTCATACTTCGATGAAGCCACGCGGGAGCGTTTCGTTCCGTATATCATCGAGACCTCTGCCGGCGTTGACCGCACCTTATTGACCTGTCTCATCGACGCCTATGACGAGGAAGCGGAGCGGGTGGTTCTACACCTCTCCCCCGTGCTAGCTCCGATCAAAGCCGCCATTTTCCCCTTGGTCAAACGCGATGGCATGCCGGAGATCGCCCACCGCGTGACGGCCATGCTACGGCCGCATTTCAAGGTATTCTACGATGAAGCTGGGGCGATCGGTCGGCGCTACCGACGGCAGGATGAGATCGGCACACCGTACGGTATCACGGTTGATTCGGAGACCCTGGTCGATAACACCGTGACCGTGCGTGAACGTGATTCTATGGCCCAAGAGCGGGTCAGTATCGAGAGGTTAGTTGAGAAGCTACAGGAGCATCTAGGCTGAGATACACGCACCAGCATATCTGGGCTGGCGTCTCAGCAGCAATCAGCGCTCAACGGTTGGAGAGCAGCAACACGCTAGGGAGAATGGCCGCGCCCGTACCGACCAGCAAGGCGATGCGGGTGCGGCGGCGGGTGGTTGAGCTAAAGGCCGAGGGATCGCTATCGACGGCGATATTCTCTACACGTTTGCCGTCGACGAACCAGACTACATTGACGGCTTCCCCTGTATCGGCGTAAATCCAGGCATAAACCGGATGCCGGGTCTCGACCTCGCGAAAAAACCGCACATACGTGGGGGGCCCACGATCTTCCAAGGTCGCCTGTTGGTCCGCCGAAAGACGTCCAGGCGCAATCTTCTCAACTTTCCAGCGCTGGGGTACTTCGGTCTTCACGCCCGTGAGATAGCCTGGCTTGTAGGAACACCCTACCAGTGCCAGCACGGTCAACCACGCCACGATTCCCTGTAACAGACCGCGTGGGAAGCACCTTTTGCGCAGTTGCATAAGTCTCGGCTCCCGAGCAGGTGGCGACGTGAACCGGTTCTGATTCCCTCAGGCGTCTTACTATACGGAACAGTCACAGCGATTGCAAGGAGCTTTCGGCACAGTCATCAGTGCCAGGCGCGGGACCACGATTGGAGTCACTGCGTGAGGCGCGTGTTAGGTATCTAATGCGCACACGAGCTGCTTGAAGAGACGACCACGCTCGACGAAGTTGCGAAACTGATCGTAGCTGGCGCAGGCTGGTGACAACAGCACCACCTCTCCAGGGCGTGCGGCGCCGAAGGCTGCCAGCACCGCCTCCCGTAAATCAGCACACAAGTGGACGACCGGCAGGTCACTCCCCGGCGGGCGGGCATGGGTGATGGCCTGGGCGATCTTCGGCGCGGTCCTGCCGATGAGAAATACACCTTTGGTGCATTGCACGATACCCTCCCCCAAGGCTTGAAAGGGCAGGCCCTTATCATAGCCCCCAGCGATGAGCCAGATGGGCTGTTGAATCGCTGCCAAGGCGGCCAGCGTACCAGTAGGTGTGGTGGCGATCGAGTCGTTGTAAAAACTGACGCCATGCAGCGCACGCACGTGTTCAAGGCGATGCTCCACGCCGGGGAAGGTGCGGATCGCAGCCCGCATCACCGCGGCTGAAACCCCCCAGGCATCAGCTGCCGCCACTGCAGCCAGGACATTCGCCACATTATGCCGCCCAAGAAGCGGGATGTCCCCCAGGCGGCATACCTCCAACGCCATTCCTGAGTGGGCGACGACGAGACGATCGCCTTCGACATAGGCCCCCTCCTCGACCGCATGCACACCACTGAACAGGCGCACCTGACTGCGCAGACGGCCGACGAGCGGGTGCAGGTGCGGATCATCGGCATTGAGGATGGCGACATCATCAGGTCCTTGATCGGCAAAAATTTGCGTCTTCGCCGCCAGATAGGCCTCCATGGTGCCGTGCCGATCGAGGTGGTTGGGAGAGAGGTTGAGGAAGAGGCCGATATGTGGACTACGTCCAACCGCGGCGAGATCCGCGAGCTGAAAACTGGAGAGCTCCAACACCACAGGGTCGCCCGGCTCGATGACTCCCACCTCGGGGAGCAGGGAGCGACCGATATTCCCCCCGACCTGCGTCCGTGGGTTCGCCGCCCGCAGGACCGCGCCGATCAGGCTGGTCGTTGTCGTCTTGCCATTACTCCCAGTCACCCCGATGACGGAACCACGACAGAGCCGCATGAACAGGTTCATCTCGGTATCGATCGGCACACCCTGGGCACGGGCGGCGATGAGATAGGCGGAGTCCTGGCGCACGGCTGGGCTCGCAAACACCATGTCGACGTCCGTGAAGTCCCGCACCTCATGCCCCCCCAGCACAAACCGCACCGGGAGCCCACGCAGCGCCGCAATAGAGTCCTGGAGCTCGGCTGCTGGTTTGAGATCGGTGATCGTCACCTGGGCCCCCTGTGATACCAGATATCGTGCCAAACCGATTGAACCCCCGAAAAATCCCAGCCCCATGATCGTAATGCGCTTGTCTGCGAACGTCGTCGCATCCATGTTGTGCAGCTCTCCGATGTGTCGTCTGGAGCTATGTTGTCGGTTGACAGAGGCAGCAGCCTATGATAGGTTAGTGATGCTCTATCCCGTCGGTTGGTTACCCTATCCTCTCCTGTCCGTAAGCGTTAGTCATAGCACTGTACAGGTTGGTTTGCAAGGAGATGCGATCCAGCTGGGGGCGTGTCTATGAGCTGGGTACGGAGGAGGGCAGTGGCGATGGGGGTGACCACCATCGCGCTGGTGGTGGCAAGCATAATGGGGGGGAGCCAGGTACTTGCCATTGAATTGGGTGAATTACAGGCAGTACCGAGCAACGCTCCTCTGTATATCTTTCGCCTTCCTATCCTCACCCCACCGTATGACGCTTCGGCTATCGCCGCGGTGAAGGTCCGGCACCCCCCTGATACCCTCGCATTCGTTAAGCAGCATGTGGTTGAACTCCGTCTTCGCGCCCTGTCGGATGTCGAACTAGAAGTCAGTTATGGCGGGCAAACACTAAACCGCTTATTTCTGACGAGCGAGCTACAGGCGGCCCGTATACGGGTGGACATGGCGCCCGCATCGAACCTGTCCCTACCAGTCAAGGCGAAAAACCGCGATCGTCCTTACCTCGAGGCTATGCCAGTGGCCCCTGCGGTGGCGGGAGCCTCCAATCAAAACATGGTCGAACGCGAGATCGAGGGGATTCGTCAGGAAATCCACAACATGGTCGAACGAGTCGCACCGTGGGAGGTGGGTTCACCCCCCAATGAGGATCGTGCTGGGAATGCCATTACAGCCGTGTCGACGCTAGTACTGGGGGGATTCTTCATGGTCTCGGTCGCATCCCTCGCCATGGGGTACATGAGGCAACGGAGCGCTATTGAGCGGGAACGGCGGCGGCGAGAAGCACTGAGCTCGTCGATAGGGCGGATGCGCGAACAACTTGCCGCTGAGCTGCCCTTCCTGCCGGCGCTGCAGCCGGATCCGCGGTCACGGGCGACGAATGAAGCGTTGGTGCCTATGGCTATCATGCGTCGGGTGCGCGTAGTACAGAAGACACGACGGCGGTTTCGCCTATGGGCCCCAGGCAATACACGTGACCTCACTCATGCGCAGGACGCCGAACCTACTCGACTGCAGGCCCGAACCTCCAGGCACGTGCCGTCGGCCCGAGGCGAACTCCTTGACGCATTGGCACAGTTGCGAGGTGAACTGATGCAACTGCAGGGAAGACCGTCTCCGTCTAGCACCGACAATGGTACCGAAGCCCTGTCAAGACAGAACTCCCGCTAACCGTCGAGAGCTGAGGCCATGTGCGGCCTGAGGATTCGATCTAGCAGTATGGACATGCTTCGTGTCCAAGGGGAGTTCGAGTGCCAGACGGTGGAACCAATACCTCGGTAAGAGTGCGACAGAGGACTCACGTGAGGCACATGGCCTGAGTGCCTCAGGCCGATTAAGGCGTTACTTTGATCCGTGGTCTAGGCACGGGCAGGACGTTCGCACCAGCGATAGGCGCAACCCGATCCTGCCCATGCGTCACCTGTTTCCACAGGAGCCACTCGTCACTTCTTGCGTGCCCGCCCTTTCGATGCTGCATCGCGCAGTGAGACCCCCGGCGCAAATTTGGGCACTCGCTTCGCTGGAATCTTAATTTCCGATCCAGTCTGTGGATTGCGCCCAGTTCTTGCCTTGCGCTGCACGGAGGAGAAGGTGCCAAAACCCACCAGGGTGACCTTCTCGCCCTTGCGGATGGCGTCGACAACCGAGGATTGCATGCAGTTCAGTGCCCTTTCCGCCTGTCCTTTGGTGATGCCCGCTTCCTTGGCCATCGCGGAAACAAGCTCAGCCTTGTTCATGGATTCCTCCTTATGCCTAGGGTTTGGCGAAGGCATTGCCCCCGAACCACAGTGTTCACGCTCTTTTCTACACAATTATTGGCGCGATGTCAAGAGAAAGTGCGGTTTAGGGGGCACAGAGAGTCGGCAAAGGGCTTGAATACAGGATTGACCTCACTCGAGGTACGGTAAAGGGTCCACTGGCCATCCATCTTTATGGACTTCAAAGTGCAGATGAGGGCCAGTTGAGCGACCGGTACTGCCGCTGAGGCAGATGACCTGACCCGCTTCGATAGTCTGGCCGACGTAGACGAGGAGCCGTGAATTATGGGCATACAGGGTTGAGAAGCCATTGGCGTGGTCGAGCTTGACCACCTTGCCGTAAGCTCCATTATACCCCGCAAACGCGACCGTTCCTTCTTGCGCCGCCACTATCGGAGTCCCCGGTAGGACACTGATGTCGATACCTGCATGGAATTGTGCTCCGCCACCGCCCATCGCATGCTCGCGCTCGCCAAAGGGCGAGGTGACTTGGCCCACCACCGGCCAGATGAAGCCATGGCGGTTCTTAGGCGGAGTCTGGGGTTGGCGCTCAAGGTGACGCTGTAGCGCCAGCAAGAGGGTGGCCTCGCTCGCAATAGAGGATGGATGGGACTCGGCGATGCTTTGGGGGCTCGTGGTGGTGGGAATGCGCAGGCTTTCTCCGACGAGAGGATGACCCGTCGGGGAGAGGCGATTCACTCGCCGCAAAGCCTCGACACTGAGCCCATAGGCGGCGGCGATCTCTGACAGCGTCTCGCCGGGGCGAATCACATGCAAGCGCTCGCGTGAGCGTGGGTATTCTCCGGCGAGCCTGGGGAACGACCAGGTGACGGCAGGCGGTGGGGAATGACCGCGCTGCGCACGGTTAAGGTGGGCTTTCGGCAGTTTCTTCTTAGGCGCTTTGGCGAAGGCTATGGCTTCGCCAAACAACTCGATCTTGACGATGGTGATCAGCGCCAGATATTTCCCACCGAGGAGCGCCACGAGATTGATCAGTAGAAGCAACGCCACTTTCGATCGTGTGCGGTGGTGTTCCCAATGCCGCATCGTTGCCTCCTCTTGGCTGGTATCTGCAGTTTCAGCGATGGCCGAAGGTCGTCGTGAGGACTACACGGCTTTGCGACGATTGTCCTGAGGGGATTTTGATTCTAGCAACCGAATCTCTGGGGGTCAAGCAGAAATTTCTCTGGCTCCCCGCCTCAGATCAGGTTCCTCAGGAGTCCATGGGGCGAGCTGTCGCCTGCGTCGGGGGCTGTATGGGACCCAAGGGCGTGGTCACTACGGGGGCTCTGCACGGAGAATACCCGCCTCACGACCTGAGCCGAGCGCTGCTACCCTGGTGGGGGTCCTTCGTCATACGTCACGATGCGATTGCGTCCGCCGCTCTTCGCCTGGTACAGGGCCAGATCAGCCTTACGGATCAGATCGCTCTGCTCCATCGCATCCTCTGGAAAGGTCGCGATTCCAAGACTGACTGTGAAATGGCCAGCGGGCCCTTGGGGGTCGCCTGTAATGCTGGCGTGCTCAATCCCCAGGCGCACACGCTCGGCGACCTCACCGGCCAGCTTCTTGGAGGTCTCGGGCAAGATGATGACGAATTCATCGCCGCCATAACGGGCTACCAGGTCATAGCTGCGGCTCGAACGCCGCAGTAAGGCGCCGATCTGTTGCAGGGCCTGATCCCCCGCTTGGTGTCCATAAATGTCGTTGTAGGCCTTAAAGTGATCGAGGTCTGCCATAATCAAGGACAAGGCACGGTTGAAGCGCTTTGCCCGATTGAGCTCAACACTCAAGAGCTGCTGGAAAAATCGATAGTTATAGAGCTCTGTCAAACCATCCGTGTGGGCCAGCTTTTCATAGAGATCGGCCTGTTGGGCGCGCTCAGCCACCCGTTGGACGTGTAGGGCACGCCCAACCACTAGGCGGAGAAGCTCCAGGGGAAAGGGCTTAGGGAGATAATCGGCCGCGCCTAACTTCATCGCCTCGGCCGCCAAGTCCCAGGTGGTATAGCTCGACATGACGACATAGGTGCTACGATAGCCGCGCTGCCCGGCGATTTTGATCACACTCAGGCCATCGAGGTGTGGCATGACGATATCCATGATGACCAGTGCGAACGACTCGCGTTCTAAGCATTCCAGGGCCGCAGTTCCGTCGTGGGCTTCACAGACCAGATACCCGTCATGCCCGAGGGTGTCGACGATGATCTGCCGTATATCCTCCTCGTCGTCAACCACGAGGATCCGTGCAGGAACGGGTGACACCTGATCGATGGGATGGCGCGACGACACCGACGTAACGCTTGAATCTGGATTCTGACCGATCGAATAGGCCATGTAGCTGTTCCTTACGGCAGGACGGGGCTCGTCCGCTGCGCACTCGGGACGTCGCAGGCCTGAACAGAAGGCTCGGAGCTTACACAACATCTGCGCGCCATATTGCTACCATATCAACCTAGGCGCCTGGCGTCAAGTACGCCTGGGGACGGACGGAAGTCTCAGGACGCTGGGCCTGCGGACGATGTGCAGGGAATGGTCGCATCCCTCACGTCACCGTGCTTATTTGCGCTTACGGGTCCAATCACGCGTCAACGATCGCAACAGATAAAGAGCTGCCACCGTAATCACAATAACCATACCGAGCGCCATGGGGCTGGACAGCACGACCTCGGCCTCATTATTGATGGCAAAGAGCAACAGGAAAGCAGCGATACAGATAAACAGGAGAATGCCCATCGCCCACAGATCTCCCACCTATGATCATAGAGTTGAAACAAATTTATTGAGCTTTTCAAGCATCTTACGGATATTATCTTCAGAACTTGCATAAGAGAATCTCAGATAACCTTCGCCAAATAAACCGAAAGCTGTTCCAGCTAAACAGGCGATACCTGCCTCGTCCAGGAGGCGCGTGGCTATATCGGCGCTAGATCGCTGCAGCGCCTGGATATTAGGAAAGACATAGAACGCCCCCGGCGGCGTGGCGCAGTGCAACCCGCGAATGTCATTCATCCCTTTGACAATGATCTCACGGCGACGGCGAAATTCCATCACCATGCGCTGGGACGGCTCCTGCGGTCCGCGCAGGGCGGCGACGCCAGCGATCTGGACGAAGGAGGCCGTGCAGGACGCCGAGTTGGCCATAAGCTTGGTAAAATGCTCAATCACGGAGTGATGGGCTACCGCATATCCCAGGCGCCACCCCGTCATGGCATACAACTTACTGAAGCCATCCAGAATGATCGTCAAGTCCTGCATGCCGGGGAGTGAGGCGATGCTCGCGGGCGTCCCCTCGTAGTGCATTCCGGCATAGATTTCGTCGGACAATACGCGAATGTTGCGCTCCCGCGCCATGGCCGCGATCCGGTGCAAGTCCGCCGCCGGGATGATGCCTCCAGTCGGGTTGCCCGGGGAATTGAGGATGATCAGTTTGGTGCGTGGCGAGAGGCTGGCCTCAAAGCGCTCCATATCGAAGCTAAAACCATTGACTTCGAGGAGTGGGATGGGCACGGGCGTCGCCCCAACGAAGTTGATCATCGATTCGTAAATTGGGAAGCTGGGGTTGGGATAGATTACTTCATCTCCAGCCTGGGCGTAGGCCAAGAGCGTGAAGAACATGATCGGTTTTGCGCCCGGCGTAACGATGACCTCCTCCGCCGACACCGGAATGCCGCGTGATGTCGACACAACTTCGGCGATCGCCTGGCGCAGCACGGGAAGTCCAGGGGTAGGACCATAGTGGGTATAGCCCTCATGGAGGGCCTGGATGGCAGCCTCCTTGATGTGGACTGGGGTGTCAAAATCCGGCTCGCCGATCTCAAAATGCAGGATGTCTCGTCCCTGGGCTTCCAAAGCCTTCGCACGCGCAAGTACTTCAAAGGCCGTTTCCGTCCCCAGCCGGTCCATCCGTTGGGCATAGGTCATCATGCCGATTTCCTCCTTACGGGCCTACATGTGTCCTCACAACCATACCGTTGCGCGGTCTGGCCCCCCCCTTCCGGTATCTGCGCACTCCGCGCCGTGTTGCACGGTTGGCGTAATATTGGACACTTGGGGAGCGTTTGTCAATCGCGGGATTACCTGTCCAGGCACCGTCCTGGCCCCTGCCTCTCCTGTCTTCTCCTCATCTCGTTGTTAGCGTCGTTGGCGTGCGACTTTGCGGTTGACAAGCGCCGAGGCGTCTCCCTACAATAATTATGGAGCCTATTCAACACTAACGCCCGTGTACGCAGTGGGGGGGGGAAGAGGGTGAGCCTTGAGAGACAGCGGCAAGTGCCCGCAGATCACCCTATCCGCAAGATGTTCCGGACGCTTACCGAGATGAGCTTTGAGCATATCGACGTACATGACCGCGACCTCATCCGGTATGTTGCTGATCTTCTGGTCGAGTTCATACACGTCGACAGCCTGTTTCGGCTACGTGACCAGCAGGGCCGTCGCCTTGATCACCTTGTGGACATGGTGCTAGACCTGCGCGACCAAGCGCCGACCGATGAGCGCGAAGCTCGCAAGCACATTGGAGATTACACGTTGTTCATCACTGGGCTCTATCCTGAAAGCCTGACGCGGCGACGTCGTGCCGTTAGCCCAGAATATTACATCACCCAGGGTAAGGAGGCATATCTGATTGTTGCCGAAATGGATCGGAGTAAACCCACGGAAACCCTTTTTCGCAAGCTGTCAGAGCAATTTGAGTACTGTGTCACGGCGCTCAACCGGGAAAAAGTCGTGTTACAGGATCCCTTCTATCAGTACCTCTTAAGGCAACTCGTGTAAAGGGCTGTCATCTGGGTGAACACCCGTGGACAGGATTGTTTGCCGCTGAAGGGCACGGTCCAGAGGGTCATAGCCTCAGGGAGTTGGGCTGCGGAGCATGACGGTGAGGTGCTTATCGCCCCGGACGATCTGCAGCGACACGTTGCCCCCTCGACCTAGGGTGGACTCGAGGGCTTGCAGGTTAGCGATTTTCCCCTGGTTCGCCGCGACGATGATATCTCCGCGGCGCACGCCATCTCGCTCAGCCTCGCTGCCTGTCTCGACATCGGAGACTATCACCCCGTCGGATGTTGGCAGCTGAAAATGCATCGCCAGCGAGGTGGTGAGATTTTGCAGCGTCAGCCCGTGGCGTTTCAGCACCGTCATCGCTGTTGGTTCGTTGCCCGGCAATTCGATTGCCGGGGCGCGGTCGAGCACGGTTTTCTCCACGTAGATGGGGGCCCCGACCCGCAAGGCGAGCGCGATCGCATCGCTGGGGCGGGCGTCGATCTGTAAGCTCGCCGCACCGGTGTTGATGGTGATCTGCGCGTAGAACGTATTGTCTCTGATGTCGCTGATGATCACGTTAGTGACCTGTGCTTTTACCCCCTCAATGATGGTCTTGATGAGGTCATGGGTCATCGGTCGTGGGGGTGCGATTTTGTCTATTTCCATGGCAATAGCACGCGCCTCAAAGACACCGACCCAAATCGGCAGAACCCGATCACCCTGAAGGACATCGAGCAGCACCACGGGGGATCCGGCTTGTGGATCGACAGTGACCCCGCGAACACGTACCTCCAGCAGGGTGCCCGTGACTGGTTGCGCTGCCAGAAAGAAGGTCCAGCCAGCGCCCATGATGG
Organism: uncultured Nitrospinota bacterium; assembly: GCA_963707985.1. Lineage (GTDB taxonomy): Bacteria > Tectomicrobia > Entotheonellia > J063 > CAVPRW01 > CAVPRW01. The sequence continues at coordinate 230,292 of CAVPRW010000014.1, read as the reverse complement.
CCCCAGCGCAGGTGATCCAGCCCCTCCTTGTCATGACTTTTCTCCTCCTGTGCGATCCCGGGCACTTGCAACGAATACCAACGCTCACCTGCTCAATTTGGCAGCGATATTAGCATGCCATCGCTAGCGCTGTCAAAACCGCTCCATTACATGAGTATTGTATACAGCGGGCGATTGACACGGCTTGTTGCCTATGGCAGAATGCAGGCACTAGACAGCTCATAGCTGCTGTGAACCGACGAATCTATACACTAACTGCCGTCCCCGTCAGTAGCAATCGGGCCGTCCGGCGACAAACGCGACAGGCAAGGGGTAAAAATATCAGAGTTACCCTTGCGGACCGCTCAGCTCTCCGTCGGATGAAGGTTACCTGAGCGGCCGCGACTGCCAAAGTGATTACCTGGCTTCTCACGAGGTAATGGTGGCTTCTGAACGACGACCTGCCCTGCTGTGCGATGAGGCGTTTGGCCTGGTGATCGGCGGGCTGAGCCTCTTCATCCTCCTGAGCCTCCTGTCTTGGAGTCACGCCGCCTCAACGTTGGGAGGTGTGTCGCCGTCCGCAAATTGGGGAGGGCCTGTCGGTCATCGACTGGCGAGCATGCTGATCCAGGCCCTGGGTGGTGGCGCGTTTCTTGTGGTCGGTCTGCTCGGTCACGCCGCGCATCTCTGGTATACCTGCGCGCGGCGCCGGCAGCTGCTGGCACTGGGACTTGGGGGAATACTGCTCCTCCTGGGTACCGCACCTCTGCTGCAATTCAGTCTGGCGCAGGCGTTCGCATTTATGGGCGATGCGGGGGGGGTGGTCGGACGCAGGCTAGGGGCTGTTCTCTTGCCGTATTGCAATGTCGGGGGCACCCTGTTGATCAGCGCCATCGTGGCCGTACTGGGTGGCATGATGGTGGTCCGCCCGTGGTTGTTAATGGGCCGGCGTGGGATGATGCAGCTACGATCGTTCGGCAGTTCGGTGCTCTTATTCCTCCGCGGACGGCGCGGGCACAGGCGGGCATCCACTCACCGGCGGCGAAGCGCACGGTCACGGTCATCCCCCCCCGTGGTGGTGGCACCGTTGCTCGCCACTGACACCTCGAATAGCACCGACGTCATCTTGAGCGCGGCCGCCCTACCCGTCAGCCCGTCGTTGCATTCCAAACCGACACGGCGATCGACCACCGAAGAGCCCGGCGCACCTGTCGACCGCAAGCCACCGCTGTCGCTATTCGATCTCCCGTGCCCCGGTAAGCCACATGGCGTCGGGTCTAATCTGGCGAAGCAGGCCACCATTCTGGCGGGCAGGCTCCGTGACTTCGGAGTGGATGGAAGCGTCGTGCAAGTATTGCCAGGACCGGTGGTAACCATGTATGAATTCGAACCGGCGTCGGGCATCAAGGTAAGTCGTATCGTCAACCTGGCTGACGACCTCGCCCTGGGGATGAAGGCACTATCCGTGAGGATTGTGGCCCCGATTCCGGGTAAATCGGTGGTCGGTATCGAGATCCCCAATCCCCATCGGCAGCCGGTCTACTTGCGCGAAATTGTGGCCTCACCGGCATTCCGGCAGACCGCGTCGAAGCTTGTCTTGGCCTTGGGCAAAGATATTTTGGGCATCCCAACGGTCACTGACCTGGCGCAGATCCCCCACTTGCTTATCGCCGGAGCCACCGGCTCGGGCAAGAGCGTAAGCTTGAATAGTATGATCTGCAGCATGCTCCTCAACGCCACTCCCGAGGAAGTCAAATTTATTATGATCGATCCCAAGATGCTGGAGTTGTCGGTCTACGACGGCATTCCGCATCTCATCTCCCCAGTGGTTACTCATCCGAAAAAGGCCGCGGCGGCACTGCATTGGGCGGTTGCCGAAATGGAACGGCGCTACCGCTTGCTGGCTGGGCACGGAGTGCGCAGCCTCGACGGCTACAACCAGACGCATCCCGACTCACGCCTGCCCTATCTAGTCGTGGTGATCGATGAGCTGGCTGACTTGATGTTGGTGGCCCGTCGCGACGTGGAGGATGCGCTTACACGATTGGCCCAGATGGCCCGGGCGTCAGGGATTCATCTGCTCGTCGCCACACAACGACCCTCAGTAGATGTGTTGACCGGCATCATCAAAGCTAACTTCCCTGCCCGCATCTCCTTCCAGGTCTCTTCGCGTACCGACTCCCGCACCATCCTGGATGCTATTGGCGCCGAACGTCTGCTCGGCAAGGGGGATATGCTCTTCTTACCGCCGGGGACGTCGAAGCTGGTGCGTATCCATGGCGCCTACGTTTCGGAAGCCGAGATCAAACGCGTGGTGGAGTATCTGCGCACGCAGCAAACCCCGGCTTACGATGGGTCAATATTCACGCCGCAAACGAACGACAGTGCCGAACCCGAGGTCTTCGACGATAAGTATGATGCGGCGGTGGCCTTGGCAGCCAGACTGGGACAAGCCTCGGCGTCACTCATGCAACGCCACCTGCGCATCGGCTATAAGCGGGCAGCTCGCCTGATCGAAGCCATGGAGCGAGAGGGCGTGATTGGTCCAGCCGGCGGCAGCCGACCGCGCGAAGTCTATATTCAGGATATCCCCGCCCCCCACTTGCCTTCGTAGCCATGGCGCTGCTGCCGGTTGAGTTATGCCTGGGGAGGCACCAGCGAGGGGAAAGCGTTGTCCGTGGGTGCTGGTGGCATGCATCGCGGCTAGTGCAACCGATGTACGTGCAGGATCGCCGCGCCGAGCATGAGCTGGCGGGGTCCGCAGCGGGCCGCTGAGAAATGTCTAGCGACCGCAGCTGTGTCAATCTGTGTGAGGGACATGTATGCCAATCTATGAGTATCGTTGCAATGCGTGTGGACGTACCTTTGCCTTTCTCTACGGGGTGTCACGCGATTCGCGCGATCCTGCCTGCCCTGCGTGCCAGGGGAAGGATCTGGCTCGCTTGATCTCACGGGTGGCGCGGGTACGCTCCGAGGATGCTATGCTGGAAGACCTTGCCGACCCGACGAAAATCGGTGACGTGGAGGATCCACGTAGTCTGGCGAAGTGGGCCAAGAAGATGGGGAGTGCCCTGGGGGACGAAGCCGGTGAGGATTTTGGGGCTGTCGTCGACGAAATGATGGAGGCAGAAGGACGGGGACCCGGGGATGAGGGCGTCGGAGGGGAGTATGCCGACGACGCCTTATAGGCACAAACCAAGGTGCCAGGGGGCGATGCTTGGCGATCCTAACCGCGGTGGCTCGTACGGGGTTTGACCTTCTACTTCCCATAAGGGATATTCTGTCAACTTCCAGAACAACCTCTAGTCTTGCTTCTTTCTCTGGGCTGACAGCGGATGATCGGAGGAAAATCCCAAGAGAGCTCAGGCGCGGGCCGGAAACCTCCAGAATGTTTCGTGCATCGCAAAGGTGGCGCGGGAGGGGTCTCCGAACCGGGCCCCTCCCGTCCTTGCTCACGCCCCTTTCTGTAGAATCTCCCGCAGCTCACGCAACATCTCACGCCCCCGGTTCGAGGCATAATGCTCCCGCAGTTTGGGACGGGATTCGTCCTTGCCGAGCTGATCGATCAAATCCCACAGCATTTTGGGGCGACCACCAGTATGCTTGGCGAATTCTTCGAGGTTTTCATTGAAGAACCCGAAGGCCGGAATCGACTGACTCTGCCCTCGGAAGAGGTAGCGATGCATCAGGTCGTGATTTTGGTCGCGTGGGAAAATGCGCAATTGGATGCTTGGGTTTAGCGCTGCGATACGCGCCATGACCGGCAGGTTGTTGTAGACATCGGGGCACCAATCTTCCCCGATGGCCACGACATAGATAGGCTTCTTGATGCCCTGGAAGAAGGCTCGGTCTTCAGGCGATATCTCCACTTCTTCGTACTTCGCCTTAAAGAGGTCCTGGTTTTTCTGAATCCCTCCCATGTATTCATCCCATGTCAGACCCTGCTCAAACCGTTTGCGTGTGATCATCGATACCTCCTCCGATTGCGGGGCGATCAGCCCTAACGCCCTCTCCTTCCAAACCGCCTGCACCTGTAACTTACCGATACACGTTTGCACCTAGTCAACGGTCGCCATCTTAGTACATTTCCTTCTGCTTGGCAAGCACTGCACGATGTTTACTGCAAGGCCTGTCCTCCGACACTAATGGCTCGCTCTTAATGGAAGACAGGGCAGCGTTGCATGCAGTATGAACTTTTGTATCTATTGTAATTTAGATATTTACATATAGACATATCATATTTTACTTTAACTACTATCACGTAACTATCATCTATATAACATATATTATTTACACACCACCACTACCTGCTAGTTACGAGGATATCCTGCACTAAGATGGGTAACGTGCCCCGCGCTCGGCAGACAAGCCCGAGCGCACGATCGGTGCCATGCTGGGAACAACCGACCACGGCATACCGACTGCCAGCGATCCACGATATGTGAACGAGGAGAAGAACAGCGGCTTGGGCACCGCAACTGACCTGCTGGGCATCAATGCTCTCAGGAGCCAGCAGGTCAACACGGCAACCACACATACGGCAGACTAGGAGGAATAGAAGAGGATTCTAGCCCTCATGTAGAGGATCATCTACGTTAAGTAGAAGCATCCGCCGGTGCAGGTTCGTCACGCTCCTTAGCCTCTCGGAGGGCCTCGCGACGACTCAGCTTGACGCGTCCCTGCTTGTCGATTTCCAGCACCTTAACCATGACCTCCTCGCCTTCCTTCAGCACATCGGACACACTTTTGATGCGCTGCTCGGCGATCTGGGAAATATGCACCAGGCCATCCGTGCCCGGCATGATCTCGACAAAGGCGCCGAAGTCGGTAATTTTTTTCACCTTGCCACGATAGATTTTACCGATCTCCGCCTCTGCTGTAATGCCGCGTATGATCTCAATGGCGGCCCGCGCCGCCTTCTCATCGGCTGACGCGATGTTGATGCGACCATCGTCTTCGATGTCGATGTTCGCGCCGGTCTTCTCGATGATGCCGCGGATGACCTTCCCACCAGGGCCGATGACTTCGCGGATTTTATCCGGATTGATACGGATGGTGATAATGCGCGGTGCGTGTGTGGATAACTGCGCGCGGGGCATGGCAATCACTGCAGCCATTTTCTCCAGGATCCAGAGTCGTCCTTGGTGCGCCTGTTCAAGAGCTCCCCGCAAGATCGTCGTATCCACTCCACCAATTTTCACATCCAACTGGAAGCCGGTAATGCCGGTCGGCGTCCCGGCGACCTTAAAGTCCATATCCCCCAGATGATCCTCCAGACCTAGGATATCTGACAGCACCGCAATACCACGACCAGGCTCACTGATCAGTCCCATCGCGATCCCTGCTACGGGAGCGAGAATCGGCACGCCGGCGTCCATCAGGGAGAGGGTCGCCCCGCAGACCGTTGCCATGGAAGAAGAACCATTTGACTCCAGGATGTCAGACACCACCCGGATGGTATAGGGAAATGTGTCGCTGTTGGGCAGGATCGGTGCGACGGAGCGCTCGGCTAGTGCCCCATGGCCGATTTCGCGACGGCCTGGACCACGCATCGGACTTACCTCGCCGACGCTGAACGAGGGAAAGTTATAATGCAGCATGAAGGCCTTGGAACTCTTCCCTTCGAGTTCATCAACGATCTGCTCGTCGGTCGAGGTGCCTAAAGTGCTGACCACCAGGGCCTGTGTCTCCCCGCGCGTAAACAGCGATGAGCCATGCGTGCGGGGGAGGACGCCTATACGGATGCTAATCGGCCGAATCTCGTCAGTGCGACGGCCGTCGGCCCGGATGCCTTCTTCGAGAATCATCGTGCGCATTTGCTCACGCTCGATGGTCTCGATTAGCTTGGGAACCAGACGAGTCTGCTCTGGCACAAGGTCGGCCAGGGTCGTCGTGACTTCGGCCAGGATCTCCGACATGCGGCGCTCGCGCACCTGCTTCTCTGGGATACGGATGGCATCTCGCACCCATGGTGTCGCCAACTCTCGTACCCGCTGGACTAACGCCAAGTCATTGGCTTCCACCGCTGAGGGCAGTTTTGGTTTGCCTGCCGTCTCCCGGAGGTCGCGTTGCAGGGCGATGATCTCACGAATGACCCGGTGTCCGACCTCTAGCCCTTCGATTAGCACCTCCTCGGACACCTCTCGGCCACTGCCTTCTACCATCACAATCCCTTCGTCAACACCCGCAATGACCAAGTCAAGGTCGCTGAGGATCTGCTGCTGACGGGTTGGATTGACGATGAATTCACCCTCGATCAGCCCGACGCGCACGGCCCCCATGGGCCCCTGGAAGGGGATGTCGGAAACTGTGAGTGCTGTTGAAGCGCCAATCATCGCCAGGATATCTGGATCGTTTTCCGTATCCGCGGACAGCACGATGGCGATGACTTGCGTTTCCTGACCAAACCCCGTAGGAAAGAGTGGACGAATCGGACGATCGATGAGGCGACTCGTGAGCACCTCGCGCTCACTGGGTCGGCCCTCGCGCTTGAAGAACCCCCCGGGGATTTTGCCGGCAGCATAGGCCTTCTCGCGGTAATCCACCGTCAGGGGCACGAAATCTATCCCTTCTCGTACATCCGGGGCTACGACCGCCGTGACCAGCACCACCGTCTCCCCGTACCAGACAAGCGTGGCTCCGTTGGCCTGTTTGGCAACCTCCCCGACTTCGATGACTAATTTTCTGCCGGCGAGTTCCTTTTCCACGCGGTGCGGCATGGACATCTACCCTCCTTGCTAGTTTCTGCCGGCCAGGCGCGCCTGTCGTCTCGTCTGTCTGCCGCGCCTATGGCCATAGGCGACAGGGGGATCGTCTAGCGCCGCAGTCCAAGTCGCTCGATGAGCACGGCATAACGGCCGAAATCGGTCGATCGAAGATACCCCAGTAGCCGCCGGCGTTGCCCGACGAGCTTCAACAACCCTCGCCGTGTATGGTGATCCTTCCGATGGGTCTTCAGATGCTCGGTCAAATAGCCGATCCGCTCGCTCAAGATCGCAACCTGCACTTCCGGGGACCCACTATCCTGCTCATGACGGCGGAACGATTGAATGATCTCCCCTTTCCGCTCCAACATCAGCGGCATGCTCCCCCACTCCTTTCAGGCACGTTTATCGCCGACACCTCGCTGTTACCGTAAATTCGATTATGCCTCAACTCAATGGCTCACTGTACCAGAACACCTGCAGCTTGTAAAGGGGCCGGCCATGTGCACCTGGCAATCCGGCTCGTGAGGCTTGAGCAGGGATAATGGATAGGGTACAGGGCCAACTCGCGCGGGGGAACTACCGTATGGATTCTCTCAACTCAGCACACGTCTGAGCTTGACAACCGGAGCGCTCTGGGACATGTCCTCCAGTTCTTCTACACCACAGATCATTGATCCCATGGCAAGTACGGCTTCATCTGGTCCAAGAAGCGCCACGGTATCTGCGGTCGCACATGTTCCCACGTGGCGCGCCACTCCTTGTCGCATCGGCGCCACGCCGTGGGCCAGCCCTTGGGCCGCAGCAGCCGTGAGGATCAGGGCTGGGAAGCCGGCAACGGCTGCCGACAGCGAAATTACGTGGCGCAGCCAATCGTGTTGGCGCACCGCCTCCTCTAAGGCCGGCAGCGTGAGGGCTTGTGCCAGGGGAAAAGAGCCCGTCGCCGTACGGACAAGTGCGCTCAGGTGTGCCCCACAGCCCAATCGGAGACCGATGTCATCCGCCAGTACCCGAATATATGTGCCGCTTGAACACTCTACTTCGAGACACAGAGTGGTCGCAGTGAACTCGAGTACGACAAGTCGGTAAATCTGTACCCACCGTGGGTGCCGATCGACCTCGATCCCCTGGCGTGCGAGTGTATAGAGACGCCTGCCTTGCTGTTTGAGGGCGGAAAACATCGGCGGGATTTGCTCGATCGTCCCTCGAAAACCGCCGAGCACGGCCTCGACCTCCCCTTGGCTCATCGTGTGCACGGGGCGAACCTCAACCACCTTCCCCGCCGCGTCACAAGTATCCGTACGCACGCCGAGCTGCAGGGTGGCGCGGTAAGTCTTGGGGGATTCATGCAGGAATTGGGTGAGCTTCGTCCCTGTCCCCAGGCCGATCAGTAACACCCCGGTTGCTTGTGGGTCAAGCGTGCCCGCATGTCCGACACGAGGGACACGGGTCCACCGGCGAACATGGGCTACCACGTCGTGTGAAGTACAACCGCTGGGCTTGTCGATGTTTAACAAGCCCGCAACGCGACCGGAAGCGTTATCCGGCATGGAGTTGACGGAGGATTTGCGCAATCTTTGCTCCATGCTCCAACGAATCATCAAGCAGGAAGGAGATCTCCGGGGTATAACGTAGGTGTAAGGCCCGCCCCAGATGGCGGCGAATATATCCTGTCGCACTGGCCAGGCCCTGGAGCGTTCGTGCCTTCTCCTGTTCTGTGCCAATGCTGCTGACAAAGACTTTCGTGTGCCGCAAGTCCTCCGACATCTCAACCCGTGTGAAGGTAACAAACCCAACGCGTGGATCTTTGATCTCGCGCCTGATTAGATCAGAGATTTCCGCCAGGACGAGCTCTCCAAGACGTTCAGAGCGTTTATAGGGATGCATCGAGCCTACCAGACTTCAATGTGATAGTCGATAATCTCGGCAATATACAAGTGATCGATAAAATTGACCACCTTGCTGAGCGTGCTATGGACGTGGCTCGCTTCATTGCTGACGAATGCGATGCCCAGGCCCGCACGCTGCAGCGTGTCAAGGTCCGCCACCTCGGCAACGGAGACATTGAAAGTATTCTTGACACGCTCCTTGATCCTGCGGACCACGCTCCGTTTGCCTTTGAGGCTGTCGTTACCCGGAATACGGAGATCGACCGTGCATATGCCAACGACCATAGGCTTAGCTTTGCGCGGCCAGCTTCTTGGCGACCTGCTCGCGCACAAATGGCTCGATGATATCACCGCGCTTAATATCGGCGAAGCGTTCGAGCCCAATTCCGCATTCATAACCGCTACTCACGTCGTGGACGTCCTCCTTAAAGCGGCGGAGCGAGGCAATACGCCCTTGATACACGACGACGTCATCGCGCAGCAGGCGGCACTCGGCGTTACGGGTAATGGCTCCCTCGGTGACATAGCAGCCAGCGATGACGCCGATGCGTGGAATATGGTAGGTCTCACGCACCTCAGCACGGCCCATGATATGCTCGGCCACCTCTGGTTCCAGCAACCCCTCCAACGCGGCCCTGACGTCGCCGATCAGATCGTAGATGATCGTATACAGGCGGACATCAACCCCTTCGCGTTCAGCCAATTCGCTCGCTTTTGGGGTCGGTCGTACGTTGAAACCGATGATGATCGCATTCGAGGCCGACGCCAGCATGACATCGCTCTCAGTGATGCCGCCCACCGCGCCCTGAATCACGCGCAACCGTACTTCACTGGTGCTCTGCTTCTCTAGGATATCACGCACCGCCTGTGCCGATCCCTGCACGTCAGCCTTGATAAGCACATTAAGCTCTTTGACCTCGCCCTCTTTGATTTGGCGATAAAGATCTTCCAGCGTTATCCGCGAGGTGCGCTGGATGTGCTCTTCACGCCGACGTTGCTGCCGCAGGGTGGCGATTTGCCGCGCCTTTTTCTCGTCGGCCACGACCTGGAAGAGATCGCCTGCCAGCGGGACGCCTGACACCCCGATGACCTCGACTGGCGTGGCTGGGCCAGCCTCGACGATCTTCTCCCCATGATCGTTAAGGAGGGCACGAATGCGCCCATAGTGCATGCCGACGACGAAGGCATCGCCGATGCGCACAGTGCCTTTCTGCACCAACACGGTCGCCACCGGGCCTCGGGTCTTATCCAGCTCGGCCTCGATGACCACACCCTGGCCATGTCGGGACGGATTCGCACGCAGCTCGAGAATTTCCGCCTGCAACAAAAGCATCTCAAGCAGTTCATCGATATTCTGCTTGCGCTTGGCTGAGACCTCGACAAAAATCGTCTCACCACCCCACTGTTCGGGGACCAGACCGCGGTCGCTGAGCTGTTGCTTGATGCGGTCGGGGTTGGCATTGGGCAAATCGATCTTATTGATGGCCACCACGATGGGTACATTTGCAGCACGCGCATGCGTAATGGCCTCGACGGTTTGCGGCATCACCCCATCGTCGGCCGCTACCACCAGGACAACGATGTCTGTTGCTTGAGCGCCGCGAGCCCGCATGGCGGTGAAGGCTTCGTGCCCAGGGGTATCGAGAAAGACGACTTTGCCCCGCGTCGTGCTTACGGCATAAGCACCGATATGTTGCGTGATGCCACCAGCCTCGCTCTGCGTGACATTGGTGGCACGGATCGCGTCTAATAGCGAGGTTTTGCCATGGTCGACATGTCCCATCACGGTCACCACAGGCGCCCGCGGCCGTAGATTTTCCTCGCTATCCTCATCGTCAACGAAGGCTTCCCCACTGTCGGCCGCAGTGACCTCCACACTATAACCGAAGCTTTGGGCCAGCGCGGTAGCTTTGTCAAGGTCGATCACCGCATTGATTGTCGCCATGACGCCCAGCTTCATCAGCGTTCTAATGACCTCGGCCGGGCGTGCATTCATCTTGTCTGCAAGTTCTTTCACCGTCACCGCCTCACCCAGCCGCAAGAGTTTTTCCGGAGAAGCTTTAGAGACCGCTGGTGTCACAACTGTATCGGCTACTATGGGGGATTCGACGACGATCGACGGCGGCGTGTGCATCATCACTGGCGTGGGCGTCGCTAGTGCTGGTACCTCCGTCTCCGGGGTCACCGCTATTGGGAATGTGCCGAGGGTATCTTCCAAATGTTCCTCTTCTTCCTCAACCACTGGCGATGCCGCTGGCGTATCCTTGAAGGAAGGTTGTAGCTGTGCTTTCAGCAACTCAGCGACGAGCTCGGCGGTCTCTTCATCGATACTACTCATGTGACTTTTCAAGTCGATTCCTTGTTTTTTCAATTCGTGCATAAGGTCTTTGCTAGAGCGCCCTAACGTCCGTGCCAGCTCATAGACCCTCACCCCCATCTGGCCACCTCCTTACCGTTCCGTCAACCGGCCCATCCCTTCAAGATACCCTATCAGACGTTCGCCCAGGCGTGGTTCCAAAATCCCCATCGCACTGCATACGTCCCGCCCAGCGAGTTCGCCCAACCGAGCCTTCGTCAGGAACGAGCGGCAGGGTATCTGACGCTTCGTACACCAACCCTGATACTCACGTAGTCGATCTCGTGCGGTATCTTCGGCCACGAGGAGGCAGGCCACCGGCTCATACATCAAGGCACGACTCACCTGTGTGTATCCCGAGACAACGCGGCCAGCTTTGCGGGCGATGCGTATGCACCCCAGCGCCCGTTCTACCATGACGCTAGCCATCGCGCCCACCAGCTCATCGATAGAAGCGAGGGTCACCTCACGCCGGAAGGCCTCCTGCAATCGCGTTTTCTTCAAGGCTTGCTCAGCGCATGGACGCTGCGTGCAGAGGTAGACCCCCCGACCGGACAGCTTCCCATGGATATCCAGCAGTACCTGGCCGCTTGGACCGCACACCAGCCGTATCAACTGATCTTTCGAACCGACTTGGAGACAACCGACACATGTTCGCTCGACCACTCGTGTGGAGGCTGTGACGGACCGATCATACCGCCTTGGTCGCACTCTACCGCTCAAGTTCATGCGTGCCGCCATCCATCGTGGCATCGACTAGGCGATCGGAGGTCTCTGTTATTCCGGGTTCGCTCTCCACTGACACGGGGGGGATATCAGCCGGCGTCGGTGACGTGACACCGCCCACCGCTCCCTTCATTTCGCCTACCACCCCCGACACGCCTGTCAGGCCAGCGAGTGCACCCTCTGCTGTCGTCCGCAGCCCCTGTTCATATTCTGACCGACTCTTGATGTCCAAACGCCACTTGGTGAGCTTGGCGGCGAGCCGAACATTCTGGCCCTTCTTGCCGATAGCAAGCGAGAGTTGATCGTCTTCGACGATCACCTCCATGGCACGACCATCCGGGTTGACGTTGATCTTATAGATCTTCGCCGGGCTGAGGGCATTGCCGACGAACGTAGCAGGGTCGTCCGACCACTGCACGATGTCGATCTTCTCGCCTCGCAGCTCCTGGACCACCGATTGGACGCGGACACCGCGCATGCCCACGCAGGCGCCGATGGGGTCGACGGCACGATCGCGAGAGCAGACCGCGATCTTGGCGCGTCCGTTGGGTTCGCGCACCGCACCCTTGATCTCAATGATGCCCTCATAGATCTCGGGTACCTCCATCTCGAACAAGCGTTCGACCAGCCCTGGATGGGTGCGAGAGGCGATGATTTGGGGACCGCTGGTGCCTTTGCGGACTTCGAGAATATAGGCCCGCACTCGTTCGCCGCGCTGGAAAGCTTCGCGCGTCGATTGTTCCTTGCGCGGCAAGAGCGCCTCCGTCTTACCGAGGTCAAGAATCACATCCCCTTTCTCAAAGCGTTGGATGATGCCGTTGACCAGCTCCCCCTCGCGCCCCTTGTACTCGTTGTAGATAATGTCCCGCTCGGCTTCGCGTACCTTCTGGATGATCACCTGTTTCGCCGTTTGTGCCGCGATGCGCCCAAATCCCTCTACTTCGAGAGGGATTTGCATCACATCCCCAACTTTCGCCTCCAGGTCGTAGGCCCTGGCGTGTTCAAATGCAATCTCGCCTTTAGGGTCCTTAAGCTGTTCCACGACGGTCTTCGCGATTGTCAGCTCGAGCATGCCGGATTGGGGATTAAAATGCGCCTGCAGGCTTTCAGCCGGGCCGTACCGGCGTTTAGCGGCTGAGAGCACCGCTGCTTCCACACCGGCGAGCAGGACATCTTTCTCGATCCCTTTCTCCCGAGAGATTTGCTCAATTATACGAAGAATCTCTTGATTCACCACCGTCTCTCCAGGTGATCAGAACTCGATCTCGAGTCTGGCGTGTTTGATCTGCGTCACGGGAATGGGCACCGTGCCAAGGCGCTTCGCTTCCACCAACACGCTCTCTCCCTCGACGCCTTTGAGTCGGCCGACAATTGTCGAGCGACCCTGAATCGGAATCGTCGTCACGATCCGTACCAGATGCTCATGAAAACGTTCAAACTCGGCCAACGTCCGCAAGGGTCGGTCAAGGCCTGGCGAGGAGACTTCTAGCGTATAAGCATGGTCGATTAGGTTGTCGACTTCGATGCGCTCCCCGACCTGCCTACTGATCCGGGCACAATCGTCGAGAGTCACCCCCCCCTCGTGCTCGATAAAGAGAGTCAGAACCCAACGTTTCCCACGCCGACTCCATTGCAAGTCAACGAGACCCATCCCTTCAGCCATCAGCAAGGACTCAACGGCCTGTCGCAGAGTTGCAATTGCGGCATCACGCTCCACCAGTGGCGTTCTCCCCAGCGATCACGTGTGCGGCTATGGCCCATCCCACCGAAAAAAAAATGGGCGCATCGCCCATTTCTGCCTCCCGATTGCCTGTGCAGTGGCAGGTATGCTAAACCGGGGTGCACACCCCCCTTCTGGTCAGACCACTACGAGTATATTCAACACCGCTAAACCTTAGCACACCCATGGCAACACGTCAAGACACAAACAATTCTGGAAAAGCAGATTCCCCACCCATCACAACCTGACGCAGGTGGGGTACCGCCTCGTCAACCCCGACCAAGATGGTACGCCGTGTTCGTCGAGCCATGAGTTCCACTTGCCCTTGCGCCAAGGCTTTGCCAATCGTTACCCGCAGGGGCAAGCCGATCAGATCCGCATCTTTAAATTTGACTCCAGGGCGTTCATCGCGATCATCGAGTAACACTTCAACACCGGCAGCCTCAAGCGCGTTATGGATCGTCTGGGCTGTCTCCCAACTACGACTGTCGGTCATATTTGCTGGGACGACCATGACGTGTAGCGGTGCAATGGGTAGGGGCCAGATGATGCCATCTGCATCATGATGCTGCTCGACAGCCGCAGCCGCCGTGCGGCCAACACCGATACCATAGCAGCCCATGACAATAGGGTGCGTCCTGCCATTGGCATCGAGATAGGTGGCGTCCATGGACGTGCTATACTTGGTACCCAGTTTAAACACATGCCCGACCTCGATGCCGCGCACAATCCGCAACGGCTTTCCGCACCGGGCGCAGGGATCAGCCTCGCTCACCATGCCGCACGTCGAGGTAGTGATCGACGCCGAAGTCGCGCCCCTCATTGGCATTGGCGTAATGCATGTCCGCAGCATTTGCCCCGACGACGATATTGTTCATGCCGCGTACCTCATGATCCGCCAAAATGGGCACACCGGTGAGACCGACCGGTCCCGAAAATCCCTCTGGTCCCCCAGTGACGCGCTGAATGGTGGCACGGTCGGCGAAACGCATGCCGCCCCCCTGCAGGTGTTTGGCGAGCTTGGCCTCGTTGACCTGTCGGTCACCTCGTACCATGACCCCGACCACATGCCCATTGGCTTCGTAGATGAGCGTCTTGGCGATCGCCTGGCGTGGCACGCCGAGGTACGCCGCAACCGCGTCAACGGTGGTTCTGCCGGGCGTTTCCACCGGTGTCAGCGGTTTCAGCGCATCCCTTGACTCAGGTGTCGCAGCGGCAGCGATTTCGGCCCGCTCGACGTTGGCCGCATAGTGACAACCATCACAGATGGCGATGGCATCCTCACCAGTGTCGGCAAGCACCATAAATTCCTGTGAATAACTGCCACCGATGGCACCCGACTCGGCCTCGACCGCCGAATATTGCAGGCCACAGCGCGAGAAGATGGCGCCGTAGGCATCATACATCTTGCGATAGCTCGCATCGGCACCGACGTCATCTCGGTCAAAGCTATAGGCATCTTTCATGACGAACTCGCGGCCACGCATCAGCCCGAACCGAGGTCGAATCTCATCGCGAAATTTCGTTTGAATCTGGTAGAGCATGAGCGGCAGTTGGCGGTAGGAGCGGATTTCCCGTCGCACCAGATCGGTGATCACTTCCTCATGGGTCGGTCCCAAGCAAAAGTCGCGCTCGTGGCGATCCTTCAGCCGCATCATCTCCTTGCCCATGAGCTCCCAACGCCCGCTCTCCTGCCATAGCTCCGCTGGCTGCACGGCCGGCAGCAGTAGTTCTTGCGCCCCGGCACGGTTCATCTCTTCGCGAACGATCTGCGAGACCTTTTGCATGACCCGGTGCCCTAACGGTAGATAGGAATAAACACCGGCAGCGACCCGGCGGATGAGTCCAGCCCGAAGCATCAGTTGATGGCTGATGACCTCAGCTTCCGCTGGGATGTCTTTCATCGTGGGCAGGAAGAGCTGGGATCGTTTCATCGGCGGCCCTCAGGCGAGGCTAGTTGGCAAAAATGCGCAGCAAATCATTATAAAAGGCGGTCAACATCAGCGCCACGAGCAGGAATAAACCGACCTGTGTGGCGATCTCTTGCTTGCGAGGACTAATGGGCTGTCCCCACAGGCCTTCTAGGGCGAAGAACAGAATATGTCCGCCATCGAGCACCGGGATGGGAAAGAGGTTAAGAATTCCTAAACTGATGCTGAGCACAGCCATCAGCGAGACCAGCGGTAGCAGCCCGACTTTCGCCTGTTGCCCGGCCATCTGAAAAATCCCGACGGGGCCGGCAAGATGTTTGGGGGAAATCTTTCCTTGCACCATTTTGACCAGCGACACCACAGTCAGGGTGCTGAGCTCCCAGGTTTTCTCCACACCTTTCCACAGTGCGACAGGTGGAGAATAGCGCGTCACCGTGAAGTCGACGTGAGGCGCCACGCCGATCAGCCCCACCTCTACCTCTTCCAAGTCTTTGATGATCTTGCCGGCTTTGGGGGTCACCGTCACGTCAAAGCTTTCTGCGCCCCGCTGTACCCTAAGCTGCAGAGGGGTATTGATATGCCGGTGGATGGTCTGTACCAGATCCGCCCACTGCCCGACAGGCGTGCCATTCACCATCAAAATGCGGTCTCCTGGTTGTAAACCGGCCTGCTGCGCAGGGGAACCGGCCACGACCTCTCCGACCTCCGGGAGCTCAGAAATCTGTGGCGTGGGGACACCCACCCAGTGCACACCTGCTAAGATCACCACCGCCAAGGTAAAGTTCGCCAGCGGGCCCGCAGCTACTACAGCAATCCGGTGGCTGATTGGCTTGTTGAGAAAGGCTCGCGGATGATCACCATCGGCACCGCGCGGGTCGTCCCCAATGAGCTTGACGTAGCCGCCTAGAGGAATCACAGACAACATGTACTCGGTCTCTCCCCGGCGGAAGCTCACAAGCTTCGGCCCGAAGCCGATCGAAAAACGCTCCACTCCGATCCCGAGATATTTCGCGACCAGAAAATGCCCGAGCTCATGGATCACAATGAGCAGACAGAACGCCGCCGCAACCTTAAGGATGATCTCCACCATTTGCAAATTTTCCACACTCGCCTCCCACTTGATTAGCGTGGCCCGGGGAACACAGGTGGCGCCATGACCTCTACCCCCGGTGGAACTTGAAATTGAAATAACGAGGGCGCAACA
This sequence comes from uncultured Nitrospinota bacterium, assembly GCA_963707985.1. Lineage (GTDB taxonomy): Bacteria > Tectomicrobia > Entotheonellia > J063 > CAVPRW01 > CAVPRW01. Next base: position 213,783 of record CAVPRW010000014.1, on the reverse strand, counting down.
GCCCCCTCCGTATCGATTTCGGAGAACCACATAGCGGTCATGTTTCCCGCGGCGTCGACCACCCGTACCACCATCACCAGATAGGAGCTGGGATCGATCCCGAGAGACACGCGAGTATAGGGTAAAGTCTCACCTCTTGGAGCTAATTCTAGCTGAAGCAAGTCGCCTTCGCCAGGGCCTTGGCTCGTCATCCCCGTCACCGTGAACAAGTCAGTGAGCCTAGCCTGCCCTGCCAGGAAGAGGGCGGGCGTGCGTGTTCCCAGCGAGTGGTTGATGTGGTCGCGAATCACTTGCCGATCATCGGGAAGATAGACCCACAGCGTATCGCTGTTGGCAATGATGGTTTGGCGCTCTGGCTTGGTGTAATCCCAGCGCATCATCCCTGGTTTCAGGATCCATACCCGCCCTTCCCCGGTCTGGACTTGATCAAAGCCAGGTACGCGGGTTTCCTGTCGGAACCGTGGCCTGCAAGTGCGTCGTGCGCTCATACCGGCTTTGCACACGTGCCACCACAGTGTCGGGCCCTAAGGCCTGGCCTGCTTCGGTCACAACAGCAGGGCACAGCCCTAGTTGCAGTATCCAAAGCGTCCATACACCCACCAGTCCGAACCGCTGATAGCCGGCCTCCTGGCGTCCCATGCTAGGCCTCATCCGACATGGACAGGAGGAATTTGACGAGCGCCTAGATTCTCGGTATGCCCGGTCAGATAGGCAGTGATCTTACCCTGCACGAACTTGCCAGTTAAGTACAAATCTCCCAGAAGGTCGAGAACCTTATGTCGCACGAATTCATCAGGAAAGCGCAACTCGGTGTTGATGATGCGTGACTCGTCCACCAAGATGACGTTCGTCAGGCGCCCGCCGTTGGCCATGCCAAGCGCATGCAAGTGTTCGATCTCTTTGACGAAACCGAACGTGCGTGCGGGTGCGATCGTCGCTTTGAAATGCTCGGGACTGTCCGCGACGAAGGTATACTGTTGGCGTCCGATCGGCGGTGGGTAGTGCAGATGATAGGTAATCGTCAGGTGTGAAGCGGGCTCAATGACGAAATGTTTTTGGTCCGGCTCCTCCTGTCCCCACACGTGACGCTGACAAATCTTCAACATCGGGGCTTCCGCCGCTTGCTCTTCCACCCCAGCCGCTTCGATCAATTGGCAAAAATCTTGTGCCGAGCCGTCCATAAACGGGACCTCGCCACCGATCTTCACCAGAACGTTGGTCAGGCGGTACATATGCAGCGCCGCCATGATGTGCTCGACGGTCCGTGCTGTTACCACGCCACGGCGGAGGGTCGTCGCATAGCCTGTCGACTCCACATGCGCCGCCGCGGCCGGGATGGTTTCCCCTGTTGCAATGTCGCCGAAGAGGATGCCACTGTTCATCGGCAGCGGCGAGAGAATCATGCCCGTCTTGACGCCAGATTGGAGGCCTTGTCCATGGATCACCACGCTCCGCTGCAACGTCCGTTGCGGCATCGTCGACCGGCGAGGCGGTTCGCTCCTCGTGATACCCAATACCTGTAGTCGGCGTTGCAGGCTCCGTTCGTTCAGCTGCAGCGCTTGTGCCGTGTGCGCAGCATTCCCGCGATACTTGCGGAGCTGCGCCACCAGATACTGCCGCTCCCAAGCCCGTCTAGCCTCTTTCAACGACGCATAGGTGCCCCCGGAAGAGACGTTGCTGGAAGTGCCCGCCGGTTCAATCACATGATGCGGCAGATGTTCTACCCCGATGATCCCCGAAGGCGTCGTCAACACGCCGCGCTCCAGCGTCACCTTCAGCTCGTTGACATTGCCGGGCCAATCGTACCCCATCATGGCTTGGAGCGCCTCAGGGTGTAATTCTTTGGGAATCGAGCCATATTTGCGCGCCAAGCAACGCAAGTAATATTCCGCCAGGAGGGGAATATCCTCAACACGGTGGCGCAGAGGGATCGTCCTCAGGGGTGAGGTGGGAAACACCCGTTGCAGGTCTGCTGGCAGATCCCCGATCCCGGACTCCCACCAAGCACTTGGAAGCGTTGCCGCGATGAGGCGCATCCGCAGCGCTGCCCCGTCGCGCCATGCGTGGGACCTACCGGCGCTCATGAGCCTGGTTAAGGCATGCCGCGCTGGCGTCGAAAGCCTTTCCAGTCCATCCAGATACAGCGTTCCCGCCCCGATGTCGTAGTCGAGATCGGTGTCATCCGTGTCCTCTAGAAGCGTAGACAGGCTGTTCCCATCACCGCATACCTGCTCTAACTCATGGTCCGATACCGCGCCGCAGTGGAGTCGCACCAGCGGAGCTCGGGGATACTGCCGATGGTGTATCAGCCGAGCCAGAAATTCTTTGCCGCTCCCCGGCTCACCGACGATTAACAGCGGCGTTTCGTGCTGCGTTACCGCGTCGATCTGGGTGCGTAGTGCTTGCAATGCACTGCTGACCCCAATGAGAGGCTCCGCAGCCGCCCGCACCACTTCCACCCAGTGATGATCACGGGTCTTCCTGAGATGATCAACGGCGGCATTGACTGAGCTCAGCACGTTATCCAATGACAACGGTTTTTCCAGATAATCGAAAGCCCCCAGCCTGGTGGCTTTGACGGCAGTCTCGATATTGCCATGCCCCGACATGACGATGATGCACACATTCGTCTGCATGGCTTTCAGCCGCTGCAACGTCTGAATCCCATCGATCCCCGGCATCCACAGGTCGAGCAGCACGAGATCACAGGGGTGCGCTTGCAGGAGCGCGAGCGCGGCCTCACCATCGCGGGCCTGAACCACGTCAAACCCTTCGTCATCCAAAATCCCTTCCAGTGAGCGCACGATACTGGCTTCGTCATCCACGATCAAAATACGCCCCTTGGCCATGCTTGTCCTTTCTTCGATGGTCCTCACACGACCGGTAGTTCGATTGCGAAGATGCTACCGCACGGGGTGTTATCGCGGACGGAGATATGCCCACCGTGGTCGGCGACGATGCGATTGACAATCGCCAGTCCCAGGCCTGAGCCTCCCTTTTTCGTGGTGAAATATGGTAAAAACAGCTTGTCGCGGACCTGGGGCGGAATACCCGCACCGGTATCACGCACTTCAATGCCTACGCGTTGATGACGCCCATCGAGGTTGGTAATAATGTCTACCCGCCCCTGGCCATGCATGGCCTCGATCGCGTTTTCCACCAAATTGATCAGCACCCGCTTCATTTGCTCCCCATCCACGTTGACCTTGGCGACGGTAGGGTCACAGGATAACGCCAGCTCAATGTTACGGTGAGCCCCGCGATATAATTGTAGCACTTCCTCCATGAGTGGTTGCAACTCTGTTGGAGTCGGATTTGACTCTGGCATGCGCGCGAAGGCTGAAAACTCGTCGAGCAAGCCCTTGAGGCCTTCCACCTGGGTGATAATGGTATGGGTACATTCGTCGAAGACCTCATCGAAATCGCCTGAGTGCTCGCGATACTTCCGTCGTAACCGCTGCGCCGAGAGCTGGATGGGAGTCAAGGGGTTCTTGATCTCATGGGCGATTCCCTGGGCGACATCACGCCAGGCCGCGAGTTTCTGTACGCGTATCAATTCGGTCAAATCATCGAACACCAACACCATCCCGAGGTAGTGGCTATCGCTGTCTCGCAGTAAGGAGATATTCACCAGCAAGGTCAACACGCGCCCCCCCACGAGCAACTGAATTTGGTCCGCGATGCTCTCACGGCGGCCGCTCGCCATGCGTTTCATGAGCCCGCGAATCGAATCCAGATGGGCGGCGCTGAACACATGCCGATACACTCGCCCGAGGGCCGCCTGGGCATCGATGCCAAGCATCACCTGCGCTGAGCGATTCATCGTCGACACCCGGCCGTGCTTATCGAGTGACAGCACGCCCGCCGCCACATTTTCGAGGACGGTCGCCATGTAGTGACGGCGTGCCTCCAGCTCCTGGTTGCTCTCCTTGAGCTCAGCATTGGCCTGTTCAAGGGCCCTCTTGCCGGCGCGCAAATCGTCGGTCATTTGGTTAAAGGAATGCACTAGCCAGCCGATTTCATCGTCGCTGGTAGCAGTGACGCGGAAATCGAGGTTGCCATCTGCCACCGCACGTGTCCCTTCAACTAAATGTTGAATGGGCACTGTGATACCCTTCGCCAGGTAGAGGCCAAACCAAATGGCGCAAAAGATCACCAGCAATGCCACCATCAGGAGTGTGATGAGATAGCTGGTTTTGATCGGGGTCTTGAGGATTTTTAACTGTTTGTATTGCTCAAAAGCCTCGGCGATGTCCCCCATCTTGGCCACCAAGCTCTCCGGTACATGATATGTCAGCACAATCCAGGCCAGGGGGGGCCCTCCGCCCTGCGACAGGATGGGGACAATGCCGCGAATCACCTCTCCCCTACCGACGGATTGGATTTCTGTGCTGGCGTCAATCGAGCGGCGGCGGAGCAGTTCGGCCTGAGTGGCGGTCAGTCGTTCACCCCCCACTTGCCCCCCGGCAGCGGCCAGTTCCTGTAGATTGGCGCCGAAGACCTGGAGCGCGCTCAATTGATACTCCCGGCGCTTCTCCTCTAACACCTTCGCCAGCGCCGGCGCTCGGTCGCTCCGTAACAGGTCCTTCCCTAGAAGCACGGTGCGGAGTTGCTCGCCGAAATGCAGCGCATCCTGCTCGATCAGGCGGTAATAATTGCGCGACACTTCGAGCGAATCTTCCAGCGAACGCTCGATACTCACATTAAACCAGTTATTGATGCTTTTGGTGATCAAGCCACTCGCCACTAGCACTAAGAGCACGCACGGGGTCAGAGACAGACCGAAAAACGCGATCACCAGCTTCGTCCGAAACCGGGACCCAATGATCTTCCCACGCCGCTCATAGTAGAGCTTGACCAGGTTGCGCAGGACTAGAAGCACTAACGCCAGCAATAATATAATGTTGAGATTGACGACGGCGAAGATCACGATATTGTTGGCCACGGGCAGGACGTGATGGAGCCCCTGAACATATAATTCCGCCCCTGTCAGCAAGATGAGCAGGCAAGTTACCCCCAAGAAGGTCCAGAAATTTCGCAGGCGGCGGCGACGCTGCTCCAGAGGGGGGATGTCTGTCCCATCGACGCGTGGGTAATCATTAGGATGGCGCATGCGAGATCCTTACAGGCATGCTAGGTCCTGGCAGCGGGGGCATGATACCCGTCTCGACACACCGCACCTCCTCAGTGGTGGGGCTGCTTGCAATCCACAGATCCCTAGCGTTGTGAGGGGGGGAGCTGATGGTGAAAGGACTCGACGCAGTCCAGGGCGTTCCCGTGTCCCAAAGACTGGCGAGAAACGGAATGTGACTGAGCGGAAAGGGTGACTTCGCCGCCTTCAAATCAGCCATCGCCTTCACATAATATTCCTCGCCGGGCTGTAGGAGATGAAAAGGGATCAGCGGCTGTCCCTCGATCGCGCTCATCCAGCGCACCATTGTAGGCTCGTGTTTGGTCACCTTGATGCTGGAGAACAGTCCATTGATTTCACTAATGCGGTATTGTTTCTTCAAAGCATCGTATTTCACCATATGTTGGATAGTCTTCGAAAGGACCTCTTCATCGAACCACAAACCCCGTTTGCGATACAACTTCATATAATAGGTGATCGTGATCGGGATCCCAGTTTCGATGGCATCCAGGATCTCTTGCCGAAATCCTCCCTCTAAGTCGATGTGCAGAAGCACCTCGTAATCGGTGTGCGTCAGCAACAGCTCATGCAGCAGCGGCCGATGCTGCTGACCCCAGGCGGGGGACATAAGCAGCGCCCAACTGGGAAGGAGGACGCTGAAACAGCGGAGGAGGATTCGGATCATCGTGACTCCGCTCTCCCAAACCTCGGTCGACGAAGGTCTGGGGCAGGTACTGCCACGCGCCTGCTTTCCCTTTGGTAGCCGCGTCTCACCTCTTGGCAAAGCTTGTATAGGCTATGAGCTGGGGCTCATAGCGCCCCTTGCCTCTCCCTCCCCCGTGCTAGCATCACGCGGGAGGCGCCCGCGAGCCAAATTCGCTGGCCTGTAACATACCTAATGCCTGATGTCAAATCAAGTGGTTTTTCGTCGTAACCCTGACTCGGCGAAGAAGGCAACCGTACGCTGTAACCCCTCGTCCAGTAAGACAGTCGGCGTCCAGTTGGTGGCGGCTTGGAGCTTGCGATAGTCGAGAACACTGCGCTGCTGTTCCCCAGCCTTGGGAGGCCCATGCTCGGGCACCTGCGTGGAGCGAGCGTGTTTGGCGACATGGGTGTAGAGGACGTTCACCGAGGTCTCGATGCCGGTGCCGACATTATATGTGCCGCGCAGATCGGTAGTCACCGCCAGCGCATTCGCCCGTACGACATCTTCGACATAGACGAAGTCGCGGGTTTGTTCGCCATCACCGTTGATCATTACCGGTTCATGGGCGAGCAGGTGCTGGCTGAATATCGCCACCACACCGGCTTCTCCATGGGGATCTTGCCGTGGACCATACACATTGGCATAGCGCAACACGGTATAGGACAGGCCGTGGACCGCTTCAAAAAAGGCGAGATATTTCTCCACCGCCAACTTCGCAATGCCGTAGGGACTCATCGGGAAGGTCTGGTGCGTTTCATCAGCTGGGAAGGTGAGTTGCTCACCATAGATTGCTCCGCCCGTCGAGGCGAAGACAAATTTCTTAACACGAGTCGCCACCGCTGCCTGCAGGAGATTTAATGAGCCGAGTATGTTCACACGGGCGTCGAAGATCGGATCATCCACCGAGCGCCGGACATTCATCTGGGCCGCATGATGAACGATGCAATCGAAGCGCTCCTGTTCCAGGAGTGCGCGGATGCCATCCTCGCCGATGTCCGCTTCGCACAGCCGGGCCCTGGGGTGTATTGACTCACGCTTCCCGGAGGATAGGTCGTCCAGCACCACCACTTCTACCCCGGAGTCGATGAGCCGATCGGTCACGTGCGAGCCAATGAATCCCGCGCCTCCCGTTACAAGAGCTTTCATACATCTCTCCTTTCCAGCTCTGAGTCGTGAGTGCTACGGCGCAGGCAGGGTATCGCCCGTGCCCGCAGCTCAGGACCCAGGGTTGTTGATCATCTCCTGCCATCGATGCAGCGTGGTCAGAGCCTCGATGGGAGTCACTCGTGTGATATCGAGGCTCCTGAGTTGGTCGATAATCGAGTGGCCCTGCATCTCAAACAGCGGCAGCTGTGCGCTAGACCCTGCTAGTATGTGTACGCTACCGCGGCGCCTCCCACGCGGGGGAAGGGTACCCCGCTTCGTTAACTGGTCGAGCACCTGACTCGCGCGTTCGACAACGGCAGCGGGTAATCCCGCCAGACGCGCCACCTGAATGCCGTAGCTACGGTTCACGCTGCCTGGCAGAAGTACCCGCAGGAATGCGATGCCGTCAGGCGTCTCTCGCACCGCCACATGGTAGTTCTTGACGCCGGGATGCAGCACCTCCAATTCGGCCAGCTCGTGGTAGTGCGTGGCGCACAAGGTGCGAGCCCGTACGGCGCAGGTGATATGCTCGATCACCGCCCAGGCGATGCTGAGCCCATCGTAGGTACTGGTACCCCGACCAATTTCATCCAGGATCAACAGGCTGCGCGATGTTGCATTGTGCAGGATATTGGCGGTTTCGTGCATCTCCACCATGAAGGTGCTATGGCCACGTTGTAGGTGATCTTGCGCGCCGATGCGCGTGAAGATGCGGTCCACCACCCCAATGCGAGCCCGCTCGGCTGGCACAAAGCTACCGATTTGTGCCAATAACACGATCAGCGCCACCTGACGTAGGTAGGTCGACTTGCCGGCCATGTTTGGCCCAGTGAGGACCAACACCCGCTGCTCCGATCGATCGAGGTACGTATCGTTGGGGATAAATCCCCTCCCGTCGCCACTCCGTTCCAGGATTGGATGGCGTCCGGCCTTGATGTCGATTACCTCGCTTGCATCCATCTCTGGATGAGTATAGCCGTGGCGCTGAGCCACGACGGCGAAGCTCATCAGCACATCCACAGCGGCGATAGTCCGGGACATGGCCTGCAGGCGACGGGTTTCCCGTGCAACCTTGCCTTGTAAGGCCTGAAACAGTTCCTGTGCCAACGTGGCGATGCGCTCCTCTGCCCCCAGGATGCGCTCTTCATGCACTTTTAGCTCTGCCGTGATAAAGCGTTCGGCATTGACTAAGGTCTGACGGCGTTCATACTGGGGGGGGACCAGGTGCAGCGCCCGCTTGGAGACTTCGATATAATAGCCAAAGACCCGATTGTAGTGCAGTCGTAGCCCTGGGATGCCGGTCCGTTCCCGTTCTTTCGCCTCGAGAGCGGCTAGAAAACCTCGACTATCGGTACGCAATTGCCGCAGTTCGTCCAGTTCGGCATGGAAGCCAGGCTGAAAGACATCGCCTACCTGCGTGGCATGCGCCGCCTCGTCGCTCAAGGCATGGGCCAGAACTTCATAGACATCTGACAGCATCTCCCAGTCGTGCACATACGGCTGCAGAGCATCGGCGTGCAGCCCCGTGATCACCTCGACCACACGGGGTAGGGACTGCAGCGATTGTCGGAGGGCCCACAGGTCGCGCGGAGAAGCGAGCCCCAAGTTTACCCGCCCGACGATGCGCTCGATATCAGCGATCTCTCGCAGCAGTTCACGTGCCTCCTCACGTACCATCCAGCCTTCCACCAGCGCCGCCACTGCGGCCTGTCGTTGCTGAATAGCCTCCACCTGCAGCAAAGGCTCGAGGAGCCAGCGTCGGAGCAGACGCCCCCCCATCGCAGTCACCGTCTGATCCAGGAGCTCTAGCACCGTTCCATCCCGCGTGGCGTCCACTGCGCTGCGCACCAACTCCAGGTGACGCTGGGTGGTGGCATCCAGGGCCATAAAATCATCGACATAGTAGCGCGACAATCCCTGGATATGGGTCAAGGCCGAACGCTGTGTCTCCTGGAGATACTCAAGAACCACGCCGGCCGCTGTCACGGCTAAGGTCGCTGCCTCGCATCCAAACCCTTGTAGCGATTGGGTGCCGAAGTGTTGTGTCAGGCGCTGGTAGGCCAGCTCGCCATCAAAGCGCCAGTCGTCGCGGGGTGTGACCTGCCATGGTGGGACCTCAATGCCGGGCAAGGCCGTCGCCTGAGGGCCCCAAGAAGCCGGCACGAGCAGTTCGCGCGGCAATAGCCGCTGCAGTTCATCAGCCACTCGACGGTTGGCCTGTTCACCGGTGAATTCGGTGAGCCTGAACTCGCCCGTGGACACATCGACCCATGCCAATCCTAGCTCCTCATGCGCTCCACATAACCCGGCGAGGAAATTGTTTTCTTTGCCGATCAACGCTGTCGGCTGCATGATAGCACCTGGTGTCACTACCCGAACCACGTCGCGCTTCACCAATCCTGAGGCCGCCTTAGGGTCCTCCAGCTGCTCGCAAATCGCGACTTTCATGCCGCGTTTGAGGAGACGGGCAATATAACTATCCACTGCATGGTAGGGCACGCCACACATCGGGACAGGATGAGGCTGTGACTTATCGCGTGCGGTCAAGGCGATCTCGAGGATCGGCGCCGCCACACAGGCATCCTCGAAGAACATCTCATAGAAATCGCCCATTCTGAAGAGGAGGATGGCGTCTGCGTATTGCCGTTTCAGTTGCCGATACTGCTGCATCATAGGGGAATCAGCGGCCATCTGGGAGGCTCCACTTCATCGCTCTGACCTTGATTGAACGGGTATATCACGCGTCACCACAATTGGAGCAGGGACGTCGACATCGGCATGACTGAGTGGTGAGGTGATTTTCCCCACCGCTAGCGGCATCGCGCTGAGCTGTGGGAGGAGACGCTCAGGCGTGGCCCAGACATGACATGCCGGGCATCGCCAGTATAGCTCATAGGCCACGTGACCGCAGCTATGGCAACGGAAGCGGCCACCAGAGGGCCAGCTGGTGTGTTGGGCAAGTCGCTCATAACTATCAAGCACCTCGTTGGGGACGTCTTGCTCACGATACAGAGACAATAGGCCTACATGGGCCTCCCGACAGGCGGGGTCGATCTCTACGACCTGGCGCAGGCAGTGGATTGCCTCTTGTGTTTGGCCACGCGAAGCATACCATTCGGCCAGGGCGAGATGGCCCACGGGATCACCGGGATGACGCTTCGTAAAGGTGCGCAGGAAGCTCTCCCAGCCCGCCTCGTTCCTTCGGTGTCGAAAGGCCGCCTGCATATCCCGGAAGGCCAGAAACAGCCACTCCGGCCTGGCTTCCGCCAGCCCTTCCCAGAGGCGGAAGGCTTGCGACAATTTGCCTTGTCGCAGCAGCACGCGGCCGAGGTAGATCGCTGCTTCAGTGCAGTCCTGGTCCAGCGCCAGCGCGGCACGCAGGTGCGCGGCGCTCTCCGGTAGACGATCCGCTGCCCAAGCGACTTTTCCTTGCTGCGTTAGCAACGCTGCCAGCGTCCGACGGTCCTGGGTTTCACCCCACTTCAAGCGCAGCATTTCGAGTGCCGCTGCTTGCTCCCAGCGTCCCCTGTCCTCATGCAGGCGTCGGAGTTCTTGCCGAGTGTCCGGAGGAACAGGCTCGGCTATGAGCAACTGCTCAAGAAGCGCGACGGCTGGTTCATACCACCCTAACGCACGATAGGAGAGGGCTAGTTCGTATTGGGCCATGATGTTCGTGCGGCGATCGATCTCTGGGCGGGCTCTGAGGTGCTCGAACAGCCGCGCGGCCCGCCCTGGTTGCCCTTGTCGCCGAAACAATTTGCCGAGCTCAAGATATTCCACAGTCCGGTTCGGATCGGTTGTAACCTCCGCTGTCAATAGCTCAGCTGCGTCCTGCCAGCGCCCATCGAGCAGCAGATCAAAGCCACGCTCGAACGCTTGGGAGGTCATTATTTGACGCAGGCGACGAGGCCGCGCTACCAGGAAGATTGCCAAGCCTAGCGAAACCACGGCCAGGATGAGGACCAATAGCGTGACGAGTTCCTGCGACAGACTCCCCCAGAGATTCACGGTCGTGGCAGCTCACCAGTGGCCGAGACAGGTGTGTCGGAGCCTTGCCGGCCACCCCCGGGTTCTGAGGGAACGTCGAGGGGAAGGGTGCGTAGGGTGTGTAACTCGGCGTCTAAGTTGGCAATGGTGCGTCGCTGCTGGCGAATGATCCTGCGCTCGCGGAGGTATGCCGCCAGGCCAAACAAGCTAGCGATCACGAACCCAGCCCCCACGGCAACCATGATGATTGCAAACAGAGGCAGCGGTGGTGTCTGCCAGGTGTATAAATAGCGCAGCGCCACCGGTTCCTGGTTCTCAAACGCAAAAATCAACACCGCCATACCAGCGATTACCCCGAGCACGAAAACGATGAGCGCCACAGGTCCTCCAGCCTCTTGCCAGCGGGCATGCCGGCACGTTTAGGCACGGTCATTCGTAGGAGACACGACCGAGGCAGCAAGCTATACAGCTCCGGGCGTCTGCGTCGGCCCCTTCTGACTGAGCCGACATTAGGGCGCGGGCATTAACAAGGGGACGAACTCCGCATGAGGCAAGGGCATTGGCGATCGGAGCCTGAAGGCTGGCATTTGGGAGGAAGGTGCAGCAAAGGTTTGACCAGCCTCCACAGTTTACGTTCTTTAGCGCGCATTAGCCTCGCGTCAGCAGGGGAGACTTCATGGTCGTAACCGAGTAAATGCAGCGTACCATGGATGAGCAGGTGCGTCAACTCTGCGGCGAGTGAGTGGCGACGGGCACGTGCCTGGCGAAGAGCGGTCTCGGCGGAGAGCACTACATCCCCCAACACCTCTGGGTGAAGGCCAGCAAAAGGCCCTTCACGCATCGCAAAGGCCAGCACATCGGTGGGACGATCGATACCGCGATAGCGGGCGTTCAGCCGGCGCATCCTGGCATCATCGATGATGAGCACAGCCAGATCACAGCTCTGACAGTCAAGAGCCGCGAGCAGCCTCAGCAGCGCCTTTCGGAGCATCCGGGTATCGATCGGGATGATCTTTTGGTGGTTCCGACAACTGATGGCCATTGGTGCTTCGCGTACGACGCTTGACTTCTTCCGATTCGACCGATGGATATTCGACACGATGATGGTAGATGGCGATCAGGGTGCGTCCGAAGGCATCGCTGATCCTTTGTAAATCGCGCAGCGTCAGGTCGCACTCATCGAGTTGGCCATCCATGAAGATACTGCTCGTAATACGTTGCACCAGCCCGTTGATGCGCTGTGACGTCGGTTCCGTCAGCACACGCGATGCCGCTTCGACTTTGTCGGCAAGCATTACGATGGCCGCCTCACGCGTCTGCGGCTTAGGGCCTGGATAACGATAATCTTCTTCGTGGATCTGCTGCACGGCAGGATCTTCCTGCTCCTTCGCTTTATTGTAAAAATAGGAGATGAGATTGGTGCCATGGTGCTGGGGAATCATGTCGATGATGCGCTGTGGTAGCTTGTATTCCTTGGCCAGTTTGATACCGTCCTTGACATGAGCCATAATGATCAAGGCACTCATACTCGGGGACAAGCGGTCGTGTTTATTGCCACGTCCCGCCTGATTCTCCACGAAGTATTCAGGGGTCAGCATCTTGCCGATGTCGTGGTAATAACTACCGACGCGGGCCAGCAGGGCGTTGGCCCCAATGGCCTCAGCCGCGGCCTCAGCCAAAGTCCCCACCAACATGCTGTGATGATAGGTACCTGGTGCCTGCATGATGAGTTGTCGTAACAACGGATGATTCAAGCTTGCCAACTCCAGGAGCTTGATGTCCGTGGTGCATTTGAACATCGACTCTAACAGCGGCAGCACCGCTGAGACGACAACCGCTGCCAGCAGCCCCCCCAGTAGACCACACAACGCTTCATGGGCCCGCGGCCAGGTAAACAGGTTGGCGCTCATCAACCCAAAGGCCATCAGCGTCAAGATGTTCGCCAGGCCGATAAACAGCCCGGTTACCAGGATAGATGAGCGCTGCCGATATTGCTGCACACGGAAAGTCGCGACCAAATTGCCCACCAACGCCAGCACTGCCATCGCCAGGTTGTCGCGCACCAGGATGCCGATCAGCAAACTGGTCATCAGAGCGAACAACACCCCCACGGAGAAGTCAAAGAAAATGGCTACGAGTATGCCTCCCACCGTCACGGGCAGCGCGTAGAGAAAGACCCCACTCTCCATGACCGGGAAGCTTTCCACGAGCGCTTGGGCGACCACCATAAACGCCCGCACACCTAAAATATTGCCCGCCAGCAGGACTGCCAACAGCAGCAGCGATTGCGAATCCCACGACACACGCGATCCCAATTGACGTAAGTAGAGCAACCCAAAAATGACCACGACCGCGACGAAGATCGTCGTGCCTACCACTGCAGAAACCGGGTCGCCGCTCCGTTTACCCGAGGCCAACGCGCGAAGTCTGGGAATATGCTCTGCGCGCACCCGTTCGCCTTCGCGGATAATCATTTCGCCACGCTTGACTTGGAAGAACACAGGTTTCACCGCCTCCAGCGCCTGTTTCTTCCGGGCCTCGGTCTCCTCTTGGTTGAATGTCAGGTTTGGCAACAGCAGTCGCCGGGAGATGTTAGCAATGACTGGTTGCAGCTCCAGGGGATACGGGGAGTTTTCGGCTAACACGTTGGCGGTCAAGGCCGCGGCGGCCTCGTCCAGCTCTAAGATCATGCTGGTGTCTGGGATGTTGAGTTCCTGCCCTGTACGGACATCACGAAACACAATCCCCCGCTCCCGATGTCCCGCGAAGAGACCGTGACGGCTGACGACACCCCGCTGCATCACCGCCGCCAAGGCATCGATGATACCCTGACGCAGTCGAGGCGTGTACTGCAGCTGACGAAGCGACGCCAGCGTTGCCGCATCCAACTCGATACCCAAAATGCGGCGAAACTCTTGCTCGCGCTCTGCGAAAAATGGACTCCTCGTGACCACTTCCCGACTCATCACCGTCTGGACGCCCGACAGGGCCTGGCCGCGTGCTGCTTCTTCGGGCGTCAGGGGAGCCGAACGCGCCTCCTGGAGGGTCCCTGCAAGTTCGGGGGGACGCCCCTGATAGGCCGACTCGATGGTCTGCATTGCCCATTTCAAACGCTGGTCAATGGCCTCGAGAGCATGCTGGTCAAAATCGTAGCGTGGCAACACCCGCTCTTCAGCCTCATTGCGCTTCTTTTGGGCTGACACCTCATCTTCGAGCAGGAAGTCGGTATGGGCTTTAACGTCGGCGGGCGCGATATCCCCAACTGCTAAGGTCCGCGTTTGCAACTGCAAACGCGGTAACAACAGCACTGTCAAGGTCGCTACCAGTAGCGCGGTGATCCCGATCTCGCGCCAAGCGATCCTCATGCCACCGGACTTCGATACGTTGACCACACCAAGCTTCGTCAACAGCGGCCGCACGCCCCGTTCTGGCCGTGCTCGTCCCTTACGTTCCCGTTCCATCGGACGGCGTTCCCCCTCCGTGGCCCTCACCACGACGCTCAGCCCGTGGCTGAAAGGTCTCATAGGCGCGAATGATCTGCTGGACCAGTTCGTGGCGGACGACATCCCGCTCAGTAAAGTACACGAAGCGAATACCCTCGATACCGCGCAGAACGTCTTGCACCTCGACCAATCCCGAGACCTTGCCGGGGGCGAGATCCACCTGGGTGACATCACCCGTAATGACCGCTTTGGAATTATATCCCAGACGTGTGAGGAACATCTTCATTTGCTCAGAGGTCGTGTTCTGAGCCTCATCCAGAATAATGAACGAATCGTTCAGGGTGCGACCGCGCATATAGGCCAGCGGGGCGATTTCAATGGTGCCCCGCTCCATCAACTTTTGCGCTCGTTCAAACTCCATCGTGTCGTAGAGCGCATCGTAGAGCGGCCGCAGATACGGGTTCACCTTCTCTTGCAGGTCGCCTGGCAGAAAGCCGAGCTTCTCACCCGCTTCGACGGCCGGCCGTGCCAGAATGATGCGCTCAATCTCCTTATGGAACAAACTTGAAACCGCCATGGCCATGGCCAGGTACGTCTTGCCAGTCCCTGCCGGGCCGATCGCAAAGACGATGTCATGATGGCGGATCGCATCCACATAGAACTTCTGCCCCTCAGTCTTGGGTGACACATAACGACGACGGGATGGGACGGGGATGCGATCAGAAAAGATATGGCGGATATCGGGATGTGGCGAGCTTTCGTAGAGGCGGAGCATCAGACGCAAGTCATGCGAGTCAATGACATAGCCACTGGCCATCAGCTCACACAACTCTTGCAACAGTTGCTCGGCCTTGCTCACGGCCTCGGCTGCACCCTGAATGCTCAGCCCACGTTCGCGAGCCTGCAGGCGGACGTGCAGTCCTTTGCCGATGAGTCTGAGATGCGCGTCGTTAATGCCGAAGATTTGTGGCAGTTGGGTGGTATCTTCCAGCTCGATCTCTTTGCTCAGTATCTCAGCCAAGCTGCTTTACGCACCTCCATGCAGTCCGGCACCAGGAATACCCATCCCCGTGGTGATCCGAGACGCCTCGACAGGTCGACTGGCGCAAGTGGCGGCAGGCCTTCGCCTTTGCCATGCCATCTGAATGCAAGTTGCGGCAAAACCGTCGCCCAAACATACCACAGAACAAATCTAGCATGCAATGCTCGAGATCTACGAGGCGCGATCACATCGCCCGCATACGGCCTCGTGGCGCGTCAATCCAGGCGTTCCTGAGTCCTTCCATTCGACCCACTGCTCATCGCTCATCAACGTCAAGGGCAGTCTGGAGCTGGCTGCGGATCTCCTCGATGGCCCGTTCGTCGACGATCTTTTCGCCCACGAGATCGGTCACGTAGAATACGTCGATGGCTCGCGTTGCCTCCGTAGAGACTTTAGCCAGGTGAATGTTTATCCCGATCTCAAACAGCGTCGTCGTGATCAGGTATAGCAAGCCTAAGCGGTCCTGGGTCGTCACATCAATGACCGTATACATGTCGGAGATGCGATTGTTGACCTCGACTATAGTGGCGACCGGCACGGCCCGCTCTTTTCTGGCGAAAATCGTCCGCCCCGGCCGATAGGTGACCTCTCGCCCTCCGGCCAAGACCGCCAGGAGCTCGTCATTCAGGCGCTGCCACAGGCGTTCGTCCAAGATGGGCTTCTTTTCGAGGCTTTCGATCTGCAACGTGTCCAGGGCCAGCCCATCATTGTGGGTATAGATTTGTGCGCCCAAAATGTTGAGCTGATTGGCCGCCAGCGTCCCGGCGATTTTGGCAAAATTGCCGGGCTTGCTAGGCGTACACACCAGTAGTTCGGAGTACCCCAGGTCATGGTAGTGGGTATGCTTCGTGGCGAGCGCACCGCCCTGCAAACTCTCCACCAATTGGATATGTTGCACGATGGTCTCGGCCGGTGTCGACACGATGTATTTATAGGGCATGGCCTTGAAGAATGCATCGACGGTGACCTCGGGGATGCGCCCGGATAAGCCCGATAGCACTTCACCTTTCACTTGTTCGATGAGGGCCTCTCCCGTGACCACGACCTCATCGTCCTGAGTGAAATGCTTATAGGTACGCATGTACAGTTCCCACAACAGCGCCCCCTTCCATACCGTCCAGATATCTGGTCCCACCGCTCGCGTGTCGGTGTAGGTAAGGATACACAGGAGCTTGAGATTCTCCACGTTGCGGACGGTTTCCGCGAAATCCGCCACGATCTTAGGGTCGGTGATGTCACGGCGCTGGGCCAGATGATTCATGAGCAAATGGTTTTTTACCAGCAACTCGACCTGGTCGGCGCTTTTTTCGCTGAGCCCTAGGCGCGGGGCGGCAGCGCGGAACAATTCGGCACTCTCCTCGACATGCTCGACGCCTTTGGTCTTCCCCACATCGTGATAGACCAAGGCCAGCCGCAACACCTCGGGATTGGGCAAGCTCTGGAACAACTTGGCGAACTCGCGCAGCTCTTTTTCGGGAGTATCGGGCAACTCGTCGAGGAAATCCACTGCCCGCAACGTGTGCTCGTCGACGGTATATTTGTGATAGAGATCATGGTGCACCAGGCCGGTGATCGGCTCAAATTCAGGGAGGTATGCGCTCAATACCCCTACCTCATGCATGGCGCGGAGGGCACGGGAGGCCTTAGGGTGCTTGAGGATGGTCATGAACAGCCGACTGTGCTGGCGGTCGGCCCGAAAGGCATCGTCGATCGCCCCGAGATGAGTCCGGATGAGGACCTTCAGGTCCTCACTGAGCCCTGCCCCCACCTGCTGGGCCACTGCGAAGGCCTCCAACAGCAAGGTAGGCCGCACCTGGAAAGGATCTTTGCCGCGTTCCTTGACCGTGATCTCGCCCCGTGCGAGAACGAACCCATGCTCAAGTTCTTTACGTGACATATATTCAAGCACTTTTCCAATCCCTCGTTCGTGTGGCCGACAGCGATTGAGCACGCTGGCACACAAATAATAGATCACACGGGCCTGACGATAATACTGCCGCATGAAGCGCTCTACCGGCAGGCCGGTACCGTTGCCATCATAGCCGAGGCGTGCAGCCGCCTCTGCCTGCACCTCAATCGCCAACACATCGGTTTTCCACTGCTGGGAAAAATGTAAATCCGTGCGTACCCGCAGCAGAAACTCATAGGCCTGTGCCACAGCCTGTTGCTCTGCCGCCGCGATGATGCCCGCGGCCACCAGGTCATCCAACGACCGTGCCCCAACGCGTGTGGCCCCGACCCACAAGGCGGTGTGATAATCGCGCAGCCCCCCTGGGCTCTCCTTGACATTGGGCTCCAAGACGCTCACTGTGCCATAGTACTTGGCATGACGCCGCTGGAGCTCCTCCGCCTTGGCCTGAATAAACTGATCGACCCCTTTCCCGAGCAGTTCGTGCTGTACCGTGCGCCGGAACTGATCGAGGAGTTGGGCATCCCCGACCAGCGGGCGGGCTTCGATGAACGATGTTTTCGTCGACAGATCACGCCGTGCCATCTGCACGCAGTTAGCGATGGAACGATTGCTGTAGCGGACGTCGAGCCGCAGGTCCATGAGGAGAAGGGTGAATTGGATCATAAATTGCGTGCTGAGGTCATCCTCTTGGGGGGGGTGTAGCACGACGATATCGAGGTCCGAGCAGGGGTTCAGATCACCGCGCCCATAGCCTCCCACGGCCACCGTGGCCACTCGAAGGGGGCGCCGATACGCTGTAAATAAAGGACTACGTGCCAGGAAGTGATAACTTTCAATGATGACCTGATCGATCATCGCCGCCAGTTGGCGGGCGGTTTCAGCCCCACTGGCCCCAGCCAGATGGGCCTCGCGCACACGGAGCGTGGCCTCCCGCACAAATTGACGCAGGATACTCATAGCCTCGAGACGCTGCTCTGGGAACTGTAAATCCTGCAACATCTCCTCGGCTTGGTCTACTCGGGACTCAACAGGCAGCGGACTAATGGGTCGAAGAAGCGCCACACCGAACCTCCAGCCTTACGCGCGCGGGTGGTAGCGTTGATATGCTGAACGCAGCCGCGCTTCAAGCACATGAGTATAGATTTGCGTCGTGGAAATGTCGCTATGGCCAAGCATCTGCTGGACGGAGCGGAGGTCAGCCCCCTGCTCCAGAAGATGCGTCGCGAAGGAATGGCGTAGCGTATGCGGTGACATGGGCTTGGTAATGCCAGCCTTCCGGGCATAACTGCGTAGGAGCTTCCAGAAGCCCTGGCGAGTCATGCCCCGGCCCCGCCCGTTGACGAACACATGCAGGCTGCGCTCTCCTCGCATGAGCTCCTCGCGCCCGCCCTCCAGATACGCCCGTATGCATGCCACTGCCGGCTCTCCAAGAGGGATGAGACGCTCTTTACCGCCCTTTCCCCGCACCTTGATCCAGCCTTCAGCCAGGTGCAAGGCGCTCATCGGCAATGACACCAATTCCGATACACGCAGCCCCGTGGCATAGAGTGCTTCCAGCATCGCCGCATCCCGGCGGCCCCGTGGCGTCTCCACACGCGGTTGGCGGAGCAAGCGGTCGACTTCATCGACACTCAGGAAATGCGGCAATCGCTGAGGCAGGCGTGGAGTCTGCAGGTCCATTAACGGATCAACGGACAGCACCTCTTCATGCTTGAGATAGCGGCAAAATGCCCGTAGACCGGCCACGCGCCGTGCTATCGAGCGAGGGGACAACCCAGAGGCACGACTCTGCGCCAAGAACTTGACCACGTTGTCCCGTGTCAGGAGCGCCGTGACCTCGGCGTTGCTGCCTGGCGGCAGCGCCTGAAGCCAGGCGCGCACGTCGTGTTCATAGACGCGTTGAGTGTACACAGACAAGCGGCGCTCGACCGCCAGGTAGTGGCCAAATCCACTCACCCAGCGCTCCAGCGACATCTCCACGCCCCAGGTTCGTACGCCAGTCGAGGGCGGGTGGCCACCACGCGAAACTTTGTTTCCGCTCCGTCTCACGTCCATATCACCCACCTCACATCCCGGTAACATCTCACCTCTACGAGTACCAGATGCGCTCGCCAAGTTTGGGGATTACTGCCAGCAATGTGGCCAGGGCCACACTAACATGCTGGTGTGGTTGCCTCAAGGCCCTGTCGAGGACGATGCTCAACATGCCCGCGTAAACGCCAATTTTAACAGGGGGCAGCGTGTCCCGCAACGCCTAAAACACGGCGACCGGGACTGACACTGCAGCATTGGCACACAGGCTGACGGTGGGGCACAGCAGGGCAGCCTCCGAGCCCTCGGTGACCAGTGGCACGAGCTTCTGCTCGCAGTGTGTCTGGGTCTTTTGGAAGCAGCCAGGTCAGTCATCATCCGGACCTCGTGCCGAACTCTTGACGCCTCGGTGCTGGTTTAGTATATTGCACCTGGCTCACCGAGTGAACGGCCCGCTGCCTGCCCTCGAAGGCCCCTGAAAAACGGTTTAAGACGCATCGGTCCATGATTGGCAAGGGATGAGGGAGAGAAACCATGGCCAAACGCCACAAGTCGGCGATGAAGCGGATGCGGCAGGAGGAAGGACGACATCTGCGCAATGTGTCCGTGAAATCGGCCCTTAAAACGTATGCGAAACATGTGGAAGCGCTGGTCGTGCGCAAAGACTCGACGACTGCGGAGATCACACTCCGCAAGGCCGTATCTGCACTCGATAAAGCCGCTGGAAAAGGGGTGATTCATCCGAACAAGGCCGCCCGCAAGAAAGCCGCGCTGAGCCGGAAAGTTTATGCCCTTCACGCGGGAATATGAGTCCCACCTTGCCTCACACAGAAACGTAGAATCAGCCTCTCAAAAACCGATTGTGGCGGCAGACCAGAGCGTTTGAGCGTCTGGTCGGCCTCTAGGAGTGTTTCCAGCCATTGGCGGAGCTGTGCGAGCTCAATGGCAGCCGCTTGGGAGCTAAGCCGCTGGACGCTAAAAACCGGCATGTTGAGCTCGCGTGCTAGGCGTTCAGGAGAGGCGTCGGCAGGCTGCGCCAACTTGATGCGCCAGAGCTGACGTACATGGTGGATGATTGCACCGAGCGCCAACCCCGGATACTCTCCACTGGAAGCGAACTTGCCCCAGGCGCGCAACGCTTCAGGTAGGTCCCCGGCGCTGAGGGAGCGTGCCAATTCAAAGGCGGTCATCTCTCGTATGTCAGTTGTCAGAGCGGTCACACTTTCGACCTCGATGGCATGCTCGACCCCAACAAACGTCACCAGCTTGTCGATCTCGTTCGCCAACAGTCGCAGGTCGCTCCCCACCGTTTCTATCAGAGCGGCTACCGCAGCCCCAGTAATATGGCAGCCGCTGGCCGCGGTGCGGTGCGCGATCCAGGTGGATAATTCACGCGGCAGCAGTCGCCGAAAGCGCACGGCCCAGGGCAGCTTTAGGAGGAGGGCGAAGAGCGGCCGACTCGTCTCCGCGCGCTGCGCTGCAAAGACTAAGCAGGTGCTGGGCGAAGGCTGTTTGCAGTATGCTACCAGCGGAGGATCGGCGGAACGGGGCAGGGAGTCGGCTCCTCTCACCACCACCAGGCGCTGCGATCCCAGCCAGGGCAAGGTTTGTGCCGCGATGACGACCGCTTGTGCCTCAGCTTCATCGCCGTAAAACACCTGACGATTGAACTCTCGCGTCTCTATGTCGAGCGCGACGGCCTCGATCTGGCTGATGGCTTCATCGGCCAACCAGGACTCTTCACCCCAGAGCAAGACCACGGGGGCCAATTCGTGCCGTTTCAAGCGGCGCTCAAGCTCCCGAGGTTCCATACACGCCTCCCCTTGACGCTAGTGCTCACCGGTTGATGCGCAAGCTGTACCGCTCGGGCCCCAGGAGGAGTTCTCACCACGACTAGGGACCGTCTCCAATCTGTGATCGATGCCCCTTGTTAAAACCGATCGAGCAGGAGGCTGACAACGCGCTCTCCAGTCTCGCGCGCTGCGGCCTGCATGGCCCGCTCACGAGCGATCTCATTTGGCACGATCTGCGATGATGCTACGATGTAGTCGGTGTTGATGACCAACTTCTGGTCCAAAAGCGTCTGCCGCTGCCGGAGGTCTTCGACCATGACATGCACTTCCACCTCAGCTCGATATTCCAGGACGAAATCGCTTGGATCGGTGGCCAGGACCGCCAACCCATAACGCGTGACTGCGCCGCGGAGCTGTGCCCCCGAATTTGCGTCTGTACCCAAACGCACTCGTCCATCCCGTTGTAATTGCGTGCGCACGGCGCTCGTGATCAATTGCTCGAGGCCAGGCACGGTGGTAGCATTGGCGAACATTGGGACGGAGAGGCTCTGTAGATTTCCCGGAATCGTCCCGACTTGACCGCTGAGTTGGTAACCACAGCCGATCAACACAACTACCAGGAGCGCCAACAGCCCCTGCCATGGCGGCGGTTCCCGTCTCGATAACTGATGCGGTGATCGTACCAGTCGTGTCCTCGGTCACCCGCGCCCTCCCCTGGCAAGACCGAAGGGGCACGCGAGGCGTTCAGTCGACAACGATATTGACGAGTTTCTGTGGCACGATAATGACCTTACGGATGGCCTTCCCGGCAATCCACTCCTGAATCCGCTCATGACGCAACGCCGCTTCCCGCAGGTCGTCCTCGGCAATCGACGCCGCTGCCATGAGACGGCTACGCACCCGGCCGTTGACCTGGATGACAATAGTCACCTCATCCTCTTGCGTCAACAGGGGGTCATAGGCTGGCCACGGCTGGCGCAAGATGCTGTCGTCATGGCCGAGCTGCTGCCACAGCGCTTCGGCGAGATGGGGTGTGAATGGTGAGAGGAGTACGGTTGTGGCTTCAGCGGCCTCCCGCAAGGCATGCTGGGTTGGGGAGTCCTGCACCTCCTCTACCGCAAATTGATAGAGCGTATTGATCAATTCCATAATGGCTGCCACCGCGGTGTTGAAGTGCAGGCGATCCTGGATATCCTCAGTCACCTTGCGTATCGTCTGCTGAGTCTTCCGACGCAAGGCTAGCGCAGCGCCTGAGGCCGCGCTCAGTGAGGCCGGATCGCCCGGCAGGTCAGCGGTGTGCACGGCGATGCGCCGTACCATGCGCCACACACGATTCAGGAAGCGATAGCAGCCCTCCACGCCCTGGTCGTTCCAATCGAGATCACGTTCGGGTGGGGCGGCAAAGAGGATGAACAGCCGGGTCGTATCGGCTCCATATTTGTGAATCATCTCGTCCGGGTCGACGACATTATGCTTGGATTTGGACATCTTCTCCATGCGGCCAACGGTTACGAGCCTGCCGCACTCAACGCATGTGCCATCGCGCATCTGGGTGGGGAAGAGCCACTCGTGTTGCGGGCACCACAGAGTTTCCATGCAGACCATTCCCTGTGTGAGCAGCCGCATAAACGGCTCATCATATTTCATCAGCCCCAGATCCCGCAACACTTTGGTCCAGAACCGCGCGTACAAGAGGTGCAGCACGGCATGCTCGATGCCGCCGATGTAGAGGTCGACGGGCATCCAATGGTCTGCCGCATGCAGATCAAATGGGCCGTCGTTCGCACGGGGCGAAGTGTAACGCTCAAAATACCACGATGAATCGACAAACGTATCCATCGTGTCAGTCTCGCGCCGCGCGGGTTGCCCACAGCTGGGACAAGAGACCGCGTAGAACGAAGGTGTTTCGGCCAACGGTGAACGCGCCCCATACTCGAATTGCAGGTCAAGTGGCAGCACAACAGGCAGGTCTGTATAGGGCACAGGAACGATGCCGCAGCCGGAGCAATGAATCATTGGAATGGGAGTTCCCCAATATCTTTGCCTAGATATACCCCAATCCTTAATACGAAAGTTGATGGTTTCCTGTCCAAGAGATTGTTTTTCAATATATTCGGCAACTCGATCACGACCCGCTGTACTTTCGAGTCCGGTAAAGGGGCCGGAGCTGACCATCTGGCCGTCATCAACAAAGGCCTCGGTCATCCTGTTGGCGTCCAGTGTCCGGTCAAGGGGCTGTATCACCACTCGGATCGGCAAGGCATATTGCTTGGCGAACTCAAAGTCGCGCTGATCGTGGGCCGGTACCGCCATGATGGCGCCCGTGCCGTAGTCCATCAGGACGAAATTCGCGACCCAGATGGGGATCGACTCGTGAGTCATGGGGTTGACGGCATAGCGGCCGGTGAAGGCGCCGAGCTTTTCCGTGGTGACTGCGGTGCGGGAAAACCGATCCATGCCGGCAGTCTGTTCCACAAACGTCAGCACCTCGCGTTCCTGGGGCAGGCCGGCGATGAGCGGGCGGACCAGTGGGTGTTCGGGAGCCAACACGATGAACGTTGCACCATATAATGTATCCTGGCGGGTTGTGAAGATGCGGATGGGCGCGTTGCCGTCGACCACTGGAAAATTCACCTCGACACCAGTGCTGCGGCCAATCCAGTTGCGCTGCATGGTGAGTACACGCTCAGGCCAACCAGCGGCAATGCGGTCGCAGCCTTCAAGCAGCGCATCGGCATAGGCGGTAATGCGCAGGAACCACTGCTCCAATTCTTTCTGGGTGACTGGTGTCGAGCAGCGCCAGCATACGCCGTCTTCGACCTGTTCATTGGCAAGCACCGTCAAGCACGAGTCGCACCAGTTCACCAGCGATCGCTTGCGGTAGGCCAGGCCACGCTCCCACATCTTGAGGAACATCCACTGATTCCAGGTGTAGTAGCTCGGGTCGCAGCTGGCAATCTCCCGTGTCCAATCATAGCTGAAGCCCATGCGTTTGAGCTGGGTCTTCATCTCCGCAATGTTGGCATAGGTCCATTGGGCGGGATGAACGCGGTGTTCGATGGCGGCATTCTCGGCGGGAAGCCCGAACGCATCCCAGCCCATCGGGTGGAGGACATTATAGCCGCGCATCCGTAGGAACCGCGCCAAGACATCGCCGATGGAGTAATTGCGCACATGTCCCATATGGATACGTCCGGAGGGATATGGGAGCATCTCGAGGAGATAGAACTTCGGCTGATCGGTGTTTTCCCGAACCTCGAAAATGTGCTCTGCCTCCCAGTGTTGTTGCCACTTGGGTTCAATGGTTTGAAAGGGATAACGCTCTTCCATGACCCCGATGTCCCCCACCCTGCAACGCTATTGAGTTTTTTCGATTTGCCGTGTACGCCACTGCATGGTGTCTTCAGCGATGTCCTCCAGGTTACGAAGCATAAACGGATTTTTGAACTCCTCGCGCACCCCGGCAACCCAGGGCTTGGTCTTGTTCCACACGGCCAGATGTTCTCCATTTGTGCTATAAAATAGGTCTTTGTTAAGCACACCCTGCTTCACCAGGGCACAGGCCATATCCCAATAGCTTACCACCATTCGTACGTAGTTGTCCTGCTCCGCTCCAGTGAAAAACGTCTCCCGGATCTGCTTCCAGTCCCCTGGCGTAAATTCGAATAGGAACCACTGACGGGCCTGCCGCAGTTTGTCCTCGCGGCGAATTTCGTACAAGCGCAGCAGCAGATTGGCATCATCATACGTCGGCTGCACCATCGACCTACCCCCCCTCCGTTCGACTGCCTAGCTGTCGAGCACAGCGTCGCACCCGCTTCGCCACCCAAAAACCGATCTGTCATGGTATCAGCGGGCCGGGGGCGGTGTCAAGGCGAAGAGCCTGGGTCAGGGGCAGCGCATGGGTCGCACCCGTGCGGATTCTGCGGGCATGCGATCCAGCTGGATTTGCACTTGACAGCCATAGGACATTTAAGTAAAGTGCCTCCACCTTCAAGTTTTACGGTACGTTACGCGCGACACCTCTCTGACGACCACGCTGGGGAGGTGCAAGAGCTGGCCTGCCGAGTTGCGCAGGGAGTGATCGGTGCAAGAGTCAGATCTCCGCTAGACACCCCCAGCACGGGTCTTACCGTTCGGCATCACCGCCCCCGCAGCGATGCCGGCTCTGCAATGCCACCTACGACGGCAGGAGACGTTGGTACGACTCCTCGACGTGCAGCTACGGCATATGAAGGCAGGAGGCATACTCATGGCTGGGCGATGGATTAAGCGCGCGGTGCTTCTCCTGGCGTTTGGCGTGGCCTGTCTTAGCGGTGAGGGCCAGGCTGCCACCAAGCCCGAGGGGGAACTCACCTATGCGATGCATGTGACATTGGCCCCGGCGTGGTTTGATCCCGGCCTGAATACCGGCATCATCTCCCCGACAATGGTGCAGTACGGCCTGCATGATGCACTCTTTAAGCCCATGCCCGAGGGGCGCATGACGCCTAGCCTGGCCGAATCCTATATGGAGAGTGCCGATAAAGTGGTCTACGAGTTCAAGCTTCGCCCAGACATTAAGTTTCACCACGGCGAACCGGTCACCGCAGAGGACGTGAAGTATACTTTTGAGCGCTATAAAGGGGCTGCCGCCAATTTGCTCAAGGAGAAAGTCAGAGCGGTAGAAGTGGTAGATGCCCAGCGTGTCCGGTTCCATCTACACGCCCCCTGGCCCGATTTCTTACTGTTCTATGCCACGCCTGCCTCCGGCGCGTCGTGGATCGTGCCCAAAAAATATCTCGAGCAGGTGGGTGACGACGGCTTCACCGAGCACCCCATCGGGGCCGGCCCCTACAAATTCGTGAGTCACAAGGCGGGTCTGGAACTGGTCTTGGAAGCCTTCGAAGATTACTGGCGCAAAGTCCCACACATCAAGCGCATCACTATGCGAGTGGTGCCGGATGAGGCCACCCGCCTGGCCCAGCTCAAGAATGGCGAGGTGGATATCGCTTATCTGATGGTGGGCGCCATCGGCGAAGAGGTCAAGCGTGATCCCCGCTTGCGGCTCATCCCCTCGGGGGGGCAATCGGTACAGTGGATCTGCTTGCACGATCAAGCCAATGCGAAGTCCCCCTGGCATGATGTCAGGGTCCGGTTGGCCGCCAACTATGCCATTGACAAGAAAACCATTTCCGAGATGGAGAGCTACGGGGCGGCGCCAGTGATGGGCTCGATCATTCCGAGAGAATTCGAATTCGCCCTACCCGTGGAACCGTATGCCTACGATCCCCAGCGCGCCAAACAACTGCTCAAGGAAGCGGGTTATGCCAATGGCTTTGACGCCGGTGAGATGACCACGACCGTGCAGTATTCCAGCCCGACCGAGGCGGTCATCAACTATCTAGCCGCGGTGGGGATTCGCGGCAGAATCCGCACGATGGAGCGCGCTGCCTGGCTTTCGGCCTGGAAGGAGAAAAAGCTGCATGGCATGGGTTTCTGTGGGGCAGGCGGCTTCGGCAACGCCGTGACTCGTATCGAAAACTATGTCATGAGTTCTGGAACGTATGCGTACGTTAACCATCCGGATATCGATGAGTTATTCCGCAAGCAGGATGTCGAGACCGATGTCAGCACACGCGAGGCCATGCTCCTCGACATCCAACGCCTGTCGTATGAGCGGGCACTCTTCGTACCGCTCTATGCTTGGGTATGGCATACAGGTGTGGGGCCACGAGTGGAGGAGGCCAGCCTAGGGAAGATTCCCTTATTCTATTATACTGGCCCATTCGAGGACATGCGATTGAAGGGGAAATGACCTGGTCACAACGGGTCTGCAGCGGATGAGGACGCGTGATCGAAGCTGGCAGTATAGAGAGGAGAGAGGGATGCGCACGTGGGTGATGACGGCAGTGCTGTGGCTGGTGCTGATCTTGCTCTGGGTATCAGGCGCGGTGGCCCAGGCTAAGCCCGAGGGCACCATGACCTGGGGAGTGCATGTGACTCTGGCGCCGACGTGGTTCGATCCCGCTGAGACCCCCGGCATTATCACTCCGTTCATGTTTCTGTATGCCCTCCACGACGCTCTCCTCAAACCCATGCCGGATAACCTCCTGGCTCCCAGTCTGGCGGAGTCCTGGTCGGAAAGCGCTGATGGCCTAACCTACGAGTTCATCCTGCGTCCTGGGGTGACCTTCCATAACGGTGATCCCGTCACCGCCGAGGACGTGAAATTCAGCTTCCTACGCTACAAAGGGACTTCTGCCAGGGAGTATAGGGAGCGAGTGCGTGAGGTCGAAATTGTCGATCCGCGTCGGGTGCGGTTTCATCTGCAGGAGCCCTGGCCCGATTTTATGACTTTCTTTGGCACACCGGCGACCGGGGCCGGCTGGATCGTCCCGAAAACATACGTCGAGCAAGTGGGCGATGATGGCTTCAAGCAGCATCCCATCGGGGCTGGGCCTTATAGGTTCGTCAGTCATGAGCCGGGGATCGGCGTGGTGTTCGAGGCCTATGAACACTATTGGCGTAAGATGCCTGCGGTGAAACGCTTGGTCTTCAAAGGTGTTCCCGAGGAAACGACACGTGTGGCCATGCTCAAACGTCAAGAAGTGGATATTACCTTTGGCCTCGGGGGGGCACTGGCCGAGGAGGTGCGACGTGATCCTCGTCTGAAGCTGGAGCCCGTTTATCCCCCAGCGGTGTGGTTCGTCTACTTCAGTGAACAATGGGATCCGAAGTCTCCCTGGCATGACCGCCGAGTACGATTGGCGGCAAATTACGCCATCGATCGGCAGGCCATCAACGAAGCCGAAACGCTTGGATTATCGAAGGTCACCGGTACCACCATTCCCCGCGACTTTGATTTCGTGCTCCCCCGTGAGCCCTATCCATACGATCCCGCCCGGGCCAAGCAACTGCTCAAGGAAGCGGGCTACCCGAACGGTTTCGACGCTGGAGAGATTACGCCGAACCCACCATTTTATGCCTACGCTGAAGGCACGGCAAATTTCCTGACCGCCGTCGGCATCAAACTCAAGGTGCGTACTATGGAGCGCGCCGCTTTTTTCACGTCCTGGCGCGAGAAAAAGCTGAATCATCTCATTTTGGGCGTCAGCGGTGCCTTCGGGAATGCCGCGACACGTATCGAAGCCTTTGCCGTCACCGGTGGGAGCTATGCCTACGGCGGGTATCCCGATATCGATGCGCTCTTCGCCCAGCAATCAGTCGAGCGCGATCGCCACAAGCGGGCGGACTTGCTCTATCAAATCCAACGCCTGATGTATGACAAAGTCATGTACGCGCCGCTCTTTGACCCGGCGTTCATCTGTGCCTCGGGGCCACGTGTTGAGGTCTCAGGGCTTGGCATGATCCCGCAGTTCGCCTACTCGGGGCCATACGAGAATCTCCGGCTGAAAAAACCCTAGATCGAACCACGTTCCGGTCGAGAAAAGACCATGAAACACCCTTGATTTATTATGAAACTCCCTCTATCATGAAGAACTTTTCACGCTATAATGAAGCAAATTCATGGTTCGGCTTGTCTGATTTCCCAGATAAGCCACCATGGGCTCGGCCCCATGTAGATGCGGTGGGAAGGCGCACGGTGGCCTAGCGCTGGGGTGGGGTCGTCACGGGTAGTATAACGTATGCCCGAAAACTGCCACGAAAAAATGCTGCACTCCAAACAAGACGTTATGTACGATAAGATGTAAAAAGTGTACAATGTAGTAAGGACTAGTATGTAGAAAACGATGTCTTCTGCAGCCCAGTGATCGAGGTAGTCACACGTAATGCTGGGATGACCTTGCGCACGCTCGTCTAGAGGGCAAGAACGTCTGCTGTGGCGCTTCATGTCGCTCCAATGATAGGCGTCGACAATACAGCGAAGAAGGAAGAACTATGCAAGGGTATATCATCCGACGTATCCTGTACGCGATCGTGTCGTTGGTTCTTTTGAGCATCACGATCTTCAGTATGGTGCGGATTACGGGCGATCCAGCGGTGCTGATGGCCGAGCCGGGTGCGAAAGAGGAAGATTTGCAGGCGATCCGTCGGGAATTTGGGCTCGATAAGCCGATCGTGGTGCAGTATTTGGTGTTCGTCAAGAACCTTCTCAGGGGGGACTTCGGGAAGTCGATCTACTACCGTATCCCCGCTCTCGACCTTTACATCCAGCGTCTTCCAGCCTCCATTCTGCTCGCCACAGTGGCCATGACGATCTCGTTGTTGATCGGCATTCCGGTCGGCATCTTCTCGGCAGTACGTGTCAACACCTGGTTTGACAACTTCGGGAAGATCTTTGCCATTCTTGGTTTGTCCCTGCCCAGCTTTTGGGTGGGCCTGATACTCATCCTCACCCTGTCGGTCTATCTCAACTGGCTGCCCAGTTCGGGAGCTGAAAGCTGGAAAAGTCTCATCATGCCCGCCTTCTCGCTGGGGTGGGTGTTCACCGCCGCCCATATGCGTCTGGCGCGGTCGGCCATGCTGGAGGTCTTGGGCAGCGAATACATCAAGCTGGCCCGCATCAAGGGGCTTTCCGAGCGCTTAGTGATCCTTAAACACGCCTTCAAAAACGCTGTGATCCCCGTCCTCACATTGGCCGGCATCAACCTGGTGCTGATGGTCAACGTGGCGGTGGTCGTGGAATCGGTCTTCGCCTGGCCTGGCGTCGGACGACTGCTGTTTGAAGGTATCTCCTTCCGGGATTTCCCAGTTGTTCAAACCACAGTGCTCATGGGCGGGTTGATGTTCGTCAGCGTCAACCTGATCGTGGACATTCTCTACGCCTACATCGATCCGAGGATCCGTTATGGAAACTAGCCAAGCCGTTGCGACAGGCGACACGTTCGCGGCGCAGTCCTTTGAATTGACGCGGTGGAGGAAAGTCGCCTCAGTGCTGCAGAGGGTGCCGATCTTCCCCCTCTTGATCCTGGCCACCCTGATCTTCGCGGCCGTCGCGGCCGACTTCCTCGCCCCGCACAACCCTGAGGTCGGTAATCTCCGCTACCGCTATCGACCTCCTGTATGGCAAGATAAGGGGAGTTGGGAATATATCCTGGGCACGGACCACATGGGCCGCGATATCCTGAGTCGGCTCATCTTTGGGGCACGCATCTCCCTACTGGTGGGCGTCACAGCATCGATCTTCGCTGGCACCCTCGGGACGACTCTGGGGATTATGGCAGGATTTCGGGGAGGCTGGGTCGATCAGGTGATTATGCGACTCACGGACGCCTGGTTGGCACTGCCCGGGGTGACCTTCGCGATTTTGTTCGCGGTCTTGATGCAACCGGGCAAATGGAACATCATTCTCATCTTGGGGCTCGTCTATTGGACGCGCTATGCGCGGGTCATCCGTGGGGAGGTATTAAGCCTCAAAGAACGGGATTACGTGCGCTTAGCGACCGTCGCTGGGTGTAGCCAGGCCAAGATTATGTGGACGCATATCCTGCCCAATGTGGCCAACAGCGCCATTGTGATCGCCACGTTGCAGATCGGGGTATCTATCATCACCGAAGCGACGCTGAGCTTCCTCGGCGTGGGGGTGGCGCCACCGGAACCGGCCTGGGGGTTGATGCTCGCCGAGGGCAAGTCGGGGCTCATGGCCGGCTACTGGTGGTTAAGTGTGTTGCCGGGTCTGTGCATCATGTTTGTGGTCCTGGCCGCTAACCTGCTCGGTGATTGGTTCCGTGTCTGGTCCGATCCGCAGTTGCGACAATTGTAAAGGGCAGGACCGAGGACTGAGCCCTGAGGCTTGGGGAGGAAAGACATCCAGCTCAGTCCTCATCGCCCACTTCTGGTTGTTGAGGAGACAATGACTGAACCGTTGCTCGACATCAAACAACTTCGAACCTACTTTATCTCGGCCAAGGGGACGCGCGTGGTCAAAGCCGTCGATGGGGTGAGCTTCACCCTGAACGAGGGCGAAACCATGGGGGTCGTGGGAGAGTCCGGCAGCGGCAAGACCGTGACGTCGCTCTCCATCCTGCGCTTGTTACCCCCGGCGGCGCGGATCGTGGGGGGTGAGCTCTGGTTTGCTGGGGAGAATCTGCTGACCAAAACCGAGCGTGAGATGCAACGCGTCCGGGGTAGCCAGATTACCATGATCCTGCAGGACCCCCTGATGTCCCTCAATCCACTATTCACGATCGGTGACCAGATTGGCGAACCGCTGCGCATCCACCGCGGCATGCGAGGGCGCTCCTTGGCCGAACGCATCAAGGAGCTGCTGCGGGGAGTGCGCATTTCTTCCCCTGAAGTACGCATGCGCGAATACCCCCATCAGATGAGCGGCGGCATGCGTCAGCGCATTGTCGGCGCCATTGGCATCTCTTGCGAGCCACGCCTGCTCATCGCCGACGAGCCAACGACGAGCCTCGATGTCACCATCCAGGCCCAATATCTCAATCTGTTGAAGGATATTCAGCAGCGTAGCAATCTGGCCATGATCTTTATCACCCATAACATCGGGATTGTTGCCAAGATGTGCGACAAAGTCGCGGTGATGTATGCTGGGAAGCTCGTCGAACGGGCACCCGTGCGGACCATCTTCAATCAACCGGCGCATCCATATACCGAAGCCCTGCTGAACGCCATGCCCAAACTCACCGATAAGACCGAGCGGTTGTGGAGTATCGAAGGGCAGCCTCCAGATCTGTCCAATCTTCCTACCGGTTGTCCCTTTAGCCCTCGTTGCCCCAAAGCCGAGGACCGCTGTCACCGCGAGGTGCCACCCGAATATCAGGTTGGCGATCAACACTTTACCCGTTGCTGGCTCTGGGAGCGACGATGAGCGATACGTTAGTCGAAATTCGTGATCTCACTAAGCATTTCCCGGTCATGAAGGGTGTGATTTTCCAGAAGCCCATCGGCTGGGTGAAAGCTGTAGACGGTGTATCCTATAGCATTGGCACTGGGGAGACGCTCGGCTTGGTGGGCGAGTCGGGATGTGGCAAGACCACGACGTCGAAGTTGCTCCTGAAGTTGGAGAAGCCGACGAGTGGCGCCATCATTTTTCGTGGCCACGACATTCAGACGCTCACGAACGATGAACTGAAAACATACCGACGCGGTGTGCAGGCTGTGTTCCAGGATCCCTTCAGCTCGCTGAACCCGCGTATCCGCGTCGGTGACATCATCGCCGAGCCAGTGGTCGTCAACGAACCGCTCCCCAAAGCGCAAATGCGTGAGCGTGTGCAAGAGCTCCTCCGCCTGGTGGGGTTGAACCCCAACTCCAGCAATCTCTTCCCCCACGAATTCAGCGGCGGTCAGCGCCAACGCATCGCCATCGCCCGCGCGCTGTCGTTGAACCCGAGTTTGATCGTGCTGGATGAGCCGGTCTCGGCGCTCGATGTCTCCATCCGAGCGCAGATCATGAATTTGTTGCAAGACCTACAACAGCAATTCGGTCTCAGCTATCTGCTCATCGCCCATGACCTCGCGGCGGTCCTGCATCTCAGCACGAACATTGCCGTGATGTACCTGGGCAAAATCGTCGAGTTCGGCAGCAGTGATGAGCTGCGACACAAACCGCTGCATCCGTACACGCAGGCCCTGTTCTCCGCAGCCTTGCCCTCACACCCAGATGAGCCACGTGAGGAAATGATCATCGCCGGTGAGGTGCCTAGTCCGTTGAATCCTCCTACCGGCTGCCGTTTCCACCCGCGCTGTCCGTTCGCCAAGCCCGTTTGCTCTGAAATCGAGCCTGTGTTGCGTTCAGCGACCAACGGCCACCAGGTGGCCTGTCACCTCTATAATGAACCATCATAAGTGGGGCATAGGCAACCGGTCCACTCGCTCGGATGATAGGCTAAGAGAATTACGCCCATGCGCTCAACACCGGCTGGAGGGCTACGGACTCGACCACTGGCCCTGTGCCGGGACTGGGTAGTGCATACACAATTCGAGCTAACGTGATCATTGAGCGAAGGGCGGCATCTGAAGCCTCAAACCCGTATGGCAGCTCACGAGCTATGGTGGTGAATACTGATGGAGATCGGTGATAGCGAGCTGATGGCACAGGCGACGTCCGGTGATGAAGACGCCTTTGCGCAGTTGGTGCTGCGGCATCAGGGGTTGCTCAAATCATACCTCTATCGTCTGACAGCCTGCCGCGAGGATGCGGAGGATTTGGCCCAGGAGGTCTGGATTCAGAGCTTCAGCCGTCTAGGAACCTTTGATGGACGCTGCAGCGTGCGTACCTGGCTTTTTGCGATCGCCACGCATATGGCCAGAGAGCAACCCCGTGTCAAGGCTCGCTGGCCCGTTGAGGCCCAGGACAAAGCCAAAGCTTTGGCTGCAGCCGACCTGGAGATCCCAGAACTCCTTTACCGCACGCACTGGGAGTCCCCACGCGCACGCTACGAAATGCGCGAGCACGTCGATTTTTGCTTTACCTGCATGCTGAAGACCTTACCGCTGGACGAGCACATCACACTCGTGCTCTGTGATATCTATACCTTCACCGCTGACGAAGCAGCCGAGGTGTTGGGGCGTTCGGTTGACGTCGTCGCATCTCTGCTGCATGCGGCGCGGACGACGATGAGGCACATTTTTGAGCAGCGCTGTTCCCTGATCAACCAACAGGGGGCGTGTCACCAATGCACCGAGCTCAATGGGTTGTTCAATCCGCACCAGGCCGAGTCGCAGGAACTGGCCAAGCTTGACCTGGTGCGGGCAGCCCAGGAACCCGCCGAGTCAAGATCTCTCCGCATTGCGTACTACTCTGGTGAGCAGCATCGACCCCTTGAATGCTGCCGGCACCAATTTGCATGAAGTGATGATGCGGGTTGTGCGCCAGGCCAGCGGTAGCGAGTAGGGCTCATTTATCCTAGCACCCGACCGCTACCCAACAATTCAATACCGTCCTCCGGCCACTCCACGCTGAATTCTCCCCACACTTGACGCCTAGACTGCGCCCATCACAGCGTTGCAGCCGACACCCTGCAGCGTCCCTTCGTCCGCCGGCGTCGTGGCAACCATAATGCGGACGCGTGGTGACGGCGGATTGGCCAGTAAAACGACGTGGCTTCACCAGTGCACGAGAGGAAACCGGGTCGCTGTGGCGGATCAGAATGGCAAGCGGCTGTACAGTTCGTTACTCCGCACCCGAGGGTTTGACATGGCCATGACACCGTTACCCACGCAGTGCCTCTAGGCGCCGGCGGGCCAGGGTATTGGAGGGATCTTGCGCTAATGCCTGCTCGTAGCGACGGACTGCCTCCGGTCGCCGTCCCAGGCGTTCCAGGTTCATGCCCATCTGCACATATGTCTCCCCAAGGGCATGCGCGTCACCCTGCAATAAGATCTCCGCTTTTTGGAACAGTGAAAGCGCCGCGCCTGGTCTGCCCCGCTCCCCCATCGCCAGCCCGTAATAGTAATAGGCCCGCCCGTTATTCGGTTCCACACTCACTGCGCGCTCGAGCAACGATGTAGCCCGATCATAATCTCCCCCGTCGATGGCGCGACTGGCTTCCTCTACCCATTGTGCTGAAGCGACCATGGTCGCAGATGGGGGCTGTTCACGGGGACGCATCGCAGCTGGCGCCTTAGGAGAAGGAGAAGCCTGTGGAGCAGATGCTGCTGGCGGTCCTCCCGACGGCTCACTCGCCCTTGGCCGCGCTGGTGGTGCCGTCGCCGCCGGTGGCTGTTGGACTGGCGGTGTGGCACACCCCCAACTCAGCAGGAGCGGAAGAATGAACAGCACACCGCGGGCAAATGCTTCACACCAGTTACGATGAGTCATGTTTCCCTTTCCGACAACTATGACGACGTCCCCTCCAGACGCGTGGCTCCTCGAACCATCTACTCACGTGGGAGAACAGGGCTCGGTCGGGAAGATGTCGGCTCCTCTGCTGCGGCCGTGCTGTGCAGCGCGCAAAACGTCTTGGGCTCAGTGCCGGCGATAAACATCTCAGTGACGCGCGTCGGGCAGCCGGTGTGGGCCACCTCGCCAGTCCGCGGATCCACCGTCGCTTGCACCAATCCTGGAGGGGGATGGAACACCTGTGACGGCCGTCC
Organism: uncultured Nitrospinota bacterium; assembly: GCA_963707985.1. Taxonomy (GTDB): domain Bacteria; phylum Tectomicrobia; class Entotheonellia; order J063; family CAVPRW01; genus CAVPRW01. Next base: position 178,591 of record CAVPRW010000014.1, on the reverse strand, counting down.
CTCCAGGGCTTGCTTCATAAAATCGACCCAGATCGGCAACGCCGCCTGCGCCCCAGTTAATCCCAGCGGATGGTTATCATCATAGCCTACCCACACGACGACCAGCAAATCCGGAGTATAGCCAGCGAACCAGGCGTCCCGCCCCTCATCCGTCGTGCCGGTTTTCCCGGCTGCCGTCCAATGAAAGCCTGCTCGGCGCGCACCTCGAGCCGTACCGTGCTCGAACACCCCTTCGAGAAAATCGGTGACGAGAAATGCCGTGGCTGGCTGCAACGCCGCCTCGATACCAATATGCTGCTTTTCCAGGACGCGGTTATCAGCCGTCATCACTTCTTTAGTGGAGAAGGGCGAGGCGCGCAGGCCATGGTTTGCCAGCACGGCGTAGACCTGTGCCACATCCCAGGGGCTGGCCTCAAAGGCACCCAGGGCCAGCGACGGCAGGGGCTCCAGTTTCCCTTGCAGGCCCATACGCCGGGCGTAGCGGACCACCGTTTCATAACCAACGCGCTCAGCAAACTTGACGGTCGCCACGTTCAAGGACTGCTCCAGAGCCGTGCGCGGGCCGACCCAGCCCAGGTAGCGGCCGTCGTAATTCTTGGGAGACCAGCGTTGACCATTATGGGTAAACGTCGTTGGCACATCCTCCACATGGGTGAGGGCGGTGACGACTGCTTCGCCGCGTCGGAAAGCGCTCTCCAATGCCGCCGCATACACAATTGGTTTGAACACCGAGCCCACCTGACGACGCGCCTGGGTAACCCGATTGAACTGGCTGGTAGCATAATCACGTCCCCCAACGAGGGCACGAATAAAGCCGGTTTGGGGTTGAAGCACAATCAGTGCCCCCTGGGCTTCGCGTCCTTCGGCTGTTTTTGCCAGACGGCTATCGATGCGTGCCAATCCCGCCTCGAGGACGCGCTGTGCAGCTTCCTGTAACCGCAGGTCCAAGGAGGTAAAGATGGTGAGATTATTACTTGTTAACTCTTCGACAGAGTAGCGCTGCAGCAGTTGCTCACGCAACAGGTCCACGAAATAGGGGGCGCGGTTGACTTCGAGCGTCACGGTCTCGACGCGGAGTGGCATGCCCATCGCGCGCTGGTAGGCCTCTGGCAACAGATACCCGGCATCGAGCATGGCGGTGAGGACGCGATTGCGTCGCTCTACCGCTCGTTCCGCATGCTTATAGGGCGAGTAGAGCTGTGGGGCGCGGATCAGACCGGCCATCAGCGCTGCCTCCGCGATCGCCAGCTCTCGCACGTCTTTGCGGAAGTACAAACGCGCCGCTTCCCCAACCCCGTTAATGCTGATCGAGCCCCGCTGGCCGAGATAGATCTCGTTGAGATAGAGCTCCAGGATGGCCGCTTTCGAATACCGCGCCTCGACCATCACGGCCATGATCATTTCAGCGCCCTTGCGCCAGATCGTACGCTTTGGGGTCAGAAAGAAATTCTTGACAAGTTGCTGCGTCAACGTACTACCGCCTTCAGTGACACCTGCAGTCCGAACATTGCGGTAGAGCGCGCGCAGAACACCATGCCAATCGACGCCTCGATGGGCATAAAAGCGGCGATCTTCGATGGCGACAACCGCATGAATCAGGTGTAGTGGAATGTCGCCGATCTTGACGAGCTGCCGTTTCTCGCGCTCTGGCGTAAAAAACTCACTGACCAGTTGTGGCTCCAAATCGACGACGCTGATCGCCTGGTCACCTCGCAGATCACGGATCTCTCTCACAGTGTTACGCCGAAACATCACGCGGAGATTGCGGGCAGGCTCGCGGCGATAGGGATAACGAAACTCGCGCAAGGCGATATCGACTTGGCCGGCATGCATGCGATATTGCCCCTGATTCGTCAGCACCTGCACTGACCGATAGCCTAGACGTTCGAGGCTAGCTTGCAGGTCGTCGAGGCGAAGCGGTAGCCCAGGGTATAACGACTCTGGCTCAGCATACACCTTCGAGGACAGACTCCAGCGCTTCCCCTCAAACCCCAGGATGATCATTTGGGAGAACTGCACATACACATATGCTGCTCCCACCATGGCACAAAGCACCGCCGGGAGAAGCAGCAGTGGGATGCGCCACACGCCCCGATGCCACCAACGGTGGCTTAACTTCTGGGAGCGGACACGTCGGCGGCTCGGGCTACGTTGTGCCACCTCAACCTCCTCGATGAGCTGGGGAAGAAAACCTGCAAAGTCTCAGCGCCACAAGCATCCATATAGGGCAAACACCAATGAGCCGGGAGGAGAGAACATCACCCCAGGGAATGAACTAGGCGATCCCCAGCAGATGACGGGCGATGACGAGGCGTTGGATTTGATTGGTGCCCTCATAGATTTGCATGAGCTTGGCATCACGCATATATTTTTCGAGAGGTAGGTCCTTCATATACCCATAACCGCCAAAGACCTGCACCGCATCAGTGGTCACACGCATAGCAATATCAGTGGCAAAGCATTTCGCCAAGGATGACTCCTTTGTGGCTCGATGCCCCTGGTCGATGAGCCAGGCGCACTGCCAGGTCAGCAGGCGCGCGGCTTCGATGTCCTTCGCCATGTCGGCGATGAGCAGCTGCACCGCCTGGTGATGGCCAATCGGCATACCAAACGTGATGCGCTCCTTGGCATATTGAACCGCCGCGTCCATGGCGGCGCGAGCCAGCCCGACGGACATCGCGGCGATCATCGGTCGGGTGCGGTCTAGCGTGACCATGGCGATTCTGAACCCTTCATCCTCTCGCCCCAATAGATTGGCGCGGGGCACGCGGACATCCTCAAAGATGACCTCGGCAGTATCGGAGGCACGCTGGCCCATCTTATCGAATTTCTTGCCACGCGAGATACCAGGTGTGTCGGCTGGTACAATGAATCCAGCGATGCCTTGATGGCGCAGGCTTTTGTCACGGGTCGCGAAAACGGTATAGAGGCTGGCAACGCTACCATTGGTGATGAACGTTTTAGTGCCATTGAGAACATAAGCGTCGCCGTCGCGCTTGGCCGTGGTGGACATCGATGCCACGTCAGAACCCGCCCCCGGCTCGGTCAGACAGAAGGCACCCATGTTGAAGCGGGAGCAGAACGGGGTGACGAAGGTGCGTTGCTGCTCCTCGGAACCGCCGACCAGAATCGGCATCAGGGCGAGGTCATTGACCATGATGGAAGTGGTAATACCGGCACAAGCGGCCCCCAGTTCCTCGATGATGAGGCAGCACTCGATGGCGCTCAGTCCGCCACCGTCATAGTCTGTGGGCACACTGACATTCATCAGGCCGATGTCGTAGGCCTTGCGATAGATTTCCCAAGGAAACTCACCGGTCTTATCGAACGCCATCGCCACGGGCGCGATCTCGTTCTGGGCGAACTCCCGCGCCACGCGCCGTAGCTCCTCTTGCTCCTCAGTCAGAGCAAAATCAACCATTAGTCCGCTCCTTGGGCAATCTCTATAGACTTTTGCCGTTCCGAAATGGGGTTGAGTGCTCTCGATCATGGATCATAGGCTATAAACTCTAGTATCATAAAGACACTACCGGTAGGACGCAAATGGACCACGGGATTCCGTTTGAGGCGCTTGGCTTATGGGAGGATGCCTAACGTGAACAATACAACACTCTCGATTAGCGACAGGGTTGGCTGAGTCACTGTGCCAAGCTTTCGCTGCAACCGCGTATTATCCAGCACCCGCAACTGGTGGCAAAGCGCGACGGAGTCGTTAGCAAGACCGCCTTCGCCCTTGGATATTCGCACACATGTCGGCAGAGAAGCGCTGCGCAAATTCGTTGTCAATGGTTATGGTTAGGGCAGTCGTGCTGAAATTGCTCACCAAATCATTCTGAAATATAAGGACAGTGCGGACGCCAGCTTGTTCCGAACCACGTGTCGGACTGAGGTCCGCCAAGCAGATTTCACCTCATCTCATGGTCATGAGATATCTTCTTTCGCCAATCCCTCCGCGTAATCTGACAATCCTTCCTCGGCGAGCTTGCGGTCTTCGTCAGAAAATTCACTGTAGAGAGCCGCTAATTGTGCTTCTTCAAGCGCCGGCATCCGGCCAACTCGTGCCCGAAATTTTAAGAACGCTACGTATTCGGCAAGCTGTTCGAGTTCAACGTCGCTTAAATTATCGAGCTCGTGGGCGACCTGCTCTTTAATCGACATCGTCCCTCCTCCAAGCCTATGACGGCTCCTTGATCCGCTCGCAAGGGCAACACTTGAGTGCAACCTGAGAGTAATACGTACCTGACATATCGCCAGGGCCTTTACAGGATCTTCTTCCATTCCAGGATGAGTTTTGCCCAAGCCGCTGGGGATCTTTTCATCAACATGTCGGCCTTCTTAAAGGCCGCTTGGAGGTCTGCACCGGGAACCGTGACTAGCCCAGCCTGATGCGCCGCCCCATGCAAGCGGATCCTGTGCCGTTTCTCACCGCCGTGACCTCTTGGCACCCTCCCTGGCGCTCGGGCGCTAGCAGGCGTCGGCCGCGAGCGGCGCGATGAGAACCTGGACCCACAGCTGTTGAAAGCCCTGCCAAACGGGCTCGTTGACTGGAACGGCCATCACGTAGCTCTGGGGCCAACCTTCTAGCCTCAGACACAACTTGCCGTCATGGCCGTATAGCTCTTTTCATCTCCCGTCGCGTGGATTCTCTTATCCATGCCCATGTTGAGCACAGAAGCTGGACACCAGGTATCCGCCATTCCATGGTGTCCAGACCCCTACATTGGCGCCCGAACGAGGTTCGCAAGCGCCGTCTTAGGTCATGTAGTTGGTGAAGCGCATGGTGGTGGCGCGCGCCCGGTAATCCGTCTTGACGTTCACAATGGCCGGCTTCCCTGAAGCAAACGCCCGCTCCAGGGCGGGACGAATAGCCCCCGGCGTTTCGACATATTCGCCATGCCCACCGAACGCGTCCATCATCTTCTCATAACGCGTGTAGCCGAGGTCCCGGCCGATCTTGCCGCCTTCGGGGTCAGCCGTCCAGCCGCCATTGAGACTGATGACGGTGACCACTGGCAGGTGATGGCGAACGGCCGTATCCATCTCCATGGCGTTCATGCCAAAGGACCCATCACCGTGCAGAACCAGCACTTGCTTATCTGGTTTCGCGGCCTTGGCCCCCAGACCGAACGGTACCCCCACCCCCATGGTCCCGAACACCCCGGAATTCAGGCGATGCCCTGGGACATAGGTGGAAATCGACTGTCGGCCGTAATTCAGGATTTCCTGGCCATCGACCACGAGAATCGCATCACGATCCAGGAAGTCTCCAATCTCTTTACACAAACGCAATGGGTGAATCGGCACCTCGTCAGAATTCAAGAAGGGTTCCAGGCGCGCCTGACCTTTCAGGTCTTGCTCGCGCAAGGCCGAAATCCACGGCGTCTCTTTACGCGGGTCGAACTTGCCCTGGACCAAGTCGAGCATTTGCCGGAGCACCGTTTTCGCATCGCCCACAATCCCCACGTCCACTGGGCGTCCTTTGCCAATTTCCGCCGGATCGGCGTTCACCTGGAGGACTTTGGCATCTGGATTAAAGCGCGGCGGCTGGCCATGGGAGATCACATAATTGAACCGCGTGCCCAGGAAGAGCACGACATCGCTCTGCTGGAAGGCCATATTGCGAGCCGCGAGGAACGACCGGGGATGATCGTCAGGAATCACCCCACGGCCTTGCGGGGTGGTCATGAATGGAATACCCGTGGCCTCGACAAATTGCTGGAGCGCTTCACTGGCATTCGACCACAGGATACCGCTCCCCGTAACTAGCAGCGGGCGATCGGCCCGTGACAGGAGATCGACCGCCTCTTGGACCAAGCCGGGATCTCCAGGGATCCGGTGCGCCGTCTTGGCGGGTTGCGGCCAGACCACCGTCTCTTCATCCACCCTGGCGTACAAGACATCGCCGGGCAGGTCGAGAAAGGCCGGTCCGAGGCGACCGGTCAAGGCCTGGCGATAGGCCATGTTGATATACTCCGGAATACGTCGAGCCGACACCGCCTGCGCGGCCCATTTAGTGGCAGGACGCATGATACTTAATTGATCGATTTCCTGAAAGACTTCGGAGTGGAATTGACTGATCGGACTCGCCCCGCCCAGCGCGATGATCGGCGCCGAGTCCGCATAGGCATGCGCCACGCCGCTAACCAGGTTCATCGTGGCCGGCCCGGAGGCGGCCGAGCACACCCCGGCCTTGCCCGTCAGCCGTGCATAGGCATTGGCCATCATGGCGGCCGCCTGCTCGTGCCGCACATCGATCATACGGATCCCGAGCTTCCGGCACGCATCCTGCGCGCCGAGCATCGGACCGCCCATAATGAAAAACATGGTATCCGCGCCTTCATTCTTCAGAGCGCGCGCCACAAGTTCATAGCCAGAGACTTCTGCCATGATACCCTCCTCTCACAGATGTTGAGTCGTATACAACTGCGACATGACGGAGCCCCCTCCCAGCTCTCGCGCGACCTAACACGCTGGAATGACCATCCAGCAGCGGCGGCCTAGGGGAAGAAACGGCTCTCATGCTATAGCCCCTCGTGAAGCCTACGATGCGGTTGGTCCCTCGCAGGGACCCTGTGTCACGGAAGGAGATCATACCCTAAATGGCTCGTGGACGAAACTGTTTGACAAATTCCGCCAGCGAGACACCGTTGAATCCCGGTGACCGAGGAGTCCTCTGGGCAAATCGCGCCGGGCGACCTGCCAACACCACCGCTCCGCTAAGTTCTGGGTGATCTCGTCGTGTGTGTGTCCCATACCCGACCTCCCTCCATCCAATCCCTTCTCGCTATAGAAAAAGCTGTGGCCCAGATCAAGACATTCGCGAATGTTGGAAGATCTGTCCAACCCACAAATTTTATTGACAAATTTTATTGACAAGCGCTAACAGCCTCGCTAGGATGGTGCCTCCGTTGCGTCCTGCTCGTCTTGTGTGACGGTGTTGACAACTCATACTCCCTCAGAGAGTTCCGCTCCGCATGAGTGTCTGATCGGACATCGCGGCCGTGAGCCGTACAGCATAGGCGTCTTGTGTCCTACACTGAGGAGCACCTCATGCACACCATCCTCTACAGCGCCAACGTGACCTTTCCACAATACTGGCTGAGGCCTCAACTCCTCACCCGCTGAATGGTGAAATTTCTGCTGATCGTCCGAGCATCGAAGCTGGGCATGGGGGCATCAGTCCATGCTTGGATGTAGGTGATTGGCTTGACGGTATCTTCTAACAGGGCCAGCTGAACACCCGCAGCCATGTCGATGCCCCGGTGGGAAGCGCCACTGAAGCGCTCATTGAGTCTACTGCACCAGCTGATCGCGGCATGGTTGGAGAAGGAGGGGCGACCTGCCGGGTCACTCCGACCGCAACATCTCTCAGGAGGTCATGCATGGCACGAACGAGTTACGCTCGCCGCATTCGCACTTTGTTCTCCGTGATGGCTGCCCTCACAGCCTGGCTCCTTCCACCCATGATCTCTGGCGGCTCGACCGCCCGCGCTCAAGGGGCGGCCGCAGGCGAACAGCCGAAGTATGGAGGGATCATCCGTCTGGCCGAGCGCGAACCTCCCAATCTGGATCCACACCTGAGCATCTCATTCATGCCGCAAAATATCGGCAGCCTCGTCTACAGCAGTCTGGTGCGATTCCCCTATGGTCATGAGCAGAAAAGCCCCTACGATCTCACCATCATGCCCGACCTGGCCGAGCGCTGGGAGTACCTGGACGATAAGACCGTGGTGTTTTACCTGCGCCAAGGGGTGAAGTTCCACAATAAGCCGCCGGTAAACGGCCGCGAGTTGAAGGCTCAGGATGTGAAATACTCTCTAGAGCGCTTCGCCACCAAATCCGGTTTTCGAGCGCGCTTCGATGATGTCGACCGCGTTGAGGTCGTGGACGATTACACCGTCAAGATCATCACCAAACATGCCTTTGCTCCGCTGCTGGCCCAACTGGCCAGCCCTTCGCACAATATGATCCTGCCGAAGGAAGCGGAGGACCAGTATGGCGACTTCAACAAAGCGGAGGCCGCCATCGGGACTGGCCCCTTCATCTTGGAACGCTATGAACGTGGAGTGAAATTGCTCTTCAAACGCAATCCCGACTTCTATATGAAGGGCCTACCCTATGTCGATGGCATTGAATGGCAAATGACCCCCGAAGCCTCCGCGCGCGTATCCCTGCTCCGCACGGGCAAGGTGGATTTTGTCCACACCACGGGGCTTCTGGCTGGAGAAGAGGCGATCCCACTACAACGCACCAACCCCGATTTAAAGTTCTTCAAATATCAGAGCCTCAACCAGGGGATGTTCTACATGCGGACCGATCAGCCCCCCTTCAACGATATCCGGGTGCGACGGGCGCTCTCCCTGGCGATCAATCGGCAGGCGTGGATGGAAGCCCTCGAATTCGGCGAGGGGTGCTTTGTCACCGGCCCGGTGCCGTGTGCCCTGCCAGATTGGCGGCTGGATCCAAAGGAGATCGACCCGGCCAAGGCCAAGTATTGGCTGGGGTTCGATCGTGAGGAAGCCAAACGCCTTCTGGCTGAGGCCGGCTATCCTAAGGGGTTTACGACCCCGCTGTTTCATCATCCGGGCTACACGATCCCCTGGCCCTCACGCTTCGAGCTGGCCGTGGATGAACTGAGCAAGGTCGGTATGAACGTCGAGCTCAAACCTCAGGAGTATGGTGAGTACATCTCGACCACGTACTTGGGGAAATTCGATAAGCTCGCGATGGGGCCGATCACCCCATTCCTGGAGGTCGATGATTTTCTGTATGGCGTGTTCTATCCGGACCAGCCCAACAATCGTGGCCATGTCAACGATCCCGCCCTCAATGAAATGCTCATCGCGCAACGACGAGAGCTCGACCCCATGAAACGCAAGCGCATCGTCGACGACATCCAGCGCTACCTGGCCGATAAGGCGTACTATGTATACATCCCCGGAGGGATGTCCTATCATGTCCACCAACCCTACCTCAAGGGCTTCGCACCGAAAATTGGGCATACCATGGTGCACCGCGTCATTGCAGCGTGGATCGATAAGTAAAACCGTGCTGGGGGCGGCACAAGGCCATGACGCAGTTCTCAGCGCACAGTCCTCGGCCGTGTATTTAGAGGATCATCCATGCGTGAATACCTCCTCAAACGCGTGCTGTTGATGGTGCCCACGCTCTTCCTGGTGACGATCCTGGTCTTTCTCATGATGCGGCTGATTCCAGGGGATGTGGTCCTGCAGATGCTGGAAGGTTACGCCTATGCCGACTCCGTGGAGGCGTTACGGCGGGACCTCGGCCTCGACAAGCCGATGCACATCCAGTATCTGGAATGGATGAGCGCCCTCCTGCGCGGTGATCTGGGGCATTCATTGTGGACAAAGGAAAGCATTGTGGAGGAATTTGCTCGGCGCTTCCCGGTGACCCTGGAGCTGGCTCTCCTGACCATCATCGTCTCAGTTACGTTCGGGGTCGGTGTGGGGGTGCTGTCGGCTGTGCGGCAGGAGAGTTGGCTCGATTATATCGGGCGCGTGGTGGCCATCCTGGCGCTGGCAATGCCATACTTCTGGCTGGCGATCCTGGTGGTGGTATTGCCAGCCATTTATTTTCGCTGGACGCCGCTGTGGACCTATGTGCCGTTGACCACCGATCCGCTGGAGAACCTCAAGATCTTGATCTTCCCCGCTCTGGTGTTCGGCGTGTCGAGAGCGGGGCCGATCATGCGCGTGATGCGTTCGTCCATGCTGGAGGTGCAGCGCCAGGATTACATTCGCACCGCCTGGGCGAAAGGTTTGCCGGAGCGTAGGGTCATCTTCAAACATGCTATCAAAAACGCCATGATCCCGGTCGTGAGCATCCTCGGCCTGCAGATCCACTTCTATCTGGGGGGATCGGTGATCATCGAGTCCATCTTCCGCTTGCCTGGCATCGGGCATTTTTTCTTTGAGGCGCTGATTCGGCGGGATTACCCAGTGGTGCAGAGCATCAATATGATCGTCGCCACCTTCACGCTCGTCTTGAATCTCATCGTCGATTTCAGTTACGCATACCTGGATCCCCGCATTCGGTATCGCTGATCCCCCTCATCCCCATGGGGCACAGGCACCAGGATAAACATTCAGACGGTATGCCCTCTCCCGCCGGGAGAGGGCTAGGGTGAGGGAGTAGCGGGAGCAGGCGCACACCGAGGGAGATGGAGATGACGCACGGCAGCGCGGTGGCGGATGCAGAGGTCAGCCCGCAGAAGGCTGGAGCACGTGTGCGACCCCCCTTTCTTGAGGTCTGCGTCCGCATGGTGCGCGAGAAGCCCCTGGGCGTGATCGGTGCCGGCATCGTCGTCGCACTGCTTGGCGTGGCCATCTTCGCGGACGTCCTCGCCCCATATGGCTATGCACAGACGAGCCTGCTCCACCGCTTTCGGGGATCAAGTCTAGAACACTGGTTGGGAACCGACCAACTCGGCCGCGATCTGCTCAGCCGCATCATCTACGGGACCCGCGTGTCTTTGACCGTCTCCTTGGGGGCCGCAGCCCTGGGGGTCCTGCTGGCCACACTCATCGGCGTGACCTCAGCCTTCTTCGGGGGCCGCTATGACCTCTGCGTGCAGCGTTTTGTCGATGCGTGGGAATCCTTCCCCGGTCTCCTCCTCTTGCTCACGATCATGTCGCTGCTGGGTCCAGGACTCCTCAATGTCACGACAGTCTTAGGGGTAAGCTTCGGTATTCAAAACTCACGGATTATCCGCGGTGCCGCGCTGTCGGTGAAGGAAAACGCCTACATCGAAGCGGCCCAGGCCTTTGGCAGTAGCAATCTGCGAATCATGCTGCTCCACATGCTGCCCAATGTGGCGGCCATCATCATCGTGGTGGCAACGATTGGCCTCGGTAATCTCATCCTCATCGAAGCCTCCCTGAGCTTCCTCGGGTTTGGAGTACCACCGCCACATCCCACCTGGGGGGGGATGCTGAGCTTGCAGGGACTGAGCTACATGTATCAGGCGCCTTGGCTGGCCATCTGGCCAGGGGTGGCCCTGAGCTCTGCGGTGTTCGGCTTCAATATGTTCGGCGATGCCCTGCGGGATCTGCTCGACCCTCGGCTTCGGGGTGGGCCATAGCCTCCCATAGGTATATCTGTCACCCGGCATCCTGAGTGGGCATCGACGTGCCGCTGGGCACTCGCATCAATGGATAGTAACAGCCTACGTCCCAAGAGGCATGCAGGTCGCTTAGGCTTGTGCTCGCCCAGGACGGGAAATCGGTCATTGATGACGCGGACCACATGGGGTTCTTTAGGACTCGGCGTCCTTTTACAGCTGGTCGCGTGGAGTTACCGGGATGACGTCAGACTGTGGTGTGGACGTTTGCATCCCTTGCCACAACAACCGTCGCTATCATCGGAAGGGGAGAATGGCGACTGGACCATGTGGCGTGGCAACGCCCAACGGACTGGTGTGCAAGCACAGCCTAGCCCAGCACCTGTCGGGCAGGTGCAGTGGGAGTTGGTCATCGGGGCGGGGTTCATCTCGTCGCCCATCATCGCAGGCGATAGCCTATATGTTGGCGATACGAAAGGACGGCTTTACCGTCTGCACCGCAGCGAAGGCAGTATTATTTGGCAACTCTAGGAGTTGGGGCCGCTGGACTCGTCACCTGCCCTGGTGGGAGAATTACTCTACATTGGCCTGCGTGATGGCCAACTGCTGGCCATTCAAGTCACCGATAGGGTCATACGCTGGAGCATTGAGACAGGCAATCCCATCTATGCCTCGCCGCTGGTACATGAGGGAGTCCTCTACATCAGCTCCACAGATGGCTATGTGTATGCCCTCGACGCTGTCAGTGGTGTGGAGCGTTGGCGCGCCCGTGCGGAAGGATGGCTGCATTCGTCTCCAGCTCTGCTGGATGATCTCGTCTATGTGGGGTCGAACGATGGTGCGCTGTACCTTATCGATCGCCACACAGGAGTAACGCGCTGGCACTACCGCACACCGCAGGCCATCCGTGCTACCCCTGCCGTTGCTGAGGGCCTGGTGTGTTTTGGCGGCGAGGATCGCTGGTTCAGGGCTCTTGATGCACGTACGCTGGGGCAGCGATGGACGTACGACTGGCGCTGGGTGCAGACGACGCTCTTCGTCTGGGGCATTACCGGTCCGCCACCACCCCTGCCAGGCTCTCGCTGGCAGTACCGCGCCGATGGCCCCATTGTGGCCTCGGCAGCGGTGGCCCATGACCTCGTCTATGTGGCATCCGAGCGTGGCACTCTTGTAGCGCTTGAGCTGCACACGGGGACGCCGCGCTGGTCCTTTGCGGCGCGGAAGGCGATCGCTGCCTCACCGGTAGTAGCCGGTGACATACTCTATGTGGCCTCGTACGACCAAACGCTAACCGCCCTGGATGCACGCCACGGGACGCTTCAGTGGCAATTTACGGCGAGTGGTCCAATCCATGCCACCCCCGTCGTCGGTGACGGGCAAGTATATGTGGCGGCGATGGACGGCGTCGTCTATGCCTTACAGTAGAAAGCCTGCCGAAGGCGGAAGGCGGCGTGCGGCATACAGCATGTCGGTTGGGGTGTGAGGTCGCTTTGCCTCAGGTGTTGACAATCGTGAGGCTTGGATAACGCTTGCGGTAGAAATGTCCTTTATATCGTCGCAGCAAATACTCCAAGTAATGCTTGTCATAGTCTTGCAGGAATTAAAAATGCTGACGCAATCGATGCATCACCATAATCCTGAACGAGTTTTCTCACAAATTGCGGGCTGATAGCATCTGAGTACAACAATTGCCTGATCATTTCAGACTCATCTTCGTTCAAACCTTTACCTTGTTTGTGAAAACCACTGATCACATGTCGAAGCTCGTCATCATTTCTTGCCCTTCATCCGGATTAAAATAGACACCAATCCCATCATGGCATTCAAGGATATCGGGCGGTAGTTCCATTTTTGGAGATGGCTTGGCAAGATGATGTTTTTGGAGAAAGGCTTCAACATCCTGCTTTGGAGCCGAGTCAAACTGATACTGATGGAATTTTCGCATATCATCAGCCATCGCATTGCCATCAGGGTAGATGACAAGGTCCTTGCCAAAATAGTCCATAAATTGCTGATAATGCTTGCTCACGATCTCTCGCGCTTGCGCGGCCAGGTGCCCACAATACCGATAGACAATCTGTGGAGCCTGCAAGTGAAAATCCTGCTTGACTTGCTCAATAATGTCTTCTGTGACGGTATCAAACCCACGTTGCATCCCAGACCAATACCATGCGCCATCCCATGGGACGAGACTCCCAAACACCAACCGATACGCCTGAAACTGGCGGGCGTGCTCATCTACTCTGACCGTATAGGACTGCTCGTTCAGAATATTCTGCATTTCCATGAGGGATACATGCACCGAGGCAACGCGAAAGTAGGCGGTATGCCGTTCATACCAACTGCGCAGATCGTGGCGCTGGCCTTCGGGAATGTCCAATGCTGCCGCCAGAATGTCAATGACGCCCAATCCAGACCAGCACGTGTTCTCTTGACAGAGGAAATCATCCAGGGTGGGAATGTCGGGTGTGCCACCGTGGGTATGGATATAACGCTCACAACTCAAGCGAAAGAGATACGAGTGCTGCCCCAACCAGACGAGTTTTCGCTTCACCTCCCAGCCATAGTGATTGGGCGTCGTCAGGAAGCTCTTCACGCCCGAGTCGTACTGCACGTGAGCAAAGCGCTCTTGGAGAAATTCGGCAGTCCATCGAGCAAGCCGCTCTAAGTCCTGATGGTTAGGAGCGAGGATCAGATCGGGTGCCAGCTGGCTATAGAGCGTCCATAGTAGGAACTGAACGCGGTCGGGATTGATCAGTGCGGCGTCCATCGCCGCCTCTGGCTGGAGAATGCAGGGGAGTTTTGTGCCAAAGCATTCGACATTATAGTGTTCAAGACTGCTCCAGATGCCAATGTCTTGGTGCAAGTCTTCGGCAAACTCCACCAAGATATGCGCTAATGTTTCGCGTGTTCGATTGGAGAGATGCAATGTCTCAAACGTCAGTGATCGCTGGGCTTTGGTCAGGAATCGCGCCAGTTCCTGGGCGATTTTCACCAGCGACCGTTCGCTGCGTCCAAGGTGTCGCTGTGGTCGATGGGCGCGAAAATCCATGGCGGATACCTTCCTACTGGGGCAAATGGTATGCCTTCCCCGGCGTTGAAATCACATCCAGGTGCACCATGTCAGCCGATTCGGTGATCTGATAATCGAGGATCACCCGTGTATTCTTGGCGAAATAGCGTCGTTTACGGGCCAGGAGCATGTCGAAGGCGGCGGCCAGTTCGCGTCGCGCGTCTTGATCGTCTTCCGGTAGCATATCGACAAGGGCTTTCAGGGTTTCCGATTGTTCAGCTTTGGGGAGGAGTGACGCATTCCACACAGCTATGGCCAACCGAATCGCATTTTTGCTGATGACGCCAGCTGGACCTTGTATGAGGGGTTCGGCAAACTGCAGAATGACATCGGACATCTTTTCCAGGTCACCGGGGTTCACCACGATCTGTGCGTCTTTCAAATAGTCCGATTGTTGGGCACGTTTGAGGAGGATCTGCTGACCTGAAGGCTGACGGGCTCGTTGCGCCTTGCGTTTTCTGGCACGTCGTTGCTGTTTCCGCGCTCTTTTGGCGCTCATGCGCGTATCCCTCCGCATGTCAGGCGTGGAGATCGCCATGATGAACGGCAGTGTCCTCATCTCGGAACCACAAGGTGCTGTCTACGACGCTCACGACATGATACGCCTGGACACGATGCGAAGGCAAATCCAGCGCATGCTCAATGACAAGGTGGGCTCCCTCAAGCGCCTTCCCCCCCAGGTACGCGCTCACATTGCAGACCTCTTCAGGAAAGTCCACAGGCGAGCGGGAAACCGCAGCACTCTATTATCGGGTGCTCAAGCAAGTTGCGCCCAAACATCCCACCACCCAGCAAGCGAAGTGCACGCTCTATCCGCCGTTTTGGATCAGACTGCTGCGGAAATGGGCAGCAGGGCTTGCTAAGCCAATAGACAAGACGCAGGATCAGGCAGAAACACGCAGGATGGAGTGAGACCAATGCCTCCCCAAGAGTCGGGCCCCACTGCAGGAAGAGCCAGAGGCGCGCTCGGCGATCGTCCCCAGACGGCGGCCCGTCTCCCCGATCCACGCCACCGGAAGACCGCTGCGCCACAACACCGACTTGAGGGCTGGCAGGCGACGCCGGGGCACGGGACAGCGGTACACGACCCTGCTCCCTTGCCAGTGCACATACTCGTCGAGCCAGGGGTAGCGCTGCCGCAGCCCCTGGAGCAGCCGGTGGCTGGAGGCCTGGCCGAGGTGGTCCAGGTACGAGCACAGCCACTGGCGCAGCTGCTCCAGCAGCGGCCAGGGCCAGGGGAAGACCGCCCGGCCCTCGGCGTCGTCGGCCATCCCCAGCCGGCTGAGCGTCTGCTCCGTCGGCAGTCCGGTTTGGCCGCCACGCACCGCCGCACAATTGCGCCCGGAATCGACCTTCCGTCCACGCGACCGACCGCGGCAACCGCAGGAAAAAGGTTCCCTGACACCTTTACCCTCTTCTGAAAGTATGCTATCATTGCTATCATTCAGGGTGCGGAGAAGGGGGAAGAGATGGCGAACCTTGTGGTCAGGAATCTTGATCAACGCGTCGTCGATGCGCTCAAACAGCGTGCGGCCAGGCATGGGAGGAGCGCCGAAGCCGAACACCGGGCGATCCTTGAAGAAGTATTGTTAGTGACGCCTCAGAAGAGGAGCTTTGCGGAAGCCCTGGCCTCGATGCCGAATGTCGGACAGGATGAGGATTTCGAGCGCCTCGAGGACGCCGACGAAGACGTACATGTATTTGATTGATACCAATGTTATCAGTGAGGCAAGAAAGCGCGCCAAAGCCAACCGAGGCGTGCGCGAGTTCTTTCGCCGGATCACAGCGGAGAGGATCCCTGTTTTTCTCTCCGTGATCACGGTTGGGGAGCTGCGGCGAGGCGTTGAATTGATCCGCCATCGCGGTGACCATCGCCAGGCGGAGCGGTTGGAGACGTGGTTAGAAGCTCTGCGTATCGAGTACCAGGAGGGTATCCTGGACATCGATCAAGATATTGCGCAGCTTTGGGGTCGCCTTCGCGTGCCGCATCCAGAGAACGCCCTGGATAAGCAGATCGCGGCAACGGCGCTGATTTACGACCTCACCGTCGTCACCCGTAATCAGGCGGACTTTCGCCAGACGGGGGTACGCGTGGTGAACCCGTTCACACCGTCATAGTGGGATAAAGGGCAAAAGGTGTCAGGGACTGTTTTCCCACACCTTTGTCGATTGGGAACTCCTCGCCATGGAATCCCCGCTCGCGGTGGCGTTGCGGGTACGCGAGTGCTTACAGAACGGCGATAGCGCCAATGCCTTGCGTGGCTTAGAGGAGATGAAGGCTCCCCGCAGCAAGCTGCGGGGTATCGAACCCCAAAACCCGTAACCCTCAACACAGCTCCATCTGGACGTCTTGACGATGGAGCTTCTTATACGTCTTTTCGCTGCCTTGCGGCTTGACATATTGGCGAATGACTTCTTCATTCCCATGACGCCCGACGGTACGGTGGTGTCCCTCGATCGCGTGTATAACATGGCTACGAAGTGACGTTGGTTGCTTGCTGATCGAGCCGGTCGCGAAAGTCCGGGGGCACACGATAGCTCAGCAACTCCTCCATAGTCCACATGTGGTCCGTCATTCCTGCGGCCATAGCAGGCGTGACTGGTTGCCATTCCTTGGGTGAGCCAGAGCCCCGGGTCGGTTGAGGTTCCGGTAAACGATGTCTCAAGCTGTCATGCGGCAACACGACGTGATAATAGGCCAAGCTCAACCACAGATGCTTCTCTAACCAGGTCAGGTCTTTGGAAAAGCTGAGCACCTTACGCGAGAGACGGCCATTACACTGGCGACACGTCAAGTTGTTGCGTTCGACGAACCTGGTATTGATGGTTTGACTGACCGTGGAAACGGCCAAGCGATCCTGCACCGCCTCTTCCGTGCCAAAGATGATCTTGGTGGTCACGTGGACCACGCGTCCCCCTTTCCTGCGCTTGACGACCTGGGCATAGTGCAAGTCAGCAGGTGGAAGGAGCTTGGGGGTGGGCTTGGGCCCGCGTTTACCCGGGATATGCAGGATGACCTCCGGCATGCCATACACGTGCAACAAGGCATGAGCATCGTACGGCAACTGATCACTGGTAAAGAACGGAATATACCCGCAACTGACGGCTTGCAGGCGCTCCAGCAGCATATTAGCGTTCTCTTGGTCGCGTTTGCCCACCACGAAGGCGGCCACCAGGCGCCATGTCGGTGCGAAGGCGATCCATACCCAGGCATCGCCATAGAGCGCCAGCACCTTCTCGGCTACGGTCAGATGGGCTTCTTTACTTACGCACGAAGCTCCACAATTCGTCCACTTGGCACTCAGTGATATGCAAGTTGTCGACCAGGTAGGTGGTCACGGCCCGACAATGCCGTCCGGCTCGATCCAGCCAGTCACAGACGGTATCCTTATCGACGCCGACGATGCGGCCGGTGCCTCGCAGGGAATTACCTTCTGCTAGTGCCCGCATGGCGATGGTGTCATTCGGCTCCTCCGCGTGCACCCCGAAGTACGCCGTGCCTTGGCGGGCTGAAAACGTACGCTTACACATGGTACACAATAGGCGAGGAATGCCGCGATCGACTCCACGACGGACCAGGTGAGAGCCGAAGCCATACCTGCTGTCATGCGAGCATTGCGGGTTAGGACAGTCGCATGTAGTGAACTCCATGGCTCCCTCCTGATGCGGACCGTGTGTCGTGCATCAGGAGTTTACAGCGAGCGTTCTCGCTTATCGCTCCTTCATATTCATACACGCTACCGAGGGACACCACCAAAAATCGTGCCGTGATGCTCTGGAAAATAGCCATTGCACCCGAGGCAGTGAAACTGCCGCCAGGGGCCGCCACTGGGATGGCCATTGGCCCGCAGATTGTTCAGCCCCAGCCAGCCGCGATAGTCACAGTCGCTGTGGGGACAAAAGTGCATGGAGGTATCCACTGTACGGGGGCGGCGATTCGTTGGAGGCATGGGATCGGGCCGTCACCGGAGGCGCTAGAGCACTCTGCCCGGTCTCTTGCTCACACCGTGCACAGTGGGGCTTGTGCGTCAGGCCCGCAAACGGTTTGGGCTCGCGAGAGCGTTGACGCTTGGGCGTGATGGAATCAGCTGGCCTCTTGGGCATCCCACGGCGCGGGCTCAGCCAGAGGTGAGGCAGCATGACGCACAACCAGAGCAGGACCAGGATCACCAGTTGATAGTAGACGAGGTGTGGGATCATGGCATGGCCCCCTTACATGGTGGTGATAGGAGACCATTTTACCTGGTTTTCAGGCCGAAGGAATTATCCGCAGCGATCGGGTACACGACCGGGCAAATGCTTACCGTCTTGCCCGTCTCGCCCGGGATCACCCCGACCTGCTGCAGGGGGGGGTCCCTCGGGTCAGGGGGGCGTCGCGATCGTCGCGCCTGGAGGTCAGCCAGGGGGGTTGTGGGGCCAGAGGCGGCCGGCGGCGGCCGGCGATTGACACCCTAACCCCACCCCGGTACACTTGCGCCACTGCCGGCCTCACGCGTGTGTCGCCGGCAGACCTCGCGTCTGACCCCTTCGCTCCTATCCCTGTTGCCAAGGAGGACTGTCCATGGACCACATTGGTTTTCGAAGATCGCAGCTTTATAAGCTAATCTGGAGGTCGGCGAACCGTAAACTTCCCAATGCGCTGGCCTCCTTAGATCGTACTGGCAGTAGATGGGTGTTAAGTGCACTAGCAACTTGGTATGCGAGGAAAAAGACAGGTTGTGATATGGCAGTTTGGTATGACGATTTATGGATACGTAGTCTCAGTTCAAAAATTCATATTGCTGATACACCAACGTTTAAGTACTCTGTTAAGGATATTATAACCTTTCCAAATCTCGCTGAAAGCGTATTTGAGGCAGCAAATGACTACTGGTTCTATCTTTATAAACCCAGTGATGGTGATATAATTGTAGATGTTGGAGCTGGAGTCGGATTTGATACCTTAGTGTTTTCTCGATCCGTTGGGGTATCTGGAAAGGTGATTTCTATCGAAGCTCATCCAAAAACTGTCCGCCGCCTGGAAAAATTCTGCGAGTTAAATCATCTTACTAACACTATCTGTATCAAAGTTGCTGCTATTGATAAAGAAGGTGATGTTTATATTGAAGACCTCGCCAAGCATGAGCTTAACAGTACGGAGTTTCAACCCACCGCAACGGCCGTTATTAAGATCCAAGGCTTGCCATTAGATGAGATCTGCAAGCGTGCCCAGATTGAGTACATCGACCTGCTCAAGATGAATATCGAAGGGGGAGAACGGCTTGCGATAAAGGGAATGAAAGAAATGATAAACCGAACGAGATATGCCTGTATTGCTTGTCATGACTTCCGTTCTAACGAATCAGAAAAATTTTCGACACGTGAAATAGTAGTCGATTTTTTGCGGCGCAATCATTTTGACATTCTGATACGTACAAACGATGCTCGTCCTTATGTAAGAGATCATGTACATGCAGTGAATACACTGATACAGTAAATTTTGTTCATGTGTAGCTACCGCGCTGGTTGTGGTATCCTAGACCCATGGTAGACTTTCCAATCGATCTATCTGAAAGTCAACAAATCTACGCGTTAGGGTAGGAATTGAGTTCCTACCCTTTACATCAGCAAGGAACTAGCTGGACCTCCGGTAGCAGACGGACGAAAATGAGCGGTACTGCCA
Organism: uncultured Nitrospinota bacterium; assembly: GCA_963707985.1. GTDB lineage: Bacteria > Tectomicrobia > Entotheonellia > J063 > CAVPRW01 > CAVPRW01. The sequence continues at coordinate 158,773 of CAVPRW010000014.1, read as the reverse complement.
TCATCGTTTCCAATACGATCTGACGATCGCCATGTAATTCAACATGATACCATACAGTTGATCAGAAAGAATTTCATACATGATCAGCTGATCCGCCAGAAAGGGCTCTTGATTTTACAGGCCATGGCCCGTGTGATCTACACGAGGCCTGGTCATAAATCGAAAGGCCGCGCCGGGGCTTGACCCGAACGCGGCCACCGCCGCATCATGGGGGTTACCACACCATCCAAGACTCGGAGGGAATCACCATGATAGAACACGAGACCCTGGCTCTTCAGAAGAACATCTCACTGGCTGCGATTCAGAAAATCCTCGGGCACGGCCGGCTGACCACCACCGCCATCTATCTGAATCTCACCGACACGCATGTCGTCGAAGAATACGAGCAAAAGTGGTAGGACTGAGTTTGTCTGGGGCTTCGCCCTCGCTCAGTGCAAGACCTGGAATATACCTTTTCGTCGCTTTGGGCAAAAAACCCCAAGTTGCACGGTCATCTTCATGGGGGCAGTCCTCCAGCTGGGGTGACAAGCAAGGGATGCGGGTATTCTAGCCGAAATGTGAGGTTGCCCCCAGCTCTGTATGCTCTCCTCGAGGAGTCGGTGGAGCTCGGCCGGCAGCTGACCGACCTCGAAACCGAAATGCCGCCGGGGGATTTCTACACGCATGTCCTGGAGGTTGTCTGTCCCGAAAACCTGAAGCTCTTCATCAATTTGACTTTTTTCGAGTTCCTCCTCATGCTGGATCAGTAGACTCCTCCATCTTCCGACATGTCATGGTGAGGAGGTTTCTGATCATGCTCCCCATCATCTCGGCTCTGTTGGCCTTCGTTGCAGGCCTCTTCCGGTCTCGGGCGTCATTGTGCCTGGAACACCTGGCACTGCGGCATCAATTGGCAGTCTACCAACAGACCGTCCATCGCCCGCGACTTCGCCCGACCGATCGGCTATTCTGGGCGTGGCTCTCGCGGCTCTGGTCTGCCTGGCACGACGCCCTGGTGTTCGTCCAGCCCCGCACGGTCATCGCCTGGCAGCAGCAGCGCTTTCGCGACCACTGGCGGCGCTTGAGTCAGCAGGGAACACCCGGTCGCCCCGCCGATGGCCAAGGAGATCCGCGCAGCTCATCCAGGACATGTGGCAGGCCAATCCGACCTGGGGTTCACCCCGGATCGTCGGGGAACTGCACAAGCTGGGCATCGACGTGGCCAAATCGACCGTGGAGAAGTATCGCGTCCGACGCTGCAAGCCGCCATCACCGACGTGGAAGGCCTTTCTCAACAACCACGTGAAGGATTTGGTCTCCCTGGATTTCTTTGTCGTGCCGACGGTGACCCACAAAGTGCTCTTCGTCCTCGTCATCCTGGCCCACGAGCGGCGTCGCGTCGTCCATTTCAATGTCACGGAACATCCCACCGCCGAGTGGACCGCCCAGCAGGTCGTGGACGCGTTTCCGTGGGACGAGGCGCCACGCTATCTGCTGCGCGATCGGGACCGCATCTACGGCGCCTCGTTTCGGCAGCGGGTGCGGCACATGGGGATTGAAGAAGTACTCATCGCCCCCCGAAGTCCGTGGCAGAACCCCTATGTCGAGCGGCTCATCGGTAGCATTCGCCGCGAATGCCTGGATCACGTGATCGTCCTGCACGAGCGACATCTGCGGCGGCTCCTGACCAAATACTTCCACTATTATCATCACTGGCGCACACATCGGGCGTTGGACATGGATTGTCCGCTACCGCGGCCGGTCCAACGGCCAGAGGTTGGCCCGATCAGGGAAGTCCCAGAGGTGGGTGGGTTGCATCATCACTATGAACGGCGAGCGGCGTGATGACATGTGCGCTCATCGGCCGGATGACGGTTGCGACGGGTTTTCGGGACCCACACGCAACGAGTTGGCCCGATTCTACCATCATCGCACTCGTAAGCATATGCCACCAAAGAAATTACGTAGAACCATACAGTAGGTATAACACGGCGGATGACAGCGTTGGTGCAGGCGGACTGGAGATCGCAGACGCCGCGTACAACTGGCAGTATAAATGCTCTTATACGGCGAGTTTGGCCTGATTTTCCCCGCTCACCCCCACGATATCGCGGGGTTATCACCCGAAAAACTCGCCGTATAACGCGGGGAGTACCCGCCACAAGGTCGTGGCAAATAATGTGGGCTCCGGTGCAATCAATGTGGGCCGGACGCACGCGCCAGAATCAATGATTGTGGGCTAGGACGGGTGCTCTATTGCGAGCCGGACGCTCAATTAGTGCGAGCCGCAACCAATAAGGAGCAATCATATGCTACGATATATTGCCAAGACCGTTGGGAGCACCATGGCCGCGCTCTGTCTCGTTTCAACACTGGCGATGGCGCAAGACCAGCGACCGTCGCAAGCCCAATATCCGTCTCAACCCATGACAGCCCAAACCGGCAACACCTTGAGAGTGGGAATATATACAATCCAGCAAAAAAGCAACGGTCGCTATGTCGATGCTTATATCAATAAGAAAGATTTCGCTCTTATGACGAGGCCCTCTGGAGATTATATTCCGAAGATTGGGCATCTATTTTTCGTTCCACCAACCTGGGTCATCACGCCGGTGGGCGGCGCGTACACGATTCAGCATAAAAAGAGTGGTCGATTTGTGGATGCTCATGAAATTGCAGAGAAAGATTACGCCATCATCGCCAGGCCGCAGCAGAACGACGATACACAGCAATGGATTCTGACTCCCCTGGGCGACAACACCTACACGATCCAGCAAAAAAGCAGCGGAAGATTTGTGGATGCGCATGAGATCAAGGAGAAAGACTACGCTCTCGTCACCCGGCCCGCGCAGAACAACGACACGCAGCGGTGGATCATAACGGAGTTTGTCCCGGAAGGTTGAAATTAAAGTAGCAACCCGCGGCGCAGTAGACCGTGGAGCCATTGCGCCTCTCTACCCGGATGAGGGTGTTGCACAGGTTTTATGGAGGAGCATCCCATGTCGGAATTTGAGCTGAATGTGTGGGTATCCACAAGGTTTCCCAGCGGTTGGACTCATATCATTAAAGGTTCGTTCGCCGATCCGCAATCTGCTACCCAAGCCGCGACGGACCTTTTTTGCTACGACCGGAACACTGGGATTGGGGCGTTCTTTGCGACCGTGAAGAATGGTCGCCTGGATGATGGCACTCCCGTTCTTGATGGACCGCGTCGAGTCGGGGGGGGATCACACCTTCAGCAGGCGTTGGACCCACATCACCGCCGTTCCTCAGGCCAGCCCTCGCCTGTTGCTCTTTTATGACGCCACCTCAGGTATGAGCGAGGTCCATGAGACGGATGGGCGCGGCGGGCTGCACTTGAAGTCGCAGCAGCTCATATCAAACACCCTCTTTACGCATGTCCTTGGGGGACGCTTCGGGGACACCAACGTGCTCTTCTGTATCCCGACCAGAGGTCGATTTTCTTTCCATCGCATGAACCCGTCTGGGAACTTCGAGGATTTCCGTGGGTTTGGTTTGTTGCGCGATCTGGGGCAGGTGGTCCTCACCGGTAACTTTAGCAGCAGCCCGAATGATGATCTGCTCTTCTATAATAAAACCCTGGGTGTCGGGGAATTTTTCAGGGTGCGTGGCGTCATTGAAAGTAGGTCTTTTGCCCGGCATGAAAACTGGCGGCGGAGCTGGCAGCACATTGTGGCTGGCCAGTTCTTGCAGAACGCGCCCTTCGATGGCCTGTTGTTCTTCGAAGAGGGGAGCAGCCACACAGAATTTTATTCGACGGACGGTGGCGGCGGCATCAGCCGGATTGACATCGATCCTGGGGACCAGTGGCGTCTCCCATGGCAGGTGATCCTTGCCGGGCAGTTTGCCCAAACCTGGGTATCATCGGCAATTCCAGCCTGTGTGCTTATCATCCGGATGGTGCGATTCGGTATTTCTTCATTGACCGTGAGCGGATCGAGACGGTGATCGATCTGAATGGCCGGTGGACAGATGGGAGCCCCCGGCGGGCGGTGGTCTCCTCCGCCTTCACCTCTCTAACGATTGATATGTCCGCCTTCAACCGTCCTGCCGCCCATGGATCGATTCTGAATGCCTCTACGATTACGGTCATCTTTCCAGACGACAGGTCTTACACGGGGACACTTCAACCCCCCAATACGATCCGCTGGTCCAATGGCACATCCTGGAGGAAGGTATGAGAGCTGAATGGATCGATAAATATAAGGAGGAACATCATGAACGTTATCGTTAGGTACCCGGTCGAAGTCAAGCGGCAGAGGCCTCGGGGTAGCCTGCATATAGGTGTAGGGGCGCGAGAACATCACGCGCGATACCTGGGAACTGCGTCGATTGCTGCGCACGCTTGGTGCGAATGACGCGAGGTGCATACCTGAGAACCGGCGGTATCCTGCTTGAGAACATCACATCCTATGATCCGGCCGCCCGGCAAATGGCCGTCTTTTTGAAAGCCGTGGGGTTGGGTCTCTAAGGCGGGTGTGCCAGTCGCCCACCGCATGCGTGTCATCGATCAATACCTCGGATGTGAGGCTGCACATAGCGGCAGGGTTCGCAGCATTCGATCGGCGGTCTGGTGTCGTTGGACAGAGCCTGTGGACGAGGAGTTGGAAGGGCCGAAGGCCCCCCCTGTGGTCCCATGCAGATTCATGCAGACACCACACTCATCGAAGCCGCACGACGCCTGGCCCCGGTGATCCGGGAACACCATGCGGAGGCCGAGCGGGAGCGCCGCCTGTCACCGCCGGTGTTGGCCGCCCTGCACGAAGCCGGCTTGCTGCGCATGTGCACCCCGCGGTCCCTGGGCGGGCTGGAAGTCGATCCCCTGACCCGCGCCCTCGTGATCGAAGAGATTTCCGGGCACGACACCGCGGCCGGCTGGACCCTCGCCAACCCCTTAGACCAGGCGTACCTCTGCGCCCGCTTGCCGGATGCAGGCGCCGAGGAAATCTACGGCCGCGGTGCCAACGTCGTGATCGCCGGGCAATTTGGACGCCCGATGCAGGCCAGCCCCGGCTCAGGGGGGGTATCGCATTACCGGGCGCGCGCCCTTCGTCAGCAACTGCTATGACGCCAACTGGATCGCCACGGAGGCCACGGTGATGGCGGGAGACCACTCGCGGGCAGCGGACAGGGGTGAGCCGGCGGTGGTGATGGCGTATCTCCCCCGTGACAGCTGCCACGTGATCGACACCTGGCACGTCATGGGGATGCGCGGCACGGGGAGTCATGACGTGGCGGTGACCGACGTCTTCGTGCCCACGGCCCGGACGTTCCCCTTCGTGCCGGAGTTCACCCCCGGGTCCCACTATCAGGGCCCCCTCTACCGCTTCCCCTTAATCGGCATTGCCGCGTCCAATCTCCCTCCGCTCCTGCTCGCGGTGGCGCGGCGCGCGATTGAGGAGGTGTCCGCGCTGGCGCAAGGCAAAGTGCCCGTGGCGGCGAGCACCGTGTTACGGGAACGGGCCTCGGCGCAAGCCAAGCTGGCCCAAGCGGAGGCGATCCTCCGCGCGGGGCGCGTCTTGCTCTACGATACCCTGAGCGAGGCGTGGGAGGCCACCGTCGCCGGAGAGACCCTCTCGCTGAGACACAAGGCCGACGTGCTGCTCGCCATGACCCACGCGGTGCAGAGCGCGGTGCAGGTGGTGGAGTTGATGTACCGCGTCGCAGGCACAAGCGGGATCTATACGAAGAGCCCGCTGGAACGCTACTTCCGCGACGTCCAGGTCCTGAGGCATCATGTCGTCGCTGCCGAGACCCGGTATGAGACGGTCGGGCAGGTATACCTGGGTCTGCCCCCAGACTTCCCGGCGCTCGCGTTCTAAGCGCCTGGTAAGGGCGCAGAGGGTCGGAGGAGAGGTCTCCAACGCACCGTTCTACACAGAAGACGACCTGGAGTGCACGCCTTCCTCCATTCTCACGAAGCGTGCGCAGGCGGCGCTGTTCTCAGGTAGGACAGGATGTTCGCAGGCAGAATGCCACAGTTCGCAGGTACGCACCTCGTGTCATTCGCACCAAGCGTGCGCAGCAATCGACGCAGTTCCCAGGTATCACGCATGATGTTCTCGCGCCCCTACACCTAGCCTCGGGGGGAAATAGGGCACGGACTGATTGTCCTGTACTTTCTCCACCCACTCGGATAGGTTCGCCCCACGTCTCCTGTGTGTATGGACCCGACCCCCTGAACAGAAAGAGGTCCTCTACCACTATCAATGCCCCTAATGCCATCGATCTACGAGATAGGGCGGGCTGCCCCCCGCCTGCACACCGCACGGAGCTAGCGGATGCAGCCGATCCGCCTTCGTTAGCTGTTCACCCATGCGACTCAATCCGCTTGGGAGGTTGGCAGTGACTCAGATCCTTTCGTGCATAACCCGCGACTACGTCCTGCAGGTTTCCGACCGCCGATTAGTACACGAAAAGGACGGTACTTTGGCGATTTATGAGGATTGCGAGAGCAAAGCTGATGACCAGACGAAAGCGATCGTGATTAACCGGACTATGATCTTTGCCTATATGGGCTGGGCGAAGATCGAAGGACAGAACACCAACGAATGGTTTGCGACAGTGATCAAGCCGTTTGTAGATGCTGACCAACTCCACAAAGGGATATTTGAGGTAGCCCATCGCGCCACAACATTTTTTAAGAGCCAGCGTTATCCTCAAGAGAAGAAATACCACGCCTTTATCGGGGTAGGCTGGAAGCGACGTAGGCGAGACGGTCGTATTATCCCTGCAGCGGTACAAATCACCAACGCCTATGACAATCAGGCGCAGCTTCTGCCCCGTGCCAGGTGCGATTTCGTCGTTCAGGAATTTGCGCTGCGGCACCTCAGAGGCGGCATCAAAATACTTGAAGCTGGTGGTTATGTTAATAAGGCACGACGGCTGACGCTGGCACAATATCTGAAGTGGTCGTATGATCTTCGCGCACCCCTCCATGCGCTACATTCAGCCAAAGTACTCGCGAAGGAAATTCGGAACTTATCAGACAAGCTCAGGGGGGAGGATCAGCGGTCTGTATCTCCTGTAGGGAAAAATCTCCTCGTCATATGCTTACCCAAAGTCGCGGCGCTCTCGTCGTTAGTCCCAGTGCTAGGGCCGCCTGATGGAAGGTCGTTTTCAACATTGTACGTGCTAGCTGAAGGTACCGAACAGATCCAAAAGAGCGCCACCATCGTGCAGAAGGGTCTTCCACTCGGCATCACTGACATTACCCTCGAGATCCCTCTGCCAGCTGATGGATCAGATCCATATGCTGATTGGAGGTGATTAACCGTATAAAGCCACGTTAGCTTTCCGACACGATAAGAGGCCTAGTAGGTCCTATTGCAGCTTTCTACCCGTAGGTCCTATTTTTGGTGGTGTCCCTCAGTAGCGTGTATGAATATGAAGGAGCGATAAGCGAGAACGCTCGCTGTAAACTCCTGATGCACGACACACGGTCCGCATCAGGAGGGAGCCATGGAGTTCACTACATGCGACTGTCCTAACCCGCAATGCTCGCATGACAGCAGGTATGGCTTCGGCTCTCACCTGGTCCGTCGTGGAGTCGATCGCGGCATTCCTCGCCTATTGTGTACCATGTGTAAGCGTACGTTTTCAGCCCGCCAAGGCACGGCGTACTTCGGGGTGCACGCGGAGGAGCCGAATGACACCATCGCCATGCGGGCACTAGCAGAAGGTAATTCCCTGCGAGGCACCGGCCGCATCGTCGGCGTCGATAAGGATACCGTCTGTGACTGGCTGGATCGAGCCGGACGGCATTGTCGGGCCGTGACCACCTACCTGGTCGACAACTTGCATATCACTGAGTGCCAAGTGGACGAATTGTGGAGCTTCGTGCGTAAGTAAAGAAGCCCATCTGACCGTAGCCGAGAAGGTGCTGGCGCTCTATGGCGATGCCTGGGTATGGATCGCCTTCGCACCGACATGGCGCCTGGTGGCCGCCTTCGTGGTGGGCAAACGCGACCAAGAGAACGCTAATATGCTGCTGGAGCGCCTGCAAGCCGTCAGTTGCGGGTATATTCCGTTCTTTACCAGTGATCAGTTGCCGTACGATGCTCATGCCTTGTTGCACGTGTATGGCATGCCGGAGGTCATCCTGCATATCCCGGGTAAACGCGGGCCCAAGCCCACCCCCAAGCTCCTTCCACCTGCTGACTTGCACTATGCCCAGGTCGTCAACCGCAGGAAAGGGGGACGCGTGGTCCACGTGACCACCAAGATCATCTTTGGCACGGAAGAGGCGGTGCAGGATCGCTTGGCCGTTTCCACGGTCAGTCAAACCATCAATACCAGGTTCGTCGAACGCAACAACTTGACGTGTCGCCAGTGTAATGGCCGTCTCTCGCGTAAGGTGCTCAGCTGTTCCAAAGACCTGACCTGGTTAGAGAAGCATCTGTGGTTGAGCTTGGCCTATTATCACGTCGTGTTGCCGCATGACAGCTTGAGACATCGTTTACCGGAACCTCAACCAACCCGGGGCCCTGGCTCACCCAAGGAATGGCAACCAGTCACGCCTGCTATGGCCGCAGGAATGACGGACCACATGTGGACTATGGAGGAGTTGCTGAGCTATCGTGTGCCCCCGGACTTTCGCGACCGGCTCGATCAGCAAGCAACCAACGTCACTTCGTAGCCATGTTATACACGCGATCGAGGGACACCACCGCCTCTCCGGCGCCCAGTTCTTTGGCTTCGTGTTCGGCTGGATGCACGGCCATACCACCTACGGCCGGGACAACGTCTACCGGGAGTTCAGAAAACGTGCCGATGCGGAGGACTCAGCCCAGGCCCGTGAAGCGGCCACGGAACTGGAGCCGGAGGACGAGAGCGCGCGCGTGCTATACCGTATGGGCAGGCGCGGAATGTTCATCGGCTCGCCCACATTCATCCGCGACAATATCCGCCAGTACGAAGCAGCTCACCTGGACATCCTGAACCTCTTCTGTCAATGCGGCGACCGTAAACACGAAGACATCATGGAGTCATTGGAACTGTTCGCCAAAGAGGTCATGCCTGAGTTTAAGGATCGCCACCACCTACAACAGAAGTGGCGGGAGGAGCAGCTGGACGGGGTAAAGTTCCCCATGAACAGCTCGATCTAAAGTTCGTCTCCACCGGGAGGACACAAGATGGCCAGACCTAGCGACCTCATCGACCCGTTCTTCCAGACCATACTGATAGAGGCCGAACAGGCGCTCGACAAGGGAGACTATCTGGGCACCGTTCGTAGGTGCGTCGAGGTCTACAGCCGCATCGCCGAACAGCGGCCCGAGATGATCCTGAGGCCGCCAAACGAGCTGATGGCGCTGCCACAGGCCCGGTCGGTGCGGGAGGGGCGGCGCAACGCGCTGCTGCCGTGGCCAGTGAGACTCGGCGTGAACATCAGTTTCGACGAGCAGGGTAAACCGCACTTGACCTTTGAGAAGGACGAGTTCAGCCTGAGCGAGGCGGCGTCCTATTTCGAATATACGCTCGACATCGCGATGCGGGCTCAGCGTGGATAGGGGATTGTTGATCATATCATGCTAGTGGGGGCCTTAGGTAGCACCTGAGCCAGCGATCAGGTGATGAGTCCCGCTTTTGACGGTGTTCCCAGAAGTGGGGGTGAAGTGGGGGGAAACCCCCATTTGACCCCCAGAATTGGGGGTTAGGGAAACCCAGGTTGGGGGTCTGGCTCCCCCCAATACGCTTTTCCCCTTCTGTATCGACTCCACAAAAACCCATCATCTCAATCACATCAGTCACCAGATAGCCAGTTCACAAGGAAGCGAGTGAATCTGGCACGATTCTTGATTGACTTCCAGCCACAGGCTATTCGCGACCGACGCACCAGCCCATCAGCACACCACGACGCGCCAGGCTCAGTCCGTCTTCATCAGGCGGACTGGAGCCTGTAGACACCATCTGACAACGGGCAACTCCAGATGTGCCGCCAGACCGTCCATGTTCAGTCGCGTCGGAGAGACATCATGAAAAAAATCCTCATCGTCGAAGACGTCGAGCTCAACCGAGATCTCATCGTCCAGCTCCTAGAGGACACCTATGATGTCCTCACCGCGGTTGACGGCGCCGAAGGGCTCCAGCTCGCCGCTCATGAGCATCCCGACCTCATTCTGATGGACCTCTCGCTGCCCATTATCGACGGTTGGGAGGTTACCCGACGCCTCAAAGCCGACGCGGCGTTACATGATATCCCCATCATTGCGCTGTCCGCCCATGCCATGATGGGGGATCGGGAGAAGGCACTGCAAAGCGGCTGTGACGAATACCTGACTAAACCGCTCGACGAAAACCTCCTGTTCGCAAAACTCGTCCGGTTTCTGGGGCCGAGGGGCCATCATGAATCGGAGGAACCGCGATGATCCACTCCTCCAGGATTTTGATCGTAGACGACGAACCGTTGAACGTGGATTATTTGGAACAAGAACTGGAGGACCTCGGCTACACCACAACGAGCGCCAAGAACGGCCGAGAAGCCTTGGACAAAGTGTCGGCCCAGGCGCCTGACCTCATCTTGCTGGACGTCATGATGCCGATCATGGACGGCTTTACCCTGTGTCATATCCTGAAGGGGGACGACGAGACGAGGACGATCCCGATCGTGATCATGACGGCTCTCGATAGCATCGACGATCGCATCAAAGGGATCGAGGCGGGCGCGGATGATTTCCTGACCAAACCGATCAATCAGCAAGAATTGAGGGCTCGCATTCAGACCACGCTTAAGCTGAAGCATACCATCGATCGTAAAATCCACGAGCTGAGACGGGTCAAAGACCACTTTGCCAAGTACGTTCCGGAGGCCGTCAAACGCCTCGTTGCCGCCAATCCCGAAGCCCCAGCCTTGGCCAAGCGCGAACAAGACGTTTCCGTCTTATTTCTCGATATCAGCGGCTATGGGCGCTTGAGCGCGCAGTTGCCGCCGGACACGCTCAATCGGCTGGTTGAACACTATTTTTCGACTTTCCTGGATTGTATTCACGCAGCGGACGGTGATATCAACGAGACGGCCGGGGACGGCTTTATGGCAATTTTCCATGATGTCGATAGGTCCGCGCATGCGGTAACCGCCGTTGAGACCGCGCTCGCTCTGCTCGGCGCCACGGAAGCGCTTAATGAGACCAATGGCACACAGCCGCTGTCGATTCACATGGGCCTCAATTCTGGGCTCGCCTTGGTCGGTTCGACCCGCATCGAGGGCGTGCGAGGCACACGCTGGACGTTCACGGCCAGCGGCCCGGTGACCAATTTGGCGGCACGCCTGGCAGCCACTGCCGGGGTCGGCCAGCTTCTGGTCGGTCCAGAGACCGTCCGACGCCTGGGCCACGGCTTTCGCTTGGAGCGACTCGGTCACATATCTTTGAAAAACATCGATGAGGCGGTCGAGATCTGCCGCGTCTTGGGTTCCGTCAGAGCGACGTATTAAAGAGTGCGCAGAGGGTCGGCTCCTTCCTGTTCCGGCTTGTACCGATACCGGCAAATACACGGCGTTCACGCACCTGCCGTCAGTGGTGAAGCACAAACGCATTGGACAGCAGAGCATTGGGTCGCAGTCGGAGAAGATCTTTCTGGATGGGAAGACTGTGCGCCAAGCCTTCAAGAAGCTAACGGCTGGATCCATCAGGCTGCTTCACGAACGGACCATCCTGGTGTTGACGATCCTGTTCTGTGTCGGCGTGGTCTGCATGCTGTGGTATGTGTCCCACTTGCAGTCGAACCTCATCGCCTCCACCGTCTTGCAGGATGCGTCGCTGTATTCCCAAGCGCTGGGGGAGTTTCGCACCCTCTATACCTCTGAGGTCGTGGACACCGTCATCAAACGCGGCATCGAGGTGACCCATGATCACACGACCAGGGAAGGAGCCATTCCGCTTCCGGCGACCTTGACGATGCTCATCGGCAAGCGGATTGGCGCCCATGGGGCCGGAGCGCAGACACGTCTATATAGTCCCTATCCATTTCCCTGGCGGCAAGAGGAGGGTGGCCTGCGCGATGCATTTAGCCAGGAAGCGTGGAGGTCCCTGCTACATCACCCCGACAAACCCTTCTATCGCTTCGAGGAATTTAACGGCATCCGATCGTTGCGCTATGCGACGGCGGATCTGATGCGGCCCCGCTGTGTCGATTGTCACAACATGCACCCGGCCAGTCCCAAAACCGACTGGCGCGAGGGGGACGTGCGAGGGGTCCTGGAGGTCATTCTGCCTCTGGATAGGGCCATGGCCCAGACGTATGTGGGTTTGCAGGGAACCTTTGCCCTGATGGGGGTGATGTCCGCATTGGGAGTGGCAGGACTGGCCCTGGTCATCGGCCGGCTGCGCCAGACCTCCACAGACTTGACGCAGCGCGCCCAACGCCCTGGAGGGCGAAATCGCTGAACGGCAGGGAGTGGAGGCCGCCCTGCGGGAGAGCGAGGAACGCTACCGGCACATTATCAATGCCGCCGCCGACGCCATTATTTCCATCGACGAGGCTGGATTGGTCTGCGAATTCAACCGTGCGGCCGAGCAGATTTTCGGCTTCTGCCAAGCAGAGTTGTTGGGTAAGCCCTTGACCGCAATTATCCCCGAGCGTCTGCGGGACCAGCACATGGCTGGGCTGCAGCGCTATCTCACCAGCGGCCAGCGCCATCTGCCGCGCTGGCAGAACATCGAGCTGCCAGGATTGACCAAAGACGGCCGTGAATTCCCGTTGGAAGTCTCCTTCTCCCTCCTCGAGGCTGGGGAGAAGAAATTTCTCACCGGCGTGCTGCGCGATATCACCGAGCGCAAGCACGCGGAAGTTGAATTACAGCAGACGAAGGAAGCGGCCGAAGCTGCCACCCAGGCCAAATCCGAATTCCTGGCCAACATGTCCCATGAGCTCCGGACCCCGATGAATGCCATTATCGGTTTCACCCGGCTCGTCATGCGACGCTCGAAAGACATTCTGCCTCCACGCGAACAGGAGAATCTTGGGAAGATCTTGATCAGCGCCGAGCATCTCCTGGCGCTGATCAACGACATCCTCGACCTCTCCAAAATCGAGGCTGGACGCATGGAGGTCCATCCAGCTGATACTCAAGTGGAGGAGCTCGTCGATACCTGCCTGCGCACGGTCGAGCCGACGATCAAGAGCGAGCGCCTGTACTTGGCGAAAGCGATCGAGGCTGACCTACCGCCGCTGTTTACCGATCCCGACAAATTGAGGCAGATCCTGGTGAATCTGCTCAGCAACGCGGTGAAATTTACGCCCGAAGGAAGCGTGACGGTGAGCGCACGACGGCAAGACGGTCACCTTACCATAGCGGTGACGGATACGGGCATCGGGATTCCTGGAGATAAGATCGACCTGATCTTCGAAGAATTTCGTCAGGTGGAGAGTAGCGCCGTGCGCAGCTATGGTGGCACGGGTCTGGGTCTGACGATCAGCCGTCGCCTTGCCCGGCTCTTGGGCGGAGACGTCGTCGTGCAGAGTACAGTCGGAGTGGGCTCGACCTTCACCGTCACCATCCCGCTGGATTCGCGCCCAGCTCAGCCTACGGGGCGAGGCACTCGATTCCCCTACCAGGAACAGCCGGCCGAGCAGCCAGACGGTGACAAGGTCGTGCTGGCCATCGACGATGACCCGGATGTCATCTACCTTCTGCATGAAAACCTTGCCGAGGCGGGCTATCGCGTGGTCGGGGCACTGAATGGCCGAGAAGGACTGGAAAAAGCCCGCGAGCTGCGGCCATTGGCCATTACCCTCGACATCCTCATGCCGCAGCCAGACGGTTGGCAGGTCCTGCATGCACTAAAGGCTGATACGGCAACCCGTGCCATCCCCGTCATCGTCTTGTCAATCGTGGACAACAAGAATCTGGGTTACCGGTTGGGGGCCTGTGACTACCTGATCAAACCCTTCGATCGCGACGCGATCCTGGCCACGCTGGCCCATGTCCCTCCACGACAGGGACGTCTGCTGGTGGTGGATGATGACCCACAGGTCATGGATCTGGTCAGTCAGCTCCTCGAAGGCGAGCCCTATGAGATCATGTCGGCAGCAGATGGACAGGAGGCATTGGGGGTCATCGACCACCAGCCTCCCGATGTCATCCTCCTGGACCTCCTCATGCCACGCATGGACGGATTCATGCTCATCGAGCAGCTCCAGCAGACCTCGCAGCTTCACCAGCATCCCGATCGTCGTGCTTACGGCGAAAACGCTTACGCCTACCGAGCGGGCTCGGCTCGACCAGCGTGTCCGCTCGGTGATTCAGAAACGCGGCTTGGACCGCGAGACCCTAATCCAGGAATTGCGTGGCCTGCTCCAGGCCTATCGAAGCCCGATCCCGAAAGCATGACGTCGGCAAGGAGAGGTGTGCTTGATCGTGTAGGCGTGCTGAAGAAGGAAACCAGTCTCACATAGGAACTCAGCGGCTGGCAGGAACTGCCGCTCAGCTGTGTCGGGTCTCAAGGAGTAGGCTACGTTCCTGCTGCGATCACATAAAGAGCGGCATCAGTGTTGTGAAGAGCGCATGTGATAAACGTCAACGATGAACCGGTAAGGAGAATGGCTATGGCCACTAGACCGACATTCTTGACAACGCGATATGGCGGGTATTTTCATCGTGATGTCCCCGAAGAAGACGCCGAGCTGACGCATGTTGGCCCTGGCACACCGTGTGGCGAATATTTACGTCGCTATTGGCAGCCAGTATGTTTTACGGACGAGTTACAGGACTTGCCCATGCGGGTTACCATCTTGGGGGAAGAGCTTGTGGTGTTCCGCGATTTGAGCGGCGCCGTGGGATTACTGGAGTTACGTTGTCCGCATCGGGGCACATCATTGGAGTATGGTCTGATCGGCGCTAAGGGCATACGCTGCTGCTACCACGCCTGGCTCTTCGATGTGGACGGAACCATCTTGGAGACTCCAGGCGAGCCAGCGGACAGCACCTTGAAGGACCGCCTCTGTCATGGCGCCTATCCGACCCATGAGTATCACGGCATCGTATTCGCCTACATGGGTCCGCCGGATCAGAAGCCTCCATTCCCCGTCTACGACAGCTTCACCCGGCCGGGTTATCGGCTCATCCCCGGCAGGAAATATGCCTACCCGTGTAACTGGCTACAGATTATGGAAAACGCCATGGACCCGGTCCATACCGCGTTTCTCCACACCATCGTCAGCGGTGCACAATTTACTGACCAGTTCGGGGTGATCCCAGAGCTTGAGTTCACCGAAACCCCGATCGGAATGATCTATATTGCCACCCGCCGCGTGGAAGACAACGTCTGGGCACGAATGGTGGAAGCTATCGCACCCAACCTGCAGCAGGTGGCTCCAGCGTGGGAGGATGGCCTCCAGGAACATGCTTTCAGCGGCCCGATGATGAGCCGCTGGATTGTGCCCCAAGACGACACCCACACCGTGCTCATCGAATTCCGGCATGTGAGCGAGACCGAGGGTGTCACGCCCTCATGGTTCGCGGACCGCAGCATCATGATTCCTGGCCAGCTCGCCGCTGACTCCTATGAGGCGAGCCAGCGTCAGCCCGGTGATTATGAAGCCCAGGTCGGACAGCGACCGATTGCCATCCACGCCCTGGAGCATCTCGGTGCCACGGATCGTGGCGTCACCATGTTTCGGCAACAGATCCGCCGTGGCATTCGCAGCGTTCAAGATGGTCGTGACCCTGCTGGTCTTTGTCGTGAGGCCGGCACAATCATCCCGACCTATTCGAACGACACGGTCGTGCGCGTACCGCCGGCGGCGACGCCGAAGGACGACCCACCCCTGTTGCGCGACACCGGGCGGAAGCTGGCCGAGTCGTATCTCAAGGACCCGCCCCTGGTGGCTGTCCGATAGCAGTGCGCGCAGGGCGATCAGGCGGTGCAGACACTGGCCGGACAGCTTGACATAGTGGGTGATTAATGGACCTCCGCGATGATATCTAGGTGTTGTCGCCGGCTATGTGCGACACCTCATCGACAAGGAGTGGACGATGGTCGAGCTGGGCGTGTTTCTCCCGGTGGGGAAGAATGGCTATGTTGTTTCGACCGCAGCGCCGCAGTATCAGCCATCGTATGCCATGCTTAAGACGATGACGCGGCATGCTGAGGATCTCGGCTTTCACTTCGTGCTCTCACCGGTCAAATATCGCGGCTGGGGCGGTCCGACGGAGTTTGCAGACTATGTGCTGGAATCGTTCGAGGTCATGGCGGCGCTCGCCCAGGCCACCGACCGCATCCAGCTCTACGGCTCGGTGGCACTGCCAACCGTCCACCCGGCGATTACTGCGCGCCGAGGCGCGACGATCGACCATATCTCCCAAGGCCGCTTCGGGATCAACTTGGTGTCCGGGTGGCAGAAGGATGAATATGCCCAGATGGGGCTGTGGCCCGGCGATGAGCACTATCAACGCCGCTACCACTATGCTCGCGAGTATGTCGAGATCTTGAAGCTTCTCTGGACGCAGCGCGACGTGGATTATGAGGGGGAGTTTTTCCAGCTGCGCGACTGCCGTATCCTACCGCATCCGAACCGCCCGCTGCCGCTGGTGTGCGCTGGACAATCGGACGTCGGCATGCGATTCACCGCGCAGCACGCCGATTACGCTTTCGTCCTCGGCGACCTCAGTGGCGATGCGGTATTCGCCGCTAACCGCAAGTTGCGACAATATGCCGAAGAAACAGGCCGCGACGTCGGCGCCTACGCACTATACACCCTCGTGCTTGAGGAGACCGAGGCTAAGGCGCAAGCCAAGTCAAACCACTGGTTGGCACACGCTGATCGTGAGGCGTTGGCCGCGATGATGGGCCAGGCGGCACTCGATGCGACTGGAGGGACAGCCGCAGCGCTACAGGGCGTCGCCTATTTCGGGATTACGCCGATCATCGCGTCATACGCCCAGTGCGCCGCCATCCTCGACCATATTGGATCCGTACCCGGAACTAAGGGGATCATGCTCATCTTCCCCGAGTGTGAGGAGGGCCTCCGGGTGTTCGGTGACCGAGTGCTACCGCTGATGCATACGGTCAAGCCGGCTCCCACCGCGGCGCCCACGGATGCGACTCGAGACGTAGAGCTGTCACGACTAGTATAAAGGCAGGCTTCGGTACCTTGTTGTGTCTCATCACTGCGTCCAGCGCGACGCGGTTTTATACCGGGGCCAGCAGGCATGGGAAATATGTGCTACTCTGATGTAATTCTAGAGGTAACAGGGTAAATCCCAGAGCTGGCTCCGTGCCGCATAGACGTCGAGGAATTCGTCACGAGATTTGACCCCGTCTATACCATTCCAGCGCGCACAATGTGCTTTATTTTTCCCCACGAATATGATTTATGTATCCTGTTCGCCGTGTGTGTGTGGATATTGAAGCTGGTCACAGGGGCCAGTTGGTCAGGCCCAAGCCTGGGAGCGGGATATTCAAGGCTCTCATCCTCTTGGAGGCGGGACGGTCGTGAGCAGCGGCTCTGGGGGCACCTTCCTCACTGCCAAACTGGCTGTCCCTGACCGGTGCACCGCGAACCGTTGTGGGGTTGACCATGTCGCAGTGATCCAGGCGTGGCACAGGAGGATCGATGTTATCATCAAGCCACCAGCGACGACGTGTGGCTGTGGTCGGGGCCGGTCCTAGCGGCCTGGTTGCGGCCAAGTCGCTGCAGGATGCAGGTCTCCAGCCCGTCGTCTTCGAGCAGGCCGACGGTGTGGGTGGCCAATGGCATGCCCCATCGGCCCACAGCGGCATCTGGCCGGGGATGCACACCAACACCAGCAAGACTCTGGACGCATTCTCGGACTTCCCACCTCCAGAGTCGTTGCCAATGTTTCCACGCTTTGAGGATCTCCGCGATTATCTCCGGTCCTATGCCGAGAGTTTCGACCTGGGTCGCTCGATTCATCTGCAGACACCGGTCCGGAGCATCGAACGCGCTGATGGACAGTGGCGTGTCATCACAGACGGTGGAGGCGGCGAGCGCTTCGATGGCGTTGTGGTCGCGACTGGGCGCTTCAACTGCCCGCGCCAACCGGTGATCGAGGGTATCGAGACTTTCGAGGGCGAGGTCGTTCATAGCTTCCACTACCGCGGCCGCGAGGCCTTCCGCGGCAAGCGCGTCATCGTGTTGGGCAACAGTGTGAGCGGCACGGAGATCGCGAGTGATCTGGCGATCGATGACTCCATCCGGGTGACGGCCGCGCTTCGCAAACCGCGCTACGTGATCCCACGGGTCTCTCGCGGCGTGCCGTCCGATTGGCGCTTCTTTACGCGCGTGTCGGCCTACCGGCCTATGGCGTTTCCCATGGAGGTGGTGGCCGAGCACATGAAACAACGGGTCCTGGACGTCTCCGGCCATCCGTCACAATATGGAGCGCCGGCCCCGCACGACAACATCCTGGTGGCGGGGATCACGCTCTGCCAGAGTTGGCTCGCCTATGTGGCTGAGGGGCGCATCCGGTGCCGTCCCACAATCGCCGCCATCCGTGGACGCACGGTCGTGTTTGTCGACGGCGGAGAGGAGGAGGCTGACGCCATCGTGACGGCCACGGGCTATGATCTCTCCCTGCCATTCCTTTCCGAAGGCGTCCGCCACACCCTCAACGCCGATTCGACGGGGCTCGATCTGTACGTCCACACGTTCCATCCGGATCTGCCTAATCTTGCGTTCATCGGGCAGTACAATCTGATTGGTCCCTATGCGCCATGCGTCGAGCTGCAAGCGCGTTGGATCGCGATGGTCTGGGCCGGCGTGCGTGAGTTGCCCTCGCGCCAGCAAATGGATGAGGGCATCGAGGCCTGGCGCAACATGCGCCAGACGACGCCGAATGTGCTCCTGCCGCATCTGGCGGTGGCCCTTTCTCAGGAAGCCGGCGTAGCACCGTACCTGGACGCCCGACCTGAAATCACGCGGCACCTGCTGTTCGGCCCGCTGGCGCCGGCACAGTTCCGCCTGGACGGCCACGGGAGGCGTATGGAGGCATTGGAGCTGTACAAGCAGGCCATTGGTGCTTTCGGCGGTGATACCTCGCCCGTGCCGACAGCAGAGGAGCTCGCAGAGTTGCGGCTGCTGGTCGGCGCGCTTGGTCAGAGGGCCCCCGAGCTGGAAATGGCGCTCAACACCCTGGAGAAGCTTGCAGCCCAGAAGCGATAGTCCTGCGAACCTGATGGAACGTGAGGAGGTGGATGATGGCGACAACCATGCAAGAGATTCTGGAGCGCTACGACCACGAGCACGCGTCCACGCACGCCGTGATCGCGGCGATGCCCGAGGCCCACGCCTCGTTCCGCCCGCACGAGCGCTCCCTGAGTTGGGCGCAACTGGCCTGGCACGTGGCCACCACGCCACTCTACTATGTGAGCGAGATCTTCAAGCTCCCGACCACGTCGGGGTGGGACCTCGACAGTGCCAGGCCTCCTGCGACGACGGCGGGGCTGGTCCAGGCGCTCGACGACATCTACGAGGAGATCATCGCCGCCCTTCGCACGAAAGACGACGCCTGGCTGGATGAAATGACCGATTACCATGGGTCGATGAAGGAGAAGCGCTGGATTCTCGGCCATATCATCGACCACGAGATCCACCATCGCGGCCAAATGACCGTGTTGCTCCGATTGAAAGACGCCAGTGTGCCGATGGTCTACGGTCCCACGGCGGATGAGTGCAACGAGATACGGCGCTTTCGGCACCACTTGTTGGTCTGCACCGGGCCGCGCTGCACCGTCGACGGTCAGTCGGAGGCCCTCTTCAAGCTGATGGCCCGCCGACTCAAGGACCACGGCCTCGACCAGGGCACCCATGCGGTCCGGCAAACACGCTGCAATTGTTTTCTCGTGTGCTCGGGAGGCCCCGTGGTCGTGGTTTACCCGGATAATATCTGGTATCGGAAGGTCACACCTGACGTGCTCGACCGCATCATCACGGAACACTTAAAAGATGGCACGCCAGTGCAGGAACACGTCTATCATCAGGGGTAGAGGAGGACAGGGACGGCCTCTTCTGGAGCGGCCGCTACAACCTACGAAGGTGGGGGTCGCCAGGCCATGGGGCGTAGGACGCCGACTTCCCCATGGCTTAACGGGCATGGGGTGCGTCATTATGCGGTGGTGATCGCGGCCGCGGTCCCCAGCCCCAGCTCCTTTATCGTAAAGGATATCCTAACCCTCCTGCCTACTCAAAATGGCCAAAGTGGAGTTTGAGAGCCCTGTGATAGAGTAGGCCTCGTGAGGTTGAGGAGGGTGCATTCCTTATTTTTTAGGAGGCTTTCGGCCTGATGACTCTTGAACCCTAAAGCGTTCACACACGTGACCAAGCATGGAGGCCCCATTCATGGGAAAATTGCCGCAAGCCGATCGTCCACAAGTGGACACACCGACGCCGCTGGCCTTGGGCCCAGATGCAAACGCAGGCGCCTCACCTGTACGACCAGCATCGTGCCGCCATTGACGATTGCCCTGGTCTCACCCCTTGGTGTCATCATCTGAGGCCGTGTGGTAGGCTACCATCGGCCGCTCATTGCAATCCGTAGAGGAGCTATGCCCATGATCATCGACACCCACACCCACGTCGTCAGCAGCAACAAAGTCAAGCACCCACTCGACCCCGGCGCCCGGGGCTGGTCCACGGAGGTCAGCAACGACGTCGAGGACCTGATCGCGGAGATGGACAGGGCCGGCGTGGCATGCGCCACGTTGGTGCAGCCCAACGCCACCTACGGCCTCGATAACTCCTACCAGTGCGACAGCGCCCAGCAGTACGCCCCGCGGACGGTCGCGGTGGGGATCCTGGACCCGGCGGCGCCCGATGCCGCGGACCAGCTCGCCTATTGGGTGCACGAGCGCGGCATGAAGGGCGTGCGCCTCCAGAGTCAGGCCGAGCCCGACGATCCCCGCTGCGACCCGCTCTGGCAGCGTGCCGAAGGCCTCGGCGTCCCCATCTCTATTGGCGGCGGAGGCCAGCCGGAGAAGGTCGACCGGATGCGGCACATGGGCGCCCGACACCCCCACGTCCTCTTTGCCCCGGACCACTTCGCGGGCTGGAGTGGCGCCCAGGACAAGGCCGGTATGACGACCGCCCTGGAGCGCCTGGCCCAGCTGCCCAACGCCTATGTGCGGATTTCCAGCACCAGCCTCGGCCCGTACGCCGACCTGACCCCGCCCGAGCAGGCGCTCTTCAGGCGCGTCATTGAGGCCTTCACGCCCCGGCGCGTCATGTGGGGCTCCAACTTCCCCTCGTCCCGTGCCGGCGGGTACATCGGCCAGGTGCAGCTCGGCCAGACGGCCCTGTCCTGGCTCTCCGACGACGACCGCCGCTGGATCATGGGCGAGACCGCCCACACGCTCTGGCCGATGCTGCAAGGGCCAGCCAGGAGGTAGCGGCCCTCCGGCTGGTGGTGTCGCAAATGTTCATTTGTCGCTCGTTGTGGTATCGTCTCTCTCGGGAGCATCAAAAAGCTGGGGGTCTTGCGACGCTGTCTGCGACAATGATACAGCCGCGGACTGGTGAGCGTCACCGTGCTAAAGAGCGTGTGGAAGCTACGCGTGTGATACCCTTGGATCCCGAGAGATTTCCCACAGTGGTCACCCTGGGCATGGGCCGCCACAAAGGCCGTCGCCTGCTGTTCCATCAGCTGTTGGTGGAGCGTCTTGAGGACGGACTTCGCTTCGGCCAACATGAAGCCCAGAGGCTCGCTCCGCTGGTGCGGCTTCTCCACCATCGCGATCTCTTGAACCTGCTCTGCACGACCATCCTCTGCACACACGACAAGCAGCACCTTGATCTTCATGAGAGGTCCTCCCATCTAGGGCATACCGATTGAGGGGCGCATTCTACCCCGGACGGATGAGTTACCCCCAGGTTTTTGATGCTCTCGAGACCCAGCGCCAGTTCAAGGCCAGCTACCCAGAAATTCACAAAAAGTGTCGCGAAACCCCGGCCGGCTTTATGCACGACTTCGACCCGCGCAAGACCCTGGAGGTCCCGAAGGAAGAGCGGCTGGCGCTGTATGAAGAGTTGTGGGCGCAACCCGGGTTCAAGAAATGGTTGGGCAATTTCCACGACATTATGACCAACCGGGAGGCCAACGAGGACTTCGCCGAGTTCGTGCGCAACAAGATCCGTGCGCGCGTCAAGGATCCGGTGGTGGCGGAAAAGCTCGTGCCCAAGGACCATCCGTTCGGCTCCAAGCGCATCCCCTTGGAGACCGAGTATTACGAGGCGTACAATCGCGACAACGTCTTGCTGGTTGACGTCCGCGAGACCCCGATCGAGCGCATCACGCCGAAAGGCATCAAGACGAGTGAGAAGGAGTACGAATTTGACGTCATCATCTATGCCACGGGGTTTGACGCGGTGACCGGGGCGTTGACCCGGATCGATATTCGCGGCGAAGGCGGGCAGACGCTCAAGGACAAATGGGCCGATGGGCCGCGCACCTACCTGGGGCTGCAGACCGCGGGCTTCCCGAATCTCTTCATTGCCATGAGCACCGCGTTCTGCAACTACACCGTCTGCGCCGAGATGATTGTGGAATGGATTACCGATTGCATCCGCTATATGCGCGAGAAGAACTTTGCGCGTATTGCCCCCACCCCGCAGGCGGAAGAGGCCTGGGTGGAGCACGCCAACGAGTTGGCCGCTGGCACGCTCTTGAGCGATGCCAACTCCTGGTTTGTGGGGGCGAATATTCCTGGCAAGAAACGCGCCTTCCTGCTCTATGCCAACACCGCCCCAGCCTATCGGGCAAAGTGTGCGGAGGTGGCGGCCAAGGGCTATGAAGGGTTTGCTGCTGCAATAAAGCGGCTCCTCAGCAAAAGTCAAATCCTGGTGGCCATCGACCGCCAGAGTGTCGAGCGCGTCTGGCGGTGATTGCCGCAATTCTTGATTAAACCCGCGTTGCGGTTAACGGAGCCTCGGCTTCAGTTCCTAAGCACACCTGGTCCGAAGATCTCTCCTAAGTGGCGAGGAAACACAAAATTATCCAGTAGGCGCTGGACCGTGCGCACGACACGCGCTTCAGGCAAGAAGCTTGGGCTCATCCTCACCAGCTCTCCGTCGACCAACTCACAAAACTCCCCTTCCTCCCCCATTTCCGCGAGATCTTTAGCCGAGAGCAGGATTTTGTCTAACTGATTCTTCTCTGCCATGGCCTTACCTCTAGAGCAGCATAGAGCATGCAATCCCTCACGCCGTGGTGATCGCGGCCGCGGTCTCCAGCTTCAGCTCCTTGATGCTCTGTTCGCGCATAATGAACTTCTGGACTTTACCGGTGACTGTGGTGGGAAAAACCTCGACGAACTTGATATAGCGCGGGATTTTGTAATGGGCGATTTTGTCGCGACAATAGTCGCGTAGCTCTTCGGTGCTGGCCTCCTCCCCCTCGCGCAGTCGCACCCAGGCCATGATCTCCTCGCCGTACTTTGCATCGGGCACGCCGATCACTTGCACATCGCTGATCTTCGGATGGGTATATAAAAACTCCTCGATTTCGCGCGGGTAGACGTTCTCGCCGCCACGGATGATCATGTCCTTGATGCGCCCCACGATGTTGATGTAGCCCTCCTCGTCCAGCACTGCCAGGTCTCCGCTATGCATCCAGCGAGCGGCATCGATCGCCTTACGTGTGGCCTCCTCATTATGCCAATAACCGAGCATGACGCTGTACCCGCGGGAGCAGAGCTCGCCTGGTGTGCCAATCGGGACGATCTGGCCGGTGGCCGGATCGATGATCTTGATCTCGAGATGCGGATGCACCTGGCCGACGGTGCCGACGCGCTTCTCGAACGGCGCATCGGCGCGCGTCTGCGTGCTCACCGGGCTGACCTCGGTCATGCCGTAACAGATCTCCACCTCGTGCATGTGCATCAGCGTGTTGACCTTCTTCATCACCTCGATGGGGCACGGTGAGCCTGCCATGATGCCAGTACGCAGGCTGCTCAGATCATACCTGGCAAAGTCGGGGTGCTCCAGCTCGGCGATGAACATCGTCGGCACACCGTAAAGGGCTGTTGCCCGCTCGGCTTGCACGGCTTCCAGCACCGCCTTGGCATCAAAGCCCTCGCTGGGATAGATCATTGTGGCGCCATGCGTCATGCACGCCAGGTTCCCCATGACCATGCCGAAGCAGTGATAGAGCGGCACTGGGATGATCAGGCGATCCTGGTGGGTCAACCGCAACACATGGGCGACGGAGTAGGCATTATTCAGGATGCCGTGGTGGCTGAGCGTGGCGCCCTTGGGATAGCCCGTGGTGCCGCTGGTGTACTGGATGTTGATCGGATCATCGAATTGCTGCTGACCTTGGCGCTCAGCGAGGGCGGCGTCGCTGACGTGTGCCGCGAGCGACGCCACATCGCCCCAAGTGTACATGCCGGCCACAGGCTCGTCGCCCAATCTGATCACCGTCCGCAGATCCGGGAACCTCCCCGCTTTGAGCTGATCAGGCCGGCCGTCTCTCAGCTCGGGCACCAGCGTATAGAGCATAGTCGGTATAATTGGACGTCCTGAAGTGTGGCGCCAGCACCAGCATGGCACAGCCTGACTGCTGCAGGGCGTACTCCAGCTCATGCACCCGATAGCTGGGATTGATGTTCACCAGGATAGCCCCGATCTTGCTGGTGGCGAACTGGGTGATCGTCCACTCGGCTCGGTTGGGCGACCAGATGCCGATGCGTTCGCCCTTCTCCAGCCCGAGCGCCATCAGCCCTCGGGCACAGCGATCGACCTCCGCCCGAAGCTGGCGATAGGTATAACGCAACCCCTGGTGGCGGACGACCAGCGCTTCCTGATTGGGGTGCAGGGCCACGATCTCATCGAACATCTCGCCAATCGTGCACCCGAGCAGCGGGATATCGCTGGTGCCGCTAACATAGCTCGCAACTCTGCGTGTCACCGCTATTCCTCCGGATAGTCTGCGATCTGTTGCGCTCCTTGTGCAGTTCAGCAGGTCATAGGCTACTGAGTCGCGGTACATGTCCAATGGCGAAGGACCATCAGGCGGGCGAGTTGCCGCTCATCCGCATACGGTGGAAGCTTTCAAGCTCACGATTGGCCGTCACGATGGTCGCCAACTTGTCCAGCAGCAGAGCCAGCTTCGCTCCGGGGATGGCGGCATAAAACTCATCATCCCCCAGCCCCGTGTAGACGCGATTGCCAATGCAGCCCAGGCTGGTGGTCACGTATCCACCCTGCATCGTCGCTGGGATCATGGCACAGGTCGGGCGCCCCATGAGCGCGCTACCACCGCTGAGCCCTGCGGCGCCAGCCGCTTCGGCGATGAGCATCATCTGCTTGGCATTGCCGCGCACGAGCACCACATCGGCGTCGAATGGGGCCTCGGAGAGCGGGGCGTAAAGGGCGACCCCAAACGGTGCATCGCGCCGAGGAATGGTGGGAATCTCCTCCTGGCGGATATATTCGAGGCCGATCATCGTTCCCACCAGTCCCTCCAACTCCTGCGCCTTGGCTGGCGGGAGATCGATGCCGTGGGTAAACGAGCCGATCGGACAATTGTAGTGATCAGCGGCTTCGGTGTAGAAAATCTTCCCCTCTGCCGCCAGCTTCCAGTACGTACAGCCCGACGGGCCGGCGGCTTCCACCCCGTGGAGGTCAGCAGGGACACTGGCTTGAAATCCGACAGCAATCGGCGGCCATTGCAGGCCGAGAAGGGCTTGTAGCTGGTCGCCCTGACTCGTGTCATTCATTGCCCAGTCTCCATCCATGCGTCAAGCACACACCCTTGTACGAGTCCCTTCATTACCCCTTCGCGGGTGTGTAATAGGGATTGTCACCGGAGTCGTGGTCGGTGGCATCGACCACTTCGGCGATCTCGGGAATCTCGTCCCGCAACAAGGCCTCGATGCCGTGCCGCAAGGTCACATCCGCCATGCCACAGCCCTGGCAACCGCCTCCCATCGAGAGGTAGACCACGTTATCTTTCACATCCAGGAGATCGACGAATCCCCCATGGCCGGCGATGGCTGGATTAATGGCATTTTCGATCAGGGTTTGAACTTTGCCGCGGATTTCTTCGTCCATGATGATCTCCCCTAGGATAGGTGTATCTATGGATGCAGCGCAGCACGATGGCAGGCTGATCTCCGTTAGATGCCGACAGGTGTCGACGCGTTGAGAGGACCAAACTGATCCTCGGTTGGCTCTGCTCAGCAAAACCACGGCTCAGTGAGCCGTGGGGATCTCCTCCTGGTGAGCGGCAAGTGGCTGGTCACGGCTGCCGGTTCCCGACCGTCACGGGCAGCTACGGCCAGGGCACGGAGTTGCTCGAACGTCAGCGCTGGGTCTGCATCGGTTTTGGCTGCCTTTTCCACCAGCGAAGTCGCAGCGCGATGCAGCTCATCCATGCGCGGATCGGGGTGGCTCCAGCGATAGCTAAAGGCAGCCTGGTCCAGCCCCCTCAGAAATGGTTGTACTGCCGGCCGCTGCAGCAGCAGGGATCCCGGTGGGATCAGCAACCGCACAGCGTATTGCACCGGATCGACGTGGTCGATGAGGCCCTCGCACTCCACCACATCGAAGACATCGATGTAATCATCGAGGCTCGTCCATGGTGTGAACGACACCAACGACGGGCGCAGGGCGATACCGGCCTGGCGCATGATGGCCAGGGCCTCGAACACGTCGGCCCGGGTATGGCCCTTGTCGAGATTGGCAAGGACGGTGTCGCTCAGTGATTCGACAGCCGATACGGCAAACACGCAACCCAACCGTGCAAATTCGGGAAATAGGTCGGGGTGCTTGAGAATATGTTCGACTTTGGTGGTAAAGTCGAAGGTCAGCGCCGGGAACTCGGCGTGCAGCGCTCGCGTGACCCGAAGGGCATGGGTTGGTCCGTTCAGGAAGTCGGGATCGCCGAAGGTGATGTGCTCGGCACCCGCTTGCACCAGACGCCGAATATCTTCCAGGACGACCTCCTGCGGCACGGCGAAAAACCGGCCACCATAGACTGGTGGAATGGGGCAGTGCAGGCAATGGTGCTTACAGCCACGGCTGGCCTCGACGTACCCCACACGGTTACGTATGCCGTCGCGCTCCAGATGTGCATAGATCTCCAGCGGCGGCAGAGCAGTGCGGCTGGGCACGGGAAAATCAACCCGCTTCAGGAACGGGCCAGCGACGCGGCCTAGCTGGTTGACACCGCTGACCGCCCCGTCAAGCCCGGCGTCGAGGGACTCGATAAGCGCTACCAGCGGCGCTTCGTACTCCCCGCCGATAACGGAATCCACCCCATGCGCGAGCAAATAGTCGGCGTTGAGCGTGGCATACAATCCATAACAGCAAATGTGGCAGGCGGGGTTCAACGCCCGAATGCGCTCGACCAGCCGCACACCCAGGCGCAGCGCGGTGTGCATCGGGACGGCGATGCCGATGAAGCGAGCCCGCGCTACCTTCGCCGTGTTCAAACGCTCGACGGCGATATCGATGGCGGCAGGGGCATAACCCGCGTGTTCGAGGCTTCCCAGCGGCGAGGCAATCCCCAGGGGCTGATGGCCCAGCTCATAACAAGCGATTAGCAGGATGGCTCCTGGCTGCCGGAGCCTTCCGACCCCCTGACTGCTGGCGTCTTCGGTAGCAAAGCTGATGTTCGGGGGCACGGCTGCGTCTCCTCACAGATATGTTCCGTCAAAGTCTATGTCTGTATTGTACGCGGAAATTACCGTTTCTCAAAGCCTCTTTTGCATGCCCCTCGGTTCATAAGTCCTGCTGCGCAGCGGGTAGGCCTGTTGCGCCAGCAATATCAGCTCCGGTATATATTTTGCTGTGCCTATACTCTTGCATGTGGAAGGCGCCATATGCTCAACATCTGATTCTAACGATATAGACGGGAGAGTGAGCGATGCGCGTGTGGCCAGGCAATCCATATCCGCTCGGCGCCACCTGGGACGGGAAGGGCGTGAATTTTGCGCTATTCTCCGAACATGCCAGCCGGGTAGAGTTGTGTTTATTTGATTCCGTCGATGCAGAGAAGGAAGTGCAGCGTATTCCCTTGCCCGAGTTCACCGATCAAGTCTGGCATGCCTATTTGCCAGAGGTCCTCCCAGGCCAACTCTATGGCTATCGCGTCCATGGCCCTTATGAGCCCCAGCAAGGCCTCCGTTTTAATCCGCATAAGGTGCTTCTCGACCCCTACGCCAAGTCCATAGGGCGCGATGTGCGCTGGGCCGATGAGCTCTTCGGCTACCGGATCGGGGACCCGGAGGCGGACGTATCCTTCGACGACCGGGAGAGCGCCGCCTATGCACCTCTGGCAGTGGTCATCGATACGGCCTTTACCTGGGGGGATGACCGCCCACCGCGCACCCCATGGCATAAAACTCTCATCTACGAGATACACGTGAAAGGCTTCACCACATTGCATCCGGAGGTGCCGGAGCCGCTGCGTGGCACGTTTGCCGGGCTCGCTTCGGAAGCCGCCATCCGCCATCTGACTAACCTAGGGATCACGGCCGTCGAGCTCCTCCCGGTGCACTACTTTCTCCACGATCGGCACCTCCTCGATCGGGGGCTGAGCAATTATTGGGGCTATAATACCCTCGGATTTTTTGCTCCTCACAGTGGCTATGCCTCCGTGCATATCCCCCAGGACGCGGTGCAGCAGTTTAAGATGATGGTCGCAGCTCTGCACGCCAGTGGCATTGAAGTGATTCTTGACGTCGTCTATAACCACACCGCCGAGGGTAACCGAACTCGGTCCCACCCTGTCGATGCGCGGCGTAGATAACGCCGCCTACTATCGGCTGTCGCCGGAGGATCCGCGCTACTATATGGATTTTACCGGCTGCGGCAACTCCCCCAACGTGCAGCATCCGCGTATGCTGCAGCTGATCATGGACAGCCTGCGCTACTGGGTGACCGAGATGCATGTCGATGGTTTTCGGTTCGATCTGGCGAGTACGCTGGCCCGGGAGCTCTTCGAGGTCGATCGGCTGGGCGCCTTTTTCGATATTATCCATCAGGACCCGGTCCTATCTCAGGTCAAGCTCATCGCCGAGCCGTGGGACGTCGGGGAGGGCGGCTATCAGGTCGGCAATTTCCCCGTCTTATGGAGCGAATGGAATGGCAAGTACCGCGACACCGTGCGGCGCTTCTGGAAGGGCGATGGCGGAGTGCTCTCGGAGTTTGCCACCCGTCTCAGTGGCAGCAGCGATCTGTATCAGAGCGACGGGCGGAAGCCCTCGGCCAGCATCAACTTTATCACCTGCCATGATGGCTTCACGCTCCACGATCTCGTGAGTTACAACGAGAAACATAACGAGGCCAATGGCGAAAACAACCAGGATGGCGCCAACGATAACAACAGCTGGAACTGTGGGGCCGAGGGACCAACGGACGATCCCGCCATCAATGCCCTGCGCGGTCAACAGAAGCGCAATCTCATCACCACATTGCTCCTCTCCCAGGGCGTGCCCATGCTCCTGGGTGGGGACGAGCTCAGCCATACCCAGCAGGGGAACAACAACACCTACTGTCAGGACAACGAGCTCAGCTGGCTAAGCTGGGAATTGGACGACGAACAGCAGGCCTTTTACGATTTTGTCCGCAGCGTGATACAAATTCAGCACACCCAACCGGTGTTTCAGCGCCGCAAATTCTTCCAGGGTCGCCCCATTCGTGGCGAAGGTATTCTCGACATCTCGTGGTTTGACCCCTCAGGAGAGGAGATGACCGAGGACGCCTGGGATACAGGCTATGCACGTTGTTTGGGGGTACGGTGGGCTGGCGATCTCATTGGGGAAACGGATGAAAGAGGCGAACCGGTGGTGGGAGATACCGTCTTGCTGCTGATGAATGCCCACCATGAAGCCATTCCCTTTACCCTGCCGCCCCTGAAAGAGGCGCAACAGTGGGAGTGCTACCTCGATACTGCAGACCCCCAGGGCAAGCCGCGGCCATGGCTGGAGGGGCAACCGTATGACCTGCAAGGCCGCTCAATGGCCGTCATGCGCACACAAAGGAAGCCAGAGGAGGCGAACTAACCAGGAACACCTAGCGAGACGGCTCAACGCTAGCCCCATAGTTATCCTGGCGTCGGGCAAAGGCGGAAAGCGAACGTTCAATATGCATGTCTAACGTCTGCACAGCTCTCATTCTGAGAGACGTGTGATGGTGCTCTGAGCAGAGGTTGAGCCGAGCGCAAGGGATCCTTGGCGCGTCGGGGACACTCATTTTGAGACACCAACTCTCATTTTGATTGGTTTGACTCGATAGGCGCTTCCCCAGCATGAGGAAGGCTGGCTGTAGGCCTAATCATGCCACGGCCTCCCTTTCCCAGTGGGAGAGGGGGTCGGCTCGCCGACAGCCCCGCAAAGCGATCATCAAGACCTGGCCTACCGCAGCCTGTCGAGGGCGAGGCGATCCTATGTTATAATGCGCGGCATGAAATCCCCATCAGTGCAAGCCCTTCAACCCTATCGGGTCTTGGATTTGACCCACCCCATCGGTTGGACCTGCGGCAAGCTCCTGGCCGACCTCGGTGCCGATGTCATCAAGATCGAGCCGCCTGGAGGTGATGCCGATCGCCGCCTTGGACCATTCTTTCGCGATGCCCCGCACCCCGAACGCAGCCTTCCCTGGTTTGCCGCACATACCAACAAGCGCGGCATCACGCTGAATCTCGACAGCGCCGATGGGCAGGCCCTGTGGCTGGGATTGGCCGCCAGCGCCGATTTCGTGATAGAGTCGTTTCCGCCGGGCTTCATGGACCAGCGTGCCATCGGCTTTCAGCAGGTGAGCGCGCACCATCCGCGGCTTATCTGGACGTCGATCACCCCCTTCGGCCACAGTGGACCGTACGCACACTATCGCGCCTCAGACCTGGTCGGCATGGCCATGGGTGGCCTGATGTCCGTATGCGGCGATGTCGACCGGCCGCCAGTGCGCCTGGGACCATCACAGGCCTATCTGCAGGCCGGCCTGCAAGCCGCGGTGGCGACGCTGTTGGCGCATCACTACCGCGTGCGCTGTGGCGAAGGTCAATTCATCGACGTCTCCATGCAGCACGCCGTATCGTGGACCATCATCCCCACCCGCCAGTATTGGGACCTCAATCGACTGATCATCGAACGGGGTGGGACCTCGCGCGCCTTCGGGGACCAGCTCCGGCGTATCATTTTCCCTTGCCAGGATGGACACGTGGCGGTCATGGGGGTGATGAATGCCCGCGAATGGAGTCCGATGGTGGAGTGGATGGGTCGCGAGGGCATGGCTGAGGATCTGACGGATGCCTCATGGGCCATCCTGGCGGAACACGCGGGACCAGACCCACTGACTCAGGCGGCGCTGACCGATGAAGAGCTGGCACATGTGTATGGCGTCCTCGAGCGATTTTTCCTGAAACACACCAAGGCGGAGCTGGCGGAAGAAGCCCAGCGCCGACGCATCATTCTGTTCCCGGTGCATACGGCGCGCGATCTTCTGGAGCATCCTCAACTCCTCGCCAGAAGCTTTTTCCAGCCGCTGGAGCACCCGGAGCTGGATGAGACGCTGTGCTATCCAGGTGCCCCGTATCAGCTCAGCCAAACCCCATGGCAACTGCGACGGCGCGCGCCCTTGATCGGCGAGCACAACGAGGCGATCTACGGTGGCGAACTCGGTCTCAGCCGGGCGGAGTTGGCGGTGTTGATGGCTGCCGGAGCGATATAGGCATGCAGGGTCAGGCGTTAGCGGGGCTGCGTGTCATCGATTTCACCTGGGTGGGGGTCGGCCCTCTGCTGACCAAGTACCTGGCCGATTTCGGGGCTGAAGTCATCCGCATCGAGTCGCGGACGCACCTGGACAGCTTT
This sequence comes from uncultured Nitrospinota bacterium, assembly GCA_963707985.1. Lineage (GTDB taxonomy): Bacteria > Tectomicrobia > Entotheonellia > J063 > CAVPRW01 > CAVPRW01. The sequence goes on along the minus strand of CAVPRW010000014.1, from coordinate 127,007 downwards.
CGCTTGGCTCCGCCCTTCGTTGAGGACACGCCCGGCATCGAGCGTAGCGGCCAATTTCTGAATTTGAACACCAGCAAATCGCACGTGACACTGAACCTCAATCACCCCCAGGGACGGGCGTTAGCCTGTCGGTTGATCGCCACAGCCGATGTGGTGGCGGAGAACTTTACCTCGCATGTCATGGAACAGTGGCGCATGACCTATGAGGATCTGCGCCAGGTCAAGCCCGATCTGGTGATGATCAGCCTATCGATGGAAGGACGCAGCGGCCCGCATCGCGCATGCCCTAGGTTTTGGTACGGTGCTGCAGGCCGCGGCCGGGCTCGCCTATCTGACCGGATGGCCCGACCGACCGCCAGCGATCCCAGGCGTGGCCTACACCGACTGGACGACACCATGGTTCGGGCTGGTCGCGCTCCTTGCCGCCTTGGATTATCGCCAGCGTACCGGCCAGGGGCAATACATCGACGTGTCCAACCTGGAAGTAGGCGTCAACTGTCTGGACACGGCCATCCTCGATTACACGGTGAATGGCCGCGTCCAGATGCGTGCCGGCAATGAGCACATGGTGGGTGACCTTCCCGCGGCCGCCCCACACGGCGTCTATCGCTGTCAGGGCGTAAATCGGTGGTGTGCCATCACGGTCTCCAATGATCAAGAGTGGCGACGCTTCTGCGACGTCCTCGGCCATCCACCCTGGACCCAAGAGGCCCGTTTCGCGACGGCGCTCAGGCGGGTGCAACACCGCGACGCCTTGAATGCCCTGGTCGACACCTGGACCTCGCAATACTCCGCTGAAGACCTCATGGCTCGCTTACAGGCCGCCGGTATCGCCGCCGGTGTGGTGCAAAACGCTGCAGACCTGGCGCACGACCCGCAGCTCGAGCACCGCGGCCAGTCGGTGTGGCTCGATCACCCGGAGGTCGGGGTGCAACGCTACGACGCGCCGGCGTTTCACCTGAGCAACAGCCCAGCGCAGCTCCGCCCGGTGCCAACGCTTGGCCAGCATAACGCCTATGTGTTCAAAGGCCTGCTGGGACTCTCAGACGCGGAGTATGAGGCGTTAGAACGCGACGGTGTATTTGAGTGAAGGAGGCCCGATGGACAACAGCTACATCACTCCAGAGATCAAGGCGCTGATCGGCCTGGAAGGAGAGCCCCAGATCTCGTGGGAGCCGGTTGAACGCAGTGAGGTCAGACGTTTCGCACAAGCTGTGATGGACGACGATCCGATCTTCTGGAACGATACCCACGTCAAGAATACGCGCTACGGCGCTGTCGTCGCGCCGCCGCTGTTCCCGCTGTTCGCTTATCGCAGCTCGCCTGGCTCCCCTGATCCGCTGGCTACCGCCGCTACCGACCCCGATTTCGACGGCTTCATGGGGTTGCTGACCTCAGGCCTGCCGCCTGTTTCCCTGCCCATGCTACCCCGCCTGCTCAACGGCGGCAATGAGGTGGAGTTCTACCAATTACCCAAGCTTGGCGACCGCATCACGGCGCGCGCCAAGTATCTGGATATCTACGAGAAGACTGGACGCAGTGGCACGATGGTGTTCATCGTGGTCGAGACGCGTTACACCAATCAGCACGATGAGCTGCTGATGATCAGCCGCTTGACGCTGATTCGGCGCTAACGAAAGGAGGAGTGCCGATGCCGGCCGAGGCGCAGAAACAACTCTCCTACGAGGATGTTGAGGTCGGCCAGGAGATCACGCCGCTGGTGAAGGGGCCGATGACCACGTTGCATCTCATGCGCTGGTCGGCGGCGATCGAGAACTGGCACCGCATTCACTATGATCGCCCCTATGCCGTCGAACATGATAAACTACCGGATGTGATCGTGGCAGGCTCCTGGAAGCAGCAAGTCCTGGTGCAAATGCTGAAGGATTGGTGTGGTGTAGGGGGGTGGCTGTGGAAGGTCCGCTATCAATTTCGCGCCCTGGACCCCGTCGGGGCCACGCTAACTTGCTGGGGCCAGATCACCGACAAGTACGTCCGTGATGGCCTCGGATTTATCGAATGTGACATCGGTATGCGCAACCAGGACGATCAGGAAACGACGCCAGGCACCGCTGTCGTCGTCCTGCCGTTGCGCGGCGGACGGCCGGTGCCCTACCCATTCGTTGCACCGCAGGAGTGACGCCTCAATGCTGAGAGTTGGGCGGAACCACAGATGGGCACGGATACACACGTAGAGTCTGCGTTCGTCTGTGCGGATCTGTAGTGTGATGCTTCAAGGCGGTTTGTCATAATTTCTTGATCCTGAATGCCTGTGCAACAGGCTGACGCATGCATAGCCACATGTCAAGGAGTCTATCATGCCTGACTTACCGAAATTTGTTGAAGTGCACGAAGAAGGTCCCCGCGATGGTCTGCAGATCGAGAAGACATTCATTCCGACGGAGACCAAGCTCAAGTTCATCGAGGCGCTGTCGGCGACGGGCCTCAAAGAGATGCAGGTCACCTCATTCGTGCGTCCAGACCTGGTGCCCCAAATGGCGGATGCCGAGGATATCGCGGCGAGCTTCACTCCCAACCCAGACGTACGCTATACTGCCCTCTATCTGAACGAGAAGGGCCTGCTGCGGGCCCTGGCGACTGAAAAAGTTTCACGTCAAGGGGCGCCTCAGCCTGACGGCCAGCGATGCATTTTGCAAGCGCAATATCAACAAAACGATCCAAGAAAACATCAACATGCTGCCCAACTGGATCAAGATTTTTAAAGACAATGATGTGCCGATCGAAGGGGGGGGCATCATGGCCGCCTTCGGCTGCAACTTCGAGGGGGATATACCGTTGGATCGGGTCATGAGTCTAGTGCAGGTCTTTGAGGATCTGTCCAAAGCCTATGACTTCCAGCTCCAAGAGGTGAGCTTAGCCGACACCATGGGCTGGGCGAACCCGGAGCAGATCAAACGCGTCCTCGGGGCAGTGCAGGCACGCTGGCCCGAAGTACACTTCTCCCTGCATCTGCACGATACCCGCGGCACCGGCTTGGCGAACGTCTATGCTGGCCTGCAGATGGGCATCGACAGCTTCGATGCCTGCGTCGGCGGGCTGGGTGGCTGTCCATTTGCCGGCCATGCCGGGGCGTCAGGAAACGTGTGCTCCGAGGACATCGTGTTTATGTGCCAGGAGATGGGCATCGAGACCGGCATCGATCTAGACCAACTGATCGACTGCGCCAAAATGGCGGAAGGGATGGTTGGACACCCCCTGCCGGGCAAAGTCATGAAAGGCGGGAATCTCCGCAAGTATCGCGAGGCGGCGGCGCTGGCGCGCAATGCCTAACAGCCGTGTCCGACAACGGCCGCCGTCACCGTGGCGATGAATGCCAGCGGTGACGGCCGATGTTTGGATTAGCCACTGTCGGCAGAATGAGGGGATTGCTAGGTCAAGCCCTTGTTCAGCGGCCTTGCAGGAAACCATCACCTGCATGGTGACCCTGTTCGCCTGGCACCCTTATACCTGCTAATACCCTGGGGTGCGCCATTCAAACGCTAGGAACGCATAGCGTACAAAGACGGCACCACCCGGCGCGGCCAACGGGCCGTTCGCAGCCAGCAAGGCAATCGTATAAGTTTGACCCGGTTGCGATTCGGTGGTCATAACCACGCGCTGCGGCACGTTGAACCCCTGGATGGCACCACGCTCGCGGTCGCATTCGCCGTTGATCCAGATCTCGCCATAGTCATCGATGCAGGTCTCAAATAGACATCGTGACCCGCGGATGTCTCTCCCCCCAACCATCTCCGGTAGCGTGACCTTGATGCGGTACCACGCGAACGTAAACCCCTTCGAATGCCACAGTGTCAAATCGTTCCGGACTTCCCAAGCAGAGTCATCGTAATCGACGAGACGCGCTGGACTGCCTGCTAATTGAGACACAAAGCCTTCATTTGGTTCGCCAGGGACCAAACCTGGTGCAAAACGCCACTGCCCTTTCGTGGCCTGGAGATCAGCTGGGTCTTGCAAGTTCAACACCCCTCTTGGCATGCGTTTCTCCCTTCTCATGTTCTACAGGCGCTCTCGTGTGCACGATGGACCTTACCACCTGACTGCAGGACCATGTATTGTACGCCATGCTCGCACGTTTGGTTCAAAGTACGCGCTGCCGCGCCGTCGCGCTCGTCCTAGGCGTGACGGCCCACATTGCATCGCCGTCAAGCTGATTCAAGGCCCAAACATAGCTCAACTTCCGGTTTCTCCCCTAGCCTGATTGGATTCGGCCGGGAGTGGTCCAGGAGGTATAGCCGGTGCTAGCGCCAGGGGGGCTCTTTATCCCAATGATCGTAGGAACACACCTCGGTGAGAGGTTTACGCTGGTTGGGGCCGAAATGTCCTCGCGGGTACCCCAAGGGGATACAGTAGACCACCTGGGCGGTGGCAGGAATGCCGAACAGTTTATGCACCCGTTCTTCCACCACGGAATGCAGGGTAGTAATGGTGCCGCCAACGCCCAGCGCACGGGCCGCCAGCAAAAGATTCTGCACGGCTGGAATCACCGATCCCACGGCACCAGACCCTTTGCTCGTGGCGCAGACAAGGACCACCACCGGGACTTGGCCGAACTCATCGGCCAGACGCATAGACAGGCGATAATTGCGTGGCAGATCCTCGGGCCTTTGAATCCCCGCATCGCGTCGCTTGGCCCACCAAGCCTCATGATACAGTGAGCCGAGTTCCGCCCGTATGTCAGAATCTTTGACCACGACAAAGTGCCAGGGTTGCGTGTTGCCGCCATTTGGGGCGCGGATGGCGGCTTCCAAGATATCTCGTAGGTCAGCATCAGGAATTGGATCGGGCTTCAGACGTCGAATAGCCCTTAGTGAAAAGATGGCTTCGCCAAGTGGCATGGTCAGTCGTTCGGCGGTAGACATAGATTTGGTCCCCCTCTAGTCTGAAGCGGCGGTAATGGTCGAACAGATAATTACCCGAGTATGACAACAGTCACGCGGCAAGTACGTCTGCGTTCCCACAGCCAATGAGACATAGCAGGAAAAGGTTCTAACGTCCAGGAACTTCTTCTAAGAGTCCTTGCCGGCTTCCCCGGCTGGTCGGCTGCGGCCTTCCACCACTTTCTGCCGCAGCTCCAATGTTCGTGATCTTTCTCTTGGCTCTGCAACATTCCCGTTGACAGCAAGGGTCTGGGCCGTTACACTTGCCCTGAATTTTCACTGCCTATCGCTCAGGCTGATGTCCTCGATGGGCTCCTGACTACGATGGTGCTGTTGCCGATAAGGATTAGGCTCATGAGGAAGAGGACGGAAAGTCCTCATTCGTTCCTAGATTATCCGGCCCTGCCTGTTCCCCCCGCCCGGTCTCGGTGCCTGGTGCGGCCCAACTGCTGATCCATCCTCTACCCCTCTCAGCACGAGGGGGCTCTGACTTTCGCAAGATCACCCGAAGGAACTTGTCTGACCGACTTAGCTGCCTAAGAGCATGGCTGTCCCCCCATACCCAGTCGATGCCCTAAAGGCTTACGCTGGTATGGCAGGCCTATGGGGCACACACGGTGTTTCTGACCGGTGGGACTTCGCACCCAACCGTGCTTTAAGGGGCGGCAGATGTCGAGGGGTAAGGGGATCCCCAAGGAGGTGACGATGAGCTAACACGCGAGGCTCGTGACCTGGAGCACACTCTATATAGCTTATACCCTGGTGGAGAAGGGGCTGAGCGGCCATCCACACCCGAGCTTTCGGTGCGCCACACCATCGGGTTGAAGATGGATACTACCAACCGCGAGCCCCTCTTTTATAAAATAAACCCTCGTGGTGGCCTTTTGCAAGGGTTCCTCTTGGCTCCTTCTCCTCTCTGCGCTCACACATTCCATCTCTGTCAACAGCGGGCATTCGTGTGCCCTCGCGACAGAGGAGAGAAGGAGTCAAGTCATGCGACTGAGCAAGCTGTTCAGCATCGGATCACGTGCCGTCCTGTTCGCGCAGCGACTGTTCGTAGCCATTCCAAGATGGACGATGCCTGCGATAACAGATCTCACGGCGGCTAGGGGAACTCGGGTAGGCCCGCTAGTCTTGACGCTATTATGTGCGACCATCCTGTACGCCGGGGAAAACGGTCATGCAGCACAGGGAGAGAAACGGGTGACGATCGAGCCGCGGCGCTCGCTTGTTGTGACCGAGAAGGCAATCCTGTCCCGCTTTTCCTTCGCCAGAGTGATGCGTCAGCTCGTGGAGCAAAGTGGGGTTCATCGACTGACACCGCTGGATCTATTCCACCAGTGGTGGGACACCCAAAATCCTCATCCGAGCCTCGGGATGGGTCCGCACTGTACTGACCAGGTCGACGGTGGTGGAAATCCCATGTTGAATGATTATCCCTACACTTGTCGACCCGACCCAGCCGAAGGTGGACAGATAACTGCCAATCCCTTTGAAGATCCCGACACCAATCCTGATGCGTACATCCCCATTGGCCTCTTCAACCGCTTTGATCTGGCACCGTCTGGAGGAGCGCACTGTGGAGAGTATCGGATCGTGTATGCGAAACGATCCGGTATCGATAATGGACGGGAAAGAAATTTGCTCATTTTTGAGGCAATCCTGCCTAATCCGCAGCCGGATCAAGGACTGGCTGGATGCAAAAAAATCATCGACTTCTGGGCTAAGCTTTCCAAGGAAGACGATGTCCAGAAGCGCGCCAATGAGCTGGAGAAGCTCTATTTCAAGGGGCTTGGAAACGTCGAACCGGTCGTCCATGTAGGTCACTACGGTGACAATTTTCAGCAGGCGGGGCAAGTGCGGACGAATCAATTCATGCAGCCCGAAACTGCCATCTGGTCCCTGCGTGAATTCAAGCTTATCCGGACCTGCAACCGCACGGGTTGTACCGCCATGCAGTTCATCCCGGTCACGAATAAAGTGAATCCGTTCGGGCCTCTGCACATTCCCGACCCCAGCCGGGTTCACCCCAAGGCAGTACGATATCAGGAGGACTTCGTGACGCAGCTGCAGATTAACAAAGATGAGGTCAATGAATCTCGCAAAGGTCTCGCAGCCGAAGATCCGAGTGACATTCGGTTCGACGTTCCGGATGCCTACAACACTGGTCAGAGCCAGGCCTCTGGGTCACAGGAGAATAACTACTTGCTTCATTTTACGTCCCTGATGCCCCCTACGCCGACACCTTTTAGGAGCGCCATCCAAGCCGAGCTCAACGATCTTGACAGCAAGCTGACACCCGACGAGATCGTCTTGCGAGCGGAAACCCAATCATGCGCCGGTTGCCATCAGCTGCTCAACAACATGGCTATCGGAGGCGGCTTCACCTGGCCGCCATCACTCGGGTTTACGCATGTGACAGAGCGTGCTGTGGAGGTCGTCGACAACCAGGAGCGCTTCAGGATTTCGCCCGCGCTGCTCGATACGTTCCTTCCGGAACGACAGCAGATCATGGAGGATTATCTGAACGACAAGCTCAAGAAGCCCAAGAATCCTAAGGACACCCTGAGCCGTCGCAGGACACACTAGATGGCCCCCATATCGGGTCTGCGTCGCCTTGGATAGCGACGTGATCAGAACTGGCGTCACTCCTGCAGGTCCATATCCGCGGGCAGCCGTAGGATAGGCCGGCAGGAGTGACGCCAGTTTCCATGACACTCCTCACCAGATGCGCCCCTCAGACATTGTTGCGATCGGGCTGCATAGCTCCATCTACTCTGTGAGCTTCCCCCTCAGCCTCGATAATTTTCCACCGGGCGCTTCATCTCGAAGATATCATGCACATGGGTGTACAACTCGCCAGCCAGTCGCCCAACGGGATGCAGGTTGTACATGTCGATACGACCGGTATCCGGGTTATACAGATCGTCGCGGATATGAAATTGCACGATCTCACCCAACACCAGCGTATGTGGGCCATGCCCGACAGGGAGAATCTGCACCACCCGACACTCCATGTTGATGGGCGCTTCGGCCACGCGCGGCGCCCTGACCTTGATGCTGGCAGCCGCTGTCAGCCCGGTGACGGCAAATTCATCGACTTCCGGGGGATACTCACCGGAAGTGAGGTTCATCTGCTCCGCCAGCGCGTCATCGACCAGGTTCACCACGAAATCCTGCGTGTGCTCGATGTTTTGTATCGTGTCCTTCTTGTTTCCAGCCCGACGGCCCGAGGAAAAGGCCACGGTCGGGGGATCATTGCAGACGGCCATGAAGAAGCTGAACGGTGCCAGATTGGCAATGCCATCGTCGCTGAGGCTCGACACCCAGGCAATCGGACGAGGTACCACACAGCCTATGAGCAGTTTGTAGATCGATTGCTGGGGCGCGGTCTGCGGGTCGATTTGCATCTACGAGTCTCCTTTGCGGATACAGGGTTACAGAACAGGGTTGCAATGTCGCACGTTTCACCTCTTCAGGGCAAATACTCTGTCGCGGGAGCGGCCTTCAGCGGGCCAGGCCGTGATACTCTGGATTGGGGAGCATGCCGGTGGCGGAAGCCAGGCGGTTGGTATAGTTATACATCGCAGCGATCTCCGCGATATCCCAGATGTCCTCGTCATGAAAACCATGTTTCCGGAGGCGTTCGACGTCCTCCAGCGAGCACTCGGCAGGACACCTGGTGATCTTCACGGCGTAATCGAGCATGGCCAGCGTGCGAGCGTCAAGACCGGCACGGCGGTAGTCGAGCGTGATACGCTCGCCAGTGACCGGATCTCCAAGCAGGACGCGTACAGCGTAGCCGTGCGAGGTCATGCAATATAGACAATCGTTGGCCGCCGACACGACTAGGGCGACCATCTCGCGGTCAGCCTTCGACAGCCCCTCACTCGGCGCCATGAGGTCATTGCGGTGCGCCCACCATTTCCAAAAGCGTGGCTCACGCCAGGCAAAGGCGCGAATGACGTTGGGCACGAATCCCAGAGTCGACTCCAGCTCGGCGAAGAGTTTTTGCAAGTCCTCCGAGCCCTGCTGGCGTTCGATAATTGGAAAATAGCTGATCGGCAGGTCCGGCATGGATGCTTTCTCCTTCACGTCCAAACAGGCAATGTGCCTCACTTGAGCTGCATTTTTCGCAGTCGGATAGAGGTTGGTGTGACCTCGACCAGTTCATCATCGTTCAGGTACTCCATCGCCTGCTCGAGGTTGAACTGGCGCGGCGGCACCAGTCGTAAGGCTTCGTCAGAGCCGGCGGCGCGCATATTGGTCTGCTTCTTCTCCTTGGTGATATTGACCCGTAGATCATCCCCACGGGAATTTTCGCCTACGATCATGCCGGCATAGACCGGGTCCCCCGGATTCACGAAGATCGTTCCCCTGGGCTGCAGGTGAAAGATAGCGTACGACACCGCCTTGCCGGGGCGATCGGCCACCAGACCACCATTCGGCCGGCTCGGGATGGTTCCGGCATAGGGCGTGAAGCCGACCAGCATCGTATTGAAGAGTCCTGTGCCTCTGGTGTCGGTTAAAAATTGGCCGCGGAAGCCGATCAGACCGCGGGAAGGGACTTCGAACTCCAGCCGTACCCGGCCAGAGCCGTGATTGACCATTTTACACATGCGACCGCGGCGGGTACCCATTTTCTCGGTCACAACACCGACATAGGTCTCTGGAATATCGACCACGGCAAGCTCCAGCGGCTCCATCAATTGCCCATCGATCGTGCGGGTGATGATTTTCGGCTTGGACAAGGAGAGCTCAAAGCCCTCTCGGCGCATCATCTCCACCAGCACTGCGAGCTGGAGCTCGCCCCTGGCGCTCACCCGAAAGGCGTCTTTGCTCTCGGTTTCCTCGACACCGATGCTGACATTGTAGAGTAGCTCTCTATCGAGGCGATCTTTGATATGGCGCGAGGTGAGAAGCTTGCCCTCCCGTCCGGCTATCGGGGACGTGTTGACCGAAAACACCATGGACAGGGTCGGATCCTCCACGATGATCGTCGGCAACGGCCTGGGATCGGACAGATCACCCACCGTATCCCCGATGAAGGCGTCAGGTATACCAGCGATCGCGGCGATATCCCCGGCCTCGATGGCTTCCCGACTCACCCGATTCAGCCCCTCATAGCTGTACACCTGACTGAGGGTGGCTTTGCTGTCAAGCTTTCCATGTTTCAAGAGCGCCACCTCTTGCCCAAGCCGTAAGGTGCCGTTCACGAGTTTGCCGACGGCGAGACGACCAACATAGTCATTGTAATCCAGGTTTGTCACCAGGAATTGCAAAGGGGCTTGCGGATCCCAGGATGGGGCTGGAATGGCAGACAGGATGGTCTCAAACAGCGGCCCCAGATCTTTCCCCTGTCCATCCGGATCGGTGAGGGCGATCCCGGCCTTGGCGTTCGTATACAGGACGGGAAAATCGAGCTGGTGTTCGGGTGCCTCAAGATCGATAAACAGGTCATAGATCTCATCCAGGACCTCGCTGATCCGGCGGTCGGCGCGGTCAATCTTATTAATCACCACGATCGGCGGTAGACCTCTGGCTAGCGCTTTGCCCAGGACGAATCGGGTCTGGGGCAGCGGTCCCTCCGTGGCGTCGACCAGGAGCATGACGCCGTCCACCATATTCAAGGTGCGCTCGACCTCCCCTCCGAAATCGGCGTGCCCAGGAGTATCGACGATATTGATTTTTACGCCCTTATAGGTCACGGCTGTGTTCTTGGCCATGATGGTGATGCCCTTTTCGCGCTCGAGATCCATGCTGTCCATCACCCGCTCGGCGACCTGCTCGTTGACTCGAAACACACCACTCTGCCAGAGCATGGCATCGACCAGGGTGGTCTTGCCGTGATCGACGTGCGCGATAATCGCTAAATTCCGCAAATCGTGACGCGAACGCATAAAGCTCCTTATACGACATACAACATACAACCTTAATCCCAGTGAGTTTGAAATCTTGTCACCGAGATCCTAGCACGTCTGGTACTCGCACGACAACCGCTGAGCCAGACGCGGAGTCCGTTCGACAGTTCGATTCCCCGCTATTGACCCGCAGCCACGCGTGGTACCGGCCCTCGTTGGGCAGGCAATCGTGTACGACGTAGGCAAATGTGATGAGATGAGTGCGGTGGCGTCATTTGACCATGGTATGCTCCGACTTGCCACAACCCCATCGCGCTGGTATCTTGTAGCCCTATGCCAAGCCAGAGCCCAGCAGTGTTAGAGATCCGTGACTTGACCAAGCGGTTCAACGACGTCGTGGCAGTCGACGGCTTGAGTTTCAGCATCGCCCGTGGCGAAATCGTCGGCATCCTTGGGGCCAATGGGGCCGGGAAAACTACCACGCTGCAGATGATCCTGGGGTTAATCCGCCCGACCTCGGGACGGATCGAGATCTTTGGCCAGGACCACGAACAGCACCGCATCGAGATTTTACGGCGGATGAATTTTTCCTCGGTGGGCGTGAATCTCCCGATGAATCTGACGGTGTCCGAAAATCTCTGGATCTTCGCCAAGCTCTACGGCGTGAAAGATGCCTGGCGACGTCTCGACGTCCTCCTGAACCTGATGGAAATCCACCATCTGCGGAAGACGATTACTGGGAGTCTCTCCAGTGGCGAGGTCAGCCGCGTCAACCTCTGTAAGGCCCTGCTGAATCGCCCGGAGCTGTTGTTGCTCGATGAGCCAACGGCGAGTCTAGACCCCGACATCGCCGATAAGGTGCGCAAAATTCTGCGTCGGGTGCAACAAGAAGATGGTGTCGCGATCTTATATACCTCGCATAACATGCGCGATATCGAAGAGATCTGCGATCGCCTGCTCTTCCTACGGACTGGCCATTTAATCGCCGAGGGCACGCCGACGCAAGTCATCGAACAATTTCGGACGCACAACCTTGAGGAAGTGTTTATTCGTATCGCCCGCAGTGGTGAGGTCGTCGATGCTGGAGGACCACGATGACTCTCCAGCGTATATGGGTCATGGTGCTGCGTTATGTCTTCGTCTTTCGCCGCAGCCCGATTCGTTTGATCGAGATACTGTTCTGGCCGACGATGTCTCTCCTGGTCTGGGGCTTTATGACGACATTCATTCAACGCTCCACCGAGGGGAGCTTGCCGGGCTTCATCACGTTCTTGATTGGGGCGATGATTGGTTGGGACATTCTGTTTCGCGCCCAGCAGGGTGTATCGCTGTCATTTCTGGAGGATATCTGGGCTCGGAATCTCCTCAATATTTTCTGCGCCCCTGTCCGCCTGAGCGAATATGTCCTGGCTACCTTCCTGTTTGGGCTGTTACGCGTCGGCGTGACCCTGATGTTCCTCTGCGTGCTGGCGTGGTTGCTCTATCACTTCAACTTCTTCGCGCTTGGGGTGGCCCTCATCCCTTTTATCGCCAACCTCCTGATGCTTGGCTTGACCATTGGCATCATCACCATGGCGATTGTGCTGCGTTATGGACATGGGGCCGAACCCTTTGCCTGGGCGTTGCCATTCCTACTCCAACCCTTTTCGGCGGTGTTCTATCCTGTGAGCGTCCTGCCTGCAGCGATGCAAAAGGTGGCCTGGGCCATCCCCTGTACATACGTCTTTGAGGGGATGCGTGAGGTGATTGGCACCGGTACCATCTCCTGGGGCAACCTCGCCTGGGCCGCTGGCTTGAATATTATCTACCTGATGGCCGCCATGGGTATGCTGCTGCATATGTTCAACGTAGCTCGCGATCGCGGGTTATTGGGCAAATGGGGCATGCAGTAGGCCAGACGACTCGACCCCTCTCTCACGCCTTCCAGCCCACCACCTCGCACATGGCAATGGCGTGGAACGCGTCCGGGTGCTCTCCCCACTCCTGCCACGCCGCCATCATCTTTTCCAACGTGGGTCGGTCCACCCACCCGGCCTCAATGGCCTCCTCAAAGGATGGCGTACTCTTGATCCGTGCAATCTGCGCCAGCGCCAGCGCCCGAGTCTCCGCCAACGTCCCATCGTAATCATACGAGGCCGACCCTTCAATGCGGAGAAATCCCGCCTGGCGCAGCAAGCTCCGCAGGTGCCTCCCCAGACGAAGGTCACTCCCATGATGCGTCCATATCCGTTCATGAAGGTCGTAATAATCATCCAACCCTTGGTTGGCAGGCACGATCATCCGTCCACCGTGGTCGACCGTGCGGATGCCAATGACTCCCCCAGCTTTCAACACTCGACCCATCTCTTGGAGCGCTCGTATCGGCCTGCTGAGGTGTTGCAGAAGCGTATGCGCGAAGACGGCGTCGAAAGAGCCTTCAGCGAACGGCAGTGCGAAGCTGCTGGCGACTTGGAAGTGAACCGTGGAGACCCCTTGCTCCCGCCCCAGAACACGCGCACGTTCCACCACACTGGAGTCGATATCAATGCCCACGACCAGACCTGGAGCGACGGTATGCGCGAGGCCGAGGGTAATCGTGCCTGGGCCGCATCCGCAGTCTAACAGCGTCATACCGGATCTCAAGTAGGGGAGGATAAACGCTGCCTGGCGAGCCGCCGTACGCCTCGTGTAGTGTTGGATGGTGGCGGGGCTGTAGCCGGCGACATAACGATCCGCCCTGCTAGGGCCCGGATCGGGTTGCTGGTGGGGGTGGTTGGTCATCTTCCCTCGGTCTTGGCAGAGACGGTTGGTGTGTGATAGGCAATCCCCGATGTCGATCCTCGAGGGGACTGCTAGACTTGTGATACTCGTATGCACCAATCATAAAACGGTCGACCGTGATTTACAAGTTGTCTCGGGGCTAACACCACGCCTCCATGGTCCGAAAGTTGCCCAGGCGGAGTTCCCGCATTGACGGACCCCATGATAGAGGCCAGCAGTGACTTCCACCTCATATGTCAGCCCACCCCGTAGTCGCCTCTCGTTTGTGAAGAGGATGGGGAAACCTAGGTGGAATGTCAGGAGAGGAGTGGGTGACAATAAACCCATAAGCTCTGTGACAACAATGTGTTTGAGTTTTTTGACCAAACGGGTTACCCTACACTCCCTCCTCCCAGAGAAGCGAGAGGGGGCACTCCGCTAAAAGCCTGTCCAAGAAATCTTCTCTGCCCCCCTTGCATAAAGGGGGCAGAGGGGAGCACAGACTACTGAGGCCTGCCTCTCATGGGAGGCCCACACGCCGCCACGCGATGTTCTTGCCCTCCAGAAGCCACCGCAATACACTCTTTATGCACATCCATTCCGCCAGAAAGCGTGCTAGAGTGTGACATCACTGACCTCTGAGTTTGTTGCATGCCTGTTGGGGATAGGATGCGGTTCCGGTTTTGGTCGGCAAACCTTCGATGCAATCCGGGTCAGCATACCCAAGGGATGATCTCCCTGGTTCCAGAGTGCTGTGGAATATCTATGCAGCAAAAGCAGCGCTTGACGTCAGCAGCATCTTGGCCTATCCTGCGGCTGACGCTTGGTCCAAGGGGATGGGTTGAAGGTGGGCCCTAACCCTTGCCAATACGCTTCCGGCCTTTCCAGGTCAGCTACCTCATGCCCACGCCGCGGGCGTCGGATGATGGTGGCTCCTACCAACCATGCGAGGAGGTGTCTCATGTCGTTGAAACTCAACCACGTGCATCTGAAGACCAAGGATCCGGAGAAGACGGCAAAATTCTACGTCGACACGCTGGGCGCCACGATCGTCAACAAGGCCAGCAACGGCAGCTATCGCCTGGATCTGCATGGGCTATCGCTCAATGTGACCACGTTCCTCGATAGCCAAACCCGTGAGCAAAAATATGGCATGGAACACATCGCCATCGACACCGATGAGCTGGATACACTGGTAGAAAAGCTCAAAACCCAAGGGATCAACATCCTGGAACAAACCATGATCTCCGGCGGGCGACGGGTATGCTTCTTCGAAGGACCGGACGGCGTACAGCTCGAGTTCATCGAGATGAAGGCCTAGCGTTAGGGCGCGCTCGACACTGTGCGTGTCTTTCTAGGCTGGAGGGAGGTCTCTGATGCTTTACGAAGCACGTGTCTACACCACCGTGCCTGGCAAGCTCCCGGCTATCAATGATCGCTTTGCCAAGCACACGATAGGTATCTTCAAGAATCATGGCATCGGCATACTGGGGTTCTGGACCGCCGAGATCGGCACGAGCAACCAGCTCACCTACATCCTCGTGTTTGACAGCATGGCTGACCGGGAGAAGAAGTGGACCGCCTTCCAGGCCGATCCTGCCTGGCAGCAGGTGCGGTCGGAAACCGAAGCGGCTGGGCCGATTGTCGACCACGTGGTCAACGCTTTCATGCGGCTGACCCCGTACTCGCCACAGCCTCAGCTGGGGTCCAAGATCCATGAACTGCGCGTCTACGACGCCATGCCCGGCAAATTGCCGGCCCTGCATGATCGCTTCGCCAACCATACCATAGAGCTCTTCAAGAAGCATGGCATTGACAACGTCGCCTACTGGACCGAGGACGTCGGTACCAGCAACCGCCTGGTGTATATGCTTGGATATCCTGACCTGGGAGCACGGGAAAAAAGCTGGACCGCGTTTCAGGCGGACCCGGCATGGCAGCAGGCACGGGCCGAATCGGAAAAGAATGGCCCTCTAGTGCGGGTGAGCCGCCATACCATCCTGCGCCTCACTCCTTATTCCCCGCGATAGCACGTCCGAACCCGATCGCCACCGCGACGCCTTGTGCGCCCCGTGGCGATCGGACCCGCCGAGGATCGAACAGGTACTCCATCACTGCCAGTACCGATCGTACATCTCTCTGTAGATCCCAGCCGAGGTGAATCAATGTCACCCCGTCCCTGGCAGCACGAGCGACCAGCCCCATTTCCTTACGACTGAACGCCTGGGCCTCGCATGAGCATAGTGCTGGGGCTCGCCAGGGAATGGAGGAGAGCTGGGACGTGAGGAGGTGGTTTGCATGACTGAGTCACTGTTGAGGCGACGATTGCTATCCCTCGACAGGCTCAGAGGATCGAGGCGGTGAGCTTGACGAAACCCAGGTCTTGTCCTATCCTGCGCAGATCAGAGCTCCCAGATGACGAGTCGTAGTCGGGCCATGAAGGAGCACCTCATGAAGAGCATCACCATCGACCGCACCAAGCGCCTCAAAGAAGAGTCCCATCTCGGGCACAACCGTTGGCACCCCGATATTCCGCCGATCGCGGAGGTGGACGTCGGCGAGGAAGTCGTTCTGGAAACCCGCGATGCGTCCGATTGCCAAATCAAACCCGGCATGACGGTGGCCGATCTGAACCGCCTCGACACCAAGGTGGCTCACCCGTTAACCGGTCCGGTGTATGTCAAGGGCGCCAAACCGGGTGACCTGCTAGAGATCGAGTATCTCGACATCGTCCCGCAGCCCGCTGGCTGGACCCGAAACCGCCCCGGCGCCGGCTTCCTGCGTGACCTGTTCACCGAGCCCTATCTCGTCCACTGGGAGATGAAGGATGGCTGGGCCACATCACCGCAGATCCCTGGAGTCCGCATCCCGAACGGCTCCTTCATGGGCACGGCTGGTATCGCCCCATCCCACGCCCAACTTGAAGCCTGGACGCGGCGGGAAGCTGACCTGGTGGCTCGCGGTGGTATCGCCTTTCCGCCTGATGCCGAAGATGCCGTGCCGACAGGCGGAGCGATCGCCCGCCAAGGTCTGCGCACGCTGCCGCCGCGTGAGAACTGTGGCAATGTCGATGCCAAACAGTTGACCAAAGGCTCGCGCCTGCTGATCCCGGTCAATGTCGAGGGAGCCCTCTACTCCGCGGGCGATGGGCATTTTGCTCAGGGTGACTCGGAATGCTGCATCACCGCCATCGAGATGGGTGCCACGGCGGCGGTGCGCTTTCGCCTCCACGCAGGGGAAGCGGCACGACACAACATCCGCTGGCCCCGCTTCGCACATCCCGGCTACTTCCTCCCCCCCGAATGGGCCGCACCGCGCAACTTCATCGCCACCATGGGCATGCCGGTACGCGAGGACGGTACGCAGGAGGGTGAGGATCTGACGCTGGCTGCCCGCAATGCCCTGATCAATATGATCGAGTTGCTGCAAGAGCGTGGCTGGAGTCGGCAACAGGCCTATATCATCTGTAGCGTGGCGGTGGACCTGCGCGTCAGCAACATCGTCGATCTGCCCAATGTGACCGTCTCCGCCTTTTTGCCGGAGGACATTTTCCAGGGCTAGGCGACCCGCCTCGCCTACTATTCCGCCCTCTCCCTCCGGGAGAGGGGCTTTCTGGCGTAGGTTTTTCGTCCCCTCGCCCTCTGGGAGAGGGTTAGGGTGAGGGCTGGATGGTGTCATCGCACAAGACCCCTCACCCCCGCCCTCGCCCTCTGGGAGAGGGAGAAATGACCCAGGGTCAGTGTCGCGTCTAAAAAAACCTACCCTTGTGAGCGGGAGAGGGGGGGTGAGGGCCACATAGAGCCAGGAGTCTCGATCACCCCTTTCTCAGCATAGTAGAACACGATCCCATTCACCCAGAGGAGACCGACAATGCATATTGGCGTTGCCATGTTCGCCACCGATTATGCCATTCCCATCGATGAGCTGGCGCGCGAGACCGAGGCACGCGGCTTCGAATCGCTATGGGTTCCCGAGCACACGCATATTCCCACCAGCCGGCGTTCCGCTTGGGCGGGGGGCGGTGAGCTGCCGAAGGAGTACCGCCACACTTATGATCCCTTCATCTCGTTGATGCTGGCTGCAGCGGTGACCAAGAATCTCAAGCTGGGCACTGGCATTTGCCTCATCATCGAGCGCGATACGATCACTACGGCCAAAGAGGTCGCCAGCCTCGATCGGCTTTCGGGCGGCCGTTTTCTCTTTGGCATCGGTGGCGGTTGGAACGCCGAAGAGATGGAGCATCACGGCACGGTGTTCAAGACGCGCTTCAAGAAGATGGTCGAGCAGGTGCGTGCCATGAAAGAGATCTGGACCAAAGACGTTGCCGAGTTCCACGGCGAGTTCGTGAACTTCGAGCCGATCTGGTGCTGGCCCAAACCGGCTCAGCAGCCACATCCTCCCGTGCTGCTCGGTGGCGAGAGCTCATACACGCTGCAGCGCATCGTTGACTACTGCGAAGGCTGGTTCCCACGCAGCCGCAACCCCGAGCTAGTCACCAAGGCCATGGCCGAGCTCAAGGATCGCGCCGCGAAGGCTGGGCGTGACATGCAGACGATCTCTGTCTCCGTCTTTGGGGCCTCCGGCGACCCGAAGCTGGTCGACACCTATCGGGACATCGGTGCCACACGGGTGATCCTCCGCCTGCCGTCCGAGGGCCGGGACACGATCTTGCCGATGCTCGATCAGTATGCCAAGTTCTTGCAGTAGAGCCAGAGGGTGTTGGCGTGAGCGCGCCCCGATCGCTTCAAGGACGGTGAGGCGCGCTCCGCCGACACCATGAGTCCGTATCATCATGAGACATGGCGGCTGCGCCATCTCGCCCGCATCAAAATGTAAACCGGCTGCCGACGGCGGATGGTGTCACCTTGGCCTCGCCAAACTCGTTCAATAGGGCATGGAGGGCACGCCAGCCGGTGCAATGCGCGGGCATGATTTGTTGTAGGTCGAACTGTTTCAAATGCGCCATGGTGTCGGGAATCAGGCGTTCCATCGCCGCCCCTGCGAGATGCAAGCCCCCGAGCACGCCATACAGCGGGACATCCGGAAACACCTGACGGGCATTGACGAGGACATTGATGATCCCCGCATGCGAACAGGCACTGAAAACGATGATGCCCTTGCCCCGCACGTGCACCGCGACGTAGCGTTCATCCATGATCAATGGATCAGGTTGCCACGGCTCGTCGGCAGACCGTCGGCAGAGATGATCCGGACGCCCCTTTTCGAAGCTTGACACCCTGGGAATCTCACTGCTCACGTAGAAACAATCATCCAGGAGAAACCTCGGGGCACTGCTGTTGACCAGCTGCGCACCATGCGCCGCAAGCTCCTCAGGCGAAGGGACGCGCTGAAACGGGGCAATGTGACCGGTCGTCAGGGTTGCGGCGCGCTCCAGGAACATCCCCGGGTTCACGTGGCACGGCACCTGTCGGCCCTTGTTATGTCGGGTGATGTGATCGAGCGTGTCCAGCAGCGCGCCCATATGATCCCAATGGCCATGCGAAATGGCGATGGCCTCGACGTCCGCCAGCGAGACCCCGAGGTTCCTGCAGTTCCTGAGAAAGATGGCCCCCTCAGGTCCGGCGTCGAACAGCAGCGTGTGACGCTGATCGCCGGCGACAGCAGTCAGGACGAGCGCCAGGCCGAGCTGCGCGCAGCAGAGCGTGGAGCCCGAGATCTCCGTGGCGCCTGCCGCCATGACGTTGTTGAACTCGGGTGAGATATGAGAGGGTTTGCTCGAGTAGTTGTCGCTCAGGTTATCGATGGCGATATCGACAACAAGCGTCTCAACAGGCTGCAGTTGATTCATGATCGAGATCCCTCTCTTCGCCTCTCCCAGACTCCCGCCCAGACTGTGCCCCGACCCGCCCCTTCACACTGGTGGAAGAGGACACTACAGTTGCTTGCCACCGCCCTGCACCCGGATTGGCTATGGGCGAATGATGCCAACATCCCCTTCGATGGAGATCTGGGTGCCGAAGGGCTCTGAGACATGTCGCAGCCACTCCAGCGTCTCCTGGGCTACCTGTCCTTGCGCCAACAGCGGCCGACCACGCTGAGGTATGGGGCGTCCAAAGCCCATGTCGATGGGGTGGAGCCTGACCTCTTTCAGCGCTTTCCCCTCGTATTGGCACACCCCGACGACACTGCGCCAGAACACCGGATCAGCCGGAAAACCGCGCTTTCCGGCATCCGAACGGACCTCGAAAAAGTCCCCCGGAGTATGCTCATGGCCGAGGTCGAACCGGTGGTAGCCTTCGGGTGGGACCCAGGTAATGGATTCGTTTTGGAAGATGAAATTTCCGAGGCTGTAGAAAATGGGTGCGCCCTTGTAGATCTCGATGCCGCGCAAGAAATGCGGCCCATGGCCGGCGAAGAGGTCGCAGCCCTGGTCGATGGTCCAGTGCGCGAACTCCACCAGGAAGTCGGGCGGAGCGGTCCTGGAGCCGCCGTGAAACTCACCTGTGGTGCCACTCTCGTGGCAATGAACGCCGTAGACCAACCAGTCGGCCTGCTTCTTGGTACCCTTGATCCACTTGCCAATACCCTCGAGATCCTCTTTATTGACGGCGGTTTCGAGCGAGAACGACTCGGCCACATGGAATTCATTGGTGAGAAAACGCAGAGCTGTGCGCTTATCGAGGGGTTTCGGCCGGCCGGAAAACCCAAATTGCGCCTGGACTTCCTCATGCTCCTCGTAGCCTAGCTCGCGATTGGCCTTCTGCAGCGCCTCGAAGACATCCGGTGTCACTTTGTGGGTCTTCTGATGGCGCAGGGCATTGATCCCCGGCCGGCCGGGGAAATCCGGCCGCCCCGGTCCTGCCCGCGAGATGTCGGAGAAGGTGCTCGAGGCCGACATGATGGCGATCCGACCGCGCGGCAGTTCCACATAGGCTGGGGCGCGTGCATGATCGAGGTCTTTGCCGCCGCCGGCATGCGGGATGTCGTGCTCTTCCAGATGCTTGAGCGTGGTGAAGTAGCCGCCCTCGGAGAAATCGTAGGAGTGATTATTGGCGGTGAGGACAGCATTGATCCCCATCCATTTCAACTCGCTGAGGTTTTTGGGGTCGGAACGCGTATATGTCCCACCGGTCCACTGCCAGGCGTGTTCGAAGTCATGAAACAGAAACTCGAGATTGGCGATACTGAGGTCGGTGCTACGCAACAGCTCCACAAGCTTGAGAAAGTCCGGTTCTCGATAGGGGCTCATACGCCGCGAAATCATCGCATCTCCGACGACAGCGATCGACATGTCACCACGTTCCGCTTCATATAACATAGATGCCTCCTCATCATAAGGGCAGCGTTGCTCCACTGGCACATAGTCTCGTGGCCGATGCTGACCAGGGCAGGCTCAGCCAGCCAAAACGCGGCTGTTGCACGCACTTTCTACATCAAATGCCATGTGAAGGAAAGTCCTTTCGTGCGAGACCAGTGAATACGCTTCTCTGTGTCGCTGGCCCGGCCCCTCAAAGAGCAGTTTCCCTCTCCACACGGGTCGACGACACGGCTCCGCTTCCATTGTTTTCAGAAGTCTTCCTGCACGTGACCGCACGTTCGCTATCTCGAAATTTCGCGCTTGCCAGTATGCTATAAGACATCGCAAATGAGCGCTCTGGATGCATCGATTGTGAGACATAGCCGTGCCAAGCGCAGCAAACCATCGTGTGGTACCTCGGCAAGAAAGAACCGAAACGGCAGGGAGCACGGCTTCTGCGTTTGCACGATGTGAACACTTCAGCAAGTTCTACCACACCCTCGTTCAGGAACCCTACCCGCCTCAAGCTGGGTTGCAATGCCTGCCCTTTCTCTTCGAGGAGGCTGGGATCCAGTTGCTGGCCCTGAACTCTGCATGGGAGATCGACGAGTATCATAAGGATCGCCCTGGGATTCACGAAAGCACGCTGGCTGCTGGACTATTCAGGGCCGGCGAACAGATCAAAGATGCCAAGGCGCATGAACGATTAGCCCAGGATGCGCCCATCTTACGCATCGGAGTCTGGCCTGACAAGGCCGATCGTCATAGGCGCCGGACATACTATGACATTGAGCTGACGCGGTAAGCTGAACGCGTCTCTCCCATCCCTAGCATGAGGGTCCAGCTGTCGGGGAGATGGCTGATTCGGCAGTGTTATCCGGGAGGATGGCTCAGAGATGTAGCCAACCCACCAGGCCACACAGGTATAGATCGACGGATCAATGAAATGGAGCCATAATGGCCATGCAGACGCTGATACACCATACCACCATTGTCACCGCGGACGACGCTTATACAGTGCACGACGACGCTGGGATTGTCGTCGAGGCCGATCGCATCGCCGCGATCGGTCCCACCGACGAGCTGCTGACACGCTATCCCACGGCCGAGCGCATCGACGGACGTGGCAAGGCCGTCATGCCGGGCTTTGCCAACGTGCACACCCATCTGGGCATGACCCTGGCTCGCGGCATCTACGAGGACCTGTCGCCATCGCACACGCCCCCATTTACAGGTGGCCTGGCCCCGCTGCCGCTCCCGCAACTGAGCGTCGAGGAGCACCAGGTGATGTGCCAGCTCGGGGTGGTGGAGGCGATTCGCAGTGGCACCACCTTGATCCTGGAAGACGGTGCTGGCATCCAGCGTTATGTCGAGGCACTGGCGGCCAGTGGCGTGCGGTTCTTGCTATGCGAGCGTGCCTGGGACCGAGCCCATGCCGCCATCGGCCAGCCGGGGCCTTTTGATATTGACCCGGCGCTGGCCGAACAGGGCTTGACGCGCATCGAGGCTCTGCACACGCGCTGGCATGGCAAAGAAAACGGCCGCATCAATGTCGGGTTAGCCGCCTGGGCACCGGACATGTGTTCGCCACGGCTCCTGCATGACCTACGCGACCTGCAAGAGCGCCTCGACGTGATGGTGTTCAATCCATCTCAACCAGATCTGGGGCGAGGTCGCCGCGGTGCAGGAACAGCGCGGCCTGCGGCCCACAGAGTATCTGGAGCAGTGCGGATTTCTCTCGCCCCGTCTGATGGCAGCCCACTGCCGCTGCATGACGCCCGACGAAGAGCGTCTCCTGGGCGCCTCTGGCGCTGCCGTGGCCTTTAACTCGGCCATCGCCGCACGGCGAGGCTTGAGCCCACGCATCGCCGATTTAGAAACCTACGGCTGCACCATCGCGCTTGGCACCGACAATATGGCCGAGGACATGGTCGAAGTCATGCGAACTGCCCTATTTATGGAGCGTGTGCGCCGGCAAGACGGTCGTCAGCCCACGCCTGAACAGGTGCTGACCTGGGCCACCCGCCATGGCTATCGCGCCCTCGGCATCCCCGATGGCGGCTGGTTGGCGCCGGGGAATCGAGCCGACCTGATCATGATCGATCTGCGCCAGGCGCACCTCGTGCCACTGCTACGGGTGGTGTCGTGCTTTGTCCACCAGGGCCAGGCGCGCGACGTCGAGGCGGTGATGGTCGACGGTCGCTGGCTGATGCGCGATGGAGTGGTATTGACCATGGATGAGGCATCGATTATACGGGAGGCCGATCGGATTGGGCGTGGCGCCTGGCAGCGCCTGTTTGCAGAACGGCCGGCGCTTACCCCACCCACGGGATGGCATCCTGTGGCCTGTGAGGGGTGAACGCCAAGCGCTCACAGGGTTTCTTAGAGGATACGCCCCACTCCCTTGGTAACCCAGGCACTCATTTCGTGCGGTGACGTCACGGACTCTGCCCTGCAGACATACTTCGGGGTCAGCTGGCTGATGCTGGTGACGCCAATCAAGCCCATGGCGCTGACGAGCTCATCCTCCAGAATCTCTAGCATGCGCACCATGCCATCCTTGCCTCCCGCGGCCAGTCCCTACCCCTGTAACCGGCCCAATGACGCCCACCCCATGCCGCGCCGTCCTCGCCCGACTTGGTAGTCGGGCGCTACATACGCCGTCCCCACCAAGCAAGCCTGTACTCGTGGTTTCAATCCTCGCCCGACTTGGTAGGTGTAGGTGCGCGCGAACATCAAGCGTCCTACTTGAGAACGGTGCAGATTTCTGCGCACGCTTCCTGAGAATGAGGCGAGGTGCCTACCTGAGAACCGCGGCATCCTGCCTGAGAACAGCACGTCCTACCTGAGAACATCGTATTCTGCGCATGCTTGGTGAGAATAACACCGGCGTGCTCGCCAGGTCGCCGTCTGGGTCGAAAGGCGACCTCGACGACCCCAACCAACACACGCAAGGCAGAGGCGGCGCGAGCCCACACGCGGACAAATCCGCCCTGATGTCGCCTTTGTGGAGTATAATCGACCTCCATATGATATCGCAGCCCAGGCGGCCAGAGAGCTGGCCCTTTCTTCTTCTAACCCAAGCAAAGGACCGAAAACGATGAGCACGATCACCACAAAGGATGGCGTCGAGATCTTCTACAAGGACTGGGGCTCCGGATGCAGCCGATCGTCTTTCATCACGGCTGGCCGCTGAGCTCCGACGACTGGGACGCGCAGATGCTCTACTTCGTCGAGAAGGGCTATCGCGTCGTCGCCCATGACCGGCGCGGCCACGGCCGTTCGAGCCAGGTCAGCGACGGTCACGACATGGACCACTACGCCGCCGACGTCGCCGCGGTCGTCGAGCATCTCGACCTGCGCGACGCCATCCACATTGGCCATTCGACCGGCGGCGGCGAGGCGACCCGCTATGTCGCCCGCCACGGCAAGGGCCGTGTCGCCAAGCTGGTGCTCATCGGCGCCGTGCCGCCGATCATGGTGAAGACGCCGGCCAATCCGGGCGGTCTGCCGATCGAGGTGTTCGACGGTTTCCGCCAGCAGCTCGCCGCCAATCGCGCGCAGTTCTACCTCGATTTCGCGAGCGGCCCCTTCTACAGCTACAACCGGCCGGGCGCGAAGATCTCGCAAGGCGTGATCCAAAACTGGTGGCGCCAAGGCATGATGGGCGGTGCCAAGGCCCATTACGACGGCATCAAGGCCTTCTCGGAAACCGACTTCACCGAGGACCTGAAGATCATCGACGTGCCGACGCTGGTGATGCACGGCGACGACGACCAGATCGTGCCGATCGCCGACTCCGCGCTGCTTTCGGTGAAGCTGCTGAAGAACGGCACGCTGAAGGTCTACGAGAAGTTCCCGCACGGCATGTGCACGACGCACGCCGACGTGATCAATGCCGACCTTCTCGCCTTCATCAAGGGCTGAACTGGCAGGCTGTGAGGACCGGGAGCGCCGGCCTGGGTCCTGGGCCACGCTCGCGCTCCCGTCCTCCAGTGGCCGCCTGTGTCCCTCACCTCACGTCGGAGGCGCACCATGAAGATCGTCGTGATTGGAGGCAGTGGCCTTATCGGAACCAAGGTGGTGAAGACGCTGACGGAGCAGGGTCACGAGGCCCTCGCCGCCTCACCGAGCACCGGCGTGGATGCCACGACCGGTCGAGGTCTGGCCGAGGCGCTGGCCCGCGCGGAGGTGGTCGTGGACGTCTCGAACGCTCCGTCCTTCGAGGACGCGGCGGCTCTTGCCTTCTTCGAGGGCTCGGGCCGCCATCTCGCGCGCGCGGAGAAGGAGGCCGGTGTCCATCATCACGTCGCACTTTCGGTGGTCGGCACCGATCGCCTGCCGGACATCGGCTATTTCCGCGCCAAGCTGGCCCAGGAACGGCTCATCAAGACGGCGGGCATCCCCTATACGATCATCCGGGCCACGCAGTTCTTCGAATTTCTCGGCGCGATCGCCGCGGCGGGCACCGACGATAACCGTGTTCGCCTGTCGACTGCCAGCTTCCAGCCCATCGCGGCCGATGATGGGGCCAAGGCCGTGGCGGACGCGGCGCTTGGCTCGCCCCAGTCACCCGCAGGAAAAAACACCGGCAACTCGGTGATCGCCGGCGCACACACGCGATCGAGCGCGGGGCTTCCACCGATACATGAAAGGTCCACGATGACGAGGACGACCATGGCATGTCTTCTGCTTTCCCTCATGACGAGCCTGGTGATGGCTCAGCAGCCTGACGTCGCGCCGGTCATGTTGAGAGAGCTGCCGGACATTCCAGGCAAGGAGGTCTTGATGCTGACCGTGGAGTATCCGCCGGGCGGGTCAGACCCTGTGCACCGGCACGATGCCCACGGGTTTATCTACGTGCTGGAAGGCTCTGTTGTGATGCAGGTGCAGGGAGGAACAGCAGTGACGCTCACGCCGGGGCAGACGTTTTACGAGGGGCCCGACGATGTACATGTCGTGGGCCGGAACGCCAGCACGACCAGGCCGGCAAAATTCTTGGTCATCTTGGTCAAGGACAAAGGGGCTCCGACGCTCGTGCCGGTGAAGTGACGGCCGGCGAAGAGGCGTAGGTGAGTCGGCGGAATTCCCCCCCGATGTAAACACCGTCGTGGCCATGTGTGTGGTGGGCACGCCTGTGCTATTCTCACCGAGCGTGCGCAGGCGACGCTGTTCTCAGGTAGGATGCTGTAGTTCTCAGGTACGCGCCGCGTGCCATTCGCATTATGCATGCGCAGAAATCTGCCCCATTCCCAGGTAGAGCGCCGGATGTTTTCGCGCGCCTACAGGTATCGGTAATAAACACCGCAGAGGCGTGCCTGTCCTTAACGGCTGGTAGGAGCGCCGGGAGTCCTGGGCGTTGCAGGACGGCACCGCTGATGCCCTCATCAACAATGATGAGGTGCTCCGGGATCTCATATCCGTGGGCCTGTGCTGCGGTCAGACACACGTCACGCTGACGATCGATCAAGACTTGGCGCGGGTCGTCCTTTGAACGACGAAGGTAACATGCGGCAAGTTGCAGGGGGCTTCCTTAGGGATATTTGATTATAAACAGAAGGGAATTACGGAATATCTCATGATGGGTCTACCCTAATCCCCCAGATTTCTGAGCGAGAAGGATATCCTTGAGCAGGAGAAACAGATGATAGGGGTCTGTTGGTGATGGGATGAACCCAAAATGCCGATAGAACGCTCTCGCGTTGTCATCTTTCGCATGGGCTGCCAGGGCTCGAATACCGGCAATGTCGGATGCCTGCAGTGTACGCAGCATCGCATCTTTCAAGAGTCCAGGGCCTAAACCCTTTCCCTGCCAAGTCACGGAAACCGCTAACCTCGCAAGGAGCATGAGGGGGACTGGATGGTGGGCTAAACCTTTCACGAGGCGCTCCGGTGCTGCCTCAGACTCGACACTGCCGAACGCGAGCGCGTAAAACCCAACAACCTCCTCATCAGCCATCGCAAGATAGGTCTGCGAGGCATTTCCCTGTTGACTCTGAAGCGCGTATCTGATCAGGAACCGATTCAGAGCGTCGTTTCCGCAATCAAAGTCATCGACCCGATGATCACGGCGGAGTTTCTCGATCCTGTACATTACTCACGCTCAAACACGCTGGGCTCTTGCATCAGTCTCGTCAGCCGTGGGATGGCGCGTGGTGGGGCGTCCAGCGCAGCCTGGAAGGCTTCCCATCTGGCGGCATCCAAACCGAAGCGCTGGCGATCCGGCAAGGTTTCCTCTGCTCGACGCAGCGCGCTCTCCAGGACAAACTCACTCAGTGTTCGCTGTGCGGCTTGTGCTGCAATCTGTAGGAACGCCTTCGCGCTCGGGGTGAGTCGCAGATCTATTTTCTGATTTTTCGTCTGTGACATGGCACACCTCCCATAATTAGGATCGTCAGACATTGTCATGACAATATACATTCACAATATCACCTGTCAAGTGGTCACCCATGATTTACAACTGCAAGGTCAGAAGGGTCGATTCTACGGGAAGCTGATCGGATCGGGCGCGCCGCCTGGCAGCGCTTATTTGCCGAGCGGCCGGCGCTCACCCCACCCACCGGCTGGCGCTCTGGAGCGTGTGAGGGGTGAACGCCAAACACCAAACGCTTTCGGGGCCTCCTAGAGGAGGCGCCCCACCCGCATGTTGACCCAGGCACTCATCTCGTGCGGTGGCGTCACGACCTCGGCCTTGCTGACATACTTCGGGGTCAGCTGGCCGATGCTGGTGACGCCGATCAGGCCCATGGCGCTGACGAGCTCGTCCTCCAGAATCTCCAGCATGCGCACCACGCCGTCCTTGCCGGCCGCGGCCAGCCCCCACCCCTGTAAGCGGCCCAGGGCCACGACATCAGCGCCCATGGCCACGGCTTTCAGGATGTCGCTGCCACGCTGGACCCCACCATCCAGGACGATGCGCGCTCTGCCGTTCACCGCCTGGACGATTTCCGGCAACGTGTCCAGGCTGCCCAGCCCGTGGTCGATCTGCCGGCCGCCATGGTTGGACACCCAGATGACGTCCACCCCGTGCTGCACCGCGATCTCCGCATCCTCGGCGGTCTGCACGCCCTTGAGCATGAAGGGCAGGCCGGCCATCTCCTTGATCATGTCCATGGTGTCCCAGGTCAGCGAGGCCTGGTACTTGCGGTTGGGGGGCTGCCGTCGCGTCGGTGGCTGATAGCGCGTGAGCATGGGACGTTCGCGCCGACTATAATGGGCCACATCCACCGTCAGCGCCAGGGCCGCATAGCCGGCTTCCTTGACGCGGCCGATGATGTCCTCCGTCCACTTCGTGTCCCCATGCACATAGAGCTGGAAGATCTTCGGCGTCGGGGTCGCCGCGGCGGTTTCCTCTAACGTGGGTTGTGTGACGGAGCTGATGGCGTGCATAATGCCAAACTCCGTCGCCGCCCTGGTCGATGCTGCACCGGCCTCGGGATGGAAGACCTGCAGCGAGCCGATAGGCGCCAGGATGGCGGGGATCCGGAGCTTTTGCCCCAGGAAAGTGGTGGAGGGGTCGATGGATGAGACGTCGACCAAAATGCGCGGCCGAAACGCGACGCGGTCAAAGGCCATCCGATTGCGTCGGAGCGTGGTTTCCGACTCGGACCCGCCGACCAGATAGTCCCAGGCCCCCTGATCCACATGGCGCCGTGCTTCCTGGATGATTTCCTCGTTGCTGACAAAATCGAGACTCACGTATAGGCCTCCTCTCAGCCAAGCTGATCATTCCTCCCTCTGTGCCGGGTGGCAAGCGCCTGCCTTCTACCATATCCGGTGTGTTCTGTCAAAGGAAAGTGCTGCGGTACCGGAGTCGTTACGGATCGAGAGAGCCTGCGGACATTTGACCGCCTCTCGGCGTATTCATATACTGCACTCGGGCCTAATAAGCGCTGCAGTGGAATCGGCAGTGTGGCATGTCGCCCGTGCGTTTGGGTGCTTTTCTCATACTCGTGCAGGCCATTGCAAAGGAGTGATGATGAGCAGCGAATCGTATCATGCCCCTGGCGCCGATATGCCCGGATTTGTGCAGGAGGTAATGGACTTCGTGGGCTTCACAGCAGCCGATATCGATGTCGTGCGGCGCAGCGCCCCGAGCCTGCTGAAGCACGAACGCGCCATTACTGATGCCCTTTATGAGCATTTTCTCACATTTCCGGCCGCGGCGCGCTTTTTCCTGCTCCCCGATGGCACACCCGATCAGCCACGCCTCGAGCGCCGAAAACATAGCCTGGGACGCTGGCTGCGGGAGACTGCCGAGGCGGCGATGACCCACGACTTCCTCTATTCCCTCCTGGCTATAGGCTTATCACATAGCCATCGCAGCTTTGGTCCCGGCGGCAAAATCCCGCCGCATCTCATGGTTGGCGCCATGAGCCTGGCGCAAAGCGCGTTTGCACGTATTTTCCAGGAGGAGCTCAGCGATCTTCCAGAGGCGTTCGAGGCCAGTATAGCCTGGAATAAACTGTTACTCATCCACCTGAACGTGCTGCTCGTCGGCTACTTTCTGCCGCAACGTCCGCCCGCATAGAAGCCTCAGGCCAGCAGAAACACTCTCTGAACGCTGTGCTCCCTCACCCTGACCCTCTCTTGGAGGGGGCTTTGCACAATAACTCCCAAACATCTTGGGACTTGTTGTGCAAGTGATGATTCTGCACAAAAACAGACCCTGTACACGTGAGGATCAAGACGTTCCTCTCAACTTTGCTGCTCCCTCGTAGGAGCGTTGTAGCGTGGTTCCATCTGGTGCGACATTTGGATCGTCTGCTGCATTTCGGCGAGGATCCGTGCCTGCTCTTGGGTCGCCTGGCGAAAGATTTCCGCCGCCTGCTCGGCGGTGCGGCGTAGGCCATCGGCTATCTGGCGCATCTCCTCAGCCGTTTGCCGGGCACTTTCCTGCTCCCGCCGCAGGGACTCAGCCGTTTGCCGGAGCGCTTCCGCATATTGCCTCATATCCTCTCGCGCCTGCCGGATGTTCTCAGCTTCTTCCCGGCGCCGTTCTGCCTGTTCACGTGCCACTTCGGCCTGCTGACGCTGTATTTCCTCGCTCTCGAGCCCTGCCTGATCCATGTCCATGGAGCCTTCCTCTCGCGTGGGATCGGCGTAAAGACCCTTAACTCTGCGTGACGTGTTGGACAAGTGGCGCTGCTGTACAAAAAGACCTGCGAAGTGCTAGAGCGCTTGTCGGCGTCAACAGGACTCACGAAATGAAGACGACCAGCTTGCCCCAGAGTGACATGCTATAGCGGACTGCTATGCATGGGTGCACGACCTGAACTCCGTGCCGCACGACAAGCGCTGTACCGTACGTCTCTCGTAGAGACGGGAAGCGTGACTGCCGCAGCACAGGCCACAGCGATTCATCTCTCACGACCCACTCGTTGGAAACGCCGTTACCTTATCTACAGGAGGATCATAGATCATGATGAGTCCTAAATCGAACTACCCAACATTCGTACACGCGGATTGCGGCGTCCCCACTACGGCCGAATCTGTCGGAGAACCAGAGTGTCCCAATCTCGTGTGGACTGATGTAGATAAGCTTCCGAGGTTGAACAGATCGATTACGCACGTGTCAAGCCCCCATTGTACTCCTGCCAAAAGGTTGGCTCAATCCCCAATTCGTACATGGCCTGGATTAAGCAACAAATATGGTGGCAAAGAATGGTACAGAGCACCGCATTCGTCATGGCGATGTCCGTCTTGCTCCGCACGTGATGGCGAAACTTTGCCTTGATCATATCAACGTTGGAGCGCTTGTGAGAGTGCCCCAGGATCTTCTGGCGAAAGTGGGGTTATGGTGCAAAGTCCCCGGAAGGAGAGGGAACTGGCGAGCGGCCGCGACCAGCCCACATACAGCCGATAGCGAGTAGGCCGCTAACAATGGCGGTGGCGAAGGTGAGCGCGTAACTGCCGGTGAGATCGAAGAAGCGCCCACCGATCCAGGCGCCAAAGGCGGCTCCTACATTGCCGCTCAGTATTACCACCATGAAGATCGAGCCCAGACGGGGACCATGAAACACCTCGACCGTTTTGGCAGCGATGGCAATCCCTCCAGCGCCCTGCGCAAAGCCATAGCTGACGATAAAGGCATACAATGGCCAGCGGGTCTCCAGTGCTCCGAGCAGCAAGAGCATCACATAGCCCGTCATGGTGCAGCTCAAAGCCACCGTAAACGCTCCCTCGCCTTTCAGCTGGTCGGCCAACCACCCAAAAAACATTCTTCCTCCTAGACTGACCAGGCTCAAGGCGCTGAATACCGTCGAAGCGCCGAGGATCTGTAACGTACCGGTACCAACCAGGAAGTTGACAAGATGCACATTGACCATCGTCATGGTGATGGTCATGCAGAGATGTGCCAGACAGAGCATCCATAGGGCTCTGGTCCGTAACGCTCCGCGAAGCGTGGTGGCGCTCAGACTGGGTGCACCCAGCACTGGCGTCGGCCGATGCAGCAGATTGAGCGGAACCAACACCGCGAGCACCGTGGCGCCGACGATGATGAAGGCCCAGCGCCAGCCAACCGTGGTGATCAACCAGGCGGCACCAGGGACGAAGAGCACGTGGCCGCATCCCGTGCCGACGTCCGCCAGCCCGATGGCGCGGCCGCGGTGGGTCTGTTGAAACCAGCGCGACACCACCACCATGGCCAGGGACAGCGCCGTTTGCCCCAGGGCACTCAACACACCATAGAACAGCATGAACTGTCCCAGCGTGTTCAGTGTGCCACACGCCATCCAGGCCACGCCTACCAACGTCGCGGCGCCTGGGAATAACCAGCGCGGGCCAAAACGGTCCAGCAATCCTCCCATCAACGGGGCGCTGGCGGCAAGTACGAGTTGGTTGACCGAGTAGACGCTGGCACCTCCGGCATGGCTCCAGTCGAACTCCTGCAGTAGGGCACTGTAGAAGACTGAAAAGGAGCTGGAAACCCCGCTGGCTCCAGCCAGGGTGACGAAGCCGATGAGTATGATCAGATAACGATACAATGCCGGGGAGAGTTCCTTGGGTGAGGACAGTGGATCTGCCATAGTGTGGACTCGGTGCTGCCTTAGACCAACGCCCGATGAGCTCAAAGCGCCTGAGGTGTATTGAGTGCCGGGGCTGAGAGCGCCATCTCGGCCGGCCGTGCCCGCATCGGAGCCATATTAGAGCATAACGGGACGCTGCTGCAAGCGCGGGCGTGCGTTATTGCCTGGAATGATCGTCAAGCTCCGCTGTGCAGAAATAACCAGCCTGTGTTCACCTGCACAGCGAACGGATCACCTCGAATTTGCAAGCCACGCGGTGCTTCCCTCTCTCCAACCCGTGCATCACTGTACGGGTATGCCCATCCGCGGCCGATGACTCTTTCCTACCTGAATATCAATAATTATCATATTTTCAGATACTTGCACCTAAGAGATGGCAATGGTATCATCATTGCCTGAGTCGTGCCCTTATGCCTGGCCTGTGCCGAAATGGGCTATCAGAGCCGGTTAGACTGCACTTGCGACTAACCCAATCATCCACCCCTGCTTCATGCGGGCATTATTGAAAGGAGGATGTGCGTGACAACGACAGGGCAATCGCCACTTTCCGAGGAAATTCTGGCTCACTGCGCAGAACGCGCTCCCATCTATGATCGTGAGAATCGATTCTTCAGCGAAGATTTTGAGGAACTGCGCGCGGCTCGCTACCTCCTCTTAGCGGTACCGAAGGAACTGGGGGGCTTTGGCATGTCCCTCGCCGAGGTCTCTCAGGAGCAACGGCGACTCGCCTATCATGCCCCCGCCACTGCCCTGGGGCTGAACATGCACCTGTATTGGACCGGCGTTGCCGCCGACCTCTGGCGCGCCGGAGATAAATCCCTGGAATGGCTCCTGGCCGAAGCCGCGGCCGGCGAGGTATTTGCGGCGGGCCACGCCGAGAGCGGCAACGATCTGCCACTCTTGCTTTCCACGACGAAAGCCGAGCGGGTGAATGGGGGATACCGCTTCACCGGTCGCAAGAGCTTCGGCAGCTTGACGCCGGTATGGACACGTCTGGGTCTGCACGCCATGGACAGCAGCGATCCCGCCGCTCCCAAAATCATCCACGCCTTCATGCCCCGCGACACCAAAGGTTATTCTATCAAGGAAACCTGGGACGTCCTCGGGTATGCGTGGCACCCGCAGCGACGACACCGTCCTGGAGGGGGCGTTTGTGCCTGATAAATACATCGGCCGCGTGGTGTCAGCGGGGGCGGCGGGGATCGACCATTTTGTGCTGGGCGTATTTGCCTGGGGGGTCCTGGGCTTCGCCACCGTATACTATGGCCTGGCGCAACGCGCTCTGGACTGGACCATCGACAACATCAAGAAGAAAACCTCCATCGGCCTGTCGCGTTCCATGGCCTATCACGCCGAGGTGCAGCATGCGGTAGCGGAGATGGTCATCGAAATGGAGTCGATCGGTCCCCATCTCGACAAGGTCGTCGCAGATTGGTCTCATGGGGTCGATTACGGCCACGCCTGGGGCGCCAAGATCGTTGCGGCCAAGTATCGGGTAGTCGAGGGAGCCTGGCGGATCGTCGACACGCCATGGAGCTGGCCGGTGGCTTCGGGATTTTCAAGGTGGCTGGGTTGGAACGTCTGTTCCGCGATGCACGACTTGGCCGGATTCACCCAGCCAACTCGTTCTTGACGCACGAATTCGTGGCCAAGACGGCGCTGGGGATCAATCCGGATGAGCAACCGCGCTGGGGATAGCTAGGTGAGGACCTGCGCCAGTGCCGTCTCTGCCGAAGGCAACCAATGTCTCATCTCCATGGTGTGCAAGAGGTCGACGGCGGCGAATAGTTCGGCGCGGGCCTCCTGCAGTCGTCCGCTTCGGGCGTACAGCCTGCCAAGTCCGAGGTGGCTGTGGGCCTGGAGCGGTGCCATCCCAAGTGCGGCAGCTAAAGCCAGCGCTTGTCGGTAGACAGCCTCGGCCGGCTCGAGGGCGGGCGGGTGTTGCTGTCCATGGACCTCGCCGAGGAGGCGCAGGCTCCAGGCCTCATGGCCGCGTTCCTTGTGGGCACGGGCGAGATCGAGCGCGCGCATAGCGAGAGGCATGGCCTCATCGATGCGGCCGGCGAGCAGATAGGCCTCGCCCAACCAGGCGAGCCGGCGGGACTGGATACCTATGAAGTTCATCCCCGCTGCCCTCTCGACGGCCTCCTTCAGCAGCAGCACGGCCTCGGCGACCCGACCCGCCAGGGCATACGAGGCCCCCAACGGTGCAGCGATCAGGGGAAACAACTGCGGGAGGCTCTCAGCCTGGCTCAGGGTCACCCCGCGTTCGAGCACCGCGATGGCCCTCTGAAGCTCGCCTTGTTGAAGATGCACAACGCCGAGACCGAGGTACGCGACGATGAGACTGTATGGGTAATCGACGCGCTCGGCGAGCTTTACGGCTTCTTCGCCATAGGTCAAACCTTCGCCGAACCCGCCTTGCTCGGTGAGGCACCACACCAACCAGGCACGCGAGAGCACCGACGCCAGACCGGGCATATCGAAACATTCGCATTGCAAGTCGCCATCGAGAGAGGCGATATTCTGCAGAAGGAAATCGATCGCTCGCGGACAATCACCGAGAGCGTGGTAGGACTGGCCTAAGACAAAATGCGTCATGACTTGAAACGCGAAGTTCTTGAATTCAGCAAAGATGGGGAGGTCACGCTGGCCCAGTTCGACAGCCCGCTCATGCTCGCCTCTCCACCAGAACGACGAGTCCATGCTGGCCGGGAATGAGCTCACAAGGGCCTGACGGAAATAGGCGGGGGCTTTACTCCACACTTCGCCTCGCACCACATGATGTGCGAGGTGGTCCCGCCAATCGGCGAGCCGATCGGCATACAACTGTTTCAATAGCCTCGATGATGCGCGCATGCAGGACCCGTCGCCGCTCTTGCAGGAGGCTGCCATAGGCGACTTCATGGGTGAGGGTGTGCGTGAACGCGTATTGCACGTCGGGGAATAGGCCCCTGTCATACAGAACTCGGCGGCCTGGAGATGAGCCAATCCTCGCCGCAGCGCGTCCCGGGTTGGTCAACCACCGCCTGGAGCAGCGCCAGAGGCAGTTTGTTTGCCGATGACTGCAGCAGTTTGCAGCAAGTGCTTGTCCTCGGCAGGGAGGCGATCGATGCGCGCGGCGAGCACCGCCTGGACGGTGGCTGGCACCTGAATCGTCTGGAACGGTTTCACCAGGTGATAGGCACCCCGGACACCGGCTAGAACCAGGCTCTCGGCCAGCATCCGGACGCTCTCCTCCAGGAAGAAGGGGTTGCCCTCGGTGCGCTCCATCAAGAGCTGCTTGAGCGGAGCTATCCGGTGATCGGCTCCATCGGCTCCGAGGAGAGCCTGCAGCAGTTCTTCAACCGCCTGTCGAGTCAAGTGGTCGAGAGCGATTTGCGTATAGTAGGTCTTGGCAGCCCAGCGCACGGCGTACCCCGGACGATAGGTGGTCAGCAGCAGTACGGGTGTGCCAGCCAGGCTTTCGATGAGAAACGTGAGATACTCCTCGGAGGTCTTGTCCAGCCAGTGGAGATCTTCGATCACGATGACGTGCGGGCTGCGCTGGCTTCCAGCCATCGTCAGCGCCTGCAGGGCCTCGAACGTTTTCCACTGCTTGAGGTGCGGATGCAGTTGCGTCAGGAGCTCATCCTCGACAGGGAGACCGAAGAGCTCGTCCAAGTAGGGAAGGAACCCTTCGAGACTGGCATCGAGGTGGCGGATGCCGCGGCGCAGCTTCTCCCGAAGCTGCAGCGAGGTATCTCCATCTTCGATTTGAAAATTCGTCCGCAGGATCTCCAGGATCGGCAGATACGGGGTGTTTTGGCCTTGGGCCACACAGTGGCCTTCCAGCCAGATGATGCGCTCCTCTTGAAGGGTCTTGCGGAACTCATACAGGAGACGAGACTTCCCGATGCCTGGCTCACCACCAATGCCCACCACCTGTCCGCGCCCGGCCTTGGCACGTGTCAGGCAGTCGTGCAGGAGGTTGAGCTCTCGCTCGCGTCCCACCAGGGGCGTGAGCCCTCTCTCGATACTAACCTCCAGGCGGCTGCGTCTCCGCCGCCGGCCGGTCACCTCATACACCTGGACCGCCTCGGTTCGCCCTTTGACCTGAACCGGCCCTTGCGCGGCGTTATGGATGTATCCTTCCACCAGCCGCTGGGTGGCCTCCCCGATGAGAATCGTCCCAGGCTCAGCCAGGCTTTGCAGACGAGCGGCGACGTTGGTGGTGTCGCCGACGGCGGTATAATCCATGCGCAGGTCATCGCCGATGCGGCCTACCACCACCAGGCCAGTATTCAGGCCCAGGCGCAGGCGAATCTCCACGTCGCGCTCGGATTTGAGTTGCTCGTTATAGGCGTTGATCGTTTCCTGGATCATCAAGGCCGCCATGACCGCCCGGAGAGCATGGTCTTCGAGGGCCACGGGGGCCCCAAAAAGAGCCATTAGGCCGTCTCCCAGGAACTGATTCACCGTCCCCTCATAGCGATGGATGGCTTCAGCCATCAGCCGCAGGGCCTGGTCCATGATCCGGTGCATCGCTTCGGGATCCAAACGCTCGGCCAGCCGCGACGACTCCACGACGTCACAGAAGAGGACGGTCACCTCTTTACGCTCGCCCTCCAGGGCGCCGCGGGAGGTCAGGATCTTGTCGGCCAGATATCGGGGGGTATAGGACTGGGGTGAAGCGGATGTTACTCCAGCTGGTATAGGGGCCGAGGGAGCCACGAGTGGCTGACCGCATTGCTTGCAGAATTTATGGTCGGGGGCATTCCCGGTCCGACACTGCGAGCAGAGAAGCGTCAGCTTGTTGCCACACGTGGGACAATACGCGGCGTCACCCGGGGCATCATAATGGCACTGCGGACATTGCATGGGTGCCCCTGCCGACCTGTGGATTAGTCGCCTTGCTTGACCTCGAAAATCTCGTCCGCGACATTCCCATGGGCTTCACGATGCACCGCGGCGGCCGCTTCTTTGCTCGGGGCATCCACCAGACAGAAGACCTTACCCAGATCTTTGTCATACCAATAGCTCAGGTACCGGACGCCGTGTTTATGCTGCACCTCCAGGTCCTTCTGATGGGCAGCCGCGGCGACTTCATCGGTCAACCCCACCGCATTGCGGTGGATATCCATATACAGTGGCATGGCATCCACCCTCCTGTGGGCACTGCCTTCGCATTGCCCCTGCCAACCGCATGGGCAGTCACGATCCACTATCGCGGTGCTGCCTTGCGCGCACTGCAAGAGTGATGGTGAAGAGCAACCCGCTGCACGCTCCTCATGAAGAGGAGATAAATATTCTCTGTGAGTACCTTAGCCGCCGCTCTTTGTCAAGTGTAATTGCCTGCAGCCCATGCCAGTGTCCGGCCTCTTCGCATCCAGGGCACGATTGCTTGTGCTGGCCCTCAACTATCAACGCTTATTTCAGTCTGGATCTCACCGCTAAAATGTCTTGGGGCGGCACCCGCATCAGAACGGATACCCACACACTTCGTGCCTCCACCTGGAGGACCGGCGACGCTACACATGGGTATGGTTTCGAGAGTGTAGGGAAGGGCCATGGCGTGCAGGATGATGATGTGCTGACAGGACAGGATCGACTTCCCACCCACGAGGATGAACATCGCACCTGAATCAGGCAGGGTCACGGTGTATCGAGCGTTTCCCTCACCTTCCTTAACAGGATATCCGGCGTATATGGCTTCTGGAGGAAGGCCGTGCCTGGGGCCAGCACTCCGTGATCCCCTATGGCATCGCTTGCGTAGCCTGACATATACACAATCTTGATCGTTGGGCGCATCGGCAGAATGCATTGTGCCATCTCGGGACCACTCAATCCGGGCATGACGACATCGGTCAGCAAGAGATCGATGGGCCCGTCGTAGGCGATGCACAGCTGCAAGCCCTCATGACCGTCGGACGCGGTCAGCACGGTATAGCCTTCAGACTGAAGGATCTCCTGCACCAACTCACGCACTTGCACCTCGTCTTCCACGACAAGGATGGTTCCCGAGCCTGCCGGCAGAGTCATGGCAGGGCGCTCCGTCACTTCTGTCTCCGGATATGTGGCAACTTGTGGTAAGTAAATCCTGAACGTGGACCCTTCCCCAGGTGCGCTGTTCACTTCAATAGATCCCCCACTCTGGGTGATGATGCCATAAACGGTGGCTAGCCCCAATCCGGTCCCGATGCCGGGACCCTTGGTGGTGAAGAACGGCTCGAAGATATGCGCCAGTGTTTCTACATTCATGCCACAGCCGGTGTCACCTACGGCGAGCATGATGTAGCACCGTGGTGGGGTTGCACTGAGCGGCTGCGTGGCTGCCTCTTGCCATTCAACGTTGGCGGTTTCGATCGTCAGCACCCCACCGCGTGGCATGGCATCACGCGCGTTGATGGCCAGGTTCAGAAGTACCTGTTCCAATTGAGTCGGATCAGCGTTGACGCGGCCCAGGGCCGGATCGAGATGCATGACCAGCCGGATATTCTCGCTGATCAGGCGCCGCAGCATTGTACCGATCTCGGTCACCACGCCATTGAGGTCTAAAACTCTCGGCTGCAGCGTCTGCCGTCGGCTGAATGCCAGGAGCTGGCCTGTCAAGCCTGCCGCCCTGTCGATAGCACCTTGGATCTCCGTCGCCGCCTTGTAGAGGTGGTGGTGAGAGCCCAGGCGACGGCGTAACTGGTCACCATAACCGGCGATCACCATCAAAAGATTGTTGAAATCATGCGCTACCCCGCCCGCCAGCCGCCCAATCGCCTCCATTTTCTGCGCCTGTCGTAGTTGCTCCTCCAGGTGCTTGCGCTCAGCAATATTGCGCGCCACGCCTACGTACCCGATGATGTCTCCCTCATGGACCAGGGGGGCCATCGAGAGCTCGACAGGAACGCCCACACCGTCCTTTCTAATGACTTCGGTTTCCAGGGCATGAGGCAGTGGTTCTCCTTCGGCCCCACGTATGTGGCAGCTCGGGAAGGTCAGCGCTGCATCGGAGCCGTATAACGCTGTTGACAGTTGCCCGCGTAATTCTTCAAGTCCAAAGCCCGTTAAGCATTCCAGGGCCGGATTCCCGAAGGTGATACGCCCTTCCAGATCAATGGTATAGACCGCATCGGTGAGGGACTCAGTGATCACCCGGTGTTCTGCCTGGAGCCGCTGCACCTCGCTGAAAAGCTCACTATTCTCCACGGCCTGGACGACTTGTCCAGTCAAGATGTTGCCCTGGACCAAGTCGCGATCTGAAAAGCGATTGGGGTTTTCGACATCGGCGAACGATAGGGCGCCGATCACCCGACCTGTGCGGTGCATCAAGGGCAGTACCAGAAGCGCCTGGGCTCCCAGAGTCTGCGCGATGGGATGCCTGTTGAAAGAGCTCGATGTGAGGCGATTGATGAACATCGGCTGGCGGGTCCGGATCGCCGTGGCCGTGAGAGAATGCTGGTCGCTGATAGGTTGGCGAAAGCCAAGAAATTGCTTGGATTTATCCCCAAAGCTGGCGCTGATAACAGCGACAGACTCGTCCTCCCTGACGCGGAAGAGGTGTCCGTGGGCATATCCCTGCGTCTGGCCGATGACTTCCAGGAGCCGTGACCCCAGAAGATTGGGGTTCAGCGTAGACAGGGCGGCCTGGGCTACCGCGGTCTGAACCCGCAGGAATGACGCCTCTGCTCCCAGGGCCTCTTCCGCTCTTCGACGTTCGAGCGCGACTCCTAGCACATTGGCGATGGCTTGGAGGAAATGCACATCATCCGCACTGAACATCTGTTGTCTGGTGCTGTGTACGCACAATACCCCGAACGGCCGACCCGGCCCATGAATGATGACGCTCATGGCGCTGATGACACGATGGTTATGCAACAACGGGGGGATGCGAAAACGCCTTTCCTGGCCAAGATCTTCCACAATCACCGGTTCATTGAGCTGCAAGGTGTAGCCGGCGAGTGATGCCGTGCCTAACCCCATGGTCTCATGCCCGACGCACCCTGTTTGCCAACCTGCTCCGGCCCTTAAAAGCAGCGTTTGCGCCTCATGAAGCAGTTCAGAAACCTCGCAATACTCGACGTCCAAAGTGTCCATGACCTGCGCCACGCCTTTCTCCATCAAGGCTAACAGATCAGCACCCATCAGCGCCTCTTGACCAAGTTTGGCTACCGCTGCTTGCTGGCACGCGCGCGCCTGGAGGGTTGCCTCCCTCTCGGCAACCGCCTGACGCATGCGAGCGAACGTGGTGACGAGGATGCCTAACTCGTTGGCGTCTGACTTTAACGTCGGCAGCGGCGCGGATGCATCCCCCGCACCAAAAGCTTGCGCCGCCATGGCCAACTCCTGCACTGGTCGCGTCAGTGTACGTGCGAGGATGACGGCTGTCACCAATGCCAATACCGCACTGACTCCCACCCCCGCGAGCGCCAAGTTCCATGACCGTCGAGCTGGGATCAAGACCTCCGCTTCCGGACGCTCGACGACCACAGTCCAGCCAATGTTCGGGACTGGCGCATAGCCAGCGATGTGTCCCTCGCCATTCAAGCGATATCGGACCGTGCCAGCGGCCGCCGGTCGGCCTCCCGTCGGGACGCCAATCATGCTGTAGTTGCGACGTGCCTGCACAGCCGCTCGGTCGGGATGCAGCAGCACGTGCCCACTGGTATCCAGAACGAAGGCCTGCCCACCCCCACCGATAGGCACTCGGCCCACGACGGCGGAGAGATCTTCCAGATCGACAACAATGCCTCACCACCCCCACGACAAGACGCTCGTCATCTCGGATGGGAGTATAAAGGAGCAGTGTCGAACGCCCACTCCCGGCATCGCCGGCTAAGGTCCACATCTGTCGCCCATGGGTGAGGGCACGGTGCAGCGTGTCTTGCTGAGAAATGAGGGCTTCCTCCATGTTATCTGAGGAGGCGAGCAGCTGCCCGAAGCCGTCAAATGTTCCCAGACGCGCGATGCGGGGATAGTGATGATAAAGTTCCTTGAGAACCATATCCTGCTGCGGTGGATCCATACTGACAATGGCGGGCATGGAGGCCATTGCGCGTGCATTGTTCAACAGCTCGTCTAGATAGATATCAAGTTGCCCGGCTAGACCCCGTGCCAGCCCCGTGAGCTCTCGGGCCGCATACTGCTCCAGGGTCCGTCGGTCACGATCGGCGACAGTGAGCCCGACCAGTCCCAAGGGGAGAATACCGATCAGGGCAAGTGCCAGTAGCACCTGGGCTCGGAAGGTGTGCAGGAACTGGACACGAGAGGAGGACACGGTTCTCATTCTGGCAACCTCGGCTGTGGGGCCGGGACTAGACGTCCCTCTTGCCAGACCGCCATGAGGTAATCCTCGGTCAACAGGGCATCATGGCGGTCCGCCGTGAAGGCTGGAGCATAGCGCTTCATCAGGCCATCGTAAGGCTCTAACTCCTCGAGTGCGGCGCGGACTCGAGGCCCATCGGTGCTGCCGGCTTGACGGATAGCACGCGCCAGCAGGTGGATGCCATCGTAACTGCTGGCGACCGCGATCGGCACCCTGACCTCCTCCACGCGTCGTGTGCCGAAACGCGCATGATAGGCGCGGAGCACGGCATTCGCTTTCGGAGACAACGGTCCGAAGAAGGAGAAGGTCTGCAGGGTCAGGACGCCATCCGTGTTTGCCACCCCGGCCAGTTCGACGAACCGGCCGATGCTCGTGCCGCTATGGCTTACCACTGGCACCTTCCAGCCGAGTGTGACCATCCCACGGATGATGGCCGCCGCGTCGGAGGCATTGGCCACGAGGAGCAGGGCGTCCGCGCCGGCTGCACGCAGTCGCGTCAGCTGGTGACGCATATTTGTCTCACTCTGGGCAAAGCGCTCAATGCTCGCCGCTGGACGTGCCAACCGAGCTAACCAATGGGATAGACCATTAACGTTGGAATTTCCCCAATCAGTGGTTTCCGCGATGATACCGGGATGGCGAACGCCGACCACATCGAGGGCGTAGCGTACCATGAACTCGTTGGCATACTCGTCGGACATGGCAATGCGGAAGGCATAGTTGGGGACGCGACCATTCCGGGTAATGGTAGTCACCGAGCCCAGCGGAATGATGAGCGGGATTTGCCGCTCGTGGATGATATCGAGTTGGGCCAGGATCACCGTGCTGAACGTGCCGGTGAACACGGCGACCATCTTGTCATGTTGTACAAGCGCCTGCAAGACCGCCACGCCCGCCAACGGATCGTTTTCAACGTCATCCACCACCAAGGCGAGTGGTCGACCCAGCACCCCCCCTTCGCGGTTCACTTCATCGATGGCCAGTAGCATACCACGCTGAATTGCCTCTCCTGAGGGGGCGAGGTAGCCGGAGAGCGGCGCGATCAACCCAATTTTTATAGATGGTTTTGTCTCCCTATTCCCAGTACACGACACCAACAAAAGGCTGAGTAGAACCCCGCAAGCGCCCAACAATGGGCCGCATAACGAGCGGATCACCAGCTAATTCTCCCTTCTATACGGCTTGCCCGCAAAACCAGCCCCTCCCGCGGGCAATGATCTCAGGCCGCAACATGATGCCTCTGTGGAGCTTCGGATCCGTCTATGCTTCACCGTGGTAACTATACATATATAAAATTTACCACCAAATAATCAATTCACTTCTTTGCTAGGCATAGTTATTCGTAGGAATGC
Organism: uncultured Nitrospinota bacterium; assembly: GCA_963707985.1. Taxonomy (GTDB): domain Bacteria; phylum Tectomicrobia; class Entotheonellia; order J063; family CAVPRW01; genus CAVPRW01. The sequence goes on along the minus strand of CAVPRW010000014.1, from coordinate 84,574 downwards.
GGCCATAGACGGTGCTGGTCTCGCCTGAGGTTTGTTGGGGTGCTATCGGGAGGCATTTGCCTCGTAGAAATCTATCTCAGCGTCGGTATTCATCGCCACAGTCTCCAATCAGCTGATATAGATCGCGCGACCTGGCAAGAATGGCCTCGATCTCGGCGTGGTCCTCCATGTCCAGGGTCGCATCGAAACTGCGGACATTATCCTCCCGATGTTCGGCCACTCCCAGGCGTGTGCCGACAATTACTCCTGCTACAGCCGGGCGATTCAGGATATAACGCACCGCAATATTGGCGATGCTCACCCGATGCTTGTCGGCGATGTGTTTGAGAACACTAAGTAATTCCTGGAATAGCTCCCAGCCGCCCCAGGCCTCCACCATCTGTTTGTACTTCCGTAGACTGGCGGTAGTCAACGCCCCCCGTGTGGGTTCCGGCTGCCCGAGGTACCGTTCTGACAGCAGTCCGCCTCCGACGGTGCCATAGGTGAGGAGTTGGATGTCATGTGCCTGGCAAAAAGCGCTCATGTGCACCTCGGGCCGACGGTCAATCAGCGAATACTGCACCTGGTTTGACACGATGCGGATACCATGTTCGACAATGATTCTCAAGTGCTCCGTGTCGAAGTTGGTCAGAGCCAGATGGCGAATTTTGCCTTCGTCGCGCAGCTCGGCCAGGTAACGTAGCGCGTCCAGATAGTTGGCGTCGCCGTAATCCCACCAGTGGAACTGCAAAAGGTCGAGGGTATCGACCCCCATGCGCCGGAGTGAGACCCGGATATTCTCCTCGACGATTTGACGCGTCATGCGTCCTGATTCTGGTACCCATTTGGTAAAGGCCTGGATGCTGGCCAATGCCTCGACGCCACGGTTGGCGGCCATTTGTTTCCGGAATTCACCGATAAAATCTTCCGCTGGCCCATAGTGATCGGCCAGGTCCCAGGTGGTGAAGCCAGCATTATGGTATGCGAACATATCCTCGATCGCCGCGCGACGGTCGATCGCTCCATGCGCGCCGGAGACCTGCCACAGGCCATTCAACAGGCGACAGATGCGCAGGTCAGGGGTCAATAGCGTCGTTGCTGTTCCGGGAAGATCCATGAACGAGGCCCTCTTGACGGATCTGATGCAGTGTAGGTCGAGGCGGGGTAGTCTTGTGCCCCTCGCGCCAGAAGAAGAGATTGACTATCATACCCTATTCTCGTAAAAAAAAGGTGGGAAGCCAAGGAGGGCTGTTATGGATTTCGCCTTGCAACCATTAACGCAACCAGGCCAGCGCTTTGTTGCGCTCGCTGAGCAACATGCGGCGGACTTTGCCAGCCGCGCTGTCGAACACGACCGTGACGGCAGCTTTCCCTTTGAGAACATCGCCGCTCTGCAACAGAGTGGCGCTATGGCTGCCTGCGTTCCGGAGGAATTAGGAGGGCTCGGCGTCAGGTCGGTGCATGATTACATGCTGGGCATGAGTCGACTCGGTCGCGGTGATGGCTCAACCGCCATCGCGGCCAACATGCACATTTTTCGCCCCTGGCGTATGACGCGCCTGTGGGAAGCCGCCAAGGCGACAGGCGATGTAGCCTATGCCGCTGGGCTGGAGCGGCGCCTGCGCCGGATCGGTGCTGGCCAGTTGCTCATGTGCGCCTGTGTCTCCGAGGCAGGCACGGATATCCTCCATCCCCAAGTGGACGCCACCAAAACAGCTGGGGGCTGGCTACTGAATGGGCGCAAGATCTTTGCCACCATGTCGCCAGCGGCCCAGCTTCTCGATCTCTCCTTTCGTTTCAAGGACGACCGTGGCGACGAGCGTCTAGCCATGGCCAGCATTCCCCATGATAACCCTGGGCTGGAGATCAAACACACCTGGGATGCCCTGGGCATGCGAGGCTCTGGCAGCCACGATGTGATCTTGACCAATTGTTTTCTGCCGGACGCAGCGCTCCTGGATCTCGGGGTCTGGGGCGAGTGGTCGGAACCGTATCTGACTGGCAACCTGATTATTGCCACCGGGCTGGCCGGCGTCTTTCTCGGTATCGCAGAGGCGGCCCGCGACCTGAGCGTGGAGGCCGTCAAGACTCGGCGCAAAGGGCCGAGCGGCCGTATGCTGGCGGAGCGTTACCCAATCCAACATCTGATTGCCGAGATCGAGATCGACCTGGCGGCCTCACGCGCCATCCTGGGGCGCACCGCAATGACGGCAGATATGCTCTTCAGTCAGCATCCCGCTGAAGGTATCGGCCTCCATGAGCTGCACGCATTGATGAAGGACCTGCAATGCGCCAAGTGGTTCGTCAATCGCAAGGCGATCGATATCGTAGACCGAGCCTTGACGGCTTCCGGGGGCGCCGGTTATTTGAGTCGGCATCCCCTGTCGCGACTGTATCGCGATGTCCGGGCGGGGCCCTTTATGCAACCATTCTCGCCGACTGAGGCGTTCGAGTATATTGGCAAAGTGACGCTAGGTCTCGACCCCAAGATTGAGGCCTGAGCCCTGAGAGGCGCGGATGGGTACGGCTTTCAGCCTGAGAATGGGACGCACGAGCCTCGGGTAGCGAGTCCTCACCGTTCACACTATTGATTTGCTTGTGCGCGAAGAAAGAGTGGTGGCTATGCGTACCAATGGATTGCCGACGGTCGTCATCTTGAGCGCTGTGCGCACCGCCGTTGGTCGCCTCCAAGGCGCGTTGAGTCAGGTATCCGCCAGAGACCTCGGGGCCACGGTCGTCCGGGCTGCCGTGCAACGGGCGCAGCTACGAGACCTGGCAGAGATCGATGAAGTGTTGATGGGTAATGTCGTGTCGGCAGGCCTGGGCCAGAACATCGCCCGGCAATGTGCCATCGATGGCGGACTGCCCACAAGCGTGGGAGCCATGACCATCAATAAGGTTTGCGGGGCCAGCCTCAAAGCGGTGATCCTCGCTGCCCAGTCGATTCGCGCCGGTGATGGCCAACTTTTCGTCGCCGGTGGAGTGGAAAGCATGAGTCAGGCTCCCCATCTGGTGCAGGGTCGACTAAATCAGTTGCGTTATGGCCATGTCGAGCTGCGCGACGCTCTCCTCGTCGATGGCCTCTCGTGCGCGTTTGAAGGCTGGGCCATGGGCCATGCGGCGGAGTTCATCGCGGAGACGTATGGGATCACACGCGAGGCCATGGATCGATATGCACTGGCCAGCCACCAGAAAGCCATTGCAGCGATGGATACCGGCAGGTTCAAGGCTGAGATCGTACCTGTCACCGTCAAGGACGCCAGAGGACAGGTGGCGGTGGTGACAGCGGATGAAGCGCCGCGTCGGGACACTTCCCTGGCAGCGTTGGCCCAGCTTCAGCCGGCTTTCAGCCCGCATGGACGCGTCACGGCCGGCAATGCCCCCGGCCTCAACGATGCAGCTGCGGCTCTCGTCGTGGCCAGCGCCTCCACGGCCCATGATCTGGGCATGCAGCCACTAGCGCGCATTGTCGGATACGCCCAGGCCGCGGTCGAGCCCAAGTACATTTTCGATGCCCCCGCCAAGGCCATCCCACGCTTGCTCGACAAAGTTGGCTGGACGCTGGCCGAGGTCGACCTCATCGAGATCAACGAGGCCTTCGCGGCGCAGATGCTGGCCAACGGCCAAGCCTTGGCTGGCCTCGGATGGGATTGGGAGAAGGTCAACGTCCATGGCGGGGGGATTGCCCTGGGGCATCCGCTCGGGGCCACGGGGGCACGTTTGCTCACCACCCTGCTTTATGCGCTGCACGATCGCCATTTGTCACGCGGCATTGCCTGCCTGTGCCTCGGAGGTGGCGAGGCGGTGGCGTTGGCCGTCGAGCGAGATGACGAGGAATCAAGCCGATAAGCGCCTGCACCGGCACAGGCCGGTGGGCCCAGAGCCGTTGCTCAAGACCATCGCATCCTACCGGACCGATGACGTCGGATCCGTCATCCGGATGCGGTGACCGAGCCCATGGAACACTCGCGAGCCATGCAGGGCCTGGAGGGCGAGCAGGCTTGACCTCCAACGACGCCAGTGCGCTCGGCCTAGATCACCCCAGACTCTGCTAACACCACCAGCTCGGCCGGGCTCAGTCCCAGCTCGCCACAGAAGATCTCAACGTTGTGCTCGCCAATGAGCGGGGCGCGGCGGGAAATACGCCAGGGAGATTGGCTATACAGCGCAGCTGGCCCTGGATATGTATAGCTTCGCCCGAGCTCAGGATGGAATACTTCAGTGAAAAATGCGCGGTCCTGGAGATGTTGGTCCGTAATAATCTCATCCATGGAGCGGATGGCACCCCACGGCAGACCCAGCTCCTGCCCACCGTGCCAGGCCTCTTCCAAGGGGATGCGGGCGAAGAAGGTCTCGAGCGCCGCGGCAATGTGGGAGACGTGGGCTTGAATCGTGGCGACGCTTTGGTATTTCTCGTCCAGGAGGTCCTGAGCCAGGCCGTACTGGTCCATCCACTCGGCCAGGTGGCGCAGCCGCGCCGGGGTGAGATTGAATCCCGAGCGCGTGGTGTTGAGCCAGGCGCCGTCGCGGGTGATGTACTGCGTCGGTTCGGACTTCTCGACCGCGGCGGCGCGTCCGGTCTGACGCTGCACGACCTGGCCCGTGTAGATGTAGGTGGGAATCGCCGCTTCCGTGGTCAGCGCACAGGCCTCGTGTACAGAGGCATCGAGATATTGCCCCACGCCGGACATGTCCCGATAACACACCGCCGCCATGATGGCGATATACGCGAAATGGCTGCCGATGTGCCAGGCGTTGCCGCCACCGGGTGCAATTGGCGGGGCATCGGGAACATCCTCAGGGTCGTAGCCACAGCAGCCCATCTGCCCACCCGCGGCCAGGTGCAACAGGTCCGAGGTCTGATAATCGCGCCACGGTCCGGTCTGGCCAAATGGCGTCAGCGAACACATGATGAGCCTGGGGTTCAGAGGCGCCAGGGCTTCATACCCCAGTCCCAGGCTCGGCAAATATCCAGGGGCCTCAGTTTCCAGGAGGATATCGGTCGACGGCACAAGGCGTCGGAACAGGTCCTTGCCCTCCAACGTTTCCAGATTGAGCGTCATCCCCCGCTTGGAAGTGTTGTAGTGCCAGAACGACAAGCTGCGTTCCCGATGCGGGATATCATGCAGAAACGGTCCCACGGTCCGCGTGCGGTGGCCACCGGGGGGCTCGATTTTGACGACATCCGCCCCCAAATCGGCCATCAACTTGCCGCAGAACTGGCCTTTTTCATCGGCCAATTCCAGCACTCGAAGCCCTGCCAGGGGGCCAGGAAGGCGACCGTGCGCTCCCGAATCGGTCGCCGCGCTCATCGCAGCGTCTCCTCGAGATAGGCATACAGTGGCATGTCCTTGGGCCAGAAGGTGCCGTCGGTGTATCCCGCCTTGATGTCGTCAAGGCTGAGGCCGAGCAACTCTTGCATGACGTGTCTGGTGTGTTGTCCGATGAGCGGCGCCGGCCTGTGCACGGTCGCGGGTGTTGTCGAGTGCTTGAAGGGGACGTTCTGGACCTTGCGTCGACCCAGTAGTGGATGGTCCACCTCGGGATACATGCCACGGGCCTTGAGCTGGGGGTCATGTTCAACCCGGTCCTCAGCGCTTTGCACCGGCATCGCACGTACGCCAGCGGCCTGGCACTTCTCCGTCAGCTCGTATTTCTCCAGCGTTTGTGTCCAGCGCTCGATGCCCTGGTCCAGCTCCTCCTGATATTGCAGGCGTCCCGACAGATTCCCGAACTTCGCCTCTATCGCCCAACCAGGACGGCCCATGAGATCGACCAGGGTCTGCCACTCCGCATCGGAAAAGCAGGCGACAACGCACCAGTCGTTGTGTCCACCACCATGAGTACGGTAGGCGTTGTGCGGTGCCATGGTGGGGCCTCGGTAGCTGTTGACCGGGGGTGTGCCGGGCCATACCGTGCGATTCCCTGGGGGATACCCCTCACGACGTGCGGCGCGACCATTCACCGTATGATCGAGAAAGGCGGAACCGGTCAGCGTAATGCCGGCGCTCATCTGCGATAGGTCGACATGCTGTCCATGGCCGGTCGCATTGCGGTGGTGTAAGGCGGTGAGGACGCACATGGCACCGTACATGCCACCGGTATCATCCAGATATGACCAACCCCAGCCGGCAGGAGGTTTGCCGGGAAGGCCTGAGAGAAATGTCTGGCCCGACAGGGCCTGCGCCGACGGGCCCATGGTCGTGTAGTGGTGGTGGCGCCCGGTCTGGCCGAAGCCAGCCATCGAGACGTAAATGATATCGGGCTTAAGCTGCTGCATGACGTCGTAGCCGATACCCCAGGTGCGCATGACTCGCGAGCTGAAATTCTCGATGACCACATCGGAGATGGTGAGCAGCCGTTTGATCAGCTCAAGGCCGCGTGGCGTGCGGACGTTGATGGTCAGACCCAGCTTGTTGACATTGGTGTCGGCGAACTGGCCGGGCGCGTTCGGGCCAGGCTCCATGCCAGGAGGAATCGTGGTGCGATTGCTGCGCAATATGTCCAGGCGCTCCGGCCACTCGATTTTGATGATGTCAGCACCAAAGGCCCCTAACCAGCGCGTCGCCCAGGGCCCAGCTCTGACCCAGGTAAAATCGAGCACCCTGACGCCCGCTAGGGCGTGGGGTAAGGTCATAGCTCTTGCCTCCTAGCACCGCAGATACACACGGATGGACGTAGTGAGGGTCCCCAGGTATCTGCATCGAGCTGCGTGCATCTGCGGTTACACCACTTCGAAGCGCTCTCCTTCGGGAGGTTTCGACCATAGGGCGTCAGCGCCTTTCATGGCCACAGCGCGTTCGGGACTGGCACGCCACTGATCATAGATGTCATTGCTGTCCCAGACCACCAGTGTGGTGATCTTGGTGGGATCATTGTGGGCGTATAAGGTCTGGCGGCTCACGAACCCCGGAGCCTTGCTCTGGGCCATGCCGTTGCCATCCAGAAGCTTCTTAGCCTCGTCAACTTTGTCTGGTTTCGCCCAGTGATGGGTCAACACACCGATCATACATACCTCCAGAGATCATCGACAGCAGACGGAAATTTGGGCATAGACACGACGCATACCAGCTATCGGCCCGAGTATAACAGCGCACCGGGGAAGCGTCAATTGAGCAATAGTGCCCCCTACTTCATGCTGTCCCGAAGGTCAACGAGTACTTGATCGACGGCGTCAACCCGGATCAATCCCAAACGCGGGTATTCGAGGTCAAGGATCACGTACACCGTCAAGGCCATGATCACTGCGAAGACGAGCATATGAATCCAATAACTACTCGGCCGTCCTCCAGCCATGCTATATCCCGCCAGCAGCGAGCTTGCCAGCGCCAGCACGCAGAGCATGACGAAGATCACCTGTGGCGGGTGTATTTGAGTCGCCACGCTCCGGGTGGTCGTAATATCGATCATCGCGTTCAACGCCGGCAGCAGCAGCATAGTCGCTGGTTGGGGGGCCTCCTGGCAGGCGGCAAGCGCCTGGCTCCAAATCTGTCCCTGTAACAGGGTGGCCTGGGCCATCGCTTGCTTGGCCGCAACGATATCGGGCAGCTTCCGATACGTCTCCAGCCGTGCCTCCACGTATTGCCGAAAACTCTCCCGCAGCGCGGTTTGCGTACTTACCGGTAACAGGTCGAGCCGCAGGTATGCCGTGCCAATGGCGTTGGCCTCCTCGACCACCAGGTGACGCCGCATATCGAACCTGGAGGCAGCCCCCGAAAACGTGAACGCGACCAGCAGCCCCATCAGGGCAAAGATGGCCCCTTCCACCACACCGAACCCCGCCCGCGCAGAGTCGGAGTCCGGCACAATCCGCCGCAGGCCGAGGCGCCGACCCATCTCCAGGAGGACCAGCATGCCGGCAAACAATCCACCGGCCAACGTCACCAGGTCAAAAACAAACCCCATGTTCGGTGCTCCCTCGGACGGTCGAAAACGGTTCTTTCACGACGAGCTCATTGCTCTTCAGGGCTGTTGGTCCGGCAGGTCGGGTGCCTGCTGATCAAGGCCTCCTTGGGTCGGAGATATTCTGGAGCACGATTCGAACTCCGTCAATGCTCATTTCTTTGATGATTCTTGCGATGCCTTTCGTAAATGCCAGGAAGTGGAGATCGTCAGCAGCTAACGCCTGTTGGCAGAAGCTGCGCGAGGGGTCGATCGACGCTGTTCGAAGCCCCTTAAAAGGCCAGAGCGCCTGACTTTCCGCTGGACATGCGCACAACCCTCTGTTACATTTTCTCGGTCCTTCTGGCTTCCAACGCCCTAGAGGTATACTACAGTCACGCACCGGAAGCGACGCGGGGGCAAAGGTATGCGGACAGTGAAATTGACAACGACGTGCCCCGGCATGACTAACCGACGGATGGCGAAATGACCGACGAGGTGTGTCACCAGCTGCCCAACCTTCGCAATTCCGGATCGGCTCCTCGCGAGACGGTGCAGATGGTGAAGCATTCCTTCCCATGACCTTCCCATTCCATCATCGATAATCTCACATGAATTCACATGCAAGGCTCATGGCCAGAGGCGGCGACGGGTTCCAGCGGGTGGTCGGCCAGGCTGAGACCTTGGGTTGTGTGACAGCGAGGTTGACCGTCACGGTCTTTAGCCCGTCACCGGGAGCAGCTCATGCAAGCGCTAGCCAACATGCTCGACATGTTTCTCAAGAACCTGCTACTCATCACCTATGCCTGCGCCATGGGGGGAATGGTATGGAGTCTGCTGCTGCTCAAGCCCTGGAGGGATGGCCTGCCAGCAGAAAGCGGTCTCGCCTCCCAGAGCTTGGCGCTGATGCGTTGGGGTGCTCTGGGGATGGTGGTGGCGCAACTGGCCAAGCTCGTGACGCATGCGTGGCTCCTCGCAGAAGCGTTTCAACGCTGGCCATTTCCGGACTACGTCTATACGCTGCAGTGCCAGGCCGGCCTTAGTCGTGCGCTGGTGGCAGGGGGCCTGGGGATGGCGGGTCTGTGGCTGGGGCGGCGCCCGCGATCCCGACTCCCCTGGCTGCTCACAGGACTGATAGCTGCACTCCTGGCGGCCAATGGAGCCTGGTTATCGCACGCAGTCGGGCGTAGCGAGGCGCGCTCGACGCTCATGACGCTTACCGCACTGCATCAGCTAGCCGTGGCCATCTGGTTAGGTGGGATCATCCAGTTGGGCCTGCTGTGGCGGTTTCTCTGTAAGCGACCGCACCTGAAACCGCTGTGGCCCGCGTTGCTGAAGAGCTTCGCCTGGGTCGGTGGTCCAGCGGTGCTAGGGGTAGTGGCCACTGGAGTCCCGCTGGCCTGGGGCTACATCGGCACCTGGCAGGGCCTGATTGGCACAGACTACGGGGCCATGGTGCTGGTCAAGGTAGCACTGTTGGGGACGGCCCTGTGTTTCGCCGCGCTCAACTTCTGCGCCGCTCGTCATCGCCTTCCCAGTGATGGTGCCGGGGGTGTCTTTCAGCGTGTGCCTTATTATGTGGAGGTGGAGACGCTGCTGTTGATCGCCACGCTGGCCGCTGCCGTCAGCCTGGCCACCCAGCCCCCTGCCATCGATATGGAGGATCAGCAAGCTACCTGGGCCGAACTTTCCGAGGTCTTCCGGCCCAAAGTGCCGCGTTTGATAGACCCTGCCTATGTCGAAGCGGTGGTGGCCCCCTCCGGCAAGGAATTCACGGGCCTGGACAGCAGCGATGACGAGGAAACGCGCTGGTCTGACTATAACCACAATGTCTCCGGCCTGTTTCTGGTCCTCATGGCCCTGGCGGCCATGGGGTCCCAGTTGGGATGGGCCTCCTGGACCCGGCACTGGCCGTTGGGATTTGTCGCCCTCAGCCTATTTATCCTGGTACACAGTGAGGGGAGAAGCTCCTGGCCGTTCGGGCAGGTAGGCTTCTGGGAGGGGTTATTATCCAGCGATGAAATCCTGCTGCATCGTCTCGGCGCCTTGTTCGCCTGTGCATTGGGCCTGATCGAGTGGCAAGCACGCCTCAGGTGCGAGCGCGGTTCTCGTCTACCCTACGTCATCCCCGTGCTGTGTGCCGTGGGAGGACTCCTCCTGCTTGGACATGTGCATGAGGGCCTGCAGCCAAAAGAAGAGTTTTTGATCCAGATCACGCATAACGTCATTGGCCTGTTGGCGGTCATCTTGGCCTGTGGTCGCTGGCTCGAGTTGCGATTGACGCCACCGGCCGGACGCCTGGCAGGTGTGGTCTCGCTGTCGGCCCTCCTGTTGATCGGCCTGGTTTTATTATTTTATCGGGAAACACCGGTGTGATCAGGGCAATCAACTTCGGATTTGGACCATAGCCTGTCCCCGAGCGCGGGTTTTGGTGCTGCCGATCAAGGCGGTTCCCTCCTTTCGGGCACCGTGAAATCGAGGCATCTCCACGGCGATCGAACGGAAAATCGTGCCACAACAGTGGGTGTGAAGATGGCCCCCCACATTCGATCGGTGGGGCCAGTGGTGAGTATGCGACCATTGTTCCTCGGCCTATGAAGCAGGGTCGCGCACAGGAACGCTGATAAGGGCTCCTCTCGGCCAGTGGATCAAAAAGTAGGGGTGTCCGTAGACTTCACCTCGGGGCTCGAGCTCTCCTCCCATCTGCAAGATCTCCTGCATGATGTCCTGCATGGTCGTGCTATCACGGACAAGGTATTGGGGTTCTCCACGCTCGAAGACAAAGCGGTACGCCAGAGCCCGTGTCTCGGGGATGGTGAAACCAATCTTGAAAGCCGACTTCTTACCATAATACCAAAACGTGCCGCTGAGGAAGTCGGCCCAAACCCAGGCAGGCTCGGCGGACAACTCGGCGGGAAGCACCAGATGGCGCGCCGGCCTCTCGATGGGTGCCACCCCACGAGCATAGGCCCGTCCTGAGGAGATTAACGTCACCATGCCTGGAAGGAGGGCCAAGATCAGGGCCACCCAGCGCAAGTTGCCTGCATGAGCGAAGCGAGGGTAAGAGGCCGTAGGCGACGAACAGCATTCGATGGTCAACGCACCCAACGCCACTAGGAGAACTGCTCCGAAGGTGGCGGGGATCGAATAGTAAGAAATTGCGATGTGATGTGTGAGAAAATAGAGGGTCGGAAGTCCCCATAGTATCAGCGCGGACACCGTAAGGCGCGTCCAACTGAGGTGATGCTGGGTCACCATGTGCCTGGGACCATAGGTGATGAACCCACCGACCCCGACGAGGACAACGAGCGGCGCCCAATTGTGTTGACTGCCACGACCGCCTCCCAGGTAGTAAACGAGGTTCGCCCATAGCGGTCCGAGGCTTGGAGGAGCACTGTCAGCGCTCCCATAGGTGGGAAGGTACCAAGCCCCCGTCATATGGTGTTGATAGGCGAGCAGCGGCATGACACCGGTCACTATGACGCCTAGGCTGAAGGGCAACAGTAAATCCCGCAATCGATGGGCGCCATGATTGCGGCCAAAGCAGCATTAAGAGGCCCGGTATCAGGAATATCATCGGTAACCGAATCATGATGGTGAAGCCGATCAAGCAACCTCCCACAAGAGCGGCGGCCCACGCTACATGACCTCTTCCGGGCCGGGAGCGCCACCCTAAGGCTGCGAATATGCACAAGAACCCCAGCAACAGCGGGGCCATAACGGCATTGATCGAGTAGCTGTCGGTACCGATATTCCGCAGTATGAGCAGTCCAAGATATAGGGCCATGGTGACGAACCCCGCCGAGAACCATGCTTGGTGCCTCCCCGCAATGATCAGCAGCAAGCAGCCAGTCACAACAAATAGGACGATGGTTGCCTGATTAAGGCCGTGGATTGCCTGCCCTTCAGGGAAGAGGGCTAGCATCAACCCGGTACCGGGAGGATACTGCACGCCGACGCTCCCCGCCTGCGGAAAATAGTGATGCGCGTGCGGCGCGACCATTTCCTCCCACAACGGCAGCGGGACCTCCCGTGACAGCATCAGCCCGATCAGCAACCGAGTCTGTCCCGATTCGAGGTGAAATTGCGGCAGATCGTGCTTGGCAACGGCTTGGCGGACCTCCTTGGCCATCCGTAAGTACCCGAAGGGATCGCAAGCGAAGGCGTATTCCTCGACGCTCAATGAGCGTTGAGAGGCGTAGTGGGCAAAGAGCAGGAGCGCGCCCCCCAGGGCGCCTAGCCACACGTATCCGAGCAACTGGCCGGCGCGGCTCAGTATCCATCGTCGCAGTTGAGTCAACCAGGCAGCTGTAGCGACCATCATATCACCCCTTCCCGTGGACCCTCGCCCAAGCGCGGCCCACCAGGCTGAAGGGCAGCGATCCCACCCTGCGGCGTGCTCCGCCGTGTTGAAGACTGCTCTACCGATCAGGCGAAGAAGTCTACCGTTGCCGTGTCGAGGTTATACATCGCCCCAACGATCTTGAGGGCCCGTTTCGACTCGAGATCGCGGAGGACGGCGCTCTTGCCTCGAATTTGTACCATGGTGAGTTCCACATTCTTCATCGCCACCGCGTCCACATAGGCGGGGTTTTTGGAAGAGCGTTCGCCCTCAAAAGCGGTCGCTTGCACCGCCGGCCGGATTTTGGCGAGCAAACCCGTGAGATAGCCCAGCTCAACATTTTCGATGGCACCCTTGATCGCACCGCACGACTGTATGGCCCATCACCAGAACGACTTTTGAGCCGGCCACTTTGCAGGCAAACTCCATGCTGCCCAGGATGTCATCGTTGGCGATGTTCCCGGCCACGCGGGCGTTGAAGATATCCCCGATACCAAGGTCCATGATCACCTCGGCCGGCGCTCGCGAGTCGATGCAGCTGAGGACAATGGCCGCGGGATATTGGCCGGTGACGGTGGCTTGCTGTTCCGCAAGGTAGTTGCGCATGGCTTTCTCTCCCTTGCGAAAACGCTCATTGCCGCGCTGCATTGCAGCGATGATTTCGTCCGGCGTCATCTGGTCACGTTGTTCTCGAGTCAGCGCCGCGGCATAGGCCAAGCTGCCAACCAAACTCCCACTGAGGACTCCCACCGCGGCCGCTATCGGCACTTTGAGGAAATTGCGGCGGTCGAACCGACTACCATCCTGGAATGGCTTTGGCTTGTCACACATGATCATTGCTCCTCCCAGTGAGGACCGAAGATGCATTCATAGCGGCGAAAGGTCTCCTATCTGGAAGACATTTGTGTCAAATATTGCTTGTCCCCCCTCCCGGGTTCTGCAGTTGACCCTCTGCCCATGCCCGGACATGGCGTAGCCACGTAGGACGCGGTAGTTCGTATCCCATTTCCACCAATTGCGTCACCTGATGACTTGTGACGCCAGGCAGCACCGTGCTACTGTCCTCAACCGTATAGCCGTCAGCATGATGCCGGTAGATCGTGCTCCTCTGTTCGGCATATCGCCAGACTTCGGGGATGCCGATCGCGGCATAGATAGGGAGCTTATCGAGAGAGGGATGGGTGATATCGATCTCGATCACGAGGTCGGGAGGAAGATCGCTAACTACATCGATCGCGGCATGACTACGTACATCGCCAGCATGCTGAATGTAAAACGATGCATCCGGCTCAAAGCCTCGCCCCAAATTCTCGCGTTTGAAAGTCGTTGAGCCTGCACTGACCATATCCATGTTATGGACTTCAGCAATAATTTCAATAATTTGGACGATCAGATGCAGCGGGCGCTCATGGGCAAACGATGGAGCCATGATTTCTAATGTTCCCTGGTCAAAGGCCATCCTCGCGGCATGACTGTCGCGAAAATCCGCTAACAGGCGCTCGTACGTCTGCCAACTCACACCCGTCATGATGACCCGTTGGTCTGTTGGGCTAAGGACGGTTGCCATCCTGCTTACTCCGCTCATCGCTATATACCCATGCAAGACGGGTCGGATAGGCTCTCGCTTTCAGGCTCTTGCTTGCCGGAATAGGTTACCGAAGCGATGCCATGCACCCGCTAGGACGGATACCAGCTAGGAAAGATATCGTGTTGGCAGACTGAACACAAGCGGCTTGACCCAGATCCATAGCCATGATAGAAGCAAAAGCACAGCCCAGGCGGCATGCAATATATCATCAGTCCGTGTTGCGAGAGCCAGGCAGGCATATGAGCGATCCCTCCCCACTGGCCGAGTTGCGTGGCATCACGAAGCGTTTTCCGGGCATCATTGCCTGCGACCGGGTCGATCTGCGCGTCTATCCCGGTGAGATCCACGCCCTCCTCGGCGAAAATGGCGCCGGCAAGACGACGCTGATGCATGTTCTCTATGGTCTGCAGTCGCCCGATGCTGGTGAGATCGGGATCGACGGCCAGCGGACGGTGCTACGCTCCCCTAAGGACGCGATTCGTGCCGGCATTGGCATGGTCTTCCAACACTTCACACTGATTCCCTCGCTCACGGTGGCCGAGAACATCGCGCTAGCTGACCCGAGCTCACATCTGTTTTTTCGCCGCAAGTGGTTGGCGGCTGCCGTCCAAGAGCTTGCCGAGGAGTATCGGTTAGGGGTGGACCCCAACAGCCACGTCTGGCAACTGTCAGTCGGTGAGCAGGAGCGCGTCGAGATTCTCAAGCTCCTGCACCGACGCGCCCGCATCCTGATCCTGGATGAGCCCACAGCCGTGCTCACGCCACAGGAGAGCGAGGCCCTCTTGCAGACGATGCGTAAGCTCGCCGCCGCCGGTCACGCCGTCATCCTGATCACCCACAAATTGGCCGAGGCCCTGAGCGTTGCCGACCGCATCACAGTCCTCAGGCATGGACGGGTGGTGGCGAACCCTGTCCCGGCGGCGGTCGGTAAGTCCGACCTGGCACGCTGGATGATCGGGGGCGACCTGCCAGCCCCACCCAGTCGACCACCACAGGCTGCGGCGCCGGTGGAGTTGTCCCTGACAGGGGTGAGCGCCCAGAATGACCGAGGGGGGTGGGCCCTTCGTCGAGCCTCTCTTGATGTGCGACGTGGGGAGATTCTGGGGATCGCAGGAGTTGCCGGTAATGGGCAACGTGAGCTCGCCGAAGTGATCGTTGGGTTGCGACGGGCGATGGCAGGCACGGTGCGGATCAGTGACGCAGACATGACCAATGCCAGCCCCGAGACGATTATCAGACACGGTGTGAGTTATGTCCCCGAGGACCGTCAGGGGATGGGGCTGGCCCCCCGCGCCAGCATCCTCGATAATCTCTTGCTGAAGTCCTACCGCAGGCCGCCACTGGCCCAAGGGCCTTTTCTGAATTACGCCCAGGCCGCCGCTGAGGCACGCCGTCTGCTCGCTACATATGGGATGAACGTGTCGCGGCTTGACGCCCCGGCCAGTGTCCTATCGGGCGGCAATCAACAACGTCTGTTGCTGGCCCGAGAGCTCGCGACACAGCCCACCCTGCTGATCGCCTGCAGTCCGACTCGTGGGCTCGATGTGAGCGCCGTTGAGACCATCCATCACCTACTCCTGGAGCAACGCCAGCGAGGTTGCGCCACTCTCCTGATCTCTGAAGACCTGGATGAGCTCATCACTCTTGCCGACCGTATCGCCGTTATCTATGCAGGAGAAATCGCTGCCTGTTTCAGAGCGGCAGAAACCGATGCTGCCCAACTAGGGTTGATGATGTCGGGTGGCCGTGCGCTCGCCAGTCCGACGCTGGCGGAACGCAGCCCATGAGCTGGCCTGTGGCGTTGGAAAAGCGGCCCGCTCCGTCGTCACGGCTGCCGTCTCTATTAGCGGCTGTGGCCATCGGCATCGGCCTGCTCCTGGGCGCCATCGTGCTGGCGTGTGTGGGCACACATCCAGGGGAAGCCTATCTGGAAATGGCGCGAGGTGCCTTTGGTAGTGGCTATGGTCTCTCCGAGACGCTGGTAAAAGCCACCCCACTGCTCCTTGCCGGCTTGGGGGTTGGGGTGGCCTTTCGCGCAGGTGTTTGGAACATTGGGGCCGAGGGCCAGCTCTATATGGGAGCGATGGGAGGGACGTGGATCGCCCTCACCTACCCTGCGTTACCCGCCCCCCTGCTCCAACCCTTGATGATCGTCGTGGGATGTTTGGCAGGTGCGTTCTGGGGCTTCATTCCGGCTGTACTCCGAACCCGCTGGCGTGTGCATGAAATCATCACCAGCCTCATGTGCAATTACATCGCTATTCTGTGGGTCGATTTTCTCGTCTATGGCCCCTGGAAAGATCCTCGGGCGTTTGGCTTCCCGTTCGCGCCTCCCTTGGCCCCAACGGCGCGCCTACCGTCCATGCCGGGGAGTCGCATGCACCTGGGCCTGCTGCTCGGGTTACTGGCGGCCGCCGGGCTGGCCGTGCTGCTCAATCATACGCGCCTCGGCTATGAGATCCGCATGATTGGCCTCAGCCCCAGCGCCGCACGCTATGCCGGGATGAACCTGACCCGAACCACGTGGCTGGTCATGGCGCTGAGCGGTGGATTGGCGGCGCTGGCGGGTGTCTGTGAAGTGGCCGGTGTCCAAGGACAGCTCAAACATGGGCTCTCCCCTGGTTATGGCTATACGGCGATTATCGTGGCCTGGCTGGCGCGGCTCGATCCCTGGGCGACTATCGTGGTCAGCGTGCTCCTCGGCGGCCTCCTGGTTGGCAGCGATATGCTGCAGATTACGATGAACTTACCGGTAGCGGTGGCCTATCTGCTGCAGGGACTGATCTTGTTCGCGGTCCTCGGTGTTGAGTTCCTGATCAGTTATCGGTTGGTGCGGAAGGAGACCAGATAGGATGGAGCTGGCGCTCGTCCCATTACTCCTGGAGGCGGCTGTGCGCGCCGGCACGCCTATCCTGCTCGCTGCCCTGGGGGAGTTACTGGCTGAACGCGCTGGAATCCTCAATCTCGGTGTGGAGGGGATGATGCTGGTCGGCGCCCTGACCGGATTCATCGTCAGCCAGCAGAGCGGAGAGCCCTGGGTCGGAGTGTTAGCGGCTGCCGTGGCCGGGGTGCTCATGAGCTCTGTGCACGCCTTCTTGAGCATCAGCCTGCACGCCAACCAGGTCGGCAGTGGCTTGGCGTTGGTGATTTTTGGCACCGGCCTCAGTGGCCTCATAGGAAGACCGTTCATTGGTGTTCCTACCCAGGGTTTAGCTCCCATCGCGGTCCCGTGGTTGGTGGATGTCCCTATCCTTGGCAGCATATTTTTTCACCAAGACCTCCTGGTCTACGTGACGTACTTCCTGCTGCCCGGTCTATGGGTGTTCCTCTATCGGACGCAACCGGGTCTCAAGCTCAGAGCGGTGGGAGAACAGCCGAGGAGTGCGGACGCCCTGGGCATCAGCGTCGTGGCGGTACGGTATAGCTGTGTGTTGGCCGGAGGATTGGCGGCGGGACTTGGGGGCGCCTATCTATCACTGGCGTATACGCAAATGTGGGTCGACCAGATGACGGCGGGCCGGGGCTGGGTTGCCCTGGCCATGGTGATCTTTGGCGGTTGGAATCCGCTGGGCACCGCTTTGGGAGCTTACCTCTTCGGAGGGGTACAGGCCCTGCAACTTCGCCTGCAGGCAATTGGCCTCGCCGTGCCGACCTATGTGCTGATGATGACACCATATGCCTTCACGATCCTGGCCTTGCTCATCGCCAGCACCAGGAGGACGCAGGGGCGCTCCGGCACCCCAACCGCGTTGGGGACGGCATACATCCGAGGCGAGTGATGGCAACGTAGATAGATGTGAAACCTTTCTTCCACTGGAGGCATCATAAGGCATGACAACGGCAAAATCGCTTACAGTCATGGTCATTACCCTGTTGGCCTCAGCCCTTGGCGCGGCTGGCGGTACACCGGAGGCTCTGAAGGTGGGGTTCATCTACGTCGGTCCAGTCGGTGACTATGGCTGGAGCTATGCCCACGATCAAGGGCGCAAATATCTGGAGACCACCCTACCGGATGTCAAGACGACTTATGTCGAGTCAGTCCCAGAGGGGGCTGATGCGGAGCGAGTGCTGACGCAATTGGCGCGGGCCGGCCACAAGGTGATCTTTGCGACCAGCTATGGCTATATGGATACCATGCTGAAAGTGGCCGAACGCTTTCCCGATGTCGTCTTCCTCCACTGCGCCGGGCATAAGCGCCGGGCCAACATGGGCACCTACTTTGGCCGCATGTACCAAGCCAGTTACTTGGCCGGCCTGGTAGCTGGCACGGTGACGCAGAAGCAGCGCATCGGGTACGTTGCCCCTATTCCCATCCCGGAAGTGATTCGCATCACCAATGCCTTTGTGCAGGGGGTGCGTGCGGTCAACCCCGAAGTCAGTGTCCATGTCGTCTGGACCAATGCCTGGTATGATCCCGCGACTGAAAGCGAAGCGGCCAATAGCCTGCTCGACATCGGGGTTGATGTGATCGCTACCCAGAGCGACTCGCCCGCACCCGTGCAGACAGCGGAGCGGCGTGGAGCCTACAGCGTGGGCTTCAATGCTGATGCCAGCAAATTTGCTCCGACCAAACACCTCACCTCCGCCATCTGGAACTGGGGGCCATATTACGTGGAGGCGGTCAAGCAGGTGCGCGCTGGGACCTGGAAGAGTACCGCTGATTGGTGGCCCATCGGCACTGGCATTGTGAGGCTGTCACCCTTTGGGCCGGTGGTCACCGATACGCTCAAAAACCTCGTTGCACAGCGCCAACAGGACCTGATGGCGGGCCACTTCGACGTCTTCTGGGGTCCCATCAAGGATCAGTTCGGAAAGTTGCGCATCGCCGCTGGTGAAAAACCGACCGACGAAATCTTGCTTGGCATGAATTGGTTCGTCGATGGCGTGGTTGGAACTGTTCCCAAATGACCGACTGGAGCCTATTGCCGTGCCACCAACAGTCGAGCTGCATGGGTTGAAGAGGAAATAAGATGATGCGAGAGACGTTTTCGTCAAGTGATGTAGAAGGAGTCAGTGCTGCTGGAACCTTCTCTCCCCTCCTGACGTTGACAATATGAAAAGGTGGCGTGGTAGTGAGGACAACAGCAGTGGATGAATTTAGATTAACAATGTCACAAGAAGGGGAAACCCAGTGCTGATAAAAAGAGCGAACGATATTCGATCTTCTGAGATCACCCCGAAAGCGCTGTATCTCGATCGGCGCCGTTTCTTGCAATCCGCCGCCAGTGGGGCGCTTGCCATAGCGGCGGTGGGCCTTGTCCCCGGATTGTCCAGACCGGGCTTTGCACAGGAGCGGGAAAAATTGGCGGGAGTGCAAAAAAGCTCGCTGAGTACCGATGAGCCGCTTACCCCCTACGACGATATCACCAACTACAATAACTTCTACGAATTTGACACCAACAAATACGCCCCCGCGAAGGTGGCGAAAGATTTCCGCACCAAGCCCTGGTCGGTAGCCGTCGAGGGCGAAGTCGAGAAGCCAGCGGTCTATCAGTTAGAGGATTTGATCAAGCCCCATACGCTTGAAGAGCGCATCTACCGACTGCGCTGCGTTGAGGGCTGGTCGATGGTGATTCCCTGGGTCGGGTTCCCTCTTGGTGACGTAATCAAGCGCTTCGAGCCCACGTCAAAGGCGAAGTACGTCGAATTCACCACCCTCCTGGACCCGGTGCAAATGCCCGGGCAGCGTCGCGCGGTGCTGAAATGGCCGTATGTCGAAGGGCTGCGCATGGATGAAGCCATGCATCCCTTAACCATTCTGGCGGTGGGTCTCTACGGTGAAGTGCTCCCCAACCAAGACGGCGCCCCACTGCGGCTGGTCGTGCCGTGGAAGTATGGCTTCAAGAGCATCAAGTCGATCGTCAAGATCCGCTTCGTGGAGCAACAGCCGGTCAGTTCCTGGGAGTTGTCAGCTCCTCAGGAGTATGGTTTTTACTCCAACGTCAATCCGGAGGTATCGCATCCGCGCTGGAGCCAAGCGCGCGAACGGCGCATCGGCGAGTTGTCCAAACGTAAGACACTGATGTTCAACGGCTATGCCGACCAGGTGGCTCAGCTCTATGCTGGCATGGACTTGAATAAAAACTTTTAGCTTGGAAGAGGCCGCCATGATGGACGCGTGGAAGCAGCCCCTGCTCAAGGTTGGTGCGTTCGGCGCCTGTCTGCTGCCGCTGGCGGTATTGGCAGGGCAGGCGCTGAGTCATAACCTCGGCGCCAATCCTATCGACGAGATCACCGACCGGACCGGTATCTGGACGCTACGCTTGCTCCTGATCACCCTGGCCGTGACACCTGTGCGTCGCCTCACCGGCTGGAACCGCTTGATCCAGCTACGCCGGATGCTGGGGCTGTTCGCCTTTTTCTATGGCAGCCTGCATTTCTTGACGTATATCTGGCTTGACCAATTCTTCGTGATCGAAGACATCATTGCCGACGTCATGGACCGCCCTTTCATCACCGTCGGTTTCACGAGCTTTGTCCTACTAATCCCCCTGGCCGTAACCTCCACGACCGCCATGATCAAACGGCTGGGCGGCAAATGGTGGCAGCGCCTGCACCGGCTGGTGTATGTTACTGCCATTGGCGGGGTAGTGCATTACCTCTGGCTGGTCAAAGCCGATATCCAACAACCACTGCTATATGGCGGTATTCTGGGGGTCCTCCTGGCTTACCGGCTGTGGGACCTCTATGGCCGCCGGTTGTGGGCCGGCGGTACCACGCTGCGCAGGGCTGCGATCGGACGGTGAAAGGTCCTATGCGATCGCCGGCAACACCCGTTCAGCAAACAGCTGCATCGAGCGTAACACCTTGTCGTGGGGCATGCCGCCGATATTCATCCAGGCCATGATTTGCTGGACTCCGAGCACCTCGCGAATGTGGTGTATGCGTTCGAGACAATATGAAGGCTCTCCGAAGATGGCACGCTCGCGTCGGATGGTGTCGTAGCTAAGGGTCCCCAGGCGACGGCGCGACTCGCCATAGCGCTGATAACTTTCCGGAAACTCCCCCGACAACAGCCCGCCGAGCACATTGTAATAATACATGACATGGGGCTCGGGCTCCGCCTCAGCTTGCTGCTGGCTCTCCGCCACATAGATGGGCATGAGAAAGGTCACCCGTAGTTGGTCTGCATGCCCAGCTGCGCGCCCGGCCTCCCCATAGTGGGCCAGGTTTTCCTGCAGTGCTTCCATGGGCTGAACATGGCCTGGGACGAGAATACCGAGTCCGCGCTGACCCGTGGCCGCGTACGTTTCCGGACTTCCAGCCGCGACAAAGACGGGCGGATGCGGCTGCTGGACCGGTTTGGGGACTACAGTCAAGTCGGATATCTGAAAATATTCCCCCTGGTAATTGAAGGGCTCGCGCGTCCAAGCGCCGATCAGGATGTCGAGCGCCTCCGCAAAGCGCCCCCGGCTCTGCGCCGGTGAGATATGAAAGTTGTCATAAACGCCAGGAAACGGGTGCCCTCGCCCGACGCCAAAATCCAGGCGTCCGTGGCTGAGGACATCCAATACCGCCCCTTCCTCGGCCAGCCTGACGGGATGATGCAGGGGAAGCAAATTGACCGCGATGCCCAGCCGCAGCCGTTGGGTACGCTGCGCCGCGGCCGCGGCAGTCAACAGTGGCGCCGACAGGATCGAGAAGCGGCGGTGGAAGTGCAGCTCCGCCATCCACATAGCCTCGAACCCGAGCGCTTCGGCCTCGGTGATTTGCTCGAGGAGCTCGTCGTATAACTGGGACTCCTGACGTCCTTCTGGACACTGCAATTCGGTGAACAGACCACATTGCATGGTTGGCTCGCCTCTCGTATGAGTTGCTCACAGGGAAAGATAAATCCCTGCCATCCTAGCCAGCTCGGAGATATGGGTCAAGACGAGTTTTTCCCTTTACCAATCTCTCGCACAGCGACTACAATTCGGGTAATCCCCTATGGACCTAGCCGAGGCACTTCCAGGGAGGAGCGTATGTCAGACACGCCACCTGATCCCCGCGCCGAGAATGCAGAGAGCTCTCGACTCCATCTCCAGCACGATACCCGTATCCGTCTGCGCGCTGGGCTGATTTCGCTGGCGGTTGGTGTGGCGCTGCTCTGGGTGAAGTTTCTAGCCTACCACCTGACCGGATCAACCGCCGTCCTGTCCGATGCTCTGGAGAGTATCGTCAATGTGGTGGCGGCGCTGTTTGCCATTGGCAGCCTGCTGTTTGCCGGGCGTCCAGCCGATCGCAACCATCCCTATGGTCATGGGAAAATAGAGTATTTCGCGGCGACATTCGAAGGGGGGCTGATCACCTTTGCCGCAATTATGATCATTTATGAGGCTGTGCAAGGGTTCTTTAAGCCTCCCGAGCTAAGGCAGCTTGATCTTGGACTCATGATCACCTTTGCCGCCGGTGTGGCTAATGCGGCATTGGGTTGGTTCTTGATCCGCACGGGAAAAGCTACACAGTCGCTCACCTTGATCGCTGATGGCAAACACGTCCTGTCGGATTTTTGGACTAGCCTGGGAGTCATTGGCGGGCTCCTCTTGGTGCGTCTGACCGGCATCGCCTGGTTCGATCCGCTGGTGGCGGCCATTGTCGGTGTGAATCTGGGGTGGACCGGGATCAAGCTGGTACGGCACGCCGCTGGTGGCCTGCTGGATGAAGAAGATACCAAGCTGATCGGCAAGCTCCTCAAAACGTTCGACGCCTACCGTATGCCAGGCATCATTCGTATTCACCATTTACGGGCCATTCGCTCTGGGCGCTTTACCCATGTCGATGCGCATCTCGTGGTGCCGGAATACTGGCCGGTCGACCGCGCCCATGTTCTGGCCGAGAGCTTTGAGGACCGCGTCATGAGCGCTTGCGGTGTCGAGGGCGAGATCGTTTTCCACATCGATCCATGCCATCGGGCCTACTGCGCTCAGTGTGATGTCATGGATTGTCCGGTGCGCACAGCCCCGTTTATCGCCCGCCCGCCGCATACCTTGGACGAAGCTGTGCGCACCGATGCAGAGGTCATTCAAGCCACCGGCTTACGGCGTGCTCAGCAGGCCCTTTTAAACTGAACCCGCCGGGCCTATGCCCATAGGCTGCCGGTTACTTACCCTTGAAGACCGGTCGACGCTTTTCGCTGAAGGCGCGGACACCTTCCTGATAATCCTCGCTGTTGAAGCACTCCGCCAGCATTTTATCGAGCTTGCTCAGATCGCGCATTTCGGCGGGGCGCAACAGCTCACGCACGGTGGCCTTGGCGGTGTGCTGTGTCAGCGGCGCGTTAGCAGCGATCCGTAACGCGTACTGCCGGGTGAAGGACTCCAACTCAGCGCGTGGCACCACATGGTTGACCAATCCCATGCGCAGCGCCTCGGCGGCGCTGAAGTCGGTGCGAGCCGAGTAAAAGATGTCGAGGACATTGGAGGGGCCGATCAGATGCATGAGTTTTTCGATGCCATCATAATGATACCCCAGTCCTAGACGTGCGGCTGGGACGCCGAAGCGTGCACTATCCGAGGCGATGCGCAGATCACAGGTGATGGCGATGCCGACACCACCCCCTATGCAATATCCATGGATCATCGCCAGCAAGGGCTTACGAATATTGGTCAGGCTTTGCGAGCCGCGACTGGATACTCGTCGGTACTCGAGCTCATCATCCATGTTGCGTCGGCGGTCCTTGAATTGCGAGATATCGGCCCCCGCGACGAATGCCTGATCACCGGCACCGCGCAGAATGATGACGCGGATCTCTTCGTCCTCTTCGAGATCCTTGACGATATCCGGGATCATCTGCCACATCTCCTGGCTGACCGCGTTGCGCTTCTCCGGTTGGTTAAAGGTGATCCATCCCAGCGCTCCTTCTTTCTCCATCAACATTTTGGGGCTCTCTGCCATAGCTGTCCTCTCCTGCTGCGATTGCGTTTGCTCTCTTGCCACTCCAACTCACGCATGCAATACTTGCATCGTGTCTTATCAGCCATTTCTGCCCAACACAGCCGGCGTCGCAACCAAAAAACATCATTCGCGCATGGTGCACATGACGTCGCCTTTTACCTCCCTCTCCCTTTGGGAGAGGGCCGGGGTGAGGGAAGCCCAACCCCTCGGTCATGCCCTGCTGCCCTCACCCTAACTCTCTCCCGGAGGGAGAGGGAATATCGTCTGGTTATGCTAACATAGTCTACGGCGTTTTCGTGTGGCGAACTTGACACCTAGCCGGGGAGTGTCGTGATGAAAGCAGTGTATTTGATGGAGACAGGTGCACCTGAGGTCTTGCAGTTCGGGGATTTGCCCGAACCATTTGTCGGTCCAAATGAGGTCCTCATCCGCGTGCGAGCCTGTTCGCTCAACCGCCTCGACGTCTTCACGCGAGAAGGCTCACATGGGACTCGCATCGACGCCGCCCCATGTGTTGGGGGGTGACTTCGCAGGAGAGGTGGTGCAAGTCGGTGAGGCCGTCGAGAGGATCCAGCCAGGCGCTCAGGTGATCGCCAACGGGCGGGGTGGCTATGCCGAGCTGGCGGTCGCCCCAAGCGATCGTGTCTATCCCCTCCCGAAGGGGTGCACCTTTAACCAAGGTGCGACGTTACCGGTCGCAGGTCTGACCGCCTGGCAAATGGTCATGAACCGGGCCTGCGTACGTCCAGGGGAATCGGTATTCATTACCGCTGCCGGCAGTGGTGTCAGCACCTTCGCCATTCAGCTGTGTCGCACCCTCGGCGCGCGCGTGATCACCACGGCCAGCAGTCCGGAAAAACTGGAAAAAGCCCGCGCTCTGGGGGCAGAGGCCGGGATCGATTACACGCGTGAAGACATCCTGGAGCGGGTGCGGGCGTTTACTGGTGGCGAAGGGGTGGACGTCGTCCTCGAACATGTCGGTACCCCCGTGTGGGATGCCTGCTTCGAAGGCCTGAAGCCCGGTGGTCGCTTTGTCACCTGTGGCGTGACTGCGGGCCATCGCGTCGAGCTGCATTTGGGGCGCGTCTTCTCACGTGCATTGACGATCATGGGCGTGGGCCGCGGCACTCCCGACGACATGCGAGCCTTCTTGAAAGTGGTGGCCCAGGGCAAGGTGCAGGGGATCGTGTCCCAAGTGTTTCCGCTGGCGCAGGCCGTTGAGGCCCATCGGATGATGGAAGCGTCGAGTTTTTTCGGCAAGCTCGTGTTGAACCCCGCCTGACAGCATGAGGCGGGCGGTCGTGCGAATCGTATCGGTGATAATCTTGTAACGTACTCACAATGTAGGAGGAGCTATGTCGGTCAAAACCATTGGTATATTGAGCCCGGGCGATATGGGGCACGTGGTTGGGAGAGTATTGCAGAGGCATGGGGTACGGGTCTTAACCTGCCTGAAGGGGCGCAGTGAGCGCACCCGTATGTTGGCTCGCGAAGCGCAGATCGACGATGTGCCCACCTATGAAGATTTACTGACTGAGACCGACATGATTCTATCGATTCTCGTCCCGGAATCGGCTGTGGATATGGCGCGCCTCGTGGCCGAGGCCCTGCGCAACGCCCAACAGACCACCATCTTTG
This sequence comes from uncultured Nitrospinota bacterium, assembly GCA_963707985.1. Taxonomy (GTDB): domain Bacteria; phylum Tectomicrobia; class Entotheonellia; order J063; family CAVPRW01; genus CAVPRW01. The sequence goes on along the minus strand of CAVPRW010000014.1, from coordinate 59,270 downwards.
TGGATTGTAACGCCATCGCACCGGGGACGATGCAGGCGGTGGCGGAGGTCATCACCACTGCCGGCAGTCGCTGCCTCGATGCAGGCATCATCGGCTCTCCTCCGACGCGGCCTGGTATCACCCGATTTTATGCCTCAGGGCCTGGGGTCGAGGACTTTATCGAGCTCGCCAACTGTGGTCTGGATATCCGGTCGTTGGGAGCAGAGATCGGCCTCGCCTCCGCGCTTAAGATGTGCTATGCAGCGCTCACCAAAGGCTCGACCGCGATCGCCACAGCGCTCCTGGTGACGGCGCACACGTTCGGGGTATACGAGGCCTTGCTGGCAGAGTGGCAGATCAGCCAGCCGGATCGGTATCGTACCATCGACCGGCAGCTTCCCGTCATGCCGACCAAGGCCGGCCGCTGGATCAGCGAGATGGAAGAGATTGCCAAGACCTTTGGCGATCTCGGGTTACCCTCGAAGATCCATCAGGGTGTTGCGGATGTCTATCGCTTTGTGGGGACGTCATCATTGGCCGAGGAAACGCCTGAGAATCGCGATCGCAATCGCACCCTGACGCAGGTCATTGAAGAACTGGCCGCTCACTTACAGGAGACTACGGCCCCTCGCCTACGCTCCTAATGCAGGCCACAGGACTCACTGGAGGATGCGTGTCTCCGCTGGTAATTTCCAGTATCTCTTTGATATGGCAATGAGTGGAAAGCTCCGCGGGGGTTATAACACCTCCGCCCTCCCGTTTTCGGTCTGGAGTGTTTGAGTCGCCTATCCCTAGCACCGCTGCTCAGCCGCTGCCGGAAGTGTGAGCGATGTAGGAGCAGACGCTGTAGGCAACCGGCTGGAGCGGTTAGTTAGATGTCGTCTTCGCCATCTTTCCTCCTCGCTCACCCTTGACAAAGAATGCTCCGAGGCTTGCCGCAACCAAGCCTTGGAGAGGACCTAACCAGAGGCCTGACCGCTTCATCAGCTCAAACGGCGACAAGCTGGTGAAAGGCTGAACGAGCGGTATTAGGCCCACCAGCACAAGGTAGACAGCTGAAAGGCCGAAAGCTAGTTGGAATGTGAACCGCTCAATCTGGTTATCCGTCCCTCCGGCAGCGGTAGCGTCGAAAACCAGCACGCCGATTATCAGCGAAAGCGTTGGCAGGATGGTCGGCAGGAACCAAGCCCACGCCTCCTCCACCTTGACACCGTATTTTCCGAAGATGGATTGGAAGACCAGTAGCAAGAAAAGGGCTAGACCGCCAACAAACCAGAGGATTGCCAGTCGTCTCTTGCAAGTGCTGGTTGAGATCATCGCGGTCATTGTTGGAATACCTCCCAGATACCCGCCTTCACCAGGTGTGTACGGCCAGGAATGAGTCCGGGGCGTCGAATCCTCGGTTCCTCGGCCTCGCTCGCGCGCTCGAACTCATAGATTAGTGCGGCGCAAGCGTAATCTTCGCGCGAGAAATCGAGGTTTCCGATGGACGCTGGCAAGCGATTGAGGCCCCCGCTAAGCCATTCGTTAGCCTCCTCCGGTCTGACCTCTACCTCCGACTGTGCGAACGCGTGAGGCGTAACAATAAATACGATTACTCGGTAATAGCCCGGTGCAGCGCGGAAGAGTGCCGTAAGATAGGCAGTGAGGGAAAAGTTAACAAGAGTTTGGGGGGTCATGATCCATCGTTGCAGTCCTTGCTTCGGAGTTCCATCGGACTCGATCTGCTCCATCTTCGTCACCAACGCGAACCCTGCAGGAACGGCGTAGTAGCTGCTTTCGTAGTACCCGTTTTGCTCAAGGACCTCGGTTATTCTCCTGTCGACATCTCGTAGCCGTGTCGGGCCGCGCTCTGCTTCCAGCAGATTGCGGGGAATTCTTGCAGTAGCAGAAGCCCGAGGCGGAGGCCATGGGAAGAAGGGGGCCTCTAGCTCAATGGAAGCCGGCGGTGGTGCCGGGGGAGGCGGCGGTGGTGGCGGGGGAGGAAGCCGCGCTGATTGCGTGGCGCAGCTCGAGAGGAAGAACGCGCCCAAGAGTAACAATAGGAATGGAAGAGACCGACCTACGCACGCCGAAGTTCTCATTTTAGTTCCTCTTCTTGCCCAGCAATTCTCATTTTGAAGTTCTAGCTGGCATCGGGAGACATCGCGATCTCCAGTCCCTGGAGCATGAAGTTCAGGAGATGGTCCCAGCTGTCAAATAGGAGGTCGCGTGTCAACGCCTGCAGGTCCTGAAAAAGGGTTTGCCGGGCGGCCAGAGTCTGCCGCACCAAGTGGTACTGGGGATCCGCCCACCCCAGCACTGTATGGCACAGAAACGCGAAGAGATTCAGTGTGAGTCACACGGCCGACAGGTGCTGTTGGCCATGGCCGTCGTGATGTTCGAGATGATCGCCTGTGGTTTTCAAGGTATTGTTGTTCTCGTGCTCAATGTTCCAGCGGGCTCGTCCGGCCTGCACGACGGACTCCACGCTCGTGTGATCCAGGTGGTGCGGTGTCGCAAAGGCATGGCGATACGGGATGTTGTGGTCAAGGAAAAACGGACACGGAGTTCAGCAACTTTCGCTGAGACCTCATAGGCATGGGGACTGACAGAGCCCACATATGAGTGTAACCGTTTGCTGTTATAGAACATCTCCATAGAGTCGACCACGTCGGCTCTCGCGTCCTGGCGGGTCACCTCATGGCGCCGATCCGGGCGTGCGCGTTTCAGACGGCCAAAGAAGCGCTCGGCGACCGCATGGTCCACACACTCGCCCTGACGACTCATGCGACAACGCCTGCCAGAGGTGGCCAGCAGGTGTTGGGAGTCATGACCGGCATATGGACTCCCACGGTCGGCAGGGTGCAGGCGTCCCGTGGTGGGATTCCGGCGCCCCCGCGCCATCCGGAGTGCCGCTTGCCCCAGGGCGGAGTCGATGGGGGCACTCATGGCCCAACCCACGACCTTCCGCGACGACACATCGAGCCGCACGGCAACGGATACCCCCCCTCGGCGGTCCAGACAGACGTCAGATCCCCGACCCAGACGTGATCGGGCGTTTCGACCTCCAACGGCCGCGCCAAGCGATTCGGCGCAACCGGATCACGCTGCTGACGGTCCGTGGTGACCGGTCCACGCCGGGTGCGACGCCGCACCGACAGGCCTGCGTCCCGCATCAAGCGCCTGGCCGTCGCCCGTCCCACCGTCAAGCCTTCGGCTGGCAGTGGTGTGGCCATCCGCCGACGCCCATCACGCTGACCCGTCTCCGCATGCATCGCGTTCACCCGCTCCAGTCGGGCCACGTCGTCTCGATCGATCCGGGGGGCAGCTGGCTGCTGGGCATACGCCGACAAGCCGCGGCGACTGACCTCCCACATCTCACACAAGCCCGCCATCGGCCAGGTGTCCTGGGGCTGGAGGAGAAAGGCGTCTCTCACCTCGACTCGCGGGCCAAGAAGCCCAGGGCGTTTTTGACCATGTCGCGTTCCCTCCGCAAGCGCTGGTTTTCTTCCTGCAACTGAGGCCGGGCTGCCTGCGCGGGCAACACACGGCCGTGGCCTGGAAAGGCGGCGGGCTCGTGCTCCGTCAGCTCGCGCTGCCAGCGCTGGCGCATATGGGGGTTGAGCCCGAGGTGGCGGGCCGCTTCGGCCACCGCATAGCCTTGCTCTGTGACGAGATGGACCGCTTCCCGTGTGAATTCCGCGGGATCGGTCCTGCGTTTGTCTGCCATCATCGGACACCTCCTGCCACTAGCGTATCACCCGTATCAAGGTGTCCGTTTCTATTAAACCACAACACACCCATCGCCGTCTGCAGAAGCCGCGATCACGGGGCTGTCTCAAGCTTTGGCGCGTGCGGTCTCTCCTGCGGTCTCCGTGGTACCCTGTGTCCGCTTCACCTGGTGCGTTCGGTTGTCACCTCCTCAACAGGTGCCACACTCGGGAGGAGTGGTTGGTTAGACCTTGCTCCACAGGGACTTCCACCCTGCAAGAAGCGCCAAGCTTCGCTTGGCGCACTAACGCCAGGTGTCAGCCGCTGCCAGAGGCCGCAGCGAAGCGTAGGCTTCTGGCAGTCGGCTGCACACCCTTGTTCGGCTCAGGAGGGGCACTGAGAATCCTGTGCAGACATGTGCTTCCCAACTCGCTGCCCCCCCCCCAGCCAAGGACAGCAACGCCCAGAGGATAGCGCCTTGCGGCTACTGCCATCCATACGATGTTTCGGGCCCTGCCTCAACGTGCCTTTACAAACCCAACGCAAGACGCAACCGTTGATTGACCTCGTGCATGAGCGGTTGATCTCCCGCACCCAAGACCCGCAGCACGAGCGCCTTATGGAGTAACGCTCACTTGTGCATTCTGAGCACGGAGCGACGCCTCAGCCCTGTGTTGAGAAACGACGCCTGCCCAGGTTCCAGGATGAAATCCGTGGGGAGAAGCTCCTCCGGCATCACGGAGGAGATGAACAGACAGAGCACGTCTTCCAGGCGGGGCAGCAGATGGTCGGGTGTCAGTACGAGCGCAGGGCGGACTTTCGCACCGGTCAGATCCGTGAACGGGTAGCGGATCAGCACCACACTCCCACGTTTTACGAGGGACTGGGCCATTGCACGGCCTCACCATCCTCAAGGGAATAGATATCCTCTTCTTCCGCATTGAGCCAGTCAAAACTGCCGGAGGCCGCCACGAGTTCCGTCAGTTCCTGGACAGAGATATCGTCCGTGAGGAGTTGGGGCTGCTGTAACTGCCGACGGACAATGATAAACGCCGCAAAGGCTTCCACTTCTGCTCGTTCCTGTGGCGTCATTTCGTCAAGTAACTGCGTGAGCTTCGGGGACATGATGGCACCTCCTGTTTCTCTGCATGTCTCCTGGAGAAGGTCGCAGTTTTCGCAGAGAGCGTCAAGTCAGTTTGAGAGGCCGAAGGCTGGCGGTGAGCTGACTGGGAAAAAGCGCTAGCTTTTTCCCAGTCAGCTCCACTGCTCTGTTCGGCCAGGTTTAGGATGCACGATTCAAGACCTGACCCCATTGCCTTCAAAAATACCCCTGTTTCCTTTTTTGCTTTCCCTCAAGTCTTGACAATCTCGTCCCGAAGGCTTTCGACAAATGCTGTGACCTCACGCCGTTCTGTCTCGCGAACCGCGAGCGCCGCAAACGTTGTGCTCAGGAGTATCTCTAAAATCTCCCAATCCGTTCTGCTGATATCGAGGTGTTGATGCGCCGACTGCATGTCTCGCCCGACATAATGGGCCGGCCCTCCGGCTGCCGCCGATAAGTATGCGACCAGCAGTTTTTCCTCGCGCAAGACGCCATAGGTGCTGCGGCCTTTCCAAAAGCGTCCGAGTACCGGATGGGCCACGGCGCGGCCGAACAAGTCGCGTGCGATCGTGGCAATGCCTCGACTCCCACCAAGACGCACATACAACGAGTCAGACGCGGGCCGACGGATGTCGAGGGCCTTCATGCGGGCTCTGAGCTTGGCAACCGTCAAGCCCAGTCTCTCCGCCGCACCCTCTCTCCCCGCAACGTGCCATCCCGCCATTTCCAAGGCGGCGACCAGATTGTTACGCTCAAGTTCCGCAAACTCTGAGACAGTAAAGAAGCCGCGCGCCGGGGTCCGTTCCTCAGCCAGGGGCGCGCGGGCCGGGTAGGAGATGGCCGAACTCGGTAAAGCTTCGTCAAGGCGCAACGGGCCATCCCCCGAGAGGATCATGGCACGCTTGACAAGGTTCTGCAACTCACGGACATTGCCAGGCCAGTCGTATTTTTGCAGATGTTCGAGTTGGGTGTGAGTCACGAGCTGCGCGACGGCAGCAGCAGCGTGTTCGGCGAGGAAATGCTTGACCAGCACCGGAATATCCTCCGGTCTGTCTCGCAACGGCGGCACCTTAATGGGGAAGACACTCAAACGAAAATAGAGGTCGCGGCGAAATCCGCCGTCGGCCACCGTTTTGGCGAGGTCGCGGTTGGTCGCCGCGATAAACCGCACGGCCGCACGGCGGGTGCGGCCGTCACCCACCCGCTCGAAGGTGCCATCCTGCAAAGGTCTAAGGAGTTTTGCCTGCAACGCTGGCGGGATCTCCTCGACCTGATCAAGAAACAAGGTGCCGCGATCCGCCAGCTCTAAGCGACCCGCTTGCTCACGTGTCACGCCGGGCAATGCACCAACCGATTGTCCAAAGAATTCGCTGTCAAACTGCTCTGGCGGCATGGACGCACAGTCGACTTTGACGAACGGACCATGGTGACGCTGGCTTTGCTCATGAATGCGTCGGGCAATCAGCTCTTTGCCGACACCGGATTCGCCTGCGATGAGCACTGTCGCCTCTGTCGCCGCGACAGCGCGCGCTTGCGCAAGGACATGGGCGAATAATGCGCTCGCGAAGATGATCTGCGCCGGGCCGCTGCCACGACCAGGAGGGGGAGACGGCAACGTTGCGGCCGTTTCGCTCGCCCCTCGAATCCGATAGGCGCGCACGGGCTCTGCGATGTTCTTGACGATGTGCTCGCCCAGATATTCGAAGTCGGCCTGGAGCCTGCGCCCGACCACGTCATGGACGATACCGGACACGGCCACGCCTCCAGCATCGGCGAGACTTTCCAGACGCGCGGCAATGTTGACGCCATCTCCATAGACGGTACCGTCGGGTTTTTCGATGACGTCGCCAAGGTGGACGCCGACCCGGAACAGCATTTGGCGATTGTCGAGCAGCTGGGTGTTGCGCTCAGTCAACGCCGCCTGGATCCGCATGGCCGCTTCGGCGGCGCCGATGGCCGTCTCAAACACCGCCAACACCGCATCGCCAGCCATGTCCACGACTCGGCCTTGATGGACGGCAATCTGTTCTCGGAAGACCTGCCGGGATGCGTCCAGGGTGGCGACGGTAGCCTGTGCATCGTCCTGCATCAGGCGCGAATACCCGTAAACATCCGCAGCCAATATGGCCACGAGCCTTTGTGTAACCTTGGAGTCTGTCACCCTTGTTCCTCCCCTCATCCCGTGAACCGATAACGGTGCCCCGGAAACCGTCTGCCCCCAAGCCTATGAGAGCAATCAGTTGGTGAAGGCGTCACGCATGTCGGCTCCGGTGCAACGCGGATCACCCGCACACCGTTGTTCGGCGCGGAGGCGGTCACCGGGAGAAAAGGTCAAGGCGCGTCCGCCCTCTTGGGTCCTGATGGCATGGGTAACGCCCCGCTCCTGCAACGCATCCCATCATTTTTGACGCGCAGGCATGGGGTGAATGTGGTAATCAAACGGCCGCGCATAGCGTAAATAAAAGACACACGGCTCCTTGCCACACTGCAGCGCGTGCGGCACGCCCCCGGGCAGACTAATGTAGGTTTGGCCGCTGAGAGCCGTCGCCGTGCCGTCTTCAGCGATATAGGTAAAGTCGCCCTTGAGCCAGACATAGAGTTCGTCACTGGTATGACTATGGTTGGGAAATGTATAGTTGGCAGGGAGTCGGACCAACGCTTCTCCGCCGCCGGCTGCTAGACTGCCACGCAGGATCGCGATCTCAGGTCCAGGGGGGATGCCCTCGCCCGTGAGGGGTTCCCAGACGACTTTATTCAGGTCGATGATGGTTTGATCCTTCCCAAAGGACAGGGGTTGCTTATTTGAGGCCATTTTGTCCTCAGCACTCCCAGGTGTGAAGCTAGTGAGGACCAGGAAGAGCACGATGAGTAACGCATGGAGACTTTTTGTCAAGGTGAACACACCTTGATCTAACTTGCACAAGTGGGCTTGCATATTTCTCCTTTCCTCCTGTTGACGCCGAACGAATAAGCGTTAAGCGGCCGCGGGACCGATCGCAGGTAGCGGGCTAGATAGATCAGCACCCCGTGGCCGTACGGATAGCGCTCCCGGATGTGGACATTCCATTTCGTGCGGCCCAGCTTGTTCAGCAGATTCTCGACCTGCTGCTGGTTCCGGCCCTCCGGAGGCCGGAGCTGCCCTTGCTGCACCCCCTGGCGGATGGCGGCCAGCAATTGACCCCGGAAGAGCCCCATGACCACCCGCATCGGCAGCAGAAAGCCGTTTCTCACCGCCACCCAATGGCCCGCGTCGTTCAGGCCCCCACCAGTCACCAGACAATGGATGTGCGGATGCAGGAGCAGCGTCTGGCTCCAGGTATGCAGCGTGGCGATGACGCCGGGCCGGGCCTCCAGGTATTTCGCATCGCCTAACAGCTCAAACAACGTCTCGTGCACGCTCGCAAACAACAGCCGCGTCATCACGGCGACGTTGGCTAGCCAGAGCTCATTCAGCTCGTGGGGCATGGTGAAGATGACATGATAATGCTCACAGGCCAACAGGCGGCTCCGCTGCCTGGCCAGCCAGCGTTCAACCTGGATCCAGGCACATTGGGGGCACATCCGATGCCGACAGGAGTCGTACCAGATCCGTTCCACATGCCCCTCCGGACACGCCTGGACGTGACCACCGAGCACGACCGTGCGACACGCCAAGATCGCCCAGACGGCTCGACGTACGTAGTCCGGCAGCCGATGCTGACGCTCGTAGGCGGCATAGCCCATCTGCAGAATCATTTGGAGTGTGAGTGTATCAGTTTGCAAGGCCTGTCCATCACCACTCATGCAGCACTCCATCACTGCTCACGCACACACCCCATCCCCCGCGTATGCGGGTCAGTCCAACGCTCCCACTCAGCGGCGGGGGCGGCACCGCCCCCAACCTCTGACTGGGCCACCGAGCCGCAAAGTGCCGCTGTTCCCCCGTCCGCTGTAGTGGGTGGTTAGCCGGCAAGTGCGGTCGCGGTATAGGTAATTGCCTCCAACTATTCCACCATGAATAGATACCACAGTCGCGCCTGAGCTGTGTACGCAGACTCGAGAACATGTCTCCTGCGCGCTTGGTCACTCGACAAAGCGTCTCGTAGCGCGTCAATAGCGAGCAGATAGTGCTTCGCGGCCCGCCAGGATAAAAAAAGGGCTCATCCATCTTCGTAGTACCACTTTCGAAATTCGATATCTGCCGTACGGCGTTGGTCCTTGTCTAGCTGGGCACTCGATCCATGCGCGAACGGCGTTGTAAGTCTCCAAAGAGTACCAAGTGCGGCGGCTCGCTGAGGCGCGAGCGCTCGGAGTGTGTCATCGCGTGCCTTTTGAGACTGAAGAAACCATTTTGAAAACAAACCTGCAGCGAAAGCGATCGCGGGAATAATCACGTACTGGAGAATACCAAGGACGATTTCCATAGCGCTCTCCCTCATGCACGCCCTCAATTAGACGGCTAACGCCACGCTTCAGGCGCCGCCGATAGCCGAAGCGAGGCACGAGCGAAGGCTATTGGCGGTCGCCTGCAAGCGATTGTTCGGTGCTGGAGTTCCCTGATGCTGCGGGCTTAATCCTGGCAAGATCCTCTTTCAGCCGCTGCTCAACGTGCCACAAGTCATACGCCTGCTGCATGCGCAGCCAAAGTCCCGGCCCGTTGCCAGCAAGCTTCCCAATCCTCAGCGCCATTTCCGTGGTGATCGGATGCGTACAGGCTAAGACTCGATGGAACTGCTGACGCGAAATACCCAGCCGCCGCGCGGCTTCACTGACTGACAACCCTAGCGCTGGGAGCACGTCTTCACGCACAATCTCCCCTGGATGGATCGGTGGACGCTTCACGGACGCTTCACGGCATACTCTCCCATCCCTTCACCTCAATGATATTGTTCAAGATCGACCCGCAGCGCATCGCCATCTTCCCACTCGAATGTGATGCACCACGGACCGTTGACGTGAATACTGTAACGTTTCGGCACCCCTTGCAGGCCATGGAAATTGAATCCCGGCACATTGACGTCTGTCAACGACTCTGCTTGATCCAGCGCTTCCAAGCGGCGCAAACAGCGTGCGTGCAGCTCCTGCCGTACTCGACGGCTGCGGCCACGTTCGAACAACTCAGCAAGGCCCTTATGCTTGAAGCTTCTGATCATGCCGCAACTGTAACATGACTTGCGACAATGTCAATTGGCCACCAGATTCACAAGCAACGACACCGTGATTCGCATGCCGCGGAGGCATGCGCGTCCGCCCATGACGTGTGAATCGAAGGTAATGCGGTCAAACCCCCGCATGGGAATCCTCCATTCTGTTCTCACCCCCCCTGATTGTTGAGACCTCAAAACCGACAAGCGTATTATGCCAGGTTTCTCAGCCGGCGCATACAATGCAGATTTGGCAACTGAACGGCTTCAGGGTGGAGCCGCTGCGCTTGTTAGCGGGCGGCTTCACCCGGTTGTTAAGCTCTTACCATTGGCCGTAGAGTTCTGGTCCGCGGCGTGTGAGAAGATAGCTCTACCTTCTTCGTAGTTCCCCGTCCATTTTCGCAGTTGACTGAGACCTCTATACTAAAGGGTTGAGATTGTTGGAGGCTGAACGTAATCCTAACCCAAATAGTGATCTGCTTCGTCATTCCAATAAGGAAGATTGCTGTTGGACAAGATCCGAGTTTCACCGAACTCAACGACAGAAGCGCCTCTGTGAATTGAAGAGGTTGGAATTGAAGTCTCTGTCGATCAGGTGGCCTCGACTCTTGAGGGTGGCGTCGATCGGTGAAGCCTACGAGTGATAGTCGGTGCGACGAGGGTGAAGCCCGAATAGTTTGCAGCCGACAGCAGCGGCACCATGAACTTCGAATAGTCGACGGACGGCCGCGGTAGTACGTGTCCTGAAGGTGGGTGAATGCTGAGATGAGCCCGGAAGTCGGCTTGCTCGCCTGTAGCTCGGTCGCGTCGTGGCGTTACCGGTTTGCAGCCGATCGTACGGCTCTATTCACCCCAGCCTTGCTTGTTAGGATCTGACGCGGCAACTTGCCGCAACGGCTGCGAGGATCCCCCCATGGTGCGAGAAGACGCGGTAGGATGGCATTTCCCATGGAGCTATCAGCCGAGTCGGATGGGCAAGCACCAACTCCTTGCAGAGTATCGTGGCAAGGATGATGATGGCCAATGCTACAATGTACCTGGCTTTCATGTCTTGCCCCTTGCGAAGTAATGCAAGGATATCTCGGACCGATATGTGCCGAACCATTGATTATCTGGCCATTTTGCCCTGATATGTGCAGGTGCGAACGGTCTTCTGCGCCAATGGCCGCTGCCCCCGGCGCATCTTGACCGAGCGGCTGGCTCCGTTGATCGCGCCGGGGGCTCGACGCACGCCGCGGCTCGTGCAGGGGTTCGTGCACATCGCCGTGGCGCGGGCGGGCTCGGCCGGGCCCGCCGAAGCCGTGGCTTGGGCCTCCCCGTCAGTCGCACCACCCTCCTGCGCCTGCGGCGTCGTGTGCCCCTCCCGGATGTGGCCACACTGCCGCCCCGCGCCTTGACCCCGCGCCGGGCCACCTGGCTGGTCCGGCGGCGGCCGGAGACGCAGGACGCACACGACGCGGCGCAGATCGCCCAGCTGCAAGCCCAGCATCCCGAGCTGGCCGCCGCCCTTATCTGAGCCCAGGATTTTGCCCGGCTGGTGCGCGAGCGGCGGGCTGATCCGCTGGATTCCGGGCGGGCACGGGCGGCGGCGAGTCCCTGCGTGCCCTTGCAGCGCTGTGCGAAGGGACTGCGCGACGACTCCAACGCCGTCAACGCTGGCCTGACATGACGCTGGAGCAATGGCCCCGTGGGAGGGCCACATGCATCGCCTGCACAGGCTCACGCGCCAGATGTGTGGCCGTGCCAGCCTGGATTGCTCAGCGGCGCGTTCTTCTCGCGGCATCGGGACAGTGCACGCGCGCGTGCCGTGCATGGAGGCCACGCCCTCAGCGTCGTTTCAGCGTGCGCGCTGGATGGCTGAGGCCCGACGGCCTGTGTGAGGTCAAGGGAGCCGTAGGATGGCCCTGAACCCCTGGCCCTCTGACCCGGTTCGGTTCATCACCAAAAGTGGCCAAGAGCCCTGATAATGCAATATTCGTGGGGTTTTCAGGCAGGTTTGCCCGATGCCTGTTATCAGTGATCTCAGGTCGCCATAACGGAGACCTTATAGGCCTGACGCGACAAGAGGTCAACACCCCACACTCCTCAATGAAGTTCGAAGCGTGCTCCGTCTCCACCACTCCTCCATGCATACCGAACGCGCCTAGGTGGAGTGGAGCGTATGCTTCGTCCGTTTCCACGGCCTGCGGTCGCGCGACTACCTTTGCCCTGCCGAACCCACGATCGAGTCGTTCTTGACCGACCTGGCCGTGCATGGACACGTCGCCCCTGCGACCCTCGTGCTGGCAGCACCCGTCGCCATCACGTGGCCCCCCGTGTCATCAACACGGCCATCCAGGTGGTGGTCCAGCGTGCCGGTCTGGCGACGACTCTCAGCGCCCATACCTTTCGTCATGCCTTCGCCACCCACCTGCTGCACCGCGGCACCGACATCCGCACTATAGCGGTATGCACTTGAAACCCAGCATTTGAACACCACCGCGCCCGAGAGCTAGACATTGGACGGTGATCCAATGCCGGATTTCTGTTGCAGAGAGCTATATTCAGCAACTACTCGGGCACACGGAGGTGACCACGACCATGATCTCTACCCACATCCTGCAGCAGGGCGGCCAGGGAGTGCCGAGTCCCTTGAACCATCTTGGCGTTTGATCTTCGTCCTTTCCTGTCTGCCGAGCAAGTTGATCAATAATGGCCTCAGTCCTATAATGGCGGGAAGGTCAGGGTGGAGGAGCTTCGGAGCGTTCAAGAGCACGCGGGCATGGTCCAGCCGAACTGCGGCTGCCAATGCCCTGAAGACGGGTGAACGAAGGGAAGCAAGGGAGGAGATATGAGCCAGACGTCACCATCAAACGACACACCGCCTACCCGCACCGGCGGCGTGAGAGCCGGTGGGAGAATTGAGGCTGACAACATTGTCACTGGAGCGCAGGTGCAAGGGGCCGATGCCGAAACGGCCCGGGAGCTGTTAGCGTTGGCGCGAGAGCTTGAGAGCGGCAGCGTGGAAGCGGTGCAGGACATCATTGCGAAGAATATTGTGACCGGCTTCCAGTACGTGGGCCACGGGGGTACCGCCCCCAACCTGGAGCAGTTCCAGCAAGAACTGGCCGCCTTGCGCGCGCAACTGGCTGAAGCGGTGAAAGCGGGGGAGATCGCCGACGCGTATGACGCCGAGGACGCCCAGAAAGCGGTAGACCGGGCCGTCGAACAGAGTCAGGCGCAGAAGCCGGCCGCGGATAAGATCACGCCCCAGCTGGAGCGCGCCGTCAAGATCATCAACCAGGCGGCCACCGCGGCGGAATCTGCCGGGAAATTGCAGGCGGCAGTCATCAAGTTGGCCCCCATCGCGACGGCCCTCTACCGCCTGGCCAGCCTGCATCTTCTAACGGTGCGTCTCTGGGGACACACGGCCATGGAGGTGGCATGGACAGCGTACCCTCCTCCGGTGGTATTACAGCAGAAGGCAGTATCCACGCCGAAAACGTCATCACCGGCATCCAGCAAAAGTTTACCGTTATTTTTCAGCAGCCGTTCACACCACCACCCGACCTGGTCCGCTTGCGGACCGACTATCTGACCTACCTGCGCGACAGCTACCGTTATCTGGACATGCAGGGCATTCAGCAGGTGCAGCAGGTCACCCAGCAGCTCGCCCTGACCGACGTCTATGTGCCGCTGAAGGCCTACGCTGGCCATGCCACCGCGGCAGGGCGCGTGGCTGGGCGACCGTGGTCCGGGGAGAGCGCAGCCGTCCCCGATGTGATTGCAGCCGCTGCTCTCGCACACCCCGCGCAACCCGTGCCAGTGGAGGTGGCCCTGCACACTGCTCCGGCCGTGGTGGTGCTCGGGGATCCAGGCTCGGGCAAGAGTACCCTGCTCAAGGTGCTAGCGCTGGCGCTGGTGGCACAGCCAGATGGCCCGCTGCCTATTCTGCTGCCGCTCAATGCCTATGCCCGACGTCTCATGCAGCAGGGCGAGCTGAGCCTGAGCCAGTTTCTCGGCGAATACTACGCCAGCCGCCAGCACAAGCTCCATCGGGTCGGCGAGCTGTTCCATGGTGATACCGAACCCGCCCGTCAGGCCGCGGCGCAAGAACGGCGCGACCTGCTGCAGGCCATCGTTCACAACCCCAGCGTCGAGCGGCTGGCCGCCAATCCCCTCCTGCTCACCATCCTGGCGTTGATCAAGCACACCGGTGTGACGTTGCCGGAGCAACGGGTGAAGCTGTACGAGTTGTACCTGCAAACGTTGATTGAAAGCTGGAACCGGGCCCGTTCGTTGGATCAATACCCGGTCGGTGGGAGCATGCGGTACGAGGAAACGATCCAGGTGTTGGCCCCGCTGGCCCTGTGGCTGCGTCAGGAGAACCCCACCGCCGGGTTGGTGACGCGGGATCAACTGGAACAATGGCTCACCGACTATTACCGAAGCGAGGAGTGGAGGCTACCCAGGGGCGAGGCACGTCAGCGGGGGCGGGCCTTTCTCGACAGCGTGCAACGCTACTCGAACCTGCTCCTGGAACGGGGCGAGCGTCAGTACGGCTTCTTGCACCTGACCTTGGAAGAATTGCTGGCCGCCCAGGGCATAGTCCAGCGTATGGATGCATCACAAGAAGACGTCCTCGGGCTCTTCAAGCGCTACCTGCTCGACCCGGCCTGGCAGGAAACGTTGCTACTGGCCATTGGTTTCATTGGGGTCATCCAACGGCGCCCCAGAATCGCCGGGGATATGCTGCAAGAGTTGTTGGCACGTGAGGTTCCTGCGAACCAGGCCGATCAGAGGGCGTAGCGCCATCTTTGCCGGCAAAGCCCTGCTGGACATGGGAGCAACCAACCTCAGCCGCGCTGCGGCGCTGAAGATTGAACACGCTCTGGTGCAGACGATGCATGATGCTGCCTGCCCGATTCGCAGCCGGCGCGATGCCGGCGATCTGCTAGGTCGCCTGGGTTGGGCACCGGATGCACAAGAAGGGGACGTGTTGCTGACGCCTCACGGGTACGAACCCACCGGCCTGGATGCCTTCCGCCCTGTGCCTGGAATGAACGTGTGGATCGGCAAATATCCCGTCACGAACCGCCAGTTTGCCCGTTTCATCGCGGCGGGTGGCTACGACTGTCCAGAAGGGGGGAGCAATGCAGACTGGGCCTGGCGCACGTGGACCTATTACAGCAAAGCATCCAAAGGGCTTCGGGATCCGTGTGACCGCCCATACTTGTGGGACGACCGCAAGTGGAACAGCCCGCTCTTTCCGGTCGTCGGTATCACCTGGTTGGAGGCTGCCGCCTATACGCGCTGGCTGAGCGAGCAACTCCGCAGCACCAGTGCCAGTAAGGATACACATGAGGTGCGGGAGGGGCTGATGACTGGGCGACTTATGGTGCGATTACTTCGATAACTTCTACAGCCTTATTGGGGTGCGAGTGGTGGTGGGCCCTGTCTTGGCATATTCCCCCTCTCCCTCCGGGAGAGGGCGGGGTGAGGGCTAAGCAGAGCGAGAGAGAGCGCTTGCGGTTCCTTGACTGCCAAACGCTGATCTGAAAACTGCTATCAGGTTTCTGACTTCTGCTTTCTGGTTTCTGATCGCTGTTTTTTGGGGATGGATGCGCTCCTCAATTTCGTGAAGGGAAGCAGGCGGTAATGGCTCTCGTGCCTGTCAAACGGCCCATGACGGAGGATCTGTGATGCTCGATCCCATCACCACCGGCTATCTGGCCGATGTGGCGGCCAATGTCACTGCCAGCATCCTGGGCGTCCTGGGGAACCGCCTGCGCCAGGCCATCGAGGCCACGCCGCGCCAGAAAGCCCTGGAGCATTGTTACCAGGCGGCCCTGGCTGCCTGGCTCCCGGCGGATGATCCGCTCAGCAAGACCTACCAGCCGCATTCTAAGAGCCTTCGTGGACGAGCCAGCCGTCACTGCGGAGCTCGCCAAGCTGGTCCGGGGGCGTGCGCCCGACCAGGAAACCCTGGTCGAAAGCTTTGCAGACATCACGGAAGGCCGTGGTCTGCCGCCGTTCGATTTCTCCACACGGCTGGGCGCCGGTGTCGAAGCATTTCTGCAAGTCGCCGAACAGGAGCCCGAACTGGCCGAGACCATCCAAACCGCCCAACTGCGCGACGCGACCCAGCTACTCCGGGCTGTGGCCACCGACGTCAACGCCATTCGCCAGGCCGTGGAGGTGGCAAGGCCGAGCACGGGGGACGTCACCGCCAAAGGAGATATCGACGCCGGGAACCTGGTCACGGGCACTCAGATCAATCACATTGTGCATGTCTACCGAGGTGGCGGAGGCACCTGGGACGAGGCGGACTACCGGGCCGCTCTGGATCGCTACCTGACCTGGCTGGAGGCGGCCATGGGGCGGGTGGTGCTGCGCGGCATCAAGAGCGGCGGTCAGCAGGCGATCGAGCTATCCCTCGACGAGATTTACGTGCCCCTGGCCGCGGAAGCCCTGCCCGAAGCCCGTGAAACGCTCAAGCGTAACCTGGGCCGGTCGACGCGTGGAGGTAGACGCCAAGCCGCTCCTGCCGAGGCCGAACTGCTGGCGGACCATGCTCCCGCCGTACGCATCACCATGCAGAACTTTTAAACCAGGCCAATCATCTGGCCGTGATCGGCACCCCAGGGTGCGGCAAAACCACTGTGTTGCAACACATCGCCTGGACCCTCGCCGAGGCCCTGCGCACTAATCACTCAGACCTCGCAGCCGAGCGCCTGGGCATGGCCGGGGAGTTGCCCTTACCGATCTATGTGCCGCTCAGCCTCTATGCTGACCACCGTCGCCGCTTTGCGGACCATGTCGACCCCCGACAGCGCCAATTGGCCACGTTTATCAATAACTACCTGCTGGAGCGGCAGGCAGGACTGAACCTGCCGAACGATTTTTTCGCCACCCTGCTCAATCAGGGCCGGCACATCATGTTGCTACTGGACGGACTGGATGAGGTGCCTAACGAGGACGAGCGTGCGCTGGTATCCCAGGCCGTGCGCGACCTGACCAACGGCCGGCCCCACGCCCGCCTGGTGGTCACCAGCCGCACCCAGGCATACCAGGGCAAGGCGGTGTTAGGGCAGGAGTTCCGCATCGTGCGGGTCCTGCCGCTGGAACCTGAGCAGGTGGCCGACCTGATCCGCCGGGCGTATCGCGCCATCTATCCGGCTGAGGTGGAGCGAGATGATCGGGAGCGTCAGGCCGAACATCTCATTGCCAGCGTGACCAGTCTGGAAGCAGAGCGGGCGGCGCGCCTGGGAACCACGGACGACAACCGGCTGGTGACCACACCGCTATTGGTGCGCATGCTCCTCATCGTACATTTCAACCTGCGCCGCCTGCCCGATCAGCGCGCCGAGTTATACATGGAGGTGGTCGATACCTTGCTCACCTCGTCCTACAACCCCGACGAAGCCGTGGCCCAGCGCCTGGCGCAATTGGGGGGTGACTGGCGCATGCGACGCGATATGCTGCAATATCTGGCGTTTCAGATGCACAGCCGCGGGCAGGAGGCCGGACGTGAGATCGGCGAGCGCGAGCTGACCGAGGTGTTATGTACGTATCTGCGCCAGCGCCGCCACAAATCGCAGACCGCCGCCGAGGCCTTGGTGGCGGACCTGGTGTCGGTCAGCCGACAACGGGGCGGTTTGCTCGAAGAGCGCGCTGGGCAGTACCGCTTTGGCCATCTGAGTTTTCAGGAGTTCTTGACGGCTCGCTATCTGGCCGAGGTGGAGCGGGATGTGACTCGTATTGCCAGGTTTCTTGAGCAGCAGAACCGCCTGGCAGACTCCTGGTGGCGCGAACCCATACTGCTGACCGGGGGCTATCTGCATGTAACCGCCCCTGATACGGCAACTGACCTGCTCCGTCGCCTGGCCCATTTGGGCGCCTCACAGCCGCCGCACAGCGCTCAGACCCTGGCCGCTGCCGAGCTGACTGCCGCAACCTTCCTGGAGTGGGGCGGAGCCGAAACCACCCAACAGGCCCTGGCCAACCGCCTGGTTGCCCTACTCACCGACCCGACTCTAGCTGACGCGCCTCCAGCCCGCCGAGCGACGCTGGCCAGGCGCTGGCCCGTCTAGGTGACCCAAGAGACGGAGTAGGCACGCAGGGAAAGGTGCCCGACCTCTCCTGGTGCAAGGTACCCGCTGGACCGTTTCGGCTCGGGGCCAAAAACAATGAAGAAGCCGATGACGACGAAAAGCCCCAGCACGAACTGACGCTCCCCACCTTTTATATTGCGCGCTACCCCCTCACCAACGCCCAGTTCGCTCCCTTCGTCGAAGGTGGCGGCTACCATGACCGGCAGTGGTGGACCGATGCGGGACAGGCCTGGCTCGATGGTGCGGAGCCGGACCTGTCATGGATTGCCGATACGGACATTCGCAAACAGTATGCCGACTGGATGGCGCAACGCCCCTTGGAGCGACGTGGCGAGCCCTTTTACTGGTACGACGAGCGGTTGAATCTACCCACCCAACCGGTGACTGGGGTGAATTGGTACGAGGCCATGGCCTATTGTGCCTGGTTGCAGCTACTGCTCACCATGCATGGTCAGTCCTTTATCGTTGACGGAGCCGCCTTGAATACGCTGTTGAGCAGCGGCAACTGGCAGGTTCGCCTGCCGATTGAGGCCGAATGGGAGAAAGCCGCCGGGTGGGACGTAGCGGCGGGACATAAACGTGTCTACGCCTGGGGTGATGAGTGGGACGAAGCAAGGGCGAATGTGGCCAATCAAGTCGGCTTTCCTTCGGTGGTGGGAGTATTTCCGACCGGCGCTGCGCCCTGCGGCGCGCTGGACATGACCGGTAACGTCTGGGAGTGGACCTTGAGTAGACTTGACCGGTAATGAGAAGGAATGATGGCGGGTAAGCTGCTGCTCCTGCCGTCCCATAGCTGTGTGGAGCCACAGCAGAAAAGGTGGTCGTACATTCGCCATCAACAGGTACCCTCCTCGGTGACAATCCAGCGGAGGACCGCCGACCAGCGGGCCTCCTCAGCCCCCGTGTCTCGTCACCAAGGAGGGTTGTATGACCCCATCGTACCGGAAATTCTGGGAGCGCTCGCCGCACGTGTTGCCACGCATCTGACGCAAGGCGGCGTGGGATTTCAACCGATGCGTCGGTGACCCCCGGCAGCCGAAGGGCCGGCGGTGGAAATTCCACCCTCTCATGCAGGCAATCCTGTGGGGGTTCTTGACGAAGCGGCCGAGCGTGCGTGCGGTTGAGAGCTTGACCGAGTGCGGCTTTCCGAAGCGCCCTCGGGGACGGCTCACACCGGAGCAGATCCTGGCGGTCGTGCGAGCCCACGGGGCCAGCGAAAACCATGGCCCCTGGACCGTTGAGGTGATCGGGGAGGAAGACAGCCAGGTGTGGTGTGGACCAGGTGTAGGCATCCCAGGACTGGGCTTCTGGCGTGTGATGGCCGACAATGTGGTGTCCCGGTGACGATATCGCGACTGGCGTACACGAGACCACACCAGAGCTGAGAACAGAAGCGGGCAAGAATGGTGTGCTGGGCTGTTTCTGCTCATCTGCCATACCGCTAGCCACCGCTTTCCCCATCGGCAGGCGACCGTCGGCGTCTGAAGGAGCCCGCTGGGAGGCGGTGACCGCCACAGGGAGAGGGATCTTTGACAAAACCGCTACCGCTGACTCACGGAGCGGTCAGGCCGTCGCCGCGCTGCGTGAGGAGACGTGCGCGCGAGATCCAAGAGCGGAGCAGCACAAGAGCCCAGGCTCTTCTCGGGTATCTCTGTACGCCTATTCTCCGGTCGAGTCTAGGACCTTGAGCCGCTATGTGGACTATCTCTATCTGGATGATACACTGCACGATCCGGAAGGAGACATCCTTCGTACGCTGCGGGGCGGCGCCTGGAACGTTCATCGTAGGGACGCCCGCGTCTCCTACCGCACCCGCAATCGTCCTGGTACCTTCAACGGCAATATCGGGGTGCGGGTGGTGGTGGGCCCTGTCTTGAAGTAGCTTTTGTCTCCTGATTTCTGGCTTCTGTTGGCCGTTTTTTTTGGATCGGTTAAGGTGAGACACAGAAGCGCATGAAAACGTATAAAAATCTCTATCCACGCATTTGGGCTCTTACGCACTCTTGGTGAAGGCTGCCCAGAAGTCTTTGTGATCCAGGCATATACGCAATTCAGCCATGTTTGGGGCTATCGTTCCAATAACTTTTTCAACTTAATGCGTTGGGCTGAAGACACTTCACCAAAAGTGCGTAAGAGTCTGAATCTGGGCTGAAAACGGCGATGTTCTCGGGTAGGACGATTTATGTTCGCGGGCCGTTAGTGCGACACGAGGTCGCATAGGTCAAGTGTCTGGATCATCGAAGATGAGGCCAGGCCAGGCGAGCACCGAACGCCTGTTTCCGTACGGCCGGGCGTCGCGAGTCATCGCGGGGTCTCAAGCAGGCCGTAAACGCAAAAAGACATTAGGGAGCCACACCCGAAATCTATGCGAGGAAAAGTCGGAGTCGAGTTGAACGCGAGTGAAGCCTTGGTTGAAGCGTCGTCACGAGAGTGGGGACGTACGTGGCTGATTCGTCCTTCGTGGAGCGAAGGTCAGCAGGGTTAGCGAGCATGCTGAGACGGTGCCCGGCTCCCGGCGTAGAGAGGCCAACTCGCCCGACGTCGCTTGCCTACGCGGAACGTGGAAACCCCATTGTGGTCTGGAGCGATCCAGTAACCTCATCGTAAGAGAGGGCGATACCCACAGTGGGCACAGGACGGCCAAGAAGCGAAGGCCGGCAGCCGAAAGGCACGGGGAATACATAACCCGCCGGATAGGGCCCTGCCCACCCCGAAAGGGGGCTGACGTGGTCGGGTGGCTGGTCGACACGACGAGGAGACGAGCGCTTATCCAGAGGAAAAGTTGGATACCCAGTCGGGTAAACGTCACTCTGGAGCACCGATCCACCGGTGTGCTATCGGAGACCTTGAAGCGTCGGCCAGTTGCTTGAGCTGGGTGCGGCGCGAGTCGCACGCCCAGTTCTTCGGGGAGGGGGTGGTAGCGATACCACCTCCTTACCCAACCAGTTACCCGGAAAGGGTGCGTCTTGCACGCCAGCAAAAGTCGTCGCATGCGCAGAATTGTCGTGATGGATGAACCCGCGTCGTCGCGTGCGCGACCGATCCGATTTCTCTTTGTCATGTTTCAGGGAGGTGGTAACATTCCGCCGATCCGTGCCGTGGCGCAGCAGTTTGTGGCACACGGGCGTAGTGTCCGTATCCTCGCCGGCCCTGGCCTCCAGCCTGACCGCCCGCCACGACCTGCCAGTGCCGCCTTCCTCGATGGCGTCCGGGCCATCGGGGCAACGCTGGTGCCTTTTCACCAGGCTCATGACCCGTTCGCCGGAATCTCGGCTGTACCCGTATAACGGCGTACAGCTGACGGCCTCCAGCGTCCGCGGCTCCCCCGCTTCCGGCAGCGGTTGACGCCGAACGTTCAGTGAACGAGAGGAGGAACACCCATGGAGATCATCTTCCGTCAGCTCAATCCCCATGCCTGTCGCACGTATCTCATCGGCACCCAAGGGTCGACTGAAGTCGTGCTGATTGATCCGGTGCTTGAGCACGTCCACGACTATTTAGCGCTGCTGGATCAGGAGCAGTGGAAGTTGACCCACGTGATTGACACGCATACGCACGCAGACCATCTCTCGGGCGGCGCGGCGCTCAAAGATCAGACGGACTGTGAGTACGTCATGCATACCAAGGCGCCAGCGCACTGCGTAAGCTTCCGCATCATCGACGGGTTTGAGTGCCACTTGGGGGAGATCCCGGTGAAAATCATGCATACGCCTGGACACACCAAGGATTCGGTCACCCTGATCTTTCCCGATCGCCTGCTGGTCGGAGATGTGCTGTTCCTGGACGATGGCGGCGCTGGGCGTGACGATCTGCCGGGGGGTGACCCGGGTGAGCACTGGGAGAGTCTGCAGAGGATTCTGACGCTCCCCGAGCACCTCGTCGTCTATCCAGCCCACGAATACCGCCACCGGCAGCCCTCAAGTCTCGCCGAGCAGAAGCAACGCAACCCCTTCCTCCAGCCGCGGTCCAAGGACGAATACGTCACATTCGTAGAGGACCTCAAGCTTGGCCCGGCGGACTGGATGAAGGACGTGCTGCAGGCTAACTACGCCTGCGCCCGGGATCCCAACGCCGCATGGATTCCCGTGGATGCCCCAGCATGCGAGGTGAAAGGCACCCTGGCTCATAGTGCCAATGACCTCCAAGTCGCCACCATCCCTGCTCAGGAGGTCAAGCGACGGCTCGATGAGCAGCAGCCCCTGCTGTTGCTGGACGTGCGGGAGGCGCAGGAGCTCACCGGGGAGCTCGGCCATCTCCCCGGAGTGACGCACATCCCGATCGGCAGTCTCACCGGGCGGTTGTCAGCGTTGGAGGCATTCAAAGACGCGGACCTGGTGACCATCTGTCGCTCTGGGGGGCGCGCCCATTCTGCGGCTCAGATTCTGATGCAGGCCGGCTTCACGCATGTGTACGTGCTGGCAGGAGGGATGACGGCTTGGGCGAAAGCGGGCCTTCCTGTGGCGTCTACGTAACATGTGGCGCAAGGAACGTCTATGACATGGGGACTCGCGTTGGCGCTGGTGCTGGCCCTTGTGATCGGGTTATCGCTCGGCTTGCTCGGTGGCGGTGGAGCCATTGTTACCCTACCCGTGCTGGTGTACGTGGCTGGTATCCCGACCCAACAGGCCGTCGGGATGTCTATGGCGGTCGTGGGCGCCACGAGCCTGATCGGCGGTGTCGTCCAGTATCTTCGTGGTCACGTCCATGTGCAGGCGACGTGGCTCTTTACGCTGACAGGCATGGCGGGGGCCTACGTTGGGGCGGGGTTGACGCATCTTCTCCCATCCTCGGTGTTGCTGCTGCTGTTCGCCTGTCTCATGCTGGTGGTCGGGGGCGTCATGCTGCGGGGGCGCCGAGCCACGGAGGGCACAGGCGCGTGTCGCCCTCTGCGGTGTCTGATGATTGGCGCGGCGGTGGGTGTGTTGACAGGCTTCCTGGGCGTGGGTGGCGGGTTCTTGCTGGTGCCGATGCTGGTGTTCTTCGCTGGCCTGGAGATGAGGAGGGCAGTGGGATCGTCACTGGCGATCATTGCCCTGAACTCCATCGCGGGCCTCGTGGGCCAACTCCGGTATACCGCATTAGACTGGGTCCTGACTGCGGGCTTCCTGGTCGTCGCCCTCATCGGCATGTGGCTCGGGCTCGCGCTGGCAGGACGCATCCCGGAGCACACGCTACGCAAGCTGTTTGCTGGGTTTGTTCTGGCGGTGGCATGTCTTCTCTTGATCACCAATGTCACCGCTCTCATGGGGTCGTGACCGCAGGGCGGCTCTCTGCATCCCTGACGTGTGTCCAGCGTGGAGCGACCGCACGACCGGTGCTCCAATCCACACGGGTGTCAAGGATATCAGGTCATCGTCGCTCTGGGTAAGCTGGAGGTAAGTCAGGGCCGCGGTCTGCGAGGCCATCATGCCCAAGGCGGTCCGCGGTCCACAGGCCATTGGCCTCCCATCCGGGGGATCCATGAACAGGGGTGTGTTCAACCTACTGATCGATACGGTCGCGGCGGCCCTGCTGACGGCCCTGGTGGGTACCGGCTATCTCCTCTGGTTCGTGCTGCCGCCTGGGACCAACCGCACCCACATCCTCTGGGGGCTACTACGTCATCACTGGGGCACCGTGCACGCCTGGATCAGCGTGACCCTCCTCACCGTTCTTGCGGTGCATGTGGCCCTACACTGGCGCTGGCTGGTCATGGGCCTAAGCCGGCGGTTCGGGGTGGCCGCATGGGCGGCGCGGTCACCGCGTCTCGCGGGGCTCACGGTGTTGACCGCTGCGGCGCTGCCGTTGACGGCGCTGGCGCTGGCGGCCCATGTGTCGGTGCGACCGATGGACGCTCCCCTCCATCCGCTCGCAGATGACCCCACGGCGGGAGCAGCTCCTACGACACCGGGAACCGCCGCTGAGAGAGCCGCGCCGTCCCCGTCAGGTTCAACGCCGGACACGACGCCCCAGGCTGAACCGGAGTCAGGCACCAGCGCGGCCGCCCGCGACGCCGTCAACGCCCAGGCTGCTGGCGTGCTCGCGGAGCGCTGTGCCGCCTGCCACGGTGCCCACGAGCCCGCCGCAGGCCTCCGTGCGGACACCACCGGCGCACTGCGCAAGGCGCAAGGCGGCATCCAGTGGGTCACGCCCGGGAGGCCCGGTGAGAGCCGACTCTTCGAGGTCGTGGGCGTGCGGTCTGCAGCCGGCCGGATCGCTCCGAAGCACCGCCTGCATGAGAGGGAGATGGATGTCCTGCGGGCGTGGATCACGTCCCTTCATGAATGAACAGCTCCACCAACAGTGTCGATGACCAACGACGTCGTGGCGAGCCTTGACACGCAAGCCTCGCCGGGAGCGCCTGGGGGATATTGGCAGCGAATGTGGGCTCTTACGCACTCTTGGTGAAGGCTGCCCGGAAGTCTTTGTGATCCAGGCATATACGCAGTTTAGCCATGTTTGGGGCTATCGCTCCAATAACTTTTTCAACTTAATGCGTTGGGCTGAAGACACTTCACTAAAAGTTCGTAAGAGTCTGAATCTAGGCTGAAAACGGCGATGGTCTCGGGCAGAGCGGCTTATAGTATCGCGCCGTTACAGTTACCTGTCACCACACGCGCGTGCAATGGGCGGGAACCATTCCCGTGGGGGCGTCATGTGCGTAACCCCACGCGCCGCATCAAGGCCACCTTCAGCACGTCGTTCACGACGAGGGAGCAGATCATCGCATAGCTAAAGACGACCAAGGTTTGCGCCCACGGCAGTGGCGCGAGCCCCGGGACGCCCGTGGTCGATAGGACGGTCCCCACGAGGGCATCGAGGAGCAACGCCAGGATGAGGATGCCGCTGGGTCGGGAGGCCCAGAACCGCCGTCGTTCGCGGATGGACAGGATCGAGAACAGCGCGAAGTAGAAGAGCGTCTGGAACGTAAAGGTGTGCAGCGCCTCGTTGTCGGCCCTCAGATCAAACGCTCGCCAGCCGAGCGCCAGCAACCCACACGCCTCGATGACCATGACCACGCCCAGGGCGACCGCGACCTGGAGGTGACCGGTCGCACGCCACGTCTCAGGTCGTCGCGACCAGCGCACGTGGTCGGTGGCGAGCGCGATCTTGGGGAAGTCGGTGAGGAAGAGGAGGAGCAGCATGCCAAACGCCGAGATGACGAATCGGCCGGTCACGAGAAACGCGATGGTCACCAGTGCGGATTGCAGGATCGTGCGGCTGATCTTGTTGATGATCCACGTGAGAATGCGCTGATAGATCATCCGGCCTTGTTCCACCAGGGTGACGATACCGGAGAGGCCCTCATCGGTGAGCACGACACTCGCGGCGCCTTTGGCGACGTCGGTCGCATTGCTGACGGCGATACCGACCTCGGCCTGTCGCAAGGCCGGGGCATCGTTCACGCCGTCGCCCGTCATGCCGACGACGTGTCCCGCCGCCTGCAGGCGCTCCACCACCGTGTACTTGTCTTCGGGGTAGACTTCGGCAAAGCCATCGGTCCCTTCCGCGAGATCAGCCGGCGATGGGCCACCTGCGGCGGTGGCCTTGAGATCGGCGACCCGTCGGACGGTCGCCAGGCCCACCGTGTGGGCGATCTCCTGGGCCACCGGGAGCGCATCTCCGGTGAGCATCTTCACCGCCACCCCGCGGTCGCGCAGCGCCGCGATCAGCGCGGTTGCATCGGGGCGCGGCGGATCGGCCAGTGCGACCAAGCCGACCAGTTCGAGGCTGGCATGTTCTGGACCGCGAGCCACGGCCAAGACCCGATAGCCCCTCTCGGCCTGGGCGCGCGCCCGAGCCTCCAGATCGGCAAGGCCGGCCCGGTCGAGGCCGCACGCCTGAGCCACAACTGGCACGGCGCCTTTCATCACGCGCGCACGCCCTCCCTCCTGTTCGATGAGGGCCTCGGTGCGACGCGTCCGCGGGTCAAATGGCGTGAACTGGAGCGTCCTGATGGAAGAGGTCTGATCGGCGCCGTCCAGTCGCCGGGCCGCCGCGAGGAACGCCAGGTCAATCGGATCCTGATTCGCCTCCTCCGACGCCAGCGCTCCATACATCAGCACCTCCTTCGGGGCGAACCCATGGAGTGGGACCACGCCGGTGACGTCGAGTCGATTCATCGTGAGGGTGCCGGTCTTGTCCACGCAGAGGACGTCCATCGTCGCCGCGTCTTCAGATGCGCTGAGGCGCGTCACCAGCACCCCCTTCTTCGCCAACTCCAGCGAGCCCACGGCCGTGCTGACGGTGATCATGACGGGGAGCGCGACGGGCACAGCGCTCATGAACAGCACCAGCGTCAGCGGCAGGATCGCGAGGAGGGGGACGCCGCGGACGACGGAGAGCGCGACGGCCACAGCCACCAGGAGCCCGACGATCACAAATAGGCGGCCCACTACACGGGATACCACCTCTTCCACGTGCAGCTTCGGCTGAGCGCGCTGCACCAACTCGGTCGTGCGACCAAAGTAGGTGCGCGCCCCGGTGAGGATCACCACGGCCGTGGCCTCGCCCCGACGCACCACCGAGCCGGAGTAAAGGAGCTCCCCCGGACGCTTGTCCGCCTCCAGCGACTCCCCGGTGAGAGCCGACTGGTCCATGCTCAGCTCGCCAGAGAGCATTCTGGCGTCAGCGGGGATGAAGTCGCCCGCCCGCAGGCGGACAATGTCGCCGGGGACCAAGCTGCGCGCGGGGATCAGTTGCCACGCGCGATTGCGGAGGACCCTCGCGGTCACCTGCAGGCGCTGGCGCAGCGTGTCGATCACTCCAGAGGCACGGCGCTCCTGGATGAAGCTCACCACCGCATTGGCCATCAGCAACCCGCTCACCACGACGAGATCGGCCGATTTCCCCAGCACCCACGACAGCACCATGATGAGCTCGAGCATCCAGGCGGAGAGCCCCCAGAACTTCTGCAGGAACTGACGCAGCGGGTGCGGTGTCCGTTCCGGGACGTCGTTGGGCCCGTATTGCCGGAGTCTGACGTCGGCCTCAGCGTCTGAGAGCCCGGCCAGCGGATCCGCGCTGAGCCTCGCCAGCACCTGCTCCAGGGGGGCGCGACCCAGGTCGATCGCATCAGCGGCGGACGTGGTCTTGCTGGTCGGCACGGGTTCCTACCTTTCCAACACGGGTGGATGCGTTGGCGAGGCGCGGCTGTCGGTGGCGCCAGGGCGACCGGAGCCCTGCCCCCGCCTCGTCTCAGTTCGCGTCATCAGTGGCTGCGGTGGGCGGCAC
Source organism: uncultured Nitrospinota bacterium (assembly GCA_963707985.1). Taxonomy (GTDB): domain Bacteria; phylum Tectomicrobia; class Entotheonellia; order J063; family CAVPRW01; genus CAVPRW01. Next base: position 32,067 of record CAVPRW010000014.1, on the reverse strand, counting down.
GACCACGACGGGGCAAGGGCCGTGGCGGACGACCCCTTCTGCGGTGCTGCCCCAGACGAGACGGGTTAGGCCTGATCGACCATGCGTCCCGACCACGATGAGATCGGCAGGCCATTCGCGGGCTGACTCCACGATCTCCTTCCACGGTGCGCCCTCGCGCAGGAACTTCCAAACATGGGGCTGCCCAGGAATCGCCAAGGCTGCCGTGTCGAGGAGGTCATGACCGTCGCGCCGCAACATGGCCCACAGCTGATCCGCCGGCATCCCAGTCTCGCCCGTCACAAGCTTGGGGTCAATGACATGCACCAAGCTGAGCTGGGCGCTTAAGGCCGTGGCGAGGCTCGAGGCCACCGCCAACGCATGGGCGGCGAATTCACTACCGTCAAGGGCGACGAGAATCCGCTCAAATGGCATGGACGAGACTCCTCTTGAAGTTGAGGTCTGGTCGGGCCGTATCGCGCTTCACGCACGTCGCGATGACTGCGGCAACCGGCTTTCCCCTCCAGTTCAACCGGTGGCTGCGCGACGTCCTACCGGTGACAGGCTGTCGTGCAGGGGGATGCCCGCTGTTAGGAGCTGGTAGTGCAGCCCCTCCGCGCGGCGTGGGGGGAGCTGATCCTGGAGAAACCAGCAGACGTCGGCCTGGCGGATGTGGAGGACCTCTGCCACGGTGCTCACATTATACCCATAGCGGGCTAAGGTGGGCTCCCGCGCGTGGAGGTCCGGCGCCATGATCATCGCGACAATCTCGGGCGTGACACACGTTTCCCCAAACCGGTACGCGTGTTCCAGGGCGAGGGTCAGATAGTGCTCGATCTGCAAGGGGGTGCTCAAGCGTTCGGCGAGCAGCTCCAGCGCATCGTCGGTCATCATCTCCGTCGAACTGTTCACATTACGCCGCACGTGGTGGTCTCCTCGCGTGGCTACCCCCGCGTGGGTCCAGGCACACCGCGCCTCACCTGTTCGCATAAGGCATCTTTTGTGGAGCGTGAGGGCGCCATTGTAGCGTGGGGGAGTCCTCAGATCAACCATTAGGAGGGAAGTGGTGTGGCCACGAATCATCTCCACGGATGTGAACGATTTCATGTGCAAAATAGACCTGACGTCCACATCTCACACTCGTGTGTGAGGGGCAAAAGGAGTCGTGGAAGCATTGTGGAGCCGCATGGCCTCCGCGGCGCGGACCAGTCGCAGCGCTCTGTAAGGCTCGCGCATGCCTGATACTGCGGCGCTCAGTGCTGTAGTGCCTGCAGGACCAGCCGCATGCCGAAGAGGACGAGCCCCAGCGCCAAGATGCGGATGAGGGTGGTGCTGCGCAGCCGCTGCGACAACATGGCCCCCAGCTGCGCCCCCACGAGCACCCCCACCGCCAGCGCGACGGTGCGCCGAATGCCATGCGTGAAGTCGCCCATGAACACGTGGGTGACACTCCCCATCAGGCTCATGATCGCCAGCGTCAAGTGAGACGTCGCTGTCGCGATGTGTAACGGGAAATGCAGGAAATACACCAACACTGGGACATGGAAGGCCCCGCCGCCGATCCCGAGCAGACTCGACACCCAGCCGATGAGAACACTCCAGGCCACACCCCCGGGCAGGTTGAAGGTATAGTCGTATTCCATCCCCTTCGCGTCCGTCAACCGGCGTGCCAGCCCGTAGCGCAGGACCGGCAGCGACTGTGCCCGCGGCGTGGGGCGCAGGATCAGGAAGGCTGCGAGGGAGAGGATGATCACGCTTAAGATGGAGTCGAAGAGCTGGCGGGAGAGGAGGCTCGTGACATAAGCCCCGAGGATCGCGCCCGGCACCGTCGCCGCGGCGAACAGCAATCCAGCCTGGTAATCGATCCGCCGCATCCGCGCATAGGCCAGTGTGCCGGATGCCGCATTCACGCACACCACCGCGAGCGACATACTGGCAATGGTGTTGGGCGATTCCTGAGGGTAGAGCAGCAGGAGTGTCGGGACCAGGAAGATCCCCCCGCCGGCCCCGATGAGGGTGCCATACGTGCCGATGACCGCCCCTAGAAGGGTGAGCAGCGGATACGTCCACCATTGATGGAGATCAGCCATATGGGTGAGTCCTTCACGCCAGTCTATGCGGAGTCGGCTCCACTCCAGACCGGTGTCACGCATGTCCTAAGACTGATATGGCGTGGTGGGTACGCCGGGCCACGATACGGAATCGGTGTGAGTGCTTTAAGGAAAATCTAGCACAAACCCGCGCCGGGTGAAACGGAATTGCTCATGCGCTATCATTCGAACGGGTTCTGCGGTACTGAGAGCTACGTGGTCACGCGATGGTTGGGTTGATGCCCATTTTGCAGATTAAACCGTTCACATCCGTGGAGACGATTCGCGGACACACCAAGGAGGGAAGAGACCCAACTCCTTGGAATTGATCAAGTAATACCATTCTCTATGCACGTGAGCAGGGATGGATGTTTTCAAGGTATTCTTCGTTATTGTGAGTTGATTCTCAGAGAGTGTGGGCTCTTGGCCATTTTTGGTGAATGCCAGGTAACAGCCCAGCCAGTAGCAAGAACCTTGCTCGGTCCTCCATTGATTTAGAAGGATTTTCGAGTTTGCTGCCATCGACTTGCTCATGGAAATTTTGCTTCAGCTACCCTGAATCACCAAAAGTGCGCAAGAACTCGCATTTGGGCTTACGAAAATCTCCACACAGCCTGGCGCAATGCCGCACGCCGCAAGCGCAAATCGCGATCAGCGGCCAGCTTCAAATACGCTCTGACCGACAACTTGCTCCAGTTGGAAGAGGAATTACAGACCCAAACCTACCGCCCCGGTTCCTATACGCACTTCCGCATCACCTCCCCCAAACCGCGACTCATCAGTGCCGCGCCTTTCCGGGATCGAGTGGTGCACCATGCATTGGTGCAGCAGATCGAGCCCATTTTCGAGGCCCGCTTCATCCACGATAGCTATGCCTGTCGGGTTGGGAAAGGCACCCATGCGGCCCTGCATCGCTGTCAGGAATTTGCCCGCCGCTATCCATACGTGCTCTAATGTGACGTTGTCCAGTTCTTTCCTGCTGTGGACCATGTGCTCCTACGCAACATTCTGTGCCGCACCATTGCCGACGAGCAGATGCGCTGGCTAATTGATCAGATCCTTGCCAGTGGAGAGGATGTGTTGACGGATGAATATACCGTTGTCTTCTTTCCCGGAGATGACCTGTGGGCTGCTCTCCGGCCGCGGGGTTTGCCCATCGGGAACCTGACCAGCCAGTTCTGGGCCAATTGCTATCTCAATGAGCTGGACCAGTTCATCAAACGCAGTTACGATGCCGGGCGTACGTCCGCTATGTGGACGATTTTCTGCTGTTCAGCGACAGCAAACACCAGTTGTGGACCTGGCGGCAAGCCATCATCGATTTTTTGGCGCACCTGCGCCTGACCGTACACGACCGCTCCAGCACCGTCTATCCGGTGAGTAATGGTATTCCCTTTTTGGGATTCGTCACCTACCCCAGCCATCGCCTGCTCAAGCGTCGCAATGGCATTGCGTTCTCCCGTCGCTTTCGGCAACAATTGCGCCAGCTCGCCGCTGGCACATTGGATTACGCCGATGTCGCCGCGGCGGTGCGCGGCTGGCTAGCGCACGCTGCCCACGGCGATACCTACGGCCTGCGGCGGGCACTGGTCTCGCAACACGTGATTCCCAGGAGTGCAGCGTGGAACAATCGCCCATTTTTGCCCGGACCTACGACCTCGTGAAGTGGCTCATTCCAGTGACGATCAAATTTCCCCGGCACCAGCGCTTTGTGTTGGCCACCGCCATGCAGCAGGCGGCCCTGGGGTTGCAGGAACGGCTGATCGAAGCCGTGCGCCTGCTCAATAGCGCCGACACCCTGCGAGCGGCGGATGTAGAGCTGGACAAGCTGCGCTTTTATTTGCGGCTCAGCCACGATCTGGGCTACATTAGCCTCGGCCAACAGCGCCACGCCGGGCAAATGCTCGCCGAAATCGGGCGCTTGCTCGGCAGTTGGCAGAAAAGAACCGTAGGGGGATAGCGCCGCGACGTGTGACGCTTCGCTCTATGGGTCGAGGGGCTGGACCGGAGACGCTGCGGGGCGGCGCCTGGAACAATAATCATAGGAACGCCCGCGTCTCCTCCCGCAACCATAATCATCCCGATAACTTCAACAACAATATCGGGGTGCGGGTGGTGGTGGGCCCTGTCTTGCTGTCTTCTGCTTCCTGATTGCTGGTTCCTGGTTTCTGGTTTTTACGTTTTTGCCTGTAACTTTCCCACATGCGGCGGATCAACTCTGAGATAAGAGTAGAGGGAAACTAAGCCACGCCAAAACCACTGCATCTCCGGGCTGTTCCGAGGAGAGACCTACCAGGAGACCCTATGACTACCCCGGACTATCACACCGATTTCTATGCCTGGGCGCAGGTGCAGGCCGCCGCGCTGCGGACCAAGGACTGGGCGGCGCTCGACGTCGTGCACCTGGCTGAGGAGGTGGAGGAGTTGCGCAAGACGGAGCGCCGGGCCGTGCGGAGCCAACTGCGATTGATCCTGAGCCACCTGCTCAAGTGGCGCCATCAGCCGGACAAACGCACCGAGAGCTGGCGCAGCACTCTCGCCAACGGCCGCGTCCTGGTGCAGGAGGACATGGAGGACCTCCCCAGCCTATCCGGCGAGCTGGACGAGCTAGCGGCCTGGGCGTACCCCCGAGCCCGCCGCGATGCGGCCCAGGAGACGGGCCTGCCGCTGGCCACCTTCCCCGAGGCCTGTCCGTGGACGGCAGCGCAGGCGCTGAACGCGGACTTCTGGCCCGAGGCCTGAGCCATGCCATAGAACAGAAATCCCTAGCCGATAAACAGCGTATACAGGGCTCCCGCCGGGCCGCTCACCTTTTCGGGAGCCAGGAGCCGATGATCGGCCGCTAAGGCCCGTTTGGCGACTTCCAGATTGATCGCTGGCACCTGCTCGAGGGCCTGAATCTCCTCCAGGGAGAAATAGCCCGCGCGATCCACCTCCACCATGTCTGGCGTGGGCTCACCGGCGATGGGACGCATCAATAGGACGACGTAGATGCTATTGCCAGTGTCCGGATTGTAACGGCTGCGTATTCCCAGCACGCCCACCGCCTCGGCTTGCACGCCGGCTTCTTCAGCGACCTCGCGCACGACGGCGAGCTCCATGGTCTCATCAGGCTCGATGAAGCCGCCGGGAATTTGCCAGTTGCCGCGTCCACGGCGGCTGGCACGTCGGACCAGCAACAGCTTCCCATCTTGGACCACGGCTCCGCCCACGCCGACGTTATAGCCGGTGTTATATCGTTCAGGTAATGGCATCTGCGGTATTCCTTCTGCGAGGGTGTTATCGCGCCGCTGCCGACGCCTTGGCAGCGACCTTGCTCAGATAGGTGTTGGCCCCCTTGACCACCCAGCCCGGCCAACCATTCATCACAAAACGCACTCCCAGGTCCAGATAGCGCTCGACATTTTCATCATTGACCAGGGTGCCAGCGGTGCGTCCGGCTTTGACGATCTGACCGATGGCTTCGTCGATGACCTTCTGCACCGCCGGATGCGTGGGATTGCCGATATGCCCCATGGTCTGCGCCAGGTCTGATGGCGCAACGAAGAACACATCGATATGGTCGACCGTCAAGATCTCGGCGAGGTTCTGCACCGCCTCTATCTCTTCGATGAGGACCACCACGATGGTCTCATCGTTGGCCGTCTTAAAATAATCCGCGACTCCAAACGAACGCCGGCCGCCGAACATGCCGCGATAGCCGAGCGGGGCATATTTGGCTGATTGCATCGCCTTGTCCGCTTCGGCTTTGGTCGAGACATGCGGCACGACGATACCGCTGGCGCCGCGATCGAGCGTCCGGGTAATCAGCCACGGCTCGTTGGCGTTGACCCGCACAATCGGAGACATGCCCCACAGATCGCAGGCGCGCGACATATCGCCGATCTGCTCCCAGCTGACCGGCCCATGCTCGGTCTCGAGCCACATGGCATCGAAGCCGAGTGGGCCGAGAAAATCGATCATGTCGGAGGATTGATGACCAGAGGTCACGGTGACGATCTGACCGTTCAGCAATTTTTGTTTGGCTCGATTCTCACGCATCGCTCCATACGCTCCTTGGCAAGATAGAACTGAGGACTGAGTGGGGGTTTTTCGCAGTCCTCAGCATGCAGTCATGTCCTCTTAGATGTGCGCTCCTGAGCCGCGGAGGAATTGCGGATGGGTGATAGCCCCCTCCGACGCCGAGGACACCAGGGCGGCATATTTGGCGAAGACCCCTGAGAGGTAGCGTGGGGCGGGTTCCTGCCATTTTGACAAGCGCTCCTGCAGAACGGCTTCCGACACCTCGACATCGAGGCGGCGGGCGTTGATGTCGAAGACGATCATATCGCCCTCTTCAACGGCGGCGATTGGTCCGCCGCGTGCGGCTTCGGGGGCGACATGGCCGGCCATAAAGCCACGGGTGGCGCCGCTGAAGCGTCCATCGGTGAGCAGGGCCACTGATTCGCCGAGACCCGCACCCACGATCGCCCCGGTCACGCCTAACATTTCCCGCATACCAGGGCCGCCACGCGGGCCTTCATAGCGAATAACCACGACATCACCAGCGTGAATCCCCCCCTGGGTGACGGCGTGCATGGCGTCTTCTTCACGGTCGAACACTCGCGCCGGGCCGCGATGGTAGTACGCGATCATAGCCGGCGACTTTGATCACACATCCCTCAGGCGCCAGGTTGCCCTTCAGGATCACCAGGCCGCCCGTGGCCTTGATCGGGTTCGAGAGGGAACGTACCACGTCCTGCCCAGGCGTTTCCACGGCGGCCTTGGCTTCCTCGCCGATGGTGCGGCCGGTCACCGTCATCTGCGTGGCATCCAGGAGCCCCGCCTCGATCAAGCGCTTGGCCATGAGAGGAATACCGCCGGCGCGGTACAGATCGATCGCCGCATAGCGTCCCCCAGGCTTCAAATCGGCCAGCAGCGGCGTACGGGAGCTGATGACGTCGAAGTCCTCGATGGTCAACGGTATGCCCGCCTCGCGAGCCATGGCGAGGAGATGCAAGACACCGTTCGTGGAGCCTCCCGAGGCGGCGACCCCTATAATGGCATTCTCGAACGCCTGTCGGGTCAGAATGTCGCTCGGTCGCAGGCCGCGTTTCAGCAGCTCCACAACCAGTTGGCCGCAGCGATAGCCGACATCGTCCTTGTGGGGATCGACAGCAGGGACACCGGCCGTTCCCATGGGCGACAGGCCGATGAACTCCAACGCCATGGCCATCGTGTTGGCGGTAAATTGGCCACCACACGCACCGGCCCCAGGACAGGCCACGTCTTCGAGCTCTTTCAAGTCGGCGTCGCTCATACGACCGGCGGCGTTGGCCCCGACAGCTTCGAAGACCTCCTGCACCGTCACATCTCGTCCCTGAAATCTTCCCGGCATGATCGAACCGCCGTAGAGGACCAGGGATGGCACATCAAGACGAATGAGACCCATAGCGCCGCCGGGAATGGTCTTATCACACGCCACCAGCGCGATCACGGCATCGAACATATGACCACGGCCAACCAGTTCGATCGAATCGGCAATGACCTCACGACTGATCAGGGAAGCCTTCATGCCCTCCGTCCCCATGGTGATGCCATCGCTGATCGCTACCGTGTTGAACTCCATGGGCGTGCCACCGGCGGCTCGCACGCCTTGCTTGACCTTCTCCGCCAGGTCACGTAAGTTGAAGTTGCAGGGCATAGTGCCAATCCAGGTGTTGGCGATGCCGACAATCGGTTGGGCCAGATCCGCATCGCTAAAGCCGATGCCTTTGAGCTGCGATCGTGCTGGGGCGCGTTCTTTACCTTCATAAAGCGTCCGACTGCGATGTCTTGGGTCGAGTGCCATGATGTCTTCTCCTGCCCTGATTGCACTTGATGATGACCATGATTCCTGCCAAGCATAGACGCTGGCGATCATCCGTCCGCTTCAGTGGCGAGTCGATCTGCAAAAATCGTTGCGGGCTTAAGCTTTCTGTAAGTTAACCGCTGCCCGAGCTGCCGAAGGCGTCCCCGCTTCAAGGCGCCTATTGTAGACTAGACGAGTGTCTGGAGCAATGCTTTGTGACCGCGTGAGCGCTGACGGGGCTGCGCGCCTGGTGTGGTGTCCGATACTGTCGCCCGTGGTCCGAGGCGTCTGAGCACACTCTGTCTTGCAGAGCTGATCTCGGGAGCCCCCTCCGGCATCACACGTGCGAGCGCGAGACGAGCGATGTTCGAAACCGTGAAAGCAGCAGCCAGGAAAATCGCCCATGAGATCACAGTCTATCGGCTCGTGCTCAAAGACCAGCGCACACCGAAATTGGCAAAAGTCCTTCTCTGGCTTGCCTTGGGCTACGCCGCCTTACCGTTTGACCTCATCCCAGATTTTCTCCCCATCATTGGGCATCTTGATGATTTGATAATCGTTCCCACCCTGGTCATACTGGCGCTGAGGCTGATCCCACCAGAGGTCGTCGAGGACTGCCGAGCCCGCGCGGGAGGTCTATAGCTCCGAGTCGGACTTGACATTGCAATGCTGCGAGGGCGATGCGTATAATGCACTGTCATCCAAAAGGTGATGGGGTTCGCCTCTAACCACCGCTGCCGCGGCTGATGACCCCTATGCGAGGGCTCGCTCTCGAGTAGGGGTTTTTTTATGGGACCTCGTGATGCCACGTGAACCGGCCATGGAGAAGTCTTTCACGTATTTTGCGCTACTCGACGCCTTCGATAAAGAGGGTTGTCCCGTCTGCCGCTTCATGGTGGAGTATTCCCACAGCTATCTAGACACGCTCTTCTATGAACAGGTCAATGATGTCGGCATTCGACGCAAGCTACGAGCCTCCCGAGGGTTGTGCAACTGGCATGCATGGCAGGCCAGGCAGATCGCCAGCAGCGCACTCGGTGTCGCCATCATGGCCAGGGACTTGATCAGCGGGGAGGTGACACGATTAGACGACCTGTTGCGCGGAGCGCTGACCATGCGCCGGCAACATCCTGTCCAGCAGAGGATTGTTCCGAAATCCTTACGAGCATTCATTCGGGGGTGGCAGCACAGGGAGAGTTGTCCGGCCTGCCAGGTAATTCTCGACCATGAACGGCACGCGCAGGAAACCATCCTCAATTTCCTCTATGACGGAGACTTTGCACATCGGTTCGAGCGCTCTGCGCCACTATGTATCCCCCATACCAGCCGCGTGGTTGAGACCCAGGGTCAGCATCCGGGACTCGGCAGGCTTATCACACTGCAACGTCACAAGTATGCCCACCTGGTCGGCGACTTGGACGAGTTCTGCCGTAAGCACGATTACCGGTTCGCGCACGAATCCTGGGGGTCTGAATCGGATGCCTGGCTGCGGGCCACTGAGCTCCTCGCTGGCAAACCCGAAGTGTTCGGCAACGACATCCATCGCAGGAAACGAGGAGACAGCGCAATCCGAGGCTGGGGCGGGATACTAGATCGCTTGCGACAATGGGTTTCGAGTGGGGAGAAGTAAGAGCAATGTTTCACCTATGGCACCTATGGCACCATTACCCATGGGCACGCAGTGCAGACGATCGTCCAGTGAGGGGCCTATGGCGTCTCATTGCAGCTACAGTGCGGCTGGGCCAACTTATGGCTGTCGTAGACGGAATGCACCGGCAATCGCGGCAAGGATTTTAAGATCTACGAGCTAGTGAGCCCCCTCCTCGCCTTACTTCGTCGAGTCGCTGAAGATATGTGCTGGCGTCTCGCCTTCTGGAAGGCAGACAAACGTAATCCCCACAAGACCGCTGCCATCCTTGGCGGCCATCGTGACAATCTGGTGTCCGGTCTCACCATGTTGATCCACCCAACTAAACTGATCGCCTAATGGCTTACGCGCGAATGTTCGCTGGGCGTCTTTAGCCATGTTGTGGGCGATGCGTGCACACACGGCGAATTGGCTTGGAGGATATGTCGCTATGCGTTTAGCGTCTTCGGTGGTCTCCGTGCGGGTGTCTGCTTCCTGTTTCCACAGGACCCACTGGCGCTCCTCAGCTCCTGCTAAGCTACTGAGGCCAAGCCCTGCCACGAGCACCACCCCTGCCAAGATCATCTCGATCTGCATTGTTATAGCAGCTCCTATTGGATGCCATCCAACACCGAGCATACAATCGCATGGCCGAACGGCTCCAATGAGGTGGACCCGCCTCCTTACGGCCCCCGACGGTCGCGAAAGGCGCGGAGGGCATACAGGAGGTCGCCGATGAACTTCTCCTGGTTGTGGTATTGCATTTCCTCACCCATGGGCACAAGCACGGACTGTGAGTCCCGCCGGGACCGCTCCAAAAGCGTCGCGAGTTGGTCCAGGATGGCGTCGAGCTGCGCCCGTGCCTCCGGTGTACGGTGCTTCTCACTCGGCGCCATTTCGGCGATTTCACCCACGGTGACAGTCGAACCGAACAGGAGCGGAATCGCGTCTTCGGTCCGCATCCGATTTGAGTCGATACGCGAGAGATGGAAGCGGTTCCACAACGATTTTGCCTTGAGCAGGAGCGAAATCCCCAAAATGAGCTGAATCCAGGTTGCCGTCGGCATGATGTCGAAGGCCCAGGGGGCATAGACGCCCAAAATGTCCGGCCCCTCATGCTCAAAGTAGCTCTGGGCAGCCGGAGCGAGGGGCAGTCCCGTCCGGTTGGGCGTGTCGTGATTATAGCGCATGAAGTCAGGAAAAACCGTCACCACGACCGTGATGAACCCTTGCGTGGCCGACCGCCGCGCGCATCGGTTGCCGACGATCAGTGTGTCGACCTGGAGTACGTCTTTAGCCTCGCTCGGGAGCACACGCACCGGGTCGTACTGCCCAACCACAATGCGCCCGACTCGCTTGAAGGGGAGTCGACGGGCCAAAGCCTCGGCGTTCGGCAAGCTGAGGAGCTGGAGCCCACGGTCACGTACTGCCTGGGAAAGGAGCTGAGCGTCCTCGTTGATGATCATGGCTCCGAGATCAAGCTCCCCGCGCTCGAGCATGGCCATCTGTTCATCGATCCCCTGGGTCTCCAAAATGAGGTCCAGCTCCGCAAGGGGCGCGAGCACTTGGCGCGCGACGTGTTCCGTGCCGCTGCCGATGGGGCCGATGCCGATACGCAAGCCACGCAGGTCCGTCAGCGCCTTCATCCGATCGGCCTCACGGCCGAGAAAGACGAGCGACTCAGCTTTGTGCAGCCGGCCGACAAGCTCGAGTCGAGAGCCGGGGGGCCAGTCCATGCCCTCCTGCACCAAAGCGAACTGCACGTCACATGAGGCTCGGCTGGCCACTAAGCGTGAGATGTTCTCGACGGAGCCGGCGGACGGGATGTTCTCGATGTGTCCTTTCTGACGAAGGGCCTCCGCACTCAGAGCGTTGACGACCTCATGGTAATTTCCCTGAGGGCTCGCCGATAGGACGCTGATCCGCATGTGGGCAAGGTTAGGAGAGTGGTCCGAGAATGCGACCAGGAGGCCTATCAGCAGCAAGATACTGCTCAGCAAGGCCAGCTTCAGGTATCTGAAGCGGTCGAAAGCGCGCTTCGACAGCTCGCTCAGCCGTTGTAACTGCCCTTTGACCACAGCAGTCATCATGCCTCAGGTCTCCAAGGTCGGATTGATACGTGCGCTTTTGAACATCCTCGATGTGCCCATCACCGACCTCCTGCTCCACCGACAGCACGGTTCCCGAGGCCTCGTGCTTCGTCAGCAGAGCGTTCATCAGCTTGGCCGCGTCGTGCTGAAGCTCCGGCATGACAGGGCAGTACGTGTTCAGCGTCTGGGAGATCGGCGAGTGCCGGAGGCTCTCCCTGACCACGCGCGGGGTGACCCCCGGAGCGAGCCACAGGCGCACCGCGGCGTGACGGAGGTGGTGGAACCTTTGCGGGGGCAAGTGCGCCCGTCTCCGTGCCTTCTTGAACAATCAGCGTCGCAAGGTACCGAATCGGGGTGCGCCGCGGCTCGCGTCCGCCCCCTTCAGGGCGGAGGCTGCACGTCCTGAAATCCGGGAGGACGGACCTCCCACTCGGGACCGGCGCGGGCGGTCTGATCACCGATCGCGTAGAGCTCGCCCATCTTCACCGGATCGAAGACCTCGGCCCCTGTGAGGTCGACGCGCTCGTCGATCGTCACCCAGTGAAAGCTCGCCTGATCGCGCTGCGCGAACGCATAGATGCGAATGAGATCCCCGACCACCCCCGCCCGGACGGAAGCCTCGATGACCCGCCAAGCGATCCCGCGCAGGGACCGCGGCGTCGGGCTCGGGGCTTCGCTCAGTTTACCGTTGTGGATCACAAAGATGTCCTCGCGGGCGACACCGCGTCCCGCCCGCTCGTGCAGACGCGAGGGTCTGAACACGCCGGCGTTCAGGAAGACGGTCGCCGCGACGGCGCCGTCGACGTGCATCTCGTCGTAGCGCCGCCCGTCCGCCTCGACCTCGAAGAACACCGGCGGAAAGGCGATTGGGATGGACGCGGACGCCAGCATGACCTTGCGAAAGAGATCCAGTGCGTCCGGACCGCCGCTCGCGGCGATCAGCCCGGCGTTCCACACGACGAACTGCTGGGCATCGAGGTCCACGGTGCCGATGTAGAGCCGCCGGCCGCGATGGTGCGCGTCGGCGACCTGACGCAGGAACTCGACGTCGACGTGCCGCGCGATCAGGGCCGCGAGCGGCCCGGTGTCGGCGAGCGAATCGCCGCGCAGGAGCGAGATCAGGATCGATCGCATAGCGAAGATGTCGCGCGTCGCCGTCGTCGTGTAGAACTCGTGCAGCGCGGCGTCGTACGGCGGCCCGAGGAAAGCGAACGGCGCCATGAGCGCCCCGGTCGACACGCCCGTGACCATCTTGAAGACCGGGCGGCGCCCGGTCGCCGACCAGCCGGCGAGGAACCCCGCGCCGAACGCGCCGTTCGCGCCGCCGCCGGACAGCGCGAGATGCGGATAGCGCACGACACCGTCGGCGCCGCGCGGGAAGTCCGCGGGCGATTCCTGCTGGAAGGACCGCTCGAAATCGCCTTCCATCACCGCGCTCGGCCGGCCGGCCCAGGCCCGCATCTCCGGCAGGCCCGGGATCGACGCCACCGGCGTCAGCTCAGGGGGCACGGGGTTGCGGGGCAGCGTGCCGCATCCCGCCAGCGCTACGGCAAGACCGGCCAGTACGAGCCCGCGCGCGAGCCTGCCCATCGATCGTCTCCCTGCGCGCATCGGGGTCCCGGACCAGGTGTTCACGCACGGCGTGCCGGCTCGTCCGCGCGCAGGGCGAGCTCGGCATGGCCCCGGTCAATCAAAGCATAGCAGCCGCACCCTGCGATAGGCCCGCTCGAAGTCCGATCATCGGCGCGACCCGCGTCCGTCGAAACCCTGTAGACCCCGTGGCGAATGAGAACGAGTCGGGGAAAAACTGTGTAAGGGCGCGGCTTCGTGTGGTGTAATCGTTCGCTGCCTGCACCCGCCCAAGCCGTCCTCACCCCAACGGTGCGGCGAGCAGAGCCTCAGCACGAACGGACATTCTCCAATGATTTCAGCCCATGAGCTTTGTCGAAGGATGAACGGCATTTCGGCATTTTTCAGCACCCTGCTAGTACCTCGCGGGCACGAACCGCTTACTCTTGAGCGGCGCCTGGTCGTCATAGGCGCCCGTCTTCGAGCGCGCTGGGAGCTTCACCTTCTTGCGCGGCACCTTCTTGTAGGGGATGAGGCCCAGCAGGTGACTGATGCAGTTGAGGCGCGCGCGCCGCTTGTCGTCCGAGGGGACGATGTACCAGGGCGCATACTCCGTGTCCGTGGCCTCGAGCATCATGTCGCGCGCCTGCGAGTACTCGAACCATCGGCTCCGCGAGCACAGGTCCGTCGGGCTCAGCTTCCATTGGCGTAGTGGATCTGTGATGCGGGCGTTGAAGCGGCGTTTCTGCTCCGGCTCGCTCACCTCGAGCCAGTACTTAATCAGCCGGATGCCGTCGTCCACGACGTACATCTCGAACTCAGGGCAAACCTTGAGGAAGCGCCGGTGCTGCTCTTGCGTGCAGAAGCCCATCACGTACTCGATGCCCGCCCGGTTGTACCAGCTGCGGTCGAAGATCACGACCTCGCCTGCCGCCGGGAAGTGCTCTAGGTAGCGCTGCAGATACAGCTGTGACTTCTGGCGGTCGGACGGCGCTGGCAGCGCCACCACGCGGAAGACGCGGGGGCTGACGCGGTCGGTGATGGCCTGGATCGTGCCGCCCTTGCCCGCGGCGTCGCGTCCCTCGAAGACCACGACCACCCGCTCCCCGTGTTCCTTGACCCAATCCTGTAGCGCGCACAGCTCGACCTGCAGCTCGCGCAGCGCCTTCTGGTATTCCTGCCGCTTCATCGGCTCGTCGGTGGTCGCCATCGGTTTCATCTCTCCTTCGCTGATCACGCCGGGGCGAGGATGCGCTCCCAACGTCTCAGCATGCTTTACGCACTCGCTTTAGCCGCGACAGGGGCCGTGCACGACAGGACGCATCGCCCGCGTCGTTCAGGACCCAGCTTCCACCGCGGTGACGGCACTTCGCAAGGGACCCACGGTGCGAATGATCAGCTTCTCCGCCTCCACGACCAGGAAGAACAGGAAGCCCCCGAGCAGGAGCCAAGGCCAGACCCGGAGCGGGATGGCTTCGGTCTCGAACAGCACCTGGAGCGGCGGCGCATAGGTGAACAGGAGCTGCAAGATCACGACGGCGCCGATGCCAAGCGGCAAGGACTTGTTGCCGAGGTGCGCCTTGAGGGACAGCGATGAATCCACCTTGTAGCGGCTATTGAGCAGATAGAAGATCTGGCCGATCACCAGCGCGTTCACCGCGACCGTTCGGGCGAGCGCGTCGGACGCGCCCTGGGATTGCATCCCGAAGAACGCCGACAAGGTGAGCGCGAGCAGCGCCAGACCGACGAAGATGACGCGCCAGACCCCGAAGCTGTCGACGATTGGACGATAGACCGCGCGCGGCGGCAACTGCATGACATCGAGCTCGTGCGGCTCGAAGGAGAGCACCAGCCCGAGCGCGACGGACGTCACCATGTTGACCCAGAGGATCTGCGGCGCCGTGATCGGCGCGGTGAAGCCCACGAAAATAGCCGCCATGATGACGAGCGCCTGCGCGACGTTCGTCGGCAGCATGAAGAGCATGGCCTTCTCGATGTTGTTGTAGACCGTACGCCCTTCCTTGACAGCTGCCGTGATCGAGGCGAAGTTGTCGTCGGCGAGCACCATCTCAGCCGCCTCCTTCGTCACCTCCGTGCCCTTGATTCCCATGGCGACGCCAATATCGGCTTTCTTGAGCGCCGGCGCGTCGTTCACCCCATCGCCGGTCATCGCCACGATCTGCTTGTTCGCCTGGATCGCATCCACGAGCCGAATCTTGTGCTCGGGGCTGGCGCGCGCAAACACGTCGACGTCGCGCACGGACTCTTGCAACGTGGCGGTATCCATGTCTTCGATCTCGGCTCCTGTGATCGCGGTCCTGCCATCACCAATGCCCAGCATCTTGGCGATCGCCGCGGCGGTGATCTTGTGATCGCCGGTGATCATCGTCACCCGGATACCGCCGTCGTGACACTCCTTCACGGCCTCGATGGCCTCCTCGCGCGGCGGATCCAAGAGACCGATCAGACCGAGCAGTACCAGGTTCTTTGGTAGATCCGCCGCACTAAGAGTCCCCGCTCGGACGCCCGGGTTCTCCAGCCATGCCAGGCCCAGCACGCGCTCCCCTTGCGCTGCAAGCCGGTCCGATTCCATCATGAAATGGTCGCGCGCGATCGGCATGTGCTCTCCGCTCCCGGTCTGCTGCCGATCGCAATGGTCGAGGATGACTTCCGGGGCGCCCTTGACCAGCAGCACCTCCTTGCCGGCTGCGTCCTTGTGCAGCGTAGCCATGAATTTGTGTTCCGATTCAAAGGGGATGACGTCGATCCGGGGATACGCCGCTTGTTCGACTTGCCGTTCCAGCCCGAGTTTGGTGGCGAACGGATACAGCGCCCCCTCGGTCGGATCGCCCTCCACCTTCCAGACTCCCTCCTGCTGTAACAGCTCCGCATCGTTGCATAGCATCGAGACGCGGCCCATGAGCGTCAGCACCGGATCGTCGCCGGCGGGCTTCCCGTCCTTCAAGATCTGGCCCTCCGCGGCATAGCCTTGCCCGGTCACTTGGGAAGCTGATTCAGCGGTGACGGCCGAGACGACCATCATCTCCATGAGGGTGAGCGTGCCGGTCTTGTCGGAGCATATTCGGGACACCGAGCCGAGGGTTTCGACGGCTGGAAGGCGCCGGATGATAGCGTGACGTTGGGCCATGCGCTGGACGCCGATTGCCAACGTGACGGTGATGAGCGCCGGCAACCCCTCCGGAATGACTGAGACCGCGATGCTGACGACCGCCTGGAAGATGTCAACGAAAGGCATCTCCCGCACCCATCTGCCGAACATGAACACGATCACACTCACCACCCCGATGACGGCGGTGATCGCGTAGCCGAACTTCTTGATCTGACGCAGCAGCGGGGTCTCGAGTGGACTGACCGCGGCGATCATCTGGTTGATGCGGCCCAATTCCGTCTCGGCTCCCGTCCCGACGACCACCCCCGTGCCACGCCCAGAGGCGACCAGCGTTCCGGAGAAGGCCATGCCCTCTCGATCGCCGACGGTGGCCTTCTCGGACACCGGGTCCGTGGTCTTGTCGATGGGCACCGACTCGCCGGTGAGCGCTGCCTCTTCCGTTCGTAAATTCTTCACGTCGATCAGGCGAAGGTCCGCGGGGATCCGGTCGCCGGACTCGAGCAGCACGATGTCGCCGGGGACCAGCTCCTCCGCTGGGATCAGGCGAGTCTGCCCGCCGCGCACGGTCCTGGCCTCTCCGGACAGCATGTTGCGGATCGAGTCCAGGGCCTTCTCCGCTTTCCCTTCCTGAATGAAACCGAGCAACGCGTTGATAAGCACCACACCCAGAATGATCGCCGCGTCGAGCCAGAGGCCGACCATCAGCTTGACGAAGCCGGCGCCAAGCAGCACATACACCAGGACGTTGTTCAGCTGCATGAGGAACCGCATGAATGGTCCCTGCTTGCGCCCTTCCGGCAGCTTGTTGCTGCCGTACTGCTCGAGGCGGCGCGGGACCTCGTCGGCCTCAAGGCCCGACTGGACGGTGCTGTCGAGCCGCCGCAGCACCTCCTCGGTGGCCATGGCATGCCAAGCCGTACCCCTGCTCTGGGGCGTCACGTTCACCGCTGTGTTCATCTGTTTACTCCTTTGCGGCAACGTTGAACTTACGCCGGTAGAGGTAAGCCTCATCCCGGATGTTACGCAGCTGCTCAGGCAAGAACTGCTGCACCTCCGCCGGAAACTGATGGTGCCCGGTACGCTCGGGGACAGGCAGCCTCCACGGCCCCCCTGAGGCAGGCTTGGAGGTAGCGCCGTTTCAGCTCAGACAGGAGGGTTCTCTTGAGCCACAAGAGCTACGTTCCCTTCACTTCCACGGGTCTGTGCATCGGGTGCGCTCTCGACGTCGAGACAGCCGGATCATGGATGCGAAAGAAGATGGCATACAGCACCGGCGTCAGTATCAACGCCAGGATAGCGGCGCACGTCAGTCCGAACATGATGCACACCGCCATCGCCCCGAAGAACGGGTCCACCAGCAGGGGGATCATCCCGAGGACAGTGGTCAACACGACCATACACACCGGTCGCATCTTGCTGATGCCCCCCTCCAGGATCGCTTGATAGGGTGTCTTCCCCTTGTCGCTCTCGGTCAGGACTTTGCTTAGGACCACGATCTGGGTCTTGATCAGCTCGCCACCCACGGCGAGCACGCCCAAAAGGGCCATAAACCCGAACGGCATGCCCGTGAGTAGCAGCCCTGTTGTCACGCCGATGATCATCAGCGGCATGATCAGCCAAATCAGGACCGTGGTGCGGATCGAATTGAATAGACATACGACGATGAACACCATGAGCGCCAGCACATAGGGGAGTGGCTGAGCCAGGGCGGCGCGGGCGGCGCGGGAATCCTCATACTCGCCCCCCCATTCGAGCGCATAGCCTGGAGGCAGCTCGATCTGCTCGATCTTCGAGCGCACCCGGTCGAACAACTGGCTGGGCAGACCGGACCGCGGATCGGCGTGGACGGTGAGCGTCGGGAAGCGATCGCGGCGCATCACGATCGGGTCTTCCCAGACGACCTCGGCGCCGGAAGTGACCTGATTCATGGGGATCATCCGCCCGGCAACCGGGCTCCAGATCTGCAGGCTGTTGATCGCCGAGACGTCCTCGCGCTCGGCCAGGGGCGGGCGGGCGATGATTGGCAGCATCCGCGTCTCCTGCGGATAAACTCCCGTGCCCACACTGCCAGGCTCGCGGTAGAAGCCGACCACACGCCCTTCAAAGCTGCTTTCCAGAGCCTGAGCCACCTCAGCGCGCGTGATGCCGTTGCGGCGTGCCTGGAGCTCGAGCAGGTCGGGACGGATGACTTTTTCACGCTCACGCCAGTCGCTGCGCACGGCCACCGTCCCGCCGTCGTCTACGAGAACTCGCTTCGCCTGATCGGCGAGTGCGCGCAGTTGTGCGGGATCGGGGCCTCGGAACCGCGCCTGAATGCGCCCGCCCGCGCCCGGGCCCAGGAGAAACTTTTCAGCGATGGAGTTGGCGTTCGGGTGCCGCTCGTCCAAATGCCTCTGGATGTCGGCCAGCAATCCGTCGATCTTCCTCCAATCATCGACATCGACCAGGAACTGCACGAAGGCTCGGTTCTCCCCTTCCGGACTGTAGACGAGCATGAAGCGCAGACCGCCGCCGCCGATGAATGACGTGACATGGGTGACGCCGGGCAGAGCCTGGATGTAGCGCTGGACGTCGCTGGCGAACGCCTCCGAGTCGCGGATGTGGGTGGCGGATGGCAGAAAGGTATCCACCATGAATTGCGGCCGGGTCGCTGGCGGGAAAAAGCTCTGATCGACCTTGGTGAAGCCGTACAACGCCGCGGCGAATGCTCCAATGGAAAGGACCACCACCGCCCACCGGAAGCGGAGCGCCAGAACCAGCAACCGCCGGTAAAGCCGAAACGGCAGGCCGCTGTATGGATCACTGTTGCCGGATGCCCCACTAACGATCGGTTTGAAGAACAGGTAACTCAGGAGCGGCGTGACGGTGACCGACGAAATCCAACTCAGGCTCAGGGAAATCAGGATGACCCAGAAGAGCGAGTTGGTATACTCCCCGGTGCTGTCTTCCGACAGACCGATCGCCGCGAAGGCGATGACGCCGATGGCCGTCGCTCCGAAGAGCGGCCACTGATTTTCCCCGACGACCTCGCGGACCACCTTGAGCTTGTCCTCGCCGGCTTCGATACCGACCTTAATCCCCTCGATGACGATGATCGCATTATCCGTGAGCATGCACAAAGCAATGATGAGCGCCCCCAAGGAGATGCGCTCCAGCAGGAGGTCACCCTTCATATACATGACGAGGAACGTCGCCATAATCGTCAGGAATAGCACCATGCCGATAATCAGCCCGGTCTTGCGACCCATGGCAAACAGGAGCACCACGAAGACGATGCTGACCGCCTTGCCCAGATTAAAGACGAACTCGCTGGTGGCCGCGGTGACCGCATCGGGCTGGAAGTTGATCTCGCCGATTTCGATACCGAGCGGCTGGTAGGGTTTGAGCCCCTCGAGCGTTCGCCGTACGCCCTCGCCCATCGTCACCACGTTGCCCCCCTGCACGGTGGAAATCCCCAGGCCGATCGCCGGCTTGCCATCGTACCGCAGCAAACGGCGCGGCGGGTCCTGATCGTCGCGCTGCAGCGAGGCAACGTCCCTGAGGAAGAGCTGGCGGCCCGTCTGGTCGGATCCAATCACGAGATCCAGCATGTCATCGGCCGAGCGGAAACCGCCTTGCGGATCGAGCGCGATGTGCTGATCTCCGACGCGCACGCGCCCGCCGTCGGCGGCAACGTTCCTCGCCTGCAGGTGGCTGTAAATTTGCTCCTCGTTGATGCCGAGCTGGGCCAAGCGTTGCCGAGAGATTTCCAGGAACACGACTTCCCGCTGGGCGGCGAAGAACTCGACTTTCTTGACGTTCGGCGCTAACAGCAGCTCGCGACGCAGGAACTCGGCATAGCGGCGCAGCTCGGAGACCGAATAGCCGTCGCCGGTAATGGCCAGGAAGATGCCGTAGACATCGCCAAAATCGTCGAGCACCATCGACCTGCCGCGTACTGAGGGCGGCAGCTGCGGTTGGACATCTCCAATCTTGCGACGCAGCTCGTCCCACACCTGGGGGATCGCCTCTTTATGGAACCGATCCTTGATGACGGCGGTGACCACTGACATGCCGCGCGAGGACTCCGAATCGACCCGCTTGAGCTGTCCGAGCTGCTGCAGGGCGCTTTCGATCGGGTTGGTGACTTCTTTGGCGACCTCTTCGGCGCTGGCCCCAGGGTATGGCGTGATGATCAGCGCTTCCTTAATGGTAAACTCCGGATCCTCGAGCCGACCCATCTGTTGATATGCGACGATCCCGCCGACGAGGACGAAGAGCATGGCCACGTAAACAACACGGTTATTGCGGACGGAGAATTCGCCGGGACTCATGACTGGCCACCTCCGAGTGCGCCACCCAGATCGCGAACCTTCATGCCTTCGCGCAGGAACGTCACCCCCGCCACAGCGATACGGTCGCCGGGTTGTAGTCCCTCAACGATTTCGATCTGGCCGCCCGTCGCCTCGCCGAGTTTCACTGGGCGGCGTATGACGGTTTGATCCGGTCCGATGATCCACGCCACTTGTTCGCCCGCAGCGTCCTTGAAAACGGCGGAGATGGGCACGAGAATCCGCTCGTCCAGGATCCTGGCACGACGGTAAGTGAGGCTGACCGTGGCCGTCATA
Organism: uncultured Nitrospinota bacterium; assembly: GCA_963707985.1. Classification (GTDB taxonomy): domain Bacteria; phylum Tectomicrobia; class Entotheonellia; order J063; family CAVPRW01; genus CAVPRW01. The sequence continues at coordinate 11,145 of CAVPRW010000014.1, read as the reverse complement.
CCCGGCAGCACATTCATACCGGGGGGGGACTTCATGGCGACACGGACTTGGAAGGTCTGTGTCATGGGGTCTGCGACTTGCGCAATCTCCTTAATACGCACTGGAAACTCAAGTCCAGGCGCGCTGCTGAACGTGGCCACCATTTGTACCATGTCGGCCGAGCGCATGTCAGCGATCATGATCGTCTCCGGCACGTCCAGGGCGATATCGATCTCTTCCACGTCTTGGAACTGTACCACTGGCTCCTTCGCCCGAATGTTTTGCCGCTCCTCGACGAAGCGCCGGGCGATCACGCCGTCGTAGGGGGCGCGTAGCGTGGAATCCTCAAGCTGGACGTTCGCTTCGACCAGGCGGCCCTCCAGAACGCGAACCTGGGCCTCCTGGCCCTCGATGTCCTCCTGACGGGCAATGGTTCCCTGCTCGCGGACTTGGAGAGCTGCCCTGTGGTCTTCCTGGGCCACGCGATAGGCGGTTTCTGCGCGCTCGTAATCGGCGCGCGAGACGGCATTCGAGCGCATCAGCCGCACGTGGCGCTCAAATTCCGTGCGGGCGTTCGCGAGCCTCGCCTCGGCCGCCCGCACCTGCGCTTCCCGACGCATCCGCTCTTCGGGGCGTTCCCCCTGTCGCAGCGCACTAAGGGCGGTCCGAGCCTGGTCGAGTTGGCCTTGCACACCCTGCAGTCGGGCTTGAAATTCATCCTGCCGCAGCTGGGCGATCAGCTCGTTTTTGGCGACGTTTTGTCCCTCCTTGACCGGCAGTCTGACCAGCAGTCCTGGTACCTGGAAGGCGAGCTCGACGCTTTTCGACCCTTCAACCCTTCCAGGGAAGGAGCGTACATGATTTTCATCTCCGGCGATCACGACCATCGTTTTCACGGGGCGAACCACCTCTGAACGAGGTGGTTCCTGCCGCGAGCACCCGACGGCGAGATAGATGACCGACAAGGCGATCGGCAGGAGTGGACTGAAGCCCCTGCGACCGCAATTTCTGGCTTTTATCACTGCCTCTCCTCTCCGCGCGTGGGTTTCGCCCGCGGTCTCATGGTCTGAGTGATGCGGGCGAACCATCGCGCGTCATCACCCCAGGATCGAGGTTAGCTGCGATCCTCTTTCCCCGAGGGGGGACCGCTGGGTATTTCGCCGGGCCTGTAATCGGGCAGCCAGCCGCAAGGAATGAGCGCGAGCAGAGCCAGACCCGACAGCACCAGAAAGCCGATCTTGAGCGCCCGGAGGCGTGACTCCGTATTGATGCGGACCGCCTCCGCCGCCGTCCCCACGGTGGTGGGAGGGGTGTTGAAGCTGGCGACCATCCCACCCATGGAGACCGGAATCGCTGCGACATTGAATGACATCAGCATCTGGCCCATGGCGATGACGATCATCGGGACCCACGAGTCCCGCACTTCTGCCTCTGCGCTTGCAGGCGAAACCGCTTGAGTTGCCATAACCTTCAGGCCTCCGGATCGGGTGTCGGAGAGGAAAGCTGCTGGTGTTAAGCGCCATTACCGTTGGCTGGTGGACTTTGACTTCGTTGCAACCAGCTGAGCAGAGCACACATGCTCTCACGGCTACACAACTTTTACACGCTCCGTTTTGGTCAGTTGCACACCTCCACCAGCGTCGAAGGCGAGTTCGTGCACATGAAAGCTCCCCCGATACTTATCCGCAGCATCGGCGCCTAAAGCCACCGATGGCGCGGAGCACAGCATCACATCGCCATAGGCCCCGATCCAATCCCGATGCCGATGGCCGTGGAGCACGAGGATACGCGAGGCGTGGGGCGCGAGCACGTCCAGGACGTCTGGGGCATTGACCAGTGCGAGACCAATGCGCTCGTGCAGACTGATCGTATCCCCCGGATGCTCGACGACGTGATGATGGAGTAGGATGATCCAGGCGTGATGGGGATGATTTTGGAGGACCAACTTCAGCGCCTTGAGCTGCGACGGATCGACAACGCCAATGGCGTTAGTGAGCGCGAAGTGACTGCGGGCATTCGAGTTGAGGAGGATGACCCCGTATCCCTCATCCGCTTGCGGGAGTTCGACCAATGGAAAGATCGCGTCCCAAACTTTTGTCATCTCCCTGCGTCCCCGCACCGTGCCGCGTTGCGCCAGTGCACGTAGCCGCACGGCGCGGTCACCTTCGCGCAGGTAGTCCCTGAGCAATGGTCCGACTGCGCCGGAGACGTGGTCAACCACGTGGGTGCGCCCACCCTGGATGGTGTCGAGCGCCAGCACGACGCGGAGCTTGCGGAGCGACTGGCCCAGGCTCCAGGGCAGATCGAAACGCGCTGGGTTGGTGCGGTCGACGATATTCACATCGTGGTTGCCAGGCACGAACGACATCCGTGCTCGCAACTCGGGACAGCCTCGGAGCAGATCAATGAACTCCGCCCATTCGGCGCGCGTCCCAGCATCCGTGATATCGCCGGTCATGAAGACCCGATCCACGGGCGTCAACGCATGGATCGCGGCGAGCTTACGCCAGGCGTGACGAATGCACCGGTTGCCGCGTGGGCCGCGCGTCCCCGCCTCCATACGATAGCCGTAGCGCTCGCCGACCACATGTAGATCCGACAGGTGCGCAACGTGCACGACTGACGCGTTGGCATTCGACGGGGGTGGCACCCAGTTGCGAGCCGGGCCCCTGAGCGTCGAGCTCACGCCCAATCCAATACAGGCTCTCGACGGTCGTAGACAGTCCCAGGACCACCGCTGCGTTGCCCAATGCTGCCTGGACCACGGCCCACACACGGACGTGCTCGACATCGACAAGCTGGAGGCCGAATGAAATCTCGACGAAAAGGCCAGTGTCAGTCCCCCGCCAGCGAAGAACAGGGCGGCCAGAACGGTACCGATCCGGCGTCCTCGATCGAGCTGGTCCGGAAGGGTGATCGGCCCCGTAACCTTCAGCCAGCACCCGCAGAACCTCGCGGAGTGCCACGAAGAGCGGAAACACCAAGGTATAATGCAGATGCCAAAAGTTGTCGAGCGCCATGGCCAAGAGCGGCCGGCCGATCCAGAGCGCTGCTGCCCCCAGCACCACCAACAGGACGAGCGCGACGATCAGACTGTCCCCGGCCGACATCGCGGTCTGGATCGTCAGGCGGCCATAGGTGACCACCACCGACGGCATAATGCCGACCAGCAGAGCTGGTCCGATGACAAGCGCCAGAAAACCGATCGCCGCCTGCAGATAGTTGAATTCCAGCACGGCTGAGAGGAGGAGGCCCCGTAAACCGCGACCCTCCGGACTCGTCCGGTTGTCGTCGGCGTCGCCACGCCGCAGGTTCCAGATGCGCATGTGAGCATTCTCCTCCCGGATCGTCAGAGGACTGACCCAGCGTGCGTCAAGCCCAGGTGCTCGATGCGTCGGGAGTCCTTCTCCAAGGTGGCGACGTGTGTCCCGGTTTCATCACCGCTATCATCGGTGTACAGGGTGAGCTGACAGTTGGATACGTGACCCTCCATTGGGCGAGGCGGCATGCACGGCGACTCGCGGTGAGCTACCTTCGCCTCGCGGTCGCGTCAGCGGGCGCCAGACTGCTGGGCTTGTCGCATGCCATCTGCCACGCCCTGCTGGTATGCAGCCCGCCTGGACTCTTCATGCCTCCCGAAGAGGAACCCACCCGCCAAGCCTGCTCCACCTCCAATGGCCGCGCCCAATCCGGCATTGCCGGCGAGCGCCCCGATGACTGCCCCACCGGCGGCCCCAGCGGCCCCACCCGTGAGAGTGCGCTGCTCGGTTTCACTCAGGCCGGCACAGCCGCCGATGGCAACCGTGCTTGCTACAAGCCCTGCTAGCAAGATACGCATGAGATATCGCAACGGGGTCTCCTTTCTGTGTGCTCGCTGTGTGCTCGTGCCGCCAGTGCTCCTTCACGCCTACGTCGCCCATCCCAACAGGCTACCGTCGACATGGCCAGGTGGCCATCAAGAACCGGAAAAAACCGTCCACCGGCCGTTCAGTCATATAGCTCGGATTGTCTCGAGCCCAGGCCAAGAACCATTGTATGATATCCGCCCGTGCCGGAGTTGGCTCAGGCATGCAGACAAAGGCGTCCTGCGATATGTTGCCCGTGTATGCCTGATAGTATTGAAAAGCCCCCATCGTGTAGCCAAAACAATATCCCATGGCTGCATCATAAAGCGGCTCACCCGGCTTCACGGAACATAGGTCTACCAGATCCTGTGTGTTCTGCATCAAAAAGTCGTCACTTGTCACCGCTTCGGCCGGCAGAAGCCACAAGCCGACGGCCACGAGCAGCAGGAACATCGAGCGTCGCATCAAAGCTTCCTCCTCTTTTCAAGGGCCTCAAGGGCACTGCGTCTTCGTCGTGGACGTTCATGGGCACTGGTATATATAGAAGGCCTCATACAGCTAGGCCGCGGATGTACTTGGTGCTGATTTCAGTCTAATTCTCCACGCTGGTCAAGGATGGGCCCGGTGTGTTCCTGCTTCCTCATTCAGCTTGAGGATACGGGCGGGGTGAACTGCAGTGCGAGGTCGATGAGCAGCCGGGTACCGAAGCCGGTCGCGCCCTTGGGGCGCCACGACTCGTCCGCCTCGGAGTACATCGGACCGCAGATATCGAGGTGCGCCCACGGCACGGTGCCGACAAACTCAGCCAGGAACAGCGCGGCGGTGATCGCCCCAGGGTGCTCGCCGCCCATGTTCTTCAGGTCTGCAATGGGAGAGTCGATTTGTTTGCGGTAACGCTTGTCTAACGGTAACTGCCATACCGACTCGTCGGTGCGGTGCGACGCCCCTACAATTTGGTCGGCAAAACGCTGGTGGTTGCTGAACAGGCCAGCAATCTGGTCACCGAGTGCCCGTAAACACGCCCCCGTGAGGGTAGCGATGTTCACGATGGCATCAGGGTGCTCTTCGACCGCCAGCACAAGTGCGTCCGCCATGACTAGCCGACCCTCGGCGTCGGTGTTGAGGACTTCGACCGTCTTCCCGCCGCGGATGGTAAGCACGTCGCCCATCTTCTGCGCCGACCCCGACGGCATGTTGTCGGTACACATCAGATAGCCGGTGACCGTCGTCTGGCACCCGAGTCCGGCCAGGGCGGACATCGCCGCCAGCACGGCGGCCGCACCCGACATGTCCATCTTCATCAGGCCGTGCATGGAATCACCCGGCTTCAGGTTGATCCCGCCCGAGTCGTACGTGATGCCTTTCCCCACCAGGGCGAGGTGCCCGTTTGCCTGGATTGGCCTGCCACCGGCCCCCGTCGGCCGATAGGTCAGCTTGATCATGCGCGGCGGCTCGACGCTGCCGGCATTGACCCCCAGCAGACCCCCGCAACCAAGATGGAGCAACGCCTCTTTATCGAACACCTCGATGCTGAGCCCCCGGTCGGCGGCAATGCCGGTCGCCACCTCGGCCATCCGTCTGGCGGTCAGGTACGCCGGCGGCGTGTTGACGAGGTCGCGGGCGAGTTGGGCGGCCGCGGCCAATTGCCGGCCTCGATCGGCCCCCTGGGTCACCGCCTCGACCCGCTCGGCCGCCACGACCAGCGTGAGCACCGTCAGCGGGGGACCGGACGCCTCCGGCTTGAACGCGTCGTAGTGGTAGCGGGCTAGCAATACCCCCTCGACGACCACTTGCCCGGCCGCAGCCGGCGGCACATGCCCCACGTCCGCCAGCGTCGTGATCAGCTGGGCTGACGCGCTTGCCGCGCGCGCATACGCCGCGGACGCCTCCCGCAAGCGGGACTCATTGAGCTCTGCCGGGACCCCGATGCCGACTGCCACGACAGGTGGGCCGTCAGGTCGCGGCACCACCAGGGTCTGCCCCACCTGGCCATCGAACCCCAACGCCACCAATGTGGCCCGGTTCAGGCCGAGCTGGCCGGGCACGGCACCGTCGACCCCGACAGGCACCCCAACCCAGCCGACCCCCGTCGGCACAGACGTGGACACTCTGATCGTCACCGCGGCGGATCGCTGGATCGACGGTGTGATGTTGACTTCGGCACCGGCCCTCGTGACGGCAGTCATAGCAGGCCCTCCTTGCGAGCCCCCGATCGGGAAGCTCGCCCAAGCACCCCGGCTGGCAAGCACCCGCCGGCCGGGAACCGTGACACCGCGTCCATCCCCGCCCGCCCCGGGACGCGTCTACGGTGTGGAGGCCGGATGGGCGGCGGAGCGGCGACCCATGTGGCCATGAAACTAACCTCGTCGCATCAGGCCCATAGGCCCCCACCCGCAGCTGCTCCCACTGGAGAACCGCTCCGACCCACCCCGCCCTCGGGAATCCCTTCGGGCGCGGCACCGTCGGGTGGCATTGACGGCATTTATATGCTACCAGGCTCGTACGTGTCAATGATGAATTTTGCTGACATTTCCCAGGACACCCGCGTCGGCGGCAGGACGACAAGGTGTGCCAGCGGCTCACATCGACACGAATTTACTGCTCCAGTTCATGTCCCAACTCGGACAGGCATCTCTTGCCTACGGCAAGCAGACCGCGGGAGTGGAACTGCTTCTGCGCCCATTCCCGCCAGATCTTTGGTGCTCACGTGCAGCGAGCCCCGCTTGGTGGACAGGTCGGTTGCCTGGCCCGGATCCCAATCAGTCAGAGCATCGAGCTGGGCTCGGTCGACCCGCAAGGGGCATGAGCTTCCCGTCTGACGAACCCGATTGCACGCTAGTGGAGCGGCAGCAGCCAGGGCACTAGGATGACGCTAACGACCGCGACGATCACCGAGAAGGGCACACCGATGCGTACAAAGTCGCCGAAGGTATAGTTGCCCGGGGCGACCACCAGCGTGTTCACCGGCGACGAGATCGGGGTCATGAATGCCGTGGATGCGGCAAGTGCCACGATCATCGCGAAGGGGTAGCGCGACGCCTGCAAGTCGTCGGCGATCGCCAGAGCGACTGGGGCCATCAACACGGCGGTAGCGGTGTTGGAGATGAAGAGCCCAAGCAAGGTGGTGACGACAAAGAGGCTGCCGAGCACTGCATAGGTGCCCGCACCGCCGGTGAGGGCCCGTAGCGCATCGGCCGCCAGTTCAACGCCACCGGTTCGCTGCAGAGCAAGGGAAAAGGGGAGCATCCCGACGATCAGCACCAGGCTTTTCCAGTGGATCGAGCGATAGGCGCTCTCCAGGTCGACGCAGCCCAGGGCTCCCATCAGCAGACAGGCGATGAGGGCGGCCTGCACGTTCGGCACGAGGCCGCTGACCATCAGACCCACCATGAGCACCAGGCAGAGGAGCGCCTGAGGTGCCCTGCCGGCCACCGGAAGCACTTCCTCAAGCTCGGCCGGGAGGTTGAGGATGAGCAGATTGGTCGAGTCGGACCGCAGCTGCTCGATGTCCTTCCAGGGGCCGATCAGCAGCAACGTGTCGCCGATGCGCAGTGGCGTGTGCAGAAGCCCGCGCTCGACCGCAACGCTGCCGTGGCGCAGACCGATTACGGTGAGCCGATAGCGACTACGGAACTGGACGTCAATAATCGTCTTGCCGACGAGCTCGGAGTCGGCGGCGACCATGACCTCTGCCATGCCGATCTCCTGCGAGCGGTCGCTGAAGTATGCACCGGTGAGCGGCAACGCCTCCAGCGCCAATCGTTGCCGGAGCGCTTCGATGTCGATCGTCGGCACAAACAGGTCGACGAGCAGGATGTCGTTGACTTGTAGCTCGGTCTTCTTTGTGGCACCGATGACGTCTCTGGAGAACCTCCGGTTACGCTCGATGGCGACGATGTCGGCACCGGAGGAGCCTCGTAGGTCGAGCTCTGCCAGGGTTTTGCCCACGAGCGGCGACCGTTCCGTCACGCGGAGCCGATATTCGCGGTCCGCAAGCTTGTACGTCTCGATCCAGTCGCGGAGGCTCGGCTGTCGGGTGCCGTCGGCCTCTTTCTGATACGTGACAGTGAGCCAGCGGCGCGTGAAAAGCATATAGATGATGCCCAAAATCAGCACCGGCACGCCGAACGGCGTAAAGCTAAAGAAATGAAACCCGTCCGCGCCATAACGGACGAGCTCGCTGTTGACGACGAGGTTCGGCGCCGTTGCGACCAGGGTCATCATGCCGCTGATCAGGGCCGCGACGGAAAGCGGCATCATGAGCCGCCTCGGCGCCAAGCCGGTGTTCTGGGCGATGCGCAGCGCCACCGGAATGAAAATCGCAATGACCCCTGTTGAGCTCATGAAAGCGCCGAGCCCAGCCACGGCTACCATGAGCAACGCGAGCAGCCGGGTCTCACTGCTGCCAGCCTTCTTGATAAGCCAGTCGCCGAGCCGTTGGGCTACACCCGTCCGTACCAGGCCATCGCCGATGACGAACAAGGCTCCGATCAGGACGATGTTGGCATCGCTGAAGCCAGCCAGCGCCTCGCCCATGCTGATCACGCCGGTGAAGGGCAGCGCCGTCAGCATGATCAGCGCAACGGCGTCCATGCGGGGCTTGTTGATCGCGAACATCGCGATCGCGGCCGCGAGCAGAACGAGTACCACCACAAGATCAGTCGTCATGTGTTGTCCAACCAGTAGACCTAGGCATCGCCGATTTCCTCTCAGAGCAATGGCAGGGTGTACGTCGACTCCCCCTCAGCCCGCCTTGGCGCCGGCCCGCCGGATCAGGAACTCCGACAGCAGCGGGACGGGACGACCGGTGGCCCCCTTGGCGTCGCCCGATACCGAGGCGGTCCCGGCGATGTCCAGGTGTGCCCACTTGTACGCCTTGGTGAAGCGAGCGAGGAAGCAGGCCGCGGTGACCGCACCGGCGGGGCGCCCACCGAGATTGCTCATGTCGGCGAAGTTGCTCTTGAGCTGCACCTGGTAGTCGTCCCACAGCGGCAGCTGCCAGGCGCGATCGCCCGAGTCGGCACCGCACGCCAACAGTTCAGTGGCGAGGGCGTCGTCGTTGGCGAAGAGACCGCTGGCGAAACTACCGAGCGCAATCACGCAGGCGCCGGTGAGGGTGGCGATGTCGATGACGCAGGCCGGTGCGAAGCGCTCGGCGTAGGTCAGGGCGTCGCACAGCACAAGGCGGCCTTCGGCATCGGTGTTGAGAATCTCGATGGTCTGACCGGACATCGAAGTGACGACGTCGCCCGGCCGACAGGCGTTGCCGCCGGGCATGTTCTCGACCGCTGGAACGATGCCGATGACGTTGATCGGTAACGCCAGGCGGGCGATGGTCTTGAACACGCCGAGCACGGCCCCGCCCCCGCTCATGTCGTATTTCATCTCGTCCAGATCGGCGCCCGGTTTGAGCGAGATGCCGCCGGTGTCGAAGGTGAGGCCCTTACCGACCAGCACGATGGGCTTGGCCGTCGCCTCGCCGCCGCGGTAGTGCATGACGATGAACTTGCAGGGATTATACGACGCACGGCCCACTGACAGAGCCGAGCCCATGCCGAGCTTCTCCATGTCGTCGCGCTCGAGCACGTCGACCGCGAATTTGAACTCCTGGCCCAGCGCCTGCGCGGTTTGGGCCAGATAGGCCGGGTTGCAGACGTTGCCCCCGAGGTTGCCGAGATCCTTCGTGAGGGCCATACCCTCGGCCACTGCCTGACCGCGACGCACGGCACGCTCGAGCTCCGGGTTGGCCTTGTCCGCGACCAGCAGGCTGATGGTGCGCACGCCGCGATCCTGTGGCGACGCCCTTCCCGTGCCGGGGGCGTCGTATCTGTAGGCGCTATCGGCGAGCACGCAACTCGCCTGCTCTAGTCGCCAGGCCAGCGAACGGCCGGGCAAATCGATCTCGGCGAGCGTCACCGCCGCGTTCTTGGCCGGGCCACCGGCGAGAGCCTTGGCCGCGCCGCCGAGCGCGTTGCGGAATGCCTGGTCGTCGAACCGGTCGCGGGCCCCGAGACTGACCAGCAAGACTCGCTCCGCTGCGGCGCCGGGTGGGTCATACAGCAGCAGCGAGGCGCCCGCCTTCGCCTCGAGGTCGCCCCGCTTGATGAGCGCGGCTAGTTTTCCCTTCGAGACCTCGTCGATCGTCCGTGTGCAAGGGGGGAGAGGACCATCGGCGAAGGCGCCGACGACGAGCACGTCCGTCCGGAGCTGTTCTGGGGATGCGGTTTCCAGGATGATGTCCATGAGTGTCCTCCTCAATACCTGAACAGGGAGACGCAACCTTCGAGCCTATCACTATCCGTTGTGACATCGTCATGCTGGGTGCCCTTCTCATACGATGATGATCCGCCGAGGGCTTCGCAGACGGTTAGAAGAGTGGAAGATCGTAGTCCAGGATGATCCGGAAGTCGTAGAAGATCTGGCTGTTGCCCTCCTGCTGAATAATGGAGCTGAGGAAGCGGAAACGGAAACCGGGCAGCTGCGGGGGGCGAAAGACGGTGAAGAGATCGAGCTCCCGTCGCTTGCCCACTGGGACGTCCTGCGCTTGGGCCTTGATGTCGAAGCCTTCGGCGTAGAGGAGCGAGGTCCAGAGCCCAGGGACCTTCACGGATTCGAAGGTCGACCCGCCCCAGTCAAAGGTGACTCCGGCTTCCCAGGCCTTTTCGTTGGCCAGGTTGAAGTCGGTTTCGAGCAGCGAGATATAGCCGGGCCAGGCACCATACGGCGAGCGAATGCCGGCGTCAGACCCCGTGGCCGACATCATCGCCAAGAATCCGAGCCCGCGCCAGCCCACCTCAATGCGGGAGCCCACTTGCCACGTCGAGAAGTCCCCCAGAAACTCGCCGCCCACGCTCCGCTGGTCAAAGTACTGGATGCCAAACTGGAGGCGCCAGTCGTCGGTGAGCTTGAGCCGATACTCCGGGTTCAGATACAGGGTGTTGAAGACGTCCGGCACGTAGTAGTTCCCGAGATAGACCTCCAATCCCTTGAGCGGCGCAAAGCTTGCCGGTCCCTGAGCGGCAGTGAAGTTCAGGCTGGTCAGGACCAGTCCGCGGTTCTGCCCGGTTGTGACCCCGGCGACCGTGGCCATATTGTCGAAGGTGTCGACGTTCCGCCGCTTCATCGCGGTCAGGTAGCCGAGGTAGTACTCCATTGGGCCGAACGCGCCCGTCAGGGTGGCGCCCTCAAAGGCGTTGGGGATCATGCGGTTGTCCTGCGGGTTAACAAAGCCCTGATTGACGAGCTGGCGGTAGCCGGTGAGCAACGCGTAATTCTCGTAGCGGAGCTGAGCAAAGGCCTGGCCGATGCCCCCGAGGCCAGA